>CAVTJD010000009.1:0-149814 GCA_963734995.1 uncultured Chloroflexia bacterium
ATCGTCGACGCCCAAGCCCGACCGACGCCCGGTGGCCTGCCGCCGGGCGTCGTCATGTCGCTCAGACGCCGCGCTCCGCGCTCAGACGCCGCGCTCCGCGCGCAGACGCCGCGCTCCGCGCTCAGACGCCGCGCTCCGCGCTCAGACGCCGCGCTCCGCGCTCAGACGCCGCGCTCCGCGCTCACGGCGACGGTGAGGCGAGCACCCACTGGATGTTGTCCCAGTTGATCTGATCGACGAACAGCTGGTCCTGGATCGTCGAACCTGGAGGTGGCGTCGCGGCGGTCACGTCACCCATCGCGGGTGGCAGTTGGTACAGCATGCTGAACAGCTGGTGCGCGATCGCCGGGTCGATGACGAAACGCCGGGTCTCGGACCCATCCGCGGTGTCGACCACCGCGTACACGTACGTAGCGGGGTTGGCCAGCAGCGGCCCCAGGTCGATGACCGCGGCCCTGGTCTCGCCCGTCTCGCCGGCACCCAGCTGGCGCCACGGAAAGTCGCGCGTCGCGGTGAGGACGACCGGCAGCGTGTTGGCGATCTGGAGGCTACGGGTGCTCGGGATCCCGGCGCCCGAGTAGGGGTTCTGGAGCTCGGTCACGATGGTGCGGATCGTGTCCTTGGCCTCGTTACGGCAAGCGTCATCGGTCGGAGCGCAATTGAGTGCCAGCCCGTTGCCCAGCGCGACAGCGTCGCCCGTGACCTCGAGCGTGAAGTCGCCCGGCTGGAGCGGCGCCGGTGTGGGCGATGACGTCGGGCTGGCGGCCACGGAGGGGGAGGCGGACGGGAGCGTCGAGGGCGACTCGGTGGGTGCCTCCGAGACCGGTGCCTGGGTCACCTGCGCCGCGAGAGTCGGCGCCGGTGTCACCTTGGGCGCGAACGGACCGACGCCGGCGACGAACGCCACGGCGCTCAATGCGAGGGCGGCGACGGCGAGACCGCCGACGGGCAGGATCCAGCCCGGCAGCAGCGGTCCCTGGCTGAGGGTCGCACGCAGCCGGGTCGGTGGCTGGCGCCCAGGCGCGACGTTGACCTCGAACGGTCGCGGCCGTCGGCTGCCGAACGGGAACGAATCATCGACACGCACGCCGACCCCGAACCCGACCCGCTGCTCCGGCCCGACGACGGCGCGCTCGAGGGCTCACCGAGAACGCCAACCGGCGGTCGGGATCGAGCGCGGTGACCACCACCTCGACAGGCGCGTTGCCACGATTCTCGACGCCCACCTCGTGCCGTGCGCCACGCCGACCGCGCGAGGTCTGCGGCGCGATGTCCGCGGTCACGGCGCTGAACGGCGTGACCGTGATGCGCCCCTCCTCGACGGTCGAACCGGACGGATCGGCGGCCGGGCGAACCCTCACGCCGAAGGGCACGGTGCCCGCTCGAGGCATGCTCCCGCGCGGCGGCGCGAACGTGATCGTGGCGCTGCCCTCGGCGCCGGGGAACAGCGAGAGCGACGGTGGATCGACCTGGACCCAACCCGTGACACCTACCACGTCGAGGTCGAAGCGATCGACGATCGAGCCCGCGTTGCGGACGCGGATGGTGGTCGCGCCGGCGGATCCGGGGTCGACGCTGAGCTCTGTCGGGGCGAGGGTGGCGATGGCGGACATCAGGCGCAGTCTATCCGGCGCGAGGACGCGTGGGGCATCGGTCGCGTGGGGCATCGGTCGAAGACCTGATCGTCCCTCACGCCGCTCGCCTCGCGACCCCCGCTTGCCGCGCGACCCCTTCGCCTCGCGACTCGATCAGGTACCCATGGGGTGGGTACGAACGGTGGACATGCGCAGGTCCGACGGGTCAGCCGGGCGCGGACAGCCGCACAGGGACCGTCAACCTGATCAGGTACCCACCGGGTGGGTCGTGGCGCAGGTGTGGCGGTCGAGAGCTGCGCGAGGACCCACACCACGGGTATCTGCGCAGGTCCGACGCCCGATCGGGGCCGTTGCATGCACCCCATGGGTACCTGCGCAGGTCGCGTGATGGCACCGCCGGATCGCACCCGTGGGGTGGGTGGCTGATCAGGTGTGGGCGACAGGAGGACGGACCAGGCGGAGCGGGCAGGAGGATGGGCGACAGGCGGCGGGAGATGGCAGCGGGGGCGGCAGGAGGTGGGAGATGGGCAGGAGGCCGGACGTGGGCAGGCGGGACGCAGGAGGCCGGACGTGGGCAGGCGGGACGCAGGAGGGCGGGCAGGAGGGCGACGGGAGGCAGGAGCGCGACGGGCGGTCGGGCGTGGGCAGGAGGGCGGCCGTGGACGCAGGAGGGCGTGGGCGCGGGCAGCGGCGGCAGGCGTGGGCGGACGAGGGCACGGCGGGCGACAGGCGGTCGGGCGCGCAGGAGTGTGTGTTCGAGTGCCGGTGCCCGCTAGACTGACGCCCTGTCTTCGGCGCGGGAGGAGCGGACGCAAGCGTGATCGTATGCAAGGTCTGTGGCACCGAGAACGAGTCAGGGGCCGCGTTCTGTGGATCGTGCGGGTCGTTCCTCGAGTGGAGCGCTGATCCCGCCGCCGACGAGGCGCCCACAGTCGCGTTGCCGGCCGTGGGAGCGACGGCTGCCGGCACGTCGGGCGAGCCGCCCGGCGACCAGTCGTCCGGACCCGGCACGGACCCGGCGAGCGCAGCCGCCCTCGTGTGTCCCGCATGCGGCACTGTCAACGATCCGTCACGTACGTTCTGCCGGCGGTGCGCAACGGAGCTTGCGCCGGCACCCGCCGAACCACCGGTGCCTCCGCCCGCCAGCCGGTCAGGTCCATCACTGGCCCTCCTCGGCGGGGCCGCGGTGGTCGTCGTCGCCGTGGTCCTGGGTGGCGCGCTGTTCCTGTCGCGAGGCACATCGGCGGATCCGTCCACCGCTGCTCCGGCGCAGTCGCCGCAGGCATCGAGCCTGACAGGCGCAGGCGCGTCGCCGACACCCCAGCCCAGCCAGAGCCTCGAGCCGGGCGAAAGCCCGAGCCCGAACAGCAGCGCCACGCCCGCCCCGTCACCCCCGGCAACAGCAACCCCGGCACCGACCCCCATACCCGGTCTGACGGGCCAGATCGTGTTCGCGGCGGAGAAGAACGGCAACAACGACGTCCGGGTATGGAATGCGGCTGACGGCAGCCTGCACAAGCTGGCCGGGGGATCCGGAGACCAGTCCGATCCCTCGTGGTCATGGGATCGCTCGGCCGTCGTGTACCGCACTGTGGATGGCCTGCGCCTGATCGGTGCGGATGGTGTCGTGCCCGCGGACCCCAAGTTCACGCACCACGGGGTCGACCGTCATCCTGCATGGTCCCCCGACATCGACGTGATCGCGTTCGCCTCCACCTTCACGCACGGTCAGGGCGGGGGCAGCGGCGGCCTCGATATCTACACGCGGCCGGTGAGCGACCACAGCGGTACCGCCCGACTGACCGACGATCCCGCGGATGACTGGGACCCGAACTGGTCCCCTGATGGGTCGACGATCGCGTTTGCGTCCAAGCGGACCGGCGACGCGCACCTGTTCCTCATGAACGCCGACGGCAGCAACGAACGCCTGATCGACCTGGGGCCGGGGATCTACGACGATCCGTCGTTCTCGCCCGATGGGCAGTGGCTGGCGTTCACCCGCCGCGACAACGCCGACGCGCCCAAGGCGCTGTACGTGGCCCACCCGGACGGGACCGGCATGCGTCGCGTCACCAGCGTCGACGTCAACGAGCATGACCCCACCTGGTCACCGGACGGCACGCTGATTGCGGTGGTGCGGGGCAACACCGGCTCGCAGATCGTCGTGGTCGACCTGGCGACCGGCGCGGATGTCGCCAGCCTCGGCGTTGAGGGGGCCACCAACCGCCAGCCCGACTGGCGCTGACCAGGCGGCGTCGAACCGGTTCCGCCTGGCGTCGGCGGAGCGCACCACCGTGTTGCCCTGGTCTCCGCAGGCGCCACCGTGGTGGTGCGCCGGATCGAATAGGGATGCCGTCCCCGTTGACCGTACGGCCAAGCCGTGCATAACTCAGTGGACCCGTTCACGCCCGCGGTGGCACCATACGTCCACTGCGCCGACCTAAGCGGCGTGAGGGTGGAGAACGCCATTGCGAGACGGACGTAGTCCGGCTCGATCGGCGCGGGGGCCACAAGAGGCACCTGTACCGCTCGTCGTCCCGGCGAAGATCCGCATTCCGGCCCCGGAAGCGCTCAAGCGCTCGCGGCTCGATGCCCGCCTGGCTGATGCCTGGCAGCATCGGCTGACGCTCGTCATCGCGCCTGCTGGCTCCGGCAAGACGACGCTCGTCGCCCGGTTCGCCACGTCGGCTGATGCGCCGGTCGGCTGGTACCGGGCCGAGAGCTGGGATGCGGACGAAGCCTCGTTCGTCCGCCACGTCGAGGCCGCGATGGCGGGGGTCCTGCCTGACCTGCCGAGCGGAGCGGCGACCGTGGAGGATCTCGCAAGGGAGCTCGAGGCTCACCCCGTTCGCGCGGTCGGCCTCGTGATCGACGACGGTCATGCCCTCGAGGGAACGGCGGCCGAGACGGCCCTCGGCCGGTTCGTCGATTACGCGCCACCATGGCTGGCCATCGTCATCGCAGCTCGTGTGCCGCCCACGATCAACCTGCCCCGCCTCCGAGTCTCCGGAGAGCTGCTCGAGCTGGGCCAGGACGATCTCCGCTTCCGCGCGTGGGAGGTGGAGGAGCTGTTCCGAGACGTCTACCACGACCCGATCCCACCGGCCGACCTCGCCGTGCTCGCCCGCCGGACCGAAGGCTGGGCAGCCGGCCTCCAGCTGTTCCATCTGGCCACCCAGGGCCGGCCGATGGAGGAGCGACGCCGGATGCTCGGCCGAGCCGGGGTCAGCAGCCGGCTGCTCCGCGAGTACCTCGCACAGAACGTGCTGTCCGGCCTCCCCGACGAGCTCAGGCAGTTCCTGCTCGAGACGTGTGTGCTGGGCCGGCTGTCCGGAGCCCTGTGTGACCGGCTGCTCGGTACCAGCGGGAGCCAGGCGATGCTCGACGAGCTCGCGAGACGGAGCGTGTTCACGGTGCCGGTGGAGGACACGGAGGACGAGTACCGCTATCACTCGGTGCTGCGCCAGCAGCTGGACCGGATGCTGGTCGAGGCATGCGGCGAGGCGGAGGCACGGGTGCGACACGCCCGCGCCGGTGCGCTGCTCGAGGCCGACGGCGCGCTGCCTGAGGCGCTGCGGGCCTACTGCCGCGCGGAGGACTGGGATGCGGCGAGCCGCCTGCTCGGCCGGCAGGGGGAGCATCTCGCGGCCACCGGCCGAAGTGGCTGGATGGACGCGGTCCCACCCGCATTCGAGCGCCACGACCCCTGGGTTGCGCTTGCCGTGGCTCGTCGCGCCCGCAACGACGGCCGCTGGTCGGCCGCCATCGAGGGCTATCTGCGTGCGGAGAGTGCGCTCGGGCCGTCGCGGGCCGCCGACGCTCCACGTCGGGAGCGACAGGCGATCAACGCCTGGCTCGATCCGGCTGCCAACCCGACACCGGATGCCGCCGGAGTGCTGCGCGCGGGCCTCGTTCGCGATCCTGGCGTGGTCGCGCGCGAGGCGGTGCCGCCCGATGACCTGGCGCTGCCGGTCGCCCGCGGCCTGCTGGCGCTCGCGGGGGGCGAGGTTACGGCGGCCCACCGCCAGCTTCGAGCGGTGACGGACACCGGAGGGGTTGGTCCGTTCGCGATGGCGGCCGCTCGCCTCGGCGCGCAGGTCGCCGGCTTGCTGAGCGGCCGCCCGTGGGATCCGGGCGAAGTCGACCGGGCCGTTGAGCAGGCGGAGCGGGCGGGTGTTCCCTGGCTCGCCCGGTTGGCTCGAGCGATCGGGGTTGCGCTTGGCGACGAGCCCGCCTCGGCCGCGTCGGAGGTGCCCTCGACCGTTGACGAAGGGACCGCGACCGAGCTGGTGCGGCGAGCCGATGCGACGTCGACGGGGTCCCCCGGGCGATCGGCGCAGGATCCGTGGATCCCGGCGCTGGCGCTCCTGGCGCGAGGATGGTCCCGGTCGCGCGACGCCGAGGATCGGCTCCGCTCGGCCGATGCAGCCGCGACGGCATTCCGGCGTCTCGGTGCTGGGGTGCTCGAGGCCTGGGCGCGTGGCCTCGCCGCGCTCGCGGCCACCGATCTGGGGGCCGCCGATGCCCGGGATGTCGCGCTCGTTGCCGAGTCCGCCGGCCGGGCCGCGGGTACGCAGGCGCCGCGCCTGCTCGCGTACGCGGCGCTCGCCCGGCTCGACGACCCGCGTGCCACCGACTTCGCGCTGATGGCCGAGGCGGTCGGGCGCGACACGGGTCTGGTGCTGCCCGCGGACGACGAGGGTGCGGGCACCGATGTCGGTGTGCCTGCCGGCCATGGCCATGGGGTCGCCCGTGACTCCGTCCCCGGCGACCTGGCCCCCGGTGACAGCCCGGCCGCGGATCGCGGTGCGAGCGTGCATATCACGACCCTTGGCGGCTTCACCCTCGATGTCGATGGCCATCGCGTTCCGCTGGACGGCGCCAAGCCGCGGGTGCGCAGCCTCCTGCGCCTGCTGGCGGTCCACGCCGGCTCTCCGGTCCACCGCGAGGTGCTCCAGGAGGCGCTGTGGCCCGATGCCGATGCGACGGCCGGGGCGCGCAACCTGCATGTCGCCCTGTCCACGCTGCGCCGCTGGCTGGACGAGGTCGCCGCGCCACCAGGTGGCCTGCTTGTCGAGCGGGACGGCGACGCGTACCGGCTGGCCGTGTCGTCGGACGAGGTCGACGTCGGCCGGTTCGACGAAGCGCTCGCCGCGGCACGTGCGGCCGAGGCTCATGGCGACCAGCCGATTGCCGCCCTGTCGACGGCCATCGAGCTATACGGTGGCGACCTGCTGCCCGAGGAAGGACCAAGCGAGTGGGCCGTGGCTCGGCGGGATCATTACCGCGAGGCGGCGGTCGAGGCCGCCCGAGCTCTGGCCGAGGCCTCGCTGATCGCCGGCGACACCGCGACCGCCGTACGCGCCTGCCGCTTTGGGCTCGAGCTCGACCGCTATCAGGACGCCCTGTGGCGCAACCTGATCGAGGCACGGGAAAGCGCCGGCGACGCAGGCGCCGCCTCTCGGGATCGTCGCGAGTACGCCGCCGTGCTCGAGGGCCTGGGGGTCTCGGAGGGGTTGCCCGTCAACGTCTCCTGATCGGCGTGCCGCGTCCGGCCATGGCGCGGCCCTGCCGAGCGTCGGTCGCATCCCGACGGCGGTCAGCCCTTGGTGAACAGCTCGATCTCCGATATCGACACGGGCGTGCCGTCAGGTCCGTTGGTCGCCACGACCTTGATCGTCATCGAGGTCACGCCCGAGGCGCCCAGATCGAACGTCTGCGGATCGTGGGTGTCGGCAAGGGTCAAGGTGGTCGAGCTTCCGTCGGAGAAATCGAGCTCGAGGGTGGCCGGCCGCCGCATGTCCACGAACGCGTCCTCGTTGCCGATGCGCACGATAGCCGCGCCGAGGTTCACCGGCTCCTTGAAGGTCACGGTCAGGTCGGGTGCGCTGCCGTTTCCCTGCCAGTCCGTGTTCGTGAAGCCATCGAACGCCTTCCGGGCTTCGTGTCCGTCGATCTCGCTGCTGGCGGACACGGCACCTGGATCCGGGTGGAGCGGTAGCAGCGGCGGATTGATGAAGTCGCGAACGCGATCGACCATGCCCGACACGCCGCCGGACGTGAAATCGGCGACGTAGCCTCGCCAGGACGGGATGCCGATGTAGCCGAAGATGCCGATCATCACGATGATCCCGAGCCCGGCGACCATGAGGTTCCGGATCTTGAGCAGGCCCCGGATCCGCGACCTGACACCGCCGCCGCGTGAGCCGGCCTTCATCGTGGGGACCCGTTCCCCGGCCGTGTACTGCCTCGGGCGCCTTCGGGGCGCGATGGAAGATCCTGCGCCACCACGGCAGCGGCTTGGGTGCGTGGACCTCCGCCGTCACGAGGCTGTTGCCGCATCGACGACAGAACTTGCGCTGGGGATCATTGGGCTCGCCGCAGTTCCCGCAGATCCGATCACCCGGCTGGGCAACCCGCCGCTCGACGCTCGCAACCGGCTTTGGCCGCGCAGCGACCTGTGTCGTCGGCAGTCGCGCTTCCGGCTGACCGGCTTCCGCTGCGGGTCGCGTCGCAGCCGCCGCGGTTGAGGCAGCGATGGCGGCGCCGGGGCGGCGGACCGGCGGCTGCTCGGCGGCCGGAGCTGCGGTCGGCGGTCTGGCCGCAGGCTGTGCGGGCAGTCCGCCCGGTGAACGGGCTGGCGGTTGAGTGACGGATGGCGTCGGGGGCGTTACCGGGGGTTCGAGGTGGGCGGGCGATGTCGCCGCCGTTGGTGTCGGGGGAACCGGGGTTGCCGATGGCGGGACGTCTGGAGCCGAGAAGCCTGCCGCCGGCCCGAGGACCTGTGATGCGCGGTGGGATGGGCCGCCACGCCGAGCCGCCGGCGGAGGGGGCGGTGCGGGCACGGGCTCCGGCGCCGGCTCGGGCGCAGGTTCCGGCTCAGGCTCGGGCTCAGGCTCGGGCTCAGGCTCGGGTTCGGGTTCTGGTTCCGGCTCCGGCTCCGGCTCGGGCTCGGGCTCGGGCTCGGGCTCAGGCTCGGGTTCCGGCTCGGCTCGGGTTCCGGCTCAGGCGCGGGTTCCGGCTCAGGCGCGGGTTCCGGCTCAGGCTCGGGTTCGGGTTCTGGCTCTGGTTCCGGCTCCGGCTCGGGCTCGGGCTCGGGCTCGGGCTCACGCACCGGTTCCGACTCAGGCTCGGGTTCCGGTTCGGGCTCGGGCTCACGCACCGGCTCGGGTTCCGGCTCGGGCTCAGGCTCGGGCTCACGCACCGGTTCCGGCTCGGGCTCAGGCGCAGGTTTCGGCTCAGGCTCGGGTTCGGGTTCTGGTTCCGGCTCGGGTTCTGGTTCCGGTTCGGGCTCGGGCTCACGCACCGGCTCGGGTTCGGGCACCGACTCAGGCTCGGGTTCCGGCTCGGGCTCGGGCTCGGGCTCACGCACCGGTTCCGGCTCGGGCTCACGCACCGGTTCCGGTTCGGGCTCAGGCGCAGGTTCCGGCTCGGGCTCAGGCGCAGGTTCCGGCTCTGGCTCGGGCTCAGGCTCGGGTTCGGGCACCGGCTCAGGCTCCGGTTCCGGCACCGGCTCCGGCTCCGGCTCTGGTTCGGGCTCCGGCTCCGGTTCGATCACGACGACCCGGTCCGTGACCGACCACCCGCCTCCCCCGGACGCCGGGGCACCAGCCTCGGTGCCCCCGGCCTGGGCGCCCTCGGCCGCTCCGGGGTCGTCCGTCCGCTTGCCCACCCACTCCAGGAACTGACCGCAGTTCCCGCAGAACGCGTCCGTATCCTCGTTCCGGTGGCCGCAGTTGCCGCAGACGATCACGCGGTCGCTCTCCGAGTCAGGTTAGGGTCCCGATGAGGATAGACGGATCGACGGCCGGCCGGCACGTCAGGGGGTCCGCCGATCATCCCTTCGAGGCTCCGCCGCCCCCCTTGATGATCTCGATCCGATGGAGCACGTGGGCCGGCTTGGCCGCCGCGACCAGCGTGTCGAGCCGCGCGGCGTCGATGGTCTTCGGGTCGGGCACGGTGACCCGCACGACGACGAGCGGTTCCGCAGACCCGGGCAGCGCGCCACCCGGATCGACGGACCAGCCGGTAGCGCCGTTCTCGACGATCTCCACGGTGCCGCCGGTCTGGATCTCGACCTGTCCCGCCAGCCCCGTCGCGGTGCCGCGCATCCGGTACAGCTCGGCGGCTCTGGCCACGATCGTTCGCCGCCGTGCCTCGTCCCAGCTGTCGTCGAGCACGATGCCCACCCAGCCCGACAGCCAGTCCAGGAAGTCATCCGGCGTGAGCGCCGGATCGAGGTACGTGTCGAAGTTGTCGATGGTGCTCATCACCGGGGCGATCACGTCGTCCAGCCCGGCCAGGAACCGCTGCGCGAAGTCGTCGTCCTGGTACAGGGCAGGCAGCGTCGCACCCAGCGGGTGCGCCGTTGCCAGACCCGGCACGACGCCGCGCATCAGGCGCCCTCGACCATCACCTGGTGCTCGTAGCTGAACACCAGGGCGTGGGGCTCGAGCTCGAGCCGCTGAGTCTGCTGGCCACGTTGCCCGGTGACGGGGTCCGCGCCGAACAGGCGCGCATCCTCGACCAGCTCGGTTCCGCGCAGGCCCGAGAGCACGGAGTAGACCTCGCCGACGTTGATCGGCCGTCCGAATGCCCAGCCACTTCCGTCCCGCCCACCCGTGATCGGATGGAAGTACTCGTACAGCGCCTGAAGCGCCTGCTCCTGGAGCCGCGTGGGGTTGACCCGGGCCCGGGCGCGCAGGCGTGCGACCACGGTGATGCCGCGGTACACGGGCGGCTCGATCAGCACGCGCGTGCCGATGACCCGGCTCTCCTCGAGGTGGTCGGTGATCTTCTGGAGGGTGTCGTGGCCCGGGACCAGCTGCTCGAACCGGAGTCGACCCTGCTCTGATACTGCGGATGGCACGACCAGCACGCGCACGGCGCCGGCATCGGCACCGTCACCCGCGGCCACCGCGCGGACCCGCGCGATCTCCGGCGCAGCCTCGCGGGCGAGCTGCTCGTAGTCCTCGGTGGTGACGGCTCGGCTCCGGGCGCGGAGCCGGATGGGTCCGCGCACCTTCGCATTCTCGATGTCCTCCCCGTCCACGCCGCCACGGGCCGGTCGCCGGTTCTCGATCCGCGACACGAACGGGATCGACGACTTGAGCACGCTGATCGCGCGCTGCGACACGTTGCCCAACCGGCCACCGCCGATGCGGTACTCGCGCATCCGGAGGCGAGCACCCTTCGCCGGGACGGCGCCGTAGCTGCGGAGCGCGCCATCGGCCAGGCGAACGGCCGGACCGAGCCTGACCTCGCCGCTCGACAGATCGAGGCTGAAATGATGGTCGTCGGGCCCGCTGTTGGCGAAATCACCGACGTGACGCCACTCCTCCCAGCCATCGGCGCCGCTGACCTCGAGGATCGGGTCCTCGTCCCCGGGCACGACCGGCCCTCGCTTGAGCACGAAGCGCTGGCCGGGCACGCCTTCGGAGGTCCCCACCTCCTCCTCGGTCACCAGCTCGGCGTTCACGGTGTCGACCGTGCCGCCGATCGTGATCACCGACAGGCCCTTGATGTTGGGCGAGGCGCTGTAGGCGGGCTGACCCTCGACGAGCTCGGTCACGCGCGCCCGGATCCAGCCGGCACGCTGCTTGGCGATGAGCGACGCGGTATGGGTTCGCGGCACATGGATCACGACGTCCCCATCGCGGTTGAGGCCGCCGGTGGTATCGGAGTCGAGCTCGCACGGCTCCCAGTCGTCGCCCGACCACGCCTCCCAGGCGAGCGGCGGGTTGGTGGGATCGACGCCCACGCCCTCGATGTCGGCCCGGAAGCGCATCCGGACGGCGTTCGATGGCACGGCCTCGGGGAGCCCGACGTACAGGGCATCGCCCACGGCCGGCACCTTCTGGAAGCAGAAGATCTCGGTCTCCTTCTGCAGCGCCTCGGAGTGGTCGCGCAGCGTCTTGCCATCGACCATCGAGCCCAGGTGGAGGAGCGAGCTCGGAACGATGGGCAGGTCCTCGACGGTGGTGAACGCGATCGCCTCGGAGGTGTCGGTGCGCAGCGTCGCCACCTGCGTGCCGGCGGCGATGGTCACGGTGCCAGGCTGCGGGGCCGAGAGCCAGAACGTGACGGCCGTCCGGGCGGCCGTGGGCGGGTACAGGGAGACGCCGATCAGCTCCAGGAACTTGACGTAGTTGCGGTCGGGGACGCGGTTGAGCCGGTAGACGAGCTGGTCGGTCATCCACGCGAACAGCTCGATCAGGGTGACCCCAGGATCCGACACGTTGTGGTCGGTCCATTCCGGGCAGCGCTGCTGGACGAGGCGCTTGGCGTCGTCCACCAGGTCCTGGAACCGGCGGTCGTCGAGATTGGGGACCGGCAGGGCCATGGTCAGTCTCCTCCCGGGATCACGTAGAACGGGAACACGAGGTTGCGGCGGTCGTTGGTGCGCCGGATGGCGTAGCGGATGTCGATGTACATGACGGCCGCATCGCGCGCGTCGAACGAGACCGTCACGTCGTCCACGTCGATCCGCGGCTCCCAGCGGCGGAGCGCTGCCTTGACCTCGGCCGAGATCGCCGACGCCGTGGTGCCGTCCGCCGGCGCGAACACGAAGTCGTGGATCCGGCAGCCGAACTCGGGGCGCATCGGGCGTTCGCCGGGCGAGGTACCGATGATCAGCCGGATCGCCTCCTCGATCTCGCGCTCGCGCGAGACCAGCGCGATACCCCCGGTGGCGTCGGTTCGCAGCGGAAAGGCCCAGCCGCGTCCGACGAACTCCTCGCTCACGTCCGCCTCCTCATGCCACCGTCACGTCGGTCACGGTCGAGATCGGTTGTCCAGGCGCCTGCGCGCACATCGCGACCTGCGAGCTCGTGGTGGCCACCGGCTTGCCGCCGGCCATGACCGTCGGGCTGCCTGACAGCACGGTTCCCTGCTGGGTGGTCGGGACCATGAACGGATCGCTGGGGTGCAGCCCGACGTGCGGCGGCGTGTTGAACCCCGACGAGCCGACGACGGCGACCGCCTTGCCGCCGATGGTCACGGTCTGCTCGAGCCCCTGGAGGAGGGGAGCGGAGAACGGCAGCGGCGAGGGCGACGGCTGTGGCGCGCCTGAGGCCGGGTTGGGTACCTGGTGGATCGCGCATTGGCCCTGGATCTTGTCGCCCATCACCAGCGGTTGTGCCATCGTCGTCGCCCCCTAGTTGAGCGCCACGGTGGCGCCCTTGATCTTGGCCTGGCCACCGGCCTCGATCTCGATCGAGCTGTCGGCCTTGAGCTTGATCGACCCGCCCGAGTGCAGCTCGATGTCGCCCTGGGCGTCGAGCAGGATCTTGCCCTGGGACGTGACGTTGACACGCTGGTTGTCCTGGTCGATCTCGATCGAGACCTTGCCGTCGCCGGTCGTGAGCATGATCGAGTTGGCCTGGCTCGACTCCTGGAGCCGGATCGCGTGACCCGTGCGGGAGACGAACCCGAAGTTGGTGACCGTACCCGCGTCCAGGTCGCTGCTGGCGTCGAAGGGGACCTTGTCCTTGCCGTTCCACAGGCCACCGAGGACCAGCGGGTGGCTGACATCGCCGTGCTCGAACGCGACCAGCACCTCGTCACCCACGCTGGGCATCCAGATCACGCCGGCCTGGTTCCCGGCACCGGGCGCCACCAGGCGCGCCCAGTACGACTCGGCATCGTCGCTCAGCCAGGGGTACTTGACCTTGAGGCGGCCGAGCGCGTCGGGATCGTTGTTGTCGGTCACGATCCCCACCGCCACGCCGTAGAAGCGATCCCGCTGTGCGCTCCCGGATCCCTGGGACACGAGGCCCAGGATGGAGCGATCCTGGCGGCCGGTGAACTCGAGCCAGGTCCGGTAGGTTCCGTTGCCGAACTCGTGGCGCGAGGCGCTGATCACCCACTTGCCCTCGAGCGCCTGGTCGACGCCGCTCACGCTGACGGCGGTTCCCGCCTTGAGCGCGGGTGATCCGACGGCCACCGCCGTGGCCTCGAAGGCCGCGCTGCCGATCTGCTGGGCGCGGGCGGCGGCCAGCTCGTCGGCCGCCTCCTGGGTGCCGACCGGATGATCCACCACCACCAGCGTCCCGCCGCCCACCTTGCCGGCCAGGTCCGCCGCCGTGGTCTGCAGCTCAGCATTGGTCGCGGTCGCGTCGGCGCGGCCGACGACCGCCTCCTTGGCGGTCACGTCCCAGCCACGGACCTTGACCTCGCTGACCTGGGCGACGGCGCTCATCCGGGCCCGGAACTCGAGCAGGTTGTGCTCCCAGACCAGCTGCACCGGGTCCTGGCTTCGGAAGTCCCCCTCGCCCGGCGCGCCTGACGACTCGACCGGTCGCTTGAACAGCAGCGTCCGGTCGTCGACCCGGCAGTCGAAGCCGATCCGGTGGGCGAGACCATAGAGGAAGTCGAGGTCGGACTGGTTCGCCTGGAGCAGGTGCTCGACGGTCCCGCCCGAGTCGTCGACGTCCGCCGACAGCCCGGCGTCGCTCGCGATCCGCGATGCGACGTCCGAGTACTTCACGTTCTGGTAGGTGGCGGTCTTGCGGCCCGCGGCCAGGCGGTGGGAGCGGTCGTAGCCACGGACGACCGCCCGCGTGCCCAGCGAGTCGTACTCGGTCTCGATCGAGGTGATCTCACCCTTGATCAGTGGCTCCGGCTCATCGGCTGACACCGAGGTCGTGGAGATGGTGACCGACCGCCCGATCTCGATCCCGGCACGCGACACGATGTCGCGACCGGGATCGCGGAACACGAGCGTGAACATGTCGGGCATCGCCATGCGATCGAGGACGAGCACGCTCTCGAGCTGCGCGTCGATGTCAGCGGCGATCTCGGCCCCGTCGATCTCGACGGCTCGCTGGATGGAGGCGGTCGCAGTGGACATCGGGGCCTCAGAGGCTGCGCGCGGCGTCGGCGCGGGTGGGGATGAGGAGCGCGGTGCCGGCCCGTACCCGCATCGGGTCGTCGATATCGTTGAGCTCCGCGATCGCGCGCCAGTAGGCTGGCTTGCCGAGCTCGCGGAAGGCGACCGACTGGAGCGTGTCGCCCTCGATCATCGTGTGCACCCGGCGGCTGTTGACCGCGTGCGAGGTCGGGTTCTGCCCGGCCTCGGGGTCGGTCTGACCCTCGATCGTGATGTCGACCTTGGCCTGCACCGGTGTGCCGTCCTTGCGAAACAGCGTGTAGTTCACGGCGACCGAGGTGAGGTAGCCCTTGAGGTCGTCGAGCTGCGGGTTCCCGCCCCACACGAACTGGACAAGCGGCGGGCATGGACGCCCCGCGTCCTTTGAGGTCTGCGTGGCCTTGGTCCAACCGAGGATGGTCGAGATCTTGGGCGTCACGTCGCCCTCGGCAGACGCGAAGTCGTCGAAGAACAGCTGGGTGGTGAGGGTGAGCGCCCCGGTGCCGCCGTACTGTGGCGTCCCGCCCTCCCGCGCCGGGGTGTTGTTGCGCGGCACCTCCACCCGCTGCGACAGCCGGTACTCGGTGGGGTTGAACATGCACTCGATCTCGGTGTCGCCCGAGGGCATGTTGTCGCCGACGCACACGAGCTTGGCCTTGTCGGGCTTGAGCAGGCCCAGCGCCTGGCCGACCTTCGAGGCAGCCGAGCCGACCTGATCCATGACCATCGCGTCGCGCCCTCAGATCCCGAGGTTGGCCGAGACGGACAGGGCACCCGCGAGGAGGCCACCCACGGCACCCAGACCGATGATCTCCTGGTAGCTGACCTCCAGGGTCTCGGTCGCGATGTTGTTGCTCATGATGTCGAGGCTGGGCCCGCTCCATTTCACGGGCACCACGCCCGAGAGGTTCCAGGTCGTGATGTCCTCGCCGGCCATGGTCATGGCCGTGATCGCCATCGTCTGGGGGATGACCGCGATCATGTTCGACTGGAGCCACAGCATCAGCAGCTCGGACGTGGAGTCGACCGGCCGGCTGAGCCGCAGGTTGGTGTACTTGCAGGGCCCGATGATCTTGTGGGTGTAGGCGTTGACCCCGCCCTCGCGATACTCGGTCACCTCGTACTCGAACCCCAGCCCCTCGATCTTGGTCCAGATCCCGAGCGGGATGAAGCCGTCGATGGTGCACCGGTAAACGACGTTGATGGCGGGATCGCCCATCGATCTCTCCTAGAAGGCGTCGAACGTGAGGCCCTTCGCCTCGCGTTCGTGGATGACCTCGGCACGGAGGTGGGTTCGGATGCGGCCGAACAGCGCCTGGGCGAGCTCGTCGAGCTCGCTGTCCGAGTGCCCTTCGTGCGATGCGGGGCTGGGCGCGGCGCCGTCCACGCGCTGGACGACCGGGGTGGCCGTGATTCCCGTGATCGGGCCGGGTGCGCTGGCCGTCTCGGCACGCGAGGCCTGGACGGTGGGCGACGAGGGGGTCACCAGGGCGGCCTCGCCCGGCCGTGCGATCGTCGCAGCCCCGGCGTGTGGACCCGCGCTCGATGGTCCGCCGGAGGACGTGACGGATCGCGCGAGTCGGAGCGGTCGCGGGGCGGATCGGGTCGTCGAGCCGTCGCCCACCGACGTGGCCGCGCGTGCCCCGGCGGCGGACGCGTTGGCCGTCGGCATCGGTGTCCGCTGCATGACCGCCGCATCCGCTGTCCCGGCGCCGAGCCGGGAGGCTCCGGGGGCGGGGAAGGTGATCTCCGGGCCGCCATCGGTCATCGCCCGCGCCCGCGGAGGCCGCGTTGGGCGGCTGCGCGATCGGGCTGTGCGCGCCGACCCGGGGCCGCCCGGACGACGCGGGCTGATGGGCTCCCGGGCGACGCGCGCTCTCCGCCTGACGCTGGGCGGTGACGATCGGGTGCAACGGCCGGGCGCCGGCGAGCGGGACCGTGGTGCGATCGGACGCGGGCGCGTGGCGCGTGTGCGTGCGCTCGAGACCGCAAGGTGGGTGGCCGTGGTCGTCGCTCGGGGCGGCGCGCCCGCGTGCTCCCGGTCATCGGCGGCGCAGCGCGCTGCGCGACCGGCAGCACGGGCAGTGACGGCGGTCGGGCGACCGTCGGAGACGTGACGACCGCACCATCCGGGTGCTGCCCGGCCGCGGTGGTGCGGGTGCCGTCCGACACGGTGTTGGCAGCCCGATCCGGACCCGGGTCCGTCGGGCTCGGCCGAGCCATCGGGCGCGCTGACTGCGCGCACGGGCAGCCGCTGGGTGACGGCCGTGGCCGGTTGGGCGCTGATCGGCGCGCCGAGTCCGACACGATGCGCGCCAGGCCCGGCGGGCGATGGTTCGCCGACCCCGGCGCTGCGCGCCGGCGTACGCAACACCGTCGGCGGCGACTGCTCCGGGCCAGGGGAACGGCGCGGGACGCCCTGGCTGGCCGTGGACGACGGCAAACCCGCCGCCGTGGCGTCCGAGGCGGAGCTCGACTCGGCCCAGCGGTTGATGCTGCGGGGGGGCGGCAGCGCCGGCATGCCGGGGACCGTGTTTGCCTGCCCGGGGCTCGGGACCGGCGATGGGCTGCCGGCCGACCGCTGGATCGGACGGCCGCGTGTCAGCGGCGCCGGTGAGCTCGGGGCACGGGTGAGGGGGCGGTCCGGCGGCCTGACGGTCGCGGCGGGCGTCACCGCGGCCAGGCTGCGGACCGGCGTGGGCTCGTGCGGGGCATTGGCGGGCGCCGCCGTCGAATGGTCGGCTCCGGCCGGCTCGCCGGGCTGCGGCAAATCGTTCGACGTGACGGGCCAGTCCGGGACGGGCTGCACCTGGCGCTGGACGTGACGCGTCGGCATCGGCGCTTGGGACGTGAGGCTGGGTACCGGGCTCGCGTGCGCCACGACGACGCCCGCGGGCGCCGCGGGGCCGGTGTCGTGTGCCAGTGGCCCCAGGATCGGCGGCAGCCCCCGATGACCCGGCACGTCGGCCAGGAACGGCGGGCTCGGGGCGACCAACGGCGCATCCCCCGCGGTGCGCTCGATCGGCGGCAGGCTCGCCCAGGCGCCCGTTGGCGGCGCCAACGACGACGCGGGCGACGACGGGACGGAGGACGGTGCCACCGATGCGGCATCGGCTGCCGGCGAACGCTGATCGCCGCCGGCCGTCCTGTGGCCGAACGGCCAGGGCAGACGCACGGCGCTCAATCCTCCTCGGACAGGCGCTTGTTGATCCGGCCGATCTCATCCACGAACCGCAGCCGGAGCGGATGCTCGAGGTCGAGGATGGCGTCCATCGGCCAGTGGAAGTGATAGGCGACGTACGCGACCTCTTCGAACAGCCGGTCGGTCGCGTACGTCACGATTCCCCCAGGCGCTGCTCACCCGCCACGTCCACGGTGAACGCGTGGTTGCACGCGGGGCAGGTCACCGACGCTTGCGTGTGCCCCTCCTGGTTGACTCGCCGATAGAGGTCCTGGAGGAACGCGAGATCGGAGGCGAACAGGCCCTCGATGACGCCGGTGTGGACCTGGTTCAGCGAGCCCAGCCGGGTGATCACTCGCGAGAGCAGCAGGACCGTGAGATAGGCCTCGTTCTCGCGGACCCGGGGATCGCGCTGCGGGATGATCTCGTCACGGGCCGTCGCCAGGCGCATCACGCCGTCGCGATGGACCGTGCCGGATCCGTCCACGTAGCCACGCGGCAGCACGAACGCGTACTCCGTGCGCAGTGCGTCGGACGCCCCGGCGCCCCGCTCGGTCCCGATCTCGGGCAGCACCGCTGTCGTCACCGTCCCTAGCCCTTCGTCAGGGTCTCGCAGGACAGCGTGGCCTCCTCGATCTGCACCCCGCTGGCGGTGGCGCCACCCTCGGACAGCGAGATCTTCGACACCATCGCGTTGGTGAAGTTGTAGCGGAGCACCTCCATGCCGGTGGTGTCACACATGATCACCGAGCCATTGCGGCGGTCCGGCGTGCCCTGCATCACCGCCGTGTGCCACTCCCACAGCTCGTTGGCGCCGGTCAGGCCGCGCTTGAGCGTGACGGTGGGCGTCTTGGGCTTGCCGGGCAGCTTGCCGACATAGACCTTGCCCTGGTCGGTGACGTACGGGTTGTCGACGATCTCCACCTCGCTCGAGACGCCCGAGACCGAGTTGAAGTTCGCCACGACGCCGACGCCGTCGATGTCGAGCAGGACGTTTCCTTGGAGAAGCGGATCGACCGTGGGCATGGAAGCCTCCGTGGGGTGATATCAGCTGTCGAGACGGGCTACTCGGCGTCCGGCGAGCCCGAGAACTGCGCGATCCGGAACACGACGAACTCGGCCGGCTTCACAGGGGCGATCCCGATGTCGACGATCAGCTGGCCGGCGTCCCGTACCTCGGGCGGGTTGTTCTCCTCATCGCACTTCACGAAGAAGGCCTGTTCGGGCGTCGCGCCGAACAGCGCTCCGTCGCGCCAGACCCGCATCAGGAAGGCGTTGATCGTGCGCTTCACGCGGCCCCACAGCCGCTGGTCGTTGGGCTCGAACACGACCCATTGCGTGCCCTCGAAGATCGACTCCTCGACGTAGTTGAACAGGCGCCGCACGTTGAGGTAGCGCCACGCCGGATCGCTCGAGATGGTCCGTGCGCCCCACACGCGGATGCCGCGACCGGGGAATGCACGGATGCAGTTGATGCCGGCCGGGTTGAGCTGGTCGTGCTCGGCCTTGGTCAGGTTGAGCGCGAGCGTGATCGCGCCGCGGACGACCTCGTTGGCTGGCGCCTTGTGGACGCCGCGCGTGTCGTCGTTGCGCGCCCAGATCCCCGCCATGTGCCCGGACGGCGGCACGAACCTGGCCTGACCGGACAGCGGGTCGAACACCTTGATCCAGGGCCAGTACAGCGAGGCGTACTTGCTGTCGTAGCCGGCCTTGTCGACCCGCCACTCCTTGACCTGCTGGGCGTTGAGCCCTGGCGGCGCATCGAGGATCGCGACCCGGTCGCCCATCAGCTCGCAGTGCGCGATCATCGCCAGCTGGACGGCCTGCAGGCCCTCGAGATCGATGACCCCCTGCTCGTACACGGCCATCAGGTCGGGCACGCTGAGCATCGTGATGTCGTCGACCGCCTCCAGCCCGGCGAACCCGGTGCGATCCGACGCGTTGCCGACGTAGTCATCGGGAGTGACGCGCGCGGGAACCGCCGCCCCGCCGCCGGCGAGCGCCATGGTGCCCGTCGCGGGCGCCTCCAGGCTGCTGCCCACCTCCTCGATCGCGATCACCTTGGACTGGCTCTTGACCACGGTGGCGACGTTCTGCTTGCCGCGACCCGCGGTCACGTTGTCGAAGGTCTCGACCGCCTTGCCGCTCTGCTTCACGACCAGCTTGAACGTGCCCTCGGCGGCCTCCGACGCCTTCTCGACCTCGACGCTGATGTCGTTGCCCTCGGGACCCGCCTCGAGGGCCGCGACGCGGAACGCCGGCTTGCCCTTGTCGGCCGCGCTGGGCAGCTCGGCCGCCGCCACGGGCATCACGCCATCGGCGCCCACTCGGACGACGTAGCAGGCGCCACCGCCGTTCAGGAAGTAGCCGTAGACGGCGTGGGCGAGATACGAGCCCTCGAGGAACTCGCCGAACGTGGACGTGAACTGGCTCCAGTTGGTGACCAGCGTGGGCGTGTTGGCCGGTCCACGGCCCGCGAGTCCGACGAACGCGGCGACGGCCGTACCGACGCCTTCGATCGGACGCGACCCGGCCTCGACCTCTTCGACGTAGACGCCGGGTGACAGATAGTTCGGCATGCGTGGCCCTCTCCCGACTGGTGGGATCCCAACGCGCCGACCCTCCCACCGGCAGGGTGCCCCGACAAGGCCCGACGGGGCGCGCGCAGGGGCGGGGCATGCTGCCCGTTCGGGCGGCCAGCGGTGCCCGGACGGATGCCCTGTGGCTGGCTGTCCGCGGCGAGCATCGGGGCGACGATCCGTCTGATGATCCACGATGTCGATCAGCTGCTGGAGCGGCTGGTGCGCCGCGACGCGCTCAACGGCTCGGGCGTCGACCTCGTGTTCGACGCCCCGACCAAGGATTGGGTCGCCCGACGCAGCGGGCCGGCGATCGACCTGTACCTGTACGACATCCGCGAGGATCTGCAACGGCGCGTCCCGTCCTGGGAGGACGTTCGTGAGGCAGACGGGAAGGTGGCGGCGCGACGTCAGCCGCCGCGACGCTTCCGGCTGGCGTACCTGGTCACGGCCTGGACCCAGCGTCCGGAGGACGAGCATCGCCTGCTGTCCTCGCTGCTCGGCTGCTTCCTGCGCAACCCGATGCTGAAGGCGGGCGATCTGGGCGGCTCGCTCGACGACACGGGTCTGCCCGTCTACATCGAGGTCGGCCAGCCGGCCAGCCAGGAGCGCTCCCTGGCCGACATCTGGTCGGCGCTGGGCGGCGAGCTCAAACCCTCGCTCGACGTCGTGGTGACGGCACCGATCGCGGTCGACGCGGTGACGCCGTTCGGACCGCCGGTGCCGGGTGGGACCGCGATCGGGATGTCGAACACAGCCACCGGCGCGCAGGACGCGGTGCCGGCGGGAGCGGGCGCGGCGCAGGCCGGCGCGGGACGCAGACAGCGCCACGGGCGGCGCTGACCCGTCGCCCGAGCACCTGATGGCCAATCGGACGGGCAGCCCGGCCGCCAACCACCGCGATCATCGGGACGGTGGTGTCAACGTCTCGGAGCGTGGCGCCGGCCCCGCGATCGGTGCGACCGGCCCCTCGGACGGAGCGGCACCCGGTGCGGCGATCAGCACCGATGGCCACGGGTCGATCGGGGGCATGGGGGCGATCGATCGGGCCGCCGGCGTTGAGGGCGGACTCGCGCGGGGCCGGTCACCCGACGACCCTTCGCTGCAGGACCTGTACGCGCGACTCCAGGTGCTCGAGCGCCGCGTCCGGGCGGCTGTCGAGCGGCGTCGCGCGACCGATGCCGATCCCGAGGATCGATTTCGCGGGCTGTACATCTCGGACGGCCAGGTCGACGACCTGCTCGCCGGCCCGCCCGGGCAGATGGTGCCCGACGCGGCCGAGCGAGCCGTGGGCCCACTGCAGGCGGCGATCCAGCGGTCTGCCGAGGCCGCCGAGGCGAGCGGAGGGTCTATTCGCTTCCTCGACCTGGGCCGCGCCTTCGGTTTGCTGCCGCTCGATCTCGAGCTGCTGCTGGTCGCCCTCGCGCCCGATCTGGACCCGCGCTTCGAGCGGCTCTACGGGTACCTGCACGACGACGTCTCACGCCGGCGCGCCAGCGTGGGCCTTGCGCTCGAGCTGGCCACCGGCTCACAGCGCGCCGCCGTTGGCGCGGCGCGCGCCCGGCTGGGACCGCTCGCGCCGCTGGTGACCGGTGGCCTGCTCCTGGTCGAGGACCCGGATCGGCCGTCGCTGACCAGGGCTCTTCGCGTGCCCGATCGCGTCATCGCGCATCTGCTCGGCGACGACACGCCGGACCCCGCCGTCGAGCGGCTGCTCGCGGCCTCGGTGTGCGTCGACCTGCCGGAGGTCGACGCGGTGGCGCGCGCGCTGGGCGACGGGGCCTCGCTGGTCTACCTCCGCGAGCGTCCCGGTGCGTCGGGACGATCCCTGGGCTGGACCGCGTTCGATCGGTTGGGGCGCACGGCGGTGGCTCTTGATCTCGACCGGCTGACCTCGTCGGACGAGCCGAGCGAGGTCGCGCTTGCGGCTGCCCGAGAGGCGCGGCTGCGTGGCGCCGGTTTGGTGGTGGGTCCGGTGGAGCCGCTCGTGGAGCGCGGCCAGGCGGCCGTGCGGGCGTTCGCAGAGCTGCCGGGGCCGGTGATCCTGGTGGGTGCCCGGGAGTTCGACCCGGCCTGGACGCGCGAGCCGCCGCTGGTGCTCGAGGTCCCGGTGCCGCCGGTCCACGAGCGCCACGAGCTGTGGACCGCCTCGCTCGAGGGTGACGCCCCCGAAGGGTTCGATCCGGCCGTGGCCACGCTCGCGTTTCGGCTGGCCCCGGAGCAGATCGAGCGCGCCGCGCGCGCTGCCCGGCGGGCCGCCTCGGCAGCCGACCGCTCGATGACCGTGGCCGATGTCGCGGCCGGTGCGCGCGCCCAGAACGCCGCCGGCCTCGAGCGGCTGGCTCGGCGGATCGTCCCGTCGGTGTCCTGGGACGATCTCGTCCTGCCGCCCGCCGTCGAGCAGCAGCTGCACGAGCTGAGCGCCCGCGCCCGGCATCGCGATCGGGTGGTGGGGGAGTGGCGAATGGGTACCAAGGGTGCCCGGGGCCTCGGCGTGACGGCGCTGTTCGCGGGTGACTCCGGGACCGGCAAGACGATGTCGGCGGAGGTGGTCGCCCACGATCTCGGGTTCGACGTCTACGTCATCGACCTGTCCACCGTGGTCGACAAGTACATCGGTGAGACCGAGAAGAACCTCGACCGGATCTTCACCGAGGCAGATCGCGTGAACGGCGTGCTGCTGTTCGACGAGGCGGACGCCCTGTTCGGCAAGCGCTCCGAGGTCAAGGACGCCCGCGATCGTTACGCAAACGTCGAGGTCGCCTACCTGCTCCAGCGGATGGAGCGCTTCGACGGCCTGGCGATCCTGACCACGAACCTGCGGTCCAACGTGGACGAGGCGTTCGTGCGCAGGCTCGACGCGATCGTCGACTTCCCGATGCCCGAGCAGGACCACCGACGCGCCCTGTGGCGGCGCAACCTCACCGCCGAGCTGCCGGTGGCCGACGACATCGATCTCGAGTTCCTTGCCCGCCAGTTCCGGATCTCGGGCGGCAACATCCGCAACGTGTGCGTGACTGCCGCCTATCTCGCCGCGGCCGAGGATCGCCGGGTCGGCATGGCCGATCTGGTGCGGGCAACCGAGCGCGAGTACCGCAAGCTGGGGCGGCTGACGGTCGAGGCCGAGTTCGGCGAGTGGTACCCGCTCGTCAGCGACTGACGCGGCGACTGAGGCGGCGACCGAACCGGCTGCCCGTCCGTGCACCCGGGCCTCATGGGCCGGCGTGCCCCTTGGGGCAGACTTGCCGCAGGCGAGCCCGAGCGCCATTGCGCCGGCCCGAAGCGTGGGGGATGCTGTGGCTGCGACAGGAGGTTCCGCATGCGCGATTTCGAGCTCGATCCGACGCGTCACGCCCCGCACGCACCCGCGGCCGATCGGACCGCGCCCGAGACGGACGTGGCCGGAGCCGTTCCGTCCGCCGGCTCGCCGGCGCTCGATGCGGCGACCGTGATGCGCCTGCAGCGCACGATCGGCAATGCGGGTGTGGTCCAGCTGCTGGGCGCCGAGGATGAGCAGGCGTCGCCAGTCCACGACGTCGTCGGGTCCGGCGGTGGCCGTCCGCTCGACACCGGGACCAGGTCGTCGATGGAGTCGGCGTTCGGCACCTCGTTCGACCACGTTCGGGTCCACACCGACACCCGCGCGTCGCAATCGGCCGAATCGGTGGGTGCCAAGGCCTACACGGTGGGCACGGACGTCGTGTTCCGGTCGGGCCAGTTCGATCCCGGCTCACCCTCCGGCCAGCGCACCATCGCCCACGAGCTCGCGCACGTCGTCCAGCAATCGCAGGGTCCGGTGGATGGTGCCGACGCTCCCGGCGGGATCCGGGTCAGCGATCCATCCGACCGTTTCGAGCGGGCCGCGGAGCAGACGGCCGACCAGATCATGTCGTCGCTTCCCGCACCGAGCCAGGGAGCCGCCGCGTCCACCGGTGGCTCGATGACCGCCCAGCTCGAGGAAGACCCGACCCATCCGACGCCCGTGCAGCGCCAGGAGGAGGACGAGGAAGAGGAGCTGATGATGTGAGCGAACCGGGCTCTGCGGCCCGGTTCCCATCGTCGACTCGTCGACCCGTCGATGGTTGCGCCCCGGCAAGCCGCCGTCGCGCCTAGATCAGGCCCTCCCGAATCGCGTAGGCAACCGCGTGCGTGCGGTTGCGCAGCTCGAGCCGCGACGTGATGTCGTGGATGATGTTCTTGACCGTCCGCTCCGAGTAGAACAGCCGCTGCGCGATCTCCGCGGTGTCGCAGCCATCGGCGAGCAGGCGCACGACGGCCACCTCCCGCTCGGTCAGACCCGTGAACGTGAGGCCGCGCGGCGACAGCACCTGGCGCTGCAGCTGACCCACCTGTCGCAGCAGCCGGCCGAGCAGGTCGGGCGGCAGACTGCCCTCGCCCGCCGCAGCCGATCGGACCGCCGCCGCCAGGTTGCCCGCGGTCGCCTCGCTCCGTCGCAGCACGCCGGTCACGCCCGCCTCCGCCGCTGCCAGGAGCGCCCGGTCATCGACACGCGAGACCAGGAGCACGATCCGTCGGGCGCCGCGAGCTCGAAGCGCCCGCATCTCGCTCACGACCTCGCCGTCGACCTCCTCGGCCACGACCAGGGCCACCGCCTCCTCGGGCAGCTCCTCATCGGCGGCCACCACGAAGCCCTGGGCGCGCCGGAGCTGGCTGGTGATCCCCGCCCTCGACAGCGGGTCGGCCGCGCGTACCGCGACCGGGATCGGGGCATTGAACGGGATCGCTTCGGCAATCATCGCAGTCTCCGCGGCTGCCCGGGTGCCCGACCGTCGGGCGGGACGCGTTGCCCGGGAACATGCGGCCGACCATACAAGCGGGCAGTGTGCGACCAGTCAACGCACACTTAACGGGCACCCCGCGCTGCCCGAAGGTGCCCGCCGATCGAGCCCGCCCGCACCTCGCTACCCACCTGTTCGGTCATCCGGTGCACCGTTACACTCCAGCTCGTGGGTGCGTCCGTCACGCTTGTTACGCCGGTGGTCGAGGTCGAGCCGGGCCTCGAGGTCAAGACCGAGGTCCGGGTCCGCAACACCGGCACGGTCGTCGACGAGTTCACGCTCGACGTGCTGGGCGATTCGGCAGCCTGGGCATCGGCGGACCCGTCGACGATCTCGCTGTTCCCGGGCGCCGAGGGGACCGCGACCGTCAGCTTCCGACCTCCGCGCGCGGCGACGACCCCGGCCGGTGCCGTGCCGTTCGCGGTTCGGGCGCGGTCCCGCGAGGATCCGGCTGGGTCGGCGGTCGAGGAGGGGTCCGTCCACGTCGGCACCTTCCAGGAGCCGTTCGCCGAGCTGGCGCCGCGCACGTCGCGAGGCTCCCGGTCGGGCGCTCATGATCTCGCCATCGACAACCGGGGCAATGCCCGGCTCAACGCGGAGATCGAGGGCACCGACGCCGACCAGCTGCTCAAGTTCGACGTCAACCCACCCGCCGTCGTGGTCGAGCCCGGGATGGCGAGCTTCGCCAAGGTTCGCGTCAGCCCCGTCAAGCGCTTCTGGCGCGGACAGCCCAAGACGCGGGCGTTCCAGCTGTTCGTTCGCCCCGAGGGTGGCACGCCGATCACCCTGGACGGGAACCTGCTCCAGGAGTCGCTGCTTCCCCCGTGGTTCCTCAAGGCGCTGCTCATCCTGATCGCGGCGCTCATCCTGCTCGTGCTCGCGTGGCTGTTCCTGCTCAAGCCCTCCATCGAGTCGGCGGCCTCGGCGGCGGTCGCCTCGCCGCTGGCGAGCCTCAAGAACGACGTGAACGATGCGCTGGGTGCTGCCGGGCTGCCCACGATCCCGGCTGACGGCAGTGGTGGCGGTGGTGGGGCGGGCGGCGCCAGCCCGACCCCGACCGCTGCCGGTGGTGCGTCGGCGTCGCCGGGCGAGAGCGCGGCCGCGACCGCCACGCCGGGCACCGTGATCCCGGGCCTGGGCAACCCGACCGACGGCCGGCTCGATGACGGTCACAAGACGTTCAAGCCCGACGGCACCCTGTTCGTGACCGACTTCGTGTTCTCCAACCCCAACGGGGCCGCGGGTGCTCTGGTCATCCAGCGCAATGACGTCTCGCTGCTCCAGCTCAGGCTCGAGAACTTCCGCGACTACGACCTGCATTTCGTCACCCCGATCGTCATCGGGCCGGATGACACCATGATCCTCTCGCTCAGCTGTACGAGCAGTGGCGCGTGCGACCCAGCCGTCTTCTGGTCCGGCTACCTGCGACCCTGAGCCCGTTGTCGGGCCGTGCGGTCGCGTTCGCCATCGCGCTCCTGCTGCTGGCGCCCATGACCGCGCTCGCCGCCCCGAGCGCCCCGGTCCCGCGTGAGGGACGCACGGCGCCACCGGCTGCCCCCGCACCGCCGGGCACGACGTCGCTCGTCTCGCAGCGGCTGGCTGGCGGGTTCGCGAACGCGGGCTCGACCGACCCTTCGATCTCGGCCAACGGTCGCTACGTGGCGTTCACCTCGGCCGCCACCAACCTCGTCGCCACCACCGCCACCGCAACCCTGCCGAACCCGGCCGTGTTCGTGCGCGACCGCAAGACCTCGACGACCGTCATCGTCCCGCTGCCGGGGGGTTCGTCGGGCGGTGGCTCCTCGAGCGAGCCATCGATCTCGGCCGATGGCAATGTCGTCGCGTTCACCTACCAGCCACCGACGACCACGCTGGCCGTGGTCGTGGGTCCGATCGTGCTCGCATGGGACCGCCGGACCGGCACCACCGAGATCGTGAGCCGCAGCGTGAGCGGGACGTCCGCGGGCCCCAGCAGCGCGCCATCCGTGTCGGGCGACGGCCGCTACGTCGCCTTCACGTCGCAGAGCGACTCGATCGTGCGCGCCGACGGTCGCCCGAACCCCGATGTGTACCGGTACGACCGGAGCACCGGGTCGACGGTCCTCGTGTCGGTCGGGCTCGACGGGCTATCGGCCTCGGGCTCCAGCACCGCGCCATCGATCTCGGATGACGGCAACCTCGTCGCCTTCACCTCGGACGCGGGCCCGTCGCTCGTCACCGCCGTTCCGGGCAAGGGCGCCCAGGTGTACGTACGCGACATCGCGGCCGGCCGCACCGAGAGCGTGAGCGGGGCCCCGGGCGGCGCTGCCAACGGCGAGGCGGGCGGCCCGTCGATCTCCGCCAACGGGCGCTACGTTGCGTTCCAGTCGGCGGCGTCGAACCTCGTCGCCGGTGACGACGGTCGCTTCGCCGACGTGTTCCGGCGGGATCGCCAGGCGGGCACCACCGTCATGGTCTCGGTGACACCGGCGGGGGCCCCGGGCGGCAACACCAGCGGGCAGGCGTCGATCTCACGGAGCGGGCGAATGGTCGCGTTCGCATCGGCGGCCACGGACCTCGTGGATGCGACGACGGGGCTTGGATCCACGCGGCTGGCCGCCCTGGCCACGGGCACCAGCGAGGTCTACGAGCGCGACGTGGACGCGGGCGAGACGATCCTGGTGTCGGTGGCGATCGGCGGCGGCGAGGGCGGTGGCCGCAGCCTGCTGCCCGCGGTTGCCGGCAACGGTCGCTATGTCGCGTTCGCATCGACCTCGCCGAACCTGGTCGACGGGGACAGCGGCACGACCGCCGACGTGTTCCTGCGCGACCTGCCGCCCGCCCCCGTGCTCAACCCGCCGGTCCTCGATCTCGGCGCGCGAGCCGTGGGCACCGTGGCCCTGCCGGCCGCGGTGCTGTACACGAACCTGGGGTGGAGCCCGGTCACGGTCGGCAAGGCGACCATCAGCGGCCCGGCGGCGGGAGACTTCTCGGTCGTGGCGGACGGCTGCGACGGACGCACGCTGCGGCGTTCGGAGGCCTGCACGATCTCGGTCGACTTCGCGCCCAGCGCCAAGGGCTCGCGAAGCGCAACGCTCGAGGTGCCTGATGACTTCACCGGCTCGCCGCGGACGACCGCGCTCACGGGCGCGGGCTCGAAGGCCGCGCTGACCCTCGATCCCGCCATCGGACCGCCGGGGATCGTCGTGGTCGTCCATGGCGGCGGGTTCCCCGCCGGGAGCTCGGTCCGCCTCCGCTGGAGCGCGGGCATCACCCCCACGCTTGCGCCGATCGTGGCCGATGCGTCGGGCAGCTTCGAGGTGCAGGTGCTCGTGTTCCACAGCGACGTGACCGGTCCCCGCGACCTCGTTGCGGAACCCGTGGACGGGACCGCGTTCCCGCCGGTGTCGGGACGGATGCTGGTCACGATGCCGTCGGTCACGCCGCCCGGCTTTCTGCTTCGCCGCTTCATCGACCTGCCGTTGATGCTCGTGATCCGAGGCTGACCCGCGATGACCGACCAATCCACCTTCCCGTGCAGCCGGTGTGGCTTCGCCAACGCACCGGGCGATCAGTTCTGCGGATCGTGCGGCGCGTTCCTCGCCTGGCAGGAGCCTGACGGCCGGCGCGCCGGCTGACGGGGCCTCGCCGGCTGACGGGGCATCGCCGACCTCGGCGCCCGTCGCGCCCGGGGCAGCGGCGGCCGTTTCCCCGGTCACCCCGGCGGTGGGCGATCAGGCAGGGTTTCCGGCGTCCGTGGGCGGCGCGTCCCGGCCACCAGGCACCGATGACCCTGACGCGAACCTCGTTCGCTGCCCGGCGTGCGGGATCGCGAACCCGTCGACACGGACGTTCTGCCAGTCGTGCGGGACGACGCTGGCGGCCGCGGCGCGAGTCGCTGAGCCGTCGCCGGACGTGATCGCGGCCGCCGTGGCAACGACGTCGGTCCCCACCGCTGCGGTGCCGCCCGGCGGCACACGGCCGGCCGCCAGGTCGCAGCCGGCGCGGCGCGGGATCCCCGGCTGGGTGCTCGTCATCGGCATCGCCGGCATCCTTGTCGGGGTGGCGGCCGTCGCGATCGGCTCCCTCCTGGCCGGCGGCGGGCCGGGCTCGGCGGCGACAGCGGGCCCAACCACCGGGGGCGGGCCGAGTGCCCCCGCATCGGCCTCCGCATCAAGCGCGGTTGTCGCCTCCCCGACGGCCAGCCCCAAGGTCGTCAAGCTCAAGCTGACCGGCGCCACGGCCTCCTCGGTCGTCGGGGATCGGGCGAAGTTCCAGCCCGGGAAGGCGATCGACGGGGATCTCGCCACGAGCTGGCAGGAGGGCAGCCAGCAGGAGGCGGGACAGTGGATCGAGGTGACCTTCGATCCGTCGCGCGCCGACACGCTGGTCATTCGCAACGGCTACCAGGCATCGACCGCGCTGTACGAGGGCAACCTTCGGCTCAGGGACATCCAGGTCGCCGTCGACGGTGGCTCGCCGATCGCCGCCCATCTCGACGACACGACGAAGGCGCAGCGCATCGATCTCGGCGGCGTGTCCGGCGCAACGTCGGTCCGGATCACCATCGTCACCACGTACCCCTCGGTCAAGACATCCGTGAACGGCACCCCGTTCGACGACGCCGCGGTGAGCGAGATCAGCGTGCGTGGCGTACCCGGTGGATGACGCGATGCGCGGGCACGGCGTAAATTCCGCCCCTGCGCAGGCAGCGTCTCGCCTGCCGGATCGAGGAGCCACGTGAGCGCCATCGGAGGCGTCGTCGGGCGGGCCGTCGGGGCCCTCGGTGGACCGCAGCTGGCCGCGGTGATCGTCGCTGGCGGGCTGCTCGTGGGTGCCGTCGGCGGTGGCCTGGTTGCCGGTGCGGGACGATCGGGCGACACGGGTCCAGGGACCGGTGAGCTGTCGATCTACCCCTGTCCGAACGTGGGGCCCGCCCTGCAGACCGTTCCCGCCGGGCAGCGGTTCCTCGTCACCGGACGAACGGAGGACGGCTCCTGGGCCCGGATCCATTACCCGGCGCCCGGCCGAACCGAGGCCTGGGTGCAGGTCTCCCCGCTGACGTTCCATCAGGCCCTGTCCTCGGTGCCGGTCGCCACGTGCGCGGCGGTCGCCGGCGCCCCAACTCCGTCGCTCGGGCCAGGGCCATCGCTGACCGCCGTGCAGCACAACTCGCCGTCCCCGTCGCCGACGCCCATGCCCACCGCGACACCCACGCCAACGCCGACGCCGAGCCCGACGCCCACCCTCACGAAGCTGACCACCTCGACCGGCAAGATCAGCTATGACGAGGCGTCGTACTGCCCGAAGGCGGCGAAACGCGTCACGTTCGGGGTCAAGGGCAGTGACGCCTCCGGGCTGGTCGACGTCACCCTCTACTGGCGGGCGCCCGGGTCGAGCTCGTACACGAAGTCGAAGATGACGCTGACCAGCGGATCGGCGACGAACGGCACCTGGCAGGTAACGCTCGACACGACGACGAACGGGATCACCAAGCCAGGCAAGCTGGCCTTCTACGCGATCGGAACCGACACGTCCGGCGCTACTCGCAGGATCCCGACCAGCGGCGCCGACGCGATCAGCGTCGCCGTGTGCAGCAACACCGGACCATCCATCAGGTCGGCCACCGCATCCCCCGGCTCGATCGACTGGAACCCGCTGGGCGCTGGCGGCTGCACCAGCACGACCACGATCAGTGCCACGGTGAGCGACGTCGATGGCGTGAAGTCGGTCACGCTGTTCTATCGTCCGCCCGGCAGCGCCACGTGGTCGACGAGATCGATGCATGAGGCCTCGGGAAAGTGGTCGGCGAGCGTCGATACCACGAAGGACGGCATCACGATCGTCTCGCCGCCGACGGACAACCTGCGCTGGTACATCAAGGCGGTCGACGGGAAGGGTGCCGGCAGCAAGTCGAGCACGGCGTCCGTCAAGATCCGCCGCTGCGACACGGAGGCGCAGTTCGATGGCGTGTTCGCGACGGACGGTACCTACCCCTGCTCCACCGCGGCCACGATCACCATCGGCACGTACGCCAACGACCGGGATCAGCCGAGCGATGGGCTGAAGGTCGTCTTCCACTGGACGCTCGAGAACACGCGCTCGCACCGAATCCAGCTGATCTCGGGCCACATGAGCGCAAGCTCCTCGAGCGGGAATCAAGTACCAGGGTACGACCGCGTCGTTCAACGGCCAGACCTTCTACTGCGGGCGCCTCACCGTCTATGCCGTGACGACCGATGTGTACGGCGGGACCACGAAGAGTCCGCCGTATGACGCAGAACCTGGGGTGCAAGTGAGGTGGGCCTCCGTCATGGCTATCGAGGACCCGCACCGCATGAGTCGCGTCGGATCGATCCTGCCCAAGATCGCCGTGTTCCTGGTCACGGCCGCGATCGGGTTCGTCGTGGCGACCGTGGTCGTGGCGGCGTCCGGCGACCATTCGCCCAGGTCCGCGGCGAGCGAGGCACCCCAGTACCTCCTCAACGGCCCGGACACCCCGGCCGGCCCGGGCGTCCCGGTGGCGTTCAACGAGCAGCCCAGCGGCAGCCCCGAGCCGCTCGCCACCCTCAACCCGGACGACCTGTCGGCGGCCGCCGACGCGCTGCTGGGTGGCGCCCAGCCCGCCGCGTTCGTCAAGCCGGCCGGCTTCCCGCGCGTGCCGCCGGTCACCCAGTTCGACGGGGGTCCGTTCCAGGGCGCCAACTGCACCCTTGCCTCGGGCGCGATGCTCGCCCGGCTGGGCTACGGCATCGTCACCACCGGATCGATCCTGCGAACGCTCCAGGACGACCAGGACGGCGGGACCGGGATCAACGACCTCGCGACCGCGCTGTGGCGCGGCTACGGCGTGACCTTCCCACACGGCCTGATCAAGACCGACACGCTCAAGCGGCTGCTGGCCGCCGGATACGGCGCCGTGATCCAGGGCGACTATTCGAAGGTGCCCGTCGCCCTCCGGCTGCAGAAGGACTTCACCGGTGGTCACGCGGTGTACCTCGACGGCTACTACCCGGGCAACGCCAAGCGAGGGATCCCCGAGGCCTACTACGTGATCGACCCCATCGGCCGGCCGACGTTCGGCTACCAGGGCGACTGGTGGCCGGCATCGGTCGTGGACGATTTCGCGCTCGCGTGGGGCGGTGGTCGGGTCGTCGCGATGTGGGGCTATCCACCGGGCGGCACGCCGCCGGATGTGGCCGGCCCGGACGTGCTGCCCATCCCGCCGGACACCGGCGGCACCGGCCCGAGCGCGACGCCGGCGCCCAGCGCATCCGCGGCACCCAGCGGCTCCGGGACGCCGACGGCGGCACCGTCCGGCCTCCATCTCGTGCCCATCGACGTCGGTGATCTGACCGTCGTGCTGCCCTCGGCATCGCCGCCGGTGGATCACAGCGGCCTGGGCGGGATCATCCTGACGCCGGTCATCGACGTGTGCCTGTTCGACCCTCCACCTGCGGGTTGCCCGACCGGTATCGAGGCGGTGTTCGACACGGGGCTCCAGCCAGTGGTGCAGCTGGTGCCGGGACCGACGGTGGCCGTGCTGTTCGTCGATTCCGACCGCCCTGACGTCGCGCTGGTCGGGTTCACCGTCGATCCGTCCGGGCCGGCCGACGTGCGCTTCTGGCAGGCGGGCGGCGGTTCCGCGTCGGTCGAGCACGCGTCTTCGATGACGTCGCTGCACGTGCTGGGCAAGATCGTGCTGGTGGCGCGACTCGACGTGCACGCGGGCACGACGTACCAGTTCCAGGCGGTGGCGGGCAGCGGCCCGTCCGCCGGGTCGAGCCCGATCGGCACGTTCACGACCGGCGACGGCGTCACGCAGTTCGACGTATCGCTGTCGTCGGTGGCCTCGCCACACATCGAGCTTGGGTCCGGGCTCTCGCCGTACCTGCACCTGGCGCCGGGCGGGTATGCCCAGCCGATGATCCCCATCACCTCCCTTGGCGGTTCGTCGTGTCTCGAGACGGCCGGCTTTGGTGGCACGGACTACTGCCTGAACCTCGGGGGCGCGGCCCCAGCACCCGCGACCTGTACGCGGGCCGAGGTCAGCTACCAGCTCAGCGGGATCGATGCCACGGGCGTGGTCGTTCGGGCGTTCCCCGGGACGACGGGCGAGGGGAGCGACGGGCCGACGCTCGACGGGGTGCTCGAGGCGACCGGCCCTTCGCCCGGCGGCGACGTGAGCGTGGGCTGCCTGACGCCGGGGATGACGTACGACATCCTGATCGACGCGGTGGGCGACGATCGAGGCGTGCTCGCCCACCGCACGGTGACCGTGCCCTAGTCCAGGCGTACGCGGGGTCCGGGCTCGAAGCGGAGAGGGCCTGGCCGGGCTCGAGGTGCGTCGCGCGGTACGATGACGGCGCATGACCGAGCGTCCCCTCGCGTCCCCACCGGCCCCGCACCGGGTCGTCGTCATCGGCGGCGGCTTCGCCGGCCTGTACGCGGCGCGCGCGCTCGGCAAGGGCGGGGGCGAGGTGAGCGTGACGCTCATCGATCGCCGGAACCATCACCTGTTCCAGCCGCTGCTCTACCAGGTCGCGACCGGCGCCCTGTCGCCGGGCGAGATCGCGCAGCCGCTGCGCTCGATCTTCCGTCGCCAGCGCAACACGCGGGTGCTGCTGGGCGAGGCGGTGGGCGTTGACGTCGATCGGCGCGAGGTGGAGCTGTCCGATGGGGCGCCGGTGCCCTATGACACGCTGATCGTGGCCACCGGGGCACACCACTCGTACTTCGGCCACGACGAATGGGCGCCGTACGCCCAGGGCCTCAAGACGATCGACGACGCGATCGCCATGCGCCGCCGGATCCTGATCGCGTTCGAGGCGGCCGAGCGCGAGACCGATCCCGAGCTGCGACGAGCGTGGATGACGTTCGTGATCGTGGGTGCCGGACCGACCGGCGTCGAGCTCGCGGGTGCCCTGGGCGAGATCGCCAACGACACGCTCCGATCGGATTTCCGCTCGATCCGCTCGCAGGACGCACAGATCGAGCTGGTCGAGGCGCTGGACCGGATCCTGCCGACCTACCCGCGCGATCGCTCGGTCTCGGCGCGACGCCAGCTCGAGCGGCTGGGGGTGAGCGTGCGAACCGGGACGCGCGTGGTGGCGATCGATGACCGGAGCGTGCGCGTTGACACCGGCGGTGGCGCGCTCGAGGAGATAAGGACCAGGACTGTGCTGTGGGCCGCGGGTGTGCTCGCGTCCTCGTTCGGACGCCGGGTCGCCGACGCCACCGGAGCCGAGACCGACCGCAGCGGCCGGATCCGCGTGGAGCGCGACCTGACCGTGCCGGGTCATCCGGAGATCTTCGTGGTGGGCGACGCGGCGATCCAGCCGTGGAAGCGGGATCGGCCCGTGCCCGGCGTTGCCCAGGGCGGGATCCAGGGCGGACGCTACGCGGGCGAGAGCGTGCTCCACCGGCTGCGCGGACAGCCCGTCAGCCCCTTCCGCTACAGCAACCGCGGTGACGTGGCGGTCATCGGGCGTCTGTCGGGCGTCACCGACATCCCATGGCTGGGACCGTTGGGCCGGCAGGGCGGCTTCGCTGCCTGGGTGCTGTGGCTGTCGATCCACATCGTGTATCTGATCGGCTTCGCCAACCGGATCGTGGTCTCGGTGCGCTGGGCCTGGTCGTTCCTGACGCGTGGCCGGTCGACGCGGCTGATCACGGGCTCACCGCTGATCCCTCCGATCGAGACACCGGGGCTGGTGGACGCCGTGGTGACGCCCGGTCCGACGCCGCCCGCCGAGACCTCGACCTCGCCCTCACCGGCCGAGGCGCCGATCCCGCCGGTGAACGCCGGCTGACTGTCGTCAGGGTCGCCGCTCGCCGGCGTCCCGTTCGCCCTCCCGCTCGCCGTCCAGCTCGCGCCGGATGGCAGCAAGCTCGCGTACCCCGGGCTCGATCGCGCCGTCCGCGATGATCCCGTAGCCGAAGATCAGCCCGCCCGGCCCGGGCGCGATCCGCCGCGCCGCAAGCGCGCCGAGCGCGATGCCGGCGTTCGCGGCCCGTTCGACCAGGCGCGCCTCGTCGATCTCGTCCGGTAACCAGGCAAGGACGTGGAGGCCGGCGGCCGCGCCGACCGGGCGGAGGTCGGGGAGATGGACGGCGAGCGCGGCCAGCAGGATGTCGCGACGTCGTCGGTAGAGCGCCCGCATGTGGCGCAGGTGATGGTCCAGCTCGCCGTGCCCGAGGAAGTCGGCGAACGCGAGCTGATCGAGCGCGGCCGAGCCCATGTCGGCCCGTTGCTTGGCGGCCGCGAGACCGTCGGTGAGCGCCGCCGGCGCGACGATCCAGCCCAGGCGAAGGCCGGGGGCCAGCACCTTGCTGGCCGTCCCCGTGTACAGGACGCGGTCCGGGCTCAGGCCCTGGAGCGCGCCGATCGGCTCGCGGTCGTAGCGGAACTCGGCGTCGTAGTCGTCCTCGATGATGAAGGCGTCATGGGTGCGGGCCCAGTCGACGAGCGCCGAACGCCGTGCCGGGCTCAGCACCGCGCCTGTCGGGTACTGGTGGGCGGCCGTGACGACGACGGCGTCGACATGCCGGTCAGCCAGGCGATCCACGATCAGCCCGTCCTCGTCCACAGGCACGCCGACCGGTACGAGACCGGCCTCGTCGATCGTCGCCCGGTACTCGGGATCCGATGGATCCTCGACGGCGACGCGCCGGGCACCGCGATCGTGGAGCACCCTGGCGATCAGTCGCAGCGCCTGCGCGAAGCCGGTCGCGATGATGATGTCGGCGGGCTCGGTGGCCGTGCCTCGGACGCGGTTGAGGTAGCCCGCGAGCGCGATGCGAAGCTCGGGCACCCCGTATCCATCCAGGTAGCCGAGGCGATCGGCGGGCGCATCGGCCAGCACCCGGCGGAGCGACCGCAGCCACGTCGACCGGGGGAACTCGCCGACCTCCGGGCGGCCGGGACGAAAGTCGAATCGGTAGCCGACAGGCTCAGGGCCCCGGCGTTCGCGGTGGGCCGGCACGACCCTGTCGGCCACCCGCGTCGCGCCGCCGGGGCGGCTGGTCAGGTAGCCCTCGGCGATCAGCTGCTCGTACGCCTCGACCGCGATGCCGCGTGAGATCCCGAGATCCGCGGCCAGCGTGCGGGTCGAGGGCAGCGCCGTGCCGCCCGGCAGGCGACCGTCGCGGATGGCCCCGCGCAGCCCATGCTCCAGCTGGCGGTGCAGCGGTGCCGACGCGGCGCGATCGAGCGGCAGGAGCAGCTCACGGGCTGAACTGGTCCGAACTCTTGGCATCGTTCTGGACCTTACCAGAGGACCGGTCAAGCATCATCCTTCGAGCTGTCAATCGATCTCTCAACACCCGAGGAGTCCCCACCATGGATGCGCTCGCACCGATCCTGCTCTCGGTCATCGTCCTGATCGTCGTCGGGCTGGCGGCCATCGTCAGCAGCGCGGACAGCCGTGACGACCTCTCCGAGGTCGGGTACTGGCGCTCGTTCGGCCCGAGGCTGTGATGAGTCACTGGAGCGAGCTCTCGACCGTGGAGCCGGCGCTCGCAGCGCAGGCCGTCGGGCTCCTCGAGCGGTCCGGGGTGGGCGAGGGTCTGCTGGCCACCATCGACGGCGCCGGGCTGCCCCGAATCCATCCGGTGTACGTGAAGATCATCGGCGGCCGGCTGCTCACCGCGGTGCTCGCGGGCTCGGTCAAGCGCGTCGCGCTCGAGCATGATGGCCGCTACGCGCTGCACGCACACCAGGACCCCGCGGTCCCGCACGAGCTGCTCATCCGTGGCCGGGCATCACCGGTGACCGACCCGACCCTGCGTGCGACGGCCGTGGCGGCATGGCCGTTCGAGGTCAGCGATGACGATGGCCTGTTCGAGCTGGGCGTGGAGCACGTGATCCTGGGCGAGCGTCCCACCGCCGACGCGTGGCCGCCCGTCTACCGGTCCTGGCGTCCACCGCGCGCCTGATCGGCCATCGGCGATGTCGGGCCGAGCGACCTGCCGGCGCGAGGCTCGGCTCGGCGTGGATCACGTTGACGGCAGGGTCCTGGCGAATTCCTGGAGCGCCGTCCCCATCGCCCCGGCGCCGTGCTACTCCCCGAACACGATCACCTGCCGCGCGACGTCGCCGGCGCGGAGATGGTCGAACGCGGTCTCGAGATCGGCCAGCCGGATCCGGCGGTCGATCAGACGGTCGATCGGCAGCCTCCCCGCGAGGAACGCCTCCGCGTAGCGGGGGAAATCGACCGCGGCCACGGACGATCCGTAGTTGGAGCCCAGGATCCGCCGGCCACCATCGACGAACGGGAACACCTCCAGGCTCGCCCGCTCACCGAACTTCGTCAGCCCCACCAGCACGGCTGTTCCCCCGGGCGGCAGCACCGAGATCGCCTGCTCGATCGTGGCCGGCAGCCCGATCGCCTCGAACACGTAGTCCGGCCCGCCCTCGCCGGCCGCCGCCCGGATCGCATCCACCGCTCCGGCCGGGTTCGAGGGGTCGACCTGCACCCAGTGGGTGGCCCCGAGCGTCCCCGCCAGGTCGATCTTGGCCCGGCTGATGTCGACCGCGATGATGCGGCGCGCCCCGGCCAGCGCAGCGCCCATGACGCACGACAGCCCGACGCCGCCTAGCCCGATCACGGCCACGGTCGAGCCGGCCGGCACGGCGGCGGTCTTGAGCACCGACCCGACGCCGGTCGAGACCGCGCACCCGATCAGTGCCGCCACCTCGGGCGGCACGCCGTCGGGCAGCGGCACCACGGCCGACGCCGGTACGACCTGGGCGCTTGCCATGGTCCCGATGGCGAGGTAGGCGAGCACCGGGGACCCGTCGGGGCGGGCGAGGCGCGTGGTCCCGTCGGCCTGCGCATGCCGGAGCGAGGGTGAGCCGATACACAGCCATTGCCGTCCGCGCTGGCACTCGCGACAGCGCAGGCAGGGCGCGTACCACGAGAGCGCGACCGGCCGCCCGATCAGCCGCGGATCGATCCCGTCACCGACCGCCTCGACCACGCCGGCGCCCTCGTGACCCATCACGATCGGGCCCGGGCGCTGCCAGTCGCCGTCGCGCACGTGCAGGTCGGAATGGCACACCCCCGCCGCCGTCATGCGCACCAGCACCTCGCCCGGGTGCGGGTCGTCGAGCTGCAGGCGCTCGACCGCGGTCACGGCGCCGGCCCGCTCGATGACCGCGCCTTCGATCTCACGCATCGGTCTCGTCTCCCCGTCAGCCAGTGTTCTGGAGCCCGGCGGCGATGCCGTTGATCGTCATCCCGACCACGCCCCGCAGAGCCGCCGCATCGCCCGGTGGCAGATCGGGCTGGCGCATCCGGCCCAGCAGCTCCACCTGGATCACCGACAGCGCATCGACATACGGGTTCCGGAGCTCGATCGCACGGGCCAGCGTCGGATGGCCGCCAAGGAGGTGATCTCGCCCGGTGACCAGCAGCAGCAGTCGCACCGACCGAGCGTACTCCGCCTCGATCATGCCCCGGATCGCGATCGCGTCCGCACCGCCCGCGAGGTCCGCGTACCGGCGGAAGATGCCCATGTCGGCCTTGGCCAGGGACAGCTCCGCGTTGTCGATCACCGAGGCGAAGAACGGCCAGCGTTCGTAGAGCGACGCCAGGTGGTCGACGATCCGGCGGTCGCCCCTTGCGGTGACGGCGTCGAGCGCGGTGCCCAGTCCGTACCAGCCGGGCAGGTTGGCGCGCGCCTGTGACCATGCGAACACCCACGGGATCGCTCGCAGCGATCGCAGCAGGTCCTCCTCGGCTCCCGAACGGGGCTGCCCGACACCGCCCGCGGCGGTGGTCTTCGCGCGACCCGCGCCCGCCGCGCCGGGCCGGGAGGCGGGTCGTGAACCGAGGCCCAGGCCGGCGATCATGTCGATCGGCGTCGCGGCACGGAAGAAGTCGGCGAACGCAGGTCGCTCGACCAGCGCTCGGTACGCCGTGCGCGAGATGGCCGTCAGCTCGGTCATCGTCGCCCGGCCGGCCGAGGCTGCCTCGGTCGAGACCCGGTCGTGCTCCGGGCTCGATGCGAGCAGGGCTGCGGCCGTGACCTGCTCGAGGTGTCGCTGCCCGATGGTGACATCCGCAAAATGGGCGGCGATCACCTCCCCCTGCTCGGTGAACTTGAGCCGCCCATCCACGGTCCCGGGCGCCTGCGCCAGGATGGCCCGGTTGGCCGGTCCGCCGCCGCGCCCGATCGCGCCGCCGCGGCCATGGAACAGCGTCAGCGTGATCCCGTGCCGGCGCGCGACGGAGACGAGCGCTCCCTGCGCCTCATGGAGCTGCCAGTTCGCGGCCAGGAAGCCGCTCTCCTTGGACGAGTCCGAATAGCCCAGCATCACCTCCTGGGCGTCGCCCCGATCCCGGAGGTGCGCGCGGTAGGCGGGATCCGCGAGCAGCGCCTCCAGCAGGTCAGCGGCACCGCCCAGCGCTTCGGCCGACTCGAGCAGGGGCACGACGTCGAGGATCGGGCGGGCCGGTGGCAGATCCGCCAGACCGGGTGCGGGCCGGCCGAACGGCGTGGGCTGAGCAGCACGGCGCGCGAGCTCGAGCACCGCGTAGACGTCGTCGGGCCCCGTGGTGAACGAGATGACGTACCGCCGGCAGGCCTCGATCCCGAAGCGATCCTGGACTCGCGCGACCGCACGGAACGTGGCCAGCACCTCGGACAGCGTGACGCCGGCGGCCACCTGGGTGTCGGGACCGGAACCCGCCGCCAGGGCGGCGATCGCGGCGCGGTGGACCTCTGCGTGCTGGCGGACCTCGAGCGAGGCGAGATGGAAGCCGAAGGTGGCGAGCTGCCATCGGAGATCGGCCAGCTCGCCGTGGGCGACGCGGCCGAGGCCGTCGGCGATCAGCGCCCGCTGGAGCGTTACCAGCTCGGCGTCGAGGGCCGCAGGGTCCCGGTAGCTGCCCGCTCGCGCGCCGGCCGCGTCGGTGAGCATGGCGCGCGTCCGGCGCAGCCGCTCGGCGATCGCGCCCAGCCGCTGTCGATAGGGCTCATCCGGGAACCGTCGCCGAAGCTGGCGCATGGCGTCGGGAAGCTCCTCGGCGTCGCGCGCCAGCGCGCTGCCCAGCGCACGGTCGAGACGCTCGGGTGGTACCCGTGCGGCGACCGTCTGCATCAGACGCAGCGCGACCGCCTCATAGCCGTGCAGCAGGTGATCGGCCTGGAGGCGCGCAGCCTGGAGCGTGATATCCGCGGTCACGCCCGGATGCCCGTCGCGATCAGCCCCGATCCAGGACCCGAACCGAAGGACCGAGGACGCCAGCGCCTGGCGGGTCCCCGTCAGCCCGCTGTCCGAGGCGAAGGCCGGATGATCGCGGCCCGCACCGGCTGCGTCGGTCGCGTCCGTGTCCGCGTTGTCCGTGTCCGCGTTGTCCGTGTCCGCGTTGTCCGTGTCCGCGTCGTCCGTGTCCGCGTCGTCCGTGTCCGCGTGATCCAGCGTCCGGTCGAGGGCCCGATCCAGCGCACGCTGGAACCTCGGCACGACCGTGAACAGCGTGTCGTCGAAGATCGCCAGCGCCGACCGGACCTCATCGAGGGGCGTCGGCGCCACCGAACGCACGCCCTCGATATGCCACAGGATCGTGATCTCCTCGCGCAGCCGGCGCCGCAGGTCCGAATCCTCGTCGGGCGTCGTGCAGTGGGTCGTCGAGCGCATCGAGCAGTCGCTTCACCCGGCGCAGCGCGAACAGCACCGTGCGGCGCCGGGCCTCGGTCGGATGCGCCGTCAGCACCGGGTGCACCACGACGTTCGAGACCACGCTCGTGAGACCCGTCCGGCCCAGCGCCGGTGCCAGCCGCTCGACCGCGTCGCCCACGGAATCGTCGATCGGTCTCCCTCGGCCCTTGCGCGCTCGCGTTCGGAGCATCCGGATCCGCTGACGCTCCTCGGCCAGGTTGACGAGCTGGAAGTAGATGGTGAACGCGCGGGTCACTGTGGCCGCATCGGCAAGCCCGAGGCCGGCGATCTCCTCGCTCAGACGGCGCCGCTCCACGTCGGGCTCGACCTCGAGGCCCGGCGCGCTGCGGCGGATCGCGATCGTCCGCCGCCGGATCCGCTCGACGAGCGTGAACAGCTCCGGCCCCGCCTGCTCCGCGATCACCTGGCCCAGGAGCGCCCCCAGGAGCCTGACCTCGCGCGCCAGCGGATTGCGGACACGGCCCAACCCGGGACCCGGCGGCTCGGCGATGACCGCCGCGAACCGGGCCCCCCGCGCTCGGGACGATCTCCGATCGGGTCGGACAGCACGGTTGGCCACGGGATAAGGATGGCGGAAGGTCCGGCATGCTCGCCAGTCGGTCGAGGTTTCGGTTCGACTGCAAGGGCACCGTGCCGGTACCCCTCCGCAACCAATCTTGGTTACGGGGCCGCCTAGGCTTGTAAGGTGATGGCCATGATGGCGAGGAACGAACCCGCGAACCGGGCGTCGTCCGTGGACGGCCCTGCGCGGATGGCGTCCCGTCCATTGCCGGTGCGGGCGGCAACGGCGACAACGGCGGCGGCAACGGCGCCGGCCGGCCGGCCGCCGTGGACCGCGCGGACGTGCGGCGTGATCCCGTCGCAGAGCTGCGTTTCCTCCACGAGCTGCTGCGCCTGGTCACGACCGCGCGGACCTGGGAGGAGCTGCTCGAGACCGTGGTCGACGGGACACGCGACGCGCTCGGTGCCAGCGTCTCGTCGCTGTACCTGCTCGACCGGGACGGCTCCCGGCTGACCCTGGCCGCCACCAACGGCCTCGATCGCTATCAGATCGGCCGGGCCGTGATTCCCCTGGGGAAGGGCATCACCGGACGCGTGGCCGCCGCCCGGGAGGCCATCGTCATCGCCGATGCGCAGGCCGACCAGCGATTCCTGTGGGTTCGCGGCATCGACCAGCGGCGCGTCGTGGCCTCGATGCTGTCCGTGCCGCTGACCTGGCACGATCAGGTGGTGGGCGTGCTCAACGTCCAGACCGAGGAGCACCGGGATTTCGATCCGGGCGACGTGGCCCAGCTGTCAGCGATCGCGGACCTGCTGGCGGGGATCGTCGAGAAGGGCCGCCTCCAGCGTGAGGCGGAGGCCCAGGTGGCCCGGCTCGAGGCGATCGACCAGGCTCGGAACGAGCTGATCGCGCTGGTCACGCACGAGCTGCGAACGCCGCTGGCCGTCGTTCGCGCCTACACCGATCTGCTGGCGGAGGAGCCGCCGCTCGCCGGACGTTCTTCGCGAGACCCCAATCGGCGAGCGACGCGAGCCGATTGGCACGCGGGGACGCTGGAGCAGATCGAGCGTCTCGACCGGCTCGTCGATTCGATCCTCGACTCGGTCCGCGTCGTCCCGGATCAGCCGCCGGAGCTCGAGACGATCGACCTCCCGGTGATCATCGGGCAGCTCATGGACGAGCTCGAGCCGCTGCTTCAGCGGCATCGGGCGGGGCTGGACGGCGCTCGGGCGCTGCACGTCATGGCCGACCGGGCGCGCCTCCGCCAGGTGCTCGAGCATCTGCTGGAGAACGCGGTCAAGTACGCGCCGCCCGACACGAGCGTGGGGATCGAGTGGTCGATGGTGGAGGGGATCGTCCGGCTGGCGGTGACCGACGAGGGTCCCGGGATCCCACCGGAGTGGCGCGACCGGATCTTCGAACCGTACGCACGACGCGAGACGTCGACCGCTCGCGGGTCGGGCATCGGCCTGTACGCGGCTCGACGATTGGCTGAATCCATGGGCGCCCGGCTGTGGTGCGAACCCGCGCCGGCGGGGGGCGCGCAATTCGTGCTCGCACTCCCGGCCGCGGTGGCGGTTTGACGGAAAGGCAGGTCAGCACGCGATGATCGGAACACGACCGCTCCGAATCCTGGTGGTCGATGACGACCCGGCGATGGTCGGCGCCATCACGGCGCTGGTAGGTACCGAGGGGCACCAGGTCATCACGGCGTACGACGGCCTGACGGCCGTCAAGCGCTTCCGCGAGGAGCGCCCCGATCTCGTGCTCCTCGACCTCGCCATGCCGGGCCCGGACGGGTTCACCGTGATCGGCCAGCTGCGGGCCACGGGCAACGTGCCGGTGCTGGTCGTGTCCGGCGAGAACGCCGAGGCAGCCAAGGTCAAGGCGCTCGGCATCGGGGCCGACGACTACCTGGTCAAGCCGTTCGGAAAGCAGGAGCTGCTGGCGCGGATCTCCGCGGTCATGCGCCGGGTGGATCTCGCGGGCAGCGGTCGCATCGGTGGTCTGGGCGACGGGCCGCCGGGTGTGCTGACCGCCGGGTCGCTCACCCTGGAGCCCGCACGCCACGAGGCGCATGTTGGGGCGATCGCGCTGAGCCTCACCCCGACCGAGTTCAGGCTGCTCGAGGCGCTGGTTCGAGCGGGCGGCGACCTGGTGGCCCACCATCGACTCGCGAGGGCCGGCTGGCCGGCCGAGCCGGACCCCGACCTGCTGTGGCTCAAGCCGCACCTGGCGAGGCTGCGCTCGAAGCTCGAGGCGGCCGGCGGGCCGCGCATCGTCGCCGTCCGCTCGGTGGGCTACCGGATCGAGGCGGACGAACCGGCCTGATCCGGGACGGGAGTCATCGATGGGGCTCCCGCGTCATGCGCCGATCGGCGGCCCGGGTCGCGCGCTCGATCGTCCGCGCGGCGTCCCGCGACCTGATCAGATACCCATCGTTCCCGCGGCCTGCCCGCACCACGGACGCGCTCGATCGTCCGCGCGGCGTCCCCGCGACCTGATCAGATACCCATCGTTTACGCGGCCTGCCCGCACCACGGACGCGCTCGATCGTCCGCGCGGCGTCCCCGCGACCTGATCAGATACCCATCGCGTGAATGGTGCGCCGGCTCTTGATCAACCGTCGCCGCCCGCACTGGCAGCCCCACGCTTGGGCGCCATCACCCACTTGATCACGTACCCGTGGGCTGGGTGCTCGCGCATGAGCTGGGCCGTATTCACGCGCCTGTACCCACCCCATGGGCAGCAGCGCAGGTTCCCGCGCCATGACGGGCGTTTCTACCCGCCCCATGAATATGTGCGTATCTGTGCGCCGGGGGCCACGGATACTATTCGTGGCATGGGTAGGTGATGAGATCGCGCAACGGGCCGCGACAGGCCGCGGACGGGCCGCGCAACGGGCCGCGCAACGGGCCGCGACAGGCCGCGGACGGGCCGCGCAACGGGCCGCGCAACGGGCCAACGGGCCAGGGACGTGCGCCCCGGTATGCGGCCGTCGGATGCGACGACCGCGGCGCAGGTTCCGGACGGAATCGAAACGGCCCCGGGGCGTGACCGGGGCCGTAACGTTGTGGTGAACCGCCCGGGAGGCGGAAACGGAGGCGGAAGCGACGATCAGACGGCGACGAGCGCCTCGCCGCGCGAGTTGTGCGGCTCATTGACGCAATCCACGCGACATCCGCGCGCGTCGCGCCCGCCCAGCGGGGCGAAGTGGAACCAGACCTCCTCGCCGTCTGCCGAGCGTTGCAGGCGGCAGCCGCAGGCCTCGCACGTGATCGGTCCGCCGCGCGTATCGAGCGCGTCCGGGATGTGGCTGGTGTCGTAGGCGGGATAGGTCATGGCGAGCGTCCTCCCGTTCGCATGGGAGCCGGCGGGACGACCGAAGGGGTCGGGACCCGGGATGGTCCGTGTAACGGCACCGGCGCAGCGACGCCGGGTCCAGGATGATGCGCTCGCGGGCTCGGCGCGGCGACGCCGGAGAGGCACCGCAGCGGTTGCGATTGAGATTCGCCGTTCCGGTCAGCCGGTCGAGCGGTTGAGGATGCCCGAGCGGCGTACCACCATCCCCGCGGTGGTTCCCTGGAGCAGCAGCGTGACGAGCACGACACCGTAGACGGCGCCCTGCAGCAGGCTGCGATCGGGGAGCGAGGTGGGCAGCGCCAACGCCAGGGCAACCGCGACGGCACCACGCAGACCCGCCCAGAACATGACGTGGAGATAGCCGACCGGCATCCGGCTTGGGCCGGGCAGCAGCCGGCCGCCGCCACCGATGACGCCGTAGACGACGAGGGCGCGGGCGACCGAGATCGCCACGAAGCCGACCACGATCAGCGGCGCCGCCTGCCACAGCAGCGCCGGGCTGATGGCCAGCCCCATCAGCAGGAACGTCAACGCCGTGAGCAGGAACGCGACGAACTCCCAGGTGATGTCGAGCGCCTCCCGGGTCCTCCGGCTGAGGCTCGGCCCGGTGCCCTCGTTGCCCAGGACCAGGCCGACCACCACCGTGGCGATGATCCCGGATTCGTGGATTCGGTCCGCGATCAGGTACGTGCCGTAGGCGGCGATCACCGAGATGGCCACCTCGATCAGGTGATCATCGGCGGTAGCCATCAGGCGCTCGGCCAACAGCCCGACGACGGTACCGATCACGGCGCTGACCACGACCGTCAGCAGGAACGACATGAAGCCGTCGACGATCGAGACCGGTTGAGTGAGGGCGCGCAGCGCGATCGCGAACAGCACCACACCCGTGCCGTCGTTGAGCAGGCTCTCGGACTCGACCACCGTGGCCAGCCGGCGAGGCGCGTGCAGGCGCTTGAACAGCGAGACGACGGCGGCGGGGTCCGTGGCCGAGATCATCGCGCCCATCAGGAACGCCAGCTCGAGGTCGAGGCCCGTGATCGTCGAGACCGCCAGGGCGACGACGCCCGCGGTGATCAGGACGCCGGGAGCGGCCAGGATCGCGACCGCCCCGAAGGAGCGTCGCAGCTCGCTCAGATCGATCTTGTAGGCAGCCTCGAACACGAGTCCCGGCAGCAACACGGCCAGGATCAGCTCTGGGGTGATCTCGACCCGGGGAGAGGGGACGAGAACCGATATCCCGAGGCCGGCGAGGACCAGCGCCACCGTGTACGGCAGTGCGATCCGGCGGGCAAGCAGCGCCACCGCGGTGGCCACCACCACCAGCAGGACGAACAGCTCGACCGGCAGCAGGCCGGCGGTCTCGGACTCGGTCATCAGCCTCCCCGCCGGCGATCGACGCACCGGCACCATGAGCGTAGCCCACGGCCGGTACGCTGTGCCGGGCGGCGGGAGCGTGGAGGGCGGAGATGGATCTCGGACTGGGCGGACGGCGAGCGCTGGTCGGTGGTGGCGGATCGGGGATCGGTGGCGGGATCGCCGAGGTGCTTGCCGCCGAGGGGGCCCATGTTGCGTTGCTGGGCCGGAGCCGCGATCGGCTCGAGGCACAGGCGCAGCGACTGGGCGGGTTGCCGATCGTCGCCGATCTGGCGACGGCCGACGGTCCGGCGGACGCCGTTGGGCAGGCGGTCGCGGGGCTCGGCGGCCTCGATCTCATGGTGGTGAACACGGGTGGTCCGCCCGGCGGAACCTTCGCCGAGGTGGACGAGGCAGCATGGGAGCGGGCGATCGCGGGCACGCTCCAGTCCGCGCTGCGCCTGATCCGGGCAGCTCTCCCGCAGCTGCGCGCCGGCCGCGATCCCTCGATCCTGATCGTGCTCTCGTCCTCGGTTCGCGAGCCGATCCCGGCCCTGATCACGTCCAACGTGCTGCGGCCGGGGCTGGCCGGCCTGATCAAGGCGCTGACCACCGAGATCGCCCCGATCCGGATCAACGGGCTCGCCCCCGGCCGGATCGCGACCGATCGGATCCGGGCGCTCGACGTGGACCGCGCCGCGCGGGCGGGGGTCACGGTGGACGAGATCCAGGGCAGGCTGCGATCTGCCATTCCGCTGGGCCGCTACGGTGAACCCCCGGAGATCGGGCGGGTCGGCGCGTTCCTGCTGTCGCCCGCGGCGTCCTACGTCACGGGCGCGATCGTGCCGGTCGATGGCGGCATGATCCGGGCGCTGCCCTGACGGTGTGAGCTCGTCTGGGGGTTTTCGCGTATCACGCGCGCCCTGTGCACGGCGTCAGACCAGCAGCCACCGTATGCGGGAAGGGGGGTTCGGCCATGCGTAGAGCAGTTGTCGCCGCGACGATCGCCGTCCTGGTCGGCGCAGTCAGCCCGCTGTCAGCGGTCGCCTGCCAGGTCGAGGGCTGGACCGTCGAGGACGCGGCGAAGCGGGCGGAGCTCATCGTGGAGGCGAACGTCGTTCGGGTTCTCCATCCCGGCTACGAGCTACGGGTGCGCGAGGTGTTCAAGGGCACGGCGCGCGGATCGACGCTTCGGATCGGACGGCGGCAGGCCCCGGAGGCGGGTGACTGTGGAGGCCGGATCGACCTCGACGTCGGCGACCACGTGGTCCTGGCCCTCGCCGATCCGGCAACCGCGCTCGCGGCGGAGACGGCCGTGTGGTGGGTCGAGAAGGATGGTTCGATCGACCGGGCCAACCTGTTCCCAAACGACAGGCCGACGACGATCCGGGCCGTCCGAGCGGCGTTTCGTGCCACCCTGCCCGACACGGCCACGGCCGCGACCACGGTTGACCGCCCGTCAGCACCACCCGTGATCCCGTGGGCAGCCGGCGCGATCGTGCTCCTGTCCATCGCGCTGCGAGCGGGGCGAACGTCGCGCCGGGCCGGCTAGACCCGCCGGTCACGCCAGTCGCGCCGGTCGCCAAACGCGTCCCAGCTCAGGTCGTCGTCAGCTCGCGGAGCAGGGAGCCCGGAGGCAGGTGCCGGTCGAGGCCGGTGCGCAGCAGCAGATCGGCGAGGTCGCCGATGGTGCCGGCGTCCGCCTGTGATCCCGGCGCTCGCACCCGCGCGTGGGCGATCGCGCCCCGTCGCTGGTAGACGAGCTTGCGGATCGGCAGGTTGAGCAGCGCCTGGTTCTCGAACCGGATCACGGTCGCATAGCGGTCGAACACGGCTGCCGCACCCTCGCGGTCACCGGCGGCCCAGCGCCGGACGACGGTCACCAGGATCTCCGGGAATCCGAACCCGGTCATCGTCCCGTGACTCCCTCGCCGCAGCTCCTCGAGCAGCATCGACCCGCCCAGGCCGCCCAGGACCACCACGTCCGATGAGCCGGTCACGAGCGCGCCCACTTTGGGCGGTGTGGGCTCGTCCTCGAGCTTGATCACCCGGCACTGCGGTGCCTCCTCGGCCATGGACAGCAGGAGGTCCGCCGACATCCGAACCCCGGAGCTCGCGGGATGGTCCTGGACGACGATCGGGATCGTGATGGCACCGGCCACCGAGAGGTAGTGACGACGGACCGCCTCATCCGATGGGCGGGCGAGCGGGGGAGGCGCCAGCATCACGGCCCGGGCACCGGCGGCCTGTGCCTCACGGGCGAAGGCGATGGCCCGATCGGTAGCCGCATGTGACACGCCGACGCACACGGGGATGGCGCCGGCGGCGGCCGTCAGGACGGATTCGATGACGACGGATCGCTCGGCGTCGCCCAGGCGTCCGGCCTCGCCGAGCACGCCCAGGATGGTCAGGCCGTCGACCCCGGTCGCGCGCACGAACTCGACCAGGGTCGTCAGCGATGAATGGTCGAGCGAGCCGTCTTCGAGAAACGGCGTGGGGACGATGTTCCAGACACCGCCGAATGCCTCTGCCTCGACCATGGCACCTCCGCACCTGCTGCACGCAGAGGCTACCCGACCCCGAGCGGTGAAGGCGGCGAGCCAGGTGGGTTCAGGCGGCCAGGTGGGTTCAGGCTGGCCACTGAAAGTCGACCCTGGTGCCACGCCCGGGTCGTGGCCCGACATCCAGCGTGCCACCGGACGCTCGTGCCTCGGCGCGCATGTCGGCGATCCCACGGCGGCCGCTGCGCGCAGCGGCCGCCTCATCCACCGGCGGCCCGTCGCCGTCATCTTCGATCCGCAATGTCACGCGGTCCGCTCCGATCGCGACCGCGACTCGCGCATGGCTGCCCGGCGCGTGGCGCACGACGTTGTCGAGCGCCAACTGCGCGACGCGAAACGCCGCCCGCTCGACGTCCCGTGGTGGGCGTCCGCCGGGGCCCTCGTCGCTCGGGCCCTCGCCACCCCGGCGCTCGACACCCGCTCCGTCGCCCTCGCCACCCCGGCCCTCGCCACCCGCTCTGTCGCGAACACCCGCTCCGTCGCCGACACTCCCGTAGGTACCCGACCCGGTCACCTCGATCTCCACCCGAACCGTCGAGCGATCCTCGACTCGCTCCGCGAGCCACTCGAGCCCGGCCAGGAGCCCCATCTCCTCGAGCACGATCGAGCGCCGTGCCAGCAGCAGCGATTCGACCTCATCGACCGCCGAGCGCAGATCGGCCGCCAGCCGTTCCACGCTGCCACCGGCCTCGGCGGCTGCCAGCGCTCGTCGCAGCGACGGCAGGACCTCGGCATGCAGATCGGCCGCCAGCCTCCCGCGCTCCGATTCGACCGCCTCGGCCCGCCCCACGTCACGTCCCGGCACGAGCTCGTCCACGAACACGCGCAGCGCCGGCAGCGCGGACGATGCTCCGGACGCGTGCCCGCTGGCCTGCAGGCGCTCGCGGGTCCGCTGGAGCGCGGGGGCCAGATCACGACCCAGGCCGATCAGGAGCAACGCGGCGATCACCGTGAGCCAGACGAGCTCGGGCAGCGTGCCCTCGAGATCGCTGGACCATGAACGAACGATCGCCCGCGCGACGAGCACCAGCGTCAGCGCACCGACGACGAGCCATGTCGCGGCGGTGACGGCACCCTGCCGCCGGCCCGCGGCCGCATACGCGCCGGCGATCGCGGGCGGGATCAGCAGCGCGGCCGTGGTGAGGATCTCGAGCCGTCCGTCGGCCGTGGCTGGTCCGGCTCGCAGCTCCGCGTTGACACCGGCGACCGCGAGCGCACCCGCGGTCGACGCGACGACGACGGCGAACCAGGCGAGGGTCGGCGCCCACGAGACGGCGAGTCCCGCAACGACGAGCGCGCCCAGCGCCCACAGGATCGGCACCACGGCCGACACCGAGGGGCCCGGCAGTGCGAACGGATCGAGCAGGCGCAGGACGATCGCGACCGAGACCAGGCCGGCCGCCGCGATCAGGCTCAGGCGCAGCGACCGGGTCATGGGCGCAACCCGGGTCATGGGCGCGGCCGTTCGGGAACCCAGCCCTCCCGGAGCGCGAGCACGGCGAGCTCCGTCCGCGACAGCACGCCGTAGCGATCGAACAGGCGCCGGAGGTGGCTCTCGACGGTCTTCTCGGTCACGCCCAGCCGGGCGCCGATCTCATCGTTGGACGCGCCACCGCACACGAGCGACAGGACCTCGATCTCGCGATCGGACGGTCGCCGGGGCGCGCTGCGGATCGCCCGGAGCATCGAGGCGGAGAACGCGGTCCCACCGCCGGCGACGGTCCGGATCGCCGCGAGAATGTCCGGGACCTCGCTGGTCTTGAGCAGGTAGCCGGCAGCACCGCGCTCGAACGCCGTCCGGATCAGCGGTGGCTGGTCGAACGACGACAGCAGCAGCACAGCGGGCCCCTGCGATCCGAGCGACTCCAGCAGTCGCAGGCCCTCCGCCTCCCCGTCGAGCTGGACATCGCTGACCACGACGTCCGCCGCGGTCGGCCGCGGCCCCGCCAGCAGCGTGCGTGCCTCATCGAGCGACCGGGCGGTGCCCACCAGCGTGAGATCCGGGGCCGCGCGGACGGCAGCACCCACGGCATCGAGGATCGCCGGATGGTCGTCGACGAGCACGACGCGGATCGGCTGCATTCCCACGTGTTGCAGCCTAGCGCGGCGAGCGGCTCAAACGAAGGCCCCGGAGGCGGGCTGGCGACCGCTCCGCGCTACGGGATTCCCCGCATACTCAGAGACGATGGAACGAAAGGGGGACATGGACGACGAGCTGAGCACGGACCACGGTCAGGCCGGGGATCAGGCCCACGATGCCTCGGATCCGCCCGTGGGCCTGCCCCCGCGAGCTGCCGATCCGCCGCCGGCGCCGCCGCCTGCGACCGCCCGCCGCCGGCGCCGCCGCCTGTCGACCCGGCGCCGCCGCCTGTCGACCTCGCGCCACCTCCGCCTCCGCCGCCGGCCACCCCGCCGCCACCACCGCCGCCACCACCGCCGGCACCACCTGCCGCGCCAGGCTGGGCGAGGCCCGAGGGCTGGTCGGGCGGCCCGAAGCTCGACGTCGGCTCGATCGTCGGCCGCACCTTCGACACCTATGGCCGGGAGTGGTCGCTGTTCCTGATGCTGGCGTTGCCGGCCGGGCTCGGCAGCCTGCTCCAGGCGCTGGCGATACCGGCCTCCTTTGCCGGTGGAACGGGCTCCTGGGCGGCTGACGTGAACGCTGATCCACAGGTCATCCTGGGCGATCTCGGCCGGCTGATCGTCGTCGCGCTGCTGGCCGGTGCGCTCACCGGCGCAAGCTCGCTGGCCACGCTGGTTGCGGCGCATCGACTGTGGAGCGGCCACCCGACCGGGCTTCGCGACTCGCTGGCCGGTGCGCTACGGGCGGCGCCGCGGGCCATCGCGCTGTGGGCCCTCGTGCTCCTGGCGCTCGCCGTCGTCTCGATCGCATTCGCGGTCGTCGGCATGGCGCTGATCGGTGCCGCGCACGAGGCCGGGCTGCTCGCCGTCGTGATCCTGATCGTGGTGGCGGTGATCGGGTTCGCGATCGTCGCGGTCCGCCTGTCGCTCGTCCTCGCGGTGCTGGTCCTCGAGCGTGCCGGGGTGATCGAGTCGGTCACGCGGACCTGGCAGCTGACGCGGGGCCACGCGATCATGCTGTTCGCGACGGCGTTCGTGGTCGGGCTGAGCGCGGCGCTCGGCGTGTACGGCGGGACGTTGATCTCGTCTGGTACCGACAGTCGCCTCGTTGCCGGTGTGGCCACGGGCATCGCGACGGTGATCGCGAGCCCCGTGTCCACCATCTGGCTGGTTCTCGCCTGGGGCGACCTGGTCGGCGACCGGCACCGCGACTCGCCCGTGATGGCCCGCGGCGTCGGTCGCTGGGCGGCCGCCGCGCTCGTGTTCGGGTTCGGGTTCCTGCTGCTGGTGGCCGGGTTGGTGGCCGCCGCCGGCAGGCTGAGCAACCCGACGCTCGGGCCCTGACCCGCGTCGACGTTCCGCCGCGTCGACGCTCCGCCGCAGCTCGCACCGCCGCTCGCACCTCCGCCCCTCGCACCGCCCCGCCGCTCGCGGCGTGGGGTTCCCTGATCGAGCCTACGGCCGGCGGATTCGGATGTCGTCCACCGCCGCCTCGAGCAGGTTGCCGCGACCGCCGTCACACGCGACCAGGACGAGGTGGATCGTCTGCCCGGCCCAATCGGCGAGCGAGGCGGACGCCGAGGTCCATGCCGCGTCGACGTCTCTTGGCGACCCGATCCTCTCGAACACCGTCGTCCGCGTCCCGTCCTCCGCCTCGACCATCACCCGCAGGTAGTCGTCGGCTGATGAGGTGCGTGCGTGGGCGAAGGAGTAGAGGAAGGTAAGGCGGCCGTAGTCCGCCGCGTCGGCGGGGAGCGTGATGGCGCGGCTGCGGATGGAGGTCACCCCATGGTCGAGATCGTTGGATGTCGCCTTCGCGCCAGCAGCCGCACCGGTGACCAGGTCCTTCGAGCCCGAGACCGTGGCCCCGAGCTGCTTGCGACCGTGTGAGCGGGTCGTCGCGGGGTTGGCGATCTGCCATCGACCGCTCGTCGCCGTGTCCGTCCCGTCCGGGTCTCGCTTCCAGCCGCGATTGATCTCGAAATCGTCATACAGGACGCCGCAGTCCTTGCGGGTCAGCTTCGTCCCCAGAACGGCGTACGGGCACGCAGCGCTGTCGATCAGGCGCAGGATCGCCGATCGGTTGCGCTCGGTCTGGACCGGGATCACCGAGTCGTCCGGATAGTGGTCACCCCACACCGTCGGCGTCTCGGGTGGGTACAGCTCGAACGTGTAGCTGAAGATCCGGTGCACGCCGTACAGCCAGTCGATCTCGTCGCCATCGGTGATGTAGAGGTCAGACGACTGCTCTGCCGTGTATCCATTGAGCGAGGCCATCGCCCGCCCCAGCGCGACCAGGGCCCGATGGTCGAGCGCGGTCATGTCCGCCGGCACGTCGCGCTTCGTGTAGCCGTACGGCCACAGGATGAGCTGGCCGTTGGTGTGGAGCGTGATGTGGGTCCGGATCTGCTGGACGCCGTGTTTGACCCGGCTGTTCACGAAGTCGCGCAGTGCGCGGGTCTCCGGCGCGGAGAACGCGTATGGGCCGCGGTAGGTGATCGACGACCGCTTGCCCGACGAGCCCCCGCAGCAGGCGAAGTGGTACGAGTAGTTCCTGTTGAGATCCGTGAAGATGTGCGTCCCGCCGGCCGTGTTCTGGCGGTTCTTGCGCCATGCACGGAACGGATCTCCGGTGAGATCGAACCGCATGCCATCGGGGTTCAGCGCGAACACGATGAACACCTCGCGGCTGTCGACCAGCCGGGTCACCGTCTCATCGCTGCCGTAGCCCTGCGTGAGCCAGCCCAGGATCGCCAGCGCCTGCTCGGTGGTCAGGTGCTCGCGGGCGTGGTGGAGCGCATCGATCAGGACCTCGGGCTCGTCCTCGTCCGTGTCCACGTTGTCGCTGATCTTGGCCGCCCAGATATCGCGACCCTGGTAGCTCTTGCCGATCGAGAACACCTTGACGATGTCGGGGTAATCGGTCGCCGCCTGCTGGATCTCGGCGACCATCTCAGGGTAGTTGTGGTAGCCGCTCATGGAGGCCGGGAAGTCCGGCTCGGCAGCCACAGCCGTGGCCGGGCCGAGGCTCGGAAACACGAGGCCGATGAGGACGGCGACGATCGCGCTCCGGATGATGCCGGGGCGGATCAGGGACCGTGACGTTGGGCGGGCGATGAGGTCGAGGTGCGGGACGGCAACGGCCATGGCCCTGAGGGTGCCAGACCGGCGCAAGCCCCGGCAGCCGCCGATGAGGCCGTGGGCGCCTGGGACGGCCGATCAGCCGGCCTGGGTGACAGCCTCCGGTTCGCGATCCGGCCTGTCCTCCGTGCCGGCGGCGGGGACATCGGTCGAGGGCAGGGCGGCGGCGTCCCGGCCGTGCTCCAGCCAGTAGCGCAGGCTCGCGCGCCACAGGGCGCGGCCGTGATACGACTCCGCATCGACCAGCCCGTCCATGCCGCCCACCCGCACGAGCTCGCCCAGCAGGGGCGCCAGCTGCGAACCGTACACATGCATGCACGGCTCGGGCCGAACGCCCGGCCACGAGTAGCACGAGACGGTCGTCCGTCGCTGGTCGTGGGGGATGTCCGCCGGCACGTCGTCCCACGCCGGGTCCTCCGGATTGAACTCCCACTGGTCGAGGCTGCCCTGCGGGACACCCTCGATGCCCCGAACGACCTGCGGTTCCGCGTCGAGCAGATACGGGTCGACGACCAGGTCGCACACGACCGCGTGCTCCGGCATCAGGGCGAGCCACGCGTTGTGGATGATCGGCACCGACGGATCGTGGCGCTGGGTCGCGTCCACCAGGATGTCGGTGACCGTGAGGCGCGCGCGGATGTAGTCCTCGTTGCGGGTCAGGTTGCGCCCGGTGGTGACGACCTCGACCCCGGGCAGTCCGCTGCGGATGAACGACTCGTTGCGGGCGTCGTCGCCGTACTTGGTCGCGAACTCAACTGCGTGCTTGCCGATCTGCCCCGCGCCCATGATCGTCACCCGCACGGGAGGTCGCCCGGGGACCGTCAGCGCCGGCCACTGCCGCTCGAGCGCCGCGAATGCCGACGCGACCCCGTTCCAGGCGACGCTGCGCAGGTTCTCGACCAGGCGCTTGCCCTCGTCGTTCTCGATCGTGTCCAGCGAGATCGCCTCGATCCCCAGGCGCTCGAGCATCCGCACCCGCGCCGGCCGGGTGGGGAAGTGAAGCATGGACACGAGCACGGCGCCCGGGCGCAGCAGCTCGTACCGCCCCTCGGGCGCCCGCAGGACGACGACCACGTCCTGCCGGTAGGTGGTCTCCTCGTCGGTGGCGTGGACGTTGGGACCAAGCATGTAGTCGAGGTCGGAGTAGCCCATCCCGGAGCCGATGCCGGACTCGACGTAGACCTCGGCACCCAGCCCGGCCAGCATGCCGATCAACGGGGGCAGGAAGTCCCGGCGCTCACCCGGTTCCTTGTGCATCCGGGGAAAGCCGATGGTCATCGGTCTGGTCGGTGTCGGCACGCTTGCATCCTCCGCAGCAGTCCTTCGACCGTACGCAGGTGCGCCGGGCCAGCGAAGGTCCGGATGCCCCGCCCGCGACGGCCAAACCGCCCCAATTCGGTCATATATTGACAGTATCACGTCGCAGTGTAACGATCGGCCCATGTCGGGAGATCGCTACACGCTCGCCGAGCTGGCGCGCCTGGTCGACGTCACGCCGCGGACCGTCCGCTACTACGTCCACCAGGGGCTGCTTCCGCCGCCGGAGCCCGCCGGGCCGGCGACCCGGTACGGCGATCATCAGCTGACCCGGTTGCGGCTCATCCGTCGCCTTCAGCGAGAGCACCTGCCGCTGGCGGAGATCCGAGCCCGTCTGGAGCAGATGGATGACGCCCAGGTGGAATTGGCGCTCGCCGGTGAGTTCCCCGACATCGTCGCGCCCGCGATGTCCACCGAGGAGACGCTGGCCTTCGTGCGCCAGCTGATGACCCGGGCGGGCGTCGCGCCGCGCTTCTACGAGACGCCGGCGCCGCCCGCGTCGGATCGGTTTGTTCAGGCCGAAGGGCGGGGGGTGGTCGACCGGCCCGGCCCCATGTCGGTCGGCCGGTTCGAACCCGTGGTGCCCGACGAGTTCCCGCTGCGCGACCCACCGGAGGCCCCCGATCCCGCCGCCCCGCCCGCATCCCGACCGGCCACGCCGTTCGTGCCGCCGGTGCTACCCGGGGCGCTGCCGGCTCGACGACGCGGCACCGGGCGCTCCACCTGGGAGCGGATCGAGGTCGCGCCCGACGTCGAGCTCCATGTGAGGCGACCGCTTGACCGCCGCTCGAACAAGCGCGTCGACCAGCTGGTCCGGATCGCCCGTGAGCTGTTCGAGGAGGACGCCTGACCCTCCCGGCACCGCGGGTCGACACGCCCACGCGGGGGATGCGTCGGTGGCATCCTTGAGGCAGACGAAGGAGACATCATCGCCATGGCCGATCTCGCCGCCCTGACCGCCGCCGTGGAGGCCGGCAACCGAACCGCGGCCGCCGACCTGACCCAGGCCGCCCTCGACGCCGGCGTGGATCCCCAGAGCGTGCTGGACGCGATGTCGGCTGCGATGGACACCGTGGGGCGCCGGTTCCAGGAAGGCGAGCTGTACGTTCCCGAGATGCTCATCGCGGCACGGGCCATGAAGGCCGGCACGGCGATCCTCGAGCCGAGCCTGATCGCAGCGGGGGTGCGGCCCGAGCACACGGCGGTCGTGGGCACGGTCGAGGGTGACCTCCACGACATCGGCAAGAACCTGGTCGCGATGATGTGGAAGGGAGCCGGGTTCGAGGTGATCGATCTCGGTGTCAACGTCGGGCCCGCGGCGTTCGTCGCGGCGGCCACCGAGCACGGCGCCGACATCATCGGCGTGTCCGCCCTGCTCACCACGACGATGCCCAACATGCGCGGTGTGGTCGAGGCGGTCCGCGCCGCGGGGCTGCCGGCCAGGGTCGTCATCGGAGGCGCGCCGACGACCCCCGAGTTCGCCGCGCAGATCGGGGCGGATGGCCACGCCCCCGACGCCGGCGCGGCGGTCGATCTCGCCCGGGGTCTGCTGGCGTAGATCGCCGCGTCGGGCACGGCGGATGCCCGAGCGCCCGGCACGGCGGATGCCCGCCCGTCGGCCGGCGTGGTTGATGTTCGGTCAGGCGCGGGTCAGGCGCGGGTCAGGCGCGGGTCGACGGGCCGGCTCGTCCAGGTGTCCCGGATCCAGGCGTGGGCGGGATCGTCGGTGATGCGCCAGGCACGCTCGGGGCCGGGGCCGGCCATCACGTTGAGGTAGTACATGTCGTAGCCGGGCACGGCCATCGACGGCCCGTGCCAGCCGTGCGGGATGATGATCGCGTCGCCGGTGCGCACCTCGGCCAGGACGTCGATCGGCCGCTCGGGCGTGCCGTAGACGCGCTGGTAGCCCATTCCCGGGCCGCCCGGGCCGGGCGCGATCTGGTAGTAGTAGATCTCCTCGAGGACGGCCTCACCGGGTCGCTCCTCGTCGTGCTTGTGGGGCGGGTACGAGGACCAGTTGCCGCCCGGCGTGATGACCTCGACCGCGATCAGGCGCTGGGCCTCGAAGGTGTCCGGCATGGCGAGGTTGCGCACCTCGCGCGAGCACATCCCGGTTCCCCGCAGCTCGACCCGGACGTCGCCGGCCGCGCCGTACCGGAACGGCAGCCGGCGCTCCGTCCGCGCCGTGGCCAGGGCGAAGCGGCCGCCCGACGCGCTGTTGATGGCGACCGAGGCGTCGCGCGGGACATAGGCGAAATCCGTGAGCGCGCTGAACACGTCCGCGCGGCCGCGGAGATCGATCGTCTCCCCGTCGCAGGCGACCTGCGCGGACCCGCGGAGCGGCAGCACGATGCCCTCGTCGCCGCCCGTGGAGAAGGCGGCCCGGCCGCCGGCCGTCAGCTCCAGGATCCGCAGACCCGAGTATGCCCAGCCGGCGGACTCGGGCGTGATGGTGAGGCGCCAGCCGTCGCCGGCCGGCGCCCCGGAACGGACATGCAGGTGGGCCGCGTCAGGCGCCGGCCCGGGGGACGCGGGCACGGCCGTCAGCCCGCCTTGTCCGGGTTCGGGATCAGCGCGTCGGTCACCTGGCCCAGGAGCTCGTGGTACGAGCCGATGAACGAGCGCAGCGTCCGCCGTGTCGCGCCGAAGGTGTCGAACTCGGCGACCGCGAGGCCGTCGGGCTCGTAGGCGCGCACGAAGTCCGGGATCCGGGCCTGGAGCTCCGCGATGAACGCCGGCGGGACGGGGTCATCCATCCGCGGCCGGACCTCGACCGACGAGGCATTGAACCGCTTCTGCCAGGCCGACGGCAGCGTGATCACGACGTCGCCGCCGATGAGCTCGGACCAGTGGTACTGGTGCCGGATCGCTGCCGCGAGCAGGCGGGCGCGATAGCCACGCTCACGGAACAGCTCGTAAGCGCGCTTGAACACCGCGATGCCGCTCCACGGCAGCGCGTCGGGCATCAGCGTCAGCTGGTCGCGGTCGACCACGACCCGCAGCCAGTCCTCGATGCGGCCGACCATGATCGTGACGACCGGGCCCATGCGCGCCGTGTCCAGACCCTCGGCGTCGCGCCGCTCGAGCCCACGCTCGATCGCCGCGGCGGCCTCGAGCGCCTGCGGGACGGTGAAGCTCACCGTGACGTTGACGCTCACGCCGCGGTAGGTGGCCTCCTCGATCGCCGCGATGCCGGCTGCGGTCGCCGGGAGCTTGACGATGATGTTCGCTGCCAGGCTGGAGAAGTGGACTGCCTGGTCCACCATCGCGGCCGGTGTTCGGAACAGCGAGGGATCGGTCTGGACCGACAGCCGTCCCTGCCTGCCGGCCTGCGCCTCGAACACGGGCTCGAGCAGCTTGGCGCCGCGGATCGACATCTCCTCGACCACGGCCCAGCCGAGCTCGGCCACCGTGGCCGTCGGTCGCTCGACCGCCAGGGCCGCGACGCGCCCGCGCCAATGCGCCGGCTCCTTGTTCCAGACGTCGACCACGATCGTGGGGTTGGCCGTCGCGCCCACCGCCCCGTAGCTGAGCGCGTACTCGAGCTCGTCGACGGCGCACGAATCGTTCCAGATGTCGGTGTCCGTCTGCGCGACGGTTCGACCCAGGGGGCTGGCGGCCAGGGGGAGCTCCTGGAATCTCGTCGCCGCGGTCATCTGCCTCTCCTTTCGGACGTCGGACCTGCCAGCCGGCATTCCGGCTGAGCGTCATGTGACCGTTGACACCCGGCGTCGTGGTGCTACGCTTCGACGGGTGATCAGGTAACCGATTACATCCTCGCACACGCGCCGGCCGGGATCAAGCATCGTCGGCGACCATCGACGTTGTGACGCACGGTTCCGGACGGTCGGCCACCGACGACTCGGCGGCCGGCGGGGACGCAGCCAATGGAGGCACGCTCATGGCCATCGAGACTCCCCGGCCGGCGACCGAGACGACGCCGCTGCCGATCCTGTCGCACTGGATCGGTGGTACCGCGGTCGAGGTGTTGCCGGAGAAGACCGGTCCCATCTACAACCCCGCAACCGGACAGGTCATCGCGCGGGTCCCGCGCGGCGGGTCGAGCGAGGTGGATGCCGCGGTCGAGGCGGCGGCGGCGGCGTTCCCGGCCTGGCGTGACATGCCGCTCATTGCGCGGTCGAACATCTTCTTCCAGTTCCGCAGCCTGGTGTACGAGCATCGCGAGGAGATGGCTCGCCTGATCACGCGCGATCACGGCAAGACGTTCCCCGATGCGCTGGCCGAGGTCATGCGCGGCCTCGAGACGGTCGATTTCGCGTGCGGGCTGCCGGTCCATCTGGCCGGGATGATGACCCCCAACGTGTCGACCAAGGTGGACGCGTTCACGCTCCGCGTCCCGCTCGGGGTCACGGCCGCGATCACGCCGTTCAACTTCCCGGCCATGGTCCCGATGTGGATCTATCCGATCGCGATGATGTGCGGCAACACCATCGTCTGGAAGCCGTCCTCCCACACCCCCGGCGCCAGCCAGCTCCAGGCGGAGCTGTGGACGCAGGCCGGCCTGCCCGACGGCGTGTTCAACGTCGTGTACGGCGGTCGGGAGGCGGTGGCGGCGATCGTCGAGCACCCCGACATCAAGGCCATCCAGTTCGTGGGCTCGACCAAGGTCGGCCGCTACGTGTACGAGGAGGGCACCCGGCGCGGCAAGCGCGTGGGCTCGTTCACCTCGGCCAAGAACGCGATGCTGGTGCTGCCCGATGCAGACATGGATCTGGTGGCCGACGCCGCGGTCGCGGCGGGCTACGGCTCCGCCGGCGAGCGGTGCATGGCCCAGACGCTGATGATCGCGGTGGGCGACACGGGTGAGCAGCTGCGGCCCAGGATCCTGGACCGGATCGCGAAGCTCAAGGTGACCGACGGCATGGAGCCGGGCGCGGACATGGGCCCCATCTACTCCGCCGAGCACCGCGCCTCGATCATCGACTGGATCGGCGTGGGCGAGGCGGAGGGCGCCGAGCTCGTGGTCGACGGCCGGACGTTCGAGGGTCCCAACCCCGACGGCTTCTTCCTGGGTGTGTCGCTGTTCGACAACGTCACGCCCGATATGAAGATCTACCAGGAGGAGATCTTCGGGCCCGTGTTCGGCATCGTCCACGCGGCCACGTACGAGGAGGGCCTCAAGCTCATCAACGACCACCAGTACGCCAACGGGACGGCGATCTTCACCACCAACGGTGGCGCCGCCCGGCGGTTCAAGCTCGAGGTCGACGTGCCGATGGTCGGCGTCAACGTGCCGATCCCGGTCCCGGCCGGCTACATGAGCTTCACGGGCACGCGGGAGTCGGCGATCGGCGATCTGGCCATGCGCGGTGAGGACGGGATCCGGTTCTTCACCCAGCAGAAGATGGTCACCGAGCGCTGGCCCGAGCCGGGCAAGGAAGGCCCGCTGAGCCTGGTCTTCCCTGGCAACGCGTAGCATCCGATGGCATGGGGCGGGCCACGTCCGCCCCATGCGCGCCTAGGCGGGGGCGGGTCCGGTCGAGTCGCGCACCGTGAGCGTCATCGGCAGCCTGACGGTCTCGGGCGTCGGAGGGTCCTCTCCCTCGATGGCCGCGATCAGCCGCTCGGCGGCGAGGCGGCCCATCTCCACCTTCTGCTGCGCGACGGTGGTCAGGGCCGGCACCACCCACGATGCCGCAGCGATGTCGTCGAGACCGATCACGCTGATGTCGTCCGGGACGCGCAGCCCGGCGGCACGCAGCGCGCGCAGCACGCCGATCGCGGTCAGGTCGTTGTAGCAGGCGATCCCGGTCACCTCGGAGCCTCGGGTGAGCAGCTCGCCGACCGCACGCTCACCGCCCTCGACCCGGCCATCGCCGCCCAGCTCCGGTGTGTCGACGGCCGGCAGCCCCGCCTCACGCACCGATGCGCGGAATCCATCGAGCCGAGGCTGGTCGGCGGTATAGGTGCCGGAGCCGCGGATGTACGCGATCCGGCGGTGCCCGAGCTCGAGGAGGTGTCGTGTCGCCACCCGAGCACCCCCGACGTTGTCGCTGGTGATCACGGTGACCGGATGGTCGCCGGGCTCGGCGTTCGCGACCACGACCGGCACCGCCGCGGTGCTCAGCCACGCCCAGCTCGCATCCGAGACCTGGCTGGAGGCGATGATGATGCCGTCGACGCGACGATCGACCATCAGGTCGAGATAGTGCACCGCCCGCCGCTCGTCGTAGGCGGCGCTGCCCAGCAGGATCGAGTACCCATGGCCACGCGCCGCGAGGTCGGCACCCTGGACGAGGTCGGGGAAGAACGCGTTCGAGATGTCGGTCACGATCAGCCCGAGCGTCTGCGTCCGCTTCATGCGCAGCGATCGCGCAACGATCGATGGGCGATAGCCCAGATCCTCGACGGCTGCCATCACCACCGCCACCGTGTCCGGCCGGGGGTGGCCGATGCCGGCGAGCACCCGGCTCACCGTCGCCGTCGAGACGCCGGCGCGGTCCGCCACGTCGCGGATCGTGTGGGGTCCCCGCCGGTCCGTCATGCCAACGGTTTCCTGGGCCTGGCCACGGCCGATCTGGCCTCCCGCTGCGATCGCATCGGACCGGCCCGTCGGGCCGGTCCGGCCACTCGTGGTAATCGATTTCAGACCGTACTCGACGTGCCGTGGCAGCGTCAAGCATTCGCGGTGCGGTCGGACGGGTCGACGCCGTGGTCATGAGCGCGCGTCGACCGTCCGGCGACGTCGTGCATTCCCACGGAGCGGCGCTCGTCCTGCTCGCGCTGCTCACGCTCATCTGGGGCGTGCACTGGGTTGTGGTGAAGACGGGCCTGCAGTACATGCCGCCGCTCACGTACGCCTCCCTGCGGGTGGGGACGGGCCTCGCGACGATGGTCGGGCTGCTGGTCGCGCAGGGCCGGTTGCGGCGGCCCGATCGGGCGAACCTCCCGATCATCGCGTCGGTCGGCCTGGGTCAGATCGGGGCCGGGGTCGCCATCCAGGTGCTCGCTCTGCAGGTGGTTCCCGCGGGGCGATCGGCGGTCCTGCTGTACACGATGCCACTGTGGGTCGCCGTGCTGCTGGCGCTCGCGTTCCGCATCCGGCCGACCCGCCCCGAGCTCGTCGGTCTCGTGCTCGGGCTCGGCGGGCTCGCCGCCCTGCTGAACCCCGCGGTCATCGACTGGGCATCGTCACTCGAGCTGATGGGCACGCTCGGGCTGCTGGCCAATGCCGTCATCTGGGCGGGGGTCACGATCCACGTTCGCCGTCATCGGTGGAGCCAGGCCCCGGTCGAGCTGCAGCCATGGATGCTGCTGCTCGCGCTCGTGCCGCTCGTGTTGCTGGCGGTCACGCTGGAGCCCGGGCGAGCCATCCGCTGGGAGCCGATCACGATCGGCATCCTCCTCTACAGCGGCCCGCTCGCGACGGCGTTCGCCTACTGGGCAAGCCAGGCGATCACGCGCTCGCTGGGGGCGCAGGCGTCGGGGACCGGGTTCCTCGCCACGCCCGTGGTGGGACTCGTGGCCGGAGCCGTGCTGCTGGGCGAGTCGCTGGGGGTGGCCGATGTGATCGGGTTCGGGCTCATCCTGCTGGGCGTCGGGGTATCGACGCTCCTGCCCGCCGGACGGCCTCGGGTCGTCGTGGCGCAGGCGGTGGTCGACCAGGACGGGTGACGGCGACGCGGTCCCACCGTCCTTCGCGCCGGCCCGGTGCCGTCGGGGTCCCGGACGTGGACAACGGGGCTCGACGGGCTCGCTACCCTTGCGCCGTGGAGAGCCAGGAGGATCGCGACTTCGTGCGCTGGCGTGGCGCCTGTGTGAGCGTGTCGCTCGGTGAGGTGGCCCGGCTTCGGCGGCCCAAGGACGAGCGCGACCTCGATGTCGCCCTTCCACGGCTGGGACCGGACGCGCGCGCGTGGCTGTGCGATGCGCTGGAGCTGGTGCATCCGGATCACCCATGGCTGCCGCGGCTCGGGGGCTCGCCCCGTACGCACCACGCGGACGGTGAGCCATGAGCAAGAACCGGCTCGAGGCGTTCAGCGACGGCGTGCTCGCGATCGTGATCACGATCATGGTCCTCGAGCTCGTGCCACCGGACGGCGCGCAGTTCAGCGACCTGTGGGCGCTGGCCCCGGTGTTCGGGAGCTACGTGCTGAGCTTCGCAAACCTGGCGATCTGGTGGAACAACCATCACCACCTGTTCCAGGCCGTTCGCGTGGTCGATGGGCGAGTGCTGTGGGCGAACATGCTGCTGCTGTTCTGCCTGTCCCTGCTACCGTTCGCGACCGCCTGGATGGGGGCCGAGGCATTTGCCGGTCCGACGGTTGCGCTGTACGGGCTCGTGCTGCTCGCGGCGGCGATCGCGTACTTCATCCTGGTGCGCACGCTGATCGCGATCCAGCCCGACGACGCCCCGCTGGCGGCCGCGATCGGGAACGATGCCAAGGGCAAGATCTCGCCGTTGCTGTACGCGCTCGCGATCGCGACGGCGCTGCTGGCGCCGTGGGTGTCGATGGCCCTGTACGTGACGGTGTCCCTGATCTGGATCGTCCCGGACACGCGGATCGAGCGTCGGATCGCTCGCTGAGCCCGCATGTTCGACGCGCCGATCTCGCGCGGCGCTCAGGGCGCCTCGCGCTGGCTGTCCGGCGTCGCGCGCGTCATCGTCGCGTCGCGGTGCGGACGTTCCGCGCACGCCCGCAACGAGGTTCCGATACTCGGCGTGCCTTCGGATGTATGCGGCGACGTACGGGCAGGCCGGGGTCACTCGCAGGCCGCGCGCGCGGATGTCGTCGAGGGCCAGCCTCACCAGGCGCGTGCCGACACCACGTCCGCCGTACGAGGGCAGCACCTCGGTGTGGATGAGGACGAGCCTCTCAGGTCGCGTGCCGTATTCGATCCAGCCGGCAAGGTCGCCGCCCAGCCTTGCCTCGTATCGGTGGTCGTCCTCGCTGTCGAACACCTCCACGTCGTCGGCACGACCGACCGGGCGGGGGCTGGTGGCCATCACGCCTCCGAGCTGAGCGGGCGACGCCTCGCGCGCAACACGAGCCGCGCGATGATGCAGACGATTGTGCTGCCCATCGGGTGCGGTGCGCGCCGCAGCCCGCGCCCCAGGCCGCGGCCACTCGCCGTCCCGTCAGGGCGCCGAAACGTGGTCCGACCAGCGATGCTCAGGCTCGTAGCCGAGGACGCGTCGCGCCCGGTCGATGGACAGCAGGGTCTCGGTGCCGTTCACCTCGCGCCGCATCGGGACCTCGGGGAACACCTCTGTCATGAGCTCCATGCTGGGGCGCGTCATCACGGTGTCGGCGGCCGCGATGATGCACACCTCGGCTCCATCGACCGCCGCTTCGAGACCTCGCCGACACGCCTGGGCGACGTCCCGACAGTCGACGTAACCCCACAGGTTCCACTTACGAAGGTGCGCGTCGTCCCAGTAGGACGGAAACGCCGCGTAGTCGTCGGGCTCCATGATGTTCGAGATCCGCAGGCCCACGAACGGGATCCCGGTGCGGCGATGGAACTGGGTCGCCATCGTCTCGCCCACCAGCTTCGAGAGGGCGTACGAATACTCGGGGCGCGGCTCAATGGTCTCGTCGATGGGCGCGAACAAGGGTGGCGTGTCGAAGGGGAGACCGAGCACGGTCTCCGATGAGGCCCAGACAACGCGCCTGAGGCCGTTGGCCTCCGCGGCCGCGAACACGTTGTAGGTCGACAGCGCGTTGATCCGAAATGTCTCGGCAGGGGTACGGATCTCGGGTGCCGGGATCGCGGCCAGGTGGACGACGGCGTCGGCGCCCCGGAGCGCCTCGTACGCCTGTCCGTCGTCGGCGAGATCGGCGACCAGGCACAGGCCGTGCTCGCTACCGTCGTGACGGGTGTCGACGTTGAGCACGTCATGGCCGTGCTCGCGCAGGTCTCGAACGACCCACCGTCCCGCCTTGCCGCTGCCGCCCGTGACCACGATCCGCATGCCGCTCTCCCGTACCTGACCCGGTCTGTTGGCATGCCCATGATGCCCCGTGAGGCGCCCTCGGCGCGGCTCAGGACGGATGTCCGGCTCGTTGCCCGTCCTGCTGGTCGGCCGGCGCCGCCCGGCGTCCTGGGGGTGTTCTCGGTCAGGCCTGCTCCCGGGCTCGCTCGGCGGCGCCTCGGAGCCCATGCTCGAGCGCGGCGAGTGGCTCGTCGATCGCCGCGGCCACGGCGGGACCGAGCTCCAGCGAGGCCAGCCAGGCACGCACCTTCGCCGTCTCCGCCTGCGCCATCCGAGCGTCATTCGAGCGGTTGCGGTAGGCATCTCGCACCTGGTCGGACACCCACTGCTGCGCCATGTATGGCATGGGACTCAGCCGCCTGCCCTGACGGCCAGCCGATCGAGCGTGGCGCGCTCGAAGAACGCGCTGTCCTCGTAGCACCAGATCCAGCCCTCGCGCATCCGGATCGAGCGGAAGACCGGATGCCCGGTCTCCTGGTGATGCTGGCGCATGTGCTTGCTGGTAGACGTGTCGCAGCAGCCCACGAACCCGCAGACGAGGCACATTCGGAGCGCCGGCCAGATACCACCCGCCGCGACGCACTGCGCGCACTCGTTCGTGACCGGCTCCAGCACGCGCGCATCGGCGAGGTGGGCGCATGCTCGATCTCCGGCCTCACCCATGAACGCGAGCTTGAGCAGGAACTCCGGCGGGGCGATCGGGTGCTTCGGTGGCAGGTGCATCTGGTCGGCGGGCGGGACCACGCCCAGGTCGCGCAGGGTGGCGAGGACCGTCGTGGGCGGGGCATCGCCGCTGACCACCCATCCAGCGTCGCCGCGGCGAAGCGTCAGATCGAACACCCAGCGCTGTGTCTGACCCGTCGGCGGCGCCCCCCACAACGTCCCGGTATGCGTTCCCGACACGATCGCCCTGACGCCGACGGTTCCATCCTCACGCTCGGCGGCGTCGACCTGGATCGCGAGATCCGGGAGCGCCGCCCGGACGTCGGCCGCGAGCGACACCCAGCGGTCAGCCTGGGCCGGCTCGTCTGGCCGTCGGAGGTGGCCGTAGTAGTCGTCGGACAGGAACGCGCGCATCGCGGGCTCGTTGCCCCTCGTGACCGCCAACGCAAACGCCTCGACGGCGGCCCGGGTCTCTGCGGTCGCCAACGCGCACCTCCTCCGGCCCCCGGATGGCGTCGCAATCCTACGACAGGCGCGCGACCGCCCGCGGCACGAAAGCCGTGCGTGTCAGCTGATCAGGAACGAGACGCTGACGCTGATCGTGACATCGGTCGACCCGGGCATCACCGGCGTCGCGGCATCCTCCGCCGCCACCGCGCCAAGCGTCACGTTGCGCCCGTACCAGACCGGCGTCGACACCTGCTCGCTCACGGATGCGACACCCGTGATCCGGACACCCAGCCCGTTGGCAAGCGTGTCCGCCTTGGCCTTCGCGTCGGTCACGGCGGCCTCGCGCGCCTGCGCCTCCGCGGCGGCACGGTCGGCAACATCGAAGCTGATGCTGTCCACCGTGGTCGCGCCGGCGGTGACACCGTCGTCGAGCACGTCGCCCAGCTGGTCGAGGTTGCGCACGGTCACCGTCACGGTGTTCTGGAGCTGGTAGCCGCGGACCTTGGGTGATGCATTGTTCGGGTAGTTGTAGACGGGGCCGAGCGACACGTTGGCCGTCGCGACGTCCTTGTCCTCGATCCCGAGCTTTCGAATGGCCTCGACGACCCTGGTCATCGCCGCCGCCGCATCCTGGCGGGCGGCCTTCGCCGTCGGGCGCTCGATCGAGACGCCGAGCTGGATGGTGGCGAGGTCGGGCGTGACGGTGACCTTGCCGCTGCCGCTCACGCTGAGGGTGTGCTCGGGCGGCTGGTCGGATGCGGCGGTGGGAGCGGACGGATACGCGGGCGGGTTGACCACGGCGGCGAGGGCGGGGCCGGCGAGCAGTCCGACAACGAGCGCGCCGACCGCGACGATCGCGATCCAGCCGGCGGTGGAGCGGGACGGAGAGGAGGTCATGGTCACGGCACCGTTTCGGGGCCCGGTGAGTGGCGGACCGGCGGGGCCCGTCGCCCGGTCTCACGACCTTGACGCCGGCGACACCTGTTCGGTTGCCGCTGGTGCCCCTCTGCAACGCTGACATGCGTCGGCCGCGCCGTGGGCTGCGGCGCGGCCGACGTGGTGCGGCGCCGCCGGATCGGCGGCGCCGTTAGGGGGAGGAGTCGGGGTTCGCCGGGGACCCGCTGGGTACCCCGGCGCTGAGCCCGTCTGGGGTTACATGAGCACGTTGACCAGCGCGAGCAGGATCTCGGCCTCGTGGGCCGTGAGGGCCTTGCCGGTCTGCGCGTTCACCTGGTGGATGAACGCCTTGAGCTCGTTGTCACGGGTCTTGCTGTTCTTGGCCGAGGCAGCCGCGTCGAGCTTGGCCACCAGGGCGTTGCCGATGCCGGCCTTGTCGCTGAAGCTCATGGCGGCGTTGGCCACCATCTCGAACGTGACCGGCGCGGCCTGGGTGCCGTCGATCATGACGTCGTCGAACGCGACGCTGAGATCAGTGGTGGTGCCGTTGCCGTTGAAGGCGAACACCCCGGCCTTGACGTTGTTGAGCGTGGCCCCCGTGGTCCACACGGGCACCCAGCTGTCACCGTCGACCGAGTAGGACGCGGCGTAGTACGGACCCGACTTGGTCAGCTGGAGCCAGACGGTGTTGTCGTCGGGCAGGATGTCGTTGGCCGACACCGTGGTCAGGGTCTGGGTGATCGGGTTGCCGCGCAGGCTGTCCTCGAGGGTGACGTTGAACTGGATGTTCGACGCGGACGTCGCCTCGAGATCGAACTTGAGGAAGTTGTCATCGTCGCCATAGGCGATGACGCCGCCCTGCTGGGTGGCCGCGTTGGGCCGGGCGCTGAAGGTGAGCTTGGACGACATCGTCCAGTCGCCGAGCGCCGGCTGCAGCAGGATGTTCTGGCCGTTGTTCGCACTGCCCTCGATGTCACCCTGCTGCGGGGTGATCACCAGCGAGCCGGGATCGGACGTCAGGCTCCAGTTGTCGGGTGCCTCACGCACGAAGCTCCACTGCGGGGCCAGCGTGTCGCCATCGAACGTGTCCGAGCGCGATGCCCGGGCGAAGTTGATGTGATACGTGGCGACGATGCCATCGGGCCCGGTCGAGGTGATGGTGGCCACGCCCGGGATGGACGTTGCCTGGGTGATCTCGACGTCGCCCGTATGCGCCGCCGCCGACACGATCGGCACCGGCGGGACGTCGTCGGGCAGGACCACGTCGTACTCGGTGATGTCGGGGTTGAAGCCGGCCACCGTGGTGCCGTTGACCTGCAGATCGGTGAGATCGGACAGGACCCGGACCGCGAACGAGGTCGAGGTGGAGACGCCGTCGTAGGTGGCGGTCGCGGTCACCGTGGCCGCGCCGTTGGCGACGGTGTGGATGGTGCCGTCAGCATCGACGCTGACCACCGACGGCCGGTTGCTGCTGTAGGTGAAGGTCATGCCCGCGGGGAACGGCACGCTCTGGCCGATCTCCTTGAAGCCGTACAGGGTGTCGTCGTTCATGGCCACCGTGAGCCCGGGGTCGATGACGACGCCCTCGGGGAACATCACCCGCTGGGTGATGCCACGCGCGAGGTCGCTGCCGTCGATCCGCGGCTTGGCGGTGAGCACGCTGGGTGCGGGCGTGATGGTGCCCGACACGGTCGCGGTGGCATCGGCTGCGATGTCCGCGTCCGCGCTGGAGGTGCTGATCTGGAAGTCGTAGGTGCCGGCATCGACGACCCACTTGGCCGCGGCCTCGTCGTAGAAGGCGAGGTCGGGCACCGCGACCGGGAGCGTGACCGTCCTGGTCTCGCCCGGCGCGAGGTTGATCTTGGTAAAGCCCTCGAGGCGCTTGATCGGGCGCTCGAGCGCCGCCGGCGCGTCGGGCGTCGCGACGTACAGCTCGACGACGTCGTCACCGGCCACGGCACCGGTGTTGGTCACATCGACGCTGACGTTGACCGTGTCATTGGCGTCGAGGCTGGTCGAGCTGAGCGCGAGGTTCGAGTAGGCGAACGTGGTGTAGCTGAGGCCGTGCCCGAAGGGGTACATCAGCGGCCCGTTGTAGTACATGTAGGTGCGCCCGGTGTCACCCACGGGGCGGATGGTGTAGTCGGTGATGGACGGGATCTGGTCCACGGTCTGGTACCAGATGGCGTTGGTGTGGCCGCTCGGGTTGACCGCGCCCAGCAGGACGTCGGCCACGGCCTCGCCCTTGCGCAGCCCGATGTACGAGCTCCACAGGATCGCCGCCGTGTCGGACTCGAACGGGGTGATGTCCTGGGGACCCATGGTCTCCATGAACGCGACCGTGTTGGGGTTGGCCAGGGCGAGCGCATCGATCAGCTGGCCCTGCTGGCCCGGCAGCAGGATCGAGGTTCGATCGTTGTCCTCGCGGCCGGTGGTGCCGCCGGTGCCGTTGGTCGTGCCGTCGGTGCCGGCGTAGGCGATGACGTAGTCGTAGTCCGCGGCCGCGGCGACGGTCGCATCGTCGATCGTGTTGCAGCAGTTGCTGGCGTTGCTGCCGGTGCCCGTGAAGCCGCGCATGAAGTCGACCTGGGCGTCGGGATCGATGGCCGTGATGGCCGCCGCAAGGCCGTTGTACGGGGTGACCTCATTGGCCTGCCCGGCCGACTGCTGGGAGCTCGAGTAGCCGCCCAGGTAGAAGCCGTTGAAGTTGGCGTACGGGCCGACGACCAGCACCTTGAACGCGCCTGACGTGGGCACCGGGATCGGGAGCAGCTTGCCCTCCGACCCATCCTTGCGGGTGGTGGTGTCGTTCTTGAGCAGCACGATCGACTTGTCGGCTGCCTCGCGCGCGAGCGCCAGGCGCTCGGGCGTCTCGGTGATCGCGTTGTTGGCGTTGCTGTTGGCCCAGCTGCCCATCGGGACCCGGTCACGGGCCGCGACCAGCCACGGCACGGTGCTGTCGGGATTGAACTCGCCGAGCTCCATGCGCGCGGTGAACAGCCGGGTGGCCGACACGTCGACGTCGTTGATCGTGTGCAGCCCGTTGGGCGTCGTGATGTGCATCCCGATCGCGTTGACGGTGCCGCCCTGGGAGGTGGTGCCGATGTAGAAGTTGTTGCCCTTGTAGCCCGCGTTGCACTCGAGGTCCTCACCCGAGGCGAGCGCGAAGGCGAGCGACTCGACGCCGGTCAGGGGGCGGCCGAAGCCCTCGGGCTCCCAGTTGTGCCGGGGGACGATCTCGGACACCGCGTCGCAGTCTCCGGTGAAGTAGCCCTCGAACCCGAACGTCTGGCGCATCAGGGTGTCGTTGAGGTAGGTGCTGGCGGCCGACGGGGTGCCGTTGACCTCGTTGTACGAGCTCATGATCGAGCCCTGCTGCGAGTCCTGGGTAATGAGCCGGAAGGGCATCGTGTAGTACTCGCGCAGGGTGCGGTCGTCCATGTTGGACGTGCCGTTGAGACGGTTGACCTCGCTGTTGTTGCCGACGTAGTGCTTGAGCGTGGTCAGCGTCTTGTAGAAGCCGCCGCCCTCGGGCAGCAGGTCGCCGTTCTGGTCCTTGCCCTCCATGCCGTTGACGAACTGGTCGACGATCTGGTTGACCAGGTACGGATCCTCGCCGTACGACTCGTCGTTGCGGCCCCAGCGCGGGTCACGCTCGAGGTTGACGGTGGGCGAGTAGAAGTCCAGGTTGAACTTGTTGCTGCGCATGACCTCACGCGCCTCGTCGCCGATCTGGGTGGCGACCCGGTACATGAGGTCGGGATCCCAGCTGGCTCCCATCGACTGGTCGATCGGGTACGAGGTGGTGTTGGTCAGCGCGCCTGCGTTGGAGCCGCTCCTCGTGGTCTCGGCAGACGGGCCGTGGAGCGCCTCGTTCCACCAGCCGTACGCCGGCAGGCCCGCCAGGACGTCGATGGCCGTCCCGGCCGGGTAGTCATGGGTCAGCGCCGGCTCGAACGTGCTGGGCAGCGCAATCTGCTGCACCGTCACGCCGGTCGGGTGGTCCATGGCGATCGGTTCGGTCACGGTGACCGTTCCGGTGAAGCCACCGGATACCGCCGCCACGACGCGGTACTCCTCGTTCGCACCCGGGTCGATGACGATCGTGCGACCAACGGTGAACGCGAAGCCCGGGAAGCGAACCGGGAGCTCCGTGGCGCCGGCGCTGACGGCCGCGGTCAGCGACGAGGCAAACCCTGCGCCCGAGCCGATCTGGGTCAGGGTCACGGTCTCGGCGATGCCGTTGGGATCGAACACGAGCGGCGCCCCTACGCTCATGTCCGAGGTGTCGGCGGGGCTGAACTCAGTGTCACCTGCGGCCACCGGGTCGTTGAGCGTCGTCTGGCCGGCGTATCGCGGGGTGAGCAGCGTGTTCTCGGCGGGGCTGATCGCCGGCGCCATGCTCGAGGTGAGCTGCGCGGCACGCTCCTGCGGGGTGAGCCGCGCCACCAGGTCGGCCGCGCGCTCGGCAAAGGAATATGAGGGATCGAGATAGATCGGCGTGGAGGGTGGGTCCTTGGCCACCGCTGGCGCCACCGCGGTCATCGAGCCGATGAGGACGGCCATGATCAAAGCCGTGAAACGGGACCCTCGCATACACGCTCCTCCAGGGACGCCACAGGGACGACCGGTTTGTAAGACACGCCTACAAATCTGACTAGGTAATACTGTCTTACAAACCAATGCGGGGTGTCAACCCGGAAGTTGCAGTTCAGTGCGGTATGGGCGGTCCCTCGGTTGCGACGATACCGAGCCGACCCCGATTTCGTTGACAGGGCGCACCGGTCGCAGCCGGTTGGGGCGGCTGGCTGGCGGGACGTCGGCGCGTGGTGTGTTGGGATGCGATCTCGGTCACATGGGGCGGCTGGTGGGTCCCGACCGGCATGGTCCGATCCTCTCTTGCGCGAGATCGCGACGCACCCGACATTTGCGCCATGGAACCTGACGATCCGCGGCGCACGATCGAGGCTCCCGTTCGTCGTGAGCTGGGCTGGCTGGCCGCGCGAGGAATCGGGTTGGTCGCGGCCGTTGCCGCATTGGCGACGTGCCCCTTGCTGTGCGCCCTCGATGCCGGGACCCATGACTGTCTCTCGATGGCGGCACCCGTGCTCCTGTTCGGCTACGTGGTCGCCATGTTCGGGCTCCGGACGCTCCGTGGCCCGGTCTCCGCGGAGGCACGTGCCACGGCCTGGGCGCGGGCGCGCGAGGTCGATGCCGACGACGCGATGCTCGGTCGGATCGTCTGGGCATGGGTGCCGATCGGTCTGCTGTCGGCACTCCTGGTGATCCTCTGGCCGCACGTGACGGATGCCAACCCGGCACTGGCCTGCGCCTGGGTGGTGATCGGGCTTCCACCAACGGTCGTCGCGTGGCTGCTGGCGAGCTCGACCTGGCTCGATGCGGGACGCGACGATCTCGCCCGTGCCGAAGGCGAATCGGATGCGCTGCTCCGTCGCTACTGGGCGAACCTGGGACACTGAGCCCGGCCCGGTCCGCTGCGCGAAGACGTGATCGAGTGCCGGGCCGACGCGGCCGCGTTACCCGGGTCGACCGCACCTCCACCGGGACCGACGAAGGCGCCGCCCGGTTCGGACGGCGCCTTCGTGGTGGGGTGGGACCGCGCGGCCGGCGTTGACCGCCAGCCACGCTGGCGGGGCGCTACTTGAGGACCACGAACGCGTCCAGGTCGGCACGCCGCCCACCCTGAGCGTTCACGACCTTGATCGTGTGCGTGCCTCGCGTGGACCAGGTCTTGCGCACGATGATCCTGCCGTTCGCACGCTTGGATCGGTGAAGGTTGTAGCGACCGAGCAGATGGCCGTCGACGTACACCTTCACGTATCCCGAGCGAGCGTTCCTGGGCGCGACGTACTCGACCGCCCAGCCGGTGAACGTCAACTTCGCCGACCGGCCGCTGGTGGTCGCATATCGGTAGCCGACGCCGGAGGCGCTGGCCTGGCGGACGGTCGTCCACCCACGCGAGTAGTGGATCTTGCGGCTGCCGGGGGCCTGGTAGGCGGTCAGCTTGCGCGTCGGGCTCGCGGACCAGGCCGAGACGTTGCCCTCGCGATCGGTTGCCCGGACGCGGAACACGAGTGTCTTGCCGAACGCGTACTTGTGGGTCACGTGCTGCCCCGTCCCGAGGTACAGGGACGTGAACGGACCGCCGGCCACGCTCACTTGGACCTCATACGAGGCCACGCCGACGCCGGCGTCGGTCGCGGACCAGGCGACGGTCACGGCCGCTGATTTCGTTGACGCGCCCGCTGCCCATGCTGATCGTGGGCCCCGACACCGTCGGGGCGGTGACATCGGGGCCGACCGTGACGGTCAGCGTACCGGTGGTCGTGAGCGCGCCGTCGGAGACGACATAGCTGATCGCCACCTCGCCGTGGAACGAGGGCAGGGGAGTGAAGGTGACCTGGCCCCCGGCGACCGAAGCCGTCCCTGCCGCGCTGCTCACGCTCGCGGACACCAGCGACAGCGTGTCGCCGTCGGGATCGCTGTCGTTGGCCAGCACGTCGTAGCTCGCGGCGCCGGACGCCTGGTCCGCCATCGCCGTGTCGGCCACGGCGACCGGCGCGTCGTTGACGCAGGTCACGTTGACCGTGACGTGGGCGGAATCGGTGCCGCCATTGCCGTCTGACACGACGTAGTCGAAGCCGCCGACCCCGGCTCCGCACAGGTTCAGGGCCGGGGTGAACGTCAGCATGCCCGAGGCGATGGCGACCTGGCCACCGGCCACGCTGCTTGCCGAGGCGATCGAGAGCGCATCATCCTCGAGGTCGGTGTCGTTGGCGATCAGCTGCGCGGTCACGTCGGTCGGCGTGTCCTCGTCCACGGTGATCGTGTCGGCCACGGCGACCGGCGCGTCGTTGACGCAGGTCAGGTTGACCGTGACGTGGGCGGAATCGGTGCCGCCATTGCCGTCCGAGATGGCGTAGTCGAAGCTGCCGACGCCGGGCCCGCACAGGTTCTCGGTGGGGGTGAACGTCACCGCGCCCGCCGCGAACGCGACGGCTCCACCGGTTGCAGCGGACGCTCCGGTGACCGAGATCGTGTCGCCCTCGACGTCGGTGTCGTTGGCGGTCAGCTGGTCGGTCACGTCGGTCGCGGTGTCCTCGGTCACGGTCACCGTGTCGGCAACCGCGACCGGGTCGTCGTTGACCGCGGTGACCTGGATCTGGATGTAGCCGAGCGCGGTGCTTGTGCCGTCGGACACGTGGTAGTACGTGGCCGGGACATCGCCGTTCCAGTTGGCGGCTGGCGTGTAGGTGTACGCACCATCCTCGGCGATCGTGAGCGTCCCATACGTCGAGCTCAGCGGCGTGTAGCTGGCGACCGTGATCGGATCACCGTCCGCATCGCTGTCGTTGTCGAGCACATTGCCGGTTGCCGGCGTGTCCTCGAGCGTGGTGATGCGGTCGATTCCTGCCGCTGGTGACGCGGCCATCGTGGTGGCCGGTACCGCGAGCGTCCCTGCGAGCATGATGCTCAGGAGGCCCGGCGCGAGCCACCTCTGGGCGGCGCGGCTGCGCGCAGGCGGTGATCCGGCGAGTCGTCGATCCATGCCAGTCCCTCGTTCCCCAGCAGCCGATGGGACCGTCGGCACGTGGGCTCCCTGTTCGGTCTGCCAAGACCTTTCGGTGCCCCGCGTGGAACCGCCGGATCAGTCCGCCCATCGGGGTGGGCTGCCGGCGATACGCATCCGGCCGATGCTGTCGAGGGACGCGTCGCGACAGGCTCGTGGCGGGAGCCTGCCGACGGCGAGCGGCATGCGGTCGACGCGCTCGGGGCGTCGAACGTGATGGTCGCGTGCAGCGGCCTGCCGCGGACACCCACCGGAAGTCACCCCCCGATCGGGGGATCCGGGATGCGGGTCGATCGACGCGGTCGGTGCGCCGGGTGGTCTCAGGCGGCTAGATCGCGCGTGCGGAACAAGGTCAGGGCGGCCCCCCAGGTACCGGCGGCGACCGCAAGGAACAGTGCGAGATCACCCACTGGGAACGTGCCCTCGTCGATGAGCGCCGTGGTTGGGAAATGGTTCCACGCGGACAGCGCCCCCAGCCAGCTCCAGTCGGGCGAGACCTGGGACAGGACGAAGATCGCATACATCACGATCAGCGTCCCGCCCACGATGCCGGACGCCAGGCCACGGCTCAGGGTCACCACCGACAGCACTGTCGCTGAGCCGGCGATTGCGCACCCGAACGCGAACGAAAGCACGCCCGCGAGCAGGAACCGCCCGAGATCGAACTCGGCGCCCACCATGCGGCCGGCCACCCACAGGCCGAGCACGGCCGCCGCCGCCAGGATGGCCATGACCAGCGCCTGACCGGCGATCGAGACGCCCAGGTATCGCACCCGGGAGATCCGGGTCGACAGGGCCAGGTCGAGGAAGCCACGATCCAGATCGGCGGCCACGGCGCGGGTGCCCGCCAGCAGACCCGCCGCCGCGGCGACGATCGGCCACAGCCAGCTGCCGATGTAGGTCGTGAAGAACACCCCCGGGTCCGACAGCAGCCCGGTCATCCCGAACGCGGCCAGGAACTCCTTGGGGAAGGTCTCCATGTAGGACTCGAACAGCGCATCGTTCTCGCGCATGATCGGGTACATGAAGCCCATCAGGGCCGCGTAGCCGCCGATGGTCACCGCAAGGCCAAGGAGCAGGCTGCGGTTGCGTCGCAGCTCGAGTCGGAAGGCGGTCATGCCGGCACCTCCTCGCCGGTCGCGACGGGCTCGTCACGGTAGTAGCGGAGGAACAGGTCCTCGACGTCGGGCGTCGTGATCGACACATCCTGGACGTGCTGTACGGCGATCCGTGCGAGCAATGGGTTCACGTCGCCCCGGACCATGAGATGGACCTCCCGGCCGGTGATCGCCACGATGTCCACGTGGGGCAGATCGAAATCGTGCGGGTCCGGTGGCGTCTTGAGCACCAGGTTGACCGAGCGCCAGTGCGTCCCCAGCAGCTCACCGACGGTGCTGATGTCCACGATGCGGCCGTCCCGGATGACAGCGACCCGGTCGCAGACGCGCTCCACCTCCACCAGGTTGTGGCTTGACAGGAACACCGTGCGGCCGTGCGAGCGGGCCTCGGCCGCGACCGCCAGAAACTCCCGCTGCATCAGCGGGTCAAGGCCGCTCGTGGGCTCGTCGAGGATGACCAGCGGCTCCCGGCCCATGAACGCCGCGATGACACCGATCTTCTGCCGGTTGCCCCGCGACAGACGCCGGATCCGCAGCGTCGGGTCCAGCTCGAGACGCTCGGCGAGCGGCCGCCAGGCGCCGGCCGGCAGACCTCGCAGCCGGGCGAGATAGTCGAGCTGCTCGGCGCTGCTGAGCTCACCCAGGAAGCCGGGGTCCGAGCCGAGGTAGGCGGCCTGGGCGTGGATCGCCGGTGCGTCGTCGAACGCATGCCGACCGAGGACGCGTACCTCACCGCCGGTCGCCCGGAGGAAGCCCATCATCAGGCGGATGGTCGTCGTCTTGCCGGCGCCGTTCGGGCCCAGGAACCCGAACGCCTCCCCTTCATGGACCGTGAACGCGACATCGTCAACCCCGCGACGCTGTCCGTAGTACTTCGTGAGGCCGACGGCCTCGATGACGGCTGTTGCCACCGAAACCTCCGTTGGGCTGTCGCGACGCCGCGCTGCGTCACCTTGCCGCGCTTGCCATCTCGCGAACGCGGCCCGCCGCGCCCGTCGTCCGGCGCGCACCACTCCGGCAGGCATCGCGCCTGTCGTGGATCGCAGCCAATGGTCGGGCTGCCGGCACCGCCCGATAAGTGACCTCCGGCCCATCCGGGCGCCACCCGGGTCCCGATCGGCGCATCGTCGGGCCCGCGCCCGGGTTCCACCGGCCCCGCGCCCGGGTGCCACCGGCCTGACGCTCGTGCGCCACCGGCCTGACGCTCGTGCGCCTGTCCCGCCACCCGCCTCGACTGCCGTTCGTGCGCGACCGTGAAGGCCCCGCCTTCATGCGACGGGCTCGAGCGCCTCCTCGAACTGGCTGTTGTACAGCTCGTGGTAGAAGCCACCCGCCGCGAGCAGGGTCTCGTGCGTGCCCTGCTCCACGATCTGCCCGTCCCGCATCACCAGGATCAGGTCCGCGTCGCGGATCGTCGAGAGGCGGTGGGCAATCACGAACGACGTCCGGCCCTGCACCAGCCTGGACATGGCCCGCTGGATGAGCACCTCCGTCCGCGTGTCCACCGACGACGTGGCCTCGTCGAGGATCAGGATCGGTGGATCGGCGAGGAATGCCCGGGCGATCGTGAGCAGCTGCTTCTCGCCCGCCGAGGTGTTGGTCGCATCATCGTCGAGGATCGTGTCGTAGCCGTCGGGCAGCGTCTTGACGAAGTGGTCGACGTGGGCGGCCTCGACGGCCTCCTGGAAGCGCTCATCGCTGACCTGGCCGTCGACCCCATAGGTGATGTTCTCGCGAATGGTGCCCTTGAACAGCCAGGTGTCCTGGAGGACCATCCCGAACGTCTTGCGCAGGTTGTCGCGCGTCAGGGTCCGGGCGTCGAGTCCGTCGATCGTGATCCGTCCGCCATCGACCTCGTAGAACCGCATCAGCAAATTCACGAGGGTCGTCTTGCCGGCGCCCGTCGGGCCCACGATCGCAATCGTCTGCCCCGGCTCGGCCTCCAGGCTGAGGTGGTCGATCAGCGGCTTGTCGGGCAGGTATCGGAACGACACGTCCTCGAACGCCACCCGACCCTCGGCCGGCTCCCGCAGGATGGCCGGCGTGGCCGGGTCGGGCACCTCCTCCGCGGCGTCGAGCAGCTCGAACACCCGCTCTGCGGATGCCACCGCGCTCTGCAGCACGTTGGCGATCGAGGCCGCCTGGACGATGGGGAACGTGAACTGGCGCGAGTACTGGATGAACGCGGTCACGTCGCCCAGGGTCATCGTGCCGTTCGCCACCCGGACGCCGCCGATGACGGCGATCGCGACGTAGTTGAGGTTGGACACGAACATCATCGTGGGCTGGATCAGGCCCGAGATGAACTGGGCGCGCCACGAGGAGTCGTGGAGCGCGTCGTTACGCTCGTCGAACACCTCGACGGCCTCCTGCTGGCGTCCGAACAGCTTGACCACGGCGTGCCCGGTGTGCATCTCCTCGACGTGACCGTTGAGGTCGCCGGTTCGCTCCCACTGAGCGGCGAACTGCACCTGCGAGCGTCTCGCGATGACCATCGTCAGGACGATCGACACGGGGACGACGAGCACCGAGATCACGGCGAGCTCCCAGCTGATCGTCAGCATCATGAGCAGCATCCCGACCACGGTCAGGACCGAGGTGATCAGCTGGGTCAGGCTCTGCTGGAGGGTCTGGCTGATGTTGTCGATGTCATTGGTGACGCGCGACAGGATGTCGCCGCGCGACTCCCGGTCGTAGTAGGCGAGCGGCAGCCGGCCGAGCTTCTCGGACACCTCGGCGCGCATCCGGTAGACCGTCCGCTGCGTGACGCCCGCCATGAGGAACCCCTGGCCCCATTGGAACACCGCGCTCGTGATGTAGATCAGCGCCACGGTCGCGAGGATCGTGAACAGCTGGCTGAAGTCGATGCCGACGCCGGCGACGAGGTTGGGGTAGGCGGTGAGCATGTCGATGAACGTCTGGTTGCCCAGCTGGTTGGCGGCCGCCAGGAGCTGCTCGTGGGTCATGCCGATCGACTGCGGGAACTGCGTCCCGAGCTGGTTGCCCAGGTAGCCGGTGAACACGGTGTCCATCGCGGTGCCCAGGATCCGGGGACCGATCACCGCGAGCACCACGCTCACCACGGCGAGCAGGATCACCACCGCGATCTTGCCGGCCTCCGGCCGCAGCTCACCGAGCAGCCGCCGGAACGATGGGCCGAAGTTCCGTGACTTGGCACCGCCCATGCCCATGCCCATGCCCATCGGGCCGTGCCCACGTCCGGGCCCGACGCCCGGCCCGCCGGGCCGTCCGCCGGCAGCCGGCCGCTCGGGTCGGGGCTGAGCGCCGGGCCGCTGCTGCGGGCCGCTCACGCGACCTCCTCCTCGGTGACCTGGGACAGGACGATCTCGCGGTAGGTGTCGCAGCCGTCCATGAGCTCCTGGTGGTTGCCGACGCCCGCGATCCTGCCGTCGTCGAGGACCACGATCCGGTCGGCACGCATGATGGTCCCCACGCGCTGCGCCACGATGATCACGGTCGCATGGCTGAGCTCGCGACCGATGGCCGCCCGAAGGCGCGCGTCGGTCCGGAAGTCGAGCGCCGAGAAGCTGTCGTCGAAGATGTAGATGTCGGGGTTGTGGACGATGGCGCGGGCGATCGCAAGGCGCTGGCGCTGGCCACCCGACACGTTCGTCCCGCCCTGCGAGATCGGCGACTCGAGCCCTTCCTCCATGGCGGCCACGAAGTCGCTGCCCTGGGCGATCTCGAGCGCTTTCCACAGCGCCTCGTCGTCGGCCTGCTCGTCGCCGTAGCGCAGGTTCGAAGCGATCGTCCCGCCGAACAGAAACGCCTTCTGGGGGATCACGCCGAGGCGCCGCCACAGGTCCTGGCGGTCGAACTGGCGAACGTCGACCCCGTCCACGAGGACGGTGCCGGACGTGGCGTCGTACAACCTCGGGATCAGGTTGATGAGCGTGCTCTTGCCGGAACCGGTCGAACCCACGATCGCGGTCGTCTCGCCCGGGTTGGCCTCGAACGTGATGCCGCGCAGCACCGGCTCCTCCGCACCCGGGTAGCGGAACGACACGTCGCGGAACTCGACCCGACCGCTGCGCAGGGCGGAGACCGGGTGCTCGGGGTCCGAGATCGAGGGCACGGTGTCGATCACTTCGCTGATGCGGCCGGCCGACACCTGCGCGCGCGGGACCATGACGAGCATGAGCGTGGCCCCGAGAACCGAGAACAGGACCAGCATGATGTACTGCAGGAACGCGACCAGGTTGCCGATCGGCATGGCGCCCTGGTCGACACGGTAGGCGCCCAGGTAGATCACGGCGACCTGGCTCAGGTTCATGATCAGGAAGATCGTGGGCATGGTGATCGCGAACAGGCGGTTGACCGACAACGCCGTGCCCATCAGGTCCGTGTTCGCGTCGTCGAAGCGCCGCTCCTCGTGACGTGTCCGGACGAAGGCGCGGATCACGCGCACGCCGGCGAGGGTCTCGCGCATCACGAGGTTGATCTGGTCCAGCTTTCGCTGCATCGCCCGGAACAGGGGGATGGCGCGCGACATGACGATGCCGATCACGATCAACAGGATCGGGGCGATCACGACCAGGATGCCGGTCAGGGGCACGTCCTGGCGGATCGCCATGATGACGCCGCCGATGATCATCATCGGCGCCGACAGCATCATGACCATGATCATCAGGACGACCTGCTGGACCTGCTGGACGTCGTTGGTGTTGCGCGTGATCAGGCTGGCCGCCCCGAAGTGGTTGACCTCGACCTGGCTGAACGTCTCCACGGAGCGGAAGATCGCGCTGCGGAGGTCGCGCCCGAGGCCCATGGCGACGCGGGCGGCGACGAACACCAGGAGGTACGAAGCGAGCATCAGCGCGAACGTCACGAGCAGCATCGCGCCGCCCACGCGCAGGATGTAGTCGGTGTCGCCCTTGACGACGCCGTTGTTGATGATGTCCGCCTGCAGCTCGGGCAGATACAGGTTGCCGAGCGACTGGCCGAGCAGGAGCAGCAAGACCACGATGACCGGCCACCGGTAGCGCGGCAGAAACTGCCTGAGGACGCGGATCATCGGGACGCCTCCGGGCTGGGGTGGATCGGGGCGGTGGTCCGCTGCCGCGGCCGGGCCACTCCGTTGAACGCACCTGCGGGCGTCGCTTCGGCGCCGGCTCCGGCCGGCCCGCCATGCGTTGCCACGAGCCGCTCGTGCATCCGCTCGCGGACCCGGCGCAGCGCGCGCGACCCCAGCAGGAGGCCCGCCAGCTCGTCGTCGGTCAGCTCGTCCAGCATGGCGGTCAGGTGGCCGCGCCGCTCCGTGCCGATCCCGACGATCAGCTGCCGGCCGTCATCGGTCAGCGCTACGCGCACGACTCGCCGGTCCTCGTCATCGCGGTGGCGCTCGACCAGGCCCCGTTGCTCCATCCGATCGACGATGCCGGTCATGCTCGCCTGGGACACGTCGAGCGTGTCCGCAAGGCCGCGCATGGGGAGCGGGCCTTCCTCGGCCAGCAGCATCAGGACATGCAGGTGGATGAGGCTGAGCGGGCCGGCGGGCCAGTGGCGCATCGAGCGCATCATCCGGAACGGTCCATGGGAGATGAGCTCATCCACGGTCCGACTGATCAGGGTGCTGCGATCCACGCGGGTTCCTTCCAAACCTCTTAGCGAGGGGTAGATGGTCAATGCGGCATGAAGCATATGCGCGATGCCGCCGCCTGTCCACCGGCCGGGCGGCGCCACGAACCCGACACCGGCCACCGCGCCGCCGCGGGTCGCAGCCTGGTCCCGATTGAGCGCGCGCGATCGCTCCTGTCGGTGGCCGACGGCCGAGCGCAGCTAGCCGGCGATGGCCCGACGGAAGCGCCAGGTGGCGAGCGCCATGACTACGACCCCGTAGACGGCCAGCACGAGCAGGTTCGGCAGCAGCGCGGCGACGTTCGCCGGCAGCCCGGATGCGGTGGTCCGGACCAGCGACTGCAGCCCGAGCACGGCCCAGGAGTGGGGGAGCAGGCGCGCGAACGTTTGCATCCCGGCGGGCATGATCTGGAGCGGAACCATGCAGCCGCCCAGCGCGCCCAGCGTGAGGCCCAGGAACACCCCGATCGAGGCTGCCTGATCCGCGTTCCGAGCGACCGCGCCGACCAGCATCGCCATCCCCGCCGACACCAGCGCGAACAGCCCGATGATGGCGCCGGCCGCGATCGGGTCACCCCAGGAGACGCCGAAGATCAGGGCCGTGACGACCACGATGTAGACCGCCTGCAGGAGCGCGATCAGGTAGCGACCGACGGCCTCACCGGTGACGATCGTGCCGATGCTCGTGGGTCCCGACACCATGCGCCGCGATACGCCGAGCTGGCGCGTCGCGACCAGGCGGCCGGCGGCGGTCAGCGACGTCAGAAACATGAACAGGATCAGCTGGGTCGTGGCGCCCAACGTGAACTGGGAGAACCCGGCGAACGGGCCTGGCTCGCCCACCAGGCTGACGTCGACCGACACGCCCGGGACCTGGTCGATGGTGTCGCGGGCGGCCACCGACGCGGCGTCGAACGTGCCCGCGTCCTCGGCGACAGCGATCCGGGCCGCCGTGGCCACGGCGGCCAGCCGGGCGATCGCCGCCTCGACCGTGGTTCGCAGCCCCCCGGCCAGCGAGGCCGACGAAGAGAGGTAGAGCACGTCCCCGGTTTGCCCATCCCGCACGGCGGCATCGAAGCCGTCGGGGACCACGAGTCCCGCCTCGAGCTCGCCGTGCTCGACCTGGTCGCGCAGCGTGGCCTCATCGGCGATGGTCCGGATCTCGAGCTGCGTGTCGGCCCTGAGCGATGCCACGAGCGCGGCCGCCTCGGGATCGTCGGCCGGCGCGACCACCCCGAGGCGCGCCTGCCCGCTACCGCCGAACTGCAGACCCAGCGCGACGATGATGATCGTCGGCAGCACGAAGACGAAGAACAGGTCGCCCCTGTCGCGAACCTGTCGGAGCAGGTTGACGCGCGCGATCGCGAGGACCTTGCCCGGGTCGATCATGGTCGCGCCGTCCGCCGGTCGCTCATCGCGCCCGCACCAGGCGCCGCGCCCGCAGCAGGCCAGGCCCACCCGTGACCAGCCCGACCACGAGCAGGATCAGCACCGCCGGTAGCGCATCGGAAATCGCCGATCCCTGGCCATGCAGGTCGCCCAGGCCGCGCAGGAACCAGCCGTGCGGCGTGAGCAGCGCGAGTGTGGACAGCGCGGCCGGACCCTGGGCCGCGGGCGAGAATGTTCCGCCCAGGATCGCAAGCGTGATCGCCACCGCCGATCCAGCCGCTGCGGCGACCTCGGCCGTGCTCGCGAACGAGGCCACCAGCAGCGAGATGCCCAGGGCGGCGACGATCGCCGCGATCACCATCGCGGCGACGCCGGGCGCCGGCCCCCAGTCGGCCCCGAGCAGCCCGGTGGTCGCGACCACGAGCACGGTCATCGCAAGGGCGCACATCACGAACGCGCCGAGCAGCTTTCCGACCAGGATCGTCCATCCGGCCACAGGCGCTGCCAGGATCCTGGCCAGGGTCCCCTGGCGGCGCTCCTCGAACACGCTGACCAGGCCGACCTGCGCCGACAGGAACAGGAACAGGATCGCCATCGACGCGCTGAAGAAGGTCGGCAGGTCCAGCTGGCGCGATTCGGCAGACTCGTCGACCAGCTTCACCGACGGCGGCGCAGCCCTCGCCATGGCGGCAATCCGGGACTGATCCAGGGCGTCCGGCGGGACACCGCTCAACGCGGCCACGGTGGCGATCGAGAGCTGTACGGTCGTGACCTCGTCACCGAATCGCTGTGCGACGGCTCTGGCCACCTCATCCGCCAGGGCCGCGTCGCTGGCGCCGACGACGGTGACGGTCGTCGCCTGCCCCGACTCGATGGCCCTCGTGAAGCCCTGCGGGACGATGAACGCGGCGTCGACCCCGGCCCCCACCGATGCGAGGGCCGCTTCCTCGGTGGGCACGTCGGTGACCGTCGCGATGCCGGAACCCTCGAGCGAGCCGATCACGTCCTGTCGGAACGTCGTCGCCAGCCGGCCGCCGTCGAGGTCGGCCACGGCATACCGTGCGTGGAAATCGGTCGCCTGTCCGATGAGCAGGCTGAAGATCGCCGCCAGGGCGAACGGCGCCGCGATCGACAGCAGCAACACCGACCGATCCCGAACGCGCTGGCGCAGGTCCTTGGCCGCGAGCATCGCCGCGACCCTCAACGCTCGACCCGCCGGCATCGGTGCGCCTACTCGACCAAATCACGGAGCGCGTGACCGGTGAGCCGGAGGAACACCGCCTCCAGGTCCGGCTCGACGATGTCCACGCCACGGACGACGGCCCCGGCCAATTCGACCGCGGCCAGCAGGCCGGGCAGCATGCCCCGCGCGTCGGCGACCAGGATCTCCAGGCGACCGTCGCCGGCGTCGGCTCGCTCGACCATGTTGAGCCGCCTGACCGCCTCCGCCGCCCGCTGCGTGTTCCCGGTCACCGCCAGTCGGACCTCGTCCTGCCGCCCGATCGACGCGATCAGCTCGGCCCGCGTCCCTTCCGCCTGGATCCGCCCGGCGTCGATGATGCCCACCCGCTGGCACAGGCGTTCGGCCTCCTCGATGTAGTGGGTCGTGTACAGGATCGCCATGCCCTCGAGCCCGAGCGCCGCGATCAATTCGAGGATGGCGTGACGGCTCTGCGGATCGACGCCGACCGTCGGCTCGTCGAGCAGCAGCAGGCGAGGCCGGTGGAGCAGCCCGATCCCGATGTTGAGCCGGCGCTGCATGCCGCCGCTGTACGTGGATACGCGATCCCGGCCCCGCTCGGTCAGGCCGATGAGCGCCAGCACCTCGTCGACGCGGGTCGACAGGTGGCGTCCACCGAGGTCGTAGAGACGGCCGAAGAAACGCAGGTTCTCGCGGCCGGTGAGATCGGGGTACAGGGCCAGCTCCTGCGGCACGTAGCCGATGCCGGCCTTGGCCGCGACCGCCCCGACGTCGATCGGCGCGCCATCGAGCGTGACCTCACCCCCGTCCCGCGCCAGCAGCCCGCACACGATCGAGATCGTGGTCGTCTTCCCGGCCCCGTTCGGACCGAGCAACCCGTAGGTCTCGCCTTCACGGATGTCGAAGCTGACGCCGCGGACGGCCTCGACCTGTCCGTACCGTTTGCGGAGGTCGCGCGCCCGCAGGACGACCCGGGGACGAGCGTCGTCTTCTACCGCGGGCACGTGGCGCTCCGGCAGGCATCTGGCACGGCGCCATGGTGCGGCGTTGCGTGCCGGGGGCGCAAGACGGAACGCGGGTCATCCATGCGACGCACGCCCCCCTGGATCTGCTCGAGGGGGGGTTGCGCCTCTGAGGGAACGGGCCCCTGTGCGTCTTTCGCACCTGCAGCTGTGCGCTGCTTCCGGGCATGCTCCCAGCGATCTCCCAGCCTCACGAGCTAGGGTTGCCACGTTCCCGGGACGACCGGGACGAACCAGACCGGGAGGACGCCCAATGAGCTTCGCCATCGTTCGCCGCGCGGTCGTCGCCGGCACCCTGCTCGGCGCGCTGGCGCTGCCGGCCACCGTCATGGCGGCACCGATCACCGGGACTCCGGGGCCCGACCGCCTCGTGGGCACCGCCGATCCGGACACGATCCACGGGCGCGCGGGCAACGACTGGATCGCCGGTCGCGCCGGGGCCGACTGGCTGTACGGCAACCGTGGGGCGGACATTGTCCGCGGCAACAAGGGTGACGATCACATCTACGGCGGCAGGGGTCGCGATGTCCTTCGCGGCGGGCAGGGAGATGACGTCATCTACGGCGGCCCGCGGCGGGACCACATCTATGGCGGCACCGGGAGCGACACGATCTACGGCGGCTCAGGCAACGACAGGATCGTGGTGGGCTATGACGATGCGACCGACACGGTCACGTGCGGTTCGGGCCGGGACGTCGTGATCGCCGGACCCACCGACGTGGTCGCCGCCGACTGCGAGGTCGTGCACCGCGTGAGCGACTGACTTCGTCGCCGTCGTGACATCGAGCCGGACCCGCGCGCCGCAGGGCCGGCTCCCGCGTGCCGTGGGTCAGGCTCACGCGCGCCGGCGGACCTTCCAGATCTCCTCGCACGGCCAGCGCTCGGCCCATTCCGGCGTCATCCACGCATACCGGGTCGACGCGCCGGCATCGACCCGCGGCTCCACCAGCTCCAGGACCTCGAACCCGCTCGAGGTGAACAGCCGGATCCAGTCGCCGTGCGCAAGATGGAACTCGACCGATCCCGGCTCGTCGGGCCACACGATGCGATGCATCCCGAACTGCGGGCGCTTGAGGCGATCGTCGGCCGGGCCGTCCGCCTCGAGGTCGGGGACGGTGAGGTAGGCGAGCAGGCTGTTGGTCAGCAGGTGCAGCCGGCCACCGGGTCGCAGCAGGCGGGCTGCCTCGGGCACCCACGCGAACGGATCGGCCCACAGGGCGGCGCCGTACTCGCTGATCGCGAAGTCGAACGAGGCGTCGCCAAACGGCACCCGCTCGGCATTGCCCAGCAGCAGCGGAAAGTCGATGCCGTGCTCGCGCTGCAGGCGAGCCGCCGTGACCAGCTGGGCCGGTGAGTTGTCGATGCCCACCACTCGCGCGCCGCGGCGGGCCAGCCAGGCCGAGACATAACCCGTCCCGCAGCCGAGCTCGATCGCATCCCGATCGGCCAGGTCGTCGGGGAGCATCCGGACGCTGGCCTCGGGAATGCCGAAGATGCCCCAGGTCTCGTCGCCCGGCCGCCTGGCCCAACCCGCCTCACCTGCCGCGACGTACTCGGCGGCGAGCCGGTCCCAGTGCGCCCGGTTGAGCGCGACGTGCTGGGGTAGCTGCTCCCCGTCGACCGTCGTCATCGGTGGATCGACCGTCATGCTCTCTCCCTGCCGTTGCCCGACGCTCAGGTCGCTCCGACGTGCTTCGCGCGGGCGGCGATCAACACGTCGACGGTCCGCTGGTCGGCCGGCTGGAGGTTCACCTGGACGTGGCCCACCCCTGCCTCTCGCCATGCGTCGAGGGCGCGTGCGATCTGGTCGACGTCCGGTCGGAGGGCCTGCTCCGGGTCCAGCTGTTCGCCCGCATCGCTGTTCGCATCGACCACGATCCCGACCGTGACCTCGAGGGTGCCCGGGTCGCGGCCTTCCGCCTCGCATGCGCGGTGGAGGTTGTCGACGCGCTCCTGGTACCGGGGGCCGGGCACGCCGAACCAGGCGGCGTTCCAGCTGTCGGCGTGCTTCGCCGTCAGCCGCAGCACCCGCTCGCCCCGGGCGGCGATCAGAATCGGGATCCTGCCCGGGAGTCGCGTCGGGCGTGGCGGGGGCGGGATCAGGACGGCATCGTCGACGTCGTACCAGCGACCATGGAACGTGACGTGGTCGCCACGCGTGAGGGGCAGGATGATCTCCAGCGCCTCCTCGAAACGCCCGGCTCGATGGTCGAACGGGTAGCCGAACGCCTGGTACTCGGGCTCGTACCAACCCGTGCCGAGACCCAGGATCAGGCGCCCGCTGGCGACCTCGTCCGCGGTCGCGGCCATCTTCGCGAGCAGCGCCGGCGGCCGAAACCCGGTGCCCAGCACGATCGTGCCGATCTCGACTCGCTCGGTGACCGCGGCGACCGCCGTGAGAATGGTCCACGCCTCGTGGATGCCGTCGTCGGGCTCGCCCGGAGTCCGGAACAGGAAATGGTCGTACACCCACAGGCTGTCGAGTCCGCCCGCCTCTGCCTGCTGCGCCAGCGCGCGGATGCTGGGCCACGACCCAGCGCCCGGGCCGTCGGTCTCATTCATGGGAAGGACAACGCCGATCTTCATCGTCCGATGGTACGGTGCGCGATCCCGCGGGCGCGACGGTAAATCGACGGGCGCGACCGTGATTCGACGGGCGCGGCGATAGTCCGACGGGCGCCAAGGTGGTCCGATGGGCGCCGGCTTCGGGGCCGCTCCTGGGACCGCTTCTCGGGGTCGCCTGGCCTGGTCTGTTGCGACGGGCCGGCCCGTGCAGCCGGCATCGGCCACAATGACCGGCGGCATGAGCGCCCTCGTTCGCCGCTTCCCGGATCGCCCCACCATGCTGCTGGCCGCCGGCATCGCGGCCGCGGTCGTCGTATGGATCCTCGCGATCGCCCTGTCGGACCCCACGATCGACGTCAGCGATCCGTTCAGCGGGCAGCTCGTGACGGCCCAGGACGCGCGTTCTTACTACGGGCTCGATCTCTCGGATCTGTACGTCGGCCGGACCAACTGGAACGCCATCGGCGCCTACCCCTACTCGCCGGCCTTTGCGCAGCTCATGTATCCGCTCGACCTGCTGCCATGGCCGGTGTTCGTCGCGGCCTGGACGGCGATCCTGATCGCGGCGGTGCTGCTTCTCACCGGACCCGAGCTGTTCCTGGTCGGTTTGGTCGTGGGCCTGATGGAGATCGCGGGGGGCAACATCTCGCTGCTGCTGGCGCTCGCGATCGTGGCCGGGTTCCGGCATCCCTGGACGTGGGCATTCGTGCTGCTGACCAAGATCACGCCGGGTGTGGGGCTGCTGTGGTTCGCGTTGCGCCGCGAATGGCGCCAGCTGACGATCGCGCTGGGTGCCACGGCGGCGATCGTGGTCGTGTCGTTCGCCCTGCTGCCCGACGCGTGGCGCGCCTGGATCGACCTGCTGGCGGCGAACACCTCGAAGGGTGGGACCTGGGCCGCGATCCCGATCCCGCTGCTCATCCGCGGTCCGATCGGGGTCCTGCTGATCGCCTGGGGTGCGCCCCGCGATCAGCGCTGGGTGGTCCCGATTGGCGCCATGCTCGCTCTGCCCGCGCTGTGGTACGGGTCGCTGTCGATGCTGCTGGCGGTCATCCCGTTGACGACCCCCGAGGAGCGACGGCGCGGCTGGAACCGCGTGCGCGGCATGGTCGCCCGGCAGCCGACGCCGGCCTGACATCCGGCGTCACCACCCGATCCCGATCCCCCCGGCCTCGTTCGGCCCCTCTCGATCCCCCCGGTGGCATTCGCCCCCTCTCGATCCCCCCGGCCTCGTTCGGCCCCTCTCGATCCCCCCGGTGGCATTCGCCCCCCCTCGATCACCCCGGTGGCGGGCTGCAGCCGCATTCGGTGCCGGCCCTGGCCCGGCGTCTCTCCCCGCTCGTTCTCCGCTTCCTCCGTGGCCACCTGTCGAGCACCCGCCCGCCAAGGACCCACCCGCACGTCGAGCACCTGCGCGACCCCCGTAACTGCTCGGATACCCATCACACGGGTATTAGCCCGGCACTTGCGCAGTCCAATGGAGAGGACCCCGGTCGGTCGTGCAGGGGCGATGGCCACGACCTGCTCGCATACCCACCCCGTGGGTGCTGGCGTGCCTACGAGGGGCCGGTATCTGCGCTTGCATGCACCTGGCGCATGACTGGTCAACTCCGCGGCGTCGAAGTCGGCTTTGCATGCACAGGGTGGGTGGCAGCGCAATTGACCGCCACAGACCATTCACCCCACGGGTAGCTGATCAGGTCGCGGCCGGGGCGATATGTGGGGAGCTGGTCAGGGCCGCCCCTAGCCGGGAAGCGCCTGGCGTCCTCGGTGCGGTGCCGGCGGACGCAGCCCAGATCGGCGGACCGGCGTGGCGGATCGCCGGAACGCGGCGGCGGACCGGCGGACTCGTATGGCGGATCGGCGACGCAACGGCAGATCGCCGCCAGCATGGCGGATCGCCGGCCCAACGGCAGATCGCCGCCAGCATGGCGGATCGCCGGCCCAACGGCGGATCGGCGACGCAACGGCAGATCGGCGGACTCGTATGGCGGATCGGCGACGCAACGGCAGATCGCCGCCAGCATGGCGGATCGCCCGGCCCAGCGGCAGACCAGCTACGAGGTGGCGAGCACGGCCCCCAGTGCGTCGGCGAACGGGCCGAGGTTGTGCTCCGTGAAGCCCGCAACGTTGATCCGCCCCCGACCCACGACGTAGACCGCGTGGTCCTCGCGCAGCCGGCTCACCTGCTCCGGGGTCAGGCCCAGCAGCGCGAACATGCCGCGCTGATCGGCGATCGACTTCCAGCTGCCGGGGATCGACCGTTCCTCGAGCGCCGCGACGAGCGCCCGGCGGTTGTCGTTGATCCGGTCGCGCATGGCGGCGAGCTCAACCTCCCATTGGGCCCGCAGGTCGTGGTCGGCCAGGATCGTGCGCACGATGTCGGCGCCATGGGCGGGCGGGTTCGAGTAGTTGACCCTGATGGCCGCCTTCACGTGGCTCTGGACCGCGGCCGCATCGTCTGCCGAACGGGCGATGACGAGCAGCGCCCCGACGCGCTCGGCGTACAGCGAGAACGTCTTCGAGTACGAGGTCGACACGAGCAGCTCGACGCCAGGCCGAACCAGCTCCAGCAGACCCCACGAATCCCGCTCCAAACCGTCGCCGAACCCCTGGTAGGCGAGATCGACGAGCGGCAGCACACTCAGCTCCTCGATCAGGTCGCCCAGCTGGCTCCACAGCGCCGGCGACGGATCGACGCCGGTCGGGTTGTGACAGCAGCCGTGCAGCAGCACGATGTCGCCCGGTGAGGCGTCTCGGAGCGCATCGAGCATCGCGGTCTCGTCGATCTGGCGACCGGTCGGGTCGGTGTACGGGTAGGTGCGGATCTTGAACCCGGCGGACTGGAACAGCTGCGGGTGGTTGGGCCACGTGGGCTCGCTCATCCACAACGTGGACCCCGAGCCCGTCCGGCGGAGCAGGTCAGCCGCGACGCGCAGGCCACCGGTCCCACCGGGCGTCTGCGTGACGAGCGCGCGCCCAGAGGACACGGCCTCGTGGTTCGAGCCCAGCACGAGCGAGCGAACCAGCTCGCGGTACGCGGCGTCCCCGTCGATCGGGCGATACGACTTGCCGGCGTTCGAGTCGAGCAGGCGCCGCTCGGCCTCGACCACGGTGGGCAGGAGCGGTGTCTTGCCGGTCGCGTCGAGGAACACCCCGGCAGTCAGGTTGATCCTCCCCTCACGTGGGTCTGCACGGTAGGCCTCGGCCAGGCCGAGGATCGCGTCGGGCGGGGCGGGGATGCGGGCAAGCGACGGGAGCGACACGGGAGACCTCGAGGGCTAGCGGCTTCGGGGCGCCACGGGTGACGATACATGTTGCGGCGGGTTGCGGGCCGGTTGCACCGGGCCGGACGCGTGACGCCCGGTCGTCCGGGCGGGCGTGGTTCGGATTGCGGCCGGGCACGGCGCCGGCACGTCCGTGGTGTGGACTGCGGCGGGGCACGGCGATGGTGCGGATTGTGGCCCGGCACGGCGCCGGCACGTCGGTGGTGGTGAGGACACCCCCGAGGCTGGCTCCGGGCAGACCGAGCGCCCGCCGCTCAGCTCGTCCCAGGCTGCGAGGCGACCGTCCGGTCGGTGGCCGAGGGCGACGGTGCCCAGCGCAGGATCGCGGTGCCATGCCCGGCATCGATCGTCTCGCGCACCCAGGCCGGCTCATCGTGCTGCCAGTGCTCCAGCATCCGACGCTCCGCGTCACGTCGCGCGTCGTCCACGAACACCATCGATCCGCCCCCCAGCCGGTCACCGAGCATCGGCAGTGCCGGGTAGCGCGGTGTTCCCTGGGGGTCCGTCCTCAGCGGTGGACCGTCGACGACGAGCAGATCGATGTGATCGAGGGAGGTCACGGCATCGGGCAGGTCGTACCAGCGGTACTGCTCGTCGCCGATCCGGCAATCGACGAGCGGCGCATCCAGCACGGTGACCCATGGATCGAGGCCCAGCGCGGCCACGTGGCGCCGCGTGATGGCTGCGTATTCCGGCTCGTGGTCGAGGGTCAGCAGGCGCCCCCGGCCGATGCGGCTGAGCTGCAGGCCGATGACGAGGCTCGATGCGCCGGAACCCAGCTCGACGATTGTCTCGGGCCGCTCCGAGCCCACCACCCTGGCCAGGACCGCCGCCCCGTGCCAACCGAGCGCCCAGTTGTCGCCGAGCGGCAGGGGATAGGGGACATCCATCGCCGACATGCTCGCGATCGCCCCGACTTCGGCGTTCTGCACGCTCAGGCGCTCGACCGCCGACCTGACGCCCGCCACCTGTCTGGCGAGCGCCGCGACGGAGGTGAGCACGCCCTCCTGGGCGCGCACGCTGGCGGCAACGACCAGCGCCACGGTCAGTGCGACCGAGATCCCGGTCACCGCCGCCGGAACCGGAAGCAGCGCGGCGACGGTTGCGAGCAGGCCAGCCGCCAGACCCGCCAGCAGTCCGAACCTTGCCGCGCGTCGGAACCGGGTCAGCCGTTGCATGCCGGTCATCGTAGGCCAGATGGGTGACCGCGAGCGGTCACCGCTGCGTACGGTGTGGCGGCGCGGCCGAGCAGCTGGACCCGGGTCGCCGGGCGAGGCGCGGTCCGTGCCGTTCGGAACCGGCTGGGAACGCGGGCTCGGACGCCGGTCTCGCCACCGCCCAAGCTATCCTGCCCACGATCCGATCGCGTCGCGCGCCCGGCTGCGCGACGGGGGCCTTCTCGCCGCCTCGAATTCTCGTTCCACCGGAGAACCCATGAACCCAGACCGTCGCGTCGCCATCATCGGCCTCGGTTACGTCGGCCTGCCCCTGGCCGTCTCGTTCGTCGAGGCCGGCCTCGAGGTGGTGGGCGTCGATGCCGCCACGGACCGCGTCGCCGAGCTCGCCAGCCGTCGGTCGCCGATCGAGGATGTGTCCGACTCGCGCCTCGGCGTCGCGCTCGACGCGGGCCTGCGGGTCGCGACGCCGTCCGAAGCGGATCTGGGCGCCGTCGACGCAGTGTTCGTGTGCGTCCCGACACCGATCACGGCGACCAAGGACCCTGACCTGGCGCCGGTGCTGGCCGCTGCCCACCAGGTGCGCAGCGAGCTACGCCCGGGGCAGCTGATCGTCCTCCAGTCGACGACCTACCCGGGCACCACCAGCGGCCCGTTCCGGGCCGAGCTCGAGCGATCAGGGCTGAGCGCCGGCACCGACTTCGACCTCGCGTTCGCACCCGAGCGGGTCAACCCGGGCGATCCGGCCAGCGCCGCGCGGGACGTGCCACGGCTGGTCGGCGGGTCCACACCGGCGGCGACCGCCCGCGCTGCTGCGCTGCTGCGCCACATCAACGACCGCGTGATCGAGCTCTCGTCACCTGATGCCGCCGAGATGGCGAAGCTGCTCGAGAACACCTTCCGCAACGTGAACATCGCGTTCGTCAACCAGCTGGCCCTGCTGTGCGAGCGGATGGGCCTCGACGTGTGGGAGGTCATCGACGCGTCCGCCACCAAGCCATTCGGGTTCATGCGCTTCACGCCCGGTCCCGGCGTCGGTGGGCACTGCATTCCCGTCGATCCCTACTACCTGGCGTGGCGGGCGCGTGAGTTCGATTTCACCGACCGGTTCATCGAGCTCGCGGGCGACATCAACTTCGCGATGCCGCTCCACGTGATCGACCTCGTGGGCCGGGCCCTCAACGACCGCGGGCAGGCGCTCAACGGCGCGAAGGTCGGGATCATCGGCGTTGCGTTCAAGCCCGACGTCCGCGATCCGCGAAACTCTCCCGCGGCAGCGGTGCTGGCCGGCCTCGCCGAGCGCGGTGCCGAGGTCGGGTTCCATGACCCGCACGTGGAACGGTTCCGCGATGCCGCCGGACGGGTGCACGAGGGGCGCGATCTCGACGAGCTGCTGGGCTGGGCGGACGCGATCGTCGTGCTGGTCGCGCATCGAGCCGTCGACTGGGATGCGGTCTACGCACGGGGCTTGCTGGTGGTCGACACCGTGAACAGCTCCCGGGGACGGGCGACGAGCACGCGCCAGGTGCTCCGTCTGGGCGCCGGCTGGTCGGCCGGAACGGTCGGCTGAGGACCGGTGAGCCCGAACGGCGACACCGGCGACACCACGGCTCGCCTCCGGATCGCCTTCCTGTCCTACTCCTCGGGTGAGTACGACGCCCGGACCTTGCGGATGGCTCGGTCGGCCGTTGCTGCTGGCTACGACGTCACGGTCTACGCGCGCCAGATGCCGGGGCTGCCCGCAGTGGAGCAGCGCGATGGCTACCGTCTCGTTCGCGCGCCGCAGGGCTGGCGGCTGCTGATCCCAGGGCTGCGGAGGGGGCCACGCCGACGTCTCGCCGCGGCCATCGAGGCTGCCACCGCGGCGGTCCAGACCGTCGGGCTCCGGGCGTCGGACCCGGGCCGGCGCCCCGGCGCCGCCGGTGTCAGCGACAAGCTCGAGGAGACCGAGGGCGGGGACGAGGAGCCGGGGACCGGAGACGAGCGGGTCGGACCGGCGCGCCGCGCGTACCGCGCCGTCCGGCGCCCATTCCGTCCGCTGCGACGCTGGTATCGGCTGCTGCTCACGTTCCCGATCCGGCCGCTGCAGTGGGCTGCCGCCGTCGAGGTGATTGCGGCACCGGCCGACATCTGGCACGGGATGTGGGCCGGATCGCTGCCGGCGCTGGTCCGCCTGCGCGCCCGGCACGGCGGCCGGACGATCTACGACTCGCGCGACGTCTACATGCTGTCCCGTGACTTCTACCGGCTCAAATGGCCGATGCGCTCCGTCCTGGCCGGGATCGAGCGACGCTGGGCGCGCGCAGCCGACCGCGTGCTCACGGTCAACGAGTCGTACGCAGATCTGCTGGTCGACGGGCTCGGGGTCGAGCGCCCGCCGGTGGTCCTCAACTGTCCCGAGACATGGATCCCGCCCGAGCCGCGACCTGATCGCCTGCGGGCTGCGCTTGCGCTCGACGGGGACACCACCGTGGTTCTGTACCAAGGCCAGCTGATCGGCGAGCGCGGGATCGAGCAGGCAATGGACGCGATCCTTGCCGTGCCCGGCGCGGTGCTCGTGTTGCTCGGATACGGCCGCGAGAAGCTGTACCGATCGATGGCGGACACGCCCCCGTATCGCGGTCGGGTGTTCGTGCTCCCGCCCGTGCCGCCTTCGGAGCTCCTGGCGTGGACCACCTCCGCCGACGTGACTGTCATGCCCATCCAGCCCACCACCGACAACCACCGCTACACGACGCCCCAGAAGCTGTTCGAATCGATCGCGGCAGGCGTCCCGGTCGTTGCCTCGGATCTGCCCGCGATGGCGGAGATCGTGCGCTCGTTTGGCGTCGGGACCGTGTGCGATCCCACCTCCAGCGAGGCGATCGCCGCGGCGATCCGGTCACTGGTGGCGGTACCCGAGACCGAACGCATCGCGATGCGGGCGCATGTCCTCGCGGTCGGGCACGAGACGTTCAGCTGGGAGCATCAGGTTGCCACGCTGTTCGGGCTCTACTCGGAGCTGCTCCAGGGCTCAACGGCCGGCCCGGGCCGTGGCATCGCATCGGTTTGACCGCCGGGACCACGCCGGCCGATCAACGCGCTGATCAACTCCCCGACCGACGACCAGAGCGGTGGTCAGGGTACGCTTGGCCACCGTCACAGGACCGCCAGCTCCCTGCTCGAGAGGCGCGCATGACTGCATCGCGACCAACGGCCCCGCATCCCCGTGCAGCGGCCACGGGCTGCCGGTCCGCGCGCCGGGCGATGGCCGGGAGCGCACCGCGATGAGGCTGGCTCGCAACGTGATCGCGCTTTCGCGTCGCACCACGCGGCGCGTCCGCGGCTACAGTCGGCGCGGCGCGCGGACACGTTCGGTCGCAGCGCCCAGCACGATGCGCCCGATCTTCGTGGGCGGTACCGGCCGGAGCGGGACGACGATCACGTCCGGGCTCCTCGGTCGCCACCCCGACCTCAAGCGTCTGCGCACAGAGACCAAGTTCATCTCCAGCACGGGCGGCCTGTGCGACCTCGTGGAGGGCCGGACGACGGTCGAGCGGTTCGAACGCCGTCTGTACGACCAGTGGTTCGATCGCGGAGAGGCGAAGGGACTCAAGGTCATCCTGGAGCGGGCGGACATCGACGCCGCTCTCGCGCACCTTCGCACGGAGCTGGACGCGGATCCGTATGCCGCCGCGGGTGCCTTCGCCCACAGGCTGCTCGATCCGCTCGCCGCGGCCGGCAACCAGCGCGGCTGGATCGAGATGACGCCTTCGGCGGCGCTCGAGGGCCGGAGGCTGCTCCGGATGTTTCCGGACATGAAGCTCCTGCACATGGTCCGCGACGGCAGGGATGTTGCCTGCTCGCTGCTGCGGATGACCTGGGGCCCGAACGACCTCCATGGCGGCCTCGACTGGTGGGCGGAGCGGCTGGAGCGTGCCTTTGCTGCGTGCGAGTCGCTACCGGCCGACCGGGTGCTGGTCGTGCGGCTCGAGGATCTCGTGGTCCATGGTCGCGATCGCGAGTACGCGCGCATCCTGGCGTTCCTCGACCTCGACGACGCACCACGCATGCGCGCGTTCTTCGATACGCAGATGCCCGCCGAGGCGATGCACGCCGCCCGTTGGCGCGGCGAGGTTCCGCCGGCGATGCTGCCGGCATTCGAGGACCACTACCGGCGGATCGTGGAGCGGCTGGAACGGCTCGGGTATTCGTATCGGGCGGAGCCCGACGAGGTGGTCGCGAGCGCCTGAGCGCCGAGTGCTGGCGGGTGAGTCGTCACCCGCCGATACCCCGCCCGCGGCCCGGGAGCCCGATGCGGTCACGGATGCGCTGCCCCACCAACCACATCAGGCGGCCGGTGCGGACGCGGCTCACGGGGAGCGCCTCGATCTCTGCGCGCCCGCTGACATCGATACCACCCGCGGCCCTGGGAACGAGCCCCCCCGCGATGAGCGCACCCATCGCGGCAGACGCGGCGATCTCCGGAGCCACGTCGACGTCCGGCAGTGGGTCGTTGCCGCGGGCACACGTGGGGACCACGGTGAGCGAGTCGAGATCGCCCAGTGTCCGAACGCCGCTCGAGCGGATCCCCTCGACCATCGGGCGGGCGACCTCGCCGGCGCGATCGAGCGCCCACTGGGGGGCTTCCACGCGTGGCTCGTCGGCGGCGGGCATGCGCTCCTTCATGTGCAGCGCGACCTGCATCCGAACGATCCGGTAGAACGCCGAGCGCGACATGCCGGCGTCGTCGAAGTCTCGCCTGAGCGCGGTGATGGCCGCCATCTCGGGGAGCGTCAGCGACCGGTTCGCCAGGTCGCGGACCGGCGCCAATGTGCCGGCGGCGAGTCCCGTGAGCCGCTCGAACGCGCCGAGCACGTATCCGCGGTCCTGCTCGTTGACCACGATCGCCGTGACGTTCTCGGGCCCGACGACCTCGGCCCAGCGGGCGATGAGCCGATCGTGGCGATGGCGGTGCCAGAACCCCCGTGCCTCCCGCTCGTCGGGCCGGTTGAACAGGATGTCCAGCCAGTCGTCGAGCGCGAGGTCCATCCCGCTCTGCACGTTCTCCTGCCACTGGGAGGCCAGCAGCCTGGGCAGCGGACGGAGCGTAACCACGAGGTGGACCCGCGACGGGTCGAGGTCCTCGATCACCCGCGGGATGGCCGCCTCCCGCGCGTACGAGAACGCCTCGCTGCTGAGCACGACGAGCGGCTCGCGCGCGCGCCGGATCTCCCCCAGCAGGCGTTCCCAATGACGAAGCGGCGGGACGTTGCGATCGCCGATTGGCCGACGGCCCGTGACCGCGAGCACCGCCTGCGCGGAATGGCGCGACCGGCCCGCGTACCGGACGCCCTGTCGCAGCGCCGAATCCCGGGCCGCCCAGAACGAGGCCTGAATGGAGGTGGTAGCGGTCTTCGGCGGCCCGATATGGAGGAGGCGGGTCCCGTCGGGAAGGCGCAGGTCGTCGCCCAGTGCCCACTCCATGGATTCGATCGGCCCTCCGCCATCACCTTGCGCCTGCATCCGGGACTGTACAGGGATCGTCCGATCCCGCCACGCGCCCGGCGGTCTCAGCGGCGCGTCTGTCCGCCGTCGCGATGCGGCGCTGACCGGACGCGCCGAGCGCGCTCGACCCGCCTCGAGAGGACGCGCAGCGGCGGCTCTGCGAACGGCCGCTGCAACGGCGCGGGCACGACCATCAGCACCCGGATGGCCGCACGTCGCCGGCTGCGCACCGGCGCGTCGGCACCGACGTGAAGGCTGGCCGCCGTCCGCAGAAGTGACCAGAAGGCCTCCCTGGAGGCGGGGCCGATCCGGTCCAGCCTGCCCGCCGCGGGCGCCAGCAGGGACAGCTCGACCGCGCCAACCGAGCGCACCACGTCGCCCTCGATTGTCTCGAGGAACCGCTCGAGCTCGCGGAACAGCTCGGGCAGCTCGGGATCCCGGCGCTCGAGCGCCGACCGCAGCTGCGACTCCAGGTCCGCCCGGATCAACCGTTCCGCGTAGGTCACCCGAAGGTCGCGCCGGTGCTCGGCTGCCACATACGCGTCGAACTTGGCCGCCACCAACCGGTACGTCTCCCCCGCGATCCGGGTGGCCTCGGCCGCCAGTCGCGCGGACCCTACGCGGGCCGCCGTGATGGTCGAGAAGTCATGGTCCTGACTCGGGCGGCGCCATTCGTAGACGATGTCCTCGATGACCGCGATCCGATTGCCGGCCCGCAGTAGCGCCTCGACGATCCACGGCTGGTCGCCCAGCATTCGCCCCTCGAACCGCAGGCCCGAGACGATGTCGCGGTGAAACAGCTTGCCCGCCGGCCCGACGTAGTAGAGGAGGCCGGGCTGGCCCGCGATGGACTTGACGCCCGCCTGGCGGATGTCGGGGATGTCATACGAGGGAGGGAACCACGTCCGGGTGCCGTCGGATGAGATGCGCTGGCCGACGACGGCCCGAGCGTCGGTGGCAGCAGCGGCCGCCAGCATCGCGGCCAGCGCGCCGGATCGCAGCACGTCGTCCGCGTCCAGGAACGCGATCCACTCTCCGCGGGCGACGGCCAACGCCCGGTTACGGGCTGATGACGCACCCTCGTTGACCGGCGACACGATGCTGACGACCCGCGGGTCGGTGCGGGTGAGCGCCGCCACCCTGCTCGGTGTGTCATCCGTCGAGCCATCGTCGACGACGATGCACTCGAGCGCAACGTCAGCCTGCTCCAGCACCGAGCGGACCGCAGCCTCGATCGATGTCTGCCTGTTGAACGCCGGCACGATCACGCTGACCAGCGGCACGCCGGCGGTTTCGGTCGCCACGAGCCAAGGATACGGGCCGCGAGCGGCGGCCCGGGCCGAGCTAGAGCGTGTGCCCGCGCTCCCCGAGGCGGCTGACCAGCACCTGGTACCTCGCCTCGAACTGGGCCACCCGGTCCGGGGCGATGTCGTTCATCCATCGGCCGACGTGTGCGCGCCGATCGGTCACGTTGTGCTCGAAGTACTCGCGCAGGGCGGGGTGATCGTCCAAACCGGCAAACGCACGGACCCTCGCGTACTGGGTTTCGCGATCGCCCACCACGAGGTCTTCGAGGCGGACATCGAGCAGCCTGTCCGCCGGCAGCAGGTCGCACGCCTCGAATGCCTGCTGGAGCGATTCGGCCCACCACTCGAGCCCCTCCTCGGCGTTCGATGGTCCCCAGGGCAGCGGCACGACGGAGCAGGCGACATCGCGCCCGTCCCGGATGCTGTGGATCAGCCTCATGTCGGGAAACAGTCGCAGGAGATCGGGTGCGCGACGAGCGTTGCCCGGCGTCATCTCGACCCAGCAATCGGCACCGGCAGCCGCTGCGAGCGGATCCAGGAGCCGGCGGGCAAACTCGCCCGCCGCCAGCCACGGGTCATGCCGGATGCCGTCACGCAGGGCCGGCAGCGCCCTCTCGATCGTTGCCTCATCGAGGACTTCGTACAGGCCGCGCGGCACGCCGTTGGGGAGCACCCGATAGGTCCAGCGTCCCCGCAGCCGGGCGCGGAAGCGGCGGAACGGCACTCGACCCGCGGCCAGGTCGCACAGCCCACCCGGATCCGTGAGGAAGCGCACCTCGACCGGGATCGCATGACACGCCGGATGCGCGCCGAGCATCAGGGCTGTCACGGTGGTGCCGCTCCGACCGGTCCCACCCACGAATATCGGCTGCACGCGTCGCGACGACAGGGTGCGACGCACGCGGACTGCCTCGGTCCGAAGCCGCCACGAAACGTGACGCGCGCGTCGGCCTGTGTCTCTGATCAATGTGCGAACCGCCTGGCCTGTGTGTAACCCCCACAAGTCATGAGCGCCGCGAGCGGCCCGGGCTCTCGCCGGCGGTGCCGGTCGCGCGCGGCCTGGACACCGGGGTCGCGCAGGATGCCATGACGCAAGGGTGGCGGCCGCGCGACCAGCGGCAGGGTAGCGTACGGCAACGCATCCGTGCGAGCGCCCGTGCGCCCGTGCGCCCGTTCGCCCGTGCGCCCGTACGCGACGTCGCGCGATGCGCGCTCGCCGACGCGCACCGCACGGGTTCCCCTCCTCGGCGAGGCCATCCGCCGGGACGCCGGTGCGGAACGCGCCCGTGTCGCCTCTCGGCCGGGGCTACCATCCGGTCCGTGACCGACCACGCCTCGATCTCGTTCTGGCTCGAGACGGCCGGGGACGACCTCGCCCCCAGGCCGCCGCTCGACGGGTCCACCGAGGTCGACGTGGCGATCCTGGGTGCCGGGCTGACCGGCCTGTGGACCGCGTGGTACCTGGCCCGCCGCGACCCATCGCTGCGGATCCTGGTCGTCGAGCGCGAGATCGCCGGCTTCGGTGCGTCGGGCCGCAACGGCGCCTGGTGCGCGCCCGATCTCAACATCAGCATGACCCGGCTGGCGCGCCTCCACGGCGAGGACGCAGCGAGGCGGATGCAGCAGGCGACCTATGACGCGGTCGACGAGGTCGGGCGAGCGTGCGTCGAGGCGGGGATCGATGCCGGCTTCGAGCAGGGTGGCGAGATCACGGTCGCTCGTGGCCCGCATGGCGTGCCCGCGCTCGAAGCGATGCACGCGGAGTACGCGCGCTTCGGGTTCGGGGATCGATACCAGCTGGTCGACGCAGCGACGCTCGGTGAGCGGATCCGGGTCGCGGGTGCGGTCGGCGGGCTCGTCGGGCGCGGCGCGGCCGTGGTGCACCCCGGACGGCTGGTGCGCGGCCTGGCGCGCGCCGTCGAGCGAGCGGGCGTGCGGATCGTTGAGTCGACGCCCGTGACCGGCTTCCGCCCGCGCGATGCGGGCGGCCGCGCGACCCTGGTCACGCCGCGCGGTGACGTCTCGGCGCCCGTCGTGGTGCTGGCGGGAGAGGCGTATCTCTCGGAGCTCAAGCCGCTCCATCGGCAGCTCGTGCCACTGTGGTCGCTGATCGTGCTGACCGAGCCGCTGAGCGATGCGCAATGGGCCGAGATCGGCTGGGCACGGCGCGAGGTGGTGGCCTCGACGCGCCTCTCGGTCGATTACCTGTCACGCACCGAGGACGGCCGCATCCTGTTCGGTGGACGAGGGGCGCCGTACCGCTTCGGATCGCCCATCCGGCGCGAGTACGATCTGCACGCCCCAACCCACGAGCGACTGCGCGCGTTCGTGCGTGAGTGGTTCCCCTCGATCGCCGGCGTGCGGTTCACGCATGCCTGGGGTGGCCCGCTCGGGATGCCGCGCGACTGGCACCCGACCATGTCGTTCGATCCGGCCACGGGGATCGCCACCGCGCGGGGCTACATCGGCCACGGCGTGTCGGCCACGAACCTCGCCGGGCGCACGCTGACCGACCTGATCACCGGGGAGCGCAGCGCCCTGACCGAGCTGCCGGTCGTCAACCACCGCTCGCCCGACTGGGAGGTCGAGCCGTTCCGCTGGGTCGGCGTGCGGTACGCGCAATGGGCGCTCGGTCGCCTGGACGACACGAGCGCACGGACGGGCCGTCCACCGACCGGCCGGAGCCTGGCGGAGCGGATCGCCGCGCACTGACGGGCGCGTCGCTCAGCCGAGAGCCGGGGCCGCGGGGATGTCCGTGAGCTCTGAATCGAGCCGGTGGAGCGCGCGCTGCAGCACCGCTTCCGGGGATTCGCCCAGCTTCGGGCTTGCCCAGCCGAACGCGAAGCCCAGCCCGCTCCTTGTCCGGGGCAACAGCTCGGGGCCCGCGTCCCGGACGCGCTCCACGAAGTTGATGGCCGCAATCTCATCGGTCTCGGTCAGCAGGATCGCGAACCGGGCAGGTCCGATGCGGGTGCAGTGGTCGCTGGTGCGCGATGTTCGCCGCAGGCACCGGGCTGCCTCGCGCACGGCAATCAGACCGACGTCGCCGCCCGCGCTGCCGACCAGGCTGGCGATGCCGGTCAGCTCGACCACGACCACGGTCATCGGGCGCCGGTAGCGCAGCGCGCGCGCGACCTCGGCGATCAGCACGCGGCGCCAGAAGTCGGGGCCTTCGAGGCCGCTCAGCGGATCCTGCCAGCCGTCCGGCTCAGGGATCGGACCGGTGTCCATGTGTGTTCGGTGTTCCTCCCCAGCCCGCGTGTCGGCGATGGTGCACGCCACCCGGCCTGCCGCTCGGTCGCCCCGATGACATCCCCGGCAGCAGCATCGTGCCCGCTGGCATCGGTTGCCGCCACGCTCCGGGTGGTCCCGGATGGGGTCAGTCGAAGGTACCGGTGCCTACCGGACGTCACCATTCCGCACGGCATTTCGGCCCGTCATCGACAGGCTGCTTGGCAATTTGCGCAACTACGCAACTGGCGGTACCGTGACGCGGCCGGGCGGCAGACCGATAGGTGTGCCGCAGCTCCACGCGGCCGATGGGGCCGCGATCACCCAGTGGTCGACTGCGACGAGGACGGATGATGGCAAGCAGCAAGGCGCGCCGAGCGCAGACCGCGCGTCGGACGACGAAGGGCAGGACGGCGACGAACGGTTCGCGCGCCGCGTGGCCGTGGCTGGCCGGGGGTGTGCTGGTCGGTGCCGTCGCGATCGTGGTCGCCTTCGTCCTCATGAGCGGCTCCGGCGGCGCCGGGACCTCCGACGGCACCGTCGTCCGAGCCAACGGTGGATCCTGGACCAACATCTCGGCCAGCACGCTGGCAGCCAGGCTCGACAACAAGGACTTCACGCTGCTCAACGTCAAGACGCCCTACATCGGCGAGATCAAGGGCACCGACCTGTACATCCCGTACGACCAGCTGACGGCGCGGGCCGCTGAGCTGCCGGCCGACAAGTCGGCCCCGATCGTCGTCTACTGCCGCTCCGGCAACGAGAGCGCGATCGCGTCGCAGACGCTGCTCGACCTGGGGTACACGAACATCGAGAACCTTGACGGGGGCATGAACGCCTGGGCGGAGAGTGGCCGGCAGATCATCCAGGTCGCGCGGTCGTGACCCGGGGCGCGATCACGGCCCCGGTCGCCGCCGGCAACACATGATCGGGGACATGGCCGACTGCCTCGCCTCGCTCGAGCTCGACCGCCGGTTCGCGGGCTGGGCGCTGGCATGGGGCACGCTGTCGCTGCTGGCCTTCGGGCTGGTGGCCGCGATCATCCCCAACCCGGTATTCGGGCGCGAGATCCCGCCCGAGCCGTTCGCCGTCGGGGTCTGGCTGCTCTCGGCGCCCCTGATGGGGCTCATCGGCGCGACCTACTCCGCGCCCCGCGTGAGCACCGCCGGCGGCGGCTCGGCCCTCGTGGCGACCCCGCTGGTGCCCGCGGACGCGCTGGCCGAGCAGCGCACCAGCGGGTTGGGCACCGTCGCCTCGTTCGGTGCGTTCCTCGCCATCGGGTGTCCCGTGTGCAACAAGATCGCGCTGGTCCTGCTGGGGACGAGCGGCGCCCTGACGATCTGGGCCCCGCTCCAGCCCGTGATCGGTGCGGCGTCCCTGCTGTTGCTGGCGGGGACGCTGGCGTGGCGCCTCCGGCTTCGACGGAACGGGGGCGCCTGCGCCGTCTGAGGCGCTTCGCGGCGACGCGGTCCGGTAGCGCGGGGGTTCCCGCCCGGGTCAGGTCGCGGCGGCCGACGGCGACGTAACTGCGCCGGTCTCACGCGACGGCGCCGCGCAACGGCGCATGTGTCGTGCTGTGAGCGGTCGAAGCGAGGCGCCGATTCCGTCCCATCTCCACCAACGCTCCGCCTCCGCTCCATCGTCGGTTCACGGGTCTCATCGAGCATCGATCCCGGCACCCGCACCGGTGCCCGCCGGGAACCCGGCGTCCCAGCCTCTTCGAGGTAGACGATGAAGCGACTCACCATCTCACTGACGCTCGGCGCGCTCGCGGTGCTCGCGATCGCGACCGCCGTGTTTGCTGCCGGACCGCACATGGGCGCGAACGCGCAGGGACAGGCGCAGACGACGCTGACCGAGGTCCTGGGCCTGACGCACGACGAGATCGCCGATCTGCGCCAGGACGGCATGACGCTCGCCCAGATCGCGACCCGCGAGGGCGTGGACGACCAGAAGCTGATCGACGCGCTCAAGGCGCAGTGGAGCGCCCGGATCGATGCCCGCGTCGCGTACGGCGCGCTGACAGCTGACCAGGGAACGGAGCTCAAGGCGCAGCTCGAGACCAGGGCCAAGGACATGGTCAATCAGGCGACCGTGGGCGGCATGCGGGGCGCGGCCGTGGGCGCCGGGCCGGCGAACGGCGCCGGCAACGGCTATGGCAACGGCAACGGCAACGGCGCCGGCCGGGGCGGCCACGGCAACGGTGCGTGCGATGGCACCGGGCCGAACGGCGCTTCGTCCTAGCGTCTGCAACGATCACTCGGGACGACCGGACCTGTCCGCAGGGCCGGTCGTCTCCGTATCCTCCAGCCATGGCTCGCATCCTCGTGGTCGACGACGAGGTCCACATCCTCGACGTCGTCCGTGCCTATCTGTCGCGCGACGGGCATGAGGTCGTGACGGCGTCGGACGGCGACGCGGCGCTCGCGCTCGCGCTCGACGTCGCGCCGGATCTGATCGTGCTCGACGTGATGTTGCCGCAGCGCTCGGGGTTCGAGGTGCTTCGCGAGCTGCGGGGGCAGGGGAGCACGGCGGCGGTGATCATGCTCACGGCACGTGACGATGTCATCGATCGGGTGGCGGGTCTCGAGATCGGGGCCGACGACTACGTGACCAAGCCGTTCGAGCCGCGCGAGCTCGTGGCTCGCGTCGGGGCGGTGCTGCGTCGAACCACGGCCGCAGCGAGCTCGGGAGCGGCCTCGCCGACGCCGGGAACGCCAGCCGACCAGGGCATGCCCGCGACCGCGGACCGTTACTTCGACCTGGAGATCGACCAGGCTGCGCGCGAGGTTCGGCGGGACGGTCAGCCGCTTGCGCTCACGCGCGTGGAGTTCGACCTGCTGGTCGTGTTCGTCACCCATCCCGGTCACGCGCTGACGCGGGAGCAGCTGGGCGCGGCCGTGTTCGGCGAGACGTTCGACGCGTTCGACCGGACCATCGACTCGCACGTCAAGAACCTGCGCCACAAGCTCGGGCCACGGCCGGGTGGGGAGCCATACGTCGAGACGGTTCGCGGCATCGGCTACCGGGGAGGGCGGCCATGACGGTTCGCGGCATCGGCTACCGGGGAGGGCGACCGTGACGCTGCGGGTCAGGCTCGCGGTCGCGATGGCGCTGGTGGCGCTGCTGACGGCGGCGGCCGTGGCGCTGACCGCGCCGTCGATCGTGGGTCGTGGCTTCGCCGCGATGGAGGCGGACGGGGGCACGCCGGCCGGCGGTCACGGCCAGGGGCAGGGACTCGGCCCGGGACCCGGCGCGGGCATCCACGCCGGGCAGATCCAGCAGGAGACCACGCTCACGATCATCATCGTGGCGGTCGCTGCGGCCGGGCTCGCGTCGCTGCTCGGGCTGGCGCTCGCGGATCGGATGACCCGGCCCCTGGCACGGCTCGAGGACTCGGCGTCAGCGCTGGCGCACGGACGCCTCGATACCCGCTCCGGGCTCGACGCCCGGACCGATGAGATCGGCTCGCTGGCCAGATCGTTCGACACCATGGCCGCCGATCTCCAGGCGACCGAGATTGCCCGGCGACGGTTCTTCCAGGACGCCGCACACGAGCTCAAGACCCCGCTGGCGGTCATCGATGCCACGACCTCGGCCGTCATCGACGGCGTCTACGAACACGAGAACCGCCACCTCGAGACGGTCCGGGACCAGGCTCGGCTGCTGGAGCGGATCGTCGACGACCTGCGGGTCGTGAGCCTGGCCGACGCGGGCGTGCTGCCGCTCCGTCCCGAACGGCTCGCCGTGTCCGATGTCCTGGCCGCGACGAGCCGTGACGCGCAGGCGCGGGCCACGGTGGCCGGGGTGACGATCGAGCTCACCGATGCGGGGCCGCTGTCGGTGCTCGCCGATCCCGACCGGCTGCGCCAGATCGTGGCGGCGCTGGTCGACAACGCCGTCCGCCACACGCCCGCCGGCGGCCGGATCCGCCTGCATGGCGAGCCCGCCGGTCCGGCCAGGACCCGGATCGTCGTCGCCGACTCGGGGACCGGCATCGCGGCCGACGACCTCCCGCATGTGTTCGAGCGCTTCTACCAGGCCGACGCCTCCCGTGACCGGGCGACCGGAACCTCGGGGCTGGGGCTGGCGATCGTGCGCGCCCTGGTCGAGGCGCACGGAGGATCCGTTCGAGCGGCCAACGAGCCGGGTGGGGGAGCGCGCTTCGAGGTCGAGCTGCCGAGCGCCTGACGGGGGTCGCGTCCGACCGGGCTCGAGGGCCCGATGAGCGCCTGACGGGGTCGCGTCCGGTCCGGCTCGAGGGCCCGGAGCACCACGTCGATCCGCCGTCTGACCGGGCGTTGGCGGGACACCCGGGGTTCGGTCCGGCGCAGGAACCGCAGCACCGGGTGCATCCACCGTCTGACCGGGTGTTTGGCGGGGCACCCGGGACACCGGCCGCGAGCAGGGGGGCCGAATGCGGGCCCTTTGGCCGCCCGCGGTCCCGGGCGGTCATCTGCAAACCATGACAAGTGGCTCAGGGCGAATACATGTCCTCGGCATACATATATGCATGGCGAATATCAAAAGTCAGCATATGTCCGGACACCGATCGCGAGATCGAACGGTCGCCCGGCACACGACGACAACAGGAGCGCTGCGGGTGTCCGAGCCGGTCAACGAGATCGACCTGATCCAGATCACGCTGATCCGCGCGCTCGCCAGCCCGCATCGGCTGCGCATCCTCCACCTGCTGGGCGAGCGCACGATGGGCGTCAACGAGCTTGCGCGGCAGCTGGACCTGGCCCAGGCCACCGTGTCCCAGCACCTCGCCGCCATGCGCGCCGTGGGCCTGGTGGAGGCGGCGCGCGACGGGCGCGTCGTGCGCTACCGGCTGGTGGACCACGAGATCCTCGAGGCCTGTGACCTGATGCGCGACGTCATCGTGCGCCGGCTATCGGCGCTGGGCAGCCTGGCCGCTGCGGCCGAGCGCTCGGCCCGTGACACCTCGCCGGCGGCGCACGCCGGCCATACCCCAACGGGCGATCGAAGGCGCTCGACGGCAGCCCACGGCGCCCGTCGCGCCGCATCCAGGACCCAGACAGACCAGGTGGCACATCGATGAGCGACACCCTCTCCATCGTCATGTTCTCCGGCACCGCCGACAAGCTCCACTCCGCGGCCACGATCGCGGCGGGCGCCGCGGCGATGGGCCGGCCGGTCAACATCCTGCTCCAGTACTGGGCCCTCGACGCCTTCCGCGCCGACAGGGTCGCGGCCGATCACGGCCTCGCCTACGACGCGATGGCTCCCGACGCCGCGAAGCCGGTCGCCGGGACCGGAAGCATCCAGTGGCTCGAGACCTTCCGCATGGCCAAGGAGCTGGGCGAGATGTCGATCGCCGCCTGCTCGGGCTCGCTCGAGGTCCTGGGCATCGACGTCGGCGACCTCGATCCGCTGGTCGAGTCGGCGAGCGGGATCGCGACGTTCCTGATGACGGCCGAGGACGGCCAGATCCTGTTCATCTGAGCAGACAGAACCAGCAAGGAGCACGCATGGCCGATACCGAGAAGCTCGTGTTCATGGTGATGCACGGGCCGGAGTTTCCGGAGCACGCGACCATCCCGTTCGTGATGGCGGGCGCGGCGCTCGCCTCGGACGTGGAGGTCGTCATCGGCTTCCAGGGTCCCGGCGTCGAGCTCGCTCGGGTCGGTGTTGCGGACACGGTCAACGCGCCCGCGTTCCCGCCTCTCGCCAAGCTCCTGGCCGACGTGCGGGAGCTGGGCGCCACGCTGCTCGTCTGCGGACCCTGCGTCAACGCCCGTGAGATCAAGCCCGAGGACCTCGTCCCCGGTGCCGAGATCGTCGCGGCCGGACGGTTCATCAGCGAGATCACCTCGGCCACCAACAGCCTCGTGTACTAGAGAGGAAGCACTGACATGACTGCAACGCTCGAAGAGCTCGAGACCATCACCGCCGACAAGGTCGTCGACGCCCGCGGCGCCGCCTGCCCCGGCCCGCTGCTCGAGGCCAAGAAGGCCATGGGCACCGTGGCCGTCGGCTCGACCATCGAGATCTGGTCTACCGACCCCGTCACCAAGTCCGACATCGGCGCCTGGTCCGGCAAGATCGGCCACGAGTTCCTGGGGTCGCTGGCTGCCGAAGGCTACGACCGCGTGTTCGTGATTCGCCGCAAGTAATCGACCGCAACCGATACACATCGGCCGCGCGGGGCGCCGCACCACCGTCGCCCCGCGAGCAGGCCAAGGAGCTGCCACGCGATGTCTGTCCCCGTCGCCGCCGAGCCACGGGCCCCGAGCGACACGTTCGTCCCGAAGATCCTCGTGTTCTCCACGAACAACATCTCCGATCCGGGTATCGACCTGGCCGGTAGCTCCCACATGCACTACTCCCCCGGGGTCCGGGTGATCGGCCTGCCGTGCACCAGCGGCATCCGGTCGTCCTGGATCCTGCATGCGCTCGAGTCCGGCTTCGACGGCGTGTTCGTCGCCTCGGACGGTGACGAATGTGCGTATCTGCCCGATTGCGGCAAGCGCTCGGCGAAGGTCGTGGGCGACGCGCAGAAGGCGCTCAAGGAGCGGGGCCAGGACCCCAACCGCGTGCGCATGGCGGCGATCTGCTCGGTCTGCTCGGAGCCGTTCACCAAGCATGTGACCCAGTTCTCGAGCGCCCTGGTCGAGCTCGGCCAGGCGTCGGCGAGGTGACCACGATGACCGAAGCGTGTGCGGTCCCCACCGCGAGTGAGGTGGACTACGACGTCCTCGTGGTCGGCAGCGGGATCGGCGGCATGGAGTCCGCCCTCAAGCTGGGCGACATGGGCTACAAGGTCCTGCTGGTCGAGAAGGAGGCCAGCGTCGGCGGCAAGATGATCCTGCTGTCGAAGGTGTTCCCGACGCTCGACTGCGCGAGCTGCATCTCGACGCCCAAGATGGCGGCGACGATCCATCACCCCAACATCACCGCGCTGACCTACAGCGAGGTCGACGGCATCCGCAAGAGCGCGGACGGCAAGTTCCACGCCTCGGTCACGCGCAAGGCGCGGTTCGTCGACATCGAGGCCTGCACCGGTTGCCAGAAGTGCGAGACCGCGTGCACCGTCGCCGTGCCCGGACCAGTTCAACGCCGATCTGGTCGCGCGTCGCGCGGCGCACATCGCCTTCCCCCAGGCCGTGCCCAAGAAGGCCGTCATCGATCGCCAGGGCAGCTCGCCCTGCTCGTTCGCCTGCCCGGCCGGCATCCAGGCCCACGGCTACGTGTCGCTCATCCGGAGCGGCCTCGACGAGGAGGCCTACCGGCTGGTGCTCGAGGCGACGCCGCTCGTCGGCACGCTCGGGCGCGCGTGCTACGCACCGTGCGAAGGGGAGTGCACGCGCGGCAGCCTCGAAGGGACGCTGCCCATCCGCCGGCTCAAGCGGTTCGCGTCCGACCAGCACGCTGCGTCGGGCAATGACAACGGCATCGAGCTGCCCGAGCCGAACGGCAGGCGGGTCGCGATCGTCGGCTCCGGGCCCACGGGCCTGACCGCGGCGTTCCAGCTCGCACGCCTGGGCTACGGCGTCAAGATCTTCGAGTCGGCGCCCGTAGCCGGCGGCTTCCTCCGCCTGGGCATCCCCGCCTACCGCCTGCCCGGGTCGGTCGTGGAGCGAGACATCGAGAACGTGACCGCGCTGGGCGTCGAGATCGCGACCGGGACCACCGTCAGCGATCCCGCGGCGCTCAAGGCCGACGGCTTCGACGCGGTGCTGGTGGCGACCGGCACGCACCGGGACACCGGTCTCGGCGTGCCGGGCGAGGACCGCCTGGGTGTCGTCGGCGCGACCTCGTTCCTGCGCAAGGCCAACCTGGGCGAGTCGCTCGAGGTGGCCGGCAAGCGCGTGGTCGTGGTCGGCGGCGGCAACGTCGCGATGGACGCCGCACGGGTTGCGCGCCGGTTGGGCGCCGCATCGGTGACGGTCGCCTATCGCCGTAGCCGCGAGCAGATGCCCGCCCATCACGTCGAGTCCGTCGACGCCGAGCAGGAAGGCGTCGGGTTCCGCCTCCTGGTGGCCCCGGCCGAGGTCGTGGGCAACAGCGAGGGCGCCGTGGCGGGTCTCCGCTGCACGGAGATGCGATTGGGCGCGCCCGATGCCTCGGGCCGCATGTCGCCCGAGCCCATCCCGGGCTCCTCGGTGACGCTCGAGGCCGACATCATCATCGCCGCCATCGGCATGAAGCCCGACACGAGCATGTTCGGCGACCGCGTGGTGGTGCTGCCCAACGGCCGGCTCGCGAACGACCGGGCCAGCTGCCAGACCCTGACCGAGCACGTGTTCGCCGCCGGTGACGCGGTGAACGGCCCGACCGACATCACGCGCGCCGTGGGTGAGGGTCGCAAGGCCGCCCACCAGATCGACGCCTGGCTCAACGGGCGCCCGTTCGAGAGCTGGGACGACCGCCTGCCGGTCGTGGACAAGGAGCAGGTGCTGGCGCGCCAGAAGGCGTACACGGCATCGGCCCCGACGCCGAGCGGCATGGAGCTGCTCCCGGCGCCCACCGACTTCCATGAGATCGAGGCGCCGCTGACCGAGGCCGAGGCCCGGCGCGCCGCCGGCCGGTGCATCGACTGCGCCGTGTGCTCCGAATGCGAGGAGTGCGTCAACGCCTGCCCCGTCGATGGCTGCATCGACCTGCGCGCCCGGGACGAGCACCTCGAGGCAGCGGTCGGTGCGGTTGTCGTGTCGACCGGCTTCAAGCTGTTCCCGGCCGATCTCAAGCCCGAGTACGGCTACGGCCAGTACAAGAACGTCATCACCGGGATGCAGATGGACCGGCTGCTGGCACCGACCCGGCCGTTCAACACGATCCTGCGCCCGGGCGACGGCAAGGTCCCCGAGCGGATCGCGTACATCCTGTGCACCGGGTCGCGCGACGAGACCGTCGGCAACCCGCTGTGCTCGCGGTTCTGCTGCATGTACTCGATCAAGCAGAACCAGCTCCTGATGGGCGCGCTGCCGCTGGCCGACGTGACCGTCCACTACATGGACATCCGGGCACCGGGCAAGCGCTACGACGAGTTCTACGAGCAGGCCAAGGCCATGGGCGCCAGCTACGTCAAAGGACGCGTGGCCGGTGTCACCGAGAAGGACAACGGCGACCTCGTGCTCAAGTACGAGGACATCGAGAACGGCGGCGCGATCGTCGAGGCCGAGTACGACCTGGTCGTGCTGGCGGTGGGTGTCCAGCCCAACCACGATGCCGAGCAGCTGTTCGAGGTGAACGAGCTGTCGCTCGACGAATGGAGCTACGTCGCCGAGCCCGAGGAGGACCTCAACCCAGGTCAGACCAACATTCCCGGTGTGTTCGTCTCAGGCGCCGCTTCGGGCGCCAAGGACATCGCGGACTCGATCGTCCACGCCGAGGCCTCGGTCGCACAGGTTGCGGCCCACCTCGAGCGGACCAGGACCGAGGCTCCGGTGCAGACGATCGCGATGGTGCAGGCATGAGCGAGAACATCGATCCCATGGCCGCTCAGCCCGAGCCGGCCCCCGGAGGCGACAAGGCCGCCACGGGCGACACCACGACCCGCCGGATCGGGGTGTATGTGTGCCACTGCGGCGGCAACATCTCCGACTACGTCGACGTGGACAAGGTCGTCAGCGACATCGAGAACGACGGCGGTGTCGTCGTCGCCAAGCACGAGATGTTCGCCTGCTCTGACGCCACCCAGACCGAGATGGTCGCCGACATCGAGGCCAACCAGCTCGACGGGCTGGTCGTCGCCTCGTGCTCGCCCAAGCTCCACACGTACACGTTCCGCGGCGTCGCCTCGCGCGCCGGCCTGAACCCGTACGAGTACACGCAGGTCAACATCCGCGAGCAGTGCTCGTGGGTCCACACCGACGATGAGGTCGCGGCCACCGACAAGGCCACGGCGCTGGTCCGGGCCGGGATCTCCCGCACCCGGCTCACCACGCCGCTCGAGCCGATGGTCGTCGACACGCTGCCCCACACGCTCGTGATCGGCGGCGGGATCGCCGGTCTCCGGGCGGCGGTCGGCCTGGCCGACATCGGGCTCAAGGTCACGATCGTGGAGCGCGAGCTCGAGCTCGGTGGCTGGGTCGGCCGGTTCGGCCCGATGTACCCCCACGGCAGGAACGGCCGGGACCTGATCGAGACGCTGGTCGCCGAGGTCCGCAAGCGGCCCGCGATCACCGTGCTCACGGGGGCCGAGGTGGTCGGCAAGGCCGGCAGCTTCGGCAACTACCGGGTCAGCGTCCGGGTCGGCGATCCCGGCGCGGCCGCGATCGAGGTCGCGGTCGGCACGATCGTGACGGCCACCGGGTTCGACACCTACCAGCCTGAGGCCGGCGAGTTCGGCTACGGGATCGAGGGTGTGGTCACGCTGCCCGAGTTCAAGGAGCTGGTCGACGGCTCGACCGGGCCGCTCTCGTGGCACGGCCGGCCGGTGCGCAGCGTCGCCTACGTGTACTGCGTGGGCGGTCGCAACACCGGCGGCTGCTCGAATGCGTACTGCTCGCGCTTCTGCTGCGCCGCCACCGTCCAGACCGCGGTCGACGTGGCCGGCCTGGACCCGTCGATCCGCCAGTTCCACCTGTACCGCGACATGCGGACGTACGGCAAGTTCGAGCCGCTGTACACCGAGGCCCGCAAGGCAGGCTCGGTGTTCCTCAAGTTCGACAACGATGAGCCGCCGGCGGTGGCCGCGGCCGACGGCGGCGGGCTGACCGTCACCGTTCGCGACCTGCTGACCGAGCGCACGGAGCTGTCGATCCCGGTCGACCTGGTGGTCCTCGTCACGGGCATGGTGCCGCGCGAGAACCAGGATCTGGTCGACGTGCTCAAGCTGCCCGCCGGCAGCGACGGCTTCTTCAACGAGATCCATCCCAAGCTGCGGCCGGTCGAGACCGTCGTCGACGGCGTCCTGATCGCGGGCGCCTGCCAGGGGCCCAAGACCTCCGCCGAGAGCGTGGCCTCCGGTCTCGCCGCGGTCACCCAGAGCGCGGCGGTCCTCAAGAAGGGCTACACGGAGCTCGATCCGCTGGTCGCGACCGTGGATGCCGGGGCGTGCACCGCCTGCGGCGACTGCCTGACCGCGTGCCCGTACGACGCGATCTCGATGGCCGAGGAGGGTGACGGGCACTTCGCCGTCATCAGCCCCACCGGCTGCAAGGGCTGCGGCGGCTGCGTGCCGATCTGTCCCGAGAACGCGATCGACCTGCTGGGCTACACCGATGCCCAGATCAGCTCGATGATCGAGAGCCTCGTGGAGGTCCCCGCCTGATGACAACGCTGAACCGGGACGTGCGCGAGGTGATCCGCGAGGAGCCCGTGATGCGCGCCCGCATCCTGGCCGCCCTCAACGACGGCCCGCTCACCGTCCCCCAGATCGCCCAGGCGATCGATGCGCCCACCCACGAGGTCGTGTTCTGGGTCATGGGCATGCGCCGCTATGGCTGGCTGGCCGAGATCAAGGGCAGCGACGCCGACGGCTACTTCCAGTATGAGCCGACCGGGAGGACCGCCTGATGGCCGCCGCGTCCACGCCACTCGACCTCGGGCTGTACTCCGACATCCAGCGCTTCGGCGCCACCGACGTGTCCGCCTGCTTCAGCTGCGGCACGTGCACCGCCAGCTGCCCGCTGTCGGAGACCGACGCCACCTTCCCGCGCCGGATCATCCGCTACGCGCAGCTGGGCATGAAGGATGCGCTGCTCTCGTCCAAGGAGCTGTGGGCCTGCTACCAGTGCGGCGAGTGCGCCGAGAGCTGCCCCACGCAGGCCGATCCGTCGGAGTTCATGGCGGCGACCCGCCGCTACGCGATCGCGAGCTACGACAAGACCCGGATCGCCTGGACGATGTACACGCGACCGTTGCTCGCGACCGTGCTCGCCGTCGTCGTCGCCGCGTTCTTCGCGCTGTTCATGTACTCAGCGCACGGCCCGCAGAGCGGTGAGTCGCTCGCGATCTTCGAGTTCATCCCCGAGGACCTGATCCACAACACCGGGATCGTGGTCATGGTCCTGGTCGTGCTGGCCGGCCTGGGCGGCGTCATCTCGATGGCCCGCTCGATCGGGCGCCGTGAAGGCGTCGGCTGGGGGAGCGTGTTCGGGGGCCGGGCGGCGCTCGGGCGCTCCGCGCATGCTGCCTGGGCGGCGATCGGTCGCGAGTCGCTGGGCCAGGTCCAGTTCCGCAAGGAGTGCGACGTCGACCAGGACACCGCGCCGTGGTACCGCCAGCGCTGGCTGGTCCACGCGGTCACGGTCTGGGGCTTCCTCGGCCTGCTGGCCGCGACCGGCCTCGACTACGGGCTGGCCCTGCTGGGCATCAAGGCGACCGGAACCCCGGTGCCGATCTGGTACCCGGTCCGGCTGCTGGGCACGGTCGCCGGCCTGATGCTGATCTACGGCACCAGCGTGCTGATCATCGATCGCTACCGTGCCGCGAACCGCTCGGTCCGATCGTCCTCGACGGCTGACTGGCTGCTGCTGGCGCTGCTGTGGATCACCGGCGTCACGGGCTTCGTGCTCGAGCTCGCGCTCTACCTGCCGTCTGCGCCGGCCTGGGGCTACTGGGTGTTCCTGCTCCACGTCGCGGTGGCCATGGAGCTGGTCCTGCTCGCGCCGTTCATGAAGCTGGCACATGCTGTCTATCGGCCTGTCGCACTGTTCTTCGTGGCCCTCGCTCGCTCGTCCGCGGAGGGGGCATGATGCTGGTCCTCCGCGCGGCGGCCCTGCTCCGCCACCACAGATCCAGCTCACCAGCCGGCGCGGGATCGTCGGCCCAGGTCCAGGAGGCGTGACCATGACGCAATCCCTGCCGCAGGTGACGCACGAGCACCACGAGCGGATCCTGCACCACATCGATCGGATGCCCGAGCTCGCGGATCGGCTGCTCACGGACAAGGCGGACGCCGTGCGACCCGACCTGGCCGAGCTGAGCGAGTTCCTGACGGACTCCCTGGTGCCCCACATCGAGGCCTCGGAGCAGACGATGTACCCGGAGCTGGAGCGAATGTTCCAGAACCGGCATTCGATGGCGCCCATGCGCCGCGAGCACGACGCGGTCCGGAAGCTCATCGCGAGCTACGCGCAGCTGTCGGGCGAGCTGCAGGCCAGCACCGTGACCCTGGGCAAGTCGCTCGCCCTGCGGCGCGTGATGTTCCAGCTGTACGCGGTGCTCAAGGTCCACCTCGCCGAGGAGGAGGCGTACCTTCGGATCGTGGACCGTGGGGTGACCGGCGATGTGGCGGACATGCTGGCCAGCGCGATGGAGCACCCGCTCCGCGCGGCGAAGGACTGACCGGCGGGACCGGGTCCCGGCGTGACGTCTCACCACGTGACGTCCGGCGGCAGGACATCGCACGCGAGCGGCCGGACGGTACGACGGACGGCGGGTCGAGCCTCTATGCTCGGGTCAGCCATGGCCCGATCGCGTCCGGATCCCGCCGCCCCGGGCACCGTAGCCGCCGCGAACGATGACGCGGCCGGTGTCGTCGACCCGACCGATGTGACGGTCGATGTCGACCCGGCCGTTGCCGCGCGCGATGCCGCGACAGACGATGCCACCGCGACGGACGATGCCACCGCGGCCGACGATGCCACCGCGGCCGACGGCCCGGCCTCGAACGAGACCGCCGGCACGTTCGTGATCGCCTCGGACCACGATGCCGCCGGGATCCCCATCCACCGCGGCTGGTCACCGATCGGCGCGCATCGCTGGATGGAGCCGTTCGTGCTGGCGTTCCTCGCCTCGGGTGCCGGCCATGGCTACGCGATCGTGGGCGAGCTGGCCCAGCTCGGCATCACCAACGGCCCGGTGGACGTCGGTCAGGTGTACCGGACGCTGCGCGACCTCGAGCAGGCGGGGCAGGTCGTTTCGTCCTGGACCACCGGCACCGGCCCCGCCCGCCGCGATTACGAGCTGACCGCGTCCGGCTTTGCCGCGCTCGACGAATGGGCCGCGGTGATGAAGGAGCGGGGGCGCCTGATCGCGGAGTTCGATGCCCGGTACCTGGAGTGGACCGTTGGCCGCCGGAAGCGCCGGGTCGCGTCGCGCTAGCGACGACTCCCGCACCCCGCGGATCCGGTCCTGATCCCATGCCACCGATCGATCCCGACGCCCCGCAAGCCCTCGTGACCCGCGCTGACCACGCCGACACCGCGGAGGCGGTCGCGCAGCGCCTTGGTGTGGATCCAGCCGTCGGCCTGTCCGATGGTGAGGTGACCCTTCGGGCCCGGACGTCCGGCCCCAACGCCCTCGAGGATGCGGAACGCGAGCCGGTGTGGAGGATGGCGTGGGAGGCGTTCACCGAGCCATTCGTCCTGATGCTGGCGGCGGCGGGCGCCCTCGCGATCGCCGTCGGCGAGGTCCGCGACGGGCTCCTGGTGATGGTCGGCCTGCTGCCCATCGTGGGCGCCGACGTCGTCACCGAGTACCGCGGCGAGCGCGCCCTCGAGGCGCTTCGCGAGGCGACCGCACCGGTCGCACGCGTCCGTCGCTCCGGGGCCGTATCGACGGTCCCGGCGGCGTCGCTCGTCCCCGGTGACATCGTCCTGCTCCAGGGCGGCGACGTGGTGCCCGCGGATCTCCGCATCGCCCGCGCGCATCGGCTGCTCATCGACCGCAGCATCCTCACCGGGGAGTCGATGCCCGAGGAGGGCCGGGCCGAGCCCGATGACACGGACTCACCCCTCGCCGGTCGTCGCGCGGTGGCGTACTCGGGGACGAGCGTGGTCGGCGGCCGGGGCGAGGGGATCGTGGTCGCGATCGGTGCCGGCACCGAGTTCGGGCGGATCGCCGGCAGCCTCACGTCGCGTCAGCGCCGCCGCAGCCCGCTCCAGCGGGAGCTCGATCGCCTGGTGCGGATCCTGCTGGTGGTGGCGATCGCGCTGATCGCGTTCACGGTGGGGATCGGGTTCGTCCGCGGCCACCCGCTGGGCGAGAACATCCTGGCCGGGATCTCGTCCGCGATCGCGGCGATCCCCGAGGAGCCGCCCGTGCTGCTCGCGGTGATCCTCGGTCTGGGCGCCTACCGGCTGCTCCGGCGCGGCGTCCTGGTCCGGCGTCTCAATGCCGAGGAGACGCTGGGGGCTGTCGATCTGATCGTGACCGACAAGACGGGCACGATCACCCAGAACCGGCTCGCCGTCTCGTCGGTTCGGACGGCGGACGGTCCGGTGACCGACGAATCGCTCCGGCGCAGCCTGCTGGAGGAGGCGCTCCGCGCGGAGGAGGACGCCTGGCCCGGCGAGGGGGTCGCCCCGGCGTCCTTCACCCGGGCGCTCCGGACCGCCGTGGCCGAGTCGGGCGGGACGATCGACCTCGATGCCACCACGCTCGTCGAGACGGCACCGCCCGCGGACGGGTTGCCGGTGTCGCGCACGCGCGCGCGACGGGACGGCCGGATCGAGAGCCTGGCCCTGGGCGCACCCGAGGTCGTCCTGTCCTACGCCGCATCCGATAGCGACGACACGCAGCTGCACGCCCGCTGGGCCGCCCTCATCGAGTCCTGCGCCGCCACCGGCGAGCGCCTCGTGGCCCTGGCCCGGCGCCTGGACGACGAGCCGTGGCAGATGCGGGCCCTGGTGGGCTTCGCCGATCCGATCCGGCCGGGTATCGCCGAGGCGATGTCGACGGCGCGCGACGCCGGGATCCAGGTGGTCGTCGTGACCGGCGACCATCCCCGGACCGCTGCCGCGATCGCACGCGACGCCGGGCTCGAGGCCGACGCCATCGTCACCGGCGAGGACGTGGGCGGCTGGGACGACGATCGGCTGGCGGCGTCGCTGCCGGATCTCCACGTGGTGGCCCGCTCGACGCCCGACCAGAAGCTCCGGCTCGTGGAGGCCGCCCGCGCGAGCCACCGGATCGTGGCCGTGACCGGGGACGGCGTGAACGACGCACCCGCGCTCCACGGCGCCGATGTCGCCGTCGCCATGGGCAGCGGTACGGCGGTCGCGCGCGAGGCCAGCGACCTGGTGCTGGGCGACGACTCGTTCGCGACCCTGATGTTCGGCCTGGCCGAGGGCCGCCGGATCGTGGACAACGTCCAGAAGGGCCTGGTGTTCATCGTCTCGACCCACGTCGCGTTCCTGGGCTTCATCCTGATCTCGACCATGTTCGTCGCGGAGCGGCAGGTGCTCATCCCGCTCCAGATCCTGTGGATGGAGTTCTTCATCGACCTGAGCACGTCGGTGGCGTTCGAGCGCGAGGCGCCCGAGCCCGGTCTGATGACCCGGCCGCCACGCCACGCCGAGACGCCGCTGCTGACCAACCCGATCCTGGCCAGGATCACGGGCGCGGGCGCGTTCACCGCCATAGCCGCCCTGGCGATCATGCTCACCGACGGGGGCGGGTTCGAGCACGCCGCCTGGCTCGCCTACACGGCGCTGGTCGTGAGCCAGAGCGTGCGGGCGTACTGGAACCGGAGCCTCAGGATGCCGATCCACCGGCTGCGTCGCAACGGCCTCCTGCTCGCGGCGGGCGTCATCGCGATCGCCGTCCAGGCGCTGATCCCATACGTGCCGCTGCTGGCGGAGGCGTTCCGGGCCACGGCCCTCGACGGGCGCGACTGGTTGCTGGTGGCCATCGTCGCATTCGCCCCCGCGCTCGTGGCGGAGCTGGTGCGGGCGCGCGGCCGCGGCCGGACCGTCTGGGTGGCCTGAGCGCTGTCCGTCGCCTGGGGCCGAGCCACGGCGGCGAGCTCAGAGCGGCTCGGCGGCCGCGTGGTCGATGCCGCTGGCGAGCACCGCTTTCTCTTCGTCGGTCAGGTGCCGCTCGAGGATCTCGAGGTACAGCTCCTCCTCGGCCAGATGCACCTTGAGGATGGAGTGAAGGCGATACAGCGCGCGGCGGAGGGCCATCCCCTCGACGGCGCTCCAGCTGCAGCCCCGAACGTGCTGCCGGTACCGCCCCAGCTCCTCGATCAGGCGCTCCATCTCGCGGTGCTCGCCGCGCATCGGCGTCATCGAGTGGCGGCCATCGAGCAGCTCCTCGACCCGCCCGTAGAGCGTGGTCTCGATGGCCGCGATGTGCGGCACGAGCTGCGTGACGATGAACCCGTACTCCTCCTCGAACGCGTCGTGGATCGCCGAGCACTCGACGTGACCGACCATGTCCGCAAGATCGAGCAGGCGATCGACGTGGGGGAGCATCCGTGCGTGGTGCTCCTCGCTCGTCGTGCGCAGGGACAGCATCCTGATCTCCATCCGATGGCAGCGGAGCTCGCTGCTCAGCGGAGAGCATGCCACGTCACGGCGCGCCCGGTTATCCGGGCCGCAGCAGCCAGACGAACCCGATGGCGAGCAGCCCGGTGACCAGCGCGGCAGCGGCCGTGACCATGATCGAGGCATAGGCCGGCCGGAACGTCGCATGGTCGATATGGGCCCGGCCGTCGAGATAGCGCCGGGCGCCGACAAGCACCAGCAGCATGCCCGTGATCGCGAGCACGCTCGACAGCAGCCGCACGACCGGCACCCCCCGCACGACGTCGCGACTCAGGAACTGCGCCGCCGCGATGGCCAGCGCGATCAGCGTGAGCCCGGTGCGGAACCAGGCCAGGAACGTGCGCTCGTTGGCGAGGTGCGTACGGGCCCGTGAGTCGGGGTCCGGCACGCCGTCGGACGAGCCGCCGCGGGGCACGTCGCCACCCGGACCACCGCCGATTGACGCGCCCGGATCGGACCCGGACCGGGCATCCGGAGTCGAACGAGGTGTCACCACCTCAGCCTACGGCATCGGGCGGACCGCCCCCACACCACGCCACCGGCCCCGCATCGGCCGGACCGGCCCACGCACCGGCCGTCATCGGGCGATCCGGCCCACGCACCGGCCGATCAGGGCATCGACGTGGCTCGCAGCCTGGTGACCGGCGCGTAGTTGAGCTCGAGCTGCACCGGCTCCCCGAACGCCTTCGACAGCGACGCCGCCAGCGAGTCCGGGCTCGGCGGCTGGTCGGACCCGGCCAGGTCGATCGTGACCGAGCCACCCGACACGGACCAGCTCGTCACGGCCAGGTCGCGATCCCCGATCCATGCCCGGACGAGCGGTGCGCCTTCCGCTCCGCGGAGCACGGCCAGCGCCGAGGCGTAGGAGTTGGCCGCCAGCGGCACCGCGATCACGACCAGCGCCACCATCGAGAGAATGAACCCGTTGCGCAGCCGGTGCCGCTCGCGCAGCTGCTCCGGGCTGGGGCCGTCGCCGAAGATGAGGAACACGACGCAGGCCACGACGACGATCGCTGAGAAGTTGGTCAGGAACAGCAGCAGGGCGCCGGTCGCCTCGCTCCAGCGGCCGAGCTCGGCGCAGATCCCGACCGTGGCCAGCGGCGGCACGAGCGCCACGGCGATCGCGACACCCGGCAGGGCGTCGGTGCCGGTCCGCCGGTCGGCCACGTACGCGCCGGCCGCGCCGGCGGCGAGGGCCACCCCGAGGTCGAGCAGGCCGGGCGAGGTGCGGGCCTCGAGCGATGGCGTCAGGCTCAGGGGATCGGGCAGCATCAGGGACACGGCGAACCCGATCGCGATCACCATCAGCGCGCCCAGCACGATCTGCAGGAAGGTGATCGTCTGCCACCGGGTCCGGCCGGTGACGAGGGCACCGGCGAACGCCATGATCGCGCCGCCCAGGGGCGCCACCAGCATCGCCCCGATGATCGACGCCGTCGAGTCCTGGAACAGCCCGAACGCCGCCAGCAAGCCCGACAGGGCGAGCAGGACGACGTACGTCTGGATCGAGCTCCGGAACGCGGCATCGTCGGGAAACAGGTCCGCGAGCTTGGCCGCTCCGAGAGACTGGCGGGCGTCCACCAGGCGCACGGCGGACCCCTCGGCCGCCGGGACCGTCGTCTCCATGGCTTCTGTGCTCCTGCTCGGCAACGTGGCCGGACACGCCTGCCCATTCGGCACCAGCGGACGAAGGGTAGCGTTCCGCCTGCGGCTCAATTCGTCGGATTCGGCACCCGGTCGGGCGGGGGAGAGGTCCGGCCCGGCGCCTGCGCCGACGACCTGCCACGTAGCGGTCCAAGATAGGGGCGGATCGCACACGGAGACACGACGAACGACATGGCTTTGCCGCCCGCGACCCCACGGATCCTCGTGGTCGACGACGAGCCGCCGATCGTGGACCTGGTCACCGGGTATCTCGCGCGAGAGGGATGGCAGGTGACCTCGGAAGGCGATGGGCTGCGGGCGCTCGAGGTCATCCGCGCGACGGCGCCCGACGTGGTGATCCTGGACGTCATGCTGCCTGGCCTCGACGGTGTCGAGGTCTGCCGCCGGTTGCGCACCTTCTCGGACGCCTACGTTCTGATGCTCACCGCGCGTGGCGAGGAGATCGACCGGATCATGGGCCTGACCGTCGGCGCGGATGACTATCTGGTCAAGCCGTTCTCGCCGCGCGAGCTGGTGGCGCGGGTCAAGGTCATGCTCCGCCGCCCACGCGGCAACGCCGGCCTCAGCGCCGGGCGAGGAGCGCCATCGGCGTCCGCGGCCGGTCCGCCAGGTCTCGAGCTCGACGAGGCGCGCCGGACCGTGCGCGTCGACGGGCACCCGGTGGAGCTCACCGCGCTCGAGTTCAACCTGCTCGCGGTGCTGGCGCGCGATCCGGGCGTGGTCATCGGTCGCGAGGCGCTGCTCGATCGTGTCTGGGGACCCGAGTTCGTCGCCGACGATCACCTCGTCGACGTCCACGTCGCCAACCTTCGTCGCAAGCTGCTCGACGATGCGGCCGATCCGCGGTTCATCGAGACGGTTCGCGGGGTCGGCTACCGCCTTCGGGAGGGGCGCCGGTGACGCTCCCGAGGTCGCTGCGAGCGCGGCTCCTGGTCGCGTTCCTGGTGGTCGCCGCGGCGGCGCTGGGGACGGTGGGCGTGGCGGTGCTGCTCGTCGGACCGGGTTACTTCGCACAGGCCATGGGCCACATGCCCGGCGATCCGATGGGCGAGATGATGGCCGACGCGACCCAGGCCGCGTTCGACGATGCGATGCGCCAGGCGCTGCTCGCCGCGACGATCATCGCCGTGGTCACGGCCACGATCGTCAGCCTCGCGGTCGCCGCACGGATCGCTCGTCCGATCACACGGATGGGCCGCGCGGCACGCCGGATCGCGCGTGGCCACTACGCGGAGCGCGTCCCGACCGATGAGCCGGGTGAGCTCGGCGACCTCGCGGCGACGTTCAACGAGATGGCCGGGTCGCTGGAGGCGACCGAGCGGCGCCGGCTCCAGCTGGTGGGGGACGTGGCACACGAGCTCCGCACGCCGCTGACCACGCTCGATGGGTATCTCGAGGGTCTCCAGGACGGCGTGATCGCGCCCACGCCCGCGACCTGGCACCTGCTGCGGACCGAGACCGGGCGACTGACCCGGCTGGTGACCGACCTGTCCGAGCTGTGGCGTGCCGAGGCGCGGCAGCTGCCGCTGCGGACCGGGACGGTGGATCTCGCGCAGGTGGCCGGCGAGGTCGTCGAGCGGTTCGCGCCACAGGCGGCGGAACGCTCGATCCGGATCGAGACGACGGGCGCCCGGGTGGATGCGACCGCGGACCGCGACCGTGTCGCACAGATCCTGTCCAACTACCTGTCCAACGCCATCCGTCACGCTCCCGACGGGTCGATCATTCGGGTCGACACGGCGTCAGCCGGGGATCGGGTCCGCGCCACGGTGACCGACCAGGGTCCGGGGCTCGCCGCGGACCAGCTCGACGCCGTCTTCGAGCGCTTCTACCGGATCGATCCGGCGCGCAGCCGGGCGGCCGGCGGCAGCGGGATCGGACTCGCCATCGTGCGCGCGCTGGCCGATGCGATGGGCGGCCGGGCCTGGGCCGAAAGCGCGGGCCCGGGCCGGGGCACCAGGTTCCTGATCGAGCTGCCCGCGGGTCAGGGGGCTCGCCCGGCATAGGTTCGGCGGCACGGATCATTCCAGCACCCGCGTCGCCGAGCGCCGCGTCGCCGAGCGCCTGGCGTCACCGGATCATTCGAGCACCCGCCGTCATCGCGTGGCCCCCGTCGCCGGGGATCCGCATCCTGCCACCGACCTTGATCGAACCTTGAGGACTCCTTGGCCACGGCTCGACGCCGGCGCGAGGTTCGGGTCGCAGGATCGATGTCGACGCCGGGCAGCACCCGGCTCCGGCAGGAGGCAAGACCGAATGTACGGCTGGACGATGGGGCTCGATGGCTGGCTCTGGATGGGCGCCTGGGCTCTGATCATCCTGGTCGTGGTCGTCCTGCTGGTCCGTCAGCCGTCCCGCTCCTCCCGCGACGAGCCGCTCGACATCCTGAGGGCGCGGCTCGCCCGGGGGGAGATCACCAGCGAAGAGTTCGAGCGGGCACGCCGCCTGCTGGAATCGTGAGCAGCCACGGGAGTCCCCGATGACCGAGAAGTTGGTCCCGCCCGCGTCCCCGGGCGCGGCGTCCCAATCTCGGGGCGGCGTCCCCTCCTGGTTGCTGCTCCTCGTCGGTGTGGCCGCGCTCGTCGTGGCCACGGCCGCGCTGACGGCCACGGTGGTGGGTGGCGGCCGGTTCCCATGGTCCCAGGCCGCGATGACGGGGATCGGCAACGGATCCGGCTACGGCCCGGGCATGATGGGCGGCTCGTACCAGGGTCGGGGCTACGGCCCGGGCATGATGGGCGGCGCCGGCGGCTACGCGGGACCGGCGAGCGGCGCCGGGCTCCAGCCGGGCGATGCGGGCTTCGTCGCCGGCACGACCGAGACGCCCCGCGTCATCGACGTCATCGCCGGACCCGGCTACACCTTCACGCCGTCGTCGATCACGGTCCAGCGCGGCGAGACCATCACGTTCCGGGTCACCACGATGGGTCCGCTGGTGCACGAGTTCATGGTCGGACCTGCCGCCGCGGTGGCGGCGGACGAGGAGGGGACACCCGAGGTGGCCGACATCGGGATGATGGACACGAAGTCAGTGACCTACACCTTCGACGGTGACGGGCCGTACGCCTTCGCCTGCCATGCCGACGACCACTACCAGAACGGGATGCGGGGCACGATCACCGTCGTCGGCTGACCCCGGGTCAGGCCACGACCCCGTTCGCGGCCAGCCGCTGCTGCTCATCACGAGCCCCGAGACGCCCCGCGACGCCGGCCGCGACCTCGTCGGCATCGGCGCCCACGCCACCCACCAGCGGTGACAGGAACCCCGTCTGGAACGGCAGCCCGACGAACGAGAGACCGGGCACCGCGGGCACCGCGCCACGCACGTGGTCGGGGAGGCCGGACGGGCCGATCACGGGCAGCCTGATCCAGTCGAACGACGGCCGGAAGCCCGTGCACCACATGACCGCGTCCACCTCGAGCACGCGCCCGTCCTCCAGGACGGGCTGGCCGTCGCGCACGCCGGCGACCCGCGCCACGCGCTCGACACCCGCGCGCGCGAGCTCGGCTGGCCGAGCTCGAATGACGGGCGCCGTGCCGTGCTCGCCCATTCGCTGCGCCATGCGCCGCCCGATCGGCGTGTTGAGCGTCAGCGCTCGCCGGGCGAAGGCGAAGAACGGCCGGCCGTCGCGAATGTGAGCGAACCGCGGCAGAAATGTCGTCCGGCCCGAGAGCAGCACGTGGCGTCCGGCCCGTGCCAGCTCCAGCGCGATCTCGACGCCCGAGTTGCCTGCGCCCACCAGCAGCACGCGATCGCCCGGGAACGACGCCGGGTTGCGGTATTCGCTCGAGTGGAGGCGGGCAATGGACCGATCGAGCTCGGACGCGAACCGGGGCACGTTGGGCGCGGTGAGAAAGCCGGTCGCGATGATGACCTCGCGCGCGGCGTGGCGCCGTGTCCCGGCCGAGACGACGAACGCGTCCCCGTCGCGGTCCAGCGCGTCGACGCGCACGCCGAGCCGGATCGGCGCCCGCTCCCGTTCGGCGTAGGTCGCCAGGTAGTCGGCCATCTCATCCTTGGTGGGCATGCCCGCCGGGTCGCCCGGATAGGGCATCCCGGGCAGGCCGTCGATCGAGGCCGGCGTGAACAGCCGGAGCGTGTCCCAGCGCCTGCGCCAGGCGTCACCTGCCCGCTGCCCGGCATCGAGGATGACGTGCTCGACGCCTCGTCGGGTGAGGTGATGGGACGCGGCCAGACCCGCCTGACCCCCGCCGACGACGATCGCGTCGTGGAACTCCATCGTGTCGCTCGTGTTCATGGGTGTGCTCCCTCAACCTGCCGCCGCCGGACGCTGGCCTCGATATCGCTGGCCACGACGAGGACGCTGCTTTCGATAGAGTATGACTCTATTTAGATAGAGCGTTACTATATGGACATGACCGATGCTGTCAATCCCGCACGACCCAGCCTTCGGGCCGAGCGCGCGGCGGTCACCAGGCGGCGGATCGCGGAGGCGGCCCGCCTGCTGTTCGCGCGCGCTGGGTACGGCGCGACGTCCCTCCAGGCCATCGCCGACGAGGCCGGCGTGGCGGTCCAGACGGTCTACGCCGTGTACGGCTCGAAGCCCGGTATCCTGCGCGAGCTCCGCGACTCGATCGTCTATCAGCCACAGGCCGATGCGCTGGCCCGCGACGCGATGGCCGCTGCCGATGCGGGGGAGGCGCTGGACCTGTTCGCCCGCTCCATCCGCGTCCGCTGGGATGCGGGAAGCGATGTCGTGCGGATCCACGCGGAGGCGGCGTCGACCGACGCCGGGCTGCGCGCCGAGCATCAGGCTGTGTACGAGCGTCGCCGGGGCGGGCTGCGCCACCTGGCCGAGACGCTCGGAGGCAAGCTCGCGCCCGGCCTGGATGCCGCGCGGGCGTTCGCGATCCTCGACGCGCTGACGCTGCCCGAGGTGTACGCGGAGCTGGTCGGTGTCCAGGGCTGGACGCCGGAGGCCTACGAGGCCTGGCTGGCCGCCGCGCTGCGCCACGAGCTGCTCGAACGGCCGTTGTCCGCCTGATCACGCGCCGATAACGCAGATGCGAGATCCCTGTGGCCGGTGGCCGCGTGACCTCGCGGCGGTGAGGCCTTTGCCCGATACGCCCGACTGGTCGGAAACGCGATTTCGATGACAGCACTACGATGCCCCGGCCGGGGGTATCGGTGCTGCCTCTCGAAGGAGGATTGCATGCACCTGCGTCCCAGGTACCAGCGCCTTGCGACGGTCTTCGCGACGATCGCACTGCTCGCGAGCGCGGGCAACGTGTTCGCCGACGACCCACAGCCGGTCGACTTCACCCACAACGGCCTCGACGAGGCGCCCGTTGCCGGGGCTGTCTTCGGCACTGGCCCGGCCGTGAAGACCGGTCACGCCATCTGCACGACCGCCACGTCGAACGCCGCCAACGTCAACACCGATTGCGCGCCCACCGCCGGGCCGCACAACGAGTCGTCGATCGCAGTCAACCCGACCGACGCGAGCAACATGATCGGTGGGCTGAACGACTACCAGCTCGGGCTGAACCCGGGTGGGCACGTCACCGAGTCCGTCCTGTCGCGGGCTCACGTGACCTTTGACGGGGGCAAGACCTGGTCCGAGTATCCGCTGTACTCGAACTCCGCCTACCAGGGGACGGGCGACCCGGCCGTGGCCTTCGACGCCACGGGCCACGCGTACTACGCCACGCTCGGCTTCCGGTTCGTCGGCCCGGCCAACGCCACCAACCCGGACGTCCTGGTGGGAAGCTCGCCTGACAAGGGCAAGACCTGGAAGGTGTCCGTGGTCGGCCACGGCAGCGGCGTCGCAACGAGCGTCGGCGACCTGCTCGACAAGGAGTACATCGCGGCGTGGGGTGACGGCAACGCCATCGTCACGTTCGGCGACTTCCGCCTCGCGCAGAAGGGTGCGTACGTCAACGCCAAGATCTACTCGGTCGTGACCCACGATGCGGGCAAGACCTGGACCGCACCGACGGTCATCTCCGGATCGCTCCACGACGCGTTCGTGTCGACACCGGCAGTGACCGCCGATGGCCGGATCTTCGTGTCATTCATGAACACCGACGACCTCAGCAGCGGCCGTGACGACTACAAGGTCGTCCAGGTCGATCCCGCGACCGGTGCGGCCCTGGGCGAGCCGGTCGACGTCGGGCTCGTCTACGACGGCTCCTTCGACTTCCCGTGGGCGTTCGGGCGGCAGACCTACCAGGACAGCGTGTTCCGCACCTGGGCGGCCGGCAACCTGGCGGCCGATCCGACCAACGCCGATCACCTGGCGCTGGTGTGGTCCGACATGCGAAACACCGCGGGCATCCCGTTCGCGCCGTACGCCGACCCCTACTCGGTGACCACCAACTCCGACGTGATCGTGAGCCAGTCGTGGGACGGCGGGCAGACCTGGTCGGCGCCGGCCGCCTGGGCGCTGCCGGGTGATCAGTTCATGCCGTGGGCCGCGTTCGACGTCAACGGGACGCTGCGCGTCGGCACCTTCGACCGCAGCGTCGATCCCGCCAACCACATGTACGCGTACTCGGTGCTGACCCAGTCGGGCAGCTCGTTCACCAAGACCGTCGTCAGCGACGTGTACTCCGATCCGACCACCGGCGATCGCTGGTTCTCGGGTGGGACGCTGAACGCGGACTACCCGCGTGCGACCTCGTTCCTGGGTGATTACGGCAACATCGCGGCGACGGCCGACGGTGGCGTGGTCGCCTACTGGACCGACATGCGCAACGAATTCATCGTTCGGCGGCCTGACCCTCAAGGGTGAGGACGGCTACTTCGCCAAGGTCGCCCCGTAACGATCGCAGCCACGCTCGAGGGCTCATGCGTGGCGCCCCGCCTCTGTGGGGCGCCACGCCCTCGACGCAGCGTCCGAACCCTGGCCCGCCCGGCCGTCCGACGCGGGCCGGGCTATGGTGTGCGCTGTGAACCGTGACGACCTGGTGCGCCTGCGGCGCGCCCGGGATCAGATGGACCGCGAGTACGCGCAGCCGCTCGACGTGGAGGCGCTGGCGCGGACCGCCTGCATGTCGTCGGGCCACTTCTCGCGGAGCTTCCACGCCTGCTACGGGGAATCGCCCTACAGCTACCTGATGACCCGGCGCATCGAGCGGGCGATGACGCTGCTGCGGCGCGGCGACCTGTCGGTCACCGAGGTCTGCTTCGAGGTCGGCTGCTCGTCCCTGGGGACGTTCAGCACTCGCTTCACCGAGCTCCTGGGCGAGACCCCGAGCGCCTATCGGGCCCGGGATCATTCATGGTCCGAGCCGCTGCCCGCGTGCCTCGTGAAAGCGGCGACGAGACCCGTCAGGAATCGAGAAGCGCTGCGATCCGGGCGTACCTAGACTCGCGACATGGACATCAAGCTTCAGAACTGCTTCCTATCGGTGGACGATCACGAGAAGGCGATCGCGTTCTATCGCGACGCACTGGGCTTCGAGGTGCGCAACGACGTCAGCGCCTATGGCATGCGCTGGACCACGATGGGGCCGCCGTCGCAGCCCGACGTCAGCGTCGTGCTCGAGCCGCCCGCCGCCGATCCCGGTATCTCCCAGTCCGACCGCGACGCGATCGGCGACCTGCTGGCCAAGGGCCTCCTCGGCCGGCTCAACCTCACCACGTCCGACGTCGATGCCGCCTTCGAGCACGTGCAGGCGACCGGCGCCGAGGTCGTCCAGGAGCCGATCGACCAGGCCTACGGTGTGCGCGATTGCGCGTTCCGCGACCCGGCCGGCAACCTGGTCCGGATCAACCAGCCGCGCGGCTGACCAAACGGCATCGATGGCGTCCCCGGTCACCAGGTCGTTCCTCGCGAGCATGGCGCGATCCGCCGTGCCGTCAGCAGCATGAGCTGGCGCGACCTGGTGGCGGGGAATCCTTCGCTGGCAACCTATGGCGCGCAGCGCCTGACCGATCGGGTGGCCTACCTGGCCACGGTCGGCGCGGACGGCCGGCCGCGCGTGTATCCCGTCAGCCCGCTGCTGTGCGACGACCGGCTGTTCCTGTACATGTACCCGTCCTCCCCCAAAGGGCATGATCTCGAGCGGGGGAGCTGGTACGCCATTCATTGCTCGGTCGAGGACGACCAGGGTGGTGCCGGTGAGTTCTCCGTTCGCGGGACCGCGCAGCGGGTGACGGACCCGGCCGTGTGGGAGCTCGCGCGTCCCGGTCGGCCGGATGAGTTCAACACCCGGTACGTGCTGTTCGAGCTGGACGTTCACCAGGCGCTTTCGACGACCTACCGCGGTGGTCGGGAGACCCGGACCCGCTGGTCGGCCGACATGCGTGAAGGGGTCCCGGTCATGCCCGCCGGGCGGATCATCCACCGATGACCGCGACCGATCGTCACGACCTGATCCGGGTGCAGGGCGCCCGCGAGAACAACCTCAGGAACGTGAGCCTCGAGATCCCCAAGCGCCGGCTGACGGTGTTCACCGGGGTCTCGGGCTCGGGCAAGAGCTCGCTCGTGTTCAACACGATCGCCGCGGAGTCCCAGCGGTTGATCAACGAGACCTACAGCGCCTTCGTGCAGGGCTTCATGCCCAGCCTCGGCCGGCCCGACGTCGACATCCTCGAAGGCTTGACCACGGCCATCGTCGTCGACCAGGAGCGGATGGGCGGCAACCCGCGGTCCACCGTGGGCACCGCCACCGACGCGAACGCGGTGCTGCGCATGCTGTTCAGCCGGCTCGGGCAGCCCCACATCGGGTCGCCACGGGCGTTCGCGTTCAACATCCCCTCCGTGCGCGGCGTCGGGGAGATCTCCGTCGAGCGCGGCGATGGCAAGACGGAGAGCCGCACGTTCACGGTCGCCGGGGGCATGTGCCCGCGGTGCGAGGGGATGGGATCGGTGACCGATGTCGATCTCAGCCAGCTGTTCGACGACTCGAAGTCGCTCGCCGACGGCGCGCTCACCATCCCCGGCTACATCGCGGGCGGCTGGAACTACCGGCTCTACGCGTCGTCGGGCTTTGTCGACCCCACCAAGCCCATCCGCGACTACACCGAGCAGGAGCGCCACGACCTCGTCTACCGGGAGCCGACCCGGATGAAGATCGAGGGCATCAACATGACCTACGAGGGTCTGGTGCCGCGGATCCGGAAGTCGATGCTGTCCAAGGACCAGGAATCGCTGCAGCCGCACATCCGGGCATTCGTGGAGCGGGCAGTGACCTTCAGCGCGTGCCCGGACTGCGGCGGCACCCGCCTCAGCAAGGCGGCCCGGTCGTCGAGGATCCGGGGGATCAGCATCGCCGACGCCTGTGCGATGCAGATCAGCGATCTCGCCGGCTGGGTGCGGGAGCTCGACGAGCCCTCCGTCGCGCCGCTGCTGGGCAGCGTCCAGCGAACGCTCGACTCGTTCGTCGACATCGGCCTCGGCTACCTCTCGCTCGACCGGGCGTCGGGCACGCTCTCGGGTGGCGAGGCGCAGCGGGTCAAGATGATCCGCCACATCGGCTCGTCGCTCACCGACGTCACGTACGTGTTCGACGAGCCCACCATCGGGCTGCATCCGCACGACGTACAGCGGATGAACGAGCTGCTGTGCCGGCTGCGGGACAAGGGCAACACGGTGCTCGTGATCGAGCACGAGCCGGAGGTGATCGCGATCGCCGACCACGTCGTCGATCTCGGGCCCGGCGCGGGCTCCGATGGTGGGACCGTGTGCTTCGAGGGCAGCGTCGATGCCCTGCGTGCCAGCGACACCCTCACGGGGCGCCATCTCGGCTATCGCGCCGCGCTCAAGCCGGCGACCCGAACCGCCACCGGCGCGCTCGAGATCCGCGGTGCCAGCGCGCACAACCTGCAGGATGTCGACGTCGACGTTCCGCTGGGCGTGCTGGTCGTCGTGACGGGCGTCGCGGGCTCGGGCAAGAGCTCGCTCATCCACGGGTCGATGCCCAGGGATGCCGGCGTGGTTTCGATCGACCAGACGCCGATCAAGGGGTCGCGACGCAGCAACCCCGCCACGTACACGGGACTGCTGGACCCGATCCGGACTGCGTTCGCCAAGGCCAACGGCGTCAAGCCCGCGCTGTTCAGCGCGAACTCCGAGGGCGCCTGCCCCAGCTGCAACGGCAACGGCGTGATCTACACCGAGCTGGGGTTCATGGACACCGTGGAGACGGTGTGCGAGGAATGCGCCGGCAAGCGGTTCGACGCCAGTGTGCTGGAGTACAAGCTCGACGGCCGCGACATCAGCGAGGTGCTCGCGATGTCCGTGTCGGAGGCCCTGGCGTTCTTCGCGGACGGCCCGGCGAGGATCCCGGCCGCGCAGCGGATCCTGGCCCGCATGGCCGACGTCGGGCTCGGCTACCTGCGTCTCGGCCAGCCATTGACGACCCTGTCGGGCGGCGAGCGCCAGCGCCTCAAGCTGGCCATCCAGATGGCCACCGACGGCGGCATCTACGTGCTCGACGAGCCGACCGGCGGGCTCCATCTCGCGGACGTCGAGCAGCTGCTCGGGCTGCTCGACCGGCTGGTCGACGCGGGCAAGTCGGTGATCGTGATCGAGCACAACCTCGCCGTCATGGCCCACGCGGACTGGATCATCGACCTCGGCCCGGGCGCCGGGCACGACGGCGGACGGGTGGTGTTCGAAGGCCTGCCCGCGGACCTGGTTGCCGGCCGCAGCACACTCACGGGGCAGCACCTCGCCGACTACGTCGCCTGAATCGCCCCTGGCTGCGGCGGTCGGCTCTGCGGCTGGCAGCCGCATCCGGAAGGTCGGTCGGCGTCAGTGCTTGACGCTGGGTCCTTGCTGGGGAGTCAGCATCGTGGCCGCGAGCGAGTGGGGGAGCGTCTCCGCCAGCTTCTGCGCCAGCTCGCGGCTGAGCCGCACCCGGGCGACCGTGTCGGTGGGGTCCTGGTGCGGCCCCGGCTCGCCCGATGGCTGCGTGACCGTGAGCGTGATGGTCACGCCGAACGGCCCGGCGCTCAGCTGGAACCCATCCGCGTAGATATCCGGATAGTCGGCCATTCCCTCACCTTCCCAGTTGATCGCGACCCGCCCGTATCGCTGGCCGCATGATTCTCGCGCAACGACCCCAGTCTCCTCCCGATGTCCTCAGGGCCGCCACACGCCGATGCCATCGGCAACCAGCAGCGCGCCGAACACGATGAAGGCGAGGGCGGCGAACGCCTTGATCGCCCGCTCCGGGAGCCGGGTGCCCAGGAAGGCGCCGACGGCGATCGCCAGCGCATCGGCCGCCACCATGCCCGCGGACGAGCCCAGCCACGTCCCGATCGGCTCCTCGGTGGTGGCCAGGGTGACCGTGGCCAGCATCGTCTTGTCGCCCAGCTCGGCCAGGAAGAACGCCGTGCCGATCGTGAGGAGCGCCCATCGACCGGAGCGCTCGGCGCGGCTCTCGTCGTCGGTGCCCAGGGAATCGCCCCGGATCGTCCAGGCCGCGAACCCGAAGAACGCGAGGCCGGCGATGACCTGGATGACATTGGTGGGCAGGGCCAGCGCGAACACCGAGCCGATCAGGACCGATCCCGCATGGACGAGCAACGTCGCGATCGACACGGCGATGAGCACGGTGAGGGCGCGGTAGCGAGTGGCGAACGCGAGGGCCATGAGCTGGCTCTTGTCGCCCAGCTCGGCCAGGAACACCACGCCGAAGGAGAGGAGGAACGCGTTCACGAGGCCTCCGGGAGGTGGGCTCGGGTCCGACGAGTGCGCCTTCGACCCGACACCCTGGACTGGTGTCGATGAGTCGAAGGTCTCGTCCGTCCGCGGCAGCGGACCCGGCGACCGGGCGCCATCGCGCCAGCATGTCGATCGGCCGGAGGAGGACTACTCCCCTTCGGGGCCAGTGTCGGGTCAGTGCGTGCCCCGGGTCAAGCGGCGCCTGCCGCCTCCGCCCGGCAACGCTTGTCAACCCCCTTGTCAAGGGGTACCCTGCGCAACCGGCGGCCTGTCAAGACTTGACAGGCCGGTAGCTGTTTCCACTGGGTGCGTCCCCCCGAGGTCACCCGGCGGGACCACGGGACACAGGAGCAACGCTTGGCCGTCGGCACGGTTGCCGAGATCAAGGGCCGGCTGCCCGTCGCGGACGTGGTGGGCGAGTCGGTCCAGCTCAGGAAGGCCGGCACCACCTTCAAGGGGCTGTGCCCGTTCCACGGCGAGAAGACGCCCTCGTTCGTGGTGACGCCGGCGCGCGACACCTGGCATTGCTTCGGGTGCGGCAAGCACGGCGACATCTTCACGTTCCTCATGGAGCGCGACGGGCTGTCGTTCCCCGAGGCGCTGCGGGCACTGGCCGGGCGCGCGGGCATCGAGATCGACGAGCACACCCGGCGCGACGATGCACGCAGGGCGCGGCTGCGCGAGGTGCTGGAGTCGGCCATCGCCTTCTACCACGCGGTGCTGCTCCACTCGAAGGGCGGCGCCCCGGCGCTCGCGTACCTGCGCGATCGCGGCTTCACCGACGAGACCATCGAACGCCACCAGCTGGGCTGGGCCCCGGGCGGCTGGGACACGATGACCCGCCAGCTGGCGACAAGGCGCCAGGTCGCGTCCGGCGAGCTGGTGGAGGTGGGCCTGGCCAGCCCGCGCCAGCGGGGTGGGGGCGTGTACGACCGGTTCCGCGAGCGCGTGATCTTCCCGATCCGCGACACCAACGGCCACGCCGTCGGCCTGGGCGGCCGGATCCTGGGCAAGGAGGGCGAGGATGGCAACGACCACGGCCCGAAGTACCTCAACTCGCCCGCGACGCCGCTGTTCGACAAGAGCCGCACGCTGTATCTCATCGACCGCGCGAAGTCACCGATCCGCAAGACCGGCCAGGCGGTGATCGTCGAGGGCTACACCGACGCGCTGATGGCCCACCAGGCCGGCTTCGACAACGTGGTCGCGAGCCTGGGCACGGCGCTCACCCCGCAGCAGGTGGCGCTGCTCACCCGCTACGCCAAGCGGATCGCGCTCGCGTACGACGTCGATCCGGCGGGCGAGAAGGCCGGCACGTTCGGCGCGACCGCGCTCGAGGAGGTGATCCGGCAGCTGGCACGGGACGATGCCGGGGTCCAGCTCGATGACGTCCGGGTCGTCCGGCTGCCCGAAGGCAAGGATCCCGACGAGGTGCTGCGCGACGAGCCGGACCGGTGGCGGGAGGAGGTCCGGACGGCGCAACCCATCGTCGATCACCTGATCGACGTCCACGCGCGCGCGCACGACCTCAAGACGCCCGGTGGCAAGGCGCGCTTCGTGGATGCCGTGATGCCCGTGCTGCGCAACCTCCCCGGGTTGTTGCGCGAGCCGTACCTCCAGCGCGTCGGGACGCTCTCGGGTCTCGACCAGGGCACCCTGTCGGTGGCGCTTCGGAGCGGCTCGGCCCGGCAGTCCGATGGACGGTTCACGGCGGATGCCGTGACCCACGCGGCCGATGCGTTACCCGTCAACGACATCCTGCGCGGCGTGTCGCGCACCGAGCAGGAGCTGCTGCGACTGGTGCTGCTCGTGCCCGAGACCCACGACACGGTCCTCGACGGCCTGGGTCCCGATCGCCTGCCGTCGCAGGTGGCCCGCGAGCTGTATCGCGCGATCGTCACGGCCCGCGCGCGTGACGACAGCGGTGTCCGCCCGCCGTTCGCGCTGGCCACGATCCTCGACACGCTCGACGACGAGAGCCGCGCGCTGGGTCAGGCGCTCGTCTCCAGGCTCGGCCCCAACCCGCGCGAGCTCGGCGACCGGGCGCTCGCCTACGAGATCGAGCGCCTGACGCTGGAGCTCGACGATACCGAATGGCACGACCTCAGCAGCTTCAATCGCGACGCCATGGCCGAGGCAGAACGAGACGGCGACCGGGACGCCATCGGTCGCCTGACCGTCGAGCGCCAGCAGCTCAACGAACGGCGCCGATCGCTCGATCGACGCCGCGACCAGACCCGGCTCCTCGCCCGCTCGGCGGTCGCCGCCGTCTGACCCGCCACCAACCGCCACCAATCACCAACCGCCACCAATCACCAATCACCAACCACCACAGACACGCCACCAACCCGCACCCAGCCCGATCGAATCGGAGGACCAGAGACCATGGCCGATCCCCTCGACAAGCAGCTCGTCGAAGCCGTGCTCTCCTCGCGCCCGCGCCGCACCAAGCGGGAGGTGGAAGAGGCCAGGCTCGCCGCAATGCGTCCGCGCCGCTCGGCGACGGCGACCGTCAAGGCGCCGCGGAGCATCGATGACGCGAAGAGCGACGACGACAACGACGAGGACGAGGACGTCGACATCGACGATGCCGACTTCGAGTTCAGCGTCGAGGAGGAGGACCAGGACGAGGACGAGGAGGCAGGGGACGGGGAGAAGGAGGGATCGCCTCGCGCCAGGAAGACGCTGAGCGTCGCCACCGTCGAAGCCGAGGCCGTTCGTGGGGTGCGCGTGCCGCCGGGCGTCGACGCCCCGGCGAAGATCGATTCCAAGGGGGTCGACGAGCCGTCCGCGGAGGAGCTCGAGGCGCTGTCGGCCGACATCATCGGGATCGACGACCCGGTCCGGATGTATCTCAAGGAGATCGGGAAGGTCGCGCTCCTCACGGCCGAGGAGGAGGTGGTGCTCGCCAAGGCGATCGAGCTCGGCGAGCAGATCATCATCGAGCCCTGGAAGGCGGTGCTCTCGCTCCACGAGTGGACCCTCCACGACACGGAGCGCAAGACGCGCACGACCAAGCCGCAGCACCTGCTGCCGTTCGGACCCGAGACGCACAAGATGGTCGCCGACGCGCTCGCCTGGCCCGACAACGGCGAGCTGTACCTCGCGTCACCCGACTTCCACCTGATCAAGGCGGGCAGGGAAGCCCAGTCGGATGGAACCCACGCCCTGCTCAAGGAGGCACGGGCGCTCGTCTCCGCGTACAACTCGACGCCCGGCGCCGAGACATTTCAGACCCTGCTCGACTGGTCGTACCTCTCGGTGCACAACGGTGATCTCGACTCGCGCGACAACCCCGGTCTGCGCGCGATCTACGACTGGACCCGGGACGACGTGGCCTTTCCCGCGTTGCAGCGCTGGGTCGAGGCCGGCCACGATCCCGACCTGCTGCGGCGGATGGGCTTCGATCCCGAGGTGCCGCCCGAGACCAAGATGCGCGATCGCCGGGGCGAGGTTGTCCGGATCGGCCGCGATGCGCGGGAGCAGCTCACGTCGGCGAACCTGCGCCTCGTCGTGTCGATCGCGAAGAAGTACATCGGCCGCGGGATGTCGTTCCTCGACCTCATCCAGGAGGGGAACATCGGCCTCATCCGGGCGGTCGAGAAGTTCGACTTCGAGAAGGGGTTCAAGTTCTCGACCTATGCCACCTGGTGGATCCGCCAGGCGATCACCCGCGCCATCGCGGATCAGGCCCGGACCATCCGGATCCCGGTCCACATGGTGGAGACGATCAACCGGTTGATCCGGGTCTCGCGCCAGCTGCTCCAGGAGCTGGGTCGGGAGCCGACCGTGGAGGAGATCGCCGAGGCGATGTCCAAGGGGCAGGAGGTGGCGGTCACCCCGGAGAAGGTGCGCGAGATCATCAAGGTCTCGCAGGAGCCGGTGTCGCTCGAGACGCCGATCGGCGAGGAGGAGGACTCGCACCTGGGCGACTTCATCGAGGATCGCGGTGCGCTCGCCCCGGCCGAGGCTGCCTCGCACCAGCTGCTCAAGGAGCAGGTGGAGGCCGTGCTCGACTCATTGACCGGCCGCGAGCGGCGCGTGTTGCAGCTCCGGTTCGGCCTCGAGGATGGCCGGGCGCGTACCCTTGAGGAGGTCGGCAAGGAGTTCAACGTCACGCGGGAGCGCATTCGTCAGATCGAGGCCAAGGCGCTGCGCAAGCTGCGCCACCCGTCGCGCTCGCGCAAGCTCAAGGACTATCTGGAATGACAGGTGCCGTCAGGGCACCGGAGTGCCGCAAGGAGGCAGTCAGATGAGGTTCGTGTTCGGATTCCTGATGGGGATCATCGTCGGGATGGCCGCGGCAGTCGCGTACTCGGTCCAGACCGATCGCGATCTGCGCGAGGAGTACGCGGGGGCCCGATCCGATCTCTCGAAGCGAGACTTCGACGCGCTCGGCGCGCGCCTCGAGTCCCGGGTGACCGAGATGCAGACGCTGCTCGAGACCCGGGTCAACCAGATGCGCGAGAAGGCCGAGGAGGCCGCCGAGGCTGCAGACGCCGCTGTCGAGACGCCCGACGCGTCCGACGGCGAGGAGAAGACCGAGGCCTGACCGGGGGAGGTAGAGCGCCTTCGCGTTCGTCCCCTCGCGTTCGCGCCCCTCGCGTTCGCGCGCGCCTCGCGTCCCTCGCGCTCGCGCCCCCCGCCAACGCGCGCGCCTGGCGTCCCACGTGCGCCCTCGTGCACCTCGCGTCCCTCGCCCACGTCGCGCCCGCCCGCACGGCGCCGAGATCGCCGCCACCTCGCGCCCCCCGCCAACGCGCGCGCCTCGCGTTCGCCCGCACGGCGCCGTCATCGCCGCCCACAATGCCGATTCTCGGGTGGTTCCAGTCAAGCGGAACCATCGCGTTGACGTGCTCATACGGACCGATGGCCTTGGGCCGTCCACCGGCGGTTCTCGGCGTTTCGGTCATGGAAAGTCGTCGCCGGGCTCGCGGAGCCCGACGCCCGTGCCCGCCAGCCAGGCCGTGATCCGACCATGTGCCCCGTGGTCGAGGGAGTAGACGAAGCCGCGCCCATCGATCCTTGACCGGGCCATCACGACCAGTCCCGCGTCACAGAGGAGGCGCAGCTGCCGGCTGGTTGCTGGTCGGCTCAGTCCGATCTCGCGGGCGATGGATGACGGCCGCCGCGGTGCCAGCGCGAGCAGCGCAACGATACGCAGGCGCGTGTCGTCGGCGAGCAGGGCAATCCCTGCGCCATTGCGTCTCGGCATGGCCGGAGCATGACCGGGTCGCCTTCGCGGGCACTTATCGGTCCGGCACCGTACGTTGCCGGGCGACAGCCTCGATGAGCCCGACGACATGCTTCGATCCATGATGCTGCTTGGCTGGAAGCAACTGCAAATCGACGCGCGCCGCGATGCATGAGGCGCCGTGCGTGGAAGAGGGACCTCCTGCGCGATGTGCGTGGACGAGGAACGTCCCGCGCGATGCCTGAAGCGCGGAGCACGCGCCGCAACACGGTGCAGCGGCCCGCGCTGGAGCCGGCGAGACGGCCTCCCTGACGAGACAGCCTCCCTGTCAGAACTGGCCGGCGGGCTCCTCGAGCCGGGCCCGAAGCCGCCGCGCGAGGGCCGCGACGGTCGCCGCGTCCGCCCTTGGGGCGGCGTCGTCGCTCGCGTGCCACGGAACGTTGGGATCGGTGCCGGGGAACCTGCAGATCAGGTGCTCATGAAAGTGGGCGACGCCTTTCCCGATGACCGCGGCGAACACGAACTCCGGTTCGAGCTCGGTGCGCAACGCGCGGGTGGCCCGAACGCGGAGCACCCCCAGATCGCGTGCCTCCTGGACGGTCAGGTCGTCCAGATAGGGCGCGTGGCGGTCGCTCTCGATGATCAGGTGACCAAGCGACGCCGCCCCGTCGTCGCCCGGCGGCGCATGCCACACCCAGAACCCGTTCAGGCGACCGACCAGCTCGCCGCCCAGCGGGCCCTCACCGCGATGCCTGGCGCAGATCAGACAGTCCTCGGACATGGCCCAGCGATTGTCGCGCACGGCGCCGGCCCGCGATCGACGGCGCCGGCCCGCGATCGCCGGTACAGTCAAGCCATGCCTCCGCAGGCGTACGCACTGGTTTCACTGTTCACGCTGTGCTCGATCGTGCTGGGCACCATCGCCGTCAGGCTCGTCGGGCGTGCCGGCGGATCCCAGCGGCGGGTGGCGTTCGTGCTGCCGATCCTGGCCGCGTTCGGCGCGTTCTATCTGATCGGCCATCGACTGGGGATCGAGGTCGGGCCCGAGATCACCTTGTTCGGGTTCCAGGTCGCGCTGCTGGGCGACCTGACCATCGGGTTCGCGGCGGCGATGGCCGCGGCCCTGGTGCAGCTGGCCGTGGTCCGTGCTCGCCGCCCTCGGACGGCCATGCCGGCCTGAAACGCGGGGATCACACGCCGGCCCCCCGCACACCGGCCACCGCAATCCGTCTCGATCGCCCGGACAACGCAATTCTGTAGAACTGCCATACTCGCGAACTCGTCCGCGTCCTCGCCCCGGACTCCCGGGACGGACGGCCGAGGTACCGTGCCGGGGTGGTGTGCATGGGCCGTTTCCGATCTGCCGTGGTGGCGTTTCCGCTTGTGATCGTGGTCGCTGCGTGCAGCGGCGGTGGAGGGGCGACACCATCGGCAAGCCCAGCCTCGGTGAGCTCGGCCTCGCCATCGGTCGCTCCCTCTGCGCCTCCGTCGGCCATGCCCAGCTCGGCCCCGTCAGAGGCGATGCCCAGCGAGCCGGCGGCCAGCGCCATGCCCAGCGAGTCGCCGTCGCCTGAGCAGAGCCAGCAGACCGCCGCCCCCACCGCCATCGACCCCTGCACTCTGGTCACCGCCGACGAGGCGTCGGCGCTGGCCGGTGTCACGTTCGGCAAGGGCAAGCACGAGACGTTTAGCGGCAACGGCAAGCTGTGCATCTACACGAATAGCGGGGTCGTGTTCGAGGTCAGTGTCGCGCAGGCGCCCGACCAGGCGTCGGTCGACGCCGCGAAGGGTGACGTCGTGTCGGCCCTCAAGCAGGCGAACATGAAGAATGTCAAGACGGAGCAGCTGACGGGCCTCGGAGACGGGGCTGCGCTGATCTCGGGCAGCGCGAACATCAACGGGATCAAGGCGTCCGCGATCGCGATCTACGTGCTCAAGGGCACCGTGTTCGTCGCGTTCAGCAACGTCGGCATCGGCCATCCCGTCGCGGGCAGCGATGCCATGAAGACGCAGGCCACGACGATTGTCAGCCGGCTGCCGTGACCGGGTGCATCAGCCGCCGCCGCTGACCCGGTTGGGTCTGGCATCGATCCGCTTCCGCCTTCGACAGGCGATCCGCCTCCGCCTTCGACAGGCCCGCGGCTAGCCGTCACGGCCATCGAACCGCGGCACCTCGCCCGGTTCATCGCCCGTGGCCACGGGTAATCCCGAGCGGGACCAGTCGCTGTACGAGCCGGGATAGAGGATCGGGTCCGGCAGGCCGGCCACGCGCATCGCCAGTGCGTTGTGGCAGGCCGTGACGCCGCTGCCACAGGTCGTGATCACGTCGCCCCGGAGCGAGGCGAAGCGCTCGCGGAGCATCGACGCCGGCAGCAGCCGGCCATCGGGGCCGAGGTTGCCCATGGTCGGCAGGCTGCGGGCGGTCGGAATGTGTCCGGCCACCGGATCGACCGGTTCGACATCGCCCCGGTAGCGCTCCGACGCGCGGCCATCGATGACGCTGACGTGGCCCAGACGGCCGACCAGCGCATCGCGCTCGATCGTGCGCGACCAGGCCTCGCGCAGGTGCAGGCTGCCCGGCGGCGGCCCGGGCACGATCCCGGTCAGCTGACCGCCCATCGCCGTCCACGCCTGGATCCCGCCATCGAGCACGTGGACGTCGCGGTGCCCGAGATCATCGAGCATCCACCACAAGCGGGCGGCGATCGTGCCACCCGCATCGTCGTAGGCGACGATCGTGTGCTCGTCGCCGAACCCGAGCTCGCCCATCCGGGTCGCGAACGCGGTCGGGGAGGGGAGTGGATGACGGCCCGGCCCCGAGGCCGCCACGAGATCGGTATCGGCGTCGATGAACACGGCGCCCGGGAGGTGCCCCTCGGTGTAGTCGCGTCGCCCTTTGCCCGGGTCGCTCAGCCACCATCTGACGTCGGCGAGCCTTAGGCGCAGGTCATCGATCCGGGTTCGCAGGTCCTCGGGCGAGATGAGGCTCATGGACCGGCAGTCTACGAGGGGTCAGCGGCGGGCGCCGCGGTCGGTCCTGGCCGCACCGGGTTGGGTGGCCTGCTATCCTCTGGCGCGGCGCCGCGATGGCGCCCCGCGCGCGGGCGATGAAGCCCGTCGACGCCTCGCTCCGGCGTAGCTCAGTGGTAGAGCGGGCGGCTGTTAACCGCTTGGTCGTAGGTTCGAATCCTACCGCCGGAGCCATTCCCCCGATCAGATCGACCCACTCCGCACGCGTCCGGACCACTCGATACGACGCTGTCGACAGGTCCCGTGACTGTCAGCGTGACTGTCAACTCCGGGGATTCACCACGCTGTCGAGCAGATCGGCGGCGTTGCGCTCCTGGGCCGCGGTCACGTGCGCATACAGCTCCATCGTCACTCGGCTGCCCGGCGCGTGGCGGAGCAGCTCCTGGGCGACGCGCGGATGGGCCCCGGCATCCACCAGCAGACTTGCCGCTCCGTGGCGCAGATCATGCAGCCGCATCCGGGGCAGCCCCGCATGCGCCAGGGCCGCTTGGAAATGCTTCGTGAGCCACGAGCCGTTCACGGCGAGGCCCTGCTCGGTCACGAACACGAGGGAATCTCCGATGGGGACGATCGGCCGCTCGGCCTCAAGCCGGGCGAGATGGCTCCGGAGCCGCTCGACCACGAACATCGGCAGTGGGATGGTGGCAGCGGAGGCGGCGGTCTTGGTCTCGACCAACCTAGCCTTGACGCCGGACCCCGAGAGTTGCTGACGAATTGTCACCACTGCCCGTTCGAGGTCGAGATCAGAACGCGCGAGGCCGAGGATCTCGGAGGCCCGCAGGCCTGCGAGGGCGAGCGCATACGCGGCCTCATAGCGATCACCCGCCACGGCGGCCAGGATCTGGCGTGCGCGTTCGGGCGTGAGTGCCTCGACCGTCGAGCGGGGCACGCGTCGAAGGGGGACAAGCGCGGCGACGTTGCGTCTGACATGGCCCCGCCGCTCGGCCTGCCCGAGCGCGCCTCGGAGCATGAGCTGGACGTTGCGGACAGTCTTCGCGGAGGCTGGGCGTTGCAGCCGGGCGCCGACCCGGTGCGTGGTCATCCCGTTGCAGCACCACTCAACGTCCTCGGCGGTGAGCCTGTCGAGAGGGACGTCGAGGAGGGGCTGGAGGTGGAGCAGGGCGTCCTCGTAGCCCCGCAACGTGTTGGCGCTGACCGTGGGTCTGGCGGTCTCATCGAGCCATCTTCGGAGGAAGTCGCCAAGGTTCAGCTTCGAGATGTCCCGACCGGCGTCGCGATCGGCCCGCATCTCGGCGAGCTTCAGCTTGGCCTCCGCCTGCGTACGTGCGATCCGCGTCTGAAGGGTTCGATGACCGCGCGGGCCGCTCGATAGCTGGGCGACCCAAGCGCCGTCGCGGCGGCGCTTGAACACGCTTCCTTCGCCCGCCATTCGACGTCGGCTCATCTTGCGACGTGAGCCAGGCATCGAGCGAGGCTACCGGGACGATCCAGACGGCACCCAGCTTCCGACCAGGGAGCTCCCCGCGGGCGAGGGCGCGCCGGACCGACTCCTCGTTGATCCCGATGAGATGCGCAACCTCCGATGCTCGAAGGGCCTTCCGATCCGGTCCCACTCGGTGCCTGCGACCGACGGCGTGGCGCCGGACATGACGCGGCTGCTCATCTTCGACGGACCGTCCTGGTCTCTGCCTTCGGTGCCAACGGGTCATCCGAATGCGTCACCTCCTCTCTGGCCCAGGTTCTCCGGACCGCCCGACCGTCGAGCACGATCTGGCTGAAGCTGACGACGCGGCCGAGACGCACGCCAGGCACCCATCCCGTTCGCGTCTGTTTGCGCAACAACTGCACAGACACGTCAGCAAGTCCAGTCACGTCGGCCGGGGTGAGCAGGATTCCGTCAGGTCTCGTGCCGAGGTCGTCGCGCCGCATGGCCGCAGCCACGGCAACCCGCTCTCGTCAGGGGTATCCAGTCGGTTCGGCGGGCCGCTCACTGGACCCATGGCCCCGAGTGCCCCATTCCCCGACAACCAACGCGCTGAGAGCCTCGAGGGGGCACCCCGGCTTGCGCATCTCACTGGGCGCCTCATCGATGAGTCGGGCGACCAAGACTGGATCCTGGCCGATCAGCTCCCAGAGTTGGTCGTAGTGGCTGCTGCTCTCGCCCAACCCACGTGGTGGCAGCAGGGTAGCTCTCGTCGCCCGGTGCGTCGCGCGCAGGATTGGCGCCCGAGTCAGACACCGCGCGGATCCGACTCGGTGCCCGACACCGCCTCCTTACCCTCTACGGAACCCGAGACCGATTCCGATGCAGGACCTGTACTGACTTGTACGGACTCATCCGGACCAACGTGCTCGACGTGGAAATCCCTCACGGCATTGGAGTGGTTGCCACCCTTCTGGCGAAAGTCTCGGTAGTGGAACGGCAAGAACGCACAACCGCAAGGATGAATCTCAAGCAGACCGGCCTCGACCAGCCCGTTGGCATTGAGTTCCAGTTGCCGCTCGCGACGCTTGACCGACTGGAAGCGATACAGATGCGCCGCCGACGTGGCTGGACCCAGAGCGTCACCCTTCGTCGTCCGCACAGGTTGCCAGGCCGAGATAGAGACGGAACTCTGCGTCGGACAACTGTCCAGGCACGGCATCGCTCCAGAAGCTCGGCCGTAGGATCCGGGTTCGTTCCGGCATCCTGGGCTCAGTCGGAGCAGGCGAACCAGCACTCGGCGACCTCGGCAACCCCTGCGACCGCCGGGGGCCTTCGGTTGTCATCCGAGGCGTCCTTGGCAGCTGCCCGACAGCGCGCATCGGATCGTCGGGCAACAGGTTGGTTTCTCAAGGCCGAACGAGTGGGTGATCGCGGCGTGGGACCTGCATCGGGCAACGACGCGCAACCCCTGCCTATGGGTGGTTCTTGGGTAGGCGCGATTGGCGCGCGGAAGGGACGGGCAAGGAGTCAATGTCCGGTGGCGTGGAATTGCCGACGTTGCGCGGCTGAGGTCTTTCGGACACACCAGTGAGCTCCGCCAGGTCAGTGCTTCTCGGCCTGGCCCTGAGTCCCGGTTGGCCGCTGGCAGGGGCTCGATCGTTCACCCACCGGCGGAGGCGCTCGACGGGCACCAGCGTCTTGCCGCCGATCCTCACCGTCGGGAGGTCGCCGCTCGCGACTAGCTGATATGCCTTGGATCGACTGATGCCAATGCGGTCGGCTGCCTCCGCGACGGAAATCGCGAGCTGGTCAGGGTTCATGTTGTGTTGATCCATACGAGTCTCTACACGTCCATCCTCGACTACCATGGCCCGATGATCAACGATGTAGTCGGGGACTATCCGGGGGATCTGGAGCCAGCCTTGGCTGACCGGCGGGTTCGGGCGAAGTTCTACCGCCCGGACGCGGGGTTCCACCTTGGGGCCGCTGTGCCGCTCGTGGACGGCGACCTGGCGCTCGAGACGATCTTCGAGCGACTGGACGCACGGGCGGCGGCGGACTCGAACGACTGGCTCATCCCCAATGCGGGCAACTGGACGGCCGGGGACATCACATTGAGCATGCGCATCACGGATCGATTTGCCGAGTTGGGCCGCAACCCCACGCACGAGCGGATCCTGGCCTTTGCCGGTGGCTTCGGGTGGCTCACGCACCCGCAGCTGATGATGCCCGCGATCCACAGGCACGAAGGAGTGAGCGCCGTGATGTTCGGCGGTGGGCACGCCCACGGGGAGCCGCTCGCGGTATGGGACGGCCGAGGCCGCGCGGTTCGCCGTGCTGCGCGATCTCTGGCAGGCCGGGCATTGAGGTGCGTCCGTAAGGCGGACGACGGGAGGCATGTCACGCCCGCCATGGAGAAGATCGACGCGCATGTGGAGCACGCGCCCGGGGTCTTCGATTACTGGGTCTCCGAGGGTGCCAGGGAGATTCCATGTGGCAGCGGATCCTAAACCGCGCTCAGGACCGGGCGGTGCTCATTTAAAGAGGGGCTATTCGTCCGCTGCCGCGGAGTTCGTGGTGGCACAGACTGAGATCAACCTCACCCTCCAGCACCATGTGCACACGACCCTGCTGCCATTTCGCGGCAGCGTGATGCGCCAGGTCCCCGACTGCCTCCTTGCGGCGATCTACCTGCAGTTCGCGAATGAGGTGGTGACCGGACGGCGGAATCCCCGTGTCCGTGAGTGCGCCAATCCGGACTGGAGCCACACGTTCACAGGTGGTCGCAGCGACAAGAAGTACTGCTCGGACGGGTGCAGGAACCGCAAAAGGGACCTGGATCGGCACCCGACACAATCAGCCTGGAGACCGCCCGCCGCCGACGGACCGACCGCATGCACCTGCGCGCCTATGTCAGGGATCCTTGGCCGTCGCGCAGTCCGGACGGCCAGCCCACGGGCAGCACCCCCTCTACGGCCTTCTCGAATGGGATGTCGCCAAGCCTGGTACCGAGCGGTTCCTGACTCAGGGAGCAGGTGCCCTGTGGGGCACCGGACGGAGCCTTCCGGGATGATCCAGACGTCGGGGCCGCTCGCCGTAGATCTCGTTCTTTCCGTCGCGGCTCTTCTCGATCGCGTTTCGGGCGATCTGAAGGGCCCCGCGCCATAGGCGCGTCCGCTCTTCCGGGTCGCCCGCGTCGTCGTGGAGCGCGATCTGAACCTTGTGCCCGGCCGACCGGATCCGAGCGTCGTCGAGTGTGAAGCGGACCGGGTTCGCCGAACCGCCGTCGACCTCGACCTCGATTGCCTTCGTCATGGTGGATCCCCCTTCCCTATGACTGGCCGAACCGGCCTGCGGGCCGTCACTGAGAGCCTACACTCGCGGCATGACGATCGATCAGGTCACGAGCGCACTCGGACAGGTCGCGAACTGGGTCGTCGGCGTCCTAGAGAGCGACTGGTGGGCCGTGTCGGCTCCTTCGCGACCCTGCTCGCCGTGATCGTCGCGCTCGGCGCGCTGGTCCTCGACCGTCGAGAGCGGACCCGGGCCGAGCGGATGGGACAGGCCCGACAGGTCTCCGCGTGGGTTGAGTGGTGGAGCGAGTCAAAGCCCGAGACCGATGATCACGGAGCAGTCGCGGGGTTCACTCGGGCGACCCTCCTGAACGCCTCGGAGGTGCCCGTGTACCGCGTGATCGCGTGGCTCGTCCTCCGCGGGGCCTTTGGAGAAGAGACTGGCGAGGAGGTCGCTCGCCACAACTCTGACGTCAGGCCCCCGACGACGATCGCCGTCCTTCCGCCGGGGAGCTACAAGATCGAGACCCAGGAGTTCACGCCCGGGATGCACACGGAGCCCGCGGTGGAGATCGCCTTCACGGACTCGGCCGGGAGGCATTGGATCCGGCGGCAGGACGGCGTCCTGAAGGAGATCGAGAAGCCCCTCCCCTACCACTACGGGCTCGGCGAACCGCTCGATTGGGACCGGGCCGGGCCGCCCGACTGACGGATCCTGAAGTTGCCCAGCCGGTCGGTGCCGCCTCTACCGCTTGCCTCCGAGACGTCAGCGGCTACGATCGTTGCCCATGGCGGCAGCGGGAGGCGCTGCGCGATCTGATCCGGAACCCAGAGGAGCCCGCGGCACTACTGGGTTGCGGCGGCCGCGGGGATCGTCGCCTTGGTCCTGGCGATCGTCACCTCGAGCCTGGTACCGGTCGACTCTCCGCCGGATCTGACGGCTGCCCTGCCGAATGCCCTGGTTCTGCTGCGATCCTGCTCTTGCCAGCCTCGATCTTTCCTCCGGTCGTCGGCTCGATGTCCCGAAGTACTGGCGCGCGACGCCCGTCACGGTGATCCGAAAGGGGCCGATGTACTGGCTGTCGTGGTCCTCACGGCCACCCTTGCGTACGGCGCTGGATCGCTCGCCGCTACAGAGGTGCTGCCGCTGAGTCAGACATGGCTGGTTCCGTTGGTGCTCATCTCAGCCGTGGGTCTCTGTGACCAGTGGATCTGGTTGTCGGCTACTCGCTGTCGATCCTCGACCCCGACCGACTCATCAGCTACCTACAGCGTGTCGGCGTTGGCAGCAACAAGGACATCACCAGAACGGCGTTCAACGAACTGTGCCGCTGACCCGGGGATTGAAGGACGAGGAGCGGCCGACCGCCGCCCAGCATGCCTCGATGGTCGAGATTCAGTGAAGCGGGCCGGTGCCTTCGGCGAGTCGGAACGCGGATTGGCGGCCCGGGTGCTGAGCGAGTGCAGGCGGGAATGGGAAGCCGGACAGAGTCCGACCTTCACTCACGCAATCGCCGCGGTCGACGCATGCCGTGGTGCCATCGGACCGGCGATCGTGAAGGCTAGGCTCGTGCGAGTTGTAACGGGGAGGCGAGTCGCGGGACCGATTCTTGGGGCGGGCCGATCGTGGGGGGGTTACGGAGTCATCGCGCACCCCCCGATGACCTTCGACTCCGGCCTGACGAGGGCCGACTAAGGCCGTCGAACACATGGCGCCTCACCCCCGGCCAGTCCTCGTCCGAGCACAAGGCGTACGCTCCGAGGTGGCGAGACGAAAGATCGGGCCAAGGCCAGGCGGCATCGAGCCCACCCGCTTCGATCCCGCCGCGATCCGGGCGACGGCCGACCTCGGAGAAGTCGTTCGGCAGGCAGAGGGTCTCGAGGCGCTCGCGAAGTTCGCTCCTGTGCTGCGTCTGTTCGGCCGCCGCGGGCGTGATGCGGCCCAAGGCTTGGACCAGGCTCGTGGGCTGGAACCCAGGCAAAGAAGTTGGCGGCTCTTCCGGCGCGATACAACGCCGCGCTCGGGCCGCGGGGATGGATCGCGTTCGAGCGTCTGGACCACGACCTGACCAGGGGGACGACCGAGTTGGCGGAGCACGGTCGCTTCCCGAGGCCGAGGAATTGCTAGTCAACGCGCTTGACGAGGAGGCCCTGCACCTCCATCTGAGATCGATGACCGCCGTCGCCGCCTACCGGCCGAGGAAGCCCTTCTCGACCTGGCGGCCACGGACTTCTCGCCGGAGCGTTACACGCGGTCGTCCCGGTGGTGCTCGCGCAGATCGACGGCATCGTTGCCGATGTGCTCGGGAGGGCTCTGTTCACGAAGACCAAGGACATCCTTCCCAAGCTGGTCGCATGGGACTCCATCAGCGCAAGGGGAGGGGATTGCCCGACCTTGTAAAGCTGATGGCATTACCTCGTCGACATACGACGGCAGGCCGAATCGACGTCCCCTACCGACATGGGATCCTGCACGGTCTTGACCTCGGGTACGGAAACAGGCTCGTGGCGGCCAAGGCGTGGGCTGCCCTGTTCTCCCTCCGTGACTGGGCGATCAAGTACGAGCGAGGCGAGACGCAACCGCCACCAGTGGAGCCACCGCCGAGCCTGCGCGACACCCTGCTGGTGCTTGCTGATGTCGAGCGTCAGCGCCGCAGATCTTGGCGTGGCACCACGCGCGGATGTGGTCATCCCCCAGGAGGAGTCGAGCCGCGCTCGGACACGCCCGAGGCGGCCATGCCCGATGGCTCGGTGCCTGGCACGCGAGGGAGTTCGCCGGATGGCGGCGTGGACTCAAGTGAGCCGTCAAGCTCAGGACGCTGAGCTGGCAGCCACCCTCGAATCGATGTTTGGATTTCGTGACCTGGCGAGCTATCGGATCGTCGAGATCCGCGACGTGGCGGCAGCCCTCACTGAGGTGACAGCGGAGTTGCGATTCGCTCCGCCGGAGCCTCCCGTGCTGGTGACGGCCAACGTGATCTTCGAGGACGAGGAGGGAAGCCAGTGGTCCGTGGGACGGGGTCTGGCATCTGGGGAGTCAACGAGATCTCCGCACTCCGACAATCGCCAACCGAGTACCAGATGCGCGCCCCGGTCGAGGATGCATCGACCTTCTACGCGTGATGTCGCGAGACTTGCCGACGAGGGCGACCAGAGCCACCACAAGCGACCAGCCAACGCGCACAGTCGAACCGTCACCCGCGACGGCTATCCTGTGGGCCTCGCGACTGTCGTCTTCGGCCGTAGGGATGGGCTTGACCGCCCCCTGACACGCTGGGCTCTGTCTCCGCCGAACCCAGCCGCAGCTCCGATAGCACGGTGCAGCCGGGGGACCATGCACATGAGTCGCTTGAACGCCAGCTGGCCGCCAGCCGAACCCGTCCCCTTCCGACCCCGGCGCTTCCTCCGCACGCGCCGCGGGCTGATCACCGTCGGTGTGCTATCGTGGTCGTGCTGGCCATCGCCCGCTCTACCTGGTCACCCGTCCCACCGAGACCGACCGCATGGCGGCCATGCCCGAGCTGTACCTGACCGACCCGGGTGCCGTGGTGCTCCGGGAACCCAGCGATGCGGTCCCGGCGTTCGGGTCGACGCAGGTGCATCGGCTGTACGGCGCCGCCGCCTCGATCGAGACCCTCGAGGACTGGTACGAGAGCAGCTCACGTCGCGCGGCTGGGAACCCGGCGCGGGCGCGAGCGCAATCGTTAGCACGGGACTCGCCGTCTGCGCCTGGCACACAGACAAGGACCGACTCAGGCTGGGCTTCTGGCAGCCCGACAAGTGGCACGCGCTCGAGCCAGATGGGCCCGACTACGCCTCGGTGTATGAGGTGGTCATCATCGCCACCGGCACCACGTACAACGGTGCCGAGTGTGCCGACTCTCCGCTCCGCTACTGGACACCCAGCCCGGCCCCCTGACGGCCCCCCAGCCCAATCGCCCCCCGAATCGTTGACCTGGCCGTATCAGTATCCGGCGCCCTCGCGGATATCGACGGCTGGCGCTCACCTCTGCGACTCGGCCTGGGTCCCGAGAGCGGTTGCTAATCTGCTGAACGCGAGCTACCACACACGATCAACCATCCCGCAGCTGGTTGATCGCCGATGCCGTACCGCCACACCCACGTCCGATCCGACGACGGACCCGCGAGACATTCGCCGTCCGCATCGCCGATGCCGCGATCGCGGCTTGGTGCCGCGAGCGCCCGCACCTGCGCGCGCAGGGCTATCCCGACCGCCCACCCGATGTCGACACACCCACGCTGCGCGCCTGGCTCGCCCGTCCGGGTGAGCAGCAGCTGCCGTACTTCCGCGATCACGCCGCGGCGCCGAGTCAGGTACCGCGCACAGGAATCTTCCCCGTGTTCATGGCCGCCTGGACCTCGCCGTACGGCACTGCAAGGGTCCTCGTGACCGGGCATACAAACGGCGGCTTCGAGAACCAGGTGACCCTGGTCAACGCAGATGGGGAG
>CAVTJD010000010.1:0-278105 GCA_963734995.1 uncultured Chloroflexia bacterium
CACGCCGACGAGGATCACAAAACCAAGCATCGTTAAGCACGTCGAGTTGCTGAGTTGGATCTTGACGATGCACAATCCAGAGACCGATAAACCCGCCAACGGTAGCCATGGGCACGGTGAACATGATGACCAGGGGATGCAGGAAATTCTCGAAGAGAGCGGCCATCAGCAGGTAGGTGATGACCAAGGCAGAAAGAAGCGGCTCAACGCGACGCTCGCCAAGGAATTCCAATTCCAGCCGGTCCAGTTCTCCGAGCAGCGATGCTCGAACCTGCGAAAGCCGGTCCGCGTTGCCGGACAGGGAGACGAAGATGTCGTTGCCCATTAGCCTTCTGCTCGGGCTTGAGCGACAACATCCAGAATCGTCGCCTGAGCGTCCTCCAAAGCAACGTCTTTGGGGGGCGTGACCGTGATCGCGATCGCTCGTTGCTGTTCAACACGGCGGATCTCCTGCGAGGCTTCGGTCGACACGAAGTCGGCGATCTGCCCCAACGGTACCACGGTGACCGCTCCGTCGCTTTCCCGGACGGCGATCGGGCAGCTCAGGCACATCGTCGGGCGAGACCTCCAGGGCCGGATCGCGAATCAACACAAGGTCGATATTATCGCCCTCGAAATCAAAATCACCGACAAAGGAACCGTCGATCATGGATCGGGCTGAAACCGCCAGGTCACTGACGTTTATCTTCAGCCTTTTTGCTACTTCCTGCTTGATCTGCAGTTGAAGTTCGGGACCCGATTCGTTGAAATTTTGCGGCGAAGTCCGTACGGAAAACTGTGAGAAGAGTTCCTGCAATCGCTTTTCCAGACTCGGAACAGGCGGCCTTGAGGCGAACCAGGTCATTGCCGCTAACTTCGATCATCACTGCGTTCGAACTACCGGCGCCGCGGCCGAAGATCGATGCCTGCGAGGTGACGCCCTTGCTGGCAGGAGTGACGTCGAAGGCCTTGCCGAAAACGGCGGCTACCGGTTCCACGTTCTCTGGATCGTCGCTGATGCCGATCATGAACACACTGCCCCGCGCCACGACGAAAAAGAACTCTCGCAGCGCCGGGATTTTTGTGTACTCCAGTGCCGGTGCGTTTATCCACTACCGGCCCGTGCTGGGAAGCTTCTTCGGTGTTCTTGGCACTCCAGAACGGCTCCAGTTCCTTTTCGATACGCTGTCCCACATAGAAATTCTGCATCAGGGAATAGCCCGCAGGAGTCGACATGCGACAGAAGGTGAAGTTTTTGTTGCCGTTGGGCAAGTAGCTGGCCGGCGGCATCAGCGCGATGCTGAGCGCCACGGAACCGGCAATGATCCCGGTGATAATCAGGATGCGCAACCAGACGCTGGAGATGCTCCTGAAGGTGAGCAGGTGGATTGCACGAGCCAACAGGTTTCCCATCCACGCGAACAGGGGAGCCATGCCGAAGAGACTGGCAAATGCCCTGGCGATCGGTCCGCGGTGCTCGTGCTCGCGCAGAAAAATCGCGGCCGCTGTTGGTATGACGGTAACGGAGACGATGAGGGAGAGGGTAACCGCTGCGCAAATGGCCAGCACGATGTCATAGAATAATTGCCCCGCCTCATCTTGAATCGTGAGCACCGGAGCAAACACCGCGATCGTCGTCAGCGTCGACGCGAGAATCGCCCCCCATACTTCGCGCGTGCCCCGATAGGCCGCGTCCTTGGGGCTGGCGCCCAGCTTCAAGTGGCGATCGATGTTCTCCAGGACGACGATCGCGTTATCAACCACCATGCCCACTGCGAAGCTCAACCCAGCAAGGGAAATCACGTTCAGATTTCGATTGGCAAACCACATCACCACAAACGTGCCGATTACCGAAATTGGAATGGCGACGGCAACGATCAAGGTTGAACGCAGGCTGCGCAGAAAGAGCAGGAGGACAAGCACGGCCAGCCCTCCCCCGATCAACAGGTTCTCGCGAACCAGGCCGATCGCGCTATAGATGTAGTGGGAGTCGTCGAAGGCCATTCGCAAATGCAAGCCGTAGCGGTCATTCTTGAAGCTCTTTAGAACGCCACCTTCGGCGTTCATTTCGTCGACCACCCGATGAACTTCTTTGATGATATCAAGGACGTTGCTGCCCGTCTTGCGTTTGACGAAGATCGTCATCGATGTGCGACCTTTGCACTGGTCGAAATGGGTCGTCTTTTCCAACGCCAGTTCGACGCTTGCCACGTCGGAAACGCGAATCGGGCTGCCGCTGACATCATACTTGATGATCGTGTCGCGCAGCGGTTGGAGTGAATCGTACTGCCCCAGCACGCGAAAACGCACATCCTGGCGACTGTTTACCAGGTCGCCGGCCGAAGCGTTGACATTGTCGAGCCTGAGGGCAGAATGCAGCTCGGAAATCGTGATGCTGCGTCGAGCCAAGGCCTTGGGGTCGAAACGAACCTGGACCTGGTGTTCACGACCGCCTTTGATGTCGATCTCCGCAACGCCTTCAATTCGCTCCAGACTCGGCTTGAGATAACGGTCCGCGTAGTCGTAGAAGGTGGCAACTTCAAATCCGGGATCGTCTGCCTGTAACAGGAGGTACGCTATCGCGTTGTCACCCGCCGTATCCGCCATGTCAATAATCGGGCGGTCAACATCCTCCGGGTATTCGGGGACTTCGTCGATCTTGTTCGACACTTCCTGGAGGATGCGTTCGGGAGGAGCGCCGACATTGAACTCGAGCGTGATCGTGGCACTTCCCAGTTGCGCTTCCGACGTCATCTTCCAAAGACCGTGAACCGACTTGAGCTTCTCCTCCTGCTCCAGAAGGATCGACTTCTCGATCTCTTCGGGACTACGGCCCGACCAGTTCGTGCGGATCGTAATCACCGGGCGATCGACGTCTGGCGTTAGTTGGACCGGAATCCTGGCAAGCGCGATGACACCGAACAGCAGGATCAAGATCACGCCGACCGTGGTCTTGACCGGGTTCTCGATTGCAAAACGAATGAAATCCATGGGCGACGATCTATTCTGGACGTTCTACGATTTGCTGCCCTGTGCGATACATCCCGGGAATCGGCGTCAGGAGAGATGTGTCCGGATCGATGCGGACGGCGGCGCCGGGAACCAGACGTTCCAAACCTTCCGTGACGACCTTCATGCCGGGTGGGGGCTTTGCAGCCTTCGTCAGTTTGTATGCTCCATTACTTATTATCAATAATGAGATTTCTGCTTTTTTGGCAAGAGCAGCTGTGAAAGCGTCCAATGAGTTGAACGCCAAAGCGATTATTGCTGATACCAATAAAGGAAGAACGGTTGTGCGCTTGCTGCCTATCGGGGGAGCAAAATCATTTTTGCACAGTGTTATGCTAAAAGTGTTATGCGGGAGTTGGCTTATCTTATGGTGTAGTAACCAATTACTCCAAAAGACAAAATAGCACAGAAGCCTTTCTTTGTGATGCATTGGAGGCATTACAAAAAAAATATAAACTTAAAAAAACGGATCGGGTTGTTGTGCTGGCAGGCAATTTTTGACCATCACATGGGCCTTCGTTTATAGAAGTGAGTACTACGGAAAACCTTCATAAGATGTGTGAAAAAATTTTAACAGACGAATAGAATTTCAAAAAAATAAATGGTACCTGCTGACTGAGCATTGATGTTTGGTCAGACTTTTTTTTGTCTTATTATTATATTATAAAGGATACGCACAATTTTTTTGATATGTATAAAAGGACAGATCAGGATGGAAATAAGTATATTAGTATCAATATTTGACAATTAAAAAGTGCATTGCTATTTACTGGCCGTGGATTTAAACCCTCTTTTTTAAATGACTATGAAATATCTTTTTATTCTTCTGACTTTTATTATTTCCTGTAGCTCAAAAAATCAAACTTCAACAATTTACCCAGCCAAGTTGAGGTGTGAATATCTCGAAAATCCATCCGTGGTTGACGTTGCACAACCCCGTCTGGATTGGGTGAATATCGCCTTAGAAGGAGAGAGGGGTCAACTTCAAACAGCATACGAAATCAGGGTAGCCAGTTCTGTTGATATGCTCCAAAATCCAGATTTATGGGCTTCGGGTAAAGTAATTTCCGATCAATCAATTCGCATAGCATATGCAGGAAAACCAATGATCTCCAGGCAGAAATGCTGGTGGCAGGTAAAGGTATGGGATAAGGATGGAAATCCTTCAGAATGGAGTGAATCCGCTTTTTGGAGAATGGGTTTGCTGAATCAATCGGATTGGCAAGCCAAATGGATAGGAGCACCATGGCAAGGGGAGGAGGCATTGCCAAAACCTTAGGCCCGCCACAGGCAAGGCCAGAACAGTTTTCGCCTCCAGCGCCACTAATACGAAAGTCATTTTCGATCAATAAAGAAGTGGAAAAAGCTGTCGCCTTTGTTACCGGATTGGGCTATTTTGAATTTTATGTAAATGGTGAAAAAGTAGGGGACGATGTTTTGGTCCCAAACCGAGACGAAGGGGCAGGTGTTCGGCGTGGTGGTGCGCAGCCGTGGGCTCGGCGGCAATCTGCTCGCCGGCCTGCGGTCGATCGGCGGGGGTGAGATCCACGAATACACCAGCCTGCTCGAGGACACCCGGCGACAGGCGGTCGACCGGATGGTCCAGAACGCCACCCTGGTCGGCGGCAACGCCGTCATCTCGATGCGCTTCGACTCATCGGAGCTGGCCGGGACGATGTCCGAGATCGTCGCCTACGGCACGGCCGTGGTGATCGCTCCGGACGCAGGCGCCGCACAGCCGACCGAGTAGCGCCCGTGGGCGTGACCATCGTCCGGCTCCTCCTCGGAGGGCTCGGCGGGCTGCTGCTGCTGGGCGGCATCGCCGTCGCCGCCGGCGGTGGAGCCGGCAGCCTGGTGGGCTCGCTGGTCCTGTTCGTCCCGGGCGCCGTCCTGCTCGTCGGTGTCATCCTGGAGCGCACGCGCTACCGGTCGCTGGACGCCGAGCGCAGTGGCGCCAGCCACGGTCCGGGTGGCGGCGAGCCCGCGGTCACCGACCCGCGGTTCAGGGCCACCGAGGAGCGGTTCGTGGACCCGACCACCGGTCTGCGCATGCGCGTGTTCATCGATCCTCGAACCGGCGAGCGGCGGTACATCGCAGAGGGCTGATACACGGGCCGAGCGGCGGTCCCGCGCTGCGCCGCACTGCGCACGCACCGTGGGCACCACTGCGCAGGCACTGTACGGCGCGGGCACCGCGCGCACCGTACTGCGTGGGCACCGTGGTCCGGATGCACGGTCAGCGTGGTCCGGGTGCACGGTCAGCGTGGTCCGGGTGCACGGTCAGCGAGCGGTAGGTCTCATGGCGCGCCGCGTGGAACGCCAGGCGTTCATTCCGATGCATCTACCGTCCCCGAGCGCACAGGCTGCTCCCGTGGCGGCCCAGCTGTTGCGCGGAGCCGGACGCATGGAACGATCGGAACGCCCGGCGAGCGGGACGCCACGCCGCGGGCGGCCAACGCCACCACGCGGGCCAACGCCACCACGCGGGCCAACGCCACCACGCGGGCCAACGCCACCCGGCGAGCGGGACGCCGCGGGCGGCCAACGCCACAACGCGAGCCAGCGCCATCGGGCGAGCGGGACACCACGCCACGGGAGCCCCGGGCGCGCGCGCCGGCGGGCTTGATCGGGGTCGATCTACGCGCGCTTCGGAGGCCGTCCGGCACGAGAGTTCACGCATGCCTGCGTGCTATCCTCGGGCCTCCTGCCGGGATCGGGGCGCTGCGTGACGTGAGGCCCGCCTGCGCGTCTCCCTGCTCGGCCCGAGCCACCGAGAGGAACATGACCGCCGTTCGTCCCGCACCCGGACCCCGCGCCGCCGGCCGTGGGCGGCGACGCGGAACGCGCGACAACCAGAACCCGATCCTCAACCGCGAGCTGTCCTGGGTCGAGTTCAACGCGCGCGTCCTCCACGAGGCGGCCGACGGACGCAACCCGCTCCTCGAGCGGGTGAAGTTCCTGGCCATCTTCGCGTCCAACCTCGACGAGTTCTTCCAGGTCCGTGTATCCGGCCTGCGGCGCCAGCACCAGGCCGGCGGCGCCCATCATTCGATGGACGGGCTGACGGCGGGCCAGCAGCTGGACGCGATCCGGATCCGTGTCCGCGAGCTGGTCGCCTCGCACGCGGCGATCTGGAGCGAGATCCGCGAGCAGCTGGCCACCGAGGGTGTCGAGATCGTCGACTACGACGACGTGCCCGAGCACCACAAGACGCTGCGTCGCCGGTTCCACGACGAGATCTTCCCGGTGCTCACGCCGCTCGCGGTCGACCCCGGACATCCGTTCCCGTACATCAGCACGCTGTCGCTGTCGATCGCGGTCGGGCTGGTCGATCCGGACACGAGCGAGCGGCGCTTCGCGCGGGTCAAGATCCCGCCCTCGCTGCCCCGCCTGTTTGCCGTCGAGCGCAATCGCTTCGTGCTGCTGGACCAGGTCATCGAGGCCAACCTCGACGAGCTGTTCCAGGGCATGGAGATCGTCGAGACCCATCTGTTCCGGGTCACCCGCGACGCGGACATCGCGATCGAGGAGGACGAGGCGGACGATCTGCTGCTCGCGATCGAGGAGGAGGTTCGGCGGCGCCGGTTCGGCGAGGCGGTCAGGCTCGAGGTCGAGCGATCGATGCCCGAGACCACGCGACACATCCTGATGAAGGGCATCGGCGTCCGCGACGAGGACTGCTTCGAGATCACGGGCATGCTCGACCTCACCGCCCTGTGGCAGCTGGCGGATCTCGACCGGCCCGACCTCAAGGCGCCGACGTACCTGCCGGTGGTCCCGCAGCGGCTCCTGCCGCCGGACGAGGACGAGAGCGTCGACGTGTTCGCGCAGGTTCGGGCGGGCGACATCCTGCTCCATCACCCGTACGAGTCGTTCACGGCGTCGGTCGAGCGCTTCCTCACCCAGGCAGCGGACGACCCCGAGGTCCTCACGATCAAGCAGACGCTGTACCGAACGTCGGGCGACTCGCCCATCGTGCGGGCGCTGATCCGTGCAGCCGAGCAGGGCAAGCAGGTCGTGGTGCTGGTCGAGATCAAGGCCCGCTTCGACGAGGAGAACAACATCGTCTGGGCCCGCCGGCTGGAGCAGGCGGGGGCCCACGTCGTCTACGGGCTGGTCGGGCTCAAGACCCATTCCAAGGTCGCGCTGGTCGTGCGGCGGGAGGGCAGCGGGCTGCGCCGCTACGTCCACATCGGCACCGGCAACTACAACTCCAAGACCGCACGCCTGTACGTCGATCTCGGGCTGCTGTCGTGCCGCGAGGAGCTGGGCGCCGACGTCACCGACCTGTTCAACACGTTGACGGGCCTGTCCCGCCAGCGGGCGTTCCGGCGGCTGCTGGTGGCGCCGCTCACGCTGCGGGCGAGGTTCCTCGAGCTGGTCGAGCGCGAGGCGATGAACGCCCGTGCCGGTCACGCGGCGCGGATCGTGCTCAAGGTGAACTCGCTCGTCGACAGCCAGGTCATCGAGGCGCTCTACGACGCCTCGCGAGCCGGTGTCTCGATCGACTGCGTGGTGCGCGGCGCGTGCTGCCTGGTGCCGGGGGTCGAGGGCGTCTCCGAGCGCATCCGCGTGCGCTCGATCATCGGCGAGTTCCTGGAGCACTCCCGGATCTGGATGTTCGCCAACGGGGGCCGATCCGAGTGGTACATCGGGTCCGCCGACCTGATGGAGCGCAACCTCGACCGCCGGGTGGAGGTCGTCACCCCGGTCGAGGATCGCGAGGCACAGGCGCGGCTGGAGCGGATCATCGAGGTCCTGCTGGCCGATGATCGCCGGTCGTGGCAGCTGGGCGCCGACGGTCACTGGACGCGGACCGAGGTGATCGAATCCGTCGACGGGACGATCGACACCTTCGCGATTCTCAAGGATGACGCCGAGAAGGCCGCCGCCAGGGCGGATGTTCCGCGTCGCCCGCATGCCAACGCTGGTTCGATGGACCCGCGCGCATGACCACCGAGACCGAGCCCGCGCCGGCTACCCCCGGTGAGGCCGAGACGCCCGGCGCCGGCGTCGCCGCCGACCGGCCGTACGAGGTCGAGCTCAAGTACCGCATCAGCGACATCGCCACCGGTCGGCGGCTGCTCGCGACCGCGGACCTCGCAGGCTTCGTCGCCGCCGGCCCGGAGGAGACCGTCCGGCACGAGGATCGTTACCTCGACACCGCCGATCGTGCGCTCGCCTCGGCCGGCTGGGCCGGCCGCCTGCGTGCCACGGGCGATGGCTCGATCATCAGCCTCAAGAGCCTGGACCGGCATGACGGCGGCGGTGCCATCCACCGGCGCGAGGAGCTGGAGGGCCCGGCCGATCCGTCGGCGCCGGTCGGGAGCTGGCCGGCATCCGCGGCACGCGACGTCCTGCAGCGGATCGTCGGAGATCGGGAGCTGGCCGAGCTGCTGACCCTGCGTCAGATCCGGCACCGGCGGCGATACGTCCGCGACGACGTCGCGGTGGAGATGTCGGCGGACGACGTCGAGGTCGTCGTCCACGATCAGGTCATCGACCGCTTCGCCGAGCTCGAGCTGGAGCTGCGCGAGGGAGACGAGGAGGCGCTCGAGCCGCTGGTGGAACGGCTGGGCGAGCACGAGGGCCTGGTAGAGGTCGAAGGGTCGAAGCTGGAGCGCGGGCTGGAGGCCCTCCGTCGCGACCGTACCGACGCGCGGACGGCAGCCGGTTCGAGCCGCGACCAGCGCCCTCGTCGCAGGCTCCCGGCTGCCCGTCGCACCCCCGTCGCGATCGCGGTGGGGCCCGAGCCGGGGACCGCGCCGGCCATCCCGGGGGCGGCGCCGGCCATCCCGGGGGCCGCGCCGGCCATCCCGGGGGCCGCGCGCCCGGCGGTCGATCCGACCGCGGCCGGCGGTCCCGCAGGGAGCATCCCGTCGGAGATGCCGGCGACCCCCGAGCCGGCGGACGAGCAGCGCCCGGAACCGCCCCGGATCCTGATACCCAAGTCGCCCGGCGTCCTCGCCGATGACCATCTTGCGGAGGCAGGCCGCAAGGTGCTCCGGTTCCACCTGGCCCGGATGGTGGCCCGCGAACCCGGCGCGCGCGAGGGGGCCAACCCGGAGGAGCTGCACGGGATGCGCGTCGCCACACGCCGGCAGCGGGCCGCGTGGCGAGTCTTCGGGGATGCCTTCGAGCCGCGCCGGACATCGCGCCACCGCAAGCGGCTGCGGCGGGTGGCCGCCGATCTCGGTGCGGTCCGCGACCTGGACGTGCTGATCGAAGCTGCCGAAGGCTACCGATCGAGGCAGTCATCGACCGAGGCCACCGCGCTCGAGCCCCTGATCCAGTCCTGGCAGGTGCGGCGCGAGACGGCGCGAACGGTGCTCGTACGCGAGCTCGATTCAGACGGCTACCGACGCTGGGTGGACGACTATCTCGCCTTTGCCCAGTCCGAGGGCCATGGCGTGCGGGCCGTCGGTCCCACCGAGCCCCACCGCGTTCGCGACACGATGCCGTCCCGGATCTGGGCCGCGTACGAAGGCGTCCGTGCCTACGAGCCCGTCATGCGCTGGGCGGACGTCGCCACCCTCCACGACCTCCGGATCGCCGCCAAGGTACTGCGCTACACGCTCGAGTTCGTTCGCGAGGCGCTGGGCCGCGACGCCGGGCCGGTGATCGCCAAGTGCGTCGCGCTGCAGGACCATCTGGGCTGGCTCCATGACGCCGACGTCGCGGCCGGCCTGGCGCGCGCCTTCCTCGTCGAGCACGCCGGTGACCTGACCGAGCTCGAAAGCGCCGCGATCGGGCGGTACCTGGTGGATCGCGAGCGCGAGCTGGCAAGGCTCAGGCGGACGGTCGGCCAGCCATGGCGCGGGCTGTCGAGCCTCTCCTACCGGCGCTCGCTGGGGCGACTGGTCGCGGGGCTCTAGGTCCTCCAGGCCTCGCGCGTGGGGCTTCCCTCGCCGCCCGGCCGGTCAGCGCGTGCGAAAGCCGCGGTCCGGCCAACCCTTGACCAGGGTCGGCAGCCGATCTCGCCAGCACGGCCCGGCCGCCGCGGCGGCCAGCACGGCGCCTTCGCGGATCCCCTCCTCGACCACCCTCAGACGCGCAATCCCGTAGCGCTCGAGGATCGAGTCTACGATCACGGCGCCTGCCGGCAGGATCCGCGCTCGCTCCGGCCGGATCAGGTGCCGCTCGGCCGCCTCGTGGCTGCGCTGCACCGAGAGCATCGCCAGGGTCACCGCGATCCGGCGGCGTGTCAGCACGCGATCGAGCGATGACGACGGCATCAGCCGGAGCAGGTTCGAAGCGGTCCCGCCGACGGCGACCATGTCCGCCGGGGGGATGTCGGGCGCCTCGGCCAGGGTGGCGCGCGCGACCGCCCGCATGGCCTCGATCTCGGCCAGGGTCGGCGGGTCGGACTGGAAGTGGTCCAGCGTGAGCTTCGCGGAGCCAAGTCGGATCCCGATCGACTGAACCACGCCTCGCGGCCCGGCCAGCACGAGCTCGCTGCTGCCACCGCCGACATCGACCACGAGCAGGTCGGTGCCGATGGACCGGCCCATCGTGACACCCAGCAGGGTCAGCATCGCCTCCTCGTCGTGATCGAGCACGTGCACCGGGACGCCGGCTGCCGCCTCGACCTCGTGCACCAGCGACGCGGCATCGGCCGCACGCCGAAGTGGCTCGGTGCCGACGATGACGATGTCGCGAGCCCCAAGCCTGCGGGCGACATCCGCATAGCCGACCAGCGCGGCGACGACCTCCGCCCGCGCCGTGGCACCGATCAGCCCATCCGTCGCGACACGCTCACCGAGACCCAGGAACACTGACTCGTCGAGCCGCGGCTCCACGCGGTGACCGCCTGCGGCTGCGACCAGCAGGTGGGCGCTGTTGGCGCCGATGTCGATGGCGGCCGCGACGATCCCGTCCGACGGCGGTTCGACCGTCTGGCCGACCAGCTCGCTGCGGCGGCCGGCGCCCGTGGCCGGGGTCACGGGCTCGGGCTCGGCCTCGGTCGCTGGCTCCGCCTGGGTCGGCGGCTGAGGCTCGGCAGGGGTCACGGGCTCGGCCGGGGTCGGCGGCTCGGGAAGGATCATTGGCTCCGCCTGGGTCGCCGTCGCCTGCTCGTCGACGCCCCGCGGACCTGCCGCTGCCGGCTCAGGCGCCCGGTCATCCGGATCGGCTGGCCGTCCGACCCGCTCGATGATGCGTGACGCCGGTGGCCGCGTGGCCTGACGGACGAGATCCGCGACCTCCTGCAGCATGGCCGCTGCCACCGGAACACCGGCAGGCGCGGTGACGCCGCCGCTCGCCCGAACCGTGGCGTCCGGGCCGGGCGGCTCGCTGTGGATGGCACCGTCGGTGCCCGTGTCCTCGCTCGACGCTGCCATCGGGCGCGTCTTCGGGGCCTTGGCCTCCTTCGCGGCCTTGGCGGCCTTGCGGTCGGCCTTGGCGGCCTTCTTCGCCTCCGACCGCGCTGCCTTCGCGGCAGCCTTGGCCGCCTTCCGGACGGCCTTGACGGCCGCCTTCTCGGCCCGATCTGCCGCCTTCCGGGCCTGTTTGGCGGCCTTGCGCCCGGCCTTGCCACCGCGCGCCGGCTCGGCCATCTGGTCCGGCAGCGCACCCGCCTCGCCGCCGCCGGGGGTCGATCCGGTGTCGCTCCCCATGCCCGCGCCGGCGGTGGTTCGCGCGTCGTCCATTCGACCCCGCTCCTTGTCGGCTCCCGCCATCTGGCACCCGGTGGCCCAAGTCTGCCGCAGGTCCGCGGCGAATGCGTCGAAGATCCGTGCGCCGCCCGTCCAGTGTCCCACGTTCACGCATCGTTAACGGGCCCGGAACAGGGCGTTGACCACGCTCGGCGAACGTCCGCGGCGTGGCCATCGTTCCCGAACCGCATCAGCGCAAGAACCGGCCGCTGCCGCCGGCAGCCGCCCTGTCCCGGCGCGTCGCCTGGCTGATCCTCGCCGTCGACGGCCCGGCGACGGAGGTCCCCGACCGGGTCGGGACATCCGCGGTGCGTGTCGTCGCCGATGAGCGGCGCTTCCGCGACCTCCTGCTCGCCGAACGACCACGCGTCGTCGTCTGCGCGCAGCCACCCGCGGAACGGGCCGCGCTGGACCTGGTCGCCTCGGAACGCCGTCGGCGAACGACGCTGCGGGCGGTCCATCTCGCGCCGCCGGACGCCGTCGGGGCCCGCCTCGCGGCCCTCGACCTGGGGTTCGATGACGCCCTCACGACCGCGACCCCGGCAACCGAGCTGGTGGGACGGCTGACCTGGCTCGACGCGAAGGCGCGCTCGCGACCGGGCCCGCCCTCCCTGCTAACGGTGGGTGACGGGCTCGAGCTCGATCTCGCCGCGCATGAGCTGCGTCGCGACGGCGAGGTCGTCCATCTGCGACCCAAGGAGTTCGGGCTGCTGGCGCTGCTCGGCTCGCATCCTAGCCGGGCCTACACGCGCCGGGAGCTCCTGGACCGCGTGTGGGGACCGAGCCACGAGGGCGGTGTCCGGACGGTCGATGTCCACATCCGGTGGCTGCGCTCCAAGCTCGAACCGGATCCCGATCGCCCGGTCCACCTGGTGACCATCCGGGGCGTCGGGTACCGGCTCGACGCGCCTCAGCGTTAACGGCGCCTTAACAGGGCGGACATGGGCCGTTGACGGCGCCGCTCGATCGTTGCAGTGGCCAGTGAAGTCAAGACGTCCGACGGCGCGGCCCGCGCCGTCCGTCATGTGGAGGAGTCCTCAGTGACACTCAGCTCAACCCGGCGTATCGGCGCGATCGCCGTCGCCGCAGCGCTCTTCGTGGGGGCATGCAGCTCCGGCGCGACGCCCGAGCCCACCCAGGCGCCGGGCACGACCGCGCCCGAGTCGATGGCGGCTGGCAGCCAGGCACCGGGCATGACCGCGCCCGAACCCGGATCGGCGGACGTCACGCTCCAGGGCGCCGGCGCCACCTTCCCGGCACCGCTCTACCAGGTGTGGTTCCAGGACTACACGGGTATGCATGGCAACGTGCAGTTCGACTACCAGGCGATCGGCTCCGGCGGCGGCATCAAGGCCATCACCGAGCAGACGGTCGACTTCGGTGCGTCCGACGCCGCGATGAAGGACGAGGAGATGGCCGCGCTTCCCGCCCCCCTGATCCACGTCCCGACCGCGCTGGGCGCCGTGGTCGTCATCTACAACGTGCCGGGCGTCACGGACCTGAGCCTCGATGCCGACACGATCGCGGGCATCTTCCTGGGCACCATCACCAACTGGAACGATCCGGCGATCGCCGCGCTCAACAGCGGTGTGACGCTGCCGGACATGCCGATCACCGTCGTCCATCGGTCTGACGGGTCCGGCACGACCAATGCATGGACGGCGTACCTCGATACCGTGAGCGCCGACTGGCACAGCCAGGTCGGGGCCGGCAAGGAGGTCAACTGGCCGACCGGCATCGGCGCCCAGGGCAACGACGGCGTCGCCGGCGGCGTCAAGCAGACCGACGGCTCGGTGGGCTACGTCGAGCTCAACTACGCGACCCAGACGGGCCTGGCATCCGCCAAGGTCAAGAACGCCGACGGCAACTTCGTGGCCGGCAGCACGGCCGGCGTGACCGCCGCCGCCGAGGCCGCGGCGCCGAACTTCCCCGCTGACTTCCGCCAGGCCCCGATCATCAACGGGCCCGGACCGGACACGTATCCGATCGCCTCGTACACGTACCTGCTGATCCCGATCGACTGGTCCGACGCGGACAAGGCCCAGGACATGGTGGCCTTCACCTACTGGGCGCTGACCGACGGCCAGGCCGAGGAAGACGCGCTCGGCTACGCCCCCCTGCCGGCTCCGATCCAGCAGAAGGCGATCGACGAGCTCCACCAGATCACGACCGGCGGCAGCGCCGTCTGGCCGTAGACCTCGCCTAACCTCCTCCGGCCGACCGGCCCCGCAGCTCGGAGCGGGGTCGGTCGGTTCGTTTCCCGGGTCGGGCGCTACCCTTCCCGGTGCATCGCTCGAGGACCGCCCATGACGACCATCGCGAAACCCGGCCGCCGGCTCAGCACAGGTCACGGAAGGCTGGCCGACCGGCTGTTCCGGGGCGTGTCCGGGCTCGGGGCGTTCGCCGTCATCGGGATCCTGATCGCGCTCGGCGTGATGCTCGCGCTGAGCAGCCGCGAGGCGTTCCAGACGTTCGGGATCGTGGACTTCGTCACCGGGCTGACCTGGGACCCGGTGGCCGACATCTACGGCGCCCTGCCGTACGTCGTCGGCACCCTGCTCTCGTCGGCGATCGCGCTCGTGATCGCCACCCCGATCGCGCTCCTGACCGCCGTCTACCTCGCGGAGCTCGCGCCGAGGCGCGTCGCGTTGCCGCTCACGTTCCTGATCGAGCTCATCGCCGCGATCCCCTCGGTCGTGATCGGCCTGTGGGGCGTGTTCGTCCTGACGCCGTTCCTCAAGGCCACGATCGAGTCGTTCCTGACCAGCACCCTCGGCACCACGATCCCGCTGTTCGAGGGCCCGCCGCTGGGGGTCGGGTTGTTCGCGGCGGGCGTGATCCTGGCCATCATGATCGTGCCCACCATCGTGTCCGTCTCGCGCGAGGTCATCAGCAGCGTGCCGGCGGCCCAGCGCGAGGCGATGTTCGCCCTGGGTGCGACCCGCTGGGAGGTCGTCACCAAGGCCGTGCTGCCGTCGGCCCGCTCGGGCATCGTGGGCGCGATCATCCTCGGCCTGGGCCGGGCGCTGGGTGAGACGATGGCCGTGACGATGGTCATCGGCAACGCGCAGGCGATCCCGACCTCGCTGTTCGACCAGTCACAGACGATCGCGTCCAAGATCGCGACCACGTTCAACGAGGCATCGGTCGGGATCCAGACCTCGAGCCTGATCGCGCTCGGTCTGATCCTGCTGGTGATGACGATCGTGCTCAATGTCATCGCGCGGTTGCTCGTCTGGCGCACCGCCGGCGCCGTGGGCGCGGAGTGACGCCATGACCACCACCTCTGCCGCGATCACCAGCCGCCGTTCGCTCGTCCGTACCGGCCGCGACCGCCGTCGCAGCTTCGTCGACCAGCTCATGCGCGGGATGTCGCTGCTGGCGGCCATCCTGTGCGTCATCCCGCTGGCCGCGATCGTGATCTTCGTCACCGTCAAGGGCATCGCCGCGGTCAACATCGACCTGCTGACCAAGCCGCCGCGGGCGCTGGGCATCGGGGGCGGCGCCGTCGCGGCGATCCTCGGCTCGCTCCAGCTGGTGGGGCTCGCGACCCTGATCGCCGTTCCGGTCGGGATCCTGGGTGGCGTCTACGTGAACGAGTTCAGCTCCCGGCGATCCGCGCGGATCATCCGCTTCAGCGCGGACGTGCTGGTGGGCGTGCCGTCGATCCTGGTCGGCATCTTCGTGTTCACGTTCCTGGTCCTGCCGTTCCGCCAGTTCAACGCCTTCTCCGGCGCGGTCGCGCTGGCCGTGATCATGATCCCGGTCGTGATGCGCACGACCGAGGAGATCCTCAAGCTCGTCCCTGGCACGCTGCGCGAGGCGTCGCTGTCGCTCGGCGTGCCCGTGTGGCGCACCGTGCTGTCGGTGGTGATCCCGACCGGCCTCGCGGGCATCCTGACGGGGGTGATGCTGGCCGTCGCCCGCGCGGCGGGCGAGACCGCGCCGCTGCTGTTCACCGCCCTGGGCAGCCGCCTGGTCAATGTCGGAGACTGGGGTCGCCCGATGGACGCGCTGCCGCTGTTCATCTACGTCAATGCCCGCCAACCCTACGAGGCGCTCAACGATCAGGCGTGGGGGGCCGCGTTCCTGCTGCTCGTGTTCGTGCTCGCGGTCAACATCATCGTCCGCTATCGGTCCTGGGGCCGAAGAGCCGGTTGAGGGAGACATGTCCGTGAACCTGTCCGATCCCCCCGTCACCGAGACGCCGACCTCGACCGGATCGTCCGACGACCCGGCGGCCGCACCCGAGGCGACCCCGGAGATCCAGGCGACCCCCGCGGGAACCGTCCCCGAACCCGTCCCCGACGCCGCCGAGCGCACGGCTCCGCTCCCGCCCCGGATCGAGGCGCGAGGCGCCGTTGGCCCGGGGGTCGCGCCCGGATTGGCAGGGGGCCCGATCGAGGCCCCCAGCGGCCAGATCGAGGTGGTCGGTCTGTCCGCGTTCTACGGCACGTTCCGCGCGGTGCGCGACGTGTCGATGACCATCCGCCCCAACTCCGTGACCGCGATCATCGGGCCCTCGGGCTGCGGCAAGAGCACGTTCCTGCGCTCGCTCAACCGGATGCACGAGCTGATCCCCGGCGCGCACATCGAGGGCAAGCTGCTGCTCGACGGGATCGACCTCTACGGCAGCGACGTCGACCCGGTCCAGCTGCGGCGGATCGTGGGCATGGTGTTCCAGCGGCCGAACCCGTTCCCCACCATGTCCATCTACGACAACGTCGTGGCCGGGCTGCGCCTGACCGGACGCCGGCCGCGGTCGCTCCTCGATGACACCGTCGAACGCTGCCTCCGCGGCTCCGCGCTGTGGGACGAGGTCAAGGACAAGCTCAAGGAGCCCGGCACCTCGCTGTCGGGCGGCCAGCAGCAGCGGCTGTGCATCGCGCGGGCGCTGGCCGTGGACCCCGAGGTGCTGCTCATGGACGAGCCGGCCTCGGCGCTCGACCCCGTGGCGACGTTGCGCATCGAGGAGCTCATGGCACAGTTGCGCGAGACGTACACGATCGTGATCGTGACCCACAACATGCAGCAGGCGGCCCGGGTCAGCGACCACACGGCGTTCTTCACGATGGGCGAGGATCGCGCCGGGTACCTGGTGGAGATGGCCGACACGACGACGATCTTCACCAACCCGGAGAACCAGCTGACCGAGGACTACGTGTCCGGCCGGTTCGGCTGAGACGGGAGGCGACGATGACCGAGAATCGCGACGCTGGTGGCAAGGACATCGAGCGGCAGGTGGCTGCGGTGGTCGACGGCATTCCGGAACCCGAGGCGATCACTGCCGATGCCGTGAGCCCTCCGCCGCACCTCGCCCACCCGCGGCGGCAGCAGTACGACCTGGAGCTCACCGAGATCAAGGACAACGTGCTCCGGATGGGGACGCTGGTCGAGGGCCAGATCCGGGCCGCCATCGGGGCCCTGATCACCCACGATGCGGACGCCGCCCTCCAGGTGATCCTCGACGACCGCAAGATCAACGAGGTCCAGCGCAAGGCGACCGCGATGATCGCCGCCACGGTCGCCACCCAGCAGCCGGTGGCGCGCGATCTGCGCTACCTGCTCACGCTGGACCACGTGTCCTACGAGCTGGAGCGGATGGGCGACCATGCGGGCTCGGTCGCCAAGCAGGCGCGCAAGCTCGCGCCACGGGCGCCGCTGCACGAGCACGTCCGGCTGCCCGACCTGGGCCGGCGCGTCGAGTCGCAGGTGCACGGCATCGTCCGCGCCCTGGTCGAGGTCGACGAGGCGACCGCCCGGCAGGTGGCGGCGATGGACGATGACGTCGACGACCTGTACCACGCGATCTTCGACGAGGTGCTGGTGCTCATGCGCGACGATCCCGCCAACGTCGATCCCGGCACCCGGATCCTGTTCGCCGCGCACTACCTGGAGCGCATCGGCGACCGGGTCACCAACATCGCCGAGGACATCGTGTTCCTGGCCTCGGGCGAGGTGGAGGATCTCAACCCGTGAACGCTCCCGTCGCCCGCCCGCGCGATGGTCAGGTCGACGCCCCGGACGGGACCTCGCCGGGCCCGGGCCATGACCACGGTGTGCTGCCGGCGGCCGCCCGGCGCAGGCCGGTCGAGCTGCGATGAGGATCGTCAGCCGCCCGGCGCGCACGCCACGATGACCGAGCTCCACCTGCTGCGCCACGCCCACGCCGGCAACCCCGACCGGTGGACCGGCGATGACGCGGCCCGGCCGCTGTCCGAGAAGGGGCGCCGCCAGAGCCAGCGGCTGGGCGCGCTGCTGGCCGCCCTCGATGAGCCGCCCGACCTGTTCATCACCTCCCCCCGGGTCCGCGCGGCGCAGACCGCCGAGATCGTGGCGGCTGCGGTCGGGGCGCCCGTCATCGTCGACGAGCGCCTGGGCGGGATGCTCGATCCCGAGACCGTCGTGGCCATCCTCGCCGCCGCCGGGCCGGCCGAGCGGCCATGCCTGGTGGGCCACGATCCGGCGTTCTCGGAACTGCTGGCTGAGCTCGTGGGCGCGGCGCACCTGCCCATGCGCAAGGGTGCGTTCGCGCGGCTCAGCATCACCGACCCGCGCCTGCGCCCCGGGAGCGCGGTGCTGCGCTACCTGCTGCCACCGGAGCTGCTGCCCGGCGCCTGAGCCGACCGAGGTCCGTCCGGGCGGCTCGGTCAGGGTCGGCCACCCACCGCGTACGCCACGCCGCGCCGCCGCCCGGCAGGACGACCCTCGTTCAGGCTGCGCCGTCGTGCGTCAGGCCACGCCGCCGGCCGTCAGGTCGCGTGCTCCGCCAGGTGGCGCCACGTCCAGCGCATCGTGCGCTCGAGCGCATCCCCGGCCTCGAGCACGTGCGGGCCGAGGTTGGCCTCGTCGGGAGGACCGCTCTGCGGCTCGACGCACAGGGCGCCGTCCGGGACCGTGTAGACCACCCACCAGTCGCAGGTCGAGGCGATCTCGAGGGCGATCCGCCGAGGCCACTCGATCGTGGGGTTCGACCGGATGGCGGTGAATGCATCGTCCCATGGCCCGGGCGATGGCGTGGTCCGTTCGCCGGTCGGGATCCCATCCGCGTCGCGGACCAGCATCTCGCCTGGCTCGAAGGTCAATCGCGCGGGCGGATCGCCGGGCCCTCCGATCACCCGCCGAAACCACGGGTGCCAGCCGATCGTGGCCGGCATCGAGTCGATGGCCTCCAGCCGGAGCGTCACCGTCAGACCGCTCGGGTCCACCTCGAACCGCTGAGCGACACGACCGCGGAACGGCCAGCGACGATCGAGCTCGATCTCCATCGACGCCGACCCGGGGCCGGTCGCGGTCACCGACCACGGGCGATCGCGCACGATGCCGTGGATCGCGTGGGGCGGCATTCCCAGCGGCAGCTGATAGTCGCGCCCGGCGAACGAGAAACGACCATGTCTGATGCGGCCCGCCCAGGGCGCCATCGGATACGAGCCCCAGTACAGGGGACCGTCAGGGCTGCCGGTGACCAGGATCTCGACCCCGCCGATCCGCAACGAGGCGACCCTGGCCCCGGTCCGGGGCTCAACGACGACCCTCGCATCGCCCGTCGAGAGCACGAGCTGGCCCTCGCTACCGACGTCGGGTCCCCCCTCGCGTGCCATCCCTGTCTCCTGCATCAAGACGCCCCCCGCGCCCGTGATGGCGATGCTGGTCGCGCCCTCGCCCGCCGGGCCTGCGACCTCGCCGTCGCCCACCGACGATGGGTCTGCATCCATGGCAAGAGCCTACTCCGACGCACACAGCGACGAGTGTCGACTGTGCCGGGTCAGGGGTGAGATCGCGACCGGGTGGCCCCGCTACCCGTCGAGCGCTGGCCCCTCGACGCAGCGGGCGACCACTCCCCTACCCGTCGAGCGTTGGCCCCTCGACGCAGCAGGCGACCACCCCCAGCCTGCCCAGCCGATCGAAGGTCTTCGCCTGGCGCACCGTCCACGCTGCAACCTCAAGGCCAGCCCCCCGGGCCGCCCGCAGGCGCGCCGGCGTCACCGCGCGCCAGTGACAGGACACGACGCGACAGCCGAGCTCGGCAGCGGAGGCGAGCACGGCGGGCGACAGGTCGTCGCTGTTGAGCCAGGTGACCCAGCCGGGCAGCCGGCGGCGGACCGCGGCCAGCGTGCGCGGCTCGAACGAGGAGATCACCGCTCGCTCGGGGCTGCGTCCCCGGCCCGCCGCCAGCGCCTCGATGGTCGCGGATCCGTGGCCGGGACCCTTGAGCTCGATGTCGAGGAAGACCTCTGCCGGCAGCGCCTCGAGCACCTCGGCGAGCGACGGGACGCCCATGGTTCGCAGCTCCGCGGCATCGACCTCGCCCACCAGCGTCGCACGGCCCTGGACCCGCGCCAGCGACTCATCGTGCAGCAGCACGGGCACGCCGTCGCGACTCAGCCGCACGTCGAACTCGACACCGTCGCAGCCCTCGATGCCGGTCGCCAGGACCAGCGCCTCGAGCGAGTTCTCGGGCGCCATCCGCCAGTCGCCGCGGTGCGCCAGCCTGAGAGGTCCGGGCCTGGGTTCGGGATCCGGCGCATCGAGGTCCGGTCGTGGCCGTTCAGCTGACCCGCGGCCACGCCCGCCGTCGGTCGTTACGCGCCGGCGCCCGGTGGTTGCGCGCCGAGCCGTCATCCGTCAGGACTCCGCCGGCGCGCCACCGGCGGGACCGGACAACGGGACCGAGAACGAGAACGTCGAGCCCTGGCCCTTCTCGGACTCGACCCAGATGCGGCCGCCGTGACCCTCGACCACGTGGCGCGCGATCGACAGGCCCAGCCCCGTGCCGCCACCCCGCACCCGCGCCCGGTCCGCCTTGTAGAACCGCTCGAAGATCCGGGCGCGATCGGTGGCCGAGATCCCGATCCCGTGATCGATGACCGACGCGATGGCGTCGCCACCGTCACGGTGGACGTCCACCCGCACCTCGCCCCCGTCGGGGCTGAACTTGACCGCGTTGTGCACGAGGTTGACGAACACCTGGCCGAGGCGCGCCTCGTCACCGCGCACCGGCGGCATGTCGGGCCGCACCTCGGTGACCAGCGTCACGTTCTGCCGTTCCGCGAACAGGCGCAGCCGCTCGACCGACGCCTCGGCCAGCCTGCCCAGGTCGATGTCGTCATCGAGCGTGAGCTGCGTGCCGCCCTCGATCCGGGCCAGATCGAGCAGCTCGTTGACCATCTGGACCAGATGACCGGTCTCCACCTCGACCTTGACGATCCGCTCCTTCATCCGAGGCGGGACGTCGGCCCGCTCGGCGTCGCGGGCGAGCGTCTCGGCCAGCAGCAGCACCGTGCTCAACGGCGTGCGCAGCTCATGGCTGACGTTGTCGATGAACTCCGAGCGGATCTGCTCCAGGCGCCGCAGCTCGGTGACGTCCTCGAGCACCAGCAGCGTCCCGAGCTCTGGGGTGCGATGCGCCCGGACGATCACGATGTGCGTATCGCCGTCGCCGACGCGTGTCTCGCCGGTCGCGGAGCCGCCTTCGGGCAGGCCATCGACCAGCTCTTCGATCCGGGCATCGAGGAACGCCTCCATCACCGTGCGGCCGACCAGCCGGCCGGGGGCAAACCCGAGCAGCGCGTAGGCCCGCGGGTTCGCCCGGTCGATCAGTCGATTGGGGTCGAGGTGGACGACGCCCACCGGCAGCACGTCGTCGACTCCGTCGCCACCGGCCCCGCCGCCCGGGCTGTCGGTCGCACCCCCGTCCGCGGCAAGCGCCGCGAGCCGAAGGGCATCGAGCTCATCGCCTCGGCGGCGGATGACCCACAACGCGGACGCCAGGGCAAGCACCAGCCCCACGAACACGATGCCGAACAGCCAGTCCATGAGCCGAGGATCGCACACGTGGCATGCCCGGTGCGAGGGTCGGCGTTCCCGGTCCCGCATGACCTGGACGCCGGCGACGGCCGCGCTGGATCGGCGGGTGGCGAGTCAGCGGCGTCGGTGGGTCAGCGGCGTCGGTGGGTCAGCGGGGTCGGCGGATGATCAGCGGACGCGTCGGATCAGCGGACGCGTCGGATCAGCGGACGCGTCGGATCAGCGGGCGCGTCGGACGCCCGGCCCCGGTCGCGCCGAACCAACACCTGGGCCCTCCCCGACCGCCGCGACCCAGGGCGCCACCAGCTGCTCGTAGACCCGCGGTGGGTAGGCATGCCGGAGCGCGGTCACATGGCCGGTGCGGGCGGCCAGCCGCCGGGCACGCGTTGCGGTCGTCGAGGCGAGGCCCGCCACCGGAACGGCCGCCGCGACATCGCGGGCGGCGAGCTCGGCCGAGATCCGGAGTGCCTCGGCCTCGTCACGGTCCAGCGACGCCGGCCACGGCCGGTCATCGCCCGGGATCCCGTGCGAGCCGCGGATGAGCGTCGCGATCTGGGACGGCGTCAGCCCCCGGGCGCGATCGACGAGCGCCGCGACGCGATCGGTGTTGGGGCCGTACCGGGGTTGCTCAACCGATGCCTGCCAGGCGCGCAGCAGGCGGTCACGAGCCCGGCTGCGGAACGGCTCGTCAAGGGTCTCGTCGAGGAAGGCCGCCAGGACCAGCTCGGCCGCCACGCCCAGCAACCCCTCCCGGAGCCCGGCCTCCGCCCAGCGGGCGCCGGGGACGCGTGCCGCCAGTCGCGTCTCCGCGTCCTCGAACGCAACCCGGGCCTCGTCGGGAAGGAAGCGGCGGATCGTGGCCAGAAACGCGATCGGCGGAGGTTCCGCAGCCTCCAGCCGGTCCAGCTCGTCGGAGGTGAGGCGCGACACCTCGCCCAGGAAGCGCTCGAACCGTTGCTCCGGGGTCGCCCGACCGAGGTCGGGGTGGCGGGACACACGCGCCGGGCCAGCCGGCCGGCGTGCTCCCGGTGACGGCGACGTGGCGTCGCGGGGATGCCGGCCGTGTCGCACGCCCACGCGACCACCTCCCGGCACGGCGATCCCCAGCCGCTCGCGGTCGTAGCGGGTTCGCAGCGCCGGATCGCTCAGCCAGTCGTGAGCGACGTTGATCCGCTTCGCGCGCTCGAGCGCCTCGCGCTCCCGGGTGCCGGCCACGTCCGGGTGATGCCGCTTGAGCAGCGCGCGCCAGGCGAGCTCGATCGCCTCCGGCGAGGCATCGACCGACACCTCGAGTCGAGCGTAGAGATCGTCCTCGGGAACGAGCGGGCCGGCCATCGGCCGCCGTGCCGGCTCAGACGGGCGAGGCTGCCCGGCCGGTCAGGAACGCCTCGACGTCCTCGACCGGTCGCACGACCCGATCGCCGGTCTCGCGGCTCTTGACCTCGATGCCCCCCGCCTCGAGCGAGCGCGGCGACACGGTGAGGATCCAGGGCATGCCGAGCATATCGGCGTCCGCGAACTTGACCCCGGGCGACTCCTCGCGATCGTCGTACAGGATCTCGCGATCGGGACCGGCGTCCGCCGCGACCTGATGGAGCCGTTCGGCGATCTCGGTGACCCGCGGATCACGGGCGGCACCGAGCGCGACCAGATGCGCGCGGTACGGGGCCACCTCGGCGGGCCAGACGATCCCCTTCTCGTCGTGGTGCGCCTCGACGATGCATGCGACGTTGCGCCCCAGGCCGATGCCGTAGGAGCCCATGACGATCGGGTGCGACTGCCCGTCCTCGCCCAGGTAGGTGGCACCCATCGGGACCGAGAAATCGGTCCCCAGCTTGAAGATGTTGCCGACCTCGATCCCCTTGCGAAGCTTGACCGGCTCGCCGCAGCGGATGCAGGCATCGCCCTCGCGGGCGTTGGTGATCTCCGCCACGACCTCCGGGCTGAAGTCCCGCGGCACGTTGACGTTACGGACGTGCCAGCCTGCCCGGTTGGCGCCGGCAACGAGGTTGGGTGAGCGGAGGACCAGCTCATCGACCACCACCAGGGCATCGCGAGCCCCGATCGGCGAGCCGTAGCCGGCCTCCATGCCGCGGGCCATGATCTCCTCGACCTGCGCGGGCCGCAGGCCACCGGTCGCCTTGATCGCATTGACCAGCTTGGTCTCGTTGACGTCATAGTCGCCGCGGACGATGGCGACCACGAAGCGGCCGTCACCGGTGACGAAGAACGTCGCCTTGGCCGTCTTCGACCGGGGCACGCCGAGAAAGCTCGACAGCGCATCGATCGTCGTCGCATCGGGCGTCTCGACGTCCTCCATCGGAAGGGCGTCCTCCGGCTCCGGGTCCGGCTTGCGGACCTCGGCGATCTGCTGGTTCTCGGCATAACCGCAGCCGTCGCACAGCACGAGCGTGTCCTCGCCGAAGTCGTTGAGGACCATGAACTCGTGGGCACCCGACCCGCCCATGATGCCGACATCGGCGCCGACGGCGATCGCCTCGAGACCGAGCCGCTCGAAGATCCGCTCGTACGCCCGGTAGTGCTTGCGATAGCTGACGTCCAGGCCGGCCTCGTCACGGTCACACGAGTAGGAGTCCTTCATCACGAACTCGCGGACCCGGATCAGGCCACCGCGACTGCGCGGCTCGTCGCGGAACTTGGTCTGGAAGTGATACACGATCATGGGCAGCTGGCGGTAGCTGCGGACGATGTCACGCAGGAGCAGGGCGACGACCTCCTCGTGCGTCATCGCGAGCACCATGTCCCGGTCGCCCCGGTCCTTGAAGCGCGCCATCTCGGGCCCGATCTTGTAGTACCGGCCGCTCTCCTTCCACACCTCTGCGGGATGCACCACCGGCATCTCCATCTCCTGGCCGCCGATGGCGTTGAGCTCCTCGCGGATGACCTGCTCCACGCGCTTGGTCACGCGGAACCCGAGCGGCAGCAGCGAATAGATGCCGGCCCCGAGCTGGCGGACGTAGCCCGCCCGGAGCAGCAGCCGGTGCGACGGCATCTCCGCTTCCGAGGGATCGTCGCGGAGCGTGGTGAAGAACAGCTCAGACAGGCGCATGGCGCGAAGGATACCGGTGGCGGGCAGACACGAGCGGCGTGCGGACGTATGTGCGTGTCTGTGTGCGTGCGGGCGTGCGGCGCGGTGCTCCTCGGTCGGGCGGCGTTCCGGACCGCCGTCGCAGCGTTTGGATCGCCGCGCGTTCCTGCGGGCGGTCGGGCGGCGCGGTGCTCCTCGGTCGGGCGGGCGCTGGCCCCGTCGCAGCGTTTGGATCGCCGCGCGTTCCCTCGGGCGGTCGGGCGGCGCGGTGCTCCTCGGTCGGGCGGGCGCTGGCCCCGTCGCAGCGTTTGGATCGCCGCGCGTTCCTTCGGGCGGTCGGGCGGCGCGGTGCTCCTCGGTCGGGCGGGCGCTGGCCCCGTCGCAGCGTTTGGATCGCCGCGCGTTCCCTCGGGCGGTCGGGCGGCGCCAGAATCCCCAGGTGGAACGCCTGGCGTCCCACGCGGGGCGTTGGGCGGCTGACCGGAACGCCCTGCGAGCCAGCAATGTCTGCCCGAGGCTCGCGACCGCTGTAGGGAACGCCTCGCGTTCCAGGCCGGGCAGCGTTCCGGGCCGGGTCGCCGCTCCAATCCGGGTCGCCGTCATCGGGTCGGCGTTCCGTGCCGGGTCGCCGTTCCGTGCCGGGGCGGCTTTCCGTGCCGGGTCGCCGTCCAATCCGGGTCGCCGTTCCAATCCGGGCAGCGTTCCGGGCCGGGTCGCCGTTCCAATCCGGGCAGCGTTCCGGGCCGGGTCGCCGTTCCAATCCGGGCAGCGTTCCGGGCCGGGTCGCCGCTCCAATCCGGGCAGCGTTCCGGGCCGAACCGCCATTCCAGTCCGGGCGGCGTTCCAGCCACCCGTTGCGGGCGCGCAGCAGGCGGGCGACCCGCCGCCGCGACCTCAGCGGGTCGCGGCCATCGTTCCGGCCTTCTCCTCGATCCGCGCGAGCAGCGACTCCCAGGACTTGACGAAGGACTCCGCGCCCTTGACCTGGAGCTCGGCACCGACGGCCTCGGCGTCCACCCCTGCCGCCTCGAACCGCGCGAGCAGCGCATCCACATCGGCCGGATCAGGCGACAGCACGCCGTCGACGACGCCGTGGTCCGCGAACGCCAGCAGCGTGGGCTCGGGCGTCGTGTCCACCGTATACGGCGCGATCAGGCCCGACACGTAGAGCGTGTCCGACGCGGCCGGGTCCTTGGTCCCGGTGCTCGCGAACAGCAGCCGCTGCGGCCGCGCACCCTCGTTCATCAGCCGCAGCCAGCGGTCGGTCGAGAAGAACGCCCGGTACTCGGCATACGCCTTGCGCCCGATCGCCACGCCCAGCTGGTTCTTCAGGTCGGCGGGCACCCGGTCGGCCACAGCCGGGTCGAACCGGCTCACGAACACCGAGGCAACCGACGCGATAGCGGGCGATAGCCCGGCTTCCACGCGCCGCTCGATCCCGCGGGTGTAGGCCTCCATGCACGCGCGGTACTGCGACATCGAGAACAGGAGGGTGACGTTCACGGGCACCCCGGCCGCGATCGTGTCCTCGATCGCCCCCAGGCCCTCGGGCGTTCCCGGGATCTTGATGAACAGGTTCGCCCGGCCACCGAGCCCATGGAGCCGCACCGCCTCTGCGTGCGTCTTCGCGGCGTCGTAGGCGAGCAGCGGGGACACCTCGAGCGACACGAAGCCATCGACCCCGTCCGTGCGCTCATGGATCGGCGCGAACTGGTCGGCCGCCCGGCGCAGGTCATCGAGCGCCAGCCCGAAGAACACCTCTTCTGGCGCGGAGCCCTGCTCCACGCCGGCCCGGATGTCCGCGTCGTACGCGTCCGAGCCGCCGATGGCCTTGTCGTAGATCGTCGGGTTCGAGGTGAGCCCGGTGACCGCGAGCTCGTCGATATAGCGGGCGAGCGTTCCGTCGTCGAGCATCCCGCGTGTGATGTTGTCGAGCCACAGGCTCTGGCCGGTGCGGGCGAGGAGCCGGGTGGGGTTCATGCGTTGCCTCCAGTCGATGCCGGGCGACCGGTCGGGGTTCGGGAGGCCGCCGGTCGGATGGCGCCGGGCCAAGCGTAGCCCACCTCGCGACGCGACTTCGTCATCGCCGCTCACGTCCGGCACGAACGGCGGCTTCGTCGGGGGGGCCGTCATCGTGGCGGAGCTCCGTCGGGGGGCCGTCATCGTGGCGGAGCTCCGTCGGGGGGCCGTCATCGTGGCGGAATGGCGTGAGGGGGCCGTCACTCCCGCCCGAGCGGAGGAGCAGCCCGGACGGGAGCGGACCCGTGCATGCCGGAGCGCCGTCGGCCGGGGACGAGCCGGGTCCCGGTCCGGAGCGAGCGCCATTCGGCATACCCCCACGGTGCCGGTCGCCCGTGAACGTGGGTGCATCGGCACGTTAACAAGCGGGTGCACCGGCACCTTAACGACCGGCCCGAGGGCTCGCTATGCTGTCCTCAGCCGATCGGTCCGAGCCGGCGGCCAGCCCCAAATTCCCGAGGCGCCCTCTCATCGAGCAGTTCACCCCGACGCTGCTCGCCGTCGTCGTCCTCGCCGTGGTGTTCGACTACATCAACGGCTTCCACGACACGGCGAACGCCATCGCCACCTCCGTTGCCACGCGTGCGCTGCGGCCGCAGTACGCGCTGCTCATGGCGACCGCGTTCAACTTCATCGGCGCCTTCGCCGGCACGGCCGTCGCCAAGACGATCGGAGCGGGCCTCGTCGACGAGCAGACGACGACCCAGGCGGTGGTCGCGGCTGCACTCATCGGCGCCATCGCCTGGAACCTGATCACCTGGTGGCTGGGCCTGCCGAGCTCGAGCAGCCATGCCCTGATCGGCGGCCTGATGGGGGCCACGATCGTGGCGGTCGGGTTCGGCGCGCTCAAGCTCGACGGGATCTACAGCAAGGTGCTGGTGCCGCTGGTGACGTCGCCGATCGCAGGGTTCACCGGGGCGCTCATCCTGATGGTCGCCCTGACCTGGATCTTCCGCAACGCGGCCCGCAAACCGCTGGGAGCGGCGTTCCGGCGCCTCCAGGTGTTCTCGGCCGGGTACATGGCATTCGCGCACGGATCGAATGACGCCCAGAAGACGATGGGCATCATCACGCTCGCGCTGTTCTCGGCCGGGGTCATCCCGACCGTCGACGTCCCGCCCTGGGTCATCGTCATCTCGGCCAGCGCCATCTCGCTGGGCACCGCGATCGGTGGCTGGCGGATCATGCACACGATGGGCCACCGTGTGGTCGAGCTCGAGCCGATCCACGGCTTCGCCGCCGAGACGACGGCGGCCACGGTGCTGCTCACCACGGCCCACCTGGGCATGCCGGTGTCGACCACGCACGTGATCTCGAGCGCGATCATGGGCGTCGGCGCAAGCCGCGGGGTGCGCGGCGTCCGATGGGGTGTCGCGCGCCGGATCGTGGTGGCCTGGGTGCTCACGATCCCGGCCGCCGGGCTGGTGGGTGCCGCTACCTGGATCGTGCTCAACGCGATCGGCATGCGATGACCGCGACACAATCGCAAACCACAGGCTCCCACCGTGGCCGGGTTCGGTTTCGGCAGCCGCTGCCGGCTGGCCGCGCCGGCTCCCCCACCCGACCGACCACCACCGCCACCGGAGGTCCGAGATGGTCCGCCTGATCCCCCGCGACGAGAAGTTTTTCGACCTGTTCATCAAGGACGGCGAGAACCTGCTCGAGGCCGCCCGGCAGCTCGAGGTCATGGTCGGCAGCTACGACCGGCTGGACGAGCGGGTGGCGGAGATCCAGGCCCTCGAGAAGCGGGGCGACCAGATCGACGCGGAGATCGCTGTCAGGCTGGAGCGCAGCTTCATCACGCCGTTCGATCGCGAGGACATCCACGAGCTCGCGATCCACCTCGATGACGTGCTCGACGGGATCCAGGCATCGGCCGAGACGTTCGTGATCTACCGCATCGACCAGCCGGGCGATGAGGCGCGTCGCCTGGTCGGGATCCTGGCGGCGCAGGCAGCCCAGCTGCTCGAGGCGCTCACCAAGCTGGAGCGCGGCAAGGGTCTCAACACCCACCTGGCGACCGTCCACGATCTCGAGCACGAGGCGGACGGGCTGTCGCGGGCGGCGATCGGGCGCCTGTTCCATGACGGCACCGACCCGCTCGAGGTGATCAAGAAGCGCGACCTGTTCAAGGAGCTCGAGGACACCATCGATGCCGCGGAGGATGCGGCCGAGGTGATCGAGCGGATCCTGGCCAAGAGCTAGCGCCAGTCGGCCCCTGTCCCTGCGACAGCAATTCCGGCACTGGGCAGAAGCCCGCCCGACGCGTGCCTGTCGCCGGGCGCAGACTTGTCGCCCGACGCGCGTCTGTCGCCCGACGCGTGCCTGCCTGTCGCCGGCGCGTCGCGCCCTATCGCTTTCGGGCGATCGTCATCCCATCCGCGATCGGGAGCAGGACATGGCGCACGCGCGGATCGTCGTGGACACGCTCGTTGACAAGGCGCAGCGCGGTCGTGCTCGCGTCGCGGGCCGATGGATCCGCGACCTGCCCGCCCCACAGGACGTTGTCCAACGCGATCACGCCGCCCGGGCGCACGAGCTCGAGGCACCGCTCCCAGTAGTCGGGATAGGCCGGCTTGTCGGCGTCGATGAACGCGAGGTCGAACGTGCCCCTGGCGCCCTCCGCCAGCAGCGCGTCGAGCGTCCCCAGCGCCGGCCCCAGGCGCAGATCCACCTTGTGGTCCACGCCGGCCTCGACCCAGTAGCCGCGCGCCACGCTGGTGTACTCGTCCGACACGTCGCAGCACACGATCGTCCCGTCGTCGGGCATCGCCAGCGCCACCGCCAGCGACGAGTACCCGGTGAAGGTGCCGATCTCGAGGCATCGCCGCGCGCCAAGCAGCTCGACCAGCAGCCCCAGCACGGCGCCCTGCTCTGGGGAGATCTGCATCGAGGCGCGTGGATGGCGAGCGTTCTCCTCGCGCAACCGGGCGAGAACTGCCGGCTCCTCGAACCCCCACCGCAGGACGTAGTCGTGAATGCGGCCGGGCAGGCCGATGCTGCGGGACGTCATCCGGTCATGGTGGCAGGTCAGCCGGGTCGGCGGAAGACGTAGCCCACGCCGCGGACCGTGTGCAGATAGGCCGGCGTCGCCGGGTCCAATTCGATCTCCGCACGCAGCCAGTGGATGTGCACGTCCACCGTGCGCGACTCGCCGGCGTAGTCGTACCCCCAGACGTGCTCCAGCAGCTGGTCACGCGTGAACACCTGGCCCGGATGGCGGAGCAGGAACGCCAGCAGCTCGAACGCCTTGGGCTTGACCGGCAGCGTCGCGCCGTCGCGCAGCAGCCGGTGACCGGCGAGGTCGACCTGGACCCGGCCGAGGTCGATCGCCGGCGGCGTCTCCGTCGTCGCGGTCTGCTCCGCCCGCCGGAAGATCGCCCGGATCCGCGCGGTCAGCTCGCGCAGGCTGAACGGCTTGGTGACATAGTCGTCGGCACCCAGCTCGAGGCCGACCACCTTGTCGACCTCCGAATCCTTCGCCGTCAGCATCACGATCGGGACCGCCGACTCGGCACGCAGGATGCGGCACACCTCGACCCCGGACAGCTCCGGGAGCATGAGGTCCAGCAGCACCAGATCCGGCCGATCCGCACGGAAGCGGGTCAGCGCCTCGCGGCCGTCCGCGGCCGGGATGGCCCGGTATCCCTCGGACTCGAGGGCCTCGACCAGCGTCTCCCGGAGGGTGGTCTCGTCGTCCACGACGAGGATCGTGCGTGCCATTCAGCGCACAGGGTGCCCGGGGGCTGTTAACGCTGTGTTCACGCTGCCCGACCCGCTCCGTGCCCCATCGGCGGTCACCGCGCGACGAGGGTGTCCAGACCCTCGATCGCCGCGTCCAGCCGGGTCAGCGTCCGCTCCCGACCCAGCGCGACCAGCGTGTCGAACAGGGGCGGCGTGGCGGTCCGGCCCGTGGTCGCAACGCGGATCGCCATGAACAGATCGCCCGCCTTCCAGCCGCGTCGCTCGACCAGCGAGCGGAGCGGTGGCTCCAGCTCGTCGGCCTCCCAGGTCACCGCATCGTGCGCCGCGAGGATCTCGCGTGCGGCCGTCAGCCCGTCGCGTGCCGTCACCACGTCCCAGCGTCGGGGCGGGATCGCCGCCGGATCGACGTCGAGCGCGTCAACCCACAGGTAGCCGACCAGGTCGACGATCGCGGCCAGGGTCGGCAGCCGCTCGCGAACGATCGGCAACAGCGCCCGGACCTCGCCGGATGACGGCAGCCGGTCGATCTGGCCGGCGGCCTTCGCCGCCTCGATGAACGGCGCCAGCCGCTCGACCAGGTCGTCATCGTCGAGCCGCCGGATCCACTGGCCGTTGAGCCACTCGAGGCGCTCACGATCGAACCGGGCGCCTCCCTTCTGGACCTTGTCCAGCTCGAACCGCTGCTCGATGTCGGCCAGCGACAGGACGTCGTCCTCGGTGCCCGGCGACCAGCCGAGGTACGCGAGGTAGTTGACGAGCGCCTCCTTCACGAAGCCCTGGGCGATGTAGTCGCTGACCGCCGTCTGTGCCTTGCGCTTGCTCATCTTGGAGCCGTCGGGGTTGAGGATCAGCGGCAGGTGGGCGAACATCGGCGGCTCGTGACCCAACGCCTCGAACAGCAGGATGTGCTTGGGCGTGTTGCTCACGTGGTCCTCGCCCCGGATCACGTGGCTGATCTCCATCGCGGCGTCGTCGACCACCACCGTGAAGTGATACAGCGGCGTACCGTCGGCGCGCACGATCACGAAGTCGCCGCCCAGGTTGGCGGTATCGATCTCGACCCGGTCGCGGACGAGATCGTTCCAGCCGACGACACCGGCTCGGACGCGGAACCTCGTCGCGGGACGGCGGCCCTCGGCCTCGCGCTCGGCGCGCTCCGCGGCGGTGAGACCCGCGCAGCGGCCTGCATATCGAACCGGCTGGTGGGCGGCCTCCTGTGCTCGACGGTCCGCCGCGAGCTCCTCGGCCGTGCAATAGCAGGGGTAGGCGCGGTCCGCGGCCAGCAGCTGCGCGGCCGCCTCGGCATATCGGTCAAGTCGCTGCATCTGGCGATACGGAGCGTAGGGACCCGCCTCCTCCACGCCGGCCACACCCGGACCCTCGTCCCACGCGATCCCCAGCCAGTGGAGGCCGTCGAGGATGTCCTTCTCGTAGCCCACGGTGCTGCGCGCGACGTCGGTGTCCTCGAGACGAAGCACGAAGGTGCCCCCGACATGGCGGGCGAACAGGTAGTTGAACAGCGCCGTGCGCGCCGTGCCGATGTGCAGGGGGCCGGTGGGGCTGGGCGCGATGCGCACGCGGGTATCGGCGGACATGGATCGATTGTATGGGCGTTCCCGCGCCGATTCATCCGCGTTCGCTGCCTCCGCCGGGTTGGTGGAGGCGAGGGCGGGTGCCGCCGTGAGGGGCTGCGTCCGGGTGGGGCGCTGTCGATGAGGCCGCTGCTTCCGGCGAGGCCGCCGCGGCCGGTCAGGGCGGCTGCGTCCGGTGAGGCGCTGCCGCCGGTGAGGGCGGCTGCTGTCGGTCAGGCGTTGTCGGTGAGGGCGGCCGCGTCCGGCGATGGCGCTGCCGCCAGCGAGGGCGGCCGCTTCCGGCGATGGCGCTGCCGCCGGCGAGGGCGCCGCATACCTGACAGGTTTAGCGGGTCGCGATCCCCAGGTCCGGCGGGTCCTCCCTCATCGCCGGCACCGCGATCCCCGGCGAGGCAACCGCGATCCGGCGTCATCGTATGCGTCCCAGGTATGAGAATCGCCCGGTTGGGGGCGCCCCGCAACGGAAGCCCGTCGCTGTCAGCGTCTGCGTGGCCACCTAGACCTGGCAGGTATCAAAGGGCTGGCACGACGAGGGAACCGGCCGAACGCTCAGGAGGGCGAACCGGCGGAAGCGGGCGCGGCCGATGGGCGGGGCCGTGATAGGTCGGGCGGCGAACCGGGACGGCGGAACCGGGACGGCGGAACCGGGACGGCGGAAGCGGGGGCGCGGCCGATGGGCGGCGCGGTGGAACCGGGCGCGGTGGCCGTCCGGAGAACGGCGGCCGAGCTCAGCCGGTGGCGGAACCGGGACGGCGGAAGCGGGCGGCGCGGCCGATGGGCGGCGCGGTGGAACCGGGCGCGGTGGCCGTCCGGAGAACGGCGGCCGAGCTCAGCCGGTGGCGCCGGGCACCGGGACCCGGTGGAACAGCGCCGGATCGGCCTTGCCGGGCAGCACCCGGATCAGCGAAGCGGGGCGCAGCCCCAGTGTCGCCAGGCCGCGGGGGCCTTCCAGCGTGAGCGAGTCGAGCGATTCCGACCGGGACAGGATCGTCACCTCCGAGCCCGGCGTGAGGGCCCGCGCCTCGAGGTAGGACAGCAGCCCGGCGTCCTCCTCGGCCTCCTCGGTGATCCGGTATACGGTCGCCTTCGAGCCCGATTCCATGTCCGACAGGGGCGTCCCGGCCGGCCTGCGATGTGCGGCGGCGAGGTCGATCGGGTTGCCGTGCGGGCAGGTCTCCGGATGTCCCAGCAGCTCGTCCAGGCGAACCTCGACGCGCGGCGACAGCGCGCCCTGGAGGCGCATCGCCTCGACATCGCTCTCGGCCCAGCTCAGGCCGATGATCGAGGTCAGCAGCCACTCCAGGAGGGCGTGCCGGCGGAAGATTCCATCCGCCGCGGTGCGACCGGCGCTCGTGAGGACCAGGCCGCGCCCCGATGCCTGCCCAACCAACCCGTCAGCCGCCAGCCGCCGACACATCTCGCTGGCGGCCTGGGTGCTGACGCCCACGTGCCGCCCGAGCTGAGCCGCGGTCGCCACGCGCCCATCCGAGCCCATCACCCGCAACGCCAGGAGGTACTCCTGGGCGGCGGCCGAGATGTCGTCCGGATCGTGGCGGCGCTGCATGACCACCCGAGTCTACGGCCCGCGCCGCGGGCGCCACAGCGCGATCGTGCCGGAAACCAGCGCAACCAGGTAGGCGGTGGCGACCAGCACCCCGAGGACCGGCGCTCCGGCACGCCCGTCGGGACCCGAGCCGACCGCCAGGACGGCAGCCAGGGGCACGGCGGCCCCCAGGCCGACGATGGACCCGAACGCCGCCAACGCCGCGGCCGGCGGCGCCAGCACCAGGGCGACGACGATGAGGGGCTGGAGGAGCATCGCGATGGTCGGGACGGGGGCCGGGCACGAGGCGGCGAACTCGGCACAACCGGTGACCGAGGTCAGCAGCGTGCCAACGGCGAGGCCGATCGGCGGCCAGCCGGTCGCGGCCACCAGCAGCCGCCATCGCCAGCCCGGTCGCCGGCTGAGCGCGAGCAGGTTGCGGGGCCCGACGCGACGGACGAGCGACTCGAGGTCCGGCAGGATCGGCTCGGCCTCGCTGGGACGCGGACGGGCGGGTGAGGCGGATGCCGCGGTCGCATCCGACGGGGACGTCCAGGTGGCTCCGCTCACGTCACCGGCGACGTTCTGTCCGAATGGATCGGGACGCCCGTGTTCGCCGGCCTCATCCGCCGCGTAGGTCCAGGATGCGCCCTGGCTCGCCGCATCGCCTGCGGCCGTCGTCGTACCTGCGGCCGTCGTCGTACCTGCGGCCGTACCTGCGCCGGAATCGGGCGCGTCCGGTTCGGAGCCCGGGGCTCGAGCGCGGTCATCGGTGGCGACGCCGGCTCGTGCGCGCCGCGCCCTGGCCTGGTACTCGGGGCCGTGCTTGCGCGGATCCGCGTATTCCCGGGGGTTGATCGTCCAGTAGGTGCGCAGGGAGGGTCCGTACCAGGACCCGCCGTCCCACTCGGGATCGCGCACGCCGTCGGCGGCCTCGTCGTAGGTGGTGGATCCTGGCGTGGCCTTGCGCGTGCCACGCCGCGCGCCCCGGCCCTCGGTCGAGCCGTCTTGCCGGGGCGTGGAGCCTGTCGTCGCCCCTGTCCCCCGCCGCGCGGAATCATCGGGTCGCTGACCGCCTCGCCGCGGCGCGCCTTCCGGACCCGTCGGGCGGTCGGCGCCCGTGCCCGGTTCTGCACCGTGGCGCTGCCCGGCCCGCCGTGCTCGCCAGGCGTCGCGTGATGCCCGGGCCCGAGTCGGGTCGGCGCGCCATGGCTCGGTGGCCTCCCGGCCCGCCGCGGTTCCTCGTCCATCGCTCATCGACCGGAGCCGCCCGTCCCCGTCGACCAGCCGCTCATACGCCGCCTGGATGGCCAGGAACCGTGTCACCGCCCGCTCGCCCGCCGCGTCCGGGTGGTACTTCTTCGCGAGCCGCCGGTAGGCGGACCGAATCTCGTTGAGCGACGCCCCGGGCATCACGCCCAGGATCCGGTACGGATCTCCCTGGGACGCCATCGGGACGCGGATCCTCTCGCCGGCCGGTCGGCTCGCCGGCCGTCAGCCGGTGAGCTCGCCCACCGGCGCGAGATCGAAGGCCGCCACGGCCTCCGCGCTCGTACGCCCGTGCGGGTCGAGGTACTGGGGACGGTGGTAGCGCGCGAGCGCCCGGAGCGGCTGCCCGTCGAGCACCCCGGCCTGACGCAGCGCCTCGACCGACGCGGCCCACGTCCCCCGGTCGTAGCCGTCACCGTCCTCGATCTTGATCGCCATGCCGGATGCCGGCTGCTCGGCGCCGTTGCCACGCGGACCACGCAGGATGCCGATCCCGCGCAGCGCCTCCATCCCGCTCTTGCTCACGACTCGCCCGTCCGCGGCCTTCATCAGCGACGTATCGAGGCGATCGCGGTTCCCCGCGACCAGCACGGGATGCGCGAGCATCGCATCGCGGATCGTGACCAGGTGTCGCGCCAGCGCTGCCCGCGGATCGCCATCGGGGAGCGCCTCAGGGTCCGCGAGGATCGCGTAGGCGCGGGCAACCTCGCGCAGCGGGAACGCATACGTGAGCACGCCGCAGCCATCGATCGCGGTGCGCACCGACGCGGGTGCCACGCCGTAGGCGGCCGCCACGCCGTCGCGGTAGGCGAGCTGCGCCGGATGCTCCGCCTGCCAGTACGTCTCGAGGTCCCAGCCGCCGAGCTTGGCCAGCAGGATCAGCGCCGAATGCTGACCCGAGCACATGTGACGCAGCGGACCGGGATGCTCGCCGTCACGCGCGAGTCGGGCGGCGGTCATGGCGTCGAGCGGCATGCCCTCGGCCCCGCACGCGAGCATCGCCTGCGTGATGCCCACCCGCCGGTACAGGCCCTGGATCGTCCGCACGTGGACGTCCTCTCCCGAATGGCTCGCCGCCATCACGGCGATCTCGTCCGAGGTGAGGTCGAACTCCTGTTGTCCGCCTGCCCGCAGCAGGGCGACGAGCCCCAGCGGCTTCACCGTGGAGCGCAGGTAGACGATCCGATCCGGGTCGCCCAGGACCCGCAGCATCCGGCCCGCGGCATCGACCTCGACGATGTCGCCGCGATGGACGGACTCGACGATCCCGTTCCGCGTCTGGCGAACGAGCACGGGCGGCACGGACCACCGAGCCTGGCGCCCGCGAGAGCCGGGACGCGATGGAGCACGCCCGGTCCCGCTGACGTCGCTGGTGGTGGCGGACCTGGTCGTGGAGCGGACAGCCATGGACCCCGAGCATAACGCGGCCCGGTATCCGCGGCGGACCCGCGTCCCCCGGTACGGTGAGGGTGGTGGTGCGTTCGGGCACCGGGACCACTGCACCGGGACGCCTGCACCGGGACGCCTGCACCGGGACGCCTGCACCGGGCGCGCGGCACCGGGCCTCACGGGCCCACCGACCTCGCCCGCGTGTGGCGACGGAAGTCGGCGCGCTGCGGCGCGAGATCGGATTCGACCGCGACCCGACAGGCGCCCGCTCGTCGGCGACCTGCCCGCCCGATCGGATCAGAACTGCGAGGGACCCCGTGGCAAGCTGGCCCAACCTCCATGTGTCGCAGCACCCCGCGGTGCGCCACAAGCTCGGCATCCTGCGCGACGAGGCGACCGAGCCCAAGAAGTTCCGAGAGGTCGTCCGCGAGCTGTCGTGGCTCCTGGGCTACGAGGCGCTGGCGGACGCACGCACGCGACCGCTCGACGTACGGACGCCGCTCGAGACGATGGGCGGCGAGGAGCTCGCCGACCGGATCGGCCTGATCCCCATCCTGCGTGCGGGCCTGGGCATGGTCGACGCGATGCTGGAGCTGATGCCCACCGCCGAGGTGTGGCACCTGGGCCTGTTCCGCGATGAGCGCACCCTGCGTCCGGTCGAGTACTACAACAAGCTGCCCGACACGACCAGCATCGATCTGTGCCTGATCCTCGATCCGATGCTTGCCACCGGTGGCTCGGCGACGGCCGCGATCGAGGTCCTCAAGCGCTGGGGCGCCGTCCGGATCAAGCTCGTCAACCTGATCGCGGCGCCCGAGGGCGTCGAGGCCGTGCTGTCCGCCCACCCCGAGGTCGAGATCTACACCGCCGCGCTCGACCGGCAGCTCAACGACAAGGGCTACATCATGCCCGGGCTGGGCGATGCCGGCGATCGCCAGTTCGGGACCGGCAACCCCGGCTGACCCGGGTCGCCCCCGCCGCCGCCGCGCGCGCCGCCCGCACGCTCGCCCGCCGCCGCTCGCCCGCTGGATCCGGCGTTCGCGCCTCCCCCATGGTGAGGCCTGCGAGCCGCCGGAATGATCCAGGAGACGGGCGATTGCCGCGCGCTCCAGAGGTTGACAGGCTGGCGGGAGACGAGCACACTGCTCACAGCGAATGCGACTCATTCTCAATCCACCCGAAAGCCCGCACCGATGACCGCCTCTCTCATCGCCGCCGGAACAGGGGCCGGCGTGCTCGGCATCCTCGCCGTCTCGTTTCTCCTGGGCGTCCTCCACGGAATCACGCCAGACGAGCACACCTGGCCCATCACCGTGAGCTACGCGATCGGGGCGGCATCAGGCAGGCAAGGCATGAAGGCCGGTCTCTTGTTCTCGGCAGCCTTCGCGACCCAGCGCGCCATCGCGTCGGAGCTGGCGTTCCTGGCTCTGGCACCGATCCTTGCCAGCGGCACCCTCAACTCGTGGATCGACCTGCTGGTCGGGATCGTGATGGCGGTATCCGGGCTGTACATCCTGCGCCTTGGACGCGAGCTCCACCTCACCGAAGGCCTGGAGGGCTTCCTCCACCGGGTCGTGCGTGTGGGCCGGCATGATGGGACCGATGGCATGCCGGCCACGGACGACCGGCCGATCCCGGTTCGTATGACGCTGGTGCACGGCTTCGTGGCCGGCTGGGGTACCGGTGCGTTCGCGATCATCATCTACACGGCCCTCGCGCCGGCCATGCCGAACGCCGCCGTGGCCTTCCTGCCGGGCCTCCTGTTCGGGCTGGGCACGATGCTGGTCCAGGTGCTGGCGGGCGCGGCGCTGGGTGCGTGGATGCGGGCGCGGGACCTTGGCGCAGCGGCCCTGAGCTACGTCTCGCGCGCCGTTGCCGGCAACACGCTTCTCTACGGTGGCCTTCTGTTTGCCGGGTGGGGCCTCGTGTCCTTGCTCCTGCCCGGCGTCGCCAACACGCTCGACACCGGCCTGTCCACCGGGATCGGGGTCCCCAACCTCGACGCCATCAACGCCGGGCTCGTCCTCGTCGCAGTCATCGTGGCTGTGATCGCCGCGGGCAGCTTCGTCCGGGCGATCCGGCGGGTCCGGCTCCTTCCCCCGGCCGCGACGGACGCAGGATGAGCGGACGCCGCCACGCGTCGGCGGTGGGCGCCGGCCCGGCTGATGCCCGCACGACGGACGCTCTGACCGCGGTCGGCGGCGTGGCCACGGGCCCGCGACGCTCGATCGTCGGCGCGCTCCTCCAGGCCGACCGGCTCCAGACCCCTGAGCAGCTCCTCGCCGCGGCGCGAACGTCGGCGCCCTCGACGAGCCTCGCCACCGTCTACCGGACCCTCGAGCGGCTCGACGCGGCCGGCCGTCTCAAGCGAGCCGAGCTCGCCTCAGGCGCGATCGGCTACGCCTACTGCGGCGGCGACCACCACGACCACGCCATCTGCACGCGATGCGGACGGGTCCTGCGGGTGGACGCCTGCCCGGCGGCCGCATGGGAGGCGCCGGCTGGGTTCCGCATCGCCTCGCACGAGCTCGACTTCTACGGCACGTGCGAGCGCTGCGCCGGGGAGGTCGAGGGCTCGCCGGGCCGCACCTGATCACCCTCGCGGGGACCGACGCGGGACGATGTCCGGTCAAGGCGTCGATCGCGCTCTTGCCGCAGGCGCGCGGGAGGCCGATCGGGACCGTCGACCAAACGCCTATAGCGCCCAGGCGGAGGTGCTCAGCGTCGGCATCGCGGAGGCGCGGTTCAGGGTCACGCGTCTGGTGAGGTTTCGGAGCCGGACGAGCCCGAGGTCAGCCTGCCGCCTGCGGCCTTCCGACGGGCCCGATGCCTGATGCCTGCCGCCGGCTCCGCGCGACCGCCGTGACCCAGATGAGCGCGGCCGCGACTGCGAGCAGGATGGGAACCCATGGGGTCATGACGACCAGCCATGCGTCAGACAGCCGCGAGTAGGCGAAGGCGCTCATGTACGTGTGGCGGCGACCTCGCCAACCTCAGCCTGCTGTCCAACTGAACCCATCCAGGAAACAACGGCTGCCGGCGGATGCCGAGCTCTGTTGTGCGACTCGCGTCGCGGATCGGATCGGCGTTTCGCCCGCGCTCTACAAGTGGATTGACGGTGCGAGCTCGGTTCATGCCTGGTAGCAGCGCGTAACCTCGAAGCGACGCGCGACGCCACAGTCGTTTCGTTCTCAGCAGGAGATGTGCGGCTACGATACGAAGGCTTCGTCCGTCACTACCAGCCAGCCACCGAGATGACCATCCACTCGGGCTCGTGCCCGGCGCCGTTCAACGCCCGCAACGGTCACGCCCTCGCCGGGCCTGACGGCTCGCACCCGCTCCACGCGATCAGCGTCCCCGACCTCGTGACCCCTCAGGCCGGGGCGGTCACAGGCGAGATCAGGCTCGACGAGCCCGTGGTGGTCGGCGGGGTGCTGCGCGGGCACCTGTCGATGCGGGCACAGGGAGATGTCCGCGCCCGCGCCGCCGTGCTGCGCCTGGTCGGGCTGAAGCTGCTCGAGCGCCAGGAGAGCGAGTCCCACGAGGAGGGCTTCGGCGACAGCCGGCACACCGTGACCGAGTCATGGGTCGAAGCCAACGGCACCCTGTTCGACACGCTCCCGTTCACCGAGCCCGTCCTCCCGGCGGATCTGGCAGCCGGGCAGGCCTTCGAGACCGATTTCCAGCTGCCGGCCCCGCGCCTCGGGCCGCCGACCGCTCATCTCGGGGAGGCGATCGTGGCCTGGGCGATCGAGGCACGCTGGGACGTCGCCATGCGCGGAGACAGCTGGCTGGCGGTCCCGCTCAACGTGCTCCAGAACCCCGACCTCATCCGGGCGGGTGTGGGCCGGCAGGGCGGCCTGGCGATGCTCGATGTCGTCGCCCTGCAGGGTGGCGCCACGATCGGGGTCGCGGGCGACAAGCCGGTGCGGGCGGGATCGAGCCTGACCGTGCAGGTTGCCTGGCCCGGGGCCTCGGACGGCAAGGCCAGGGTCGAGCTTCATCGCCGTACCAACGCGCCCAACGGCGTCGAGGGCGTCATCGCCTCGGTGCCGGCGACGGGCGCCGAGCTGCGAGCCGGCATGACCGTGGATCTCGGCGTGCTCGCCGGCGGTCTGCCGCCCTCGTTCGACGGCGTTGGGCTCGAGAACAGCTACGTCCTCCGGGTGCTCATCGACCGGCGCTTCCGATCCGACCTCGCCATCGAGCGCCCGATCGCCATCATCTGACGCGGGCGTCGAGCGAGTGCGCTCGGACCGACGGGGCCACGTCTGCGCCATCGGGCGAGCATCGCGCTTGGCTTCGAGCTTCGCGCTTGACTTAAAGCGCTTGAGGTCTGGTTTGCTGTCGGCATGACAGCTCTGACGATCCAGGACGCTTCCCGGCGCAGCCGGCTCAGCGAGCCGACGCTGCGCTACTACGAGGCGGTCGGCCTCATCGGCCCGATCGACCGCGACCCGAGCAGCGGACACCGCCGATACCGCGAGGAGGACCTCGATGCGCTGCAGGCGCTGGCCTGTCTTCGCGCGATGGGGGTCGGCATCGAGGACATGCGCACCTACCAGGCCAACCGCGAGCTCGGGCACGCCGCGGCCGGCGAGCAGCGCGACCTGCTGCTCAAACACGCCGAGCGCATCGAGGCCGAGATCGCGACCCTGCACGTCCATCTCGAGTACCTGCGCCGGAAGGCGGCGCTGTGGGACGCTCGCGAACGAGGTGACCCGACCGACCAGGCTGCGGCGCAGCTGCGGGTCGACGACATCCTCCCCAGCCTCGAGGCGGTGCTGCGATGAGCAGGACGCTGGTGACCGGCGGCAATGGCTACCTCGGGACCTGGCTCATCGCTGACCTGCTGCGCAGCGGGACCGAGGTCCGCGCCGTGCTTCGTTCGCGCGAGCGCCAGGTCGGCCTGCGCGAAGCGGTCCAACGCGCCGGGGCCGATGTTGGCGGTCTCGAGGCCGTCGTCGCGAGTCTCACCACCGACGATGGCTGGACGAACGCCCTCGCGGGCATCGACGACGTGTACCACCTCGCCTCGCCCATGCCTGACTCGACCGACCCTGAACGGATCGGTGAGGCAGCCGGGGCCGGCGCGCTGCGGGTGCTGCGCGCGACCCGGGACGCCGGAGCCCGGCGAGTGGTGCTGACCTCCTCGTTCGCGGCGGTCGGCTATTCGCCGAAGCGTGTCCGCGACTACACCGAGGACGACTGGACCGACCCGCACGCCGATGGCCTGCCACCGTACCCGCTCTACAAGACCGTGGCCGAGCGCGCCGCGTGGGACTTCATCGAACGCGAGGGTGACGATCTGGACCTCGTGGTCATCAACCCGACGTTCATCGCGGGACCGACCCTGACGTCCGAGCTCCGATCGTCGCTCAGGTTCTTCAAGGCCCTCGTCGAGGGCACGCTGACCGTCGTGCCGCGCCAGCGCTTCGGCCTGGTCGATGTCCGCGACGTCGCCGAGCTCCACGTCGCGGCGATGGCCACTCCCGAGGCAGCGGGCAAGCGGTACCTCGCGCTCACCGACGGCCCGACGACGACCTACCTCGCCGTCGCCCAGCTGCTCCGCGACGGGCTGGGCGCACTGGGCGAGCGCATCACCCTCGAGGAGGCTCCCGGCGACGAGCTGCCGCCGCTGACCATCCACAACGACCGGGCGAAGCGGGAGCTGGGGTTCCTGCCGCGACCGGCCGCGTCGACGCTCGTGGAGACGGTGGAGAGCATGCGCGACCTCGGGCTGCTGGCGGTGCCGGGCTGAACGACGCGCACGCCTCCGGTCCGAGGCGTAGGCTCGCACGACCTGCCACACCAAACCCCGGTCACGATCCCGCTCGGGAGGACCGCCGATGCCGAACCGATCCGCGCCCCCCGGCAGCGTCGTGCCGGTCCTCCAGTACGCCGATGTCGTAGCCGCCACGGACTGGCTGTGCCGAGCATTCGGGTTTCGCGTCCGGTTGCGCATCGGCACCCACCGGGCGCAGCTCGTGCACGACGGCGGGGCGCTGGTGATCCACGAGCTCCGGTCGGTGAACGGAGCCGAGCCGCCTGACGACGAGACGCCGCCCGATGACCGCCACGAGGTGATGCTGCGAGTGGACGACGTCGACGCACAGATGGCCCGGGCGACGGCCGCCGGCGCGCGCCTGGTTCTCCCGCCCCAGGACCATGCATACGGCGAGCGGCAGGCCGTCCTGCTCGACATGGCGGGGCACCGGTGGACGCTCACGCAGTCGATCGCGGACATCGACCCGGCGTCATGGGGTGCCGCCGACATCGACCTCGAGCCTTGACCAAACCTTCGGCCTCCGGGGGCGCCGGGCTGGTCTACGCGTGCATCGCGCCCCACGGCGATCTCGCCATCCCCGAGGCGTGCCCGCCGGAGTATGCCCACGTCGCGGCGGCGACCCGGGCCGGCATGACCGAGCTCGGGCGCCGCTTCGAACGTGCCGTTCCGGACGTGGTCGTCGTGCTCACCCCGCACGGCCTCCACGTCGAGGGCCATCTCGCGGTCTCGGTCGCCGGACGGATGGCCGGCGCGCTCGAGGAAGCGCCGGCGACCGCGCTCGATGTCCCTGTCGACCGACCCCTTGCGCTCGCGATCGTCGATGAGCTTCGAGCGGCCGCCGTCCCGGCGGTGGGCGTGAGCTACGGCGGCAACGACCCGACCGAGGCCGTCATGCCGCTGGACTGGGGCAGCCTGATCCCGCTGTGGTACCTCGGTGGGCGCCACGTTCCGCCGGTCCCGGTCGTGGTCGTGGCGCCGGCACGCGATCTGTCGGTGGACGTCCACGTCGAAGCGGGCGCTGCCATTGCGCGGGCCGTGTCCGCGACCGGTCGCCGAGCGGCGCTGGTGGCCAGCGCGGACCAGGCGCATACCCACCGCGCCGACGGGCCGTACGGGTTCGATCCGGCCGCCCGCGAGCACGACGAGCGGATCGTGGCGCTCATCCGCGAAGGCCGCCTGGGCGCTGTGCGGGATATCGCTCCCTCGCTCATCGACGCCGCGATGCCCGACAGCTGGTGGCAGATGCTGATGCTGCTGGGCGCGATCGGCGAGACGTGGCGACCCGAGCTCCTGTGCTACGAGGTGCCCACCTATTACGGGATGCTGTGCGCGGCATTCGAGCCACCCGCCTTCGAGCCGCCCGCCGCGTGGTGACGCCCGGGCCTGCGACTCCCTGACTCAATCCCACAGCTCGATCGGCGGCAGCCCGTGGGCACTGAGCGTCTCGTTCAGCTCGGCGCAGTGGTAGACGTCGTGGCTGAGCACCCGCAGGATCACCGCGCCGCGGGTGTACGTCCGGCTCTCCCCGGCGCCCTCGAGACGGAGCTCCTCGTCGAGCATCTCCGGCGTCCAGCGGTCGAGGCAGCGCTCGACGATGGCGAACGTCGAGTCGAGGGCTGCCGCCAGATCGCGCGCGTCGAGCACGTGCTCCAGGTCATCGTCGCCGGGGCAGTCCCAGGCCGCATTGGTGAACGGGGTCGTATCCGCCCCGGGCTCGCCCGCGACGTCGCACAGCCAGAACACCCGCTGGCAGGCCAGGTGGCCGATGGTCGCCCACAGCGGCCAGCGCTCAGGCGACGGACGAATCCCCAGCTGCGCGCCGTCCATCGCGGCGACGACCTCGCGGAGTCGCCGGTTGAGGGCGGGCCAGGTGCTGAAGGCCGGTCGGATGGTCATATCGCCCATTCGTCATAGCCTACTGGTCGATACCGGCCTCCGGAATAGCCATCGCCAGGCGGGTCGCGCTCAGCCGGAGACGGGACGGCCCATCGCGGCTCAGTCGCGCTCGAGACCCCGCACGAGGGTGGCGATCCCCAGGCGAAACGCGTCGTCCACGTTGCCACCGAGACGGAACGCGCCGGCCGCCTCCATGCTCGTGAACCCGTAGGCGAACGCCGTGATCACGCGGGCGGCGGGCAGCGCAGCGTCCGGCCCTGCGAGCGCGGCGCTGACCTCGACCACCGGCTCCGCCGCCCGGGCGAGCGCTTCGACCGGTGGCTCCGCGCCCGCCCCGAGATCGGCGAACAGCAGCGCGGCCGCCCGCGGTGAGCGGGAGGCAAAGGCACGGAACGCCTCGGCGAGGGCCGCGAGCTTGATCGCCGGATTGTCGTCGGCCGCCGCGGCGGCGGCCCTGAGAGCAGCGCCCAACTCGTCGGTGGCATCGGTGACCAGCGCCGCGATGAGCGCCGACCGGTCGCGGATGTGCTTGTACAGAGACGGCGGTCGGACGCCCACCCGCGCGGCCACCGTCGCCATCGTGACCCGCTCGAGACCCTGCTCCTCGAGCAGCGATCGGCCTGCGGCGATGATGGCCGCGTGCGAGGTCTTGGCGGGCGTCGGGCTCATCGGCCGGCCGGTCCCGGATCGTGCCGGGGAGTCATCGATACCGTCTCCTTTGCGCTCTTGTCACCGCCGCGACCGGAACGCTACGATACATAGCCTTGATGGCTACCGTCAATAGCCTTAGAACCGGTGCGTCAGCCCCGATCGCGCAACGGCGCCGACCTCGTGTTCGGGGTACCGTCAACAGGGACCGATGAACCGCAGTCAGGCGGATGGGACGGGAGGCACGATGCAGGTCGGGTTGCTGGCACCGCAGGGGTGGAAGGGTGAGTACGACGGCTGGGACGCCGCTGCTGCCTGGGCGCGCACGGTCGAGCTGAGCCGCCAGGCAGAGGCGCTGGGGTTCGAGTCACTGTGGGTGTTCGACCATTTCCACACCGTCCCCGAGCCAACCGATGAGATCACGCTCGAATCGTTCTCGGTCTTGTCCTCGCTGGCCTCGCTCACGAGCCGCGTCCGGCTCGGGCACATGGTCATCTGCACGGCCTTTCGGAACCCCGCCCTGACCTCGAAGCTCGCGTCCACGATCGATGTCATCTCGGGCGGTCGCTTCGAGCTCGGCATCGGGGCCGGCTGGAAGGAGGACGAGTGGCTCGCCTACGGCTACGGGTTCCCCCCGATCCGCACCCGGCTCGATCAGCTCGAGGACCATCTCGAGGTGATCACCCGGATGCTGGCGCCGGGGCACGCCACCTATGATGGCCAGCACGCGCACGTCGCCGACGCCATCAACGTGCCCAAGGGGATCCAGCCGCATATCCCGGTGATCGTGGGCGGCAACGGCCGGGAGCGGACCGCGGGCCTCGCCGTCCGGTTCGCGGACGAGCTCAACTTCGTGTTCCTCTCGCCCGCCGAGATCGAGGCACGCATGGCGGATGTGCGCGCGAAATGCGAGGCGGCCGGGCGTGATCCGGCGTCGATGCGCTTCTCGCTCTACGCGAGCGACGAGGACATGCGAGACGCGGGCTCGGCGCGGGTCGACCTGATCGGCCAGCTGGCCGCCATCGGCCTCGACCGGCTGGTCGCGTTCCCCACCCGCTGGAGCCCGACCACAGAGGCGCAGGCGGCCTTTGCCGAGGACTGCGTGGCGGCCGGGATCGAGCTGTCGAGCCGCTGACGGGGCACCCGCCGACAACGTGAGTTGACGGGGATCGGATACTCGGGGGGAGTATGAGTTCCCCGTCATCCCGGCCCCGCCACGGCGGCCACGAGACCCACGCGAACGCAGGGGTGGCTGGCGCCGAGCACGATCGGCACGCCGGTCACTCGGTGGCCATGTTCCGCGACCGCTTCTGGCTGAGCCTCGCGCTCACGGTTCCGGTGCTGATCTGGAGCCCCGGGCCCCAGGCCTGGTTCGGCTACGCGGCACCGGCCTTCCCCGGCTCGGATTGGATCCCGCCGATCCTGGGCACGGCCGTGTTCCTGTACGGCGGCCAGGTGTTCCTGCGCGGGGCAGGAGGCGAGCTCGGCCATCGGCAGCCCGGCATGATGACCCTGATCTCGCTCGCGATCGTGGTCTCGTTCGTCACCAGCTGGGCCGGGACGCTGGGCCTGTTCCAGATCGAGATCTGGTGGGAGCTGGCCAGCCTGATCACGATCATGCTGCTTGGTCACTGGCTGGAGATGCGGTCCATCGCGCAGGCCAGCGGAGCGCTTGACGCGCTCGCCGCGCTGCTCCCCGATACGGCCGAGCGAATCGTCGACGAGGGAACCGAGACCGTCGCCATCGGCTCGCTCGAGTCCGGTCAGCTCGTGCTCGTCCGGCCCGGCGCCCGGGTCCCGGTGGACGGCACCGTGGTCGGTGGCACCGCCGATGTCGACGAGTCCCTGGTGACCGGCGAATCACGGCCCGTGACGAAGGCCGAGGGCGATCACGTCGTCGCCGGCACCGTCGCCGGGGGCGGCTCGCTCCGGGTCCGGATCGACGCGACGGGCGAGCAGACGGCGCTGGCGGGGATCATGCGCCTGGTCGCCGAGGCACAGACATCCGCGTCGCGTGCCCAGGCGCTGGCGGACCGGGCGGCAGCGCTGCTGTTCTACGTCGCCGTGGCATCGGCCGTCACGACCATGCTCGTGTGGCTGCTGCTCGGTGACCCGCAGGGGGCCCTGACCCGCACGGCGACCGTCCTCGTGATCGCCTGCCCCCACGCGCTGGGTCTTGCGATCCCGCTCGTCATCGCGATCTCGACCTCGATCGGCGCCCGCAACGGCCTGCTCGTGCGACGGCGGGTTGCCCTGGAGCGGGCACGTGCGCTCGACCTGGTCGTGTTCGACAAGACCGGCACCCTGACGACCGGGTCGCCCGTCGTGACCGACGTCGGCGGGTCCGCGCCCGACGAGACGCTGCGCCTGGCGGCCGCGGTCGAGGCCGACTCGGAGCACCCGCTGGGGCGTGCGATCGTTGCCGCGGCCGAGGCGCGGGCGATCGAGATCCCGGCGGCGACCGGGTTCGAGGCGCTCCCGGGCCGGGGGGCGCGAGCCAGGACCGATGGTCGTACCGTCGCCGTCGGCGGGCCGCGTCTGCTCGCGGAGCTCGGCGTGGAGAGCGACCCCGCGTCGGATGCCTGGTCGGCCGAGGGCCGGACGGTGCTCACGGTCGTGGCCGATGGCGATCTGGTCGGAGCGCTGGCCCTGGAGGACGGGATCCGGCCCGAATCGGCCGAGGCGATCGAGCGGCTCCATGGCCTGGGGGTGCGGGTGGCGATGCTGACCGGCGATGCCCGGGCGGTCGCCGAATCGGTCGCCCGCCGGCTCTCCGTCGACGAGGTGGCAGCCGAGGTGCTCCCGGCGGACAAGGCGGATGCGATCCGCGAGTTCCAGGCAGGTGGTCGCCGCGTGGCGATGGTCGGCGACGGCGTCAACGATGCGCCAGCGCTGGCGACCGCCGACGTCGGGATCGCGATCGGGGCGGGCACGGACGTGGCCGTGGAGGCGGCCGGGATCGTGCTCGTTCGGAGCGACCCGCGCGACGTGGTGGGCGCGATCCTCCTGTCCCGTGCCACGTACGCCAAGATGGTCCAGAACCTGGTCTGGGCCACCGCCTACAACGTGATCGCGATCCCGGTGGCGGCCGGCGTGCTCGTCCCGTGGGGGCTCGATCTGCCGATGGCGGTGGGCGCGCTTGCCATGAGCCTGTCCACGGTCATCGTGGCCGCCAACGCACAGCTGTTGCGGCGGGTACGCTTGCGGGCCGACGCACCGTCGGCAACCCCGGCGACATAGCCACCGACGATGCGGCCTCGCGCATGGGGCGCGCAGGAGGGACGATGATCGAGGCGGGGCACGAGGACATGGACGTCGGTCCCGTGGTCAGCCTGCGCGAGGTCCGGCCCGACGACCTCCCGGTGCTGTTCGCCTACCAGGCCGATCCCGAGGCAAACCGCATCGCCGTGTTCGGCGCGATCGCGCCCTCGGACCGTGCCGCGTTCGACGCCAAGTGGGCCTCGATCCTGGCCGATCCGGGCGCCGCGGTCCGAGTGGTCGTGGCCGACGGCATGGTGGCCGGCAGCGTCATGCGCTGGCGGGATCCCAAGCTCGACGGACCGGAGGTCAGCTACTGGATCGGTCGCGAGCTCTGGGGCCGGGGGATCGCCACATCGGCGCTTCGGCTGTTCCTGCAACGGTTTCCGGAGCGCCCGCTGTACGGACGGGCCGCCAGCAGCAACACGGGCTCGCTCCGTGTCCTCGAGAAGTGCGGCTTCCGGCGGGTCCGCGTCGAGCACGACATCCGCGGCACGTCCGGGGAGCTGGTCGATGAGATCGTGCTGCGGCTGGACGATGCCGCGCGGGTGACGGTCGGGGCCGGTCGCTGACCCGCAGGCTCGACGACGAGCGCCCTGGTGTCGACCCGGCCGCTCAGCTCTCGGCCAGGAGCTCCCGGATCACGGCCTCGGATGCCGCGTAGTCGCCTTCCCCGTAGTGGAGGTGGCGAATGTTGCCCTGCCGGTCCACGAACCAGAACGCAGGCCAGAACCGGTTCTGATACGCGTGCCACGTGTCGAACGCGGGGTCGAACCCGACCGGGAACGTCACGCCGTCGTCGGCCACTGCCTGACGGACGTTGCCCAGGTCCCGCTCGAACGACAGCTCGGGTGTATGGATCCCGACCACCACGAACCCGTCGTCCTTGTATGCGTCGTACCACGCCTTGACGTACGGCTGGACGTGGATGCAGTTGATGCACCCGAACGTCCAGAAGTGGACCAGCACGACCTTGCCCCGCAGCGACGCCATCGTCAGCGGCTGGCTGTTGATCCAGGCCGTGATCCCGGCGAACTCGGGCGCCGGACCCAGCTCCTCGAGCGGTACCACCGGATCCGCGGTTGACGACGGGGCGGCCGTCCCGTCGGCGGTCATGGCGACCTCATCGGCCCCGGCCGAGGTGGCGGCAGCCGCAGTCTGCAGTCGGAGGTCGAGCCCGGTCGCGACGACCAGCCCGGCCACGATCATCAGCACGCCGTACGCCTGGCGAAGCCGGAGTCCGCGCGCCGCGCTGCCCAGCCTCGACGCCAGCGAGCGACCACCGAGCGCGATCGCCGCCAGCGGGAGCGCGGCACCGGCCACGTAGGCGGTGGCGATGGCGATACCGCCCGGGGTCGGGCCCTCGATCGCGGCCGCGGCGATGACCCCGGCCATCAGGGGGCCAACGCACGGAGCCCACAGCAACCCGATCCCGGCTCCGAACAGCAGCCCGGTCGCCAGATCGCCCCGTGGCCCGAGCGGGCTCGCCTGCGCGCCTGGCTGCGGACCGTGTCGTGCCAGCCAGTCGGCGGCGCGGGGCCAGACCAGGAGCACGCCGGCGATCACGAACACGCCCGCCGCAGCCAGGCGCAACGGCTGGGTCGTGACGCCGATGGCCGCCAGCAACGCCGAGATGACGACGGTCGTGAGCGAGGAACGTCGAGGCGAACCCGGCCAGGACCCCGGCAACCCGGACCGCGCGCCCGGTCCCGGTGGCGCCGACGACCAGCGGCAGGATCGGCAGCGAGCACGGACCCAGGATGGTCAGCGCGCCGGCGATGAAGGCGACGGCCAGCAGGCCGGGCGCCGCCATCTCAGCCTCGACCCCGAGGAGCACGCAGCGCCGCCCCGCGGCGGAAGGGCGGCGCGGCGAGCTCGGAAGCATTCACGATCGGGACCCTACCCGATCCTCCGTGACTGCCCGATGACGCCGCCCTCGGCGGCACCGCGTCCGCCGAACCCGGAGGCCACGCCCGGCGAGCCGGCGTCTCTCAGCCGGTGACGGCCTGATCCGCGATGTCGAGCGCCTCGTCGATGATCTCGAACCCCTCCGCCAGCTGCTCCTCGTTGATGCACAGCGGCGGGTTGGTGTGGATCGAGTTGTTGGCCATCAGCGTGTACAGACCGCGCTCGCGGAAGTGCTTGCCGATCGCCTTCATCTCGTCGCTGGTGCCGTTGAACGGCGTCATCGGCGTCCATGGCTCGCGCGAACGGACGAGGTCCAGAATCCCGAACAGGCCCAGGCTTCGGTGGGCACCCACCGACGGGTGCTTCGCGGCCAGCTGCTCGTGGTGGCGGCGCATCACCTCGCCCATCCGCGCCGCGTTGCCGACCAGGTCGTCCTCCTCGTAGACACCGATCGTCGCCAGGGCGGCGGCGAGGCTCACCGGGTGGCTGCTGTAGGTGAGGCCGCCGAAGAACATCTTCGACTCCATCGCCTCCGAGATCTTGTCGCGCATCGCGACCGCACCCAGCGGCAGGTAGCTCGAGGTCAGGCCCTTGGCCATGGTCATCAGGTCGGGCACGACTCCCCAGTGATCGACGGCGAACCAGCGGCCGGTGCGGCCGAATCCGGCCATGACCTCGTCGCACACCATCAGGATGTCGTAGCGGTCGCAGATCTCGCGCACGCCCTCGAGGTAGCCGTCGGGCGGGATCAGGATGCCGTTGGTGCCGACGATCGTCTCGAGGAACACCGCGGCGATGGTCTTCGGGCCCTCGTACCTGATGACGTCCTCGAGGCCCTGGAGCGACTCCGCCACGGGACGGGGTTCCGGCTCTCCCCAGCGATGGGTGTCGGGGTACCGGACCACGCCCACCAGGCCGGGCTCGTTGGCCCAGCGGCGATAGTCGCCGGTGAGCGTCATCGCGCCGTGGGTCGCGCCGTGGTACGAGCGGTAGCGGGCCAGCAGCTTGTAGCGGCCCGTGTAGTGACGGGCGAGCTTGATCGCGTTCTCGACCGCCTCGGCGCCACCCAGGGTGAAGAACACCTTGTTGAGATCGCCGGGCATGATCTCGGCCATCTTGGCGCCCAGGCGTCCGCGAATCTCGGTCGCGAAGGCCGGCTGCACGAACTGGAGCTTCGCCGCCTGCTCGTTGATCGCGTCGATCACCCGGCGGTCACCGTGCCCGATGTTCACCGACATCAGCTGGGCGTTGAAGTCGAGGATCCGCTTGCCCTCCGGGGTGTAGAGGTAGACCCCTTCGGCGTGATCGATGGCGATCGGATCGATGGCTCCCTGCACCGACCACGAGAACAGGGTGTGGGCGCGGTTGAGGGCGACGATCTCCTGGCTGGTCATGCCGGGTGCGGCGCTGATGCCCATTCGGATCCTCCGTTCCGGGGGCGGCCTGCCGTCGCCCGCGTTCCTGCCGTGTGGCGAGCGTAATCGAACCTCATTACAGCACACGGCCGCGGCCGGTGGCCTGCGCCGGTGCCTATCGGGCAAGGGGCCCGGGGCCCGAACGGTCAGCTTGCAGCGTAACCAGTAACTAGCATATGATCGGTTACAGGTTGGTCGCCGCCGGCGGCCGGAGCAAGGAGCGCCACGCCATGACCCACGACGATGTCGCCAGCTGGCTCGACGCCTACATCGACGCCTGGCGGACCTATGACCCCGATGCGATCGGGGCCTTGTTCAGCGAGGACGCGGAGTATCGCTACCACCCCTGGGATGAGCCGGTGCGAGGACGGGCCGCCATCGTTGCCGACTGGCGCGACGACCGGGACGCGCCCGGCACGTGGACGGCCGACTACCGTCCGTGGGTGGTGAACGGCAGCGATGCCGTCATCACGGGTATCTCGCGCTACGACAACGCGGACGGCAAGCGCGAGTACCACAACGTGTTCCTGTGTCGCTTCGACGCGGACGGGCGGTGCCGGGAGTTCACCGAGGTCTACGCCCGCAGGCCGTGACTCGCCGTGGGCTGGATGATCGACGGTCCCGATGACGGAACCCGGGCCGGGCGCCACCGGCAACGACCGCGAACCGTGTCATCGGCGGGCGATCCGGGACCTCTTCGCCGGCCGGGAGGCGTATCCTCCGGTTCTCGCGGTCCCGGTCACGCCCGGGTCGCGCGTCCCGCGCGCCCGTGTGGCGCGCCTGGAGCCGAGGAGGACCCCGAATGCCCCGCAACGTCCGTGGCGCGCTCCTGCAGGCGACCTGGACCGGCGACAAGGAGTCGATGATCCAGAAGCACGAGGGCTATGCCCACGAGGCCGCCAGGGCCGGCGCCCAGCTGATGCTGTTCCAGGAGCTGTTCTACGGGCCCTACTTCTGCCAGGTCCAGGACCGGCAGTACTACGCCTACACCGAGCACATCCCCGACGGCCCGACCACGGCCCGGATGCAGGCGCTCGCCCGGGAGACGGGCATGGTGCTGGTGGTCCCGATGTACGAGGAGGACAGTCAGACCACCGGCATCTACTACAACACGGCGGCCGTGATCGACGCCGACGGGACGTATCTCGGCAAGTACCGCAAGACCCACATCCCGCACGTGGCGGGGTTCTGGGAGAAGTTCTACTTCCGCCCGGGCAACCTCGGCTACCCGGTGTTCTCGACCGCGGTGGGCAAGGTGGGCGTGTACATCTGCTACGACCGCCACTTCCCCGAGGGGGCCCGGGCGCTGGGCCTCAACGGCGCCGAGATCGTGCTCATCCCGTCGGCCACCAGCCGGGGCTTGAGTGAGTACCTGTGGCGGGTGGAGCAGGTGTCCCACAGCCTCGCCAACGGCTACTTCGTGGGCACCATCAACCGGGTGGGCATCGAGGCCGAGATCGGGCCCGACGACTTCTACGGCCAGAGCTACTTCTGCGATCCCCTGGGCCAGTTCGTGGGCGCCGTCGGCTCCCCGCACGACGAGGAGCTCATCGTCCGCGATCTCGACCTGGACATGATCAGCAAGGTCCGCCAGACCTGGCAGTTCTACCGCGACCGCCGGCCCGAGATGTACGGTGACCTGATCAAGCCCTAGGTGTTCCCGCCAGAACCGGATCAGGAGAAAGAACAGGCCAAACAGCACCTCGACACCGGGGCAACATCGGGTATCATCCCGCGGGCTCGGCTGCCAGGAGGAGGGCGGCCGAGCCGTTCCGTTTCCCCGGGAACGGAAGGAGGACGTCGATGCAGTTCGGGTTCACCCTCAAGCCCGACCACTCCATCGAGCGCACGCTCGCGCTGACTCGCCAGGCGGAGGCGGGCGGCTTCGACTACGGCTGGTTGTTCGACAGTCACGTCCTGTGGCGCGACCCGTACCCGTTGCTGACGATGATGGCCCAGGCAACGACGCGGCTGCGCCTGGGCACCTGCGTGACGAACCCCGCGACCCGCGAGCCCTCCGTCACCGCGTCCACGCTGGCCGTGCTCGATGAGCTGTCGGGCGGTCGGATGGACCTGGGTATCGGGCGCGGCGACTCCGCGCGCCGGATGCTGGGCAAGAACCCGACCACGATGAAGGACCTCGAGCAAGCCGTCCACGTGATCCGGGCGCTGGTCGAGGGCCGTGCGATCGAGTTCGAAGGCACGATGCTCCAGCTCTCGTGGGCAGGCAGCTATACGCTGCCGGTCTGGATCGCCGGCTACGGTCCGGTCGCGCTCAAGCTGACGGGCCGGATCGCGGATGGCGCGATGCTCCAGATCGGTGATCCGGACCTGATCCGCTGGTTCGTGTCACAGGTCCGGGCATCGGCGGCCGATGCCGGTCGCGACCCGAGCTCCGTCAAGGTCATGGCCGCGGCACCCGCGTACGTGGGCGACCTCGCCGACGCGCGTGACCGGACCCGCTGGTTCCCGGCAATGGTCGCGAACCATGTCGTGGATCTGGTGAACAAGTACCCGCGGCAGGATCTGCCCGAGGAGCTCACGACCTACATCCGGGATCGCGAGGGCTACGACTACCACCATCACGCCGAGGCGGGCAGCGACAACGCCGCGTTCGTGAGCGACGACATCGTGGATCGCTTCTGCCTGGTGGGCGAGGTCGAGCAGCATCGGGAGCGACTCCGGGCACTGGCCGAGGCAGGCGTCGACCAGTTCAACCTGTACCTGATGAACGGCCACGAGGAGGAGCAGCTCGAGATCTACGGCCGGGAGATCATCCCCGCCCTGCGCGACGTGGGAGCGGCCGGCGCCTGATCTGCCGGGGGCATCGGGTTCGGTCGCGTGGTGCGCCGACGCACCCGGGAACCCTCCCTATCCGCCCACGGCACCGCATGGTCCGGTGCGGTCGGGTCGGTTCCGGTGAGGTACCGGCCGTGGCCCGTGGCCCAGAGGTCCCCCTCGACCGGCCGGCCCTCCGAGCGGACACTCCTGGGACCGCTGGAGGACCATTGATGCCGACCATGCCCCTGTTCCATCGCCGAGACCCCTGGTGGGAGCTCGACGGCCCCGCAGCTCGCCGGGCTCGCCGCCGCCGTGCCCTGATCGCAGGGGTGGCATTCGTGGCGTCACTGGCCGCGATCGCTGCGGCCGCGTTCGCATGGTCGATCGAGCTCGGGCTGGCCGCCGCTCTCGGCGTGCACGCGGGGCTGCCGTTCGGCTGATCCCCGTGATCGCCCCGATGATGGCGGCGGAATCGTTCCCGCGTGCGGGCGCCGCGGATCGTCAGTCGGAGCAGCCCACCAGCTCGAGCGCCGTCTGACCGAGCGCCTCGCGCGCCCTGGCATCGTCGTCCACGCAGAACGTCATCTCGACCACCCCCGGCTTGCGCCCGACGGGCAGCATCCCCGTGATCCTGACCCCCGCGCCGGCGAGCCGCTCGGTGACCTGGGCGAGGCCCTCCGGGCAATCGGGCACCTCGACCATGACCGGCTTCCCCTCGATGAACGAGTGCCCGAGGCCGCGCAGGACACCACGGGTGACCTCGTCGTCACCGGTGGTCACGAACATGCACGCCAGGGGGCCGGCACCGACGCACGACACGTGGTGGATATCGATGCCGCGGTCGGCCAGGGCCCGGGCCACGCGAGCGAGCTCGCCCGGGTGGTTGTCGAGCTGGACCACGAACTGGAGACCCATCGGTGACGCACCTCCGACCGAGGCGGGGATCGCACGAACCGCCGCTGGAGCTGCTCGCCGACCTGGTCCGGGACGCGTCGACCGCGGGCCGGCGGGCATCTGGCTTGATGCCACGAGCGTGCGAGCGCTCCGACATGACCGCCCAGTGCCGATTGGCCCGAGTCCGGGGATGGTCCGGCCCGGCGACGGCGGACCATCCGGGGCGCGTACGATCATGGCCAGGAGGCTGATCGATGTTCGTCACCCTGGTTCACGTCCACGTCAAGCCGGATCACGTCGAGGCATTCATCGATGCGACCCGCGCCAATCACGAGGCGTCGGTGCGGGAGCCCGGCAACGTGAGGTTCGACGTGCTGCGCTCGGTCGAGGATCCGAACCGGTTCCTCGTCTACGAGTGGTACGCGGACGAGGCCGCGGCGCTGGCCCACAAGGAGACACCGCACTACGCCGTCTGGCGCGACACCGTGAGCGATTGGATGGCCGAGCCGCGGCATGGTGTTCGCTACCAGGGCCTGTTCCCGGAGACCGCGGCAGGATGACCCCGGTCGATCGTGCCCCGGCGCCGCCGTTCAGCCTGGGCCGGTTGCCGAGGATCGCGTTCGGGCCGGGGACCCTGGCGCGCCTGCCCGAGATTGCGGCCGCCCACGGCCGGCGGTCGCTGCTGATCACCGGCGCACGCTCGCTGGCCGCGTCGGGCCGGCTCGAGGCCGTTCGCCGTGACCTCGCCGTGGGTGGCGTTGATGTCGCGGGTGTGGTCGAGATCGCCGGCGAGCCGTCGCCCGCCATGGTCGACGACGCCGTCGGCGCCTGGCGTCACGCCGGCATCGACGTGGTCATCGGGATCGGCGGCGGCAGCGCGCTGGATGCCGCCAAGGCCATCGCCGGGCTGTTGCGGACCGGGACCCGGATCACCGACCATCTCGAGGGCATCGGGTCGCAGCTCCCCTACCCCGGGCCGGCCGTCCCGCTGGTCGCCGTGCCGACCACCGCCGGCACCGGCAGCGAGGCGACGCGGAATGCCGTGATCAGCGAGCGGGGACCCGACGGCTTCAAGCGGTCGTTCCGCGACGAGCGCCTGGTCGCGGCCGACGCGGTGGTGGATCCGGACCTGCTCGACGGTCTCGGTCCGGGATCCATCGCCAGCAACGGCATGGATGCCCTGACGCAGCTCCTCGAGTCGTACGTGTCGCTGCGGGCCGGGCCGCTCACCGACGCGCTCGCGGTCTCGGGTCTCGAGGCGGCGCGCGACGGGCTGCTCGCCTGGCATGCCGATCCGTCCGGCCCGGATGCCCCCGCTGCCCGCTCGCGGATGGCGTACGCGGCGCTGCTGTCCGGGGTCTGTCTCGCGCACGCGGGCCTGGGCGCCGTCCACGGCCTGGCATCGCCGCTCGGGGCTCGGTCCCCGGTGCCCCACGGGGCCGCGTGCGGTTCGACGCTGGCGGCCGTGACGGCGTCGAACATCTCCGCCCTGGCCAATCGCGAGCCGGACTCCCCCGCCCTCGGCCGCTATGCACGCCTCGGCCGGCTGCTCGCCGACCCGCCGGCCACGACGACCGACCAGGAGGCGCGATCGGCGCTGGTCTCGACGCTCACCGACTGGACCGCGCGACTCCGTGTCCCCCGGCTGCGGACGTTCGGGCTGAGCGCCGACGATGTCCCGGCGATCGTGGCCGATGCCCGGGGGAGCTCGATGCGAACGAACCCGATCGTGCTGACCGACGAGGAGCTCGCGTCGATCCTCGAGGCGTCGATCTGACGGTCGTCCCGGCCATGGGTTCGGCCCGTGCGTGATCGCGCGCGGGGTCAGCCCGCCGCGAGCGCCGGGAGATCAGCCCGGATCGTCGCCAGATCGCCGTCCTCGAGCGCCCAGTCGAGCAGATCGGGTCGGCGCCGCAGCGCATCGGCCGCCAGCCGTCGAGCATCATCGAGGCGACCGGCGAGAGCGGCGTTGCAGGCGAGGTTGTAGACCATCACACCCACGTCGCGATCGGGGATCCGGCCGCGGACGACGATCGTCTCGATCTGCTGTTCGAAGGCGCGATAGAGCGGCCTAGCCGCCGGGCCCGCGATGGCGGCGATGTCGGAGAGATGGGCGATCGCGTGGTTCGCCCCATTGGCGCCGATCCCGGCGACCAGGTTCTCGGACTCCTCGAGCCTCGCCGCCGGGGTGGCCGAGATGCCCGCCTCCAGCGCGTCGATGCTCGAGCTCGCCGCAGCCGCCACCCGGTCCCACGACCACGCCGCCCGCTCGGCATGGATCCGCGCGTTTGCCTCGTCCTCGGTCTCGCCGTCTCCGGCCTGCGACTGATCGGCGGGCCGGTCGCGCCAGCCGGTTCGCAGTCGCTCGGCCTCCACCTCGCGCCACGCGGTGAGGTGCGCCAGGACGTCCTTCGCGGACCAGTCACCGATCGTGCCCGGGGCCTCCCGCTGCGCCGGGTCGAGCAGCCCGAAGATCGCTCGCTCAGCCGCCCGGGTGACCTCGAGCATCTCGACCAGGTCGGCGTGGAGCGAGTCGCTCGCACGCACAGCGTCAGCCATTGAAAACGCCCCTCCCTCAGGTTCGCAAGGGTCCGGTCGAGCCGGTCCCGGTCGTGACCTCTGTGCGCCGCAGCCGGAGCGCCTACCGGGTGCGCGGGAAGCCCAGGTCGACGCTCGACGAGCCCGGATCGGGCCAGCGCGCGGTGACGACCTTCGGTCGTGTGTAGAACTGGATCCCGTCCGGCCCGTACATGTGCTGATCGCCGAACAGCGACGCCTTCCAGCCGCCGAAGCTGTAGTAGGCGACCGGGACCGGGATCGGGACGTTGATCCCGACCATCCCGGCATTGACCTCGAACTGGAACTGCCGGGCGGCCCCGCCATCGCGAGTGAAGATCGCGGTCCCGTTGCCATACGGGTTGTCGTTGATCAGCCGCACGCCCTCCTCGTACGACGCCACGCGCACCACGATCAGGACCGGCCCGAAGATCTCGTCCCGGTAGGCATCCATGGCCGGCCCGACGTTGTCGATGAGCGAGACGCCCAGGAAGAAGCCGTCCGACTCGCGGTACAGCGGATGGTCGCGCCCGTCCGCGAGGACCGTGGCGCCCTGCGCCGCCGCGCTGTCGAGATACGAGGCGACCTTGTCACGATGCTGGCGGGTGACCAGCGGACCCATCTCGGCGGCCGGATCGGAGCCTGGGCCCACGGCCACCTTCGGAAGCCGGGCGCGGATCGCATCCACGAGCGGCCCGGCGACATCGCCCACCGCGACCACGGTCGAGATCGCCATGCACCGCTCGCCCGATGAGCCGTAGGCGGCGGAGACGGCGGCGTCGGCGGCCATGTCGACGTCTGCATCGGGCAGCACGAGCATGTGGTTCTTGGCGCCGCCCAGCGCCTGGACGCGCTTGCCGTTGCGTGTTCCGGTCTCGTAGATGTGGCGCGCGATGGGCGTCGAGCCGACGAACGACACGGCGGCGACGTCCGGGTGCTCGAGGATCCGGTCGACCGCCACCTTGTCGCCCTGGACGACACTGAACACACCGGGCGGCACGCCGGCCTCGCCCAGCAGCTCGGCGAGGAACATGACCGCCGATGGGTCCTTCTCGGACGGCTTGAGGATGAACGCGTTGCCGCACGCCAGCGCGTTCGCGAGCATCCACATCGGGACCATGGCCGGGAAGTTGAACGGGGTGATCCCGGCCACGACACCCAGCGGCTGGCGGATCTGGTAGACGTCGATGCCGGTGGACGCCTGCTCGGTGAAGCCGCCTTTCAGCAGGTGCGGCACCCCGCACGCGAACTCGAGGTTCTCGACGCCTCGCGCGATCTCGCCCAGCGCATCGGATGGCACCTTGCCGTGCTCGGCCGTTAGGTGGGCTGCGAGCTCATTGCGGTGCCGGTCGACGAGGTTCCGGATCCGGAACAGGATCTCGGTGCGCTTCGACAGCGACAGGCTTCGCCACGCCGGGAACGCAGTCCGGGCCGCCGCAACGGCGGCATCGACCTCGGTCGGCGAGGCGAAGTCCACCCACCTGGTCTGGGCACCCGTGGCGGGGTCATACACGGGCCCACGACGGCCGGACGTGCCGGTCACGGGCGCGCCACCGATCCAGTGGCCAACGGTGGGAAGCGAGCGGTCCGCGGAGCCCTTGGGCTCGGCAACCTGGGTCATGGGGACGACCTCCGGGGACGCGACTGATCGGAGATGTTGCCGCCAACTCTACTCCGCGGGCCAACCCGGTCCCGGCCGTCGGTTTGCGGTCTCGATCCCGCCGCAGGCGAGACACGGTCCGCCGTCAGGCCCGGGGCGGGCAGCCGCAGCGGTCAGATCCGGGTGGGCGCTCCGCGTCCGTCAGATCCTGGGGCGGGCGGTCGGATCGGGCCACTCGGGTCCCGACCCTCTCGTCTCCGGTGACGCCGCCGCCGGCGCCGGGAGCTCCCCTGGCCCGCCACGGAACCGACCCACGGCCCAGCCAAGGACCAGCAGGAGCAGCGATCCCGCCGCGATGAGCAACGACAGGATCTGGTCCATCCGCAGCGGCCCGACCACCGACGGATCCCGCCACACCGTGGCCACGGTCGCGCGTGCGAGGGCCCACAGCGCCATCCCGACCAGGAACGCGCCCCCGGCCCGGCGCGAGAACGCGCCCAGCGTGAGCAGCACGGCCAGCACGAACAGCACCAGCAGCGTGGCACCGGCCTCGTACGCCTGGGCCGCATGGGATGGAATCTCGGGCGCCAGCGAACCCCATGGACCGGGGCCCGGGTAGGCCGTCGCATACGTGCCGCCCCAGGGGACACCCTGGCCATCGCCACCCAGCACCATGGCCAGCTTGCCCCCGGCGATCGCGAGCAGCAGCGGGCCGATGAGCGCATGCATCCAGCGCCCGATCGAGCCACCGAGCATGGTCGCGACCAGCGCCGCGGTGAGCGCGCCCCCCACGACCGCCAGCGAGAGCTGGAATCCACCGCCCCCGATGTCCAGGACCGCATTCTGGTTGGCCTGGTAGTAGTCGAGGTGCAGCAGCACGTAGCCGATCCGGCCGCCGATGACCGCCCCGGGCAGCGCGCCCACCGCGATGTACAGCAGGTCGTCGGCGCGTAGGTGGTTGGGTTCGCCGTCCTCGTCGAGCTCGCCTGTTGGACGCGCCAGATCGATCGGGGTCTGGCGCGCGATGAGCGCTGCCGCCACGAGCGCCAGCAGGATCACGCCGGCCAGCGCGAGGGTCTCGAGCCGCACCTCGACGCCACCGATCGTGGCGATCGGGGAGAAGGTGAGCTCGATGACGGCCGTGACGGGGATCAGCGGTGGCACGACGGCCGAAGTCTACCGGTCACGGACCCCGCTCATCGGATCCCTGGGTCCGGGGACCCCTCGTGGCCCCCGGCAGCTGCCGGGGGCCACGAGGTTCATCGCCTGGAGGCCGGCGCCCAGGGCGCCGGCGCGGAGTGGCTAGCGCACGCTGACGATGGTCGATCCGATGTCGGCTGTGCCGTCGTTGTAGACGACCTGACCCAGGTACCACGTGCCGGCGTCGAGCCCGGCGAACGCGAGGTCGACGTTGACCGCCCCGCCGACCGTCGTGCTCGCCTGCGCGGGGAGCGTGACGTTGCCGGCGGCGGTCATCGGGACCTCCCAGTTGAACAGGGTGAAGTCGGTGCTGGGTCCGGCGGTATCGAAGCCGTGGACGTAGACGACATAGTCGCCCGCGCCGGGGTTGGCCACGGTGACCATCTCGTTGGAGTCGCCATCGGCGGACTGACCGACGAACGTGCCATCGGCCTTGAACAGGAACACGTCGAGATCCGTGCCCGGGTTGGCGATGAAGGCCTCATCGATCCCGACCCGGAGCAGGCTCGTCCCGGCGGCAACCGAGAACGGCATCGCGTACGTCCCGGTCGGATCGTTGGGGTCGAACGTCTGGTCCGGGTCCTGGCTGACGGTGGCATCGGTGGTCACGGCCGGGACCAGCCCGCGCGCCGCGAAGTCGACCGTGCCCGCATAGCCGGTCACGATCTGATACGAGATGCCGTCGGGCGTGCCCGTGACCTCGGCCGGGGCAGCGATCGGGACGGGCTTGACGACCAGCGGAATGCGGACGCTATGGCCGGCGCCGGTCCAGGTGAGCTGTCCACCCGTGTACGTGTTCAGGGTCGCGTCGTCCTCGGTGAACGTCACCGTGAACCACCCGGTCTGGCCCGGGGCGAGGGTGAGGGTCATCGGGCTCACGGTGGTCGTGATGCCCGCCATCCCGGTGACCGCGACGTTGTACGTTGCCGCCGAGCTCTCGACGTTGGTGACCCGCCGGATCACCGTCTGCGTCCCGGCGAGATCACCGATCGCGATCGATGCGCCGTTGTAGTCGCTCGGGTCGAGCGAGTAGCCGAGGCTGCTCAGCGCGGCGCACGTCGACGAGCCGACCTCGCTGGTGGTGCCGCACAGGAACGCCAGCCAGTCGTACAAGCCCGCGTCGTAGACCAGGCCGGGGTGAGCGGCGACGTTCGGGTCGACGTGCCCGGCGCCCTGACGGAAGATCAGGATCGGATTGTCGTTGGGCGCCGGCGTGCCACCATCGAGCACGTCGTACGCGGTCGTCATCAGCGCCGACTTGACGGCCATCGGCGACCATTCGGGATGGAGGTCCATCAGCAGCGCCGCCAGACCCGCCACGTGCGGGCTGGACATCGAGGTGCCGCTGTAGACGTCGAAGCTGCGACCCGCATTGCCTGGCGGTGCGACCGCGGCCAGGATGTCCTGGCCCGGGGCGATGACGTCGGGCTTGAGCAGGTCGCCACCGCCGGCCGCGAGCGGCCCGCGCGACGAGAACTCGGCCGTGAACGGCGCCGGTGCGTCGTACACGATGGTGGCCGGGTTGATCGTGGCGGTGGCACCGTCGGTTGCCGCGTAGGTCTCGACCGCGGTGAGATCCGTGTCCCGGAGGTGCACGGTGGGCACGAAGTGAAGGTCCGCGTTGATCGAGTTGGTGCTCGTGTTGATCAGGACCATGCCCACGCCGCCCGCCTGCTGGACGGCCAGGCTCTTGTTGATCCGTGCGGTCGCGCCGCGCTCGCAGACGACGATCTTGCCTTCGACCTTGGCCGGGTCGAGCACGGGGTCGCCGCCGGTGTCCACGGTCGAGTAGCACAGCCGCACCTCATCCGGGTCTGCACCCGGCAGGCCGGTGGCGGAGGCGTTGATGATCGGCGCCGGACCGGCGCCGGCGGCCACCGAGGCGCCGTGGTAGGTCATGCCGTTGCCCAGCGTGACCGAGCCCTGCCCGTCACGGTTGTGGGTGCCTGCCGCCACCGTGGTCGTCCACGGCGAGGGGTGCGCGACCGTGCCGCTGCCCGGCCCGTCATTGCCGGCCGACTCGGCGACGAAGATGCCCGCGTCGGCCGCGAACAGGAACGAGATCTCGACCGGGTCGGCGAAGTTGGTCCGCGTACCGCTGATCGAGTAGTTGATGACGTCCACGCCGTCGGCGACGGCCTTGTCGATGGCAGCCACCAGGTCCGATGTGGCGCCGCTGGCCTGCGAGCCGTCCTCGAGCGAGTACAGCGCCTTGTACATCGCGATCCGGGCGTGTGGCGCCATGCCATTGACCGGGCCGAACACCGCAGCCTCACCCGTGGTCGGGGTGTCGTAGTTGCCGCCGGCGGTCGACGAGGTGTGGGTGCCGTGGCCGTTGTAATCGCGAGCCGAGGCGAACTCCCAGGGATGCGACGCCTTGAGGCCCGCGTCACCGGTCAGGCCGAGGGCGGGGTCGGCGAACGACGCGTCGAACCACTGGGCGCCGATCAGCTTCTGGTTGCAGTCCTGGGTCTTGGAGAAGGCCTCGCCCGACACGCACATGCCGTGCCAGCCTGGAACCTGGTGATAGACGAGCTTGGCTCCCGGGGCGTCGCTGGGCTGGCCCGTCTTCTTGTCGACCCGGTCCGCGAAGCTCAGGGATTCGGGCCAGATACCCGAATCGATGACGCCGATGATGATCCCGTCGCCGGCCCTGGTCGGTCCGCCGAGCCGTGCCCACAGGCCGTCCTGCGGATCGGTCAGGCCGAGGAACGTGGGTGTCGACGAGGTGTCGGCGAAGCGGGTCTCGTCCGGCGACACGGCCAGCACGCCCTTGGTCGCGGCCAGCTCGTTCGCCTGCGCCGCCGTCAGCCGGGCGGCGAACCCGTTGTACGTGTAGACGTAGTCGTACAGCCTGCTCGCGGCGCCGACCTTGCGCAGCGTCGAGGCGTGCTGTCCCCTGAGGTAGTCCGCGTAGGCGACGATGCCGCTCGCGGTCGGATCGATCTTCTGACCGTTCCTGGGCGCCGTGGCCTTGTGGCCCTTCTTGTCGCCGGTGAACGCGATGACCGGCAGGTCGGCCATCTGGACGACGTAGATGCCGTCCTTCGTGAACTGCCCCGCAGCAGGCGACTTGGCCGTCGCCGCGGCCGGCAGCAACGCGACCAGCAGCAGCAACGTGCCAACGAGCGAGGCGAGCAGCCTGCGGTTCATGGTCCTCCTCAGGCGGTGCCTGATCCTCCATTGCCCCCTGTCGGGCGGTCGGGGGACGCGCTCCAGCGACGGTTCGGGGAATCCCTCCCATAGGCATACGACCGTTGCACGGAACCCTACCGCTCCGACGCGCGCCTGTCAGCCACCTTTTGGCACGGTTGCCATGAGTCAGCGTGCATCGTTGCCAGAACGCACCGGTTGGGCCATGGGAGCACGCGGCCGGCCAGCCGGGTCGCGATCGCCAACGGCGTTGCACCATCAGGTTGCCGAAACCGCGGGGGCGGAAGCGACGTCATACGTGTGATGACCTCGCCCTACCGCCGCGCCACCGGCTCGTTGCTTCTCGCTTGTGCGGCGATCGCCCTGATCGGCTGCAGCCCGGCGGCGTTGCCCCCGAATGCGACCGCCACGGCCGACCAGCTGCCGTCGACCTCGACGGCCCCGACGTCCTCAACCGGCTCTTCGGGCGAGCCGTCCATGACCGCGATGGCAACCCGGCCACCCGTGACATCGCCGGCCGTCAACCTGCCCCCGACAGGGCCGATCTCGCCGCCGCCGGCCACCGACACGTCAGCGGTACCGGCCGCGCTGCTCGACGCGGTCCTCACCGACGCCGCGGCCCGCGCCGACGTCCCACCCGACGCCATCACCGTCATTCGAGCACAGGCAATCACCTGGCCGAACGGCGCGCTCGGCTGCCCGGTCCCGGGACAGCAGTACACCGACGCACTGGTGCCGGGCTACTGGATCGTGGTCACCGTTGCCGGTCGACAGCTCGACTACCGGGCAACCACGCGGGGCTCGTTCGCGCTGTGCGAGAACCCGCCCGGACCGGGTTGAGGCAGCGGGAGCCCGGTCCAACGGAGATCCGCCACATCAGGAGACCCCCGACCAATCGGTCGGGGGTCTCTCGGCGAGCATCGATCTGCCGGCGATACCGGCGGCCGGAGGCTACCGGTGATGCCCCCAGCTCGAGAGCCTGAACGTCGCCTTGACGAGGTCCGCCTGCGACGCACCGTTGCGATCGTCGAGCGTCACGACCAGCCAGCCGCGCACGCTGCCGTCCCGGACCGCGCCCCAGTCCGCCCATGCCGGCAGCGACTGGCGTGCGTGGCGCGCGACCTCGACGAAGCCACCGCTCGACTGAGCCGGGGCATACGCGTCGAACGGGACGCTCGAGAGGGTCGTGTCGGCGCCGCCCGTGAAGCCGTCGTAGGCGGCCACGGAGTAGGTGAACGATCCGTTGCCATCGGACAGCCCGAGATCGCTCGCCAGCGCGGGCAGGATGATCGTCGAGCCGTTGGCTGGCGCATCCGCGTACCACCCGTCGATCAGGGCGTTCGTCTGCGCATCGAAGATGAGGCTGAGGTACACGCCGTCGTAGGCACCGGCGAAGATCAGGCCTTCGTCGATCCCGACGACGTAGACGTCGGCTGCCCCGTCGCCGGTCGTGTCGACGGCGATGTCGATCTCATTGGGCGCATCGGTCGAGAACCGGTCCCAGCTGTTGACCGCGAACTGCAGCCCGCGGTCGGACGCATCCGCACCGAACGCCTCGGGCGGGAGCACCTGCACCCCCGCGGCGCGAACGTCGGTGCCATGCGCCCCGTCGCCGCGCGGATCGGTCAGTCCGAGCGCATACACATCGGCGAAGCCGGCATGGACGCCGCGGTTGGACAGATCGATGGATCCGCTGACCAGGCCGCTCGACAGCTTCGATGCGTGGTCCAGCGACGCCCGAACGTCGGAGAGTCCACGGGGGACGAGGGTGTATGGCACCCGCAGCGAGAGGTACCCGCCCCTGCTGGGCGTGGCCACGACGACGCCGGACATGGTGTCGAGGCCGCCGAGATCACCGGTGATGAACTGGTCGACCGTGGGCAGCGCCGCAACAGCGGCCTTCGACAGCGAGGCGCGCGCCCTGACCGTGACCGAGCCGTGCGCCCGGACCTTGACCCTCGACGGGAACACCGTGACCAGCGGCGTGCTGGCCGTCAGCGTGTACCACACCGCGTGCGAGCTCGAGTTCGAGATCGTGATCGACTTGGTCTCGCTGTACCGGCCGTTCGCCGGCTCATAGCCGAACGAGAGGCTGGCGGTTCGATCGCTGGTGGTCGCGACGACCTGCGTCTCGACGGCCCGGTCCGCCCGAACCACGCCCGAGCCGGCCCGAACGATGTCGTAGCCGGTGATCGACGCGGCGGTGGCGTCGGCCGTGTTCACGATCGCCGCCTTGACCTTGAGCGGTGACCAGCCCGGATGCGCCTCCCGGACCAGGGCGGCGGTGCCCGACGTCATCGGGGCTGCCATCGAGGTTCCGGAGTAGGTCGTGCCGTTCCAGCCGCTGCCGTTGAGCGAAGAGAGCAGGTTGACGCCGGGAGCCGACACGTCCGGCTTGAGCCAGCTGTCGCCGTAGCGCGGACCGGACGAGCTGAAGTCCGCGATCTCCTGGTAGGTCGGGTTGGGCTCGGTGCCGGCCGAGCTCAGGGTGACGGGCATCCCGTCGGCGGCGACCAGGGCCGTGATCGCCGTCCGGTCAACGCCGATCATCGGGATCTGGAACAGCTCCGGGTTATAGCCGATGAACGTGGGCAGGTCGCCCGGGTCGGTGTCATCGCGGTTGATGTCGATGATGCCGAGCGCGCCGGCCGCGGCCGCGTTGGCGCCCTTGTCCACGAACGGGCACGAGCCGCGCTTGACGACCACGATCGCGCCGGCCGAGGCCGCATCGAAGTCCGAGGCAGCGCAGCCCCAGCTGATCCCGGCCTCACCGGCGCCGCCGGCATCCGGGACGACATGCAGCGTGCCCGAGACCGGGAGCGCCGGGTAGGCGTTCTGGTTGTTGCCGGGGACGTCAGGCCCGGACGGCAGGCCAATCGAGGCCAGCGGGATCGACGGATAGGCGTCGAGCGCCGCCACGCTGATCGCCTTGGTGGCCGCCGCGGGCGCACCGGTGATGTACGGGACCGAGCTCTCGTTGCCGGCGGAGGCAACGACGACCACGCCCGTGTCGACCAGGTTGTTGGTCGCGACGGCGTCGGGGTCGGTGTTGGAGCCGAACGGCGCACCCAGCGACATGTTGACGACGTCGATGTCGTCGGCGTGGGTCACGTTGTACTGGGCGACCCACTCCAGGGCGTCGACGACGAGGTCCGTGGTGCCCTCGCACCCGAACACCTTGAGGGCGACCAGCCGGGCCTCGGGAGCGACGCCGGGGCCGACCACGAAGGCGTTGGGGTCGTCGTAGGTGGACGGGCCATACGGGCCCGTGAAGGTGCTGTGATCCGCGAGCACGCCATCGCCGGCGGCCGTACCGGCCACATGCGTCCCATGATCCCCGCAGTCGAGCGGATCCGGGTCGGGCGTGGGTGTCGCAGAGCCCAGCTTCCCGTCGGCGTCGTAGCCGTCGCCGGCGAAGTCGTAGCCCGCCACGACCTTTGCGGTCGGGAACGAGCCGGGCTCGATCACCGTCGGATCGTTGGCGTCATACGCGGCTGTCGTGCCGGGTCCGCCGAAGTTCGCGTGCGTGTAGTCGATCCCGGTGTCGATCACCGCGATCGTCTCACCCGCGCCCGTGGCACCCCCTGTCTGCCACGCGGCCGGAGCGCCGATGTACGGCACCGCGACGACGTTGTCCGGCTTGTAGGTCTGGAGCCGTCGGACACCCACCACGCCCGGGAGCGCTGCGAGCGAGGCGATGCGGTTCCCGGCGACGCTGACCTTGATGCCGTTGTAGGCGTACTGATAGCGATGCAGGATCCGTCCGCCCGAGCCCCGGATCTTCGCATCCAGCTTGCCCTGGGTGGTGCGGAGCGCCTTGGCGTGTGCCTTGCGCTGCTTGTCGGACAGGCCGGGGATCGCAACCGCCGGATCGTCGGCCAGCTGCAGCACCACGGTCACCTGGCGGTTGGCGTCGGCCAGGTATGGCCTGAACGACGGATCGATCTTCCCGAGCTCGGCCCGATCGATGTGCCGGTTCGGTCCCGCCGCGAGCACCCCCGGTGCGAGCGCGGTCAACAACAGGGCTGGCACGGCCAGCAACGCAACGAATCGCTTCATCAACCCCGATCCCCTTCCGCACGGCACCGCCCGAGGACGGCGCAGACAACCCCGGCACGAAGCGATGACCGGCCGGGGCACGAACGTACACCGCGGCCGGGTCAGGGATCAACGCCCTTCTGCAGCGCGGGCCCGGCATGGTGCCAGGGCGCACCACCGATTTCGCCACGGCGCCCGCGCGAAGCCACGCGGGATCGGGTTCAGGCGGGCAGGTGCTCCACCAGCTCGCGCACGGCCGCCGCCGACTTCTCGAACGCCACCCGCTCGTCTGCCGTGAGGGTGATCTCGAACACACGATCGAGGCCGCCCCGGCCAAGGACGACCGGGACGCCGACGAACAGGCCGTCGATCCCGAGCTCACCCTTGAGCTGGACCGCGCACGGCAGGATCCGCTTCCGGTCGCGCAGGATCGAGTCGACCATCTCGAACGTCGCCGCGGCGGGCGCGTAGAAGGCAGACCCGGTCTTGAGCAGGGCCACGATCTCTGCGCCGCCCTTCGCGGTCCGCTCCTCGAGCGCCGCCACCCGGTCGGCTGGCAGCAGCTCCGTGATGGGCACGCCCGCGACCGTCGAGTAACGCGACAGCGGCACCATCGTGTCGCCGTGCCCACCGAGCACGAAGGCGTGGACATCCACGACCGAGACGCCCAGCTCCATCGCGATGAACGTCCGGAAGCGCGCGGAGTCCAGCACGCCGGCCATCCCGATGACCCGCTCGCGGGGGAACCCGGACGCCTGCATCGCCACGTGGCACATGGCGTCGAGCGGGTTGGTGACGATGATCAGGATCGCGTCGGGCGAGACAGCGGTCGAGCCCTTGACCACGCTGGACACGATCCCGGCGTTGGTCGCCAGCAGCTCGTCGCGGCTCATACCCGGCTTGCGCGGGATGCCGGAGGTCACAACGATGATGTCGGAGCCGGCGGTGTCGGCGTAGTCGTTGCTGCCGACGATCCGCGCGTCGTGACCGACGACCGGCGCCGCCTCGGCCAGGTCCAGCCCCTTGCCCTGGGGCAGACCGTCCACGATGTCGACCAGGACGACGTCGGCCAGGCCGGCCTCGGCGATCCGCTGCGCGGTCGTGGCGCCGACGTTGCCCGCGCCGATGACGGTGACCTTGTTGCGTGCCATTGGCCTCGAACGCCTCCCTGCGACGTGTGGCCCGCTGCCGTGCCGGTGATGGCCGTTGCGGCGCGGGCTGCGTGGTTGGGCAGCGCTGGCTCAGCCCTCTGCGCCGAGATCGGCGTCGACCGGGGCCGGGCCAGCGTTGCGAATGGCTTCGCTGACACCGTCAGCGTACTTCGCGAAGTTGTCGTGGAACATGGCGGCCAGCCGGCGGGCTGCCTGATCGTAGGCGGCGGTGTCGGACCAGGTGTCACGCGGCACGAGGACCTCGTCCGGGACGCCGGGCACCCGGCGCGGAACGGCCAGCCGGAAGATCGGATCCTCGGCCATCGCCACGTCGGCCAGCTCCCCGTTGATCGCGGCCCGGACCATGTTCCGGGTATGCGCGATGTTCATGCGATGGCCGGTCCCGTACGGACCGCCGGTCCAGCCGGTGTTGACCAGCCACACGGGGACGTCGAACTGCTCGAGCCGATCGACCAGCATCGCCGCGTATTCCCCCGGGTGGCGGGGCAGGAAGGGTGCCCCGAACCCGGCGGAGAACGTGGCCGAGGGCTCCTGAACACCCACCTCGGTGCCGGCCAGCTTGGCCGTGTAGCCGCTGATGAAATGGTAGGCCGCCTGCTCGCGGCTGAGCCGGCTGATCGGCGGCAGCACCCCGAACGCGTCGGCCGTCAGGAACACGACGTTGCGCGGGCTGCCCGCCACGCCCGTGGGATCGGCGTTGCCGATGAAATGGAGGGGATAGGCACCTCGGGTGTTCTCGGTGAAGCGCTCGGAATCGAGGTCCAGCTCGCGGGTGGCAGGATCGATGTCGACGTTCTCGAGGATGGTCCCGAAGCGCCTGGTGGTGGCGAAGATGTCCGGCTCGTACATGGGCGACAGGCGGATGGTCTTCGCGTAGCAGCCGCCCTCGAAGTTGAACGTGTACCCGTCACCCCAGCCATGCTCGTCGTCGCCGATCAGGCTGCGCAGCGGGTCGGCGGACAGGGTCGTCTTGCCCGTGCCCGAGAGCCCGAAGAAGACGCACGCGTCGCCGTCCTGACCCACGTTGATCGAGGAGTGCATCGGGAGCACCGCCTCATCGGGCATCAGGTAGTTCATGACCGTGAACGCCGACTTCTTGATCTCGCCCGCGTACATCGTGCCCACGATGATGATCTCCATCCGCCGCAGATGGAGCAGGATCGCGGTCCCGGTGCGCGTGCCCTCGGTCTCCGGGTCGGCCTCGAAGCTGGGCACGTCGATGATCGTGAAGTTGGGCTCGAACGCAGCGAGGTCCTCGCGCGGCGGCCGGCGGAACAGGTTGCGCGCGAAGATGCTCGCCCAGGCCGATTCGGTGTAGACGCGCAGGCTGCGCCGATGCGAGGGATGAGCGCCGATGTACATGTCCTGGGCGTAGAGCTGCCGGTCCGCGACGTAGTCCATGAGGCGGGCCCGGAGCCGGTCGTAATGCGCCTCGCTGATCTCGTGGTTGACGTCGCCCCACCAGACCTTGTCCTCGCTCCACGGCTCGCGGACGACGAACTTGTCCTTCGGCGAGCGGCCGGTGTGCTGGCCGGTCCGGACGACGAGCGGGCCCTCGGCGGCGATCGTGCCCTCGCCTGCGGCGACGGCGCGCTCGTACAGCTCCGCGACCGAGAGGTTGGCCAGGGTGCGGCCGCCAATCCGGGACACTGTGGCGGGGGTCGGAATCGCCATGATCGGCACCTCGGCTGCGGCGTGAGCACGGTCGCGCGGTGGGACGAGCCCCTGGCGGGACGAGCCCGCAATGGGTCAGGACGACCGGCCGCGCGTGACGGGCATCGTGCCCGGGAGTCGGCTTCCGCAGTCTAGGGTGCGATTTGGTTGCACCGATTGTAGCCGGTCGTTCGGACGGCTGAGCGCCGGCCGAAGGTCACTTCGGCCCGTGCCACGCGTGTGCCTGACAACGCGCCTTCGGACCCCGTGCGGCACTCGTCGCTCCTCATCGCTCGCATGCGCGGGCACGCGGCGGACCCACCGTCAAGGGTCCCCCTGGGCGCCGTCCAGGGCCTGTGCGAGGTCGCCGATCAGGTCGTCCGCTGCCTCGATGCCGACCGACAGCCGCACCAGCGCCGGATCCACGGCCAGCGCCGACGAGGCAACCGACTGGTGGGTCATCGCCGCCGGCAGCTCGATCAGCGACTCCACGCCGCCCAGCGACTCCGCCAGCGCGAACAGCCGGGTCCGCTCGCAGATCGCGACGGCGCGCTGCTCGGCGGACCCGCCTCCTCGTGGGGCGGCCGGGACGAACGAGACCATGCCCCCGAATGCCGGGTTGTCGCCGAGGTGCATCTGCCGGCCTGCGATCGCGGCACCCGGGTGGGCATGCGCGCCGGCCGCGAGACCCGGATAGCGCACCGTGGCGACATCCGGCCGCCCGGCCAGGAACCCGGCGATCGCGAGCGCGTTTGCCGAGTGACGCTCCATGCGGAGGGCGAGCGTCCGCAGCCCCCGGAGGATCAGGAAGCAGTCGAACGGACCGGGCACGGCGCCCATCGCGTTCTGCAGGAACCGAAGCCGCGCTGCGATCGCATCGTCGCTGGTGACCGCCACGCCGACCACCGCGTCCGAGTGGCCCCCGAGGTACTTGGTCGCGGAGTGGAACACGATGTCGGCACCCAGCTCGAGCGGCCGCTGGATGGCCGGGGTGGCAAACGTGTTGTCGACCACGATGCGCGGGGCCGGGCGTCCGGCCTCTGTCGCCCATGAGGCCGCTACGGCGGCGGTCGCGGCGATGTCGGTGACCTTGAGCAGCGGGTTGGACGGTGTCTCGAACCAGATCAGCCTCGTGTGCGCGGCCAGCGCCTCGCGCAGGGCCTCCGGATCGGCGGCGAGGTCGATGTATCGGGCGACGGCCGCTCCCGACGGGCGATGGACGGCCTCGAGGTAGCGGTACGTGCCGCCGTACACGTCGTCACCCACCAGGATCTCCTCGCCGGCGACGGCGAGCTGGGCGATGGCGGCGGTGGCTGCCGAGCCGCTCGCGAACGCGATCCCGTGCCTGCCTCCCTCGAGATCCGCAACGGCGCGCTCGAGCCGCTCGCGGGTGGGGTTCTGCGTCCGTGCGTACTCGTAGCCGCCGCGCGGCCGGCCGACGCCGTCCTGCGCGAAGGTCGAGGTCTGGTAGATGGGCGGTGCCACGGCGCCGGTGGCCCCGTCGGGCTCCTGGCCAGCGTGAACGGCTCGGGTGTCGAAGGCATCGCCCGCGTCGCGATCGGTCATCCCGACGATCATCGCATGGGCGCCGGCACGGGCACCGGCGCGTCGGTGTCGGCGCGCCATCGGCAGGGCCGCTCTCGGCACACGGATCATGGCTTGCCGCGCGCGCGCCTGAGGGCTAGGCTCAGGGTCCAATCGAGCCTGGAGTCGGCCATCGTCATGCGACGCGTCCCTGTCGACCCCGGAGCGGCCCGTGGGTCGCTCTCCGGCCACCTCGCGGTCCTCGATGCCTCGCCCAACGCGATCATCGCCGTGGATCCCGAGGCGCGGATCGTGTATGCCAATCGCCAGGTGACCCAGACGTTCGGCTACCACCCCGAGGAGCTGATCGGCCGGCCGGTCGAGATGCTGCTGCCGGAACGTGTGGCCAGCCAGCACGTTCGACACCGGACCGCGTTCATCGAGCACCCCACGGCACGCCCGATGGGCATCGGACTCGATCTCGCCGGACGACGCAAGGACGGCTCGGAGTTTCCGCTCGAGATCAGCCTCTCCCCGGTGGACACGGGTGACGGTCTCCGGGTGTTCGCGACCATGGTCGATATCACGGCTCGCAAGACGGCCGAGGCGCAGCTGCTCCAGGCGCAGAAGCTGGAGTCGATCGGCCGCCTCGCCGGTGGCATCGCCCACGACTTCAACAACATGCTGTTTGCGATCCGGGGCTACGCGGAGATGCTCGAGGAGGACCTCTCACCCGAGCGGCGGGCCGAGCTCGACCTGGATCTCGCCCACGCAAATGCGGCGGCGATCGATACCGTCGTCGACCGGGCCAGCGCGCTCACCAGCCAGCTGCTGGCGTTCAGCCGACGCCAGGTTGTGAGCCCACGCGTGCTGGACCTCAACGAGACCATCGCGACGGTCGAGCCCATGCTGCGCAGGCTGATCGGGGAGCGCGTCGCGCTGCACCTGGCGCTGACCCCCGGCGCCGGACGTCTGCGTGCGGATCCCGGGCAGCTGGACCAGATCCTGGTCAACCTCGTGGTCAACGCGCGGGACGCGATGCCCGACGGCGGGCGGGTGACGATCGAGACCAGCAACACGGTGTTCGACGAGTCCTACGCGATCGAGCATTTCGACGTGTCGCCCGGCCCGTTCGTCATGCTCGCGGTCAGCGACACGGGGCACGGCATGGACCGCGAGACGCGGGAGCACGTGTTCGAGCCGTTCTTCACCACCAAGGAGGTCGGCCGCGGGACCGGGCTGGGGCTGGCCACGATCTACGGCATCGTCAAGGAGGCGGGCGGCCATATCTGGCTGTACTCGGAGCCCGGCCAGGGCTCGACGTTCAAGCTGTACTTCCCACGGGTGGACGAGGCGGCATCCGTGGAGCCACCGCTGCCCGACCGGAGCGGGGGCCGGCGGCTGGGCACGGTGCTGGTCGTCGAGGACGAGCCCACGGTCCGGGACATGACGCGCCAGGTGCTGCGACGGGCCGGTTGGAACGTGCTGGAGGTCGGCAACGGTGCCGAGGCGTGGGCATTCTTCGAGGCCATGACCCGGCCGGTCGATGCGCTGGTGACCGACGTGGTCATGCCCGGCCTGTCCGGGATCGACCTCGCGGAGCGAGTCCTCGACCGTCACCCGGAGATCAGGGTGGTGCTGCTGTCGGGCTACACCGCCGAGACGCTCGATCTGGAACGCGTGATGGCACGGGGCGCCCGGTTCGTCCCCAAGCCCATGTCGGGACGCGAGCTGCTCGCGGCGCTGGATGCCGGGCGGGAGGTCGCCGAGCGAGCGTGACCGGCAGTCAGGTGGCTGGCTCGAGCTCCGGGAACGTCCAGCTGCCGTCGAGGATCTCCGGTCGGGGCCGGTACAGCCGGATCAGGTAGTTCCACCCGTCGGTGATCGGCAGGCAGTTGGGCCGACCGTCATCGCAGCCGCCGAAATGGACCGTCACGGAGCCATCCTCGTTCGGCTTCGCGGTGATGCTGTTCACGCTGTAGGCGCCCAGCTCATTGGGCTCGAAGAACCCGTCGCGGTTGTAGACCGAGATCGACCAGAAGGCGTCTACCGGCACGTCGCCGACCGTGAGCCGGTACGCGCCGACTGGCAGACCGGGCGCGCGCGACTCGTACTTCGCCTCATGCTCCGGGAGGCCACCCCAACCCAGCGCGGCTCCGATGAGGTGCCGCGTGGGATCGACATCCTCGCGACGCCCGAAGGTGCGCTCCGCGCTGAAGGCCCCGGCGGTCATCGCGGTGATCTGCGCGCGGGTTGCCTCGAACGATGCGGGGTCGTAGTCAGGCATCGAGAACGGGCGAGCGGCTGCAGCCCGAAGGCCGAAACCGTCCTGGATCGCATGCACCCGCGCCAGATCTGCCGGATCCTCCGGGTCGACCAGGATCCGCGCCGCCAGCAGCACGTACGGGGTGTCGAAGGCATCGACACTGAGCGAATGCTCGCCGGGGTCATGAACGATGTCGTTGATGAAGTGGTCCTCGTTGACCACCATGACCGACAGGTAGCGCCCACCCGCGTCGGGCACCGTGACCACGGCACCCTCGCTGATATCCACCAGCGCCATGCTGTACAGCGTGTCCCGGTTCATCCGGATCACGGGCTGCTCATCGACCGGCGTCGGCTGGCGGCCGTGGTGCCAGCGATTGAGGCCGCCCGCCTGCTGGACGAGGCTCGCGAACATGCGGTCCGTCTCGGCTCGCGCGAAGTTGTCGAGCGTCACCGGGATCGCCATGGCTACCTCCTCGTGGGACCTCAGCCGAGCCCGGCGGCCGGCGTGTGGGCAAGATATTCGAGCAGATCGAGCTTGGTGACGACGCCGGCGGGACGCCCGTCACGGATTGCCAGCAGCCCGGCCGCGCCACCCGAAAGCAGACCGAACGCATCGTCCAGGTAGGCGCCGACGTCGAGGACCGGCAGCGGGCGGTCCATCACCTCGCCCACCGTCCGGCCCACGATCTCCGGGTCCCGATACGCGCGATCGAGCAGGCTCTTCTCGCTGACCGAGCCCACGATGCCTGCGAGGTCATCCCCCTCGGGGTGCTCCGAGACGGGGAGCTGGCTGATGCCGTACAGCTGGAGCAGATCGATGGCGGCGCCGACCCGGTCCGTCGTCCGGGCGAGGACGACATCCGGGATCTCCAGTCCGTGCTGGCGAGCTCGCAGCACCTCGCCGACCCTGACCACGGCGCCGGTGGTCGGGAGCAGGCCGCTGGCCCGCATCCACTCGTCGTTGTACAGCTTTGACAGGTAGTTGCGACCGCCATCGGGCAGCACGACCACCATCACCGCCCGCGGGGCGCCCTCAGGATCGTCACGCATCAGCCGGCGCGCTTCGTCGAGCGCGGCCAGCAGGGCCGTCCCGCACGACTCCCCGGCCAGGATCCCCTCCTCTCGTGTGATCCGGCGCGCCATTGCGAACGCGTCGCGATCGCTCACGCGAACCCATCGATCGACGATGCTCGGGTCGTGCGTCCCGGGCATGAAGTCCTCGCCCACGCCCTCGGTCAGGTACGGCCGGGCCGTGTCGCCGCTGAGCACGCTGCCCTCGGGATCGGCGCCGATCACCCGGATCGCCGGGTTCCTGTCCTTGAGGTAGCGGCCCGTGCCGCTGATCGTGCCGCCGGTGCCCGCCGAGGCGACGAAATGCGTGATCCGACCGTCCGTCTGCGCCCAGATCTCCGGTCCCGTGGTCCGCTCGTGGGCGGCCGGGTTCTCGGCGTTCCAGTACTGGTCGGGCTTGAACGCGCCCGGGATGTCACGGGCGAGCCGGGCGGCCACCGAGTAGTAGCTCTCGGGCGACTCGGGGGCGACGTTGGTGGGGCACAGCACGACCTCGGCGCCGTAGGCGCGCAGCAGGGCCTGCTTCTCGGCCGACTGCTTGTCGGCCATGACGAAGATGCAGCGGTAGCCCTTGAGCACCGCGGCGATGGCCAGCCCATGGCCTGTGTTGCCCGACGTGGGCTCGATGATCGTCCCACCCGGTCGGAGCAGGCCCGCGCGCTCGGCGGCCTCGATCATCGGCAGCCCGATCCGGTCCTTGACCGAGCCGCCGGGGTTGAGCATCTCGAGCTTTGCCAGCAGCAGCGGCTGCCGATCAGCCGGCCCGAGGTCCCGGGTCAGTCGCGAGATACGCACGAGCGGCGTGCCGCCCACGAGGTCCAGGATCGATTCGGCGTAGCGCATCCGGCCGAGCATACCGGTACCCGGCAGCGGGTCGCCCTCCGTGGCCCGCGGTTCCGCGCCCGAGCAGCGACGGGGCCGGGCCCCCGGCAGGACCGGCCTCCCCGGCGTGACCCGGCCTCAGGCCGGGGGCTCGCGCTCGAGACGTCCGGGCGCGAGCAGCAGCCAGGTGAGCCACCTGCGGAACCGCCGCGGGTGCCGGGGCGCATCGACGGTGGCCGGGTAGAGCGCCTCGACGGCCGGCCCCAGCGCGACCTCGAAGCGCACCGTCAGGCGGTGCGCGAGGTCGAGCTCCTCACGCGATCCGGCCGGTGGATGCGCGCCGTCCCACGCGTCGCCCAGCAGCTGGCCGACAGAGGTCGGGGGCAGCACTCGCGATGCCATCCGATGGCCGAGATACAGCTCCTCGGTTCCCGCCATCGCCAGCAGCACGATCGGCGCGCCCGTGCGCAGCGCGATCAGCGCCGCACCATCGCGAAACGGCCCGATCCGGCCCGGCGGGCCGTTCACCGTCCCCTCGGGCATCTGCACGAACACGCCGCCGTTGCGGATGACGGCACGCGCCGCGGCGACATGCTGCTCGATCCCCACGCCACCGCGCCAGACGGGCAGCAGGCCACCGATCCGGCGGATGAGCCGCTCGCGCCAGCGGCTGGTGAACGTCGACGGGCCGCTACCCAGGAACCAGCAGCGGGGCTCGACGGGTAGCGCGTGCATCACCAGGAACGGGTCCATCCAGCCGCGATGGGCGGCCGCGATCAGGAGATAGCCGCCGGTCTTCGGCAGGTGCTCCGTGTCCAACGCGGTGATCCGGAACCGGAACATCCCGAACAAGGCGCCGCGTGCAACGAGACGCGCGATCCGGTACGGCCACGATGCGTGGGCCTCGGGCTCGCGGCCCAGCCACTCGAGGCCTTCGCGGACCCGGCCCCGTGTCGCGGCCAGTGCTTCGGGCGACACGCGAGCCGGTGGGCGCCGGCGCCGACCCGACGTGGCGCCGGTCGGTGCCGGCTCGGTGGCCTCAGCCTGACCCTGGGTTTCCGGTTCGGTTTGATTCGGCGTCGTCTTCGTCGTCGGCCCCGTCCTCGTCGTCGGCCCCGTCCTCGTCGTCGTCAACGTCCTCGTCGTCGTCAACGTCCTCGTCGACCTCGACCCATTCCTCGCCCTCGTCGTTGCCCGCCGCGTCGGCGACCGCGGGCGGCTCGCCCCACCGGTCACCTGCCGCAGCACCCGGTCGGTTCCGGATCGCCAGCGCCACCAGCGAGACCACGATCGCGATCGCGGAGACCACCATCGCGGTCGGGACGCCGAAGAACGTCCAGTTGCCCATCCGGAACGTCTCGAGCACGAACCGGACCGCGGCGTACCAGATCACGAACAGCAGGAACAGATCTCCCGGGCGCATCCGGCTGCCCCACCGGCGAGCGATCCAGAGCAGCGTCACGGCGCCCAGCACACCGCTCAACGACTCGTACAGGAACAGCGGGTGGAAGCCGGTCGTTGCCACCGGGTACTGATCGCATGGCCACTGCACGAGCCCGTGGTCGCCCACCCGATGCGCGCAGTCGATGGCGATCCCCCACGGCAGGTTGGTGGGCGGGCCGTACAGCTCCTGGTTGAAGAAGTTGCCCCATCGGCCGATCGCCTGCATCACGAACAGGCCCGGCGCGATGACGTCGGCCCACCTCCAGAAGGACTGATGCCAGCGCCGGGTCAGATACCAGGCCGCGATCGTGCCGGTGATGATGCCGCCATACACGCCAAGGCCCGTATAGGGCGGCAGGATGACCTTGAGCGGGTTGTCCTGATACAGGTGCCACTGGTCGATGACGTGGTACAGGCGGCCCCCGATCAGGGCGGCGATGCCGACGATGATGATCCCGTTGTCGACGAGCTGGGCGTCGAGGCCCCGGCGTCTCGCCTCTCCGCTGACCACCAGGTAGGTGGCCGCAAGCCCGATGGCGTAGCACACGCCATACCAGAACACCGGGATGGGGCCGAGGTGGAACGCGATGGGGTCGGGAGTGATCGCGATCAGGGCAAGCACGGACACCAGCGCGCCGGCCATGGATGTCGAGGGGGGCATGGAGCGAGTGTAGCCGCCACGACGCTGGATCAGGCACCCGACGCACGCGACCCCGACCCCGGTGCAGCCGCCCCCGGTACACGGCGCCACCCCGTCCGCCGCGGATCGGTCGCGCGTCGGCTATCCTCGCTCGCGATGCACCGATCGTCGTCACGCATCACCCGGGCCGCCCGGCGCCTCGCTCGCGACCGCGATGGGCGCTGAGTTCAACTGGTGGCTGCTCATCGTCGGCGTCGTCGCCGGCGGCGTGCTCACCTGGCTCGTGGTCGCCGATTCCAGGCGACGCGAGCACGACCTCGATGAGCGCGAGCTGCCGGCCGAGGCCGCGTGGATCGTGCGGTACGTGGCCAACCCCAGGGTGGATGCCGACGCGGCGGAGCAGATCCTCCGGGCACATCGCACCTACCGGGGGTTTCCCCCGCCCGACGTATTGCTCACCAGCGACGAGGTCGAACGGCTGGCGCCGCTGGATGAACCCGAGCAGCCGGAAGAGGGCAAGGGACCCGGGGAAGCGGAACCCGGCCCGGGCTGACCGGCCCCGTGGTTGACGGCCAGCGTTGACTGGCCCGTGTCCCGCCGCCTGCTACAGGGCGCCCATGAGCATCGCCGCCTGCTACAGGGCGCCCATGAGCATCGCCGCCTGCTACAGGGCGCCCGCGAGCATCGGCGTGGCGTCGCTGCCACCGCCAGCAGGACCCATCGAAACGCCGAACACCGATCCGGCCGGAACCTCCGTCAGGCCCGACACCGGTCCCGCCCACGACCACACGCCGCCGGCCCAGTACATGCGACCCAGCCGCAGCCGATGGCCGTCGACCTCCACCCAGCATCCGTATTCCTGGCCGCCGGCCAGGACCGGCAGATCCGTGGCGAGCGCGACCAGCTCTCCGTCGCTCGCCGAGAGCGTGATCGTGCCCGCGGCACCTGGCGCATCCGGGGTTGCCGTCAGCGCGATCTGCTGGGCGTCCGGCTGTGCCTGGATCCTGACGGCGGTCTCGGCCGCGTCGGTGAGCAGCGCGATCTGCGCGTCGCGATCGTTGACCGTCCGGTCCCCGGCGCTCCCGCCCGCCAGGTAGCCGCCCCCCGCAGCCACGATCACGATGGCTGCCGCGGCGGCGATCCATGACCAACGAGGTCGCTCGCGGCGAGCCGGCACGGGTGTCGCCGACGCCACCGGCGATGCCGGCCCGGTCGCGGCCGCCAGCTCGGCCGGTGCTGGCGCTGCTGCCGGTGCTGCCGGTGCTGCCGTCGCCGCTGCTGCCGGTGCTGCCGCCACGGGTGTCGACCCCAGCGTCCCCCGGTCGCGGCCGACGGCACGCACGAACGCCAGCGTTCGGTCCCGGAGCGCCGGATCGGGCTGCGAGCGGATCGCTGCTCGCGCAAGCTCAGCGGTCCGACGGATCCGGGCAAGCTCCGCCCCGCACTCCGGGCAGCCCGCAAGATGCCCGGCCACGGCTGCCGCCATCGGCGTGTCGCCGGCCATCAGCCGGTCCAGCCCATCGGGTTCGACGGCTGCGATCTCGATCTGCTCCAGCGCCTCGGCGTGCTCCATCACCATCCATCTCCCGGCTCGGGTGAGCCGGTTCCAACTGCGGTCGTCGGGTCCCGCTCCGTCGTGTCCCGTTCGAACGCCGCACGCAGGTGCGCGAGCGCGCGACGTGTCCGGGTCTTCACCGTGCCCAAGGGCCATTCCAGCCGCTCGGCGATCTCCGATTGCGTCAGGCCGTCGCGATAGGCAAGCAGGATGACCGCACGCTCGACATCGGGCATCGAGGTCAGGGCCGCCTGGACGACCGCCAGGGCATCCGCCGTCTCGGCCCGCGCCTCAGGACCCGGATCGGGAGCCGACCCGCCGATTACAGCACCCTGCAGGCCCAGCCGCTCGAGCTCCGGCTCGGGCGCGCCGGGCTCGCCGGACGCATCGGGGGCACCGAGCGACACCAGCGGTGGGCGGCGACCGGCCGCCCTGATCCGATCGACGGTCCGGTTGCGCGCGATGGCCCGCAACCATGTCGCCAGCGAGGCCAACGCCGGATCGAACAGCTCAGCCCGGTTCCAGAGCGCGAGAAACGTCTCCTGCACGACCTCCTCGGCAAGCTGCCGATCGCCCGTAAGCCGGAGCGCCACTCCGTAGACGCTCCCCGCGTGCCTGTCGTACAGCACGCCGAGCGCGTCCTCGGAGCCGCCGGCGACCGATCGGACGAGGGCCGCGTCGTCGGACTTGCCCAGCGGTTGCTCCGTCATCCCCTACGTGCCCTGTCCCTGTTCGGTTTCGGGCGCCTCGGCAAGCGGGATCGGCCGTCCCTCGAACCCGGTGCTGAATACGACATCGGTCTCGGTGGAGAACACGTGCCGCGTCGTCTGCACCTGGCGCACGATCTCGCCCAGGTGGTCCATGTCGCGCGCCCTGATCTTGAGCAGGTAGTCCGCCTCGCCGGTGATGTGGTGGCACTCCTCGATCTCGGGGATCCGCGCGAACTCGGGGGTGAGCACGGTCGCGATGGTTCCCGGTGCCTGGGTCACCCAGGTGAACGCGAGCACCGTCAGGCCGACGGCACCCGGGTCCACGATCGCCGCGTAGCGCCGGATGACACCCCGGGCCTCCAGCTTCTTGACCCGCTCGTGCGCGGATGGTCCGGCCATCCCGACGTCCGAGCCCAGGTCCGCATACGACCGGCGCCCGTCCACCTGGAGGATCTCGAGCAGGCGGGCGTCGTTCTCGTTAAGGCCGCCGTTTCTGGCCATCTAGTACCTATTCATCAGGCCAATGGGTCATGGTAACTACGAATCTTAGGTATACTGTGCAACACAAGGGGCATCGGGACGCCGACCCCGCCGGATCGTCCGGCGGGACCCGCCAAGGTCCGCGGCAGTCCTCGCAGCGAAAGGTGCACGACGATGGTCATCGTTACCGTGTTCGCGCTCCTCACGCTGGTCTCGATCATCAGCATCGTGGAGAGCGCCGAGGACCTCGAGCGTTCCAGCGACCTCTACGAGAACCCGCGGCTGTGGGCGCTCCTGGCTCGCCGCTAACCGCCTCACCAGCGTAACTCACCGAGCGCCTCGGCCGGGCCGAGGCGCTCGTTGCGTGCTCGCGGCCCGGGACGCCCCGTATGCTTCGTTCCACCGATGACGATGGTGGCCCGTTGACCTCGACCGATCAGCACCAGGCGCCCGACCCGGCAACAGCCGCGCTCGCGTCAGGGCCGCTGCGCCCGATCGCCGAGCCCAGCATGCGACCCTGGGCCGGGCGACGCCTGGGGACGGGCGTCGGTGAGCTGTGGCTCGCCGGACCCGGGTCGATGGTCGAGGCGGCCGACGGCTCACGGACCACGCTCGATCGGCTGGCCGGGATGCATGGTGCGGCCCTCGTCGGCGATCGAGGCCTGGCGCTCCTGGGGCTGCGCTTCCCGCTGCTGATCAAGGTGATCGACGCAGCGGAGTGGCTTTCGCTGCAGGTGCACCCGTCCGATGCGATCGCTGCCGAGCTTCACGGGTCGCCGAGCGTCGGCAAGACCGAAGCCTGGGTGGTCCTCGAGGCCGACACGGACACGCAGCTCATCACGGGTCCGAGCCGGGACCTCGCCGAACCGGATCTCCGCGAGGCGATCGCCTCCTGCACATTGGACCGCACCGGGTGCGAGGTGCGCGAGGCGGTCCGAGGCGACGCCTACCTCCTCCCCGCGGGCACCATCCACGCGGTCGGTGCGGGGTTGCTGGTGTACGAGATCGAGCAACCCTCGGACCTGACCTACCGGATCTCGGACTGGGGCCGGCCGCCCACGCCGGGCCGACGGCTGCACGCGGCCGAGGCGCTTCGGGCAGTCGACCCGGCATCGCACGCGATCCCTTCGGGCTCCGGGTTCGCGCTCACCGGCGGCTCGATCACGGTCCCCTGCTTCCGACTGGAGGTGGTGACCGCGGGTTCAGGCACCTCCGGCGCTGCTCTCGGCGGCCCGGCCGGGCCCGGCGCTGCTCTCGGCGGCTCAGCCACTCGTGCCCCCGCCGGCCGCAGCCTCGAGATCGTCACCGCGGTCGCCGGCCGCGTCGACGTCGTCGGAGATGGCTGGCGCGAACGCCTGGCGCCGTTCGAGACGTTGGTGGTGCCCGCGGCCGTACCGCAGTACACGATCGAGACCGGGGAGGGTGGCATGGCCTTCGTCGGCAGCGTGCCCTGAGATCATCCGGCGTCGTGACCGGCCGATCTGGCGCACGATCCGGGGCGGCTCGCCCACCGACGACCAGGGTCCAGCGACTGGCGGGGCACCTGCTCGATGGCGGGCCCGATGATGCGCTGGCAGCCGAGCTCGCCGGTTGGCTCGAGCAGTCGCCGCGGTTCCGGACGTTCTCCGATCGGCATCGCGACAAGATCCGCAAGAAGCTGCGTGGCGCCGCCGATCCTGACGCCCGTCTCGACGTTCGCGCCGAGCTGCAGGCGGCGCACCTGCTGCTGGCAGACCGGCGGACCGAGGTCGCGTTCGAGGCGTACGGGTCGGGGCGGGTCGGGCCGGACTTCACGGTGACTGTCCGCGGCACACCGGCGTTCAACGTCGAGGTGACGCGGCTCCGTGGCTCACCGAGCGTGGAGCGAATCGGCGGCGTCCTGCTGGTCAAGCTCCGGCAGCTGCCACCGAGCGTCGGCAACATGCTCATCATCGCCATCGACGGTGGCGCCGAGGACGACGCAGTCGCGGTCGCCGTGCAGCGCCTGCGGACGCGAGCGGATCGAAAGGACGAGGCCTTCTTCACGGGACGCGGGCTCGCAGGAACGCGTGACTTCTACGATCGGTTTCTCCGCCTGGGGGCGGTCGTGCTGTGGTGCGAGCGCGAGGCAGGCGACGCCCGGGCCACGCTGTGGCTGAACGGCTCCGCCCAAATCGCCCTCCTCAAGCGCGCCACCGACGCGTGCCTCGCAGGTCTTCGAGCGGGCTGACCGGTTCCGCAGGCGCCGCCCACGGAGGGTCCGTTCCGGAGCCGGAGCCGGAGGCGGGAGCCGTCCCCCGGGCTACCACTCCCCGGTGGGGCGGCGCCGGAGCGCTGCCAGCCGTCCGGCGGGGAGATGCGCCTCGAGGCAGGTGACGCCCGTCTCGCCCACCAGCGCATCGTGAGCGGTCCCTGCCGGCAGGTCCAGCCGATCTCCGACCGCCAGATCGACGGCGCGGCCCGCTGCGGGGAGGCCGAACCGGATCGATCCCACGGCGCACACCAGCACCTTGTCGTAGCCGTGCTCGTGTGCGGCGTACCGGTCGCCCGGGCCGTTCGACCATGAGCCGGGATCGAGCCCTTCCGCGCGCAGGCGGGCGGTGAGCTCGGCGGGTGTCGTCGGCCGCATCGGCTACCCCGCCACCCCGACCCCGATGATCCTGCCCACGGCGAACGTGACGGCGGCGGCTGCGGCACCGAGACCCATCTGCCGCAGACCGGACAGGAGCGTGCTCCGCCCGGTGAGCAGGCTGACCGCGGCACCCACCAGGAACAGGGCGCCGAGGCTGAGCGCGAGGCTGGCGACGAAGCTGGCGGTGCCCCCGCCGAACAGGTACGGGATCACCGGCACGGCCGCGCCCAGGCAGAACGCCAGAAACGATCCGCCGGCCGCGCCCCAGGGTGAGCCGAGCTCATCGGGATCGAGGCCCAGCTCCTCGCGCACGAGCGCGTCGAGCGCCGTCGCCGGGTCCTCGAACATGCGCTCGGCGATGCGCTCCGCCTCCGCGCGCGAGAACCCCTTCGACATGTACAGCGCCGCCAGCTCGCGCTGCTCCTCCTCGGGCATCGCCTCCAGCTCGGCGCGCTCGAGCTCGATCTGGCGCTCGAACAGCTCGCGCTGGCTCTGCATCGAGATGTACTCGCCGGCCGCCATGCTGAACGCGCCGGCGAGCAGGCCGGCGATCCCCGCCAGCAGGATGAACCCGCCCTGATCCGACGCCCCGGCGACACCCATCACGAGCGACAGGTTGGACACCAGGCCATCGGAGACGCCGAAGATGGTCGCGCGCAGGGTTCCCGACCGGCCGCTGCGATGCCAGCGCTCTCGGCGCTGGATGTTCTCGGGCAGCTCCGCGCGCCCCGCCGCGATCGCGGGGTGCTCGGTCGCCGTGACCACGCTCGCGGCCTCCTTGCGGTCCGCGCTTCCGGCCGCCGCTCGTTCGCGCTCGGCGTCCAGGCGGTGCCAGATCTCCGCGTGCTCGCGCTCATCGGCCGCGATCGACTCGATCTCCCCGCTCCCCTCCTGGCCCTCGTAGATTGCCTCCTCGTCTCCCTCGAGGCTCTTGACCAGGTCCGACACGGCCTGCGTTCCGAACACGCGCGCGACGAGGATGATGAATCGAACGCGCAGGCGCGGGCGAGCCGGCGGAGGCACGGTCGCGCCCAGCTCCGCGAGCCGCTCCGCCCAGATGCCGGCATGCCGTCGCTCGTTCTCCGCGATGTGTCGGAACGCGGCCGCGCGTCGAGGATCCTTCTCGATCCGGGCCAGGGCGTCGTACAGGACGACGGCGTCCTGCTCGAGCTTGAGGTTCTCCAGGCTCTGCGCGATGCTCACGCGCCAGAATCTAGCCGATGCCGGGCCCGAGCCGAGGCGCCGCGCCGCCGTCCGTTCGTGTCCCGCCCTGCCGCCCCCCAGCCCACGCCCCGCCCACGCCCCGCCCGCCTGTCGCCCATCCTCCTGCCCGCTCCGCTTGGCCCGCCCGCCTGTCGCCCATCCTCCTGCCCGCTCCGGCTTGGTCCGCCCCACCTGTCGCCCACACCTGATCAGCCACCCACCCCACGGGTGCGATCCGGCGGCGCCATCAGGCGACCTGCGCAGGTACCCATGGGGTGCATGCAACGGCCGCGACCAAGCGTCGGACCTGCGCAGATACCCGTGGTGTGGGTCCTCGCGCAGCTGTCGACCCACCACACCTGCGCCACGACCCACCCGGTGGGTACCTGAGCAGGTTGACGGCCCTCACCCGGCGATCCGCGCCCGGCTGACCCGTCGGACCTGCGCATGTCCACCGTTCGTACCCACCCCATGGGTACCTGATCGAGTCGCGCGGTGAGCGGGGGTCGCGCGGTGAGCGGGGGTCGCGGGGCGAGCGGGGGTCGCGCGGTGAGCGGGGGTCGCGCGGTGAGCGGGGGTCGCGGGGCGAGCGGGGGTCGCGGGACGACCGGCGTGAGGGACGACCGGCGGTGAGCGGGTCGCGAGGCGAAGGGGTCGCGAGGCGAGCGGGGGTCGCGATGACCGGGGGTCCTCGACCACCGGCGGCTGACCAGGTCGATCAGGCATTCGACCGATGCCCCCGCGCGACCTCGCACGTGACCGATAGACTGCGCCTCATGTCCGAGCTCCCGGCGCTGCGATACCTGACCGCCAATGACGTCACGGCAGCGATGCCCAGCCTGGCCGAGCGGCTGGCTCTGGCGGAGATCACCCTGCTCGGACTGTCCGGAGCCGCGGAGCTGCCGGCGAAGATCGCGGTCCATCCACGACCGGAAGGGGCGTTCGCACATGCGATGCCGGCGTTCCTGCCCGGGGACGATCCGGGTGGCGGCGACGATCGGCTGGGCATGAAATGGGTGCTCGGCTTTGCGACCAACGCCCCCCTGAACCTGCCGGCGATCGCCGGCACACTGCTGCTCAACGACCCGCGCACGGGGCTGCCGACGGGCATCCTCGATGCCGGTCCCATCACCGCCCAGCGCACCGCCGCGGTGTCGGGCGTCGCCGTTCGGGCGTGGGCGCCGCCGGTCGCAGGGCGCCCCCATCGGGCCGCCCTGGTGGGAGCCGGCGTGCAGGGTCGGAGCCACGTACCGGTGCTGGGCCACGTCCTGCCGGGGGTCGAGCTCACGGTATACGACCGCGATCCGGATCGGGCGACGGCGCTCGCGAAGATCGCCCGCGGCACGGACGGCATCGGCACGGCGCGCGTCGCACCCTCCGCGCGCGATGCGGTCGCGGACGCCGACGTCGTGGTCACCGTCGCGTCGTTCGTGGCGCCGCCCGAGCGCCAGGTGATGACCAACGACTGGCTCGCGCCCCAGGCGCTCGTCGTCCCGGTCGACTACGCGACGTACTGCGCCGCCGAGGTCGCGCGCGACGCATCGCTGTTCGTGGTCGATCATCGCGACCAGTTCCTGGCCAACCGGGATGCCGGCCAGTTCGACGACTATCCGGATCCGAGCGCGATGTTCGGGGAGACGCTCGGCCGCCGAGAGCCGCGCCCGGCCGGGCGCGTCGTCGCGACCCACCTCGGGACCGGGCTCGCCGACGTCGTGTTCGGCACGGCCATCCTCGCGGCAGCCGAGGCGCGAGGCCTGGGCACGATCCTCGCTCGCTGATCGTGCGCCGCGCCCATACCATGGGCCGTCATGTCGCGTGATCGCAATCTGTTGCTGGGCTCCATCAACGCCCTCGCCGCCGCTTCGCTGTTCGGGACGCTCGGGCCGCTTTCACGCTTCGGAGCCGAGGCCGGCGTCGGCGGGCTCGCATTCACCGCGTGGCGTGGCCTGCTGGGTGTCGCGGCCCTGGGGCTGCTGATCGCCGGGCGGGGTGCCATCCGGACCGCGATCACCTCGATCGGCGCCCTCGACGCGAGAGGGCGGGCGTCGCTGGCGGTGGCCGCTCTGATGGGTCTCACGCTCAATGCGTCGATGTTCAGCGCCTTCGGGCGGATCCCGATCGCGCTCGCCCTGATGTTGTTCTACACCTACCCGGCGGGCGTGGCGGTGGTCGACGTCGCGCTGGGCCGCGAGCGCATCACCGCGCCCCGCCTGGCGGCGCTCGCGCTGTCATCGGTGGGGGTGATCCTCGTGCTCGCCGGAACGATGGATTCGGCCGAAGGGCTGGCGGCCGACGCGCTCGGGATCATGCTCGGGCTGTGCGCCGCCGCCAGCCAGGTGGTGTTCGTCACCATCAGCCGGAACGGCTACCGATCGGTGCCGGCAGATGCCGCCACGCTCGTGATCCTGGCCGCATCGGCGGTCGGGGCGTCCGTGATCGGCATCGCGATCGGGCAGGCCGACGATCTGGCGGTGCCGTTGCGGAACACGTCCACGTGGCCGACCCTGCTCGCGGGTGGTGTGCTCGCCGGTGGCGTGTCGTCGCTGCTGTTCCTGCGCGCCATCCGGTTCATCGGCGGAACCCGGACCGGGATCCTGATGCTGCTCGAGCCTGTGGTCGGCGTGTTCCTGGCGGCCGTGTGGCTGGGCGAGTCGCTGGTCCCGGTCCAGCTGCTCGGCGGAGCGCTGGTGCTCGCCGGCGCGGCCGTCCTGCAGCTGCGCTCGGCGCCCGAGCTCGAGCCGGTGGTGGAGGCCGGCGCGGGGCCGATGCTGTAGCGGGACTGACGGCGCGGGTCGCGCTCGTGCGGGGCCGATGGCGCCAACAGGACGGATGGCACGAGGCCGATACCCGGGCGGGCTACGAGGTTGTCGCGGTCCGGGCCGGGCCTCCGACGGGCCGCGGCCGTCGCAGCGGCGCTCACCCAGCGCACACCCGGCGTTCACCCGGCGCGAGACGATGCGCACGGCCCTACCATTGGTGCGGGCGTCACGTGGTGTCGCTCGATGGAGGAGGCGCGTCGATGATCCGAGTCACTGGCCTCGAGGATCGCGTGGCCGTGGTCACCGGGGCGGGCCGCGGCATCGGCCTGGCGATCGCCCAGGTGCTGGTCGCGAATGGGGCGCGGGTGGCCGGACTCGGTCTCGTGCCGCCGGAGCGCGACGACATGCTCGGGATCGAGTGCGACGTGGGCGACGAATCGGCCATCCACGCGGCCTTCGACCGTATCGATGCGGAGCTCGGCCCGGCCTCGGTGCTGGTGCTCAACGCCGGGATCACCACCCTGGTGCCGTTCGAGGAGACCTCGACCGAGCTGTGGGAGCGCACGCTCGCGATCAACCTGACCGGTGCGTTCCTCGCCTGTCGCCGGGCCATTCCCGCGATGCGCGACCTGGGCTACGGCCGGGTCGTTGCGCTGGGCGCCGCGGCGGGCAAGTCCGGCGGTGCGCGCTCGGCCGCGTACGCCGCGTCGAAGGCAGGGCTCGGGGCGCTCATCAAGTCGATCGCCTCGGAGTACGCCCGGGCCGGCATCACCGCCAACATCGTGGCGCCGGCCCTGATCGACAGCGGCTCGATCAGCAACGTGCGCAGCTTCGTCGATCGGGTACCGGTCGGCCGGCTGGGCACCACCGACGAGGTGGCGGCGCTGGTCGCCTTCCTCGCCTCGGACGATGCCGGCTACATCACTGGCGAGGTGGTCGACATCAATGGCGGGACGCTGATCGACTGACAGTGACCGGCGGCACTCGCCGCCGTCTCACACGTCCTCGATCACCTCGAGCGGGCCGTCGGGCACATCGATCGTCACCCGTCCATCGACGACCTCGACCGGGTAGACGGCCAGCGGCAGCTCCGCCGGCGGATCGAGCGGCTCGCCGTCGGTCAGGTCGAAGCGTGACAGGTGGAGCGCGCAGGTCAGCGTGCCCGCCGTCAGGAACCCGCGGTCGAGCTCGAAGTACTCGTGCGAGCAGGTGCCTTGAAGCGCGTGGAAGTCACCGTTGACGTGGACGACGAGGACGGGATCGGTCCTGTCGACCCAGACCATCCGCATCTCGCCCTCGTCGAGCTCATCGACTCCGAGCAGGTCGATCCGGCGACTCACGTCCTGATCGTAGCGGGAACGTGCGGCGGAGTCAGGCCGCGGAGGCCGATATCTCGGTGCCCGCCGCCCATTTCGCCTCGAGCGCCTCGCGCAGCCGCTCGCGCGCATCTTCGAGCGGCACCCGGGCAACGACTGGCTCGAGGAAGCCGAGCACGATGAACTTTCGTGCATCCTCGGCCGGGATCCCGCGGCTCTCGAGGTAGAACAGCTGGGTCTCGTCGATCGGGCCCACCGACGACGAGTGAGCGGCGCGCCGGCAGTCGGGCTGATCGATCTCGAGCGACGGGATCGCGACCGCCCGCGCCGTCTTGGCCAGGTTCATCCCGAACTCGCCCAGGAAGCTGTCCGTCCCGATCGCGCTGCGCTCGATCGTGATCAGGCCCTTCATGTAGCTCCGCGCGCGGTCGAGCAGCACGCCCTTCGACATCAGCTCGCCGGTCGTGTCACGTCCCACGTGGCGGGTGTACGAGGTCAGGTCGTGGAGCTGGTCCGCGGCGCCGAACACGATCTCGACCTGCTCGACGGTGCTTCGATCGCCGGCCAGCACGTTGTCGACACGTGACCGGACGAGCCGTCCGCCGAGCTGGGCCAGGGCCCAGCGAAGGTCGGCGGCCTCACCCAGCGATGCGTGGCGCTGCTGGAACACGATCTGGTCCGGGCCTGACTCCTGGAGGCTCGCCATGGCCAGCCGTGCGTGGGCACCGAGCCGGATCTCGGTCGTCGATGTGAACAGTCCCTGGCCACCGGGGACCGCGGCGGCGGACGGCACGATCTCCTCCACCAGCGACGCGTCCGCCCCGTCACCCAGCACGACGATCGAGCGCGCGTGGAGTGCCCGCCCCGGTGCGCCGACGGCCCAGCGCAGCACGATCGGCTGCTCGAGGACCACCCCGGCCGGCACATGTACCAGTGCGCCCTGGTTCCAGGCTGCTCGACTGAGCTGGGCCAGCCGGTCATCGGCCGCCAGGGAGCCGGTTCCGACCAGCAGGGTGCGTGCCAGCTCGGGATCCCGCTCGACCAGCGCGCCCAGCGGCTCGACGGTGACGCCGGCCCGGCGAGCGGCATCGTCGATGGCGAGCGTCGCAACGCGACCGTCATCGAACGTCGCCATCGCCGACAGCCCTGGATCGAGCTGCGCCGACGGTTGCCCGCCGCCATCGGCCCCGTCCCACGCGACCATGTCAGCGAGCTGCGCCGCCCGCAGGTCGACGTATCCGGTGTACAGCTGGTTGGGCTCGATCGGCAGCGCCCCGAACGCGGCCAGCGCCGCCCGGCGATCCGCGGTCAACCAGTCCGGCTCGCGGTCCGCGAGCCGCTCGATCAGCTCGGGGTCAGGTCGATAGCTCAGCTCGCCCGGCAGCGCGCGGGCCCGCCGCGGGCGTGACGCCGTTGCGGTCGATGGCTCGGCCACCCCGGTCATCCGAGCGACCCTTCCATCTCGAGCTTCACCAGCCGGTTGAACTCGATCGCGTACTCCATCGGGAGCTCCTTGGTGAACACCTCGAGGAACCCCTGGATCACGAGGTTCTGCGCCTCGTTCTCGGTCAGCCCGCGGCTCATCAGGTAGAAGATCTGATCGGCCGAGATCTTGCCCACGGTCGCCTCGTGGGTCATCGTCGTGTCGTCTTCCTGGATGTCGATGTAGGGGTAGGTGTCGCTGCGGCTCTGGTCGTCGAGCATCAGCGCGTCGCAGCGGACGCTCGCGGTCACGCCGGTTGCGCCCGGGGCCACCTTGAGCTGGCCACGGTATGTCGCCCGCCCGCCGTCCTTGGACACCGACTTGGACACGATCCGCGAGGTCGTGTTGGGGGCCAGGTGGATCGCCTTGGCGCCGGTGTCCTGGTGCTGGCCACGACCCGCGACCGCCACCGAGATCACCTCGGCCCGGGCACCCTCGCCCCGCAGGTAGATGGCCGGGAACTTGACGGTCTTGCGCGAGCCCGTGTTGGCGTCGACCCACTCCACGGTCGACCACTCGTGCGCGTGGGCACGCTTGGTCACCAGGTTGTAGACGTCGTTGGACCAGTTCTGGATCGTGGTGTAGCGGACCTTGCTGTGCGGCAGCGCGACGACCTCGACCACGGCCGCGTGGAGCGAGTCGGTGGCGTAGATGGGGGCGGTGCAGCCCTCGATGTAGTGGACCTTGGCCCCCTCTTCGACCACGATCAGCGTCCGCTCGAACTGGCCCGTGTTCTCGCCGTTGATCCGGAAGTACGCCTGGAGCGGCAGCGGGACCTCGACCCCCTTGGGCACGTAGACGAAGCTGCCACCCGACCACACGGCGCTGTTGAGCGCGGCGAACTTGTTGTCCTCCGGCGGGACGACCGTGCCGAAGTGCTTGCGGAAGATGTCCGGGTACTCCTTGAGCGCCTGATCGGTGCCCATGAACACGACGCCGATCTTGGACAGCTCCTCGCGCACCGAGTGGTACACGACCTCGGAGTCGTACTGCGCGCCGACGCCGGCCAGGAACTTGCGCTCCGCCTCGGGGATGCCCAGCTTCTCGAACGTCGCCTTGATCTGCTCCGGGACATCGTCCCAGGACTTCTCCTCGCGCTCGGACGGCTTGCGGTAGTACACGATCTTGCCGAAGTCGATGTCCGCCAGCCCGTCGGTCCAGGTGGGCATCGAGCGCTTCATGAAGTGGTCGTAGGCGCGGAGGCGGAACTGGAGCATCCAGTCCGGCTCCTCCTTGAAGGCACTGATCTCCTCGACCGTCTCACGGGTCAGCCCGCGCTTCGTCTCGCGCAGATAGGTGATGTCGTCGTGAAAGGCGAACTGGTCGCGTTCGTCGCGGACGAGGTCGCGGGTCGAGGTCATTCGCTGCTCCAGTCGCGGCAGCCGGCCGCGGGGTTCGGGTCGGAAGGTCCGGGAACGCCGCGGCCGCAGTGCGGGGCCGCGGGCTAATCCCGAGTGAAATTATCGGAATTCCCGGCCGTTTCGTCAACGACGCCGTGCGACGAGGCGCTCCGGCTGCCGCGAGGTGTCCCGCCGCACGCGTCACGCGCCGGACGAGCGCCCGGGTCCGCAGCCTATAGTGGGCGCCGTGCACGGCGGCCTGGGAGGTGCCGGCACGCTGGGAGGCAGAGGGATGCAAGTCATCATCGCGATCGTTGCGCTGCTGGTCGGCGCGGCGTTCTGTTTCGGCGGCTTCAGGTTCTTCCTCCTGCTGCTGCCGCTGTACATGTTCGTGGGCGGCTTCAGCGTGGGCACGGACGCGATCACCGCCCTGTTCGGCGACGGGACGTTCGCCACGGTGCTGAGCTGGGTCATCGGCCTGGTGGTAGCGCTCGTGTTCGCCGTCGTGTCCTATCTGTACTACTACCTCGCCGTGGCGCTGATGGGCGGCATGGTCGGCTACGCGCTGGGTGCCGGAGCATGGGGCCTCGTCGGCAACGAGTACGGTGCGATCGCGTTCGTGATCGGCATCGTGGTGGGCGCCATCGCGGCCATCATCGTGCTCGCGCTCAACGTGCCCAAGTACCTGGTGATCGTGGTGACGGCGCTGGGCGGCGCCGCGACGATCCTGGCCGGCTGGTTCGTCCTGATCGGCACCATCCCGACCGACGCGATCCACTGGACCACCATCGGCGCCAAGATCGCCGACAGCTGGTTCTACCTGCTCGTGTGGGCGGCGATCGCGGCCGTGGGCATGGTTGCCCAGATCCAGTCGACGTCGATCGGCTCCGACCGCTACCAGCCCGAACGCGCGAACTACCGCTACTAGGCCGCCGGCGCTTCACAGCGAGCGCCGCCGACACGCGGCGCTCGCTGGACACGCGCGGGCGCGCGAGGGTCAGCCCGGCTCGCCATCGGTCTGCGAAAGAGCGAACATGGATCTCGTACACGACGGCTCGGCGCACCCACCAGCCGTCGTCCTGGTCGTGCCGAGCCCGGTCCGGCTCTGGCTGCCCGCGCGATCCGGCTAGAAGCCCGTCGAGCACCATGGCTCATCAGCGGTTCGCAGCAGCGCGTCGAGCGCGGCGACGGCGCCTGGCCGGTGCTCGTCCACGCCGGTCCCGACCACGACACGGCCGAGGCGCGCGCCGCCCAGGTACGCGGCGCTCAGGGCGGCGATCGGCAGCGTCAGGTCCGGATCACGATCGGTGGATCGGCAGTCCGCGCCGTCCGGTGTGGCATCGAGGACGACCCGCGTCGGGGCCTGTGTCTGCGGATCCACCACCTCGATCACGATCGCGCCGCTCGTCTCATAGTGACGGGCGGCGAGGGCCCTCGGCACGTCGAACAGCCGGAGCCACATTCCATCGAAGATGTCGGACACGATCGCGGCCCGCTGGTTGGTCAGCAACCACGGCAGCCGCTCGGACGGGCTGCGACGGACGGCCGCGACCCGGCTCACGAGATCGACCTCCGCCAGGTACCGCCACAGCGCGGCGTAGGCGTCGCCGGTCAGGGCGTGCAGGTCGTCGACCGTCAGCTCGCTCCGGGGCTGGTTGTGCTCCCAGTTCATGGTCGCGCTGTAGCGGACGTAGCCGTCGACCCGACCGTCGTCGTCGCGATGGAGGGCAAGGAATCCATTCCAGCGCGGTCGCCACACGGGGGTCCTGAGCCCGAGCGCGTAGTCCCAGTGCTCGTCGCGTCGCAAGACCTCGCCCGCCTGCCTGACCCGCCACGAATTCGAACACGGTCTTCAGCACGTCGCGACTGGACGCGTCGGGGAGTACGAGCTCGATGGTGCCCGTCTGCTCGCCGTGGAACCCGGTAACACCCGCGTCAAGGGTCCACGTGGCCACGCGGCAGGCGGGGCCGTAGCCGAACCGGCCATAGATTGGATACTCCGATGCGTACAGGACGGCGAGGGCCTCGTCCGTCTCGCGGATTGCGGCGTGCGCGCTGTCGGCCATCCTGGTCAGGATCCCGCGCCGACGGTGGGTCGGGCTGACGGTGACCGCCTCCACCGCAGCGGCGGGCAGCTGCCTGCCACCAGGAACGGTGACCTCGGTTCGCCACGACAGGAAGCTGCCGCACACCCGGTCCCCGTCGAACGCTCCCCAGGTCCGCTCCGGCTCGAACTCGGGGCGGATCTGCTCCACGAACTTGTCGATGTCCGGGCGGTCAAGGAAGGCACTGGAGATGGTCTCGGCGTAGGCGGCCAGCTCGTCCTCGCGGATCCTGCGTACCTCGATCGTCATGTGCCCGACTGTAGCATCGGCCGCCCGACGGGCCCGATGACGGCTGCGCCCGCCTGAGCCGTTCATCAACGCGCTAAGGTAGGGCAGGTCGAACGTCAGGACGGGGAGGCAGCCCATGCATTCGACCGCCCATGGTCAGCCGTTGCTCCTGCCCCGGGCATCCGTCGGTCAAGCCCGGGCCGGGCTCCGTGCTCGTCGCAGCGCTCGTGCCCGAGACGCCTGTCCATCGACTCTGTCGGCGGGCGGACCACCCTCGCGCGGGGCTGTCCCAAATGGGGTGGTGGTGCGTGCCTGGGGCCGGGTCTCGCTCCAGGCCGGTGTCCCGCGATGATGCGCACCGGGCCGGGCGGAGCAACGGGCATCGGCGGAGCGCGCCCCGATCACGCCGCGGCGGCGCACACCCTGACCGTGCCCGATGGCACGCTCCTCCTCCACATCGGCCCTCACAAGACGGGGACGACGTCCCTCCAGCAGGCGATGTACCTGGCGCGCGACGCGATGCTGGCGCAGGGCGTTGCGCAACCCGGGTGGGCCATCAATCCCGTCAGCGCCGTCAACGCGGTGATCGGACGGGGCTCCAGATCCAGGGGTGGGCGGGTCCCATCGATACGGCTCTGGCATCGTCTGGTCCAGGACGTCAACCGCACGCGCGAGCCGCGCATGGTGATCAGCAGCGAGACGTTCGCCGACGCGCGCCCGGACGCCATCCGCACCATCGTCGCCGATCTCGGTTCGTCGAGGCTGCACGTGGTGGTCACGCTCCGGCCACTCGCGCGGATCCTGCCCTCCCAATGGCAGCAGCAGGTTCAGAACGGGATCATCGCCTCGTACGATCACTGGCTCGCCACCGTGCTCGACGACCGTTCCGACAGACCGGCCCGGACGTTCTGGTATCGCCACCGTCACGACCACCTGATCAAGCGGTGGGCCGAGGTCGTCGGTCGCCAGCAGCTGACCGTGGTCGTGCTCGACGATCGCGACCGTGGCCTGCTGTTGCGAAGGTTCGAGCAGCTGCTCGGCCTCGAGGAGGGCTCGCTTCCCCGCCCCACCGGCGCCGCGAACCGGTCCCTGTCGCTGTCAGAGGCAGAGGCCATTCGGGCGTTCAACCGGGCATTCAGAGAGCGGCGTCTCAGCGAGGATCTGCATGCGAAGGTCATGACCTTCGGCGCCGCCCGATACATGAAGCAGCGACCCCATGATCCGTCCGAGCCACGGATCCAGACGCCGCAGTGGGCGCTCGATCGGGTCGCCGGGATCACGGCCGTGATGGTCGCCAATATCGCGGCCTTCGGCGTCCGGGTCGTCGGCGACCTGACGACCCTGAACCGGGTCCAGAGCCGAACATCCGACGATGACCGACGCCCTGCCACGGCGATCCCGCCCGGGACCGCGGCCCGGATGTCCCTGGGGCTCGTCATCGTGTCCGGGCTCGCGCGGGGCCCAGGCGACCACGGGCGCGGGAGCGGGCCCGTCCCCGACCGGCCCGGGTCGATCAGCTCAGTGCGCGAGCCGACGGAGCTTGGACACGTGCCCACGTATGTGCTGGCCGCAGCCGTTGCCTTTCGCGTGCGAGACGCCCTCACCCGACGCATCCGTGCGTTGCGGGGGCGCCGGCTCCGCCGCCCGGGCGGAGCGACGCCGGCGCTGATCGCCCGTGTCGGCGGCCGACTGCGCGCCGACCGCACCCAGGGTCCGCGCCCGGTGGCCGCCGGGCGATCTGTCCGGTCGTCCGTGGGAGGCCGCCGGCGACACCTGCCGGTGCCACTGATCTCCCGCGCAGCATCCCGAGCGGGCATCATGGTCACGGGCCAGCACGGTCGCGCCGCGCCGGCGAACAGCGGCGATCCGGGCATCCCGACCACGCACGGGGACACCGAACGGTGACAGCTGACGGCGAGGCGCCGGCTCTCCCGAGAGGCACCCGTGTGCTGCATGTCGGGCCGCCCAAGACAGGGACGACCGCACTCCAGTCGGCTCTCCACACCGGTCGAGACGCCCTGCTCGCGCACGGGGTTCGTTACGCTGGCCGGGCGCAGCACTCCCGCCGCGTCGCATACGCGGCCATCAGGCGACCGGAGTACCCACACCTCGACCAGCCGCCGCCGGAGCGACTGTGGCAGGCGTTCGTCACGGACGTGCGCGAGGCGCCCGAGGCGCGGGTGATCGTCAGCAGCGAGATCTTCACCGACGGTGACGATGACGCGATGCGGCGGGTGGTGAACGATCTCGGCCCGCACCACGTGCACGTGGTCCTCACCCTGCGTGCACTTCCCCGGATCCTCGCCTCGCAATGGCAGCAGGGCCTCAAGGGTGGCCTGACCCCATCGCTCGATGACTGGCTGCGCGAGATCTTCGACGGTGACGGGCCGGTCGCGCGGAGGTTCTGGCGCCGCCACCGCCACGACCGCCTGGTCGCTCACTGGTCCGACGTGGTCGGGTCCGAGAACCTCACCGTCGTCGTCGTCGACGATCGCGATCACGGGCTGATCCTGCGCGCGTTCGAGCAGCTGCTCGACCTGCGACCAGACACCCTCCGCGGGATCCAGGATCGTGAGAACCGGTCGATGACGCTTCCGGAGGCCGAGACGATCCGGGCGTTCAACGTCGCGTTCCGTGGGGCGGGGCTCCGGAGCCGCCGGGCGCACCGGGTGCGGCAGGCAGTCGTTCGCCGCTACCTTCGATCACGCCGTCCATCGGCGGCCGGGCAACGCATCGAGGCCCCACCCTGGGCCCTCGAGCGAACCGGCGGTATCGCCGCCGAGATGGTCGCCGCCATCCGGGCCACAGAGGTCAATGTGATCGGTGACCTGGACAGCCTCGCCGCCACCACCGGTCGTGCCTCGAGCACGATGACCGCCTCGGCCGCCGTGGGCGAGAGGGTGTCGCTCCCGTGGCGCATGCGTGCCACGCTGGCGTTGCTGCGCGCCACCGAGCCGATCGCACCCAGGCGACGCGGCCGGGCCACCTGACGAGCAGCACTCCGGCGAGCGGCGTCCAGTCGACCGGCGTCAGTCATCCGTCCCTCCGCCGAGGCGGGCCGCCGGCGACCCGTGATCCTGGGCGATCCTGCTCAGGGGCCGATCGGACGGTGGAGCATTCGCAGCACCCGCCGTCCGGCCGGGCTGGCGGCCGCCGTCCAGACAACGCCCGGGAGCCGTCGGGAGCGCAGCGGGCGGGGACCTTGCCACCGAGCGCGACCCATCGCGGGGGCACCATCGACGAACAGGAGCGGGCGGGTCCGCCCGAAGCCGGCCGACCGACGGACGGGCGTGTCGAACCTGTAGCCCGCGAACAGGATCCGGGTGAGGATGTCCCATCGCCCGGATTGCAGGGCCGAGCCCTCGATGCCGACGTCCGGATCGATCTCGACCTGCAGCTCGCTGATCAGCCGGATGTGGCCACCGTCCTCGGTCCGCGTTCGCCGCACGGTCGGCCGGAGCACTACCTCGGCGGAATCGCGGCGACGATGCAGCACGATCAGGGCCTCACCCTCCGCGGATACGGGGATGAGCCGTGTGCCGGGATCCACCGCCGCCGCGACGGCCACCGGCACCGGCAGCAGCAGCGCGCCGTCGGCCGCCTCGAACCGGACGGGGCGGCCGTCGTTGACGAGCTCGGCTTCGACGTCGAGCAGGACGCGCCGGCCGTCCAGATGTCGCAGTCCATGGAACCGGACCGCCAGATCCATGGCCAGATCGGACTCGGCGAGTGCAACGAGCAGATCGAGCCGATCGGCGCGGACCAGCGCGAGCTTGGTGCGAACCTGCGCCGGCAGCGTCGGGTCGACGGTATCCGGGATGTACCGATCGACCACCGATCGGACCTCGCCCAGGAGAACTCGGCGACCTTCCGGGCTGCTGACCAGGAAACGATGGGTCGTGAAGCGCGACAACAGCTCCCGCTGGGTGAATCGACGCAGCAGACGGTCGCGTGCCGGACCGGGCTCGGTGTGCGTCTCGACGACCTCGAGGACCTCACGCAGGAAGCGGTAGTACCAGGCGGGATCGAAGCTGCCCGCGGGGTCGTAGGCGCCGCGGCCCGCGTTGCCTCGATCCTCGCGGGCGAGGTGGTAGTAGCAGGTGTAGTCGGCGAGGATCGAGATGACGCTCGCCGCGAAATAGGCCGTCGCGACGAACACGTGGTCCTCCAGGCGGCGCCTGCCCTCGGGAAAGCGGATCCCGGTCTCGTCGAGGAAACCCTTCCGGAACATCTTGTGGGGTGACAGCGAGCTCATGATCGGGGCGTCGTCGACCGTTACCCGGTCGCGGGTCTCGAGGAACAGCATCCGGGGGATGCCGCGTCCGTGTCCGGCCATCTTGCCGATCACGATGTCGGAGCCGTTCCTCTCGGCAAACGCATACATCCGCTCCAGGGCCTCGGACCCCAGGACGTCATCGTGGTCCACGAAATACAGGTACTTGCCGCGCGCCGCGTCGATCCCCACGTTGCGCGGCTTCCCCGGCCAGCCGGAGTTGGGTTGGTGGATGACCCGAATGTTCGGATGGGCGACCGCGAGCGCGTCAAGCTCCGCCGGCGACTCGTCCGTCGAGCCGTCGTCGACGAAGATCGCCTCGAACTCGTCCTGGGGCAGCGACTGCCCGACGATCGAATCCGTGCACCGTCGCAGGTACTTCCCGGGGTTGTAGACGGGCACGATCACCGACACCTTGGGCTGCGTCAGCGGCATGGCTTGACCACCTGGTGCGAGATCGTGTGCCCCATCGCGCGTCCCATCATGGGGCCAGAGTATCGAGCCGTCCGGCGGCCGGCGCCGAGAGCGCCGGTATCATCTGAGCAGCTCCAGCGATCCGAAGAGGATGCATGGCGATCCGATCACCCGTCGACGCGAGCGCACGCCCCCTCCCGGTAGGGACACGGCTGGTGCACATAGGGCCACCGAAGACCGGCACGTCGTCCCTGCAGGGAGCATTCCACGCGTGTCGCGCCGCCACGGAGGCGCAGGGCGTCCACTACGCGGGTCGGCGCCGACACTCGGGCAGCGCCGTCCACGCCATATCGGGCCGGCCCGGCTTCTTCACCGGCGACGCCCCGCCGCCGATCTCCCTGTGGCGAGAGCTGGTCTCGGACGCGCGGCGGTCGAAGGCAGATCGGGTGGTGATCAGCAGCGAGTTCTTCGCCGACGCGCTGCCGGACGTGCTGCCCCGTATCGTCGACGACCTCGGCGGGCCGCGGGTCCAGGTGGTCGTCACCCTTCGGCCGCTCGCGACGATCGTTCCCTCACAGTGGCAGCAGTACGTACAGAGCAACATGCGCGCGTCGTACGACCGGTGGCTGAAGGCGATGCTCGTCGGGCCGGCGGGCAAGCTCACGCCGACGTTCTGGCGGCGACATCGGCATGACCAGCTGATCGCCCGATGGGCGGAGGTCGTCGGTCCGGACCGGGTGACGGTGATCGCGCTCGACGATCGAGACCACACGCTGGTGCTGCGCATGTTCGAGCGGCTGACCGGCCTGCGTGAGGGCACGCTGGCAGCTCCGCCCGAGGTTGCGAACCGGTCGATGACACTGCCCGAGATCGAGGCCGTCCGCGCCTTCAATGTGGAGTTCAAGGCGGAGGGCTTCGGCTCGGCGCTCCAGAGCAAGGTCATGCACTTCGGGGCGGCGAGCTACATGCGGCGACGCCAGCCGGCTGCCGATGAGCCGCGACTCGAGACCCCCCGGTGGGCGCTCGACCGCCTCCGGCCGATCGCTCGTGAGATCGTCGACAACATCGCCGCGTCGGGTGTGCACGTGATCGGCGACCTTGAGGCCCTCTCGGTGGTCCCCGACGAGGGCCCGGAAGGCGACCCGGCGGCGGCTGTGGCCGTCTCACCCGAGATCGCAGCCTCGATGGCGATGGGCGTGCTGTACGCGAGCGACCTGGCGCGCCGATCGGACCCGTCGAAGGCCGGATCGGGCCGGATGGCCGGCATGTCACGCTTGATCCCGGTGTTCAGCGAGCCGCTCGAGACCGCACGCCTGCCGACCGAGCAGCTGGTGGGGATCGTTCTCCGGCGCGGGCGTGTCGCGGCCGCCCGACAATGGCAGCGCCTGACTCGGCGACGCTCGACATCGCGGTGATCGCGGGGGCAGAGGGCGCCTTGCGAGCTGTGGGTCGGCGGCGCCTTCCGCGGTGAGGGTTGGTCAGCGGCCGGCCACCTCACCCGATCTCATTCGTGCCCGGTCGCCCGCGGTGGCCGCGTCGAGCCGGGAGCGAATCTCGCGAACGGCATCGGCGACGTCCACGCTCGACGCGTCGATCACGACGTCCGCGTCATCGGGCGTCTCGTAGGGCGATGAGATCCCGGTGAACTCCGGGACCTCGCCCGCGCGGGCACGCGCATACAGACCCTTCCGGTCGCGCGCCTCGCACACCTCGAGTGGGGTGCTGACGTGGACCAGGAGGAACGCTCCGTGCGGCTCGGCCATGGCGCGGGCGGCGCGCCGACCTGCGGCAAACGGGGCGATCGGCGCCGCGATCGCGATCCCGCCGTGCGCGGCGATGAGCGCCGCGACCCACGCGATGCGATCGATGTTGGCGGCACGAGATTCGGCATCGAACCCGAGGCCGCGCGACAGGTGCTGCCGCACCTCGTCGCCGTCCAGGAGCGTCACGCGCCTGGGGTCCTCGTCGGCAAGCTCATCGGACAGCGCCCTGGCGATGGTCGACTTTCCCGATCCCGACAACCCGGTGAAGAACACGACGGCACCCTGCTCGGGAGCCGCCCGCAGCGCCTGCAGGACCTCCCGCGCCGAGGCCGGCGGGTACAGCTCGTCGACCTCGCGCTCGAGCACGCCGGCGAGCGCCCTGATCCGATCCAGCTCATCACGGCTGCGCAGCTCGGTAACCCGCGTCGACATGCCCACGCCTGCGGTCGCGAGGAGAGGCCCGAGCTCGACCGTGTCCCGTGGTGGCCATGGCAGCACGAGCCGGATCACCGTCCGCGCCAGGCCGCCGGTCGCAACGGCCTGGGCGAGGTGATCGGCGACCGCCCAGGCGGCCCGCGTCACGCCGGCGCTGCCCACGAGACCTCGAGGCTGCCGGCGGCGCGCGACAGGGACCACGACCAGGATCGTGTCCTCGCGCGCGCCACCTGCCGCCGCCAGCAGCGTCTCCTCGTCCGCGCGCGTCGGCACATCGTCGATGACCAATGCCAGCGTCCCGCTCGCGGCCCGGGCGGTCATGGCCAAGACGGCCTCGAGTGGCAGCCGGACGCCCGGGTCCCAGTGGGGGCCAGACCCACGCGAGAGCGGGCGCAGCGGCGTGAGCGTCGGTTCGGTGCCGGTCGTGGCGTGGACGTGCGCCACGGGGCTGTTCTCCGCATCGGTCAGCACGAGGTCCGAACCGCTGCCGGGCGCGCCGGGCAGGGCGAGCGCCCCGGGCTGAACGGACGCGTCGGGCACGCCGGGCTGACGGGCGACGGCGCGCCGGGCTGGACGGGCGCGCCGGGCTGGACGGGCGCGCCGGGCAGGGCGGGCGCCCCGGGCAGGGCGGACACCGGCACCCAGCCGCCCAGCGCGAGGTCGAGCAGGTCCAACCCGTCGTCGTCCAGGACGAGCCGCGGCACGTCGGTCAGATGGGCCAGGCTCTCCGGCTCGGCCGGATCCATCGGGTCGTCGGACGTACCGGGCGTGGTCACGGCGACCGCGGGTCCGTCTCGAGGCGCCCATCCTCGCTGTGCCGGCCGGCCGCCGACGGTGGTCGCCGGGTCACGCGGTCGCGAATGATCCGCCACGCGACGAACGCGAACAGGACGGCCGCCGCCGAGCTCGCCAGCACCACGACGTTGGGCGCGCCCAGCAGCTTGAGGCCCGAGGCCATCAGGAGCACGGCCAGGATGCGCCGGATGATCCCGCCCGGCGCGCGGCTCGAGATCTGGGCGCCGATCCATGCCCCCGGGATGGCTCCGAGCAGGATCGAGGAGGCGACCGACAGCGAGAACGCACCGAACATCAGGTGCCCGATCGCGGCCGCCCCGACCAGCGGGATCGCCTGCGCGAGATCTGTCCCGACCAGCGAGGACGCCTTGAGCCGCGGGTACATCAACAGCAGCGTGACGACGATGATCGATCCGGCACCCACGGACGTGAGCCCGACCATGAGACCCGCCGTGGCGCCGAGGATCACGGTCGGAACCGGTCGCACGACCACCGCCGGTGGCTGGGTGGGGCGCGCCGGACCCTCACCCAGCGGCAACCGGTTGCGCCACATCTGGAGCGCGGCGCGCACGAACAGCCCGGCGGTGGCCAGGAGGAGCGCCAGCCCCAGCAGCTGCTGCAGGATCGCATCCAGATCCGCGTCGTGGGGTACCAGCGAGATCAGCCAGGCACCGGAGAACGCCGCCGGAACGGATCCGAGGCACAGCCATCCGACCAGCCGCAGGTTGACGGTCCCGCGACGCAGGTGGACGAACGCGCCGACCGGCTTCATGAACAGGCTGGCGACGATATCGCTCGAGATCGCTGTCAGGGGATTGACCCCGAACACGAACACGAGCATCGGGGTCATGAGCGCCCCGCCGCCCATCCCGGTCAGGCCCACAACGATGCCGACGACCAGGCCGCCGAGGGCCAGCGGGAGGTCGAGGGTCACGCCAACCGTGGCGTACGGCGCCTGGCGGGCATGCGAACCATGCAGCGATGATAACTTCGACGCCAACTGAGATCGCGGATCGGCCGACCGGTCCTCGGCCCCGAACGAGCCGCGATCCGACCATGCCCCGGAGCCCGCAGCGAGGCGCAGTGAAGACCGTCGACGTCCGGTGACGATCCATGCCCCCCACGACATGTCCGTGATGGACGACGGGCGGCTGGCGGCCGCCCTCGCGTCCGGAGCAGCCGAGACCCTGATGCAGCTGCGCGCGGATGCCGACGCGGGCCGGGTCGACACCCGGACGACCGGGCTTCGCGACGCGGGCGATGCCGGTGCGCAGGCCTGGCTGGCACGAGCGCTGGCCGAGGCTCGCCCGACGGACGCGGTGCTGTCCGAGGAGGCCGTCGACGACCGCCGACGCCTGACCGCCGAGCGCGTCTGGATCATCGATCCGCTCGACGGCACTCGCGAGTTCGCCGAGCGTACCGAGGAAGGCGGCTGGCGCGATGACTTCGCGGTGCACGTCGCGCTCTGGCAGCGAGGACGCGGGCTGACCGACGCAGCGGTAGCGCTCCCGGCCCGGGGCATCGTCCGCGGGACCGGATCGACCGCGAACATCGGCCCTGCCCCCGCCGAGACCGACGACGAAGGTGTGCTCGCAGGCCGTCGCCCGATGCGGATCGCCGTCAGCCGCACCCGGCCCCCGTCGATCGCGGCCCGCCTCGTCGAGCGGGGCGTCGCGGAGCTCGTGCCGATGGGGTCGTGCGGCGTCAAGACGCTGAGCGTCCTGGACGGCACGGTCGATGCCTACGTCCACGCCGGCGGCCAGTACGAGTGGGATTCGGCGGCACCGGTGGCCGTCGTCCGCGCCGCGGGGATCGTGGCCACCCGTCTCGACGGATCCGAGATCGCGTACAACCAGCCCGATCCCTGGTCGCCCGACCTGCTGATCTGCCGGCCCGGGCTGACGGATCACCTGCATGAGCTGCTGGTCGCCGCCGGGCTCGGCACCGAGGGATCCGAGACATGACACCCCTGGTCCACCACGGGCTCAGCCAGCTCCGCAGCCTCGAGGCCGAGAGCATCCACATCTTTCGGGAGGTGGCTGCCGAGATGCAGAAGCCGTGCCTCCTGTTCTCTGGCGGCAAGGACTCGATCACGATGCTCCACATCGCGCGCAAGGCGTTCGCGCCCGCGCGCATCCCGTTCCCCGTGATGCACGTGGACACCGGGCTCAACTTTCCGTCGATCCTCGCCTACCGCGACGGCTGGATCGAGAAGCTGGGCCTCAAGCTCGTGGTCGCCTCGGTCGAGGACGCGATGCGCCGGGGGCTGGTGAAGGAAGAGCCCAATGGCTCGCGCAACCGGATCCAGACCCCGGTCCTGCTCGAGGCGGCGGAGCAGAACGGCTTCGACGCCCTGTTCGGGGGCGGCCGGCGGGACGAGGAGAAGGCCCGCGCCAAGGAGCGCGTGTTCTCGTTCCGCGACGAGTTCGGCCAATGGGACCCGAAGAACCAGCGTCCCGAGATCTGGTCGCTGTACAACGGCCGCGTGTTCCCGGGCCAGAGCATCCGCGTGTTCCCGCTGTCCAACTGGACCGAGCTCGATGTCTGGACCTACATCCGCGAAGAGTCGATCGAGATCCCCGACCTGTACCTGGCGGCCGACCGCGAGGTCGTCGAGCGCGGTGGCATGCTGTACGCGGTCAACCCGTTCATCGTCCCGCGCGACGGCGAGCCCGTGCAGGTCCGGCGTGTCCGGTATCGCACGGTCGGCGACGCGAACCTGACCGCGGCCGTGGAGTCGGACGCGGACACCGTCGACAAGATCGTGGCCGAGATCGCGGCCGTCCGGATCACCGAGCGCGGCGCCACTCGCGGCGACGACAAGGTGAGCGAGGCGGCCATGGAAGACCGCAAGAAGGAGGGGTATTTCTGATGCCCGGCGAGCTCCTCCGATTCGCCACGGCCGGGTCCGTCGACGATGGCAAGAGCACGCTCATCGGTCGCCTGCTGTACGACTCCAAGTCGCTGTTCATCGATCAGCTGGCGGCGGTCGAGCAGGTCAGCCGCGACCGGGGCGACGACTACACCGATCTCGCGCTGCTGACCGACGGGCTCCGCGCTGAGCGGGAGCAGGGCATCACGATCGACGTCGCCTACCGGTACTTCGCGACACCCCGGCGGAAGTTCATCATCGCCGACACGCCCGGGCACACGCAGTACACCCGGAACATGGTGACCGGGGCCTCGACCGCCGACGTGGCGCTGATCCTGCTCGATGCGCGCAAGGGGATCACCGAGCAGAGCCGCCGGCACGCGTTCCTGGCCACGTTGCTGGGCGTGCCCCACCTCGTGATCTGCGTCAACAAGATGGACCTGGTCGACTTCTCCGAGGCGCGGTTCGACGAGATCCGCGGGGAGTTCGAGGAGTTCGCGACGCGGCTGCGCGTCCGCGACATGACCTTCATCCCGATCTCGGCGCTTCTGGGCGACAACGTCGTGACCCGCTCCGACCGGACGCCGTGGTACGACGGCTCGCCGCTCCTCAGCCACCTCGAGCGGCTGCACGTCGCGAGCGACCGCAACTTCATCGACGTCCGGTTCCCGGTGCAGTACGTGGTTCGGCCCCAGTCGTTCGAGGTGATCGACTATCGCGGCTACGCGGGCACCGTGGCCTCGGGTGTGCTCAAGCCGGGCGACCAGGTGCTCGCGCTGCCCAGCGGCATGGAGACCACGATCGCGTCCATCGACACCGCCGACGGCCCGGTGGCCGAGGCATTCCCGCCGATGGCGGTCACGGTCACCCTCACCGACGACATCGACCTCAGCCGCGGCGACATGCTGTGCCGCCCGCACAACGTGCCCAACGTTGCCCAGGACATCGACGCCCAGATCTGCTGGATGGATGAGAGCGCGCCGCTCACGGTCGGGCGTAAGTACGCGATCAAGCACACCACCCGCTGGGCCAGGGTCCTGGTCAAGGCGCTCGAGTACCGCATCGACGTGAACACGCTCCACCGCGACGAGCAGGCGACCGAGCTCAGCCTCAACGAGATCGGGCGCGTTCAGCTGCGCTCGACGCAGCCGTTGTTCGTGGATGCCTACGTCGAGAACCGGCAGACCGGCGCGTTCATCCTGGCCGACGAGAGCACCAACCGGACGGTCGCGGCGGGCATGATCGGACGCCAGCCTGGGGGTTACTGAGCGGATCCCCGCGCCTGGGGCCGCCAGCCGGCGGCCTACTGAGCGGATCCCCGCGCCTGGGGCGCCCGACCCGGCTGGGCGCCGCAACGCCGCTGCGCAGCTGGCGTGCCAATCGGCGCGCTACAGCCGGGGCCGCACCGCCTTCCGGAGCGTGCGGTGCCGGGCAGTCGCCGGCAGCGACGTGCGGCGCAGCCCGGCGAACTCACGGTGGGCACGCAGCGCGGCGGCGAACGCGGCCACGAACGCCCCGTCGCCGGCCGCCAGCGGGTCGAAGCCCGGTTCCCACCACAGGCCGACCACGCGCAGCGTGCTCGATGCCCGGTCGAACCGCGGCTCGATCCGACCCACGAACCGGTCCCCGTACAGGACCGGCAGGACGTAGTAGCCGAAGCGGCGCTTCGCGGCCGGGACGTACACCTCCCACCGGTAGTCGAAGCCCCATAGCCTCGAGAGCAGATCCCGATCCCAGACCAGCGGGTCGAGCGGCGCCACGAACGTCACGCCCGGCTCCTGGCCCCCCGGGCGAGGCGGCGCCGCCGTTTCCGCCTCGGCCGCCACCTCGATCCCGGCGGCGTCGAGCAGCGGCAGCTCGTCGGTCACCACGAATCTGGGGCCACGCAGCCCCTCGACCTCGATCGCGGTGATCTGGCCCGACTCGACCAGGCCGTCGTGCACGACCCGCCGCTCGGGCGCCTTGCCCAGGCCCATCCATAGCGTGTAGTCACCGGTCGCCCCGAGCAGGCCGTTCCCCCGGTATCGCGACAGCAGCTTGTGTCGCAGCTGCTCCTCGGCCCGGACGTCGCGGGCCAGCAGGTCCGACGGAAACAATCGCTCGGTGAGGTCGTACACCCGGCGATTGCCCTCACGCCGGGCGATCGCGAGGATGCCGGCCTCGGCCAGCGCCTCGAGCAGCGCCCGGACCTGGTTGGTCGGCCGCCAGTACCAGTCGATCGCCGCGCGCGGCTCGACATCGGTGGACGACAGCGGCCCGTCGGCACGGATCCGGTCGAGGAGCTCCTCAACGAGCGGCGCATGCTCATCGAACGCCCCGCCGCGGTGCTCCTCGTGGGCCCGGTCCCAGGTGATCCGGTACCACGGCAGCTCGGCGGTGGGCACGAGCGACATCTGCTTGTTGTACGTCTCGTACAGGACACGGTCGCCGTACAGCAGCTGATCGGTCCAGGAACGCCGGTAGCCGTCGATCCGCGCCAGCAGGGTCAGGTCGTGGTTCCGGCCGGCCACCTCGAGCGGATCGAACTGCAGCGATCCCAGGCGGTCGACGACCCGCATCACCGACGCCGGCTCGGCGGCCAGTGAGCGCGGCGGAGCGAGCAGGTGGCGCCGGACGAGGAAGCGCCGCGCAGTCGCGGCGGAGATCCGGCGTGCGGGCGGGCTCACGAGCGGGATCGTACGGGCTGCACGCGCCGGATCGTGTCAGGTTCCCGGCGTGGCAGCCGTCCGCCGGTCAGGCGTCCGAGGGCTGCGCGACGGACGAAGCCGACCGCGTCGCCACGTGATCGCCCGGATCACCCTTATCGTCGCTGGAAGAGGCGTCGATCTCGATCATCTCGATCACCAGGCGCCAGGTGGCCGAGATGATGGCGGCGATCGGGACCACCAGGAACATGCCCAGGATGCCGGCCACCGCGCCACCGATGGGCACCGCCAGCAGCACCACCGCGGGATGAAGGCTGAGCGCCTTGCCGTAGACGATGGGTGCCACGCCGCTCCCCTGGATCAGGTTGAACACGACGGTGTACCCGGCCATGATCACGATGTCGGTGGTCGTACCGGCCGCCACGGCCACCAGGAACGCCAGGGCGGTGGCCACGAACGAGCCGATGTACGGGATGAACCCGCCAAAGAAGCTGAGGACGCCGATCGGGACCGCGAGCGGCAGCCCGAGGATGGCCATGATCAGCCAGCTCGTGACCCCGCCGAACAGGGAGATCGCGGCCGTCCCCGCCATGTAGCCGGACAGCACGCTCACCGCCCGCTCCCCCGCCCGGTCCAGGCGCTCGCGTCGGGCCCCGTCCACGCGGCCCGTGAACCCGTGCCACGCGGCCGACCCGTCGCGCAGGAAGAAGAACGTCAGCAGCAGGAACATGATCGTCCCGAGGGCGAACAGCAGCAGCGTCGCGAGCCACCCGCCGACATCGATCGTCATCGTGGACACGACCTCGGCCACCGCGTCCTCCAGCCAGCTGATGTCGAGGTCCGCGGCCCCGCGGATCGCCTCGTCAGCGATCTCCCGCAGCGGCCGCAACGTCCATGCGATCGAGGCGGCGAACGCGAACACCACCAGCACGGCGCCGCCGAGGGTGGTGGTCGCGGCGGCGGCCGATCGTGACCAGCCGGCCCGCACCAGCCACTCCACCACGGGCAGCACGGTCGCGGCGATCACGATCGCGAGCACCACGGGCACGACGATGACCGGCAGCAGGACGATGATCTGGACGGTCACCCATCCGACGCCCACGACGACCAGCCCGCGCCAGCTCCACTGCGCCAGCCGGTCGAGCCATGGAGGCACGCCCCAGGCGTCGGTCGTCGCCCGGTCGGCGGCCGGCCCCAGCCCGAGCGCGACAACGATCGACTTCATGACGGCGAGCAGGAACACGATCACCGGCAGCCCGGCCACCAGCCCCAGCACCCCGAACAACGCCGCCGAGGTCGGGATCGCAAGCGCCACGATGATCGGGCTGACATCGACCTCGGCGCCCAGCGAGGTGCCAGCGAGCAGGCGAGCCGCGACGATCGACGTCGCGGCCGCGGCCACCAGCACGATGACGGCGGCCGGCGTGCTCACGAGCGCCAGCGAGACGAGCACCAGGGTCACGGTCATGGCGATCGCGCCCAGGTAGGGCACGAACCCGGCCAGGAACACCATGGCCGTGAGCGCTGCCACGTGCGGCACCCCCAGGAGCGTGAGCACGATCCCCATGGCGATGGCATCGACCGCGGCCAGGACCGCGGTGCGGCGGACGTACCGGCTCACCCGGATCAGCCCCAGCGAGGCGCTCTCGGTCACGGTCGCGGCCTGCCACTCGGACAGCAGGTTCATCGCCCAGTCCCAACCCCGATCGCCGTCCTGGAGTAGGAAGAACACCAGGAAGAATGCGAGCACGAGCACCGTGCCCAGGGTGATCGCCGTCTCCCCCAGCGCGGCGGGATTGATCGAGACGAGCTCCCTGACCGAGTCAGCGAGCGAGCTCAGGGCGTCGATCGCCCAGCCCGGCGCGCCGAGCGACGCCAGCTGCGCCGCGATGTCACGGATGCCCGCCACGGCGGCCTGCACGATCTCGCGCAGGGACGGGGCGATCGCGATCACCAGCAGCACCGTCACCAGGACGAGCGTCAGCGACGCGGTGCCGACCGCGATCGCCGCCGCGATCGAACGCGACAGCCCGCGTGCGCGAAGGCCCTGGACCGTCGGCGTCATGACCACCGCCACGAGCACGGACAGCAGGACCGACGCCGTCACCGTGACCAGCATCACGGCAACGGCCGCGATGACCAGGGCCATCGCGGCCGTCACGAGCAGGCGCCAGGCAACACTCGCCAGCCGGTCCAGCCAGACCGGCACCAGGCGTTGCGGAGGCGTGGGCGGCACCGAGCTCATCGCTCAGCGGCAGTGTCGCCCACGCGGTTGCGCGACAGCGATCAGCCGCCCATCGCCTTCTTCTTGAGCTCCTCGTACTCGGGGACGGTGATCGCCCCGGCCGCCTTGAGCTGGTTGAGCTTCTCGATCTGGTCGGCGGGAGTCACCCCGGCCGCGGCACTCGCGGCGGCTTCAGCCCGGGCCATCATCTCGACGTCCTGCGCGGTGACCTTCGGGCGCATGAGCATGTAGAGCAGCGCACCGAGGAACGGCAGGAAGAACAGCACGACGATCCAGATCACCTTCCAGCCACCCGACAGGTCGTTGCGACGGAAGATGTCCGCGAAGATCGTGATGAAGATCCAGATCGCCATGAACCAGAAGAAGAAGAACACCATCGACCACACCACGTCCCAGAACGTGATGCTGTTGGTGCCGACCTGCGCGCAGCCCGCGACCAGCAGCGCGAGCGTCGCCAAGGCCGGCACGACCGGCCTTCCGAACAGAGCCCGCGCAGTCCTCTCCAAGACCATCTCCCTCAACCTCCTGTCCCTGGATCGGCGCCCGGAGCGCCGATCGCTTGATCACGATACATCGGCGGGGGCTGCGTCATCCGCAACCGGCGACGCGTCCCGGCCTTCCCGCCCGGGGGTCAACCCTTCGTCCCGAACGCCAGTCCGGCGCCCGTCGAAGGGCGAGCCATGTCCCTGAAATCAGCGGATCCCCTCCTCCTCCTACGAGCGCATGCCGCGCGCGGCTGAGCGACGCCCGGGGACGGGCGGCGGAGCACTCCCGCTCGAACGCGGCGGAGTATGTCACACGCAGGGTCGCGGTCGCGTCGGTCACATTGGCCGATCCGGTGTATCGTCTGTGGCTGATCATTTGGTATCACCGAACCATCAGTCACTCGCGAAGGAACAGGATCATCTCCCACGACGATCGCTCGGCCACCATCGATTCTCTCGTCGCCGGCTTCGCACAGCTGATGCAGCGGCTGTCCGGCGCCCGTGCCTCGGAATTCCTCGAGATCGACGTGACCATGCCCCAGGCCAAGGTCCTGTATCTGCTTGCGGCCGCCGGGGAGCTGCGGATGTCCGACCTGGTCGCGCAGCTGGGCGTGTCGCTGTCGACCGTATCCGGGCTCGTCGACAAGGTGGTCGATCACGGGCTGGCGGCCCGCCACGATGACCCCACCGACCGGCGGCACGTCGTGGTCTCACTGACCCCCGCCGGCCGAGCGATCCTCGATCAATTCCATGAGCTCAACGCCTCACAGCTTCGCGATCTGCTCAGGCTCCTTGACGACGACGGTCTCAGCTGCGTCAACGCCGCGGTTGCGGCGCTGAGCAGGGCTGCCGACCGGTTCGTAGCCGGTTCCGGGGTCGCCACCACACCGTCAATCCATCCGGGCGCCGATGCCACCCGGCCTTCCTCGCCTCCCATCGACCGAAAGGATCCTGCATGAGCCGCCTCTCCGAGCTCGCGGTCGCCAAGCGCAGCGTCACCCTCCTGCTGGCCGCCGCCCTGTTCATCGCCGGCATCGCCGCCTGGGGCAACCTCAAGCAGGAGCTCCTGCCCGACATCGACTTCCCGGTGATCACGGTGGTCGCGTCGCTGCCCGGCGCAGGCGCGACCGATGTCGCCGACCAGGTGACCAAGCCGATCGAGCAGGCGATCTCGGGCGTGCCTCGACTCGAGAACCTGCAGTCGACGTCGGCGAACTCGATCGCGCTCGTGGTCGCCCAGTTCTCATACGGCACCGACGTCAAGGAGACGCGGAGCACCATCGAGCAGAACCTGCAGAGCGCCGGGCTGCCCAGCACGGTCTCGCCACAGGTGAGCGCCCTCAACATCAACGCCTCGCCCGTGATCATCGCGTCGGTGGCGGCGACGTCGGAGAACGGCCTCACGGACGCCGCGCGGGTCGCCGAAACCGACATCGTGCCCGCGCTGCTCGCGCTCGATGGCGTCGCCAGCGTGGACCTGACGGGCGGCGAGGTGCAGCGGGTCGCGATCACGCTCGACCCGGCCAGGCTGGCCGAGGCGGGCATCACCGAGCAGCAGATCACCGGCGTGCTCACGGCCAACAACCTGACGATCCCGTCGGGCGAGGTCCGGAGCGACGGCTCGAAGACGTCCGTCTCGACGATCGCGGCGATCGGCAGCATCGATGAGATCAAGGGCCTCGTGGTGGGGGTGAAGGCACCTGCGGCCACGACTCCCGGCGCGGGCGGCGCCACCACCCCCGGCTCATCGGCCGCGCCGGACGCGTCCGCGCTGCCGACGACGCCCGCCGTCCCGGTGCCGGTCACGATCGGAGACCTCGGCACCGTCGCCCTCGAGGGCGTGCCGACCACCGGTTACGCGCGGACGGGCACGCCCGAGACGGGTGTCAACCCGGCCCTCTCGCTGTCGGTGTCCAAGACCTCCAACGCCAACACCGTCGAGGTCGCGGACGAGGTGACCGCCAAGCTCGACGAGCTCGGCCAGCAGCACAGCGACTCGGTGTCGATCCTGGTCGTCTCCGACCTGTCCTCGTTCATCAAGGAATCGCGCGACGGGCTGCTCCGCGAGGGTGGCACCGGCGCCCTGTTCGCCATCCTGACGATCTTCCTGTTCCTGTTCAGCCTGCGCTCGACGCTGGTTGCCGCGGCCAGCATCCCGCTGTCCCTCGTGACAGCGCTGGTGATCATGCAGCTCGCCGGGATCAGCCTCAACATCATGACCCTGGGCGGTCTAGCGGTCGCGGTGGGCCGGGTCGTGGACGACGCGATCGTCGTGCTCGAGAACATCTACCGCCACCGGGCGATGGGCGAGGATCGCCTGACGGCATCCATCCGTGGTCCGCGCGAGGTCGCGGGCGCGATCACCGCCGCGACCGTCACGACCGTGGGTGTGTTCCTGCCACTCGGGTTCGTGGGTGGCCTGGTCAGCCAGTTCTTCCTGCCATTTGCGCTGACCGTGACCTTCGCGCTCGTCGCCTCGCTGGTGTGCGCGCTGACGGTGGTTCCGGTGCTCGCGTACCTGCTGATCCACAAGGTCCCGGCCAACGTGGACGCGGACGGCGAGCCACGGAACTCGATCTGGATTCGCCTCTACACGCCAACGATCACGGCCGTCCTGCGCAACCGATGGACGAAGCTGAGCGTGCTCGGGGTGGCGAGCGTGCTGTTCGTGGGCGCCACGCTGATCGCGCCGTTGCTGCCCACACAGTTCATCAACGCCGGCGGCGAGAAGCTGGTGTCCGTCACCATCGCGCCACCCGCCGGGACGGCGTCCGATGCGGTGCTCCAGCAGGCGATCCAGGCCGAGGACATCCTGCTCACGGACCCGAAGGTGCTGCTCGTCCAGACCTCGATCCCCGGGGAGGGTGACGCGGGGTTCCAGACGATCGTCGCCGCGATGTCCGGCCAGCCGGCCAACAGCGCCCGCATGACGGTTCGGCTCGACGACAGCGTCGACCTGACCGCCTACTCGAAGCACCTCTCCGACGAGCTCGCCCCGATCCGAACCGACGGCTACGACGTGGCCGTCGCGGAAGCGGCCGGCTTCAGCTCCAACAACCTCAACGTCATCGTCTCCAGCGACGATCCCGCCGCCGTATCCGCGGCGAACGACGTCGTCCTCAACTCGCTCGCCGATAACCCGGACCTGCTCAACCTCAAGTCCGATCTTGCCGAGGGCACACCCGAGATCCAGGTCAGGCCCGACCCGAACAAGAGCATCGGCGTCGGGCTCACCGCCGCGCAGGTCGCGCAGCAGGTCCGCAGCGCCCTGGTGGGCAGCGTCGCGACCCGCGTCCAGCTGGCCGGCCAGAACGGCCCCGTCGACGTGTTCGTGCAGCTCGATCCGACGCAGGTCACCTCGGTCGAGTCGCTGCAGCAGCTCCCGGTCGGGACCGTGGCCAAGGTCCCGCTCGGACGGATCGCCACCGTGGAGCAGGTCGCCGTCCAGGGCTCCATCACGCGGATCGACCAGTCGCCGGCCGCCTCGATCTCGGCCGAGATCGTGAGCGTCGATACCGGCCGGGTCAGCCAGGACGTCCAGCAGCGGATCGACGCCATGTACGCGGACGGATCGATCCCTGCCGGCGTGGACGTGCGGCTGGCCGGTGTCACCCAGCAGATGAACGAGGCCTTCGGCGGGCTGTTCTTCTCGATGGCCGTCGCGATGCTCGTCGTCTACGTCGCGATGGTGCTGACGTTCAACTCGCTGATCACGCCGTTCATCATCATGTTCAGCCTGCCGCTGGCCGCGATCGGCGCGCTGCCGGCCCTGCTGATCACCGACCGTGCCATTGGCGTGAGCGCCCTGATCGGCTTCCTGATGCTGATCGGGATCGTGGTGACGAACGCGATCGTGCTGCTCGATCTGGTCGAACGGCTGCGCTCGCAGGGGATGTCGACCAACGACGCCCTGATCGAGGGCGGCCGAACCCGCGTCCGGCCGATCCTGATGACCGCGATCGCGACGATCCTCGCGCTGATCCCGCTCGCCGCGGGGTTGAGCCAGGGCTCGATCATCGCGGCCGAGCTGGGGACGGTCGTCATCGGGGGCCTGTTCAGCTCGACGTTCCTGACCCTGATCGTGGTGCCCGTGGTCTACTCGCTGGTCGACGGTGTACGGCAGCGGTTCTCCGGTGGTCCCCGGACGGAGCCGGCACCGGCGGCACCCGAGGCCGAGTTGGCCTGACGGAGGCCGAGTTGGCCTGACCGAGGGCGAGTGGACCTGACGGAGGCCGAGTTGGCCTGACGGAGGGCGAGTTGGCCTGACCGCTCGCGGGTCGGTCGTCTGCGAGTCGGTCGTCTGCGGGGCAAACGCCGCCACGAAGGACCGCCCGGCCGGCCGCACATCGAGTCAACGCATGGCACTCTTGCAGACCTGAAGTGAAGGAGGTGAACAGCATGATCACGCGTTTCGCCGAGGTGACCTGGTCGGGCGACCTGGCCTCGGGCACCGGTTCGATCAACTACGTGTCGTCAGGGGCCCTGTCCCGCCTGCCGGTGACCTGGGCATCGCGCACCGAGGACCACAACGGGCGAACGAGCCCGGAGGAGCTGATCGCGGCGGCCCACGCGTCGTGCTTCTCGATGGCGTTCAGCGCCGGCCTCGGACGGAACGGGACCCCGCCCACCAGCCTGGAGGTCAAGGCCGAGGTCTCGTTCGACAAGCTCGACGGCGGCTGGACCCTGACCTCGAGCACGCTGATCGTCCGCGGCACCGTGCCCGGGATCGACCAGGCCACGTTCGCCGAGCTCGCCGAGGCAGCCAAGGATGGGTGCCCGGTGTCACGGGCGCTCAAGGGCAACGTCGAGCTGTCCGTCAAGGCCGAGCTCATCGCCTGACGCCCGCAATGGGTGGGCCTTCATGCCAGGCCATCGCTCCAGGCGATCACTTTGGTATCGAGGGGTTCGGCCATCGTACCGTCCGGGGACACCTATCGCCCCGGGCGATGGCTGTGCGCCGAGGGCCGTGCCGTTCGGCAGGCTGAGCGCGTTGCGCTTCGATACGTTCGCTGCCGGCGATGGCGAGGAGCGTTGGGCCGTGCCGTTCGGCAGGCTGAGCGCGCTGCGCGTCCATACGTTCGCTGCCGGCGATGGTGGGGAGCGTTGGGCCGTGCCGTTCGGCAGGCTGAGCGCGCTGCGCGTCCATACGTTCGCTGCCGGCGATGGTGGGGAGGTTTGAGGCGTGCCGTTGCCGATGTGGTGATGCCGCGCGCCTGGCCGATGGTCGCGCCTGGCCGATGGTCGCGCCTGGCGGATGGTCGCGCTTAGCCGATGGTCAGGATGCGACGCGGGTTGTGGATCGTCAGCTGCTCGATCTCGGCCTCGGACACGCCCGCCTCGCGCAGCCTCGGCAGGAACGTCGTCTGGAGGTACGTGTACCCGTTGCCCTGGTAGTGGCGGAGCTGGCTGTTGTGGCACACGTCCTGGCTCAGCAGCACCCGATCGCCGTGACCGCGGTGGAGCAGCTCGAGCAGAAGATCGACGACACGGCCCTCGCCGTGCTGCTCCATGACCGTGAACGACATGCCCAGGAAGTCGAACTCGATCGACGCCCCGCGCGAGATCAGCGACAGGTAGTGGTCGAGCACCGGATAGCTGTCCGAGTGGCCGATGACGATGCGTCCGGGGTCGACCCCCTCCTCCTCGAGGATCGTCAGCTGGGCCGCGCCCACATCCGACATCACGGCATGGGTGATGATCCCGAGCCCGGTCCGGCGCGAGGCGCGCGCCACGGCTCGGAACACGCGCTCCTCGGCGGGTGACACCCACGGCTTGTCCGTCCCGATCTCACCCAGGATCCCGATCCGGATCCCCGTGTCACCCACCCCGACGGTGGCCTCGGCGACCAGCTCCTCGGCCAGCGAATCGGTCGAGCGGCGGTCGATCAGCGCCTCCTGCGGGTAGTACGCGGTTCGGTACCAGCCACCACCCATGATGACGTGCAGGCCGGACGTCTCGGCCAGCCTGCGCAGCCAGCCGGGGTTGCGCCCCATGCCCGGCAGGGTCAGGTCGGCCAATGCCGTACCGCCCGCCTCGCGGAACAGCCGGAGCTCCTCGGCCATGATCGACTCATCGGCGGTGAGCTCCCAGTAGTCCCAGCGGTTCTGGATGTGCCACAGGGCGATCTGGGTGTGCTCGTGCGGGAGCGTGAACCCGAGGGCATCGGGCGCCACGGGCCCGAGGACGGTCATGACGTGCGACATGGACGGATCGTAGCCCCCGCCACGAGCGCGGTCAGGGGCCGATCCTCATGGCTGGCCGGATCGAGGGGCACCTACCGGCACGGAAGGTGCCGTGGCGACCAGCGTGGGAGCCGAACACGACCGCGAGGGAAGTCGAAACCGGAAGCCGAGAGCAACCGCAAGGAAGGTCGACACCGGAAGCAGGAGCGCCGGCACGCTACGACGCCCTGGCGGGCTCCGCCTCCCGGATCACGCTCCACGGCTGCGGCGGTGGCAGCTGGAGCTCAGGAGCCGTGGCGGCAGCTGCCGATGCCAGCAGCGGTCGCAGCAGGGCGAGGGCACGTCGCTCGGCCAGGTCCCGCCGGTACGCATCACCCAGCTCGATTCGCCACACGAGGAGGCCGTCGAGGAACGAGACCAGCGCGCTGCTCAATGCGGCAGCGTCGATCCAGGGTGGCAGCTCGCCGGTTTCCATCGCCTCCCGGATCAGCAGCTCGCCAACGGTCGCGATCTGGTCCCGGCGCCGCGCGAGCGACAGCCGGATCGCCGGCTCCGCCTCGGCGCGCGACCACTGCATCACCAGCGCCGATGCCATATCGGGCTCGTGCGGCTTTCCCGCCAGGGCATCCAGGAAGAAGCCCACGGCGATGGCCAGCTTCTCCGCGGCGCCGTGGCCGTGTGCGAGCCGCGCGCCCAGCCCACCGAGGTCCTGCCCGGTGCTGATCTCGCACGTCGCCAGGAACAGCTCGTCCTTGCTGCGGTAGTACGTGTAGATCGCACCGACCGACAGTCCGCTGTCGCGAACCACGTCCGCGATGGTCGCATCGTGATAGCCCTTTTCGGCAAACACCCGCAGGGCCGACTCGATGATCCGGGTTCGGACGGCCTGCTCGTGGGCCTGACTGATACGGGGCATGCGTCCACGCTAACAGAACGAATGCTCGTTCTGCAAGCGAGCGTGACAACGTCGCGAGGCTCTTGAGATTCGCGGTCCGATCGGTTGACAAAGAGAATATGCGCTCTTTATGGTGTCGCTATCACTTGCGCTGCCGATCGGCCGCCGTCCCACCACGCACATCTGGAGCCCATCGATGTTCAGCCGCTGGGGAGCCTTTGTCTATCGCCACCGCCGGGTGGTGTTCGCGATCGCACTGCTGGTCGGGATCACCGGCAGCCTCGCGGCCGGACGCGCCGCCTCCGTGCTGAGCGCGGGGGGCTGGTTCGACCCGGGCTCCCAGTCCGCACAGGTCGCCGATCGCCTCGCATCAGAGTTCGGTGCCGGCAAGGGCGCGCTCATCGTCCTCTACCGCGGCTCCGACACGGTCGACGCTCGGAGCGCCCAGTTCCAGGCGCAGGTCTCGGCCTCGCTCGCCGGCCTTGCCAGCGACCACAACGTGGCGGGCGTCGTGGGCTACGCCCAGACCGGGGATGACCGGTTCATCGCCAACAACGGCCACGCCGCCTACGCCATCGTCAACCTCAATGTCAGCGACGAAGCGTCGGTGCCGCTGCTCGATGGGTTCGAGTCGGAGATCCAGCAGCCGGGCGACGGGATCCAGCTGCTGCTGGGCGGCTACGCGCCGCTCACCCGGGACTCGGCGGACCAATCCGAGCAGGACCTGATCCAGGCGGAGTCCGTGTCGCTGCCGATCGCCGCGCTGGTGCTGATCCTGGTGTTCTCGTCGGTTCTGGCCGCGGGCATCCCGCTGCTGGTCGCGCTGATGGCCATCCCGACCACGCTTGCGCTGGTGTACGTCGTGGGCCAGCAGGTCGAGCTGAGCATCTACGTCCAGAACGTGTCCACGATGCTCGGGCTCGCGCTCGCGATCGACTACTCGCTGTTCATGGTCAGCCGCTTCCGCGAGGAGCTGCGCAAGGGACGAACCGTCGGCCAGGCGGTCGAGATCGCGGTCGCCACCTCGGGCAAGGCCGTGACGTTCTCCGGCATCGCCGTCGCCACGGGGCTCGCCGGCCTGCTCGCATTCAGCTCACCGGCCCTTCGCTCGTTCGGCATCGGCGGGATGCTCACCGTGGCGGCTTCGCTGTTCTTCGCCCTGACGTTCCTGCCGGCGCTGCTCGGGATGCTCGGCCCACGCGTCAACGCGCTCTCGGTCTCGACGCTCGTCGACGGCGTTCGCTGGCTCCTTCGCCGGCCACCCCGTATCAGCGACCCGGCGCTGGCCGTGTCCCGCTGGGAGCGCATCGCCAACGCCGTCATGGCACGCCCGATCCTGGTCCTCGTCCCGACCCTCATCGTGCTCGTGCTCGCCGGCACCCCGTTCTTCGCCCTCAAGCAGGGCATCCCCGATGCATCGACCCTGCCCAACGGACTCGAGAGCCGCGAGGCGGCGGTTGCGCTCCAGAACGAGTTCGAGCCCGGCACCACCTCACCCATCATCGTGCTCGCCGACGTGACCGGCGACCCTGCGTCCGCGTCCAACGTCCACGCGCTCGCCGCCTACGCCGGCCGACTGGCCGCGCTCGAGGGCATCGAGCGCGTCGAGAGCCCGTTCAGCGGCATCCCCAACCCGACCACCGGTCAGCCCCTCGACGCCGATCAGCTCGCCGCCCTGTACGCGAGCCCCAGGTCGACCTGGCCCGCCGCGCTGGCCGACCTGTGGAGCCGCTACGTGCACGGCTCGACCGTCAGGTTCGATGCCATCAGCCCGTTGCCGGCGTCGTCGCCCGAGGGCACGGCCGTCGTGCCGCTCGTCCGCGCGGTCGACCCGGGTCAGGGGATCAGCACCAGCGTTGGCGGGTTCGCGGCCACCGGCTACGACTTCCTCGAGGCCCAGACCGCGCGCATCCCGATCGCGATCGGGGTCGTGATCATCGCGATGGGCGCGATCCTGTTCCTGCTGTTCGGCTCGGTCGTGCTGCCGGCCAAGGCCATCCTGATGACGCTGCTCTCGATCAGTGCCTCGTTCGGCGCCCTGGTCTGGATCTTCCAGGAGGGCAACCTGTCGAACGTGCTCGGGTTCACCAGCCCCGGGTTCACGATCGCCGGCAACCCGATCATCATGTTCAGCGTCCTGTTCGGCCTGTCGATGGACTACGAGGTCCTGCTCCTCTCGCGCGTTCAGGAGGCATACCGACGGACGGGCGACAACCGGGCGGCCGTGGCCGAGGGCCTGGCGCGAACGGCCGGGGTGATCACCGGCGCCGCGATGATCATGGTGTCGGTGTTCGCGGCGTTCGCGCTGGCCCAGACGATCACCATCAAGAGCATCGGGGTGGGCATGGCGATCGCGGTGTTCGTGGATGCCACGATCGTCCGGGTGCTGCTGGTGCCGGCCACGATGCGGCTGCTGGGCCACTGGAACTGGTGGGCGCCGGCGTTCATGTCCCGGATCGCCGACCGGGTCGGGTTCAGCCATGTCGAGGACGAGGCGTCGATCCCGACCGATGATCCGGCCGAGGACAGCGCCGCGGGTGAGCATGGCGCCGCGGGTGAGCATGGCGCCGCGTGGCACGCGCCCGGGCGGAGCCGTGAGGCGAACGCAGACTCGATCTGAGCCGGGCGGTGCCCGGGTCGGGGCGGCCAGGCCAGTGGCCGAGTCGGGTAGCGGGCGTCTGGCGGGGGTACACGCGCCCCGATCACGCGGTACGCTCGTGTGTGCCATGAGGCAGGGAGGGTGGACATGAGTGAGGGCCGCGACCGGCCCATCGCCGGTGATGTGATCGACTCCGGAAGCGTCCATGTCTACGGCTGGGAGTGGAACGACATCGGCGGGCCCCGGGGCCGCAGCCGGCTGCCCTGGTTCGGCATCTTCCTGGTGGTGTTCGGCGGCCTGCTGCTGTTGCGACAGGTGTTCCCGGCGCTCGAGACGGCGGGCTCGCTGCTGTTCCTCGCCGCGGGCCTTGCGTTCCTGGTCTCGTGGCTGGTCAACCGCGGCGTCGGCTCACTGTATCTGGGCTCGATCATCACGGCCCTGGCCGCACCGGACCTGCTCGCTGCCGCCAACATCGTCGAGGGCCCGGGCGTCGGGACGCTGTGCCTGGGGATCGCGTTCCTGTTCATCGCCGTCGTCCGCGCGGCGAGCCGGGGAGGCTGGGGGTGGCAGGCGGCGCTGGGCGCGATCCTGGTGCTGATCGGCGGGTCCAGCCTGGCGCTGCCGCCGTTCAGCGACCTCGTATGGCCGATCCTGCTGGTGGTGCTGGGTGGGATTCTGCTGATCCGGGCGTCGACCGGGCGCGACTGATCCTGGGGGCCGATCCGGGCGGAGCGAGCCTGCGGCTGCTGCTCAGCTGTCGCGGGTGGCGGTGGCTGACGTCGCGGGCACAGGATCCGGCTGAGACCCGACGCTCGCCAGGGCCAGATCGAGCGCCTCGGCCAGCCCATCGACGATGCGGACCAGCTCCTCGTCGGTGATCACGAACGGCGGCCCGAGCAGGATCACATCCCCGTCGACACCGTTGGCGTTCCCTGTCCCCCAGTACACCAGCAGCCCATGCTCCCGAGCGATCCGCACCACGGACTCCGCCAGCCTCGTGGCCCTCGGGAACGGCTCGCGTGTCTCGCGGTCGCGCACCAGCTCGAGCCCCACCATCAGCCCGCGGCCTCGAATGTCGCCCACCGCCGGGTGGTCGCCGAGCCGCTCGCGCAGCAGCTGCACCAGCCGCTCCCCCTTCACCCGCGAGGCTTCGACCAGCGACTCCGACTCCAGGATGCGGAGGACCGCCCGGGCAACGGCGGCGCCGACCGGCTGATGCGAGTAGGTGAACCCGTGGACGAACGGACCGGCCGAGGTCACCCGGTCGTGGATCTCGCCCGACGCCGCCACGAACCCGAACGGCCAGTAGCCCGACGTCGCCCCCTTCGCGGCAACCAGCAGATCGGCACGGACCTCGTCGTGGTCCAGCGCGAACCAGGTGCCCGTCCGGCCGAACCCGGTCATGACCTCGTCCGCGATGAGCAGCACGCCGTGATGGCGGCACACGTCGGCGACCGCGCGCCAGTAGCCCGCCGGTGGCGCGACGGCGCCCAGCGACGCGCCGACGATCGGCTCGGCGACGAACGCGGCGACCGTCCCCGGACCCGCGGCCGTGATCATGCGGTCCAGCTCGTCGACGAGCGCCTGCGTGGTCCCCAGCGCCTGGGCACCGGGATCGCCCGCGCGATACGGGTATGCGGCGCTCACGTGCCGGAAGCGGCCCAGCCATCCCTCGTACGGCCGGCGCAGCGGCTTGCGGCCCGACAGGTCGAGCGCACCCAGCGTGTTGCCGTGGTAGCTAGACCAGCGGGCGATCACGACCCAGCGGTCCGGCTCCCCACGCGCGAGCTGCATGGCGCGAGCCAGCTTGAGCGCCGTCTCGATCGCCTCGGACCCTCCGGACACCGGGTAGATCGCCGGATCGTCGACCGGCAGGTGCGGACCGATCTCCGCGGCGTACCGCTCGAGCGGCTCGTTGGTGAAGGCGCTCCCGTGGGCATAGGAGACGCGGGCCACCTGGTCGGCGATCGCATCGGCGACCTCGCGTCGACCGTGACCCACGTTCACGACCACCGCGCCACCCGCCGCATCGAGATACTCGCGGCCGTCCGCGTCGACGATGGTCGACCCGTGCGCCTCGACCGCGACGGCCGGGTTCGGATACGCCGAGCGACGGAAGACGCGCCCGCTCATGACGCGGCGCCGATGCAAGAGATCACGGCTCGATTGTAGGTTCCGGACGCGCAGTCGGAGCGGTCGCTGCCGCGTGACGGTGTTCGCACCGGCCCGAGGCCGGCCTGAAGCGCAGGTTGCGCGGGTGCCACGGCGCCCCGGGCCTCGGGAACCGTGGGAAGGGAGACGGTTCCGGGAGCCCGGGGCGCCGGGAGTGCGGACGGGCTGATGCCCGCCCGAGTCAGGTGGGACGCGGGGACGCTAGACGCGACCCCTCGGGACGGTGTGCCAGTAGGTCTTGTTGAACACGATCTTGCCCAGATGCCACAGCTGGTTCGGCTTGGGTGGCCGCGGCGGATGCTCGTAGTCGAACTGGAGCAGGGTGCCCTTCCCGTCACCGACCTCGAAGAAGCACATGACCTTGCCGGTGTAGGTGGCGTCCTTGCCGTGGGGCTTGCGACCGAGCACCGCCGCCGCGACACGCTCGGCCACGATCGGCGCCTCGAAATGCGCGGTGGAGCCGGCCTTCGAGAGCGGCAGGTCGGTGGCATCGCCCAGCGCGTGGATGTTGGCGTAGCGCGGGATGTCCTCGTCGGCCTGGCCCGGAGCCGGCTTGGCCACGGTCTTGACCTGCAGGGTGTGGCGGTCGGTGGGCAGCCAGCCTGACTTGGGCGCGAGCCCCGAGTCGATCAGCATCTGGGCGCCCTTGTGGGGCGGCACGACGATCAGCAGATCGTACGGGTGCTCCTCGAACGCGTCGGTGATCGCCACCTTGCGTTCGGCGTCGATCTGGGCGATCCCGGCCAGCAGCTCCAGGTGGATGTCCTTCTGTTCGAAGATCGGGGTGACCATCTCGGACACGCTCTCGATCGTGAACGCACGGTTGATCGGCGACAGGAACGTGATCTCGCTCTTGTCGCGCAGCCCGCGCTCGCGGAGCTCGGATTCGATCAGGAACGCGACCTCGAGCGGCGCCGGTGGGCATTTGTACGGGATCCCGGCGATCCCGATCACGATCTTCCCGCCCCGGAACCCGTCGAGCGCCTTGCGCAGCTTGGCCGCCGCGCCGGGCGTGTAGAAGTGGTGCGCCTCGGTGTCGAAGCCGTCGATCAGCTCGGGCATGATCCGCGACCCGGTCGCGACCACGAGCTGGTCATAGTGGAGCGTGTCTCCCGACGCCAGCTCCACCGACTGGCGCTCCACGTCGACCCGCACGATCCTGTCGACCACGAGATCGACGTTGCCGTCGAGCAACGACTTCTCGGAGCGCACGAGCCGCTCCGGCTTCTCGTTGCCCATGGCGATGTACATGTAGCCCGGCTGATAGGTGTGGCGGCCCGTGGCGTCGACGATCGTGACCTTCGCCTCCTGCCGTGCGATGGCCCGCTTGAGCTTGCGCGCGATCAGGTTGGCGGCGAGGGTGCCGCCAACCCCGCCGCCCAGGACGACGACCCGCTGCATCGGTGCTACCGGACCTTTTCGACCACGATCTCGTCGTAGCCGTCGCGGGTGAACACGCCGATCAGGTTGTGACCGGCCTTCTCGATCCACTTGGGGATATCGGTCTTGCTGCCGTTGTCCGACGACAGGATGGCGAGCACGTCACCGACCTCGGCCTCGCGCATGCCGCGAATGAGCTCCATCAACGGCCCGGGGCAGAAGCTGCCGCGCGCGTCGAGGGTGGTGGTGATGGCAGGCGTGGTTGTGTCACTCATCGGGTTGTCCCTTCCGCAGGTTGCAGGCGACCGGAACCGGTGCGGAGGGGGCCCGCACGGCTCGCGGCTCGCTGATGCTCAGATGAACAGCGGGGCGTAGCCCTCGCCGACGTAGGACAGGTAGGTGGCTGCCCCGACCGGCTCGCCCATGCCCTCGATGAGGTTCTCGCGCTTGAGGCCGAACATGTCCATGGTCATCTGGCACGGGATGAACTCGACACCCATGGCGGCGGCGATCTCGAGCAGCTCCTTGGGGCTGGCGACGTTGTACTTCTTGGCAAGCTTGCGCATCATCCACGGGCCCATGCCGAAGAAGTTCATCTTCGAGAGCTTCCGGTGGCTGATGCCCGGTCGCTGCATGAACGACATCATCTGCTGCATCCAGTTCTCGCCCGTGATGCGCACGTCGTCCTTGACGAAGGTCTGGAGGCCCCAGAAGGTGACGAACACCTTGGTCGGCATCGCCATGGCGCCGGCGGTCGAGGCCAGGATCATCGCGGCCCAGGTCTTCTCGAGGTCGCCGCTGTAGCAGATGATCGCGAGGCCCTTGGGCTTGGCGGACTGGTCCGGCTCCTCGGCCGGCTCGGGCATCGTCTCGGGGATGACGGGGGATTCGGCGACGGTCATCGATCGGCCCTCACTTCTTGCGCAGAACGAAGTGGAACTCGCCACCGTCCGCCGTCTGCTCGACGATCTCGTTGCCGGTGGTCTTGGACCACGCCGCGAAGTCCTTCACGGACCCGGGGTCGGTCGCGATCACCTCGACCGTCTGACCCGACGCGAGACCCTTCACCGCCTGCGCGGTGCGGACGATCGGCATCGGACAGTTCAGGCCCCGTGCGTCGACCGTGAGATCCACGGACACCGTAGCCATCGTTGTTGCTCCTTCCCGCGGCGCTCGTGCGCCGCCCTGGTTTGGACCTAGATGAAGACGATCTGACCCTCACCCGCGTTGAGGTAGAAGGCAGTGACGCCTTCGGTGCCGTCGACCAGCGGGTCCAGATCCTCGGGTTCGAGGTGGAGGATGTCCATCGACAGCGAGCATGCCTGGATGTCGACCGAGCCCAGGTCCTTGGCCTGGCGCAAGGTCTCGGCCCAGCTGGCCTGTCCCGCCTTGGCGGCGGCGTCCACCGCGGCCTTGCCTGCGGCTCCGGCCTCCGGAGCGAGCCCTCGGTCTCCGTCGATCTTGGCCTTCGAGAACGCCTCGAGCGCCCAGTACTGGAGGAAGATGTTCACCGGTTTGCCCAGCGCGGCGGCACCGGCTGCGAGCACCGCGGCCGCCTGCAGCTTGTCGTCGGTACCCGAGAACAGGACCAGGTTCAGGGGTTCGTCCATGGGGGTTGGTTCCTTCCCGAGTTTGGCTACTGCGTTTCCACGAGCTCAGCTGCCTGATCCAGGTGCGACAGCCGGCCGAGCCGGGTCAGTCGCCGCTGGAGGACGCCACGCATGACCGAGCAGGCCACCACGACGTCGAGATCGGTGAGCCGGTAACGCATCTCGCGGCCGTCGCGCTCCGCGTCGACGATTCCGGCGCTGCGCAGAACGGCCAGGTGCTGTGAGATATTCGGCTGGCTGACACCCAGCTCTTCGGCCAGGCGCCCGACCTCGCATGGTCCCTGCGCCAGGCGATGCACGATCTCCAGCCGCCGGGGACTCGCGAGCGTCTTGAGCACCTCCGCCTGGAGGGTCGTGATCTCGTCCATGCGTCTGAGTATCGATACATGCGCAGATGCGCATGAGAGCCGACGGTCACGACCGGCCGGGCCGTTGGACTGCTGCGGGGGGCCGGTCGGCCCGGGCCGACCGGGGCTGAGATCCGGCGCTGCTCCCAGCTGGGTCGTGCCACGAGGCTACAGCCCAAGGGTCGGGGTGGCAGTGCGAAGCCGCACCACGCCGCCGGGGTCAACCGGATTGCCCCGATCGCTCCCCCCGTCTCGACCACGGACAGGCCATCCGCCCCTGACGGTGCGGCCGGATGTCCCTCGCGCTCGGCACAGCCGCCGCACATGCTCGTGGCGGATCGGATGCCCTGGCGTCCCGGATCCGGGCACAGGGCCCCGGAGAGGAGGCGCGCGATGGCTGTCGTAACTCCGAGCTCGGGACCCCACCCGGGCCTGATCGACTGGCTCGCCGGTCGTCACGTCGAGTACGAGCTGCACGAGCATTCCGAGACGTTCACGGCCGAGGCGACGGCACGAGCCGAACACCTCGATCCCCACCGGTTCGCGAAGGTCGTGGGGGTCGTGTCCGGCGACGGCCGTCGGACCCTGCTGGTGGTCGATGCCGATGATCACGTCGACCTCGTCAGGGCACGCCGCGCGCTCGACGCGGATGACATGCGAATCATGACCGAGGCGGAGTTCGCCGCCCTGGCCCCTGACTGCGAGGCGGGCACCATGCCACCCGTCCCGGACCTGTGGGGCGTGCCCGTCTATGCGGACTTCGCCGTCCGCGATTCCGCCGAGATCGCGTTCCATGCCGGGAGCCACCGCTACGCGGTTCACGTCGATCGGCAGGCATGGGAGCAGGCGGCCGGCGTCCACTACGCCAATCTCGCGCAGGTCTCCGATGAGCCTGCCTGGGCGCGCTGAGCGGGCGCGGACATGAACCTGCGCACGATCGACGGAGCCACGACGCTGGTCTGGATCGACAGTGAGGAGGCCATCATCATCCGCTGGGCCGATCGCGCGACCGTCGAGCGCATTCGGTCCGATGTCGAGGGCAGGCACCGATCGACCGGACACGTCCGCGTCGACCCGCTGGTGCGTCACGGCGGCGGTGGACCGAGCGGCCCGGGGCTGGAGCGCGCTCGACGAGAGCACCTGCGCGCGTTTCTGGACGACGTGATCACCCACGTGCCCGACCGCGACGACGTCACCGTCGTGGGGCCGGGACTGGTTCGGCAGCGCCTCGAGCGCAGCCTGCGGGCCGACGATCGCCAGCACAGCCGTCGACGGCGCGTTCGATCCGCGGCGGCCGATCGGCTGACCGAGCAGGCGCTGGTGGCGCATGTTCGTGAGCTCGCCGGGGACGCTCCCAGGCGGCACGGCGCGCCGGCCTGATCGGGAGCGGATCGGAGATCCGACGATCCGCGGCCACGGGCGACACGCCGGCGCCGCGGGCCGCCGCGGGCTTCGTGGCAGCGTCGTGGCCCCCCCTGATCGAGGGGTTCGCGTAGGGAGGACCGGCCCTCCCCGCGGATGCGGTTCGGCCCTCCCGGCACCCGCGTCGCGCGGCCATGCTCGACATCGGAGGTGCCTGCATGGCCATGTCCACTCCGCTCGTCGACGCCCCACTTCGACGTTCGTCGAGCGCTCTCCCCGGCTTCCGGCCGGTCCTCGTGACACACGAGCGGTGCAAGGGCTGCGGCCTGTGCATCGACGTCTGCGCACCGCACGTCCTCGAGCTCGACGTGGCGGTGGTCAACGCGATGGGCCATCACCCGGTCCATCTCACCGACCCAGCGGGCTGCACCAGCTGCGCCAAGTGCGCGCGCGTGTGCCCCGATGCGGCGCTCACCATCTTCGCTCGCCCGAAGGAGGCCTGACCATGGCCGTCCTGGATCGTCCCCCGGCCGCCGAGCGCGAGCGTGCCATCGCCTCGCCGCCCGGGACCGGCGGCGAGGCGTCTCCCCCGTCCGGGGCTGCCGAGCGCGTCCTGATGAAGGGCAACGAGGCCATCGCCGAAGCCGCCATCGCGGCCGGCTGCGACGCGTACTTCGGCTATCCGATCACGCCCCAGGCGGAGCTCCTGGAGTGGATGGCCCGGCGGATGCCCGAGGAGGGGCGGGTGTTCGTCCAGGCCGAGAGCGAGGTGGCCGCGATCAACATGGCGCTGGGCGCGGCGGCCACAGGGGCCCGCGTCCTGGTGTCCAGCTCCAGCCCCGGCATCAGCCTCATGGCCGAGGGCATGTCCTACATGGCCGGGTCCCGCCTGCCCGTGGTCCTGGTGAACGTGATGCGCGGCGGCCCCGGGCTGGGCAGCATCGGCGCGGCCCAGGGCGACTACTTCCAGGCGACGAAGGGCCACGGCCATGGCGACTACCGGGTGCCGGTCCTGGCTCCGGCCTCGATCGCCGAGGCGATCGACCTCGTGGGCGATGCCTTCGTGCTCGCCGAGCGCTACCGGACGCCGGTGATGATCCTCGCCGACGGCACCCTGGGACAGGCGATGGAGCCGGTCGTCCCGGGGTTCAGATCGGTCCCACGGACACCCGCGGACTGGACGGTCGAAGGCGCGGCGGGCCGGCCTCCTCGAGTCGTCAAGTCGCTCCGCCTGCATCCACAGGACCTGGAGCAGCACAACCTCGACCTGCAGGCGAGCTACGCGGAGATCGTGGCCCGCGAACAGCGCTGGGCCGGCGAATCGCTCGACGGCGCGGAGGTCGTCGTGGTCGCGTACGGAACAGCTGCCCGCGTCGCTCGCACGGCGGTGCAGCGGGCACGAGGCGTCGGGCTGCGGGCCGGGCTGTTCCGGCCGATCACGCTGTGGCCGTTCCCCGCCGAGGCGCTCCGCGCTGCGACCGCCGGAGCGCGGGCAGTGCTGGCCGTCGAGCTATCGGCAGGCCAGATGGTCGAGGACGTCCGGCTGGCGCTCGAAGGAGCCGTGCCGGTGTTTCACCACGGCCGGATGGGCGGCATGGTGCCCAGCCCCGACGAGGTGCTGGGTGCGATGCGCCGGGCCTGGTCGGTGACACCGGGTGCTGATCCTGCCACGAAGCAGGGGGTCGAACCGGCGGACACGCCGACCGACGAACGCTCGCGGACGTGCGGAGGCGTGCGATGACCGCGCTCAAGGGCACCGGTCCACTCGGGACAGCGGCGACCGGCCATCGACCCGTCGGGCGAGAGGCACGCACGATCTACCGCCGTCCATCGCTCCTCTCGAACCCCACCAGCTACTGCCCGGGATGCGGGCACGGCATCGTCCACCGCCTGGTGGCCGAGGTGCTCGAGGAGCTCGCGCTTGGCGAGCGGACGATCCTGGTCGGGTCGGTGGGCTGCTCGGTGTTCGCGTATGACTACCTCGCGCTCGACTCGGTCGAGTCGCCGCACGGGCGGGCGGCCGCCGTGGCCACGGGCGTGAAGCGGGTTCGGCCGGACCGGGTCGTGTTCACGTACCAGGGTGACGGTGATCTGGCCGCGATCGGCAGCGCCGAGATCCTGCATGCAGCGGCACGCGGCGAGCGGATCACCGTGATCTTCGTCAACAACGGCATCTACGGCATGACGGGTGGCCAGATGGCGCCGACCACGCTGCCCGGCCAGCGCACCACGTCCAGCCCGACGGGCCGCGATCCCGCGGTCGCCGGCTACCCCGTTCCGGTCACCGAGCTGCTGTCGATCCTGCCGGGCGTCGCGTACGCGGCCCGGGTGGCCGTGGCGGACCCGGGGTTGATCGGCAAGGCCAAAGCGGCGATCAAGCGCGCGTTCGAGGTCCAGCTCGAGGGCACGGGCCTGGCCATCGTGGAGGTGCTGTCCACCTGCCCGGTCGGCTGGGGCCTGACCCCGAGCGAGGCGATGGAACGGGTCAGGGACGAGGTCATTCCGGCCTTCCCCATCGGCACCTTCGTCGATCGGCGCAAGGGCATCGCCCCGGCGATGCCGGCGCCGGCCGGTCGGCCCGGCATGACCGCCGCGGGCACGACGACTCCAGGCACGGCCCCGGCGGCTGTCGGGGCCGGCCGGACACCGGCGACGGAGGCGTGACATGGAATGCTCCACGATCTTCGCCGGGTTCGGGGGCCAGGGCATCCTGTTCGCGGGCAAGGTGCTGGCCGAGGCGGCCATGCTCGAGGGACGCGAGGTCCTGTGGATTCCGTCCTACGGACCGGAGATGCGGGGCGGCACCGCCTCGTGCACCGTCATCGTCGCCGATCAGCTGATCGGCTCACCGATCGTCGACCGCGCCGATCACGCCGTGGTCCTCAACCCACCGTCGCTCGCCAAGTACGGCCCGACGGTGGCGCCGGGCGGGCTGCTGGTCGTCAACACCACGCTCATCGAGGCCGAGTCCGGGCGCGACGACGTCGAGGTGCTCGAGGTGCCGTGCACGGCGCTGGCGCGGCTGGCGGGCGACGACAAGCTGGTGTCGGTGGTGGCGCTGGGGTCGCTCCTCGGGCGCCGATCGTTCCTGCAGCCGGACAGCGTGCGCCGCGCGCTCGAGGCCGTGATCGGCGCCAAGCATGCCGATCTGCTGACATCGGACCTGGCCGCCTTCGAGCGTGGCTACGAGGCGGGCCTCGAGGAGGTCATCGCCTAGCACGACTCGCTGCGCGACGCGCTGCGCGACGCGCTGCGCGACGGGCTCGTTGCGACGGCGCCGCGGGGTAGGCTGCACGGCATGACGGCGACCTGGCTGGCCTCCCTGCGCGGCGATCCTCGGCCGTGGCTGCTGGCTGCCGAGCAGCCGGCTGTTCGCCACCTTGCGCTGCGCTGGCTGGAGGACCGCCCGGTGGATGATCCCGAGGTCGTCGGGGTCCGGGCGGCGGCCATGGCGAGCCCGCCGATCGCGCCCATCCTCGATGCGCAGCACCCCGATGGCTGGTGGGCCAAGCCGGGTCACGGGTACGGGCCCAAGTACACGGGCACGGTGTGGAGCCTGATCGTGCTCGAACAGCTGGGCGCCGATCCGACCGACCCGCATATCGCGACCGGCTGCGAGTACGTGCTCCGCCACACGGGGACCTCCAGCGGCGGCCTGGGCTGCTCGGGGGCCGCTCGCACCGATCGGCCACCGCCCCCGTCGTCGGTGATCCACTGCCTCAACGGCAACCTGGTCCGCGCGCTGGTCGCGTTCGGATGGCTCGATGATCCCCGGGTGCAGGCGGCCATCGAGTGGCAGGCGCGCGCGATCCTGGGTGGGGACGAGGCACCCCGCTACTACGCCTCGGGCACGACCGGACCCGGCTTCGGCTGCGCGGTCAACGAGCAGCTGCCGTGCGCGTGGGGCGCGCTGAAGGCGATGCGTGGGTTCGCCGCCATCCCGCCAGAGCGTCGCTCGCCGCAGGTCCGCGCCGCGATCGAGGCGGGCGTCGAGCTGATGCTCTCGGTCGACCCGGCATCGGCCGCGTACCCCGCCGGCTGGGGCGGCACGATCTCCCGGGCGTGGTTCCGGCTGGGCTTTCCGTCGGGCTACGTCGCCGATGTGCTCCAGATTGCCGAGGTCCTGGTCGAGCTCGGCCGGGCGGACCCGGCGCGGCTGGCTGCCCTGACGGAGCTCGTGCTCGCGAAGCAGGATGGCGACGGCAGGTGGCGCAACGAGCAGCCGTACCGGGGCCGGTTGTGGGCCGACATCGACGAGCCACGCAAGCCCAGCCCGTGGGTCACGTTGCGCGCCTGCCGGGTGCTGCGAGCGCTCCTGGGCTGACGCGCGTCGAGACTCGACTCACGCCAGTCGGGCGCGTCGCCGCACGGCCAGTCGAGCGCGTTGAGCGACCCAGTCGAGCGCGCTGAGCCACCGCCGAAGGAGCCTAGGCGCCGCTTGCTCCCGGGGCGTCAGTGAACCTGGCGTCAAGGCTGCCGTCAGGGTCGTTGCCGCGCATGGCGTCAGTGCCTCCGACCGCGGCCGGTGGCTGCGCCGGTGCGATCGCCGACATCGCGTGGACCAGGTCCGAGTTCGAGATCACGCCGATCGGCAGCGTCTCATCGTCGTCCGCAACCACGACCAGGCGGTGGACGTGGTGGCGCTCCATCTTGCGGGCGGCCATCGTGAGCGGCTGGTCGCGGTGCACCGTGAGGGCCGGGCTGGTCATCAGGTGGCGCACGCGCAGACCCTCCCAGTTCGCCCACAGGTACTCGGTCGCACGGGCGCGCAGCAGGTCGGTCTGGCTGATGACGCCAACCAGCGTCCCGGCGCCGTCCACGACCGGCAGACCGGCGACCTGATGGCTGTCCATGAGCCGGGCGGCCTCGCTAAGCAGGGCATCGGCCCGGATCACGATCGGCTCGAGCGCCATGAGCTCGCCCACCAGGCGAGGGGTGTTGAGCGGCACGCTGTTCATCGCTCAAGCGTGCCGTGGGCGATCGGACGACCCGAGGGCGATGGGGCACAATCCGGATGGGCCAATGGTCGCCCGTCGGGCGGGTGCAACCCGCCGTCCCTGCAGCGTGTTCCTCCATCCGTTCGGGCTGCCCGGGGTGCGCCTCGCGGGAGCCGGGCGATACCGTTCGGGCGGACCGTCGCTGGAGATTGAATGCCTGCCCCAGAGCCGACGAATCTCGCCGGCGCGAACGACGAGACGAGGATGGCGCTGTTCGCCGCCCTGATCACGATCGTGGTCTGGGCGTCGGCGTTCGTGGGCATCCGGGCCGCGGCCCAGGATTTCGCAGCGGGACCGCTCGCCCTGGGACGGCTCGCGGTGGGCGCCATCGCGCTGGGGACGATGGTCGCGGTCCGAGGGTGGGTCCGGCCGTCACGCCGCGACGCCGTGCTGCTCGTCGCTGCAGGGCTGCTGTGGTTCGGCTTCTACAACGTGGCCCTCAACGAGGCCGAGCGCAACGTGGACGCGGGCACCGCCGCAATGCTCGTGAACCTGGGGCCGATCTTCATCGCGATCCTGGCCGGGGTGTTCCTGCATGAAGGGCTGCCCGCCCGGTTGGTCGCGGGTTGCCTGATCGCATTCGGCGGCACCGTCGTCATCGGGCTCGCGACGTCGGGGGCTGCCGCAGCCGGCGCGAGCCCCACCCTGGGTGTCACGCTGTGCATCGCTTCGGCGCTCGCATACGCGGGCGGGGTCACGCTGCAGAAGCCCGTCGTCGCCCACGTTCCGGCGCTGCAGGTGACCTGGATCGCGTGCACGGTGGGCGCCATCGTGTGCGTGCCGTTCGCGCCCTCGCTGATCGAGCAGCTCCGCTCAGCGGCGCCCGAGAGCATCACATGGGTCGCCTACCTCGGCCTGGTCCCAACCGCGATCGGGTTCACGACCTGGGCATACGCGCTGCGTCATACGCCGGCGGGCCGTCTCGGGTCGACGACCTACCTCATCCCACCGGTGGTCATCGTGATCAGCGTCCTGCTGCTCGGCGAGGCCCCGGGCCTCGTCGCCGTCGGCGGCGGTGCGGTGTGCATCGCAGGTGTTGTGGTCGCCCGCTCGGGCTGGTCGCCGAGACGGCGGGCGGCACAGCCGGCCAAGCGGGCCTGACCCGGTTCGACCGGGGCACACGCCATACGTGCGCGAGCCAGATCGCGCTAGACGAGGGTGCTCCCGCTGAAGCGAATCCCGGTCAGACGGGCGAGCTCGCTGGCGATCGCGTTCTGGAAGGCAGCCATGTTGAGGCGAACCGATCGCGACAATGGCCGGCCGTACCCGAAGCGCCGGCCGCCGATGCCCACGAACGTGCCGTCCGGCAGCCCACCGGGCCGGAGCGCCTCTGCCAGGCCCAGCACCTGATCGATCGGCAGCTCGTGCGACGAGCGTGGCGTCGGCGACATCTCGTCGGCCACGATCGATCGGATCGGCAGCGTGATCACGTGGCCGGGCGCGATCCCGACGGCGGCATCGACCACCACGGCAACCTCGTTCTCGGGGACATCGAGCAGGTCCTCGACACGGAGGTGGCCGCAGCGCCGGACCTCGAGCCGCTCGAGCAGGGAGGGCGGAAGCGATGGCAGGAGGGTTGCCACGGCGCTCAGCGCCGCTCCGTCATCGCCCCGATCCGCGTTCCCGCAGACCAGCAGCCGCACTGAAGGTGGCGGAAGGTGGCTCATCCTGTCCCCTCCTCTCCCCGATCGTCGGTGATCCGCAGATCGAGGAAGTGGGTGGCGCAGCTGATGCACGGGTCATACGCCCGGATCAGCATCTCCATCTGGTGGGTCGCCTCGGCGTGCGGCAGGTCGAGCACGGTTGGGGCAAACGCCGCCAGATCCGCCTCGATCGCACCCTGGTTCTGGCTGGTTGGCGGCACGATCTGTGCATGGGTGACGTGGCCCTGCTCGTCCACCTCGTAGCGGTGGTGGAGCAGCCCGCGCGGCGCCTCGGTGGACCAGGCGGCCACACCGGCCCTGGGCGTGAACGGCACGCGCGGCTCGGCCGGCGGCTGATACGCGTCGATGATGTCCCGCGCCTCAGCGCAGGCATGCAGAAGCTCGACGGCGCGGGCGACGATCGAGCGGTGGATGTTGGTGCGGATCTCCTCCTGGAGCCCCGTCTCGGCCAGCGCCTCGGCCGCGAGGGGATGCAGCTGGCCGGCGGCCAGCGTGACGCGGGCGGTCGGACCGAGCAGGTAGACCTGACCGTCATGGGTGCGGGCATGGAGAGCGTTGGTGCCCTCGAGGTGCTGCTCCTCGAACGCATCGCCCCAGGCGCCGAGGTCGATGTCGAGCCCGTCGGAGGACACGATCCGCCCCTCGTTGTACGGGTACTCGTCCGGATGGCGCATCGCCACCAGCGGCTGCGGGTGCTCGAGCGCGGGCGGCTCCCAGCCGGCGACCAGGCGGACGGTGGCCTGCGCCTGCTCGACCGCCACATCGAGGCCACGCCGAAGCGCCTCCAGGTCCTTCGGGCGCGGGGCGCGCGAGAAGCCGCCCACCCGCACGGAGATCGGGTGGACCGGCCGCCCGCCGAGCGCTGAGATGATCTGGTTGCCCAGTCGCTTGATGGCGAGCCCCTGCTCGACCGCATCGCGGTGGTCCGCCGCCATCGCCAGCGCGGACGGGTAGCCCAGGAAGTCCGGCGCATGCAGCAGGTACACGTGGAGCGCGTGACTCTGGATCCACTCGCCGCAGTACAGCAGCCGTCGCAGGGCGCGCACCGATGGGTCGATCTCGACGCCATACAGCCGCTCGAAGCCGTGGACCGCCGACATCTGGTAGGCGATCGGGCAGATGCCGCAGATGCGGGCGACGATGTCGATGACCTCGTCACCGGTGCGGCCGACCACCAGCCGCTCGAAGTAGCGCGGTGCCTCGAAGATCTTGAGTCGCGCTTCGACGACCTCGCGGTCGCGGACGCGCAGCTGGAGGGTGCCCTCACCCTCGACCCGGGTCAGGTAATCGACCCTGAACTCGCGCTCGGCGCCCGGTGCGCCGACGGCGACCATGCCGTCATCACCGTGCATCGCCAACGCCCTCCGTCATGCTCCTGCCCTCGCCCGGGTCGGTCTTGCCTGGCGGGCCTCCGTGCTCGTCGATCACCGCCCGGAACGGTCCGGCCCAGCCGGTGAACCCGCTGAACAGGCGGCTGACCTCGACCCCTTCGCGACCGCCGTACTCGAACGCCTGCCCCAGGCTCCTGGTGTTGGCCTGCTCGCGCGGGCCGAAGCAGCCGTAGCAGCCGCGGCCGAACGAGGGGCACAGCGCGCCGCAACCGCTCTGGGTCACGGGGCCCAGGCACGGGATCTGCTGGGCGACCATCACGCACACGGTCCCGCGCCGCTTGCACTCGATGCACACGGACTCCTCGCGGATCTGCGGCCGGCGGCCGACGGCCACCGAGACCAGCAGCTCCCGCAGCTGCTCGGGGCTGATCGGGCAGCCGTGCAGCTCGGCGTCGACCTTGACGTGGTCCGACACCGGGGTTGCCGTGTCCAGGGATTCGATGAACTCGGGATGGGCGTAGACCGCAGCCCGGAACGCATCGTGGTTGGACCAGTTGCGAAGCGCCTGGATCCCGCCATAGCTGGCACACGCACCGATCGTCACCAGCACCTTCGCCTGGCGACGAAGCTCCACGATCTCGGCCGCCTGATCAGGCGCGCTGATGGATCCTTCGACCAGCAGCACGTCGAACGGTCCGGCCGAGCGCAGCGAGCTGGCCTCCGGGAACTCGACGATCTCAAACCGCTCCGAGAGCGCGAGCAGCTCGGTCTCGAGGTCGAGCAGCGTCAGCTGGCACCCGTCGCAGGACGCCATCTTCGCGATCCCGACCCGCAGCCGGGGTCGTGCGGCAACGGCCGTCATCAGATGCCCTCCCTGCCGAAGATGTCGCCGACCTGGGCGAGCGAGAAGATGGGTCCGTCACGGCACACGAACAGGCGGCCCGTCTGACAGTGGCCACACAATCCGATGCCGCACTCCATGTGCCGCTCGAGCGTGACGAAGATGCGGTCGGGCGACAGGCCATGGGCCTCGAGCGTCTCGACCGTTGCCTCCATCATTCGCTCCGGCCCACACACAAAGGCCAGCGAACGGGAGCCGTCCCATTCGGCGCGATCGAACAGGTGGGTCACGACGCCCACCGGTCCGGTCCAGTCGGGGCCGGAACGGTCGACCGTGAGCTTGACCTCCACGTCGCCCCGAGCGGCCCAGCCGCGGATCTCCTCCTGATACAGCATGTCGGCCGGCGTCCGGGCGCCGTAGTAGAGGCGGATCTCGTCGAACTTGTCGCGCTGGGCGAGCAGCCCGTCGATCAGCGGTCGGAGCGGGGCGAGACCGATGCCGCCCGTCACCACGATCACGTCGTGGCCCATGGCGCGCTCGATCGGCCACGAGTTGCCGAGCGGGCCGCGGAGCCCGATCTCGTCGCGCGGCCCAAGACCGATGATCGCGGACGTGGCCGGTCCGGCCGCCCGGATCGTGAGATCGATGCTGTCACGGCCGAAGCGGGAGATCGAGATCGGCAGCGGTGGGAATGCCGGGACGGCAACCATCGCGAACTGCCCGAACTCGCCGGCGAGGAACGCCGGATCGACCTCGCCGAGCGTGAGCGTCGTCACGTCCTGCGTCTCGGGCTTGACCGCGAGGATGCGTGCCGTCGCGTAGGAGCCGGGGGTGGCGGCGACCGGCGCGGGCCGGGCCGGCTCCGGGCGCGGGGCCAGCGGCGGGGCGATGGCGAGCAGCTCGGCCCGGACGTCGATGCCGACGGGGCACCAGGTGATGCACCGGCCGCAGCCGACGCAGCCGAAGGAGCCGAACTGGTCGACCCAGGTTGCGAACTTGTGGGTCAGCCACTGCCGGTATCGGTCGCGCGGCCGGCTGCGGAAGCTGCCGCCGGCGACCTTGGCGAAGCCGGCCGTGAAGCAGAAGTCCCAGACCCGCTCCGAGGTCGAGGCATTGCCATCGAGGTCGGAGCGCTGGACCACGCTGCTGCAGAAGCAGGTGGGGCAGACCATCGTGCAGTTGGCGCACGACAGGCACCGCTCGGCGATGCGCGCCCACTCGGGGCTGTCGAACTGCGCGAGCAGCCGGTCATGGAGCCCGGCGGTCGGCACCGGGTCACCGATCGTGGCCGCGGTCTTGCCGACGGCCTCGGCAGCCCGGAACATCTGACCGGCGTCCGCACCGCGGACCGGCAGCCTGGCGACCAGGTCAGCACCCTCGGGCGTGCCGGCACGCAGCACGAACCCCTCGTCGAGCTCGGTGAGAACGAGATCGTAGCCACCGCGAACCTCGGGACCGGTGCCCATCGAGGTGCAGAAGCAGGTCGACGACGGACTGGTGCAGTTGACGGCGATCACCAGGGCGCTGCGCCGCCGGGCGCGGTAGTCCTCGTCGGTGTAGGGGCCGCCCAGGAACACGCGATCCTGGATGCCCAGCGCCGCCAGCTCGCACGCGCGGACGCCCAGGAAGGCGAGGGCGGGCGGGTCGACCTCGGCGAGCGTGAACGATACGGCCTTGCCGTCGCGCCGCCCGACGTTGAGCGGCACCGTGGCCGGGAACGTCCAGCGCTTGGGGCTGATCGGCCCGACCGCGTAGTCGAACACCCGCTGGTCGTGGTGATCGACCAGCTCGTAGTGGCCCGGGGACTGCTCGTCGCCGATTCCGGCCGGCAGCTGATCCACCGACGTGATCTCGTCGTAGACGATCGCGCCGTCCTCGACGGTGGGCCCGATGACCGTCCGGCCATCCTCGCGCAGGAGGTCGATCAGCACACCCAGGTTGGCGCGCGCGAGGAACCATGGACCGGTCCCGTTCGGCGATGTGGAGGGAGTCGGCGCGACCGCGGTACCTGACGGGCTGGGATAGGGAGCGTACGGAAAGCGCTCGTCGGTCACCACGGCTGGGACTCCCCGCGACCCCACGCCTCTCGGGCGAACAGATCCAGCAGCTGGAGCCTCGTCGCCGACAGCCGGCGCGCGACCGCCTGCAGCACCCGCGGGTAGACGGAGGCCGCCAGCGCCGGGTCGACGCGCAGGAGCTTGCGCAGCTCGCTGCCCGGCAGGACCAGCAGGTGAACCGGCTCGATGGCGATCGAGGTGGAGGTGGCCCGGTGAGGCGGGACGATGGCCGACCAGCCAACGACGTCACCGGGCTCCACGGTGAGTATGGTCACCATGCCGCGTTCCGGAACCAGCGTCCGCAGCGCCACGCGACCGTCGAGCACGATGGCGAGCTCCTCGGTGACCTGGCCCTCCCGCGTCAGCTCGGCGTCGGGCGCGATCTCTCGCAGCTCCGCGATGCCGGCCAGCCGCGCCACGGTCTCCGGGGAAAGGCCGGCCCCGAACCAGGAGGCGCTGAGCGCCGAGACCGGATCGGTCGGCAGGTGCGAGACGGACATGTGTGTCATCGAGGGCTGACCCCACTACATCGCTACGGGGCCCGGCACGACGTGGTCTCGCACACCGGGCCGCACCGTCATGCTCGGCGATGCCACCCCGCTGCGGGAGTGCCGTCGGTCGCGGGCCCCGCATGCCGGTCGGCCGCGAGCCCCTGCCGGACGGCCCGCGCCGGTCGGGACGCGCGACGTGTTGCGGAATCCGGCTGCGGGGTGGCCCACGCGAGCCTGCGTCGACCGCGCGGGTCGGGTTGGAGCGCGTGGTCTGACCGTTCGGGCACCCGCTGGAGCGTTGTGGTCTGACCCTTCGGGCCCCTCCTGGGGGATGCGATCTTGTCCGCTGGTCAGGCCAGGCGACGGAGCTGGGCGATCAGCGTGGCATCGTCAACGGGTCGCTCGACCACGGCCTCGCAGATCGTCTCGGGGCGATGGCCGATGGCCACGATCTCGCGCTCGAGCGCTGTGCGAAGGTCCGTCGGGCCCAGGACCAGGACGTGGTCGACCTCGCCGATCCGGTGGGCGACCTCGGCCAGCGCCGTCGTCGCGTCGGTGGGCGCGGCCGGGATGGTCACCTCGATGGGTGCCGGTGCATCGTCATGGCCACCGCGCACGACCAACGCGCGTCCGGCCTCGATCCACACGACCGCGTTCAGACCCGTTTCGACCGTCTGCGGCGTGGCGTGGGTGCGAGTGGTTCCATGCATGGCGACCTCTCCTTCGGGTGCGGCCACCGTCCGTTCCGGGCCGTCCGGTGATCGGCCGACGGGCTATGCGCGGATCGTCCGTCCGCACGCCCGTCGCATCGCCTGCCGTTCGTCCCGATCCGCGCGTTCGCTCGGTCCCGATGTGGTCGTGACCCGCGCGAGGACGCACACGCCGGGCCGAGGGTCGGTGGGCGCTATGACGCCGCGTCGAAGCGCGGGTCGCGCGGGGCAGACCCGTGGGCAGGCACCTCGAACACCAGGAAGTGATCGTGAGGGATGTGCGGCTTGTCGGGCACCGGTCGCAGCTCCTCGCGCCAGTCACTGCCGACGAGCTCCGAGACGACGCGCCGCCAGAACTCGGGCGCGCCCGGGTTGCCCGCCTGGAACCCGATCTCCCAGGGGCCCGGCCAGCGCTCGAGGATCGCCCGGGCGACCTCGTAGCCGACCCGCCTGCGGCGCACCGCTCGGGCGACGAAGTAGTCGCCGATCATGCGCGTCCCGCCCGTCAATCCTTCGACGAACGCGAGTCCGGCGGGCGATCCGCGGTACGAGATCAGGAACCCGCAGCGGTCCGGGTCCCCGAAGTAGCCGGGCAGGCGGCCGGGCTTGAACAGGCCCGCTTCGTTGGGCAGCGTTCCACGAACCTCGGACATGTCGTGCGAGTAGAGCTGCCACAGCCGCTCGACGAGCTGGCGGTCGGCGTCGGTCAGGGGTAGAAGCTCGATGTCGCGACTGATCGGAGGGATGTCGGGACTCATCGGGCGATGGTAGCGATGGTCAGCGGCTCCTGGTGCGGCAGGGTCAGGCTGCCCGCGCTAGCCTTGCCTCGTGCGCGCGATGGTTCTCGCCAGACCCGGCCCGGCGTCCGCCGCGCCGCTCGCGCTCGAGGATCGACCCGAGCTGACGCCGGCGGCCGGTGAGCTGCGGCTGCGGGTGACCGCCTGCGGCGTGTGCCGGACCGACCTCCAGATCGTGGAGGGCGACCTCGCCGCACGGCAGCTGCCGATCATCCCCGGTCACCAGGTGGTGGGCGTCGTCGATGCGCTCGGGCCGGGCGTCAGCGGCTGGGCCGTCGGCGATCGGGCCGGCATCACGTGGCTCGCCGGCACCGACGGCACGTGCCGGTTCTGCGTCACGGACCGCGAGAACCTGTGCGAGGCGGCGACGTTCACCGGCTGGGATCGCGACGGTGGCTATGCCGAGGCCGTCCTGGTCCGCGCCGCATTCGCCGTCCGGCTCCCCGACTCGTATCCCGACCTGTCCGCGGCGCCGCTGCTGTGCGGCGGCGTGATCGGCTACCGGGCGCTGGGCGTGGCAGGCATCGGACCCGCGTCGGAGGGTGCCCGGCTCGGGCTGTACGGGTTCGGCGCATCGGCGCGCCAGGCGCTCCAGGTGGCCCGGGCGTGGGACGTCGACGTGTACGTGGCCACCCGCTCGTCGTCCGAGCAGGCGCGGGCCCTCGAGCTGGGCGCGGCCTGGGCGGGCGGGATCGATGACCGGCCGCCAAAGCCGCTCGATGCCGCCGTGACCTTCGCGCCCGTTGGCTCCGTGGTCGCGGCGGCCCTTCGCGCCCTCGACCGCGGCGGCGTCGTCGCCATCAACGCGATCCACCTCGACAAGCTGCCCGAGATGCCCTATGACGACCTGTGGTGGGAGCGATCGATCCGTAGCGTCGCCAACGTCACTCGTCAGGATGCCCGCGAGTATCTCGCGCTGGCCGCTCGCATCAACCTCGCGACCGACATCGAGACCCATCCGCTGGCCGACGCCAACCTCGCGCTCGAGCGGCTGGCCGCCGGCAAGGTGGCCGGGACGGCGGTGCTCACGATCGAGTAGCCCGACGGCGCGTCCGATACCGAAGATCGAACGGTTGTCCCCGGTCTGACGTCCCTCCAGATGACCAAACCGACCGTGGAGGGAGGGGCATGCTCGATCAGGCCGGGGCGGCCGTGAGCCCGGACGACGCCGTCCGCCGGATGCTGTTGACTCGCATCGACGATTCGTTCCGGCTGGCGACCTTCATCCTGCGCGACCCGGAAGCCGCCGAGGATGCCGTCCAGGAGGCCGCGCTCCTCGCGTGGCGCAAGCGACGCTCGCTGCGCGACGACCAGGCGGTCGACGGCTGGTTCACCAGGATCCTCGTCAATGTGTGCCGCGATCAGCTGCGACACCGGTCGCGCCAACCGCGGATCGTCACCCTGGATCTGTCAATGGACCAGGGCACGGCGATGGCAGGCGGCGGCGGCGACCTCGGGCCGGCCATCCGCCGGCTGACCCCCGACGAGCAGGCGCTGCTGGCCCTGCGGTTCGGGCGCGATCTCACGGTCCCCGAGATCGCCGATCGGCTTCAGGTTCCCGAGGGCACCGTCAAGTCACGACTCCATTCCACGCTCCAGCACCTGCGTGCCGCGCTCGACGCCGAGCGCCGGTCGGAGGAGGCGACACGATGAACGACCGCGAGCTCGAAACCCTGCTTCGCAGCCACTACCGGGCGATCGACCCGACGGTCGCCCCGCGTGATCTGGGGGTTCGTGTGGACGAAGCGCTGATCAGTCGCACCGGCCGATGGACGTTCCTCGGTCGAATGCCGGCACTCGCCGCAGGCGTTGCGGCGGTCGCCGTCATCGCGATCCTGGCCGCGAGCCTGATGCCCGGCATCATCACCGGTCCGGCGGCCCCGTCGCCGACGGCGACGCCCTCGGCCTCTCCGTCGCCGAGCGCACCCGTGACGCCCAGCCCCGCGCCCGCGATCAGCCTGACGCCCGCCGCCACGCTGCCGGGCGGATCGGTGCCTCCGGTCTCAACCGAGACCTGGGCCACGCTGGATCTCCAGCCGCTGGTCGGCGGGCCGCAGGCGGGGCAGGTCGTCGCCTGGCCCGGAGGCTACCTCGCGCTGGGGGTCGCACCCGGCGCGGCCTGGGTCTCGACCGATGGCCGGACGTGGACCGTACTGCCCGGGGGCACATTCGGAGACGTCACCTCCGTCGTGGCGGCGCCCCTGTCCGACGGCATCGCGGTCCTCGCCGTGGACGCGGCCGGACGCACCACTGCCTGGCGCTCCACCGACGGCCTGACCTGGACCGAGAGCCCGGCTCCCGCTTTGCGCCTGGCTGGAGCGACCGACGTCGCCGGTGGGCCGGCGGGTCTGGTGGCGATCACCGAGAGCGCACCCTATCGTCTCGCGGTGAGCGCAGATGGCACCGAGTGGCATACCGCGTCGCTTCCCGGCCCAGGCGCTGCCAGCGCCCAGGGTGTCGCAGCCTTCGGCAACGGGTTCGTCGCCGTCGGCGACTCGGGGACCGCATCCGGTTCGCCCGTCGCCTGGTGGTCACCCGACGGTGTCACCTGGAACCTCGCGCAGGTGCCTGAGCACCCGGGCGACGGGTTCGCCGGCGTGCACTCGGGCGCGACCGGTCTCGTCGCGACGAGCCAGACCCGCAGCGTTCCTGGCGTGACGACCTACTGGATCAGTCCCGACGGCGGCCGATCCTGGCAGCTGGCGGACGATCCGCTGGGCATCTGGCAGCAGGGCGAGGGAGCAGGGAGCGCAAACGGCCTGTTCTCGGGCGACGGGACGCGGCTCCTGGGTTACGGCATCCGGGCCGACGGACAACCGACCGAGTACTGGACCTCCACCAATGCCACGGACTGGACCAGGTTGGCGCTCACGGGCGACACGGCAGCCGCGGTGGCAGGCGACGTGACACCGATGCTGCTCCGAGACGGCGTCCTGTTCGCCGGCAGCGGCGGCACCTGGTTCGGCGCTGCACCGTGATGGCAATCGTCATGGGCCGGCCGCGCCCCCCGCGCGGCCGGCCCATGTGCCCGGTGAGTCAGTGACTCAGCGGGCTGTGGCGACGGACGCCTTGGCGCGCTCGATGATCGGCGCCAGTGCCTCGTCAAGCGTCGTGGCCTGCGGTTCCAGCTCGTAGCGCACGCGGACGATCGGCTTCGGAACGGACAGCACCCGTGTGAGGTCGATCGGCGTCGCGGCCAGCACGACATCGGCGGGAATGGCGGTCAGGGCCGCCTCCAGCTCGCCGATCTGCTTGGCGCCGTAGCCCATCGCCGGCAGCAGCCGGTCGAGGTCCGGGTACCTGGCCAGGGTCGCGGCGAGCTCACCCGCGGCGTACGGTCGCGGATCGACGATCTCGGATGCGCCGAACCGTCGCGCGGCGACGATGCCGGCGCCGTACGTCATCCCGCCGTGGGTCAGCGTCGGCCCGTCCTCGACCACAACGACCGTCCGGCCGCGGATGTCGCCGCCCTCGAGCGCCAGCGACGAGCGCGCCTCGACCACCGCCGCCCCGGGGTTCACCTCGGCGATGTCGCGATGGACGGCCTCCAGGCCCTCGGGTGTGGCCGAGTCGATCTTGTTGACCACGACCAGGTCGGCCATGCGCAGGTTCGCTTCGCCCGGGTGATAGCGGAGCTCGTGCCCCGGCCGCAGGGGATCGACCACCACCACCATCAGGTCGGGCCGGTAGAAGGGCAGGTCGTTGTTGCCGCCGTCCCACAGCACCACGTCGGCCTCGGCCTCGGCGGCACGCAGGATCTGCTCGTAATCGACGCCGGCGAACACCAGCCGTCCCGCGTCGAGATGCGGCTCGTACTCCTCGCGCTCCTCGATCGTGGTCTGGTAGCGGTCGAGATCGGCGTAGGTCTGGTATCGCTGCACTCGCTGCGCGACCAGGTCGCCGTACGGCATCGGGTGACGGACGATCGCCACGCGGAGACCCTGCGCCTCGAGCGCGCTGGCCACGTAGCGACTGGTCTGGCTCTTGCCGCTGCCCGTCCGCACGGCACACACGGCGACGACCGGCCGGCTGCTGGCGATCATCGTCCGCACCGGGCCCAGCAGCTCGAAATCGGCACCGGCCGCAAGCGCCCGCGATGCGGCGTGCATCACGGTCTCGTGGCTCACGTCGCTGTACGCGAACACGACGGTGTCGACGGCGAGCTGGCGAATGAGCGACTCGAGCTCCGCCTCGGGTCGGATCGGGATCCCGGCCGGATAGCGCTCGCCGGCAAGCTCGGGCGGATACCGCCGGTCGGCGATGCCGGGGATCTGGGTGGCCGTGAACGCAACGACCTCGACGCTCGGGTCGTCGCGGTAGGCGACGTTGAAGTCGTGGAAGTCGCGTCCGGCCGCGCCCATGATCAGCACGCGATTGGTGCGCATGATCACCTCAGGGGAGGGGCCTCGTCAGACGCCCGCGCCGATGCAGATCTGTGGACCAGCAGGCGGACGCGGCGGTCTCACCTCCGCGTCGTCTCAGCATGACCGCCCGGGTCAGGACCGGTCCCCGGCCGGGTCTCCCTGCGTGAGGTGCCGCAGGTCCCGTGAAGGGGGTCCGATCGGCACTCACGGGCGCCGGCGCCGTCCCTGAGACTGATTGGTGAGGCGGGTGCCGGAGGGGACGCCCGGCACCCGCCCGAAACGCTGATGACCCTCGCCGGTTGGCGGGGGTTCGTGATTCCCGGCGGGCTTCCCGGCGGGCTGCCGGGCCGTGCGCGTCGGCCTTGGCCGACGTCGGCTACAGCTCCTGGTGCTTGTGCGCCTGGCTGGTCAGCCAGTCGCGGTGATCCGGATGCGCGATCGCGATCAGTGCGGCCGCCCGCTCGCGCAGGCTCTTGCCCCACAGCTCGGCCACGCCCCATTCGGTCACCACCGTCCGCACGTGGGCACGCGTTGTGACCACGCCGGCACCTTCCTTGAGTGCGGGCACGATGCGTGACACGGACCCGTCCGCGCCGGCCGTCGAGGGCAGGGCGATGATCGGACGTCCGCCGGGAGCCAGCGCGGCACCACGGATGAAGTCCATCTGGCCGCCGATCCCCGAGTACACCCGGTAGCCGATCGAGTCCGCGACCACCTGCCCCGTGAGATCGACCTCGATCGCCGAGTTGATGGCGGTCATGTTGGTGAACGACCGGATCACGTGGGTGTCGTTGGTGAAGTCCACGGGCCGCATCTCGACCATCGGGTTGTCGGCCACGAAGTCGTACAGCCTGCGCGTGCCCATCATGAACGCGGCGACCAGCTTGCCCCGGTTGCGCGCCTTGCGATCCCCGGTGACGACCCCGGCCTCGACCAGGTCGACCACAGCGTCGGTGAACATCTCGGTGTGGATGCCCAGATCCTTCTTGTCGATCAGGAACTCGGCGGTGGCGGTGGGGATCGCGCCGATCCCGAACTGGAGCGTCGCCCCATCCTCGACGAGATCGGCGATGAAGTGACCGATCCGCCGCTCGACATCGCCGATGGCCGGCTTCGGGACCTCGTGAACCGGCTCATCGACCTCGACCCCGAAGTCGATCTGGCTGACGTGGATGAACGACTCACCGAGCGTCCGCGGCATGGCGCTGTTGAGCTGGACGATCACTGTCTTCGCCGCCTCGATCGCGGTGTGCATCGCCTCCACCGACACCCCCAGCGAGCAGAAGCCGTGGGCATCGGGCGGCGTGGCGTTGACCAGGACGGCGTCGAGCGGCAGCGCTCCCGAGCTGAACAGCTCGGGCACGTCGGACAGGAACACGGGCACGAAGTCCGCGCGACCCTCGGCCACCGCCTTCCGCGCGTTTGGCCCGACGAACAGCGCGCGATGGCGGAAGTGCGGCGCCATCTCGGGGGCCAGGTGCGGGCCCGGACCCTCGCAGTGGAGGTGGGCGATGCTGACATCCCGCAGCTCCTGCGCCCGATCGACCAGGGCCTGGAGGAGCACCTCGGGTGTCGCGGCCGCGCACTGGACGTAGATCTGGTCGCGGGACCGGACGCCGGCGACCGCTTCCTGAGCACTGACGATCTGCATGGACCGAGTCTATGGGGGCCGGCGGAGGATGGCGCGTCCGACCCGTTCAGGCCGCGGCGGGAGAGGACCTCGACGGTCGGGAGCACGGAGCCCGAGCCGTCGTTGCGAGCTCTCGGCGATCAGCGGCGACGGGCCGGCGCCGGCAGTCCTCGGCGATCAGCGGCGACGGGCCGGCGGGAACGCGCTGCCGTCGAACAGGGCCCGGTCGCCGAGGGCTTGACCCAGCTCGACGAGCACCGGCTCGGGCGGGTTGCCCTGGCAGTCCTGGCCGCCGGGTCGGTGTTGGGCGACGATCGCGATCGTGACGGCATCGGGGGTCTCGATCACGATCGGGGTCGCCAGCCGACCGGCCATCGAATGCCCGCTCGCGCATGCGAGCTCGGTCGCGAGCACGGTCAACGTCGTCGCATCCGCCGCGGGCAGGTTCGCCGGGTCAAGCACCCAGCTGGCGAAGCCGAAGCCGTTTCGCAGCTCGACCTGCGGGTCGCACTCACCGTATTCCCACGCCTGCCAGCCACCCTCGTCCGGGATGTCCTCCACCGAAACGAACCACCAGCCGTCGTTCCCTGGCGCCAGGTAGTCGACGCGATCGGTGCTCGACGAGGCGATCCGCCAGCCCACCGCCGGGTAGCCTTCGCCTTCTGCTGACGTCAGGAATGCGCGCAGGGCCAGCGCCTGGACGGTCGGCGCCAGCTCCGCATCCGCAGGCCCGCTGAGCGCGCTGGCCGGGAAGCTCACCTCCTCGAATCCGCTGCACGCGAGACGACCGATGAGGCTCGGGCCGACAACCGACGAGGACGGCAAGGGCGACGGGGACGGAAGATCGGTCGAAGACGAGACCGCGGGCACGGCCGTGGGTGCTACCGAGGTCGGGGTCGATGACCCGATCCGCGGTGCTGTCGGAGGAGCCGGAGATGGGCTCGTCCCGCAGCCGGCCACGACCAGCGCGATGGTCGCAACGACGAGTGCTCGGGATCGATGACCTGGACTCCGCATTTCCCCCTCCTTTCGATCCAGCCTCGTCTGGCCCGTGCCGTTGCCGCTCGGCCAGTGACGCTCACCCCGTCGCGCGCTCGATCTCGAACGCCGGCCCCGAGCCGAGGTTCTCCGACGGCGTCCCGTAGCGCAGGATCAGGTCGCGGACTGCCTGGGCATGCTGCGACCCCTCGAGCAGCCGGGCAGTCGCATCCCAGACCGCGTCGCCGATGGTGATCCGGCACCGCGGGTCGTCAAGCAGGTTCAGGGCCCAGTGAGCGTCGGGCGAGCCGGCGGCCACCACCAGCGAGCCGTCCGCCCGTTCCACGAACCCGATGGTCGCGCGCGCTGGGCGACCGGTCATGCGGCCACGGGTCTCGATCCGAAGGACGCGCCCCCAGCTGACGAGATCGTCCTCCAAGTGGGCGGCTCAGCCTCCGCCGCGGTCCAGCCGGTGCTTGGCGACGAAGGCGGCCGCCTGCGCCCGGCGCTCGAGGTTGAGCTTGGACAGGATCGAGCTCACGTAGTTCTTGACCGTCTTGTCCGACAGGAAGACCTCGCTCGCGATCTCCTTGTTGGTCTTGCCCTCGGCGACCAGCAGCAGGATCCGCTGCTCCTGCGCGGTGAGCTGGGCCATCTCGTCGGTGTAGGCGCCGGTCGCGATCCGGCGCACCCGCTCGAGCACCTTCTCGGTGACGGCCGGGTCGAGCAGCGACTCGCCGCGCCCGACCGACTCCAGCGCCGCCACCAGGTCGCGCGCTCGGATCTGCTTCAGGAGATAGCCGGACGCGCCGGCCACGATCGCCGACAGGACGGCCTCCTCGTCGGGATACGAGGTGAGCATCACAACCCGCGTCGCAGGCAGCTCGCCGCGAATCTCGCGGCACGCCTCGATGCCCGACCCGTCGGGCAGTCGGACGTCCATCACGACGATGTCGGGCTGAAACCGGCGAGCCTGCTCGATTGATTCGGCGGCGCTGCCGGCCTCGGCCACGACCTGAAAGCCTTCCCGGCGATCAAGCAGGGCCACCAAGCCCTGCCGAACGACCTCGTGGTCGTCGACGACGAGGAGGCGCAGGGGACGCGAGGTCAGGTCAGTCACGATCGGCATCTCCGCGAGCAGGGGAAGCATGCTCCCCGGATTCGGTGTGGGACGACACCGGCACCCGAACGATGATACGCGTGCCCGCGCTGTCGGCGCGACCGATCTGGAACGTGCCACCCATCCCGATCGCCCGGTCGCGCATGTTCGCGAGCCCCTGGTGGTGGCCCGCGGCGTCGGGCCCGGGCACCTGCCCCGGGTCGAATCCGCGTCCATTGTCCTCGATCACGAGCTCCAGCTCGCCGTCGACCACGTCCAGCGACAGCACCGCCCGCGAGGCGTCGGCGTGACGCGCAACGTTGGACAGGGCCTCGCGAGCGATGAACAGCAGGTCGGATCGCCGGTCGGGGACGAGCGAGCGGATCGCATCGGCGCCGCCGGTGAGGTCCATCTCCAGATCGACCACCGCATGCATACCCAGCTCCTCGCCCAGGCGGGCGAGTGCGGCCACGGGATCGTCCTCGGCTCCGACCGATGTGCGCAGGCGCAGGATGTAGGACCGGATGTCCGCGATCACCAGGTTGAGCGCATCGATCGCCCGATCCACCCTCGCGATGGCCTCGTCCCGGCCGGGCTCGCCCTCGACCAGATCGGGCACGTCTTCGAGCGACAGGCCCACGGCGTAGATCGACTGGATGATGCCGTCGTGGAGGTCCTTGCCGATCCGCTCGCGCTCGTCGACCACGGCCAGCCGCTGGACCTGATCGTGGAGACGAGCGTTGTCGATCGCGATCCCGGCGTGCACCGCGAACATCTCGACCAGCCGCTCGTCGTCCTCGGTGAAGGCGCCCCCGGACCGCTTGTCCGTGAGGTACAGGTTGCCCACCGACCTGCCCTTGACCAGCACCGGCGCACCCAGGAACGTGGTCATCGCCGGATGGTGGGGCGGGAACCCGAACCGGGCGGGGTGGCGGGCGATGTCATCGGCGCGAACCGTGCGCCCCTCCCGGATGATCAGCCCCAGGAGCCCCTGCCCGCGCGGGACGTCGCCGATCGCGGCCCGCTCCCGGGGATCGATGCCGCTGGTCATGAACCGCTCGATCCGACCCCGGCCGTCCGCGATCCCCAGCGCGGCGTACCTGGCACCCACGAGCTCGCGGACACGATCGACGATGAGCTGGAGCACGCGATCGATGTCGAGCTCCGCGGCCACGGCCCGGGTTGCCGCCTCCAGCGCTGCCAGCTGCTCGACCCGGCTGTGGACAATCGCCCGCGACCAGGCCGCGTCGACGGTCACGCCGATGCTCCATGCAAGCGCCGCCGCCTCGGGGTCATCGCCGGCGGAATCGAGCAGCAGCCTGCCCAGCGACCGATCGCCATCGCTCGAGCTGAGCACATGCGTCGCCAGGCCGGCTCGGTCCGTGTCGACGTTCAGCGAACCCGGCTCGCCCTGCTGAGTCGGCCCTGCGAGGCTGCCCGCGCCGACCATCAACGGCGACAGCGGCGGCGTGGAGACCTCCAGGATCGCGCCGCGCACCCTGGTCGTCGCGAGGACGCGCGTCAGGCCGCGCGCGACGGCGGCTCGCTGATCGGGACCAGGCTCCCGCTGCCAGCCATCGAGCGCCTCGAGGATCTCGACGATCGGAAACGCGGTCATGGACCCGGGCCGGGCAGACATCGATGGCAGACTAGCAGTCAGCCGGACGGCGCGGGGCGTTCGGTCCCCGGCCTTCGGGCCATTGGTCCCTACGCACGAGGACCCGCCCACCCGGACCATTCCCCAATCCACCCGTCCCCGCACCGGAGAACGTGTGCCTGTGGAATCCACCAACACCCCGTCGAGCGACGCGGCTCCGGCCGAGGCTGTCCAGGAGCCCGTCGAGCCGGCCGTCAGCCCGCTGTCACGCCGGGGATTCCTGCGTGTGGCCGGCCTCGCTGGCGGGGGCGTCGTGGCGGCCACCGTGGCAGCGTGCGCGCCGAGCGGGGCGCCGTCGTGGAGCTTCGGGCCGCCACCCGGCACGCAGACCGCCGGCCCCGGGGCCCCATCCGCCTCGCCCGGCCCGTCCGCGTCGGCATCGATCGCTCCCTCGCTGGGCCCGTCACCCACCCCGTCGGTAGCCCTCCCGGCCGGCTGGACCGAGCACGACCTCAACGCACAGATCAAGGTCCGGCGGTTCGTGGGCAACCTCGCGCCCTCGCTCGGCATCAGCGACCTCCTGGACAACGTCCTGGGTCCCAACACCGACGATCCTGAGTTCGCCAAGGTCACCCAGGGCAACCAGCCGCTCGAGCCGACCGTCGAGGCCGACGGGACCAAGGTGTTCGACCTGACCGTCGACGAGATCGAATGGCCGATCGACGCGGTCAGCCCGCCCGTCAAGGCGCTCGGCTACAGCAGCATGTGGCCGGGCCCGCTGATGCGGGTCGTCGAGGGCGACCGGGTCAGGGTCAACTTCGTCAACAACCTGGCCGAGACCACCAGCGTCCACTTCCACGGGCTCGAGCCCGACGACTTCCGCCAGGACGGGGTCGCGTTCCTCAACCAGCTCCCGTTCGGCCCGGGCGAGACCTACAGCTACGAGTTCGTCGCCACGCCGGCCGGCTCCCACATGTACCACTCGCACCACAATGCGACGGACCAGGTCGGACGCGGGCTGCTGGGCGCGTTCATCGTGGATCCCAAGGACCCGGCCGCGCGGTACGACAACAAGCACGGCGTGACCCAGGAGGTCGTGTTCATCCACAACGACGCCCTCGGTGGGTTCACCATCAACGGTCACGGGTTCCCGGCCACGACGCCGATCGTGGCCAAGGTCGGCGACAAGGTCCTGATCCGGTTCATGAACGAGGGCACGATGACCCATCCGTGGCATACACACGGGTTCCGGATGAACGTCGTCGCGCGCGATGGCGCCGACCTCGGGCGCGCGTCCTTTGCGTGCGACACCCTGGGCGTCAACCCGGGCGAGCGCTGGGACGCGATCGTCGACTGCACGCGACCCGGTGTGTGGGCGTTCCACTGCCATATCCTGCCGCACGCCGAGGGGCCGGACGGCATGTTCGGGATGGTGACCGCGCTCGCCGTCCTGCCCGCGAGCTGAGCGGGACCGGGTACCGGATGCCAGCCACATGACCAGCGTCGCCTACGCAACCCGCTCCCAGGGCCCGCCGCCGCGCCACGAGAAGCTGCTGCTCGCGACCGACCTGTCCGAGGCATCGGTCGCCGCGACCGACGAGGCGTTCGAGCTGGCTCGCCGGCTGGACGCGACGCTGCTGATCGTGTCGGTGATCGACCCGGGGACGCTCCGGCGGCCCGGCGCCCGGCCCGGCACGCGCATGGACCAGGTTCGCGACCGCCGCGAGCAGGTAGCCCAGGCGCTGGTCGAGCGCGGCAGGACCGAGGGGGTCACGGTCTCGTTCCTGGTCTGGGAGGGTGACCCGGGCGACATGATCGTCGAGGCTGCCGAGGCCGAGCACGTGGACATGGTGCTGGTGGGCAGTCATGGGCGCGGCGCCGTCGGCCGCTTCTTCCTGGGCAGCGTGTCCGAGCACGTGGTCCGACACGCCCCGTGTCCGGTTCTGGTGGTCCGACTGAGGGAGTAGCCCGCGACGTCGTCGCGGCGTCGTCGTGGCGGCGGCATCGTGGCGGCCGCATCGCGGCGACGTCGTCGCGGCGGCGGCATCGCGGCGCGCCACTGCGGCTATCCTCCGCGACAGGTGGCACACGAGCATGGGAGGCTTCGATGTCGTTCGAGGACCGTGACGCCCCGCACGATCCGCCGACCAACGCCGCGGCGTCCCCGATGATCGACGAGGAGTCGGGGCAAAGCCTGGCCGATCGCGCCGACTCGGTCGCCGAGCGCTTCGGCAAGAGCGACTGGATCGAGCTTGCGGCAGCGTTCCTGCTCGCGCTGGCCACGATCGCCTCGGCGTGGTCCGCCTACCAGGCCACGCGCTGGGGCGGCGTCCAGGCCAACTCGTTCAGCGCTGCCAACGCCGCACGAACCGAATCGGTCCGTAACTCCAACATCGCGAGCACCCAACGGCAGATCGATGTCGCGTCGTTCGTCGCCTGGCTCCAGGCATACGCCGACGAAAAGACGGGCCTGCTGGACTTCTACCAGTCGCGCTTCCGCGCGGAGTTCAGGCCGGCGTTCGACGCGTGGATCGCATCGGTGCCGGCCGGCTCGGTGCCCGAGGGCACGCCATTCAGCCGGCCGGAGTACGTCCTGGCGGCCCAGACGACGGCGGACGACCTGCTCGCCCAGGCCGAGAGTGATTCGGCAGTCGCCCGACGCGCGAACCAGACCGGTGACAACTTCGTGCTGGTCGTGGTGCTCATGGCGTCGGTCCTGTTCTTCGCCGGCGTCGGGACGAAGTTCAAGGGCCAGGTGGTGCGACGCGTGATGATCTCGATGGCGGCGATCCTGTTCGTGGGTGGCGCCATCGCGATCGCGAGCCTGCCGCAGAACGTGGGCATCTAGGGGCGCTCGAGCGGCGCAGCGGGCGCCGAACTGCCGGCCTCAGGGCGGCCCGGGCTGCGCGGCGGGCGCTTCGGCCCGGCTGGCGTCGACACCGGAGGCCGAGCTGACGTCGAGACCGGGGGCCGCGCTCACGTCGTGGACCTTGTGGACCGCCCTGGACCTCGTCGCCCACCCTGGACCTCGTGGACCTCGTGGACCTCGTGGCCCGCCCATCCCGCTACTTGGTGTACACGCCCCCGGGGTCGAGCTCCTCGCGGACGAGGCGCAGCTCCTCCTCCGTCGGCGCCGGCGTGGTGGCCAGGTCCGGGCTGACCCTGGGCTCCCACGCAATCGTCGCCCGGACGTCGTCCATGGTCGCGCCAGGGTGCAGGAAGTCGAGCCGCATCTCGCCCGACTCGTCGAAGTGCCAGATGCCGAGGTCGGTCACGACGACGCTCGGTCCACGGCCGTGCCAGCCACCCGCACGGCGGATGGCCTCGGCCTGCTCGGCGCCGCCCAGGTTGCCAGGGCTGGTCCGGAAGTCGATCCGGTCGACGAAGCTGCGCTTCGACTGGCGCATGATCACGAACACCTGTCGCGCATGGATGGCGATCTCGCACGCGCCACCGGATCCGGGCAGCCGCGTCCGGGGGCCCGCGTAGTCGCCGATGACGGTGGTGTTGATGTTGCCGAAGCGGTCGATCTGTGCCGCGCCCAGGAAGCCAACATCGACCAGGCCGCGCTGGAGGTAGAACGCGAACAGCTCGAACATCGAGACCGCGGCGGTGGCACCGGTGACGATGGTCGGGTCGCCGATCGACAGCGGCAGCCGCGCCGGCCGGGCACCGAACACGCCGGCCTCGTAGACGAGCTCGAGCTCGGGCGCGACGGTCCGCTGGGCGAGGTTGACGGCGATGTTCGGCAGTCCGACACCGACGAAGCAGACGCGCTGGCCGGCCAGCTCCCGGGCGGCGGCCACGATCATCATCTCGGACTTGGTGAAGGTCATGGCCGGCACGCCCCGAGCTGTGGCGTCCGGGGCCCAGGGGCACCGCTCCAGTCCTGGAACGCAAGGCCCAGGCCGGGGAACGCACTGGCCGGGCCGGGGAACGCGCGGCTCCGGGCCCGGAACGCACTGCCCGGGCCGGGGAACGCCAGGCTCCGGTCCTGGCACGGGCCTCCCCGGCTCTGGCACGGACCTCCCCGGTCCTCGCGTGGCCCTTCCCGGTCCTCGCGTGGCCCTCCCCGGCTCTGGAACGCGCCGCGTTCACTCCAGCGGTTCTCCACCCCGCGAGCCGCCATCTGGAACGCCGGACGTTCCGCTCGGCGGGTGACGGAGCCTGGGACCGCTACCTGGAACGGACGGCGTTCCAGCGAGGGGGCGGCGCTGGGCGTAACCGCCCGAGGGAACGGGCGGCGTTCCAACGCGCGCGACGGGGCGACCGCACGCAACGAAACGTGCGCGCGCGAGGGCACGAACGCGCACGACGGGGCGACTCTGCGCCAAGGGGCGAACGCGCCCAACGGGGCGAACGCGCCCAACGGGGCGAGCGCGCGCGACGAAACGAGCGCGCGCGACGAAACGAGCGCGCGCATAGGGGCGACCGCCGGCCCGTCCCGCCTCATCGGTACGACCCGTAGTCGACCGAGCCCGACGGTGCCGAACCCGGCCGCAGCGACGCCACCCGCTCGGCGCCCAGCTTGTCCAGGTACGCGGCCCGGTCGTCGAGGTCGTACACCCACTCGCGCAGCCAGACCTGTAGCGTGTCCTCGTCGCGGCTGATCGGATCCCAGTCGAGATAGAACCGGTTGTCCCGGTCGTAGACGCCCTGGACATAGCTGGGGTGGGCGCCGAACGGCTCGACGACCACCGCGTCCACGATCAGACCCGGGATCACCGTGCGGTTGGGGTCGGCACGGATCACCGCCTCGTCGACCAGCTCCTCGACCACCACGACCACCCGCTCGGCGGCGAACGCGGCCTCCTTCTGACAGCCCAGCAGGCCCCAGATCTGGGTGTTCCCCGCCGCGTCGGCGCGCTGCGCGTGGACGATCGTGACGTCCGGCTTGAGCGGCGGTACCGCGTACACCGTCTCGTCGGAGTAGGGGCTGCGGATCGGGCGGATCAGCGGGTTGGCCACCGGGAGATCGGTCTCGTAATAGCTGCGAAGCGGCATGAACGGCAGGTCCGCGGCACCGGCCGTGTACCGGGCGACCATGCCGAAGTGGCTGTACTCCTCGACCTCGAGCGCCGTCCCCTCGCCCACCGACGCGGGCTCGATCCGGCGCCGGATCGCGTGAAGTCCCCCGACCCCCGGGTTGCCCAGCCAGGAGAAGACGAGCTTCCGAGCGACGCCACCCGCGATCATCTGGTCGTAGATGACATCGGGCGTCATGCGCGCCAGGGTGAGATCGCGCTTGCGCTGGCGGATGATCTCGTGTCCGGCCGCGAACCCGATGAGGTGCGTGAACCCCTCGATCGCGACGGTATCGCCATCGCGAACGAGGTCGGCGATGGCGTCGCGCATCGAGCAGACCTTGCCGGGCATCGGGCCGCGCTGCCTCCCGGGACGTCTCGTCGTTGGCCCGCACGCACGCTGGACGCGCGGGCCGCTGGATGCAAGTGTGCCCGATCAGCCCTCGGCGCCGAAGCCGTCGCTGGAGAGCCCGGCTCTGACCTCGGACTCGACCTCGTGGACGTCCTCGCCGCGGTGGCCGGCCACGTGGGCAACGGCCTCGGCGAAGATCCGGACGGCCGTCTGCGCCTCGGCCTGCGACACGACCAGCGGCGGTGACATGCGAACCGCATCATCGCCCGCCTCGAGCACCAGCAGGCCGCGCTCGAATGCCTGCAGCTGGACGGCGTCCGCCGTCTCACCCGAGTCGAACTGGACGCCGATCATCAGACCCTTGCCGCGGACGTCCTTCACGAGCCTCGGGAAGCGATCGACCAGCGGCCGCAGGCCGTCGACGAGCTCGCGCCCACGGATTGCGGCGTTGGCGATCAACCCGTTCTCGAGCAGCCGAATGGTCTCGAGGACGGCCGCCAGTGACACGGGGTTGCCGCCGAACGTGCTTCCGTGCGCTCCGGCACCCCAGGTCATCAGCTCCGTCTTCGCGATCATCGCGCCCACCGGCATCCCCGAGCCGATCCCCTTGGCGGTCAGCAGGATGTCGGGCTCGATGCCCCAGTGCTGGATCGCCCACATCTTGCCGGTGCGTCCGGCGCCCGACTGCACCTCGTCGGCGATGAGCAGGATCCCGTGGCGATCGCACAGCTCCCGGAGACGGGGCAGGAAGTCGTCGTCGGGGACCAGGTAGCCGCCCTCGCCCTGGATCGGCTCGACGATGATCCCCGCGAACTCGTCGGCCGGCATCAGGCGATGGAAGATGCGGTCCTCGATCTCGTCGAGACCCTCGCTCCCGAACGGCACGTGATACACGCCTGACATCAGCGGGCCGAAATGGGCGTGGTACTTGGCCTTGCTGGCCGTGAGGCTGACGGCGCCCATCGTTCGGCCGTGGAACCCGCCCAGGAACGCGATGATGTTCGACCGGCCCGTGTGGTGCCGGGCGAGCTTGAGGGCTGCCTCCACGGCCTCCGCACCCGAGTTCCCGATGAACACCCGGGCACCGTCCTCCATGGGCGAGATCCTGGCCAGCTCGGCCGCAGCCTCCGCATAGATCGGCAGGTAGAAGTCGCTGGCGCTGAAGTGCTGGAGCTCGGCTGCCTGGCGGCTGATCGCGGCGACGACGTCGGGATGGCTGTGACCGGTGCTGTTGACGGCGATGCCGGCGGCGAAGTCGAGGAACACGTTGCCGTCGATGTCCTCGATCGCGCACCCGAGCCCGCGGACCGGCACGAAGGGGTATGCCCGCGGCAGGCTCGGACTCGTCCAGGCGTGATCGAACTCGATATGCGCGCGCGCCCTGGGGCCTGGCAGCGCGGTGACGATGTCCGGAATGGAACGCGCCTGGAGCGGGGTCGACACGGTGCCTCCTTGCGGCTGCGCGGCTGCCTTGGTCCAGCGTCCGCCGCCACCCACCGGTCGCCCGAAGGTCGACCGGACCGGGTGGTCGCCAGGACGCATAGAGATTATGCAGAGTGAATATCGGCAGGATAGCAGAGGGGCACCGGTCGTCGATGTCCGTCCGGTGGCGCGCCGCGGGCACCCGGGCGTCAGCGTCGAGTGGCGCACCGCGGGCACCGGGCGTCAAGGCCCCGCCGCCACGCAGAGGGTCAGACAGAGGGCGTTCCGGCGCTACGGGTCGCAGTCGCCGGGCGTGCCCGGACCGGGCATCGGGCCGAGCGGCTGCACGCCGGACCAGAGGTCGATCCGGCCGCACGAGAGGTCGACCCGGGCACCCACGCTCTTGCTCGACCCGCTGCCGTCGCTGTTCTGCTGGGTGACGACGTCGCCAGGCTTGACGATCGTCTCCACGAGCACGCGTCCCGAGACCGTCCTGACCTGGGCCGACCAGGGCGGCAGCCCGACGTCAGCGGCGCCCACGTCGAGGCCCTGGCCGGGGGCGACGGGGATGCCGGGCTGCCCGTTCACCGTGAGCTGGACGACCATCGTGGTCCCGTTGGAGACCTGGAGCCGCATGCTGGCCGGCTGCGTGACCACGGGCACGTCGAGCGGGGGCGCCGGGGTGGGCAGCCACGGGATCGCCGAGCACGCACCGGTCGCGGTCGCCACCAGCACGGCAAGCACGACCGGCCGAAGCCGGGTCGCGCCGAGGATGGCCGGCCGAAGCCGGGTCGCGCCGAGGATGGCCGGCCGAAGCCGGGTCGCGCCGAGGATGGCCGGCCGAAGCCGGGTCGCGCCGAGGATGGCCGGCCGAAGCCGGGTCGCGCCGATCAGCCCGCAGCCCCCCTTTCCGCCCGTCGCGAGGTGCTAGTCCACCACCGTGTGGCTCTGCTCCCGCAGGAACTGCGCGACGTAGTACATCGACAGGCCGGCCTTGCCGGTCGAGCCCGAGCCCTTCCAGCCGCCGAACGCCTGGACGCCCGGCCAGGCGCCCGTGGTCGCACCCGCGCGACGGTTGACGTACAGCACGCCCGCCTCGATCTCCTCGAGGAAGCGCTGGACCTCGGCCGGGTCCGACGAGTACACGCCCGCGGTCAGGCCGTACACGCTGTCGTTGGCCAGGGCCAGCGCCTCGTCCAGGGAATCCACCGCGTGGACGGCCGTGAACGGCGCGAACAGCTCATCCTGGAACAGGCGGTGCGATGCAGGCAGCTTGCCGACCACCGTCGGCTCTACGTAGTAGCCGCGCGCGAGCGCGCCGTCGGTGAGGTGCTCGCCACCGGTGAACACCGTGCCGTCGCGGCGGGCCTCGGCGACCGCCTGCTGATGGCGCTCGACCGCGCGCTGGTCGATGACCGGGCCCAGGAACGCCGGGCGCGGCAGCGGGTCGCCGACCGTGAGCTTCTCGGTCTTCTCGACCAGCAGCTTGACCAGCTCGTCGTGGACGGGCTTCTCGACGTAGACCCGGCTGTTGGCGGAGCACTTCTGGCCGCCGTAGCCGAATGCCGCGCGCATGATCCCCTCGGCGGCCTCCTCCAGGTCGGCGCTCTTGAGCACGATGGCCGGGTTCTTGCCGCCCATCTCGACGATGCACGGGCGCGGGAACCGGGTGCTGAAGTTGCGGAACAGCGCGAACCCGACCTCGTACGAGCCGGTGAACACGATCCCGTCGATTCCCTGGTTGGTCTGGAGCTCGTCGCCCACGGTATCGCCGGGGCCCATGACCAGGTTGAACACGCCGTCGGGCACGCCGGCGTCGCGGTACGCCTCCTTGATCGCGATCGCCGTCATCGCCGACGCGGACGCCGGCTTGAACACCACCGCATTGCCCGCCATCATCGCCGCCGCCGACGGGCCGACCGCGAGCGCCATCGGGAAGTTGAACGGGCTGATGACCGCGAACACACCGTGCGGGCGGAGGATCGTCCGGGTGTGGACCGTGGCGTCGCCCAGGTTGTCCATCGGATGGTCGTAGAACGCGTTGTCCTCGGCCGTCTTCGCGTAGTAGCGGATGAGATCGGCCGCCTCCTCGACCTCGCCCAGCGCCTCGAGCCGGGTCTTGCCGACCTCGACCGCCATCAGACCCGCGTACTCCATCTGGCGCTCGGAGATCAGCTCCGCCGCCTGGCGCAGGATCGCGAGCCGCTTCTCCCAGCCCAGCCGGAACCACGCCGGCTGCGCCTTGCGGGCCGCAGCGACCGCGTCCTGGACGTCCTTCCGGGTGCCCTTCGCGAAGGTGCCGACGAGGATGTCGGTGTCGATCGGCGATCGGATCTCGAACGTGCCGTCGCCGTCGCGCTCGGCGCCGTCGACGAAGTTGCGGTGATAGGCGCCCAGGCGGCCCCTGGCCTTCTCGAGCCCCGCCTCGTAGAGCTGGTGCAGCTTCTCGTTGTCGGCTCGCAGGGTCGCGTAGGTGATCTTGATCCGCTCGGCGGTCATCGCAAGGCTCCCGTGGGGCGCGACCCGCGCGGTCGGCGGGCGCGCGACTGAACGGTCAACGTTGGGTCGAGTGTAGTCCCGGCCAGCGACGGTGCGGAGGACCGCATGGCAGGGCAGGGCACGATCGGAGCGGCCGGCGCCGACGGTCGAGCCATGCCTCCGGGGGGTGTTCCCCGGAGCGCATCATGCACGCATGTCCGGCCGCCGGTTCCTCGCTGCGCTCACGCTCGCCACCGGGCTGGCCACGACCATGGCCGCCGTCATCGCGCCCGCGGCGGCGATCATCGCCCCGGCCCCCATCGCCGCGGCGGTGGCGGGGACCGCCCGGGCGGCGTCCGAGTTCCCGGCCGGTTGGGAGGGCTTCCACACCTACCCGGAGATGGTCGCCGACATCCGAGCCGTCGAGGCGGCACACCCGGACATCGTCCACGTGTTCTCGATCGGTCGCAGCTACAAGGGGCGGGAGCTGTGGGCCGCCAAGGTCAGCGACAACGTCGGCGTCGACGAGAGCGAGCCCGAGGTCATGTACGACGGGCTCCATCACAGCGACGAGCACATGGGTCTCGAGATGACCCTCCAGATCCTTCACTGGCTGGCCGACGGCTACGGCACCGACGCCCGCATCACCCACATCGTCGACAGTCGCGAGATCTGGATCGTGTTCGCGGTCAACCCCGACGGCGCCCAGTTCGACATCAAGGACGGCCGCTTCCACCTGTGGCGCAAGAACCGCCAGCCCAACGCCGGCACGACGGCGATCGGGACCGACCTCAACCGCAACTACGGCTACCGGTGGGGTGGCGGGGGCCGGACGAGCAGCAACCCGCTGGCGATCACGTACCGTGGTCCAGCACCGTTCTCGGCACCCGAGACGCGAGCCATGCGGGACTTTCTGGCCAGCCGCGTGGTCAACGGCCGGCAGCAGATCCGCGTCGCGATCACATTCCACGAGTACGGCCGGCTGGTGATGTGGCCATACGGCTACACCAGGGCGAACGTGCCCGCCGACATGACCGCGCAGGATCATGCGGCCCTCGCGAAGATCGGTCGGCACATGGCGGCCAGCAACGGCTACCGGCCCGAGCAGGCAAGCGATCTGTACGTGACCTCGGGTACCAGCCGCGACTACGAGTACGGGCGGTACCGGATCTTCGCCTACACCTTCGAGCTGTCGGCGGGGGACTACCCGAAGACCGGGATGATCGCCAGGGAGACGGGGCGCAACAAGGAGGCCGTGCTGTGGCTCGCGGAGCGCGCCTGGTGTCCGCTCTCGGTCCTGGGCGCGAACGTCCGGCGGGCGCGCTGCGGTGCGTTCGACGACGACCTCGAGGTGGCCCGGGGATGGACGGTGAACCCGGACGGGACGGACACCGCGCCACCGTCGGGTCGCTGGGCACGTGGCAACCCGGCCGGTACCACGGCCGCCGGGGTCACCATCCAGCCGACCAGGACGCCATCCGGGCGAGCGGCCCTGGTGACGGGGCCCAAGGCGGGTCGCACGGCGTCATCCCATGACCTCGACGGCCTGACCACGGTCCGCTCGGTGGCGATCACCCTGCCGGCAGGGGCCGGTCAGACGCTGAGCTTCCGCTACCTGTGGGCCCACAAGGCGAGCTCGACATCCGCCGACCACCTGCGCGCGATCATCGAGGCCGAGGACGGGATCCTGACCACTGTCTGGCAGCGACGTGGCAAGCGCACGCTGCTTGCCGGTCGATGGCGAACGGCGAGCGTGCCGATGGATGCCTGGGCGGGCCAGACGATCAGGATCCGGTTCGAGGCGGTGGACGGCGGCCATGCGTCGCTCGTCGAGGCCGGGGTGGACGACGTCCGGGTCACGCGACCGACGGGCTGACCCCCGGGCCGGAGGATCGGAGTCGGCCCGGGCAATCGGAGCCGGGCCGGACGATCGAACGGCACCGCACCGCCGGCTCGCGGAACGGCGCCGCACGAGCCGGCTCGCGGAACGCTCAGCGTTCGAGTCGTGCGCACTCGTGCGCCACTCGGGCAAGCGCGGTCCCGGCTGATCGCGGGGCGTGCAGCCGGAGGCGCGGCGGCCCCTGTGTGCATCGACTCGCGCGGGAGGCGTCCAGGCGAGCGCGCGATGGGCTCATCCGAACGCCCTGCGAGCAGCCGTGCGGCCAGGGCATCCGACGGCTAGGACGTGCCCGGCCGATAGGCGGGTCCTCGATCAGGCGACGTCGGATCGGACCAGCGAGTAGAGGTGGGCGTCGTGGTAGCGCCCGTGCAGCAGCAGGCGATGCCGCAGGGTGCCCTCGAACGTGGCCCCGGCGCGTTCGGCCACCCGGCGGCTTGGCTCGTTCTCGGTCGCCATCAGGATCTCCACCCGCTCCAGGCCCACGCCGGTGAGCCCGTGGCGCGCCAGCAGCATCACCGCGCGCGTCGCCCAGCCACGCCCGGTGCGGTCGGCCCGGAGCCAGTAACCCAGGTTGGCGTAGTGGTTGATCTCGTTGATCTGATCGAGCCCGCAGACGCCGGCGATCTCGCCGTCGTCACCCACGATGACGTACTGGAGCTCGTTGGCGGCGCCGCTCTCGATCCAGGTTCGTGCGGCCCCCTGGTCGTAGGCCGCTGTCGCCCAGGGCATGAACGGCGACAGCTCAACGAGCGACGAGCGGACCGCGGCCACGAGTGCGGGGGCATCGGCCACGGTGGCCGGGCGAAGCGTGATCACGCCGTCGGTCAGGACCGGCTTCGGAACCATTGGCAGAGTGTGCCACGCTCCGGTGGCGTGTCGTGCCGGAGGGTGGCGCGAGCGGCGTGGCGGCCCGGCCGAGGCGGCCCGGCCGAGGCGGCCTGACGGTCAAGGCGGCGTGACGGCCAAAGCTCAGCGGCGGACCGCCCAGGCCCGGTGACGACCGAGGCCCTGCGGCCTGACGGCCCAGGCCCGGTGACGACCGAGGCCCAGCGGCCTGACGGCCGGGGCGTCGTCGCAGCCATGCGTCATCCGTGCGCCCGCCCATCCGCGGCGTGAGCCCGATGCTGCCATCCGGGGACGCGCAGGGCATGATGGTCGCCTGGACACGCCGCTGGCCCCGCCCCACCCCTGCGCGTGGAGGGCCGCCGCGCTCGACGCGTCACACCATCGATGGCCAGGAGGATCAGCACATGGACGAGCCGCTGCCGATCGGGGTGTGCCTGCGAACCATCCGCGCCGAGCCTGCCTGGTGGCTCGAGAGCGCCCGGCGCCTCGACGAGGCCGGCTACGCCGGGCTGTGGGCATGGGATCACCTCATGGGTCGCGGCGACCCGACCGTCCCGGTCGTGGAGGGCTGGACCATCCTGGCCATGGCAGCGGCCAGCACCACGCACGTCACCGTCGGGCCGTTCGTCGCCAACGTGATGAACCGCCACCCCGCCCTTCTCGCCCGGATGGCCTCCACGCTCCAGATCGCGAGTGGCGGGCGCCTCGTCCTGGGCATCGGGATCGGTGGGGCGCCGCGCGAGCACGCCGCGTACGGCATCGAGTTCCCCGAGGCCAGGGAACGGGTCTCCCGACTGGAGGAAGCCGTCGCCGTCCTGCGGGCGCTGTGGGCCGGTGGTCCGGTCACCCGCCCATCCCCGTGGTACCCGCTGGACGGTGCCGCCGCCCGCCCGGTCGCGGCGCCGCCGCCGCCGATCATCATCGGCGGCGAGACGGTTGCGGGCGCCCGCCTCGCGGCGCGGATCGGCGATGGCTGGACGACGTTCGATGGCAACTTCGAGGCCAACCTGCCCGTGTACCTGGAGACGCTCGAGGCGCTCGGCCGGCGGCGCGCTGACCAGCGGGTGATCGTCGGGTTCCAGGGCGACTGGCTGGGCGACGAGCCGATCGCACACAGCCCGTGGATCCTCGAGCCTCGCGAGACCTGGGCCCGCTGGCAGGACGCCGGCGCCGACGGGGCCGTGGTCCTGGCCCGGACGACGGCAGATGTCGATGCGCTGGTCGATGCCGTTGCGCGCTGGTGACCCGTTCGGTACCCGACCTCAGGCCAGGTTCGCCACGATCTCGGCGACCGATCCGGCCACGCCGTCGGGCTCGAACCGCGCGCGCTCGATCGCGGCCTCCAGGTCGCTCGGTCGGATCTTGCCGGTGAGGGTGAGGATCGTCCGCATCCCGAGTCGGCGGGCCGGCGCGAGATCGGACCGCAGGTCATCGCCGACCATCGCGATCGCCGCCGGTGGGAGCCGGCGCAGGCCAAGATCGGCGGCCAGCCCCGCCGCCGCCTGACGGAACACGACCGGCGACGGCTTGCCCAGAATCCGCGCCCGCCGGCCCAGGGCATACTCCAGCCCGGCGACCAGCGCGCCCGAATCGAGCGTGACGCCTCGCGCGGTCAGCCACCACGCGTTGTGATGCATGCCCAGCAGCTCGGCGCCGCGGCGGGCCACGCGGAAGGCGATGTCGAGCTCCGCGAACGAGAGCTCGTCGCCGGCGTCACCGATCACCACCGCCGCGACGCCGGCGTCCTCAGCATCGGCCTCGGCGGGCGCCAGCACGCGCTGCCCGTCGAACTCGCGCATCGCGTCGGGCGTCGCGAGCACGAAGAGCGGCCGGTCCGGATACGCCGCGGCCGTGTAGCCTGCCGCGGCCGATGCCGCCGTGATGATCTGATCCGGGTCGACGACCAGGCCGCCGCTGCTGAAGCGTGCCGCGAGGACGTCACGGTGCGCGGTCGAGAAGTTGGTGACGATGCGGTACGGGATCCGGCGCTCGGTCAGCTGCTGCAATGCCGCCTCCGCCCCGGGCAGCGATTGGCCCTTGAGCACCAGCACCCCATCGGCATCGAGGATCAGGGCACGGACCCCATGCAACGCTGCACGCAGCCTTGCGTCGTTGGTGAGCGCCTCGGGCATCATGCACACAGAGTAATCGGAGGAGGAGCCGCGGATGGGACTGCTCGAGGGGCGCAAGGCGCTGGTGTTCGGGGTCGCCAACGATCACTCGATCGCGTGGGGCATCGCGAAGGCGTTCCATGACGAGGGTGCGATCGTGGGCCTGTCGTCCGTCGAGAGCCTGATCGAGCGCCGCGTGCGACCGCTCGCCGCGTCGATCGGCAGCACCTTCGTGGAGCCATGCGACGTCCAGTCCGACGAGCAGATCAGAGCCGTGCTCGGGAAATGGGGCGACACGTACGGGGAGCTCGACATCCTGGTCCACGCGCTCGCGTTCGCCAAGCGCGAGGACCTCGACGGCACGTTCGTGGACACCAGTCGCGACGGCTTCGCGCTCGCGCTCGATGTGTCGGCGTACTCGCTGGTGGCCCTTGCCCGTGAGGCCCGCCCGTACCTGCACCGTGGCAGCTCGATCATGACCCTGAGCTACTACGGTGCCGAGAAGGTTGTCACGCACTACAACGTGATGGGCGTGGCCAAGGCGGCGCTCGAAGCCTCGGTCCGCTACCTGGCCGCGGACCTGGGGCCCGACGGGATCCGGGTCAACGCGATCTCCGCGGGACCGATCCGGACCCTGGCGGCGGCCGGGATCGCGGGTTTTCGCAAGCTCCATGGCCCGTTCGATGAGCTCGCCCCGCTGCGCGCCCACATCACGATCGAGGACGTCGGGCGGACCGCGATCTACCTCGCCTCCGACCTGTCGAGCGCGGTGACCGGCGAGACGGTGTACGTCGATGGCGGGTTCAACATCCTGGGCGTGCCCACGATCGAGTAAGCCCGCCCCGGTGGCGCCGGTTGCAGCCGGACCCGGCGCACGGATCGTGACGAGGCGGCACACTCTCGTCCATGCAGCTGATCCTGGTGGGCGTCGGTGGGTTTGCCGGCGCGGTGGCGCGATGGCTCATGGACGGCTGGGTCAGCGAGCGGAACCCGACCGCGTTTCCGCTCGGCACCCTGCTGGTCAACCTCCTGGGCGCGTTCCTGCTTGGATTGCTGTTCGCCTGGGTGATCGAGCGGGACCTGCTGCCGCCCGACATCCGCGCGCCGGTGATGATCGGCTTCCTCGGCGCGTTCACGACCTTCTCGACCTTCATGCTCGAGTCATGGCGGCTGGTCGAGGATGGTGCCTGGGCGCTCGCCGTGCTCAACCTCGGCGGGTCGGCAGTGCTCGGGATGATCGCGGTGCTGGCGGGCCTGGCGGCGGGACGGCTGCTCCCGTGAACGCCCCGTCCGCGCGCGGATCGGAGGTTGGTCGATGACGATCGAGGGCGAGGCGCTGCTGGCACGGATCTACATCGGGGAAGCGGACACGCACGAGGGCCGACCGCTGTACGACGCGATCGTTCGTCGCCTGCGCGAGCGGGGGGTCCGGGGCGTGTCCGTGTTCAAGGGCATCGAGGGGTACGGGCGGTCATCGCGGGTGCACACGACACGGATCCTCGCCTTGTCCGAGGATCTGCCGATCCTGATCGAGGCGGTGGATGAGGAGTCCCGCCTGCGGCCGGTGCTCGACGAGCTGGAGTCGATGATCGGGGGCGGACTGGTGACGCTCGAGCGGGTGCAGGTCGTGATCTACCGCTCGGCGCGCTGACCAGGGCGGAGGTCCGGGTCGTCCCGGTCGCCAACCCCCAAGAGCCGCACGGCATCGGCTGACCGGCCCAGACAGCCTGGGGCCAGGTCGTACACTTCGGGTCGATGCTGCCCGGGATCGATGCCCAGATCACCGACATCCTTGCGGCCGCGGAGCTGTGGGCCGCCACCGACGATGGCACGACCGCCGGCGGCGCCCCTGCCGGGGGCCCGTTGCTGGTCGCCGGCCGGGAGGACGCCCACCCCCCGTGCCTGCCGCACGTTGACGAGCCCGGCGGGGCCGGTTGCCGCGTCTGCCCGCGACCGCTCGTCGCGCTCGCGATGACGTCGCGCCGGGCGATGCACGACGTATGCCCGTTCGGGATCCGGATGCTGGCGTTTCCCGCCCCGGCCGGTTCGCGGTCGTCGGTGGGCGTCCTGCGGATCGGGGTTCCGCGACCGGACGATCCCGACCTGCCGGACGGTCGCGCGATGCTCGGCGCTGCACGGTCGCTTCGCCGGCGCTCCAGCCTGGCCGCGTGGCTGGCCGGGCAGCGAGCGCACGAGGCTCGCCGGTTGCGCACCGTCACGGCGGCCCTCGCCCAGGCGATCGCCAGCGGCGAGGCGTTCGAGCGGCGCTACGCCGCCCTGGCACGGCAGCCCCGCGACAGCGACGAGGGAGCGGATACCCGGGGCCCATCGATCTCGGCTGTCGCCCGCGAGGCGCACGCGACCCGCATCCGTGCGGCACACGAGCTGCACGACACGGCCGCTCAATCGATGATCGGCGCCCATCGCCACCTGGATGCCGGCGGCGTCTCGCTCGACCGGGGTGATGCGGCGGCGGCGCGCGAGCAGCTCGAGACGGGGCAGGCCCACCTCCTCCAGGCGATCCGGGAGACCCGGGCGGTGCTCAACACGCTGGTACCGCCCGGCCTCGAGGAGCTGGGTCCCGGCGGCGCGCTCGAGATCTACGTTCGGGAGCACGTCGCGAGCGAGATCGCGGTCACATTCGGTGGACGACTGCCGCGCTGCGAGGACTGGCTCGAGCACGAGCTGTTCGCCATGGCGGTCGAGGCGATCGACAATGCCATCGCCCACGCGGCGCCGTCGTCACTTCGAATCGACCTGCGGGCAACCGACGGGCGCGTCATCATCACGGTGAGCGACGACGGGACCGGCTTCGATCCCACGGCTGTCCGGGCGGATCGCGGCGAGACGGGCCTGACCCGGCTCCCCTCGCGGGCGGCCTGGCTCGGGGGCCAGGTCGACGTGAGCAGCCAGCCGGGCACGGGGACGACGGTCCGGATCTCCGTGCCGATCGCCGGGCCCGGGGCACCAGGATCAGTCGACACGGGGGCACCAGCACCAGTGGACACGTTGGCACCAGCATCGGGAGCGACCGCATGACCGAGTCTCCAAGCCGCGTCCTCCTGATCGATGACCACGAGATGTCGCGCCGCGGGCTGGCGGCCATGCTGTCCACCGCGGATTGGGTGCAGGTCGTCGGCGAGGCGGACGGCTGCACGACCGCGCTGGCCGAGATCGAGCGACTGCGGCCCGACATCGTGCTGCTGGACATCCGGATGCCCGACATGGACGGGCTGACCTGCCTGGACGAGATCAAGCGGCTGGACCATCCGGTCGCGGTGGTGATGGTCACGCTCTACAACGATCGCCGCTACGTGCTGGAGGCGATCCGGCGTGGCGCCGCCGGGTACGTGCTCAAGGAGGCGTCCACGGGCGAGATCCTGTCGACGATGGCGGCGGTTGCCGACGGTCAGCTGGCGGTCGAGCCGGGGCTGTTGCGCGAGGCGCTCATGGCGCCGCCGGACGAGCCGTCGCCGGCCGAGACGGCGCGCGCCAGGGCCGAGTCATTCGCGCTGACCCCGCGGGAGCTCGACGTCCTGCGACTCCTCGCCGACGGGATGACCAACAAGGAGATCGGCGGTCAGCTGTCGATCGCCGAGGACACCGTCAAGAAGCACGTCCAGAACATCATCTGGAAGCTCCGGGCGGCCGACCGCACGCAGGCGGCCATCGTCGCCTATCGGGCCGGCCTGCTCGACCCCGTCGACGACTAGCGAAGGCGCACCGCCTCGTCCGACCGGTCGCCACCCGCCCGATCCCCATCGGAAGCATCCTCGGACGACGTCGGCAGGTCCGCGGGTCGCGGGCGCTCGGATCCGGGGTCCGTCGGCGCGGCGGTGCGCCGAGCCGCCAGCGCACGCAGCTCATCGAGCGTGGCCGCGAACGCGGCCTGCAGCTCGGTCGCGATCGCGCCCGTCCCCTCGAGCGACCCGGCACGGGCCACGTCGAGGATCTGGCGCGCGAGGTCGGAGACGCGAGCGGCGCCGATGCTTCCGGCACTGCCCTTGAGCGTGTGTGACGCATCCCGGACGCGTTCGACGTCGCCCTCGCGGATCCCATCGACGACGGCGCCGATCAACCTCGGCGTCTCGTCGCCGAACAGCCCGGTGAGCTCCTCGATCAGACCCGGCTCGTCGTCCTCGAGCAGACGCAGCTCCTCGAGTCGCTCACGATCGACCAGTGGTGGGAGGGCTGCATGGCTCGTCGCGGTGACCGGCCGCGGATCGGGCTTCAGCCCCGGGCGGCCGGCTCGGTGGGTCACGTGGCGGGCAACCTTCGTCCGCAGCTCATCGGGTCGCACCGGCTTGGCAATGTAGTCATCCATCCCCGCCTCCAGGCATCGTTCCCGGTCGCCGGCCATCGCATTCGCCGTCATCGCGATCACCGGCGTGCGTGCAACACCCGCGATGTCCTCGCGGACGCGGATCCGGCGAGTCGTCTCGAACCCGTCGAGACCCGGCATCTGGCAGTCCATCAGCACCAGGTCGTACGTTGCGCGCCCGATCGCCTCGAGCGCCTCGATGCCGTCGGCCGCGACGTCGACCAGGCAGCCAGCCTTCTCGAGCATCGCGGCGGCGAGCTTCGCGTTCACCTGGTTGTCCTCGGCGACCAGGACCCGGGTGCCGGGTACCACGGTATCGCCCTCGCTCGACTCGTTTTCGTGTGACAGGTCCCCGTTGTGACCGTCCGCATCGTCGCGGCTGAGGCTGATCAGCGCGTCTCGCAGCTCGCTGACCCGCACCGGCTTCCGCAGGTACTGCGCGATGCCGGCCGCGATGGTCCTGCCGACGGCCGCGCGCCGGCCGGGCTCCGCGAGGAGCACGATCCTGGTGGTCGCAAGGTCCTCGTCGGCTTTGATCAGCCGGGCCAGCGTGAAGCCATCGGTCACGGGCATCGTCTCGTCGATGACCGCGACGCGGATGGGCCGGCCCTCGCCGGCGGCGGTGTGGAGGAGGCCCATGGCGTCGGCCCCGCTGTTCGCGGCGACGACATCGAGGCCCCACGCCTGGAGCTGGTGTCGCAGCGCCTCGCGCTGGGTCGTGTTGTCGTCGACGATCAGGGCGGACAGGTCCCGCAGCATCGAGATCGTGTCTTCCGCGCTGGCCACCCTGGTGGCGACCTCGAACCGACCCGTGAACCAGAAGGTGCTGCCCACGCCCTCGGTGCTCTCCGCGCCGACGCTGCCGCCCATCAGCTCCGCGAGCTGACGGCTGATCGCGAGACCAAGGCCGGTGCCGCCATACCGGCGCGCCATCGAGCCGTCGCCCTGGGTGAAGGGCTGGAACAACCGGTCGAGGACGTCCTGCGCGATCCCGATCCCGGTGTCCCGTACCGCGAAGCGAACCATCGCCGGGCTCCCGCTCGGCTGGCCGTGCATGGATGCGTGGATCACGATCTCGCCCAATTCGGTGAACTTGATGGCGTTGGCGACGAAGTTGAGCAGGATCTGGCGGAGGCGGGACGGATCGCCGCGGAGGATCGACGGCACGTCGGGGTCGACGACCGTGATCAGCTCCAGGTTGCTGGCGGCGGCGCGTTCGGCCAGCAGCTCGGCGGCGCCCTCCATCGTCTGGCGGACGTCGAACTCGACCGTCTCGAGCTCGAGCCGTCCTGCCTCGATCTTGGAGAAGTCGAGGATGTCGTTGATGATCTGGAGCAACGAGTCGCCGGACGTCCGGATCATCTCCACCATGTCCCGCTGCTCCCCCGTCAGCGGCGTATCCATGAGCAGCCCGGACATCCCGATGACGCCGTTCATGGGCGTCCGGATCTCATGGCTCATCGTGGCCAGGAACGCGCTCTTCGCCCGGTTCGCGGCCTCCGCCGCATCGCGTGCCCCACGGAGCTCGTCGGCCAGACGGACGTGCGCCGAGATGTCGCTGTACACCCACAGGTAGCCGTAGCTCTCGTGGTCCTGGCGGATGGGCAGGTAGTCGCGCTCGAACACCCGACCGTCGGCGAGCCGGATCTCCTCACCCACGGCGCCCTCACCCTCGGCGAGCGCGCGTTCCACACCGGCGGCGAACGCGTCCGGATCCGCGAACTCCCCCCGGATGGCGTCGATGATCACGGGCAGCGGCCAGCCCCGGAGCAACGACGGCGCGAATGGCAGCCCGAACGTGTCACAGAAGGTCCGGTTGGCGAGCACCGCACGATGCTGCTCATCCTCGACCAGCACGGCCGCCCGCAGGTTCTCGACGAGGGTGCTGAGGCGCGAGGTGGTCACCGTCAGGGCCTGCTCGCGGGCGCGCCATTCCGTGATGTCCTCGCCCACCGCGGTGACGGCCACGATCGCACCCGATGCATCGCGCTGGATCGTCCGGCTCCAGGACATCAGGCGGCGCTCGCGGAGCCGGGTTACGAGCTCGGACTCGACGTGTGTCGCCAAGCTGCCCGAGGCGAGCTCGGCGACATCCTTCGCACGCAGCTCATCGGCCAGGTCGGGGTCATCCGGGGCAAGCAGCGCATGTTGGATCGTCTCGCCCAGGACCTCGTCACGGCTCCGGCCGGTCAGCTGGAGCAGCCGCTCGTTCACGTACACGATGCGGTCGTCCGCATCGGTGGTGACCGCGGCCAGCTGGATGGCGTCCAGCGTCTCGCGCAAGCGGCCTTCGGACGCCCCCAGCGCTCGCTCGACGTCCAGCCGCTCCGTAACGTCGCGCGAGTTGGTCACGAGGATGGGCTGGCCGTCGTCATCCTGCGTTCGGAGGGTGTGGGTCTCGAGCCACACCCAGCCGCCGTCACGACGCGCGTATCGCACGGCGAACGGCAGTCGCATCGGGCCGTCTGCGTGGATGGCTCGTTCGAACGCCTCCATGAGGCGGCGGCGGTCGTCAGGGTGCACGTCCAGGAGCGGGTGGCGGCGCAGGTAGTGGGCCGGCGGGTATCCGAGCACCCGCTCCACCGAGGGACTCATGTAGGTGACCCGACCGGATGCGCCGAGGACCACCGTGACGTCGGAGGAGTGATCGGTGAGCATCCGGAAGTAGCGCTCGCGGCGCTCGAGCTCGCGCGCGGAATCGCGGGCGGCCGTGATGTCCTGGACGGTCCAGATGTGCTGGGCGGTCTTCCCGGCCTCGTCGCGAACCGCCGCCACCGCAACGCTGCACCAGATCTCGGAGCCGTCACGTCGGTTGATCCGGATCTCGCGCGGGCCCGTGGCGAGCTCATCGACGCTGGCGATCAGGGGCTTCCGCGTGGTTGACGCGGCGCCGCCCGTCGGGCCGGCTGCGCGCTCGCGCGTCGCTGGTTCAGGCGCCGCTTCGGGCGCCGCCAGCAGCGGGTTTGGCCGTTCGTGCAGCTCCTTCGCGGTCCAGCCGGTGATCGCCGTGAACGCGGGGTTGACGAACACCACGGGCTCGCCGGGGAGCGAGGCGTCGGTGATCATGATCCCGTCGGGGGCGGCCGCGAGCGCCCGGTCCCGCATCCGCACCTGGTGGAGGCGCTCGTCACGAGCTCGGTTGCCCTGCCGAACCAGGAGCGTGACGGCCGCCACCGAGGCGATTGGCAGGATCAGGCCGGCGAGGATCAGGCCGACGGCCGCCGCCTCCTGCGCACGGACGGCTGCCTGCATCCCCTCGGCATGGTCCGCCTCGACGCTGGCGGCATACCGGACGGTGCCCCGACGCGCCACCCTGCTGGCGGTGGCCAGCCGATCGAGCGCGTCCCGGCTCGGCAACGATCCATCCGGCGTGACGACGGCACCGATCGCCACCTTGAGCGCATCCGCGGCAGCCCGGACCTCCGCCAACTCGGCGCGCTCCCCGGCATCGAGCGTCAGCGCGTCGAGGGTCGCGAGCCGCTCACCGACCAGCTGGCTCGCCCCGGTCACCGCCTCGGTCCCCACGCCCGGGTCGGCCACCAGCGCGCCGACAGCGATATCCGTGCTGTCGAGATCGGCCACCAGGGCATTGGTCGCCGCAATCAGTGGCTCGAGCGACGCGACCGAGACGGCGGTCTGCACCCCGCGCGAGACCGTGCCGAGGATCATCACCTCGACCAGGATCACGACCAGCACCAGACCCGTGACGGCGAGCTGGCCGCCGCGACCGATCACGCGAAACGAGCGCCAGAGTCCGGTCATCCGCCGTCGACCCGGCCACGCGACACCGACACCGGCGGGGTCAGCGGCCACGGGGCGCAAGGGGTCTCACGCGAGCTGGCCATGCGAGCCTCTTGTTGCATCAACAGCGCTTCTCCGGAGCGACCGGCGTGGTGGCCGATCCAGCCGGCGGAGGCGGCAGGCATCCTGGACCCCGGAGACGCCCCGACCCAGCCGAACGAAGATCGGTCGTGCCGATGCTAGGTGGGGCCGGCTGATCCTCGTACCCCACGGTCGGGGGGGCCGTACCGGTCCGGCGCCGCGGTCCGATCTCAGGCGCGCGGTCCGATCTCAGACCTGAGCGTCCGGCGGGATGTCCCGTGCGGGGCCGGTTCCGCCGTCGTGACGCGCTGTCAGACGGCCGTCGGAACGGGCGGCCCCGTCCGGATGTCCATGGCCAGGCGGATCAGGCCGGCGCGAGAGCGCACGTTGACCTTCCGGGCGATGTTGGCGCGGTGCGACTCGACCGTCTTGACGGACAGCCGCAGCGAATTGGCGATCTCCAGGTTCGATAGCCCCTCACCGATCAGGAACAGCAGCTCCCGCTCGCGCGGTGTCAGGCTCGCGGCGTGGTCGTCGCCGGTCCCGGGCCCGACGGCGAGAAGCCTTGCCGGTGGGAACCCCGCAACCGCCGCGCCACCACCGTCCAGCGTCTGCTCCACGACTGCCACGAGCTGGCGCCCGGTCACATTCTCGATCGCGATCGCCGCATCGGCGCCCGCACGCAGGCAGGTTTCGGCGTCGATCCCCGCACCCGGTCCCACCAGCGCGACCAGCCGGGGCCGCGGCCACAGGCCCCGCAGCAGATGGGTGGCCTCGCGTCCGTCGCCCGCTTGGTAGTCGAACAAGATCAGGTCCGGCCGTGCGGCGCCGGCCACACGGTAGGCCTCGAACACCGACGCCACGCGCAGGATCTCGAACAGGCCGGCGTCCTTCAGAACGGACGCGATCCCGGTCCGCACGACATCAGCCTGGTGGACGACGAGCGCCCGGATCGGCCGCAACCGCGGCGTCGGATCGGCGTCGGCGGCCGAGGAGCCAGGGGCGAAACGGGGCGGAACGGCAAGGGCGGTCAGGGCCATGTCGCGACGGGTCCCTCCTGGGCTGCGGGGCGAGCGGCGAGCGAGGCGCCGGCACGAGGTCCCGAGCGGGGGCCCTGTCAGCCGCGAACCGACGCTGCCAGCATGCTCGCCCGCGAACGCCCCGAGGGTCGATGCCCCGGCCGAGGGGGACGATCGGGGGGTCGGCTCACCGCACCAGCAGGTACCTCGGGTCGGGATCCGCCGCCCGAGCCGCCTGCCGGCGTGGCGGAACCGTCGCGTGATCGACCCTCAGGCGATGCGCTTGAGCCCCTGTACCTCGATCCGTCCGCCGGCCTCCGCGCGCCGCATGAGCCGGGCGAACAGCGACGGTACCCACCAGCGCAGGAAGTACAGGCGGCACCCGACGCAGATCCCGGTCGTGGCCAGCAGGGTCTGCAGCGCTGCCACGGCGGCAACGAGGATCCAGCCCGCGGGGGTCAGACCCGTCGCGAACGCCACGGCCGACAGGGCGATGAACGTCGCTCCCATGGCCTGGGCGAAGCGGGGCGGGTACTCGTGCTCGGGCTCAACTGGGCCCAGCCGCATGACGCGGCGGATCAAGGGCCACGGCCGGCCGGGCAGGAACAGCCGGGTGCCGAGGAACGCCGACAGGGCCAGGTTCACGCCGACCAGGACGGCCAGCAGCGGCAGGTCCAGGACGAACGCGAGGACCAGCACGACGGCCGACACGCCGGCGCCGAACCGTTGCCCGCGCGGGTCGATCTGGCGGGCGGGCGATGGCGTGAGCAGTGAGGGATTGCGTTGGGACACGTTGGGACACTCCGGGTCGGGCGGGGGACAGGGCGCGCTCGATGTCGCCGTGGCTGAGGGGGACGCGAGGCCCGGAGAAGGTCGGAGGTGGTGGTCGCCTAGCCGCGCGCCACGTGCTCGACCCTCGCCGGCACTCGCCGGCGACAGGAGCACTGCGGACACATGCAGGTGAGGGCGACTGCAATCACGTCGCGAAGCCTACCAGCGATCCTTGACGGGTCAAGCGTCCGCGACGAAGTCGGCCACCCGGCCTGGCGGCGCCGAGCGCTACAGGTAGTAATCGAAGTCGGCCTCGGAGCGGGTCCAGCGGCGGATCACGAAGATGTTCGCCTGGTCGCGATCCGGGTGCAGCTCCACGTAGTTGCGCCGCCCGTGCCACAGGTAGCGGGCGTCGCTCAGCAGATCGTGGACCTGGTACGGCCGGATGGGATCGAGCCCCAGCTCATCGAGCGGCAGCTCCACGAACCCCGCCTGCACGTGGTGCGGGTCCAGGTTGACCACCACCAGCACCTGGTTCGTGCCGTCGGCGCTGGCCTTGCTGTATGCGATCAGCTCCGAGTTGCTGACCTCATGGAAGCGCAGGTCGAGGTTTGCGCGGAAGGCGCTGTTCTCGCGCCGGATCCGGTTGAGCCGGCCGAGGAGCCCGGACAGATTGCCCTCGGCCTCGAGATCCCAGCGCCTGATCTCGTACTTCTCGGAATGCCCGTACTCCTCCTTGCCGGGCGCCAGCGGCTCGGCGACACACTGCTCGAACGCGGGGCCGTACAGGCCGTAGCTGGGGCCTAGCGTGGCCGCCAGGACCGCCCGGGTCACGAACCCGGCCCGGCCGCCGAACTGCAGGTACTCGGGCAGGATGTCGGGCGTGTTGGGCCACAGGTTGGGCCCGAAGAACTCGCGCACCTCGGTGGTCGTCAGCTCGGTCAGGTAATCGGTCAGCTCCTCCTTGGTGTTGCGCCACGGGAAGTAGTTGTACGACTGCGTGAACCCGAGCTTGGCCAGCCGATACATGACCGCCGGACGGGTGAACGCCTCGGCCAGGAAGATCGCGTCCGGGTAGTCGGCCTTGACGTCGGCGATCAGCCATTCCCAGAAGTCGAACGGCTTGGTGTGCGGGTTGTCGACCCGGAAGATCCGGATCCCCTCCCGGGCCCAGAAACGGACGACCTCGAGCAGCTCGGCCCACAGCGCCTGCCAGGCATCGGTCTCGAAGTCGAACGGGTAGATGTCCTGATACTTCTTGGGCGGGTTCTCCGCGTACTGGATCGTGCCGTCCGGACGCATCCGGAACCACTCGGGATGCTCGGTCGCGTACGGGTGATCGGGCGCGCACTGGAACGCGATGTCGAGCGCGAGCTCGATCCCCCGCTGCTCCGCGGCCGCGCGCAGGTGCCGCAGGTCCTCGATCGTTCCGAGCTCCGGGTGGATCGCGGTGTGACCACCCTCGGCGGATCCGATCGCCCACGGGCTGCCCGGGTCGCCGCGGCGGGCCCTGGGCTCGTTGTTGGGACCCTTGCGGTTCACCTGCCCGATCGGGTGGATCGGTGGCAGATAGAGCACGTCGAAGCCCATCGCCTCGACGTAGGGCAGCCGCGACTCGACGTCCCGCAGCGTCCCGTGCCGCCCCGCGACGGGCGAGCAGGAGCGCGGGAACAGCTCGTACCAGGCCCCGAAGCGGGCCTTCTCGCGATCGACGACCACCGTCAGCTCCGGGTCGTGGACGGTCGCGAACGGTCGCGCGCCATGGCGCGTCATGAGCGCCGCCAGCTCGGGGTCGAGCGACCTCGAGACGCCTTTGGCGCCGCCCTGGCGGAGCGTTCCGGCGACCGTCGCCAGCACCCGCTCGTCAGCCGTCTCCCCCGCTGCCTCGGCTCGCTCGGCCGCCTCGTCCACCAGCGCGGCCCCGATGAGGAGCTCGACCGACACATCCTGCCCGGCGTCCAGCCGCTTGCCGAGATCGCGCGCCCAGGAATGGAACCGGTCCACCCAGGCCTTGACCGTGTACCGGTGCAGACCCAGCGTGTCCACCGTGAACTCCGCCCGGAAGCGATCGTAGCCCAGCGCCTCCATCGGCACCTCGATCCACTCCTGGTCCGTCTCGCGACGGTGGAGCAGGACCGCCCCGACGAGGTCGTGTCCGTCGGCGACGATCTCGGCCTCGACCACCACCGGGTCACCGACGATCCGCTTGATGGGGAACCGCCCGCCGTCGATCTTCGGGCGCAGCTGCGCGATCGCGACCCGGCTCCAGCCGTCGATGCTGCTCACGATGGCTCCTCCGTCCCGGCCGCCCTCACGACCCATCGAGCAGCGACCCGTACAGGTCCAGCGTCTGCCGGGCGATGGCCGCCCAGCTGAAATGATCCACGGCGCGCCGCCGGCCGGCCGCACCCATCCGATCCCGGAGATCCTCGTCCAGCCCCACGCGGTTGATCGCCGCCGCCAGGGCCGCGGAGAACGCCGCCGGATCGGCCGGGTCCCAGGTGCCCTCGCGGATCCGCGGATCGACCAGCACCCCCGTCTCCTCGGGCACCACCACCTCGGGGATCCCGCCCACCGCCGATGCGACGACCGCCGTCTCGCACGCCATCGCCTCGAGGTTGATGATCCCGAATGGCTCGTACACCGATGGGCAGCAGAACACCGCTGCGTGCGAATAGAGCTGGATCGCCGCCTCGCGCGGCACCATCTCGCGGACCCAGATCACGCCGTCGCGGTCCGCGCTGACCTCCCCTACCCGCCGGGTCATCTCGGCCCCGATCTCGGCCGTGTCGGGGGCGCCGGCACACAGCACGACCTGGAGCGCGGGGTCGATGTCGGGGATGGCGTTGACCAGGTGGATGATCCCCTTCTGGCGCGTGATCCGGCCCACGAACAGCACGTACGGGCGGTCGGGGTCGATGCCGTACTGCTCGAGGAAGCCGGTGGCGGGGTCGGGCCGGTACTGATCGAGGTCGATGCCGTTGTGGATCACGTGGATCCGGTCCGGATCGATCGGGAAGAAGCGGAGCACGTCAGCCTTCGTCTCCTGCGACACGGCGATGACCGCGTCGGCGTCGAGGATGGCCGTGCGCTCCATCCACGACGAGAGGTGGTAGGCGTTGCCCAGCTGCTCGACCTTCCACGGCCGGAGCGGCTCGAGCGAATGCGTGGTCAGCACCAGCGGCACGTCCCACAGGCGCTTGGCCAGCACACCCGCCATGTCTGCGTACCAGGTGTGGCAGTGGACGACATCGGCGTCGAGCGTGTCCCTGGCCATCGCGAGGTCCCGGGCGAACGCGTCGAGCGCGCCCTTGAACCGCGGGTCGGTGTCCTGCGCCGCCTCCGGCCACGGGCCGTAGCCCCGGACGCGCAGGTTGGGCTCGTCGATGTCCTGGTCGCCGAAGCAACGGATCTCGACCGGGACCAGCTTCGCCAGCTCGCGGCTCAGGTACTCGACGTGGACACCCGCCCCGCCATACACGTGGGGCGGGTACTCGTTGCTGAACAGCGCGACCTTGCCGGGCGACGACACGTCGGCGGACCTCCCCTGGAGGGTCTGGTGGACGGCGGTGTCCCACAAGGCTAGCCCGTCCGGTCCACGGGGGTGGCGTCGCTGGGCTACCGAGCCGCGGGTGATCGCTCCTCGCGGGCCGCCGCGACCAGCCTCTCGAGCCGCCCAACCGAAAGGGCACCATCGAGCGCGGTCCGGACGGTGCCCCCCATGAGCGGCCAGGCGACATCGACCCGCATCACCCCGGGCCACGGATCTCCGTCGGCATACGCGGCGGGCACGAGGAAGAGCACGTAGGTCTCGCCCTCCCGCAGGTGCGGCGCCGGGTTGACGTCGTGCGTCACGCAGCCGACCGTCCCACCCTCGGTCGTCACCTCCAGCTCACCCGACAGGTCGCCGGCCAGCCGCCTGGTCACCGTCACGCGCGCCGGCGTCACGATCCCGGCATCGAGGCTCGTGCCCGGCCGCCAGGAGCTCGGCGGCTGCCTGCCGTCCCGGGTGCTCCAGCGCGCGGGCTCGATCGCCTCGACGCGAGCCACCACGATCGCTGACGCCACCGGGGCGAGGTTGTCAATGGTGTCGGGCAGGCGATCGATCGATTCGTCGATCCCGAAGCAGGTCGGCGACGGGGCCGTCGTCGTGGCATCCCGCCGCTGGACCTCGGGCGGGCTTGACACCGTCACGGTTGGCGACAGTGGCACCGCGTCGCATGCGCCCGCGGCGGCCAGGGCACCCAGGGCGAGCATGACGACCCGGGTCAGCTCGTTCGCTCGTCGCCATGATCGCTCCCCTGCCCACCGCACACGGCTGGGACGACCGCGCGGCCCGCGCGGTTCCGGGCGGACCGGGCCCGGAGCACCTCAGCCGGATCGCTCGCCGCCCTCGCCCGGCCGGGGCGCCGACCGGCTCGCACGCTCCACCCGACGCCATCGCTCCAGGGCCCGCCGTTCCTCCGCCGGCGTGAGCGTTCGCTCCGCGAAGACGTTGAGCTGGTAGTCGGCCGCGAGCCGCGCGACGGACGGGCCCAGCGGCATCGGCACGACGCGCCGGGCGTGCTCCCGCGGGGTCTCTCCCGCGCGGCGCTCCTCCGGTCGTCCGACCAGCAGGGGAAGCGCCAGCCGGTATGCCTCCTCCGCGGTCGCGGGAACCCGGGCACGCCGGCGACGCCAGGGGAGCCGCAGACGCGGCAGATGCGGCAGCGGGATCTCGTCGAGCGGCTCGCCTTCCCGGATCTCCTCGCCCGGCTCGAGGTCGTCGTCGCGCAACGACCGGCGCAGCATGCCCCGATACAGGATCGCCCCCAGGAGGGCCAGACCGATCAGCAGCGGCCAGAGCGTCCAGTCGAGACCCATGGGCGACACCAGGCCCTGCCCGGGCTGAGCCGATCCGAGCCCCTGGCTGGGCAACGGGCCCAGGTCGGGGGGCGTGACGCCCGTCGACCACGGCAGCAGGAGGTGGATCAGCTCGGCGATGAGGCCAAGGGGGATGACGATCACTGCGGACAGCACCAGCAGCACCGGCGCCAGCGGGCCGGCGACCCCTTCCAGCGCAGCCGCCACGGGGACGCCCAGCACGGCCGCCAAAGGCGCGCCGACCGCGAGCACCACCGCGATGACGGCGATCAGGAGCACCAGCCAGCGCCAGCGCGCGGCCCGGTCGACGCCCTCGACCCGGAGCTCGGTCAGGCGGGCGAGCCCCAGCGAGAGGAGCGAGGCGCTGACGATGGTGAGCGTTGCCGCGTACGCCGTCGCGCTGAATGGCTCGGAGCCGCTGAGACCCGAAGCCCCGGCGAACAGCCAGTACCCGACGAGGCCGAGCAGGCCGGCGTCGAGGAGACGCTCCGCACGGCTGGCCGATCGATCGAGGTCACCGTGCGCGGCGCCGCGCAGCAGCGCGACACCGAGCAGCACCCCACCGGGGTTCGCCCGCAGGCCGGCCACCAGGTCTGCCCGCGACGTGGCGGGCGCGACGGACAGCCAGATCCCGAGCACGCCGACGACCACGGCGGCCATCAACAGCACGACGGCGTGCACCGCCGGCGATCGGCTGTCGATGCTCCGGACGAGCAGCACACCGCCGATGACGGCCAGCCCGAGCTCCCCGATCCCCAGGGTCAGCTGCTCGCTGTGGGCGAGCCACTGGACGGCGAGGTAGATCAGCGTCAGCCAGCCGGCTTCGAGGCTCGCCGTGGCCAGGAGGCGGAGCAGGCGATCAGCCGACCAGGTCGAGCGCATCGGCCGTCCTCCAGTCGGGCTCGAGGTGGACCACGGCGGCCGCAAGCCCGAGCATGCGCGCCGACGAGACGGCGCGGTCGGCCGCCGGACCCAGCGCCATCAGCCGCACGGGGTGACCCGACCCGGACAGCCGTCGCAGGGTGGGCAGGAACTCGGTCGGCTCCTGGGCGGACACGGCCAGGATGATCGTCGCCGGCCGCACCCGCCGGGCAACCTGGCCGAGCAGCGAACCGAACGGCATCGACGGCCACCGGCTGATCGCCGCCAGCTCATCGGCGATGCGCGCAGCCTGGCCGGCCGACGCGCTCGGTGCGAGGTGGACCACCCGGCGTCCTCCCAGCGAGTAGCCGTTGGCGGCGAGACCGCACGCGATGCCGTCGTTGATGGCGCGCCGGGCGAGCGACATCGCCGCCATGCAGATGCCCTCGACCAGGTCGTCGTCGTACTGCATCCGCCAGAACGGACCGGGGATCGTCTGCGCGTCGAGCGCGATCACCAGCTCCCGCTCTTGCCCCGGGTCGTAGCGGCGGCTCACCGGCCGCCCGAGGCGAGCCGACGCTCGCCAGTGGACGCGCCGGGCGGGATCGCCCGGCAGGTAGGGGCGCACGCCCGCGAACTGCGCGGGATCCTCGAACAGCCCGCGCCGGGCGCGCGCGGAGCCGGGCAGCAGGCTGGTGGTGATGCCGGAGCGCACGGGAACCGAGCGCGGGATGACCCAGTAGCGCGCGGGTGCCGGCCGCTCCTCGGCGACCAGGTTGTTCGCGAACAGGTCGGCCACCTGGAGGCGCACGCTCCGGAACTCGTACACACCGCGGCGATCCGCCACGATCCGGAGGTGCCGGGTCGCGCGCTCGAACCAGCCCAGCGTCCACGTCGTGCGCAGGTAACCGAACCCCGGCACGTCCGCCGGCTGCAGGTCGCGGTCCTCGACCACCGCTGGATCGCTGACCAGGTCGTCGACGGCGAGCCAGGGGACCGGCAGCAGCTTGCGGTTGCGCACCGTCAGCTCCAACGGGATCTCGTCGCCCACCACCGTCCTCGTGGCGCCGAGCCGCCGCTCGTACGTCAGGCTTCTGAGCCCGAACCGGGTCCACAGCCTCCGAAGGGCCGCGACCAGGATCGTCACCACCCCCACCAGGACGATCCCGCCGGCGCCCAGGACCGCACCGATGGCGATCAGCAGCAGGCCCGCCCAGACGCCCATCACCGTCCCGGCGGGCTCCCATCGGGCTGGGGCGGATCGGTCTCGGGGGGTGGTTCCGCGGCGGGGGGTGGCTCGACCGCCGCCAGCAGCTCCCCGATCACGGCCGCGGCCGACACCCCGCGGAGCTCCCGGTCGAAGTCGAGCAGCACCCGGTGAGCGAGCACCGCGGGGGCCACCCACCGGACGTCGTCGGGAAGCACGAACGTCCGGCCCGACAGGAACGCCGCCGCCTGGCCGGCGCGGTAGAGCGCGACGCTCGCGCGCGGGCTGGCACCCAGGCGAAGGTCCGGGAGCGCGCGCGTGGCGCGCGTGAGCGACACCACGTAATCCTCGATCGCCGGCGCGACCGCGACGGTCCGGACCACCTCACGCATCTGGAGCACCGTCGCGGCATCGACCACTGGGGATACCGCCGCGAGCGGATCGGCCGATGCCTGATAGCGGCTCGCGATCCTTCGCTCCTGGTCATGATCGGGGTAGCCGAGGTGCAGCCGGACCAGGAACCGGTCGAGCTGCGCCTCCGGGAGCGCGAACGTGCCCTCGAGCTCGATCGGGTTCTGCGTCGCCAGGACGAGGAACGGGTCCGGGAGCGGCCGGGTCTCGCCCTCGATCGAGACCTGGTGCTCCTCCATCGCCTCCAGCAGCGCCGACTGCGTCCGCGGCGTGGCGCGGTTGATCTCGTCGACCAGCAGGACGTTGGCGAACACGGGTCCGGGGACGAAGCGGAAATGGTCGCCCTCGAGCAGGCTCGAGCCCAGGATGTCGCTCGGCAGCACGTCCGGCGTGCCCTGGACGCGGGCCGATGTCAGGCCGAGGGCACGGCTGAAGGCGCGGGTCAGCAGCGTCTTGCCGACGCCGGGGACATCCTCCACCAGCGCGTGGCCGTCGGCCAGGAGCGCGATCGCCAGGAGGCGCAGCGGCTCATCCTCGACGACGACGGCCGACCCGACCGCCGCCCGCAGGGCTGACCAGAACTGCCCGCCGCCGGCGGGCCGAACGGGTGCAGGAAGGTCTGCCAGCGGGAGCCTCCTTCGTCGATGGCCGGGGCGTGGACCTGTCGGAGGAGATGGAGCGGGAGACGGGGTTCGAACCCGCGACATGCAGCTTGGAAGGCTGCCGCTCTGCCAACTGAGCTACTCCCGCCCGGTGCCGACACGATAGCAGAGGGGTCGCGGGCCGCCGGATCCGTTCACGGCCGCAACGTGCCGGCGAACACCTGCCAGGCGAGCAGCGACTTGGCGACCAGGCTGAGGACCATGTAGGTGCGCTCCCCGTACAGGTAGTCACGCCAGCGGCCGACCTTCGCGTACTGCAGGACCATGTTGAGCGCGAACACGTTGAAGGTGACGAACATCGACACGTAGATCGCGATCACGAAGGTGGGGATGGCCGCGGCACCCGGCGCCGTGGCCGAGGTCATCAGCGAGGCGCCGATCACGACCCAGGGCACGATGCCCACGAGGCAGCCGAACACGAAGTGGAGCCACTGGGGCTTCGACCGTCCCTCGTTGGCCGCCTCCATGCTCCAGCCGAACATGATCATGGCGGCATTGGCGCCGAACACTGCGAGCAGGGTTCCGATCTCGCGGACGCCGGTGAGGCTGGCGATGACCACGATCATCAGGCTCGACGAGAACGCGTACTCGATCCAGCGGGCGGGGTTCTGGCCGCGGACCAGGCGGGCTTCGTACCAGCGCCGGGCCGGCAGCGCAACGGTCGCGTGGGCGATCGCGCTGAGCAGGAAGAAGGCGGCCACGGCTGGCCCGATGGGCAGGTCGAACAGCAGGCGCTGCGCATCGACGAGCGTGCTGGACGCCGGGTCCCAGGCGAGATAGCTGCTGACGACCGGCGCGCTGACGATCGGGTCGCGCGCGAATGAGATCGCGAGGATGGCCAGGGCCTGGATGGCGTGGAGACCGGCCAGCCCGAGGTTCCAGCGGAACAGCGATCTGGAGCGGTCGCTGCCGATCGCGCCGATCGGCGATGTGGCGAACGTCGTTGCGGTCACGGGTGAGCCTCGCGTGGTGTGCGGTGCGGCGCCCGCCCGGATGTCGGGACAGGCGCCGCGAAACCGCGGGGAAGGGGTGGCAACCGGCTAGCGGTCGTGAGCGACCGAGCGATCGCCGGCGACCCAGCCGACGAGGGTCGGCACCAGGGCCAGCGCTCCGACCCCCACCAGGACGTAGATCACGGCGGAGATCGCGTTGGTCTCGCCGAACGAGGCCCCGGTGAGTGCGGCCACGAGGTCGAGCTGCGCCACGCCGACCAGCAGCCAGTTGACGCCGCCGACGATGACGAGAAGCAGGGCAAGGGCGCGAAGGTAGTGCATCGATCGAATCTCCCGAGTTCCCATTTCATTGGGCCGAACTTGGCCCTCTGTCGAACCCTTGTCTAAGGTTCGTCCAGACAATAGCGGTGCACGGACCACCTTGTCAAGGGTCTGTCCCGTGATAGCATTCGACAAACGATGTACACGATCAGCCAGACAGCACGCCGCACGGGCCTGAGCGTGGCCCTCCTCCGCGCGTGGGAGCGGCGATACGGGATCGTCGCCCCCGAACGAACCCCGGGCGGCTACCGGCTCTACGACGAGGACGCCATCGCCCGGCTGCGGACGATGCGTGCGCTGGTCGACGCGGGTTGGACCCCGAGCCAGGCGGCGCGTGAGGTCGAGGCGGGTGGTCCGTCGATCGAGGCCTCGGTCATCGGCGCTCGCCCCCCATTCGCCACCGATGACGTGCCGGCGAGTGCGACCGAGACCCAGCCGCGCGCGGGGGCTTCGGCATTCGTCACCGCGGCCGTCTCGCTCGACGAGCGCCTGGTCGAGACCGTGCTCGATGACATGTTTGCCGCCGGGTCGTTCGAGCGGGTCGTGGACGATCACGTCGCGCCTGCGCTGCACGATCTCGGCGATGCGTGGGCGTCGGGGCAGCTGTCCGTGGCCGGCGAGCACATGGCAAGCCACGCCGTGCTCCGCCGCGTGGCGGCGTCGTTCGAGGCGGCGGGCTCGACGAGCTCTGGTCCCCCGGTCCTGGTCGGCCTGCCCGCCGGCTGCCGCCACGAGATCGCAGCGCTGGCCGTTGCCACGGCCATCAGGCGCCGCGGCCTGCCGGTCGTCTATCTCGGACCCGATGTGCCACCCGAGAGCTGGATCGAGGCGCTCGAGCGCACCCGGGCACGGGCGATCGTGATCGGCATCCCCACCGAGCTGGATCGCCCTGCTGCCGACGATGTGGTGACGCTGGCATCGGCGGTCGACGGACGCCCATTGGTGGCGGCCGGTGGCCGGGGCACCAACGGTGCAACGCTGCCGGAGTGGGTGATCAGGCTGCCGGACGGGATCGGCCACGCGGCGGCGGCGCTGGACGACGCCCTGTCGCGCGCCCATCCCTGATCGGCGCAACGGATCGCCGGATCGCCGGATCGGCGCAGCGGCACGCGGACGGACCGAATCGGGGCCGCCGAACGCCAGTGCGTCACGGAGCGCTGATCGATACCTCGCTCAGGATGTTGCTGCCCGCGTCGTACGTGTAGCCCGTCGCGGACACGTCGGTCACCGAGTAGGTCGCCGACTTCGTCTTCTTGTTCATGTTGGTCGTGAACGAGCACGAGCCGGTTGCGTTCGTCGTGCAGCTGCCCGATCCCCCGTTCGACCACGTGCCGGAAACGGTGGCACCATCGACCGCGGCGCTCTGATCGTCCACGACCGTTACCGTCACCGTTGCCGTCCAGCCACCCTTTCGCGATGCGGACGAGGCGCTGAGTGCCGCGACGTGGACCGTTCCACCGCCGGCAGGCTCGGTCGCCGTCACGTCGTGGCTCACCGAATCCGTGTGGCCGGCCGTATCGGTCACGGTCAGGGTCACGGTGTAGACCGCCGCCGCCGCGTAGTCGTGGGACACGATCATGCCGGACCCCGCGCCCGTGTCGCCGAACGCCCAGTCGTAGCTGGTGATCCCGTTGTCGTCAGTCGACGTCGAGGCGTCAAACGTGCACGAGAGGTCGGTACAGGAGCTCGTGAACGCCGCCGTCGGCGGGTTGTCCGTCACGGGCCCACCGTTGGCCCAGTAGCCGGCATCCCAGGTCACCTGCGCCAGCTTGGCCTGGCCCGAGATCGAGGGGTGGAAGTAGTCACCGGCGACGTCGGACTTGCTGAACGCGATGTCGTAGACCGCGTTGCCGTCGAAGCGACAGCTCGGGTACTGCGCGCACACCTGCTCGAGCACGGTGTTGTAGTCGACGTTCCGCTGGGCGACCGCGGCGCGGCGCGCGACGTCGGTGGCGTTGGTGGACGTCGGGTTGGCGAGCAGCGACTGGCAGATGCCGCCCAGGCTCCACACGACGCGCGCCCACCAGCTGCTGTGGAACAGCTGCCACAGCTGGTAGACGTTGGGAATGCTGGCGACGTAGACCCGCGTGGTCGGCGAGCCGGCGGTGAGCGTGTCCATCGCCGCCACGAACTCGTCGTGGAACGTCGATACCGGCGTCATCTGGTCGACGGTGTCGGTGCACAGGTCGTTGCCACCGATGAGCACCGTCAGGTAGTCGGGCGCCAGGCCCACGACACCCGCCATCTGCCCGTCGAGGTCCGCCATGTCGGCGCCGCTCACCGAGTGGTTGTAGGCATGGCCGCTGATCGACGGGTTGAGCGCCAGCAGGCGCAGGTAGTGGCTCACGACGGTCGAGTTGGTGCCCGTTGACCACGAGTTCTCGGGGTAGGTCGCACCCAGGCTGCCACCTGAGCTGACGGCCTGGCTGATCGAATCGCCCACGGCCGCGATGCTCGACGGAAGGGGTGGCGGCCCATCGGCGCTGGCCAGCATCGGCTGGGTGGTAGCCAGCAGCGCGCCCGCGACGAGCGCCAGGAGCCAGGTTCGACGAGCCATTCCGCTCTCCAACGTGCGGCCGGGGGCCCCCGGTGGCCCAGAGCAGGCTGTGCTCGCCCAGCACCCTCAATCTACACAGCCGGCCGCGCCGGGTCCACGTCCCGTCGCGCGAATTGCGCGCAGCGCATCGGGCCAACGGGCCACGTTCCGGTCGCGTACGCTCCGCGACGTGACGTCCGCGCGGCTGTCGACCCGCGATCTCAACCGGACCTTGCTGGCCCGCCAGCTGCTGCTCGCGCGTGTCGAGCGGCCGATGCTGGAGGTGATCGAGCACCTGGTGGGGCTGCAGGCCCAGGTGCCGATGTCCCCCTACCTCGCCCTGTGGTCGCGCATCCGCGCCTTCGACCCCGCCGAGCTGGGCGCCATGCTCGTCGACCGTCGCGTCGTTCGCATGGTCCTGATGCGCGGCACCATCCATCTGGTCTCGATCGATGACGCGCTCGCGCTCCGGCCTGTCGTCCAGCCCGTGCTCGACGGCGAGCTGTTTCGCAACCGGACGTACAGCGTCGGCATCGCGGGTGTCGACCTCGAGCCTGTGCTCGCGTTCGGGCGCGCCCTGGTCGAGGCGCGGCCGCGGACGCTGGCCGAGCTTCGGGCCGCGATGGCGGAGCGCTGGCCGGACCGCGATGCGGCGAGCCTGGCCTACGCGATCCGCAACCTGCTGCCGACGCTCCAGGTCCCGCCACGGGGCGTGTGGGGGATGCCCGGCGCACCGCGCCTGACCACGATCGAGGCGTGGACCGGCCGCTCCCCGGGCTCCGGGACGGCGCCGGACGCAACGATCCTGCGCTACCTGGCGGCATTCGGTCCGGCGACCGTCGCCGACATGGCGGCATGGTCGAGGCTGAGCGGGCTGCGCGAGGCGGTCGAGCGTCTGCGACCACAGCTGACGGTGGTGCACGATGACCGCGGCCGCGAGCTGTTCGACGTCCCCGACTGGCTGCTCGTCGAGGGCGATGTGCCGGCCCCGGTCCGGTTCCTGCCCGACTACGACAACGTCCTGCTCGGCCACGCGGACCGGAGCCGGATCCTGCCCGATGTCCTGCACGCCGTCGGCGCGTCCGGCATCATCGGACGCCCGTCGTTCCTGGTCGATGGCTTCCTGGCCGGGTTCTGGCGCCTCGAACGGCCAACCCGAGGGTCGTCCGATCGGGCCACCACGCTGACGGTCGAGCCGCTGATGCGGCTGGAGCGTGGCCAGCGACACGCGGTCGAAGCCGAGGCCGCCGACCTGCTCACGCTGCTCGTGCCCAGCGGGCGGGCCCGGGTGGTGGTCACGAACGCCGGCTGATCGCGCGCCGCGACGCGGGCCGACCCGTCGGCCCTGACGTCCGAACCGAGCTCAGGAGCGGTCGAGCTCGGCCCCTGCCTGCACGCAGTCGTTCGCGAAGCGCTCGAGCGCGCCGTCGTCGGCCGCGGATGCCCGGATCAACGTCATCACCCGCTCCACGCCCGCATCGGCGTACCGGCGCAGCAGGTCGACCCGAACGCGCCCTTCCGGGTCGGAGTGCGACCGACCGATGTTGACCGAGACCGGGAGCGTGGCCGGATCGCGACCGATCTCCTCGCACCGGGACGCGATGATCGGGCGCGCCGCGGCGACCTCATCGGGTGACAGCCAGTCGAGGTTGAGCTCATCGGCGAAGCGGGCCGCCAGGCGCCACGTCCGGTTGGGTCCGTTACCGCCCACCAGGATCGGGATGCGAGGTCGCTGGAGCCCAACGGGGACGTTGATAGCATCGCGCACAGAGGCGGTCGGGCCCGCGTACGTGGCGCGCTCACCGGCCAGCATCCGGGTGGTGATCTCGAGCGCGTCCTCGAGCCCCTCCATCCGCGTCCGGAGCGGCGGGAAGCCCCAACCGTAGGCGACGTACTCGTCCTCCTTCCAGCCCGCGCCCAGCCCCAGCTCGGCGCGACCTCCCGAGACGACGTCGAGGGTCGAGATCATCTTGGCCACCAGCGCGGGATTTCGATACCCGGCGCACAGAACGAGGTGGCCGAGCCTCACCCGCGCGGTCTCGACGGCGAGGGCTGACAGCCCGACGAACGCCTCGAACGTGATCTCGTCGGTGGGCACGGGCTCGGTCTGTACGTGATCGAACAGCCAGATCGAGTCGAAGCCCAGCACCTCGGCCTCGTGGGCAACGGCAACGGTGCGGTCCCACGCGCGAGCCGGATCCCAGCCGTCGTACTCGCCGGTCCAGCCCTGGGGAACGATGATCCCTACGCGCATCGCGGTGGCTCAGGTTGCGCTCGCGGCGCTGCGGACACTACCGGCGCTCGAGGATCGGGCGTGCCTTGTCCGGGTCGTCGACCACGAACGCGAACGTCGCCCGGTCGCTCCAGCGGCCAAGGAACAGGTGACCCATCACGTTGACGCCCGCGTCGGCGAGCTCCCGGGCCACCCTGGCCATGCCACCCGGCTGATCGTCGACCTCGGCCAGCAGCGACTCGCCCTCGATGAACGTCCAGCCGCCGTCCTCGAGCACCTGCCGGGCGGCATCGTCGTCGGCGGTGGTCATGATCATGTGGCCCACATCGCCGATGCCGCCGCCGCCGATGGCGCGCAGATCGACCCCACGCGCGGCCATCTGCTCGGCGAGCAGGGCCATCTGACCGGGCCGGTTGGTGACCTGGACGACGAACTGCCTGGGCATCTCGGTGGCCTCCGGACGGCTGCGCCGCGGGTGGTGCGGGACGGGTGGTGCGGGACGGGTGGTGCGGGACGGTTCAGCCGCGATTCTCGCACGGCCGGGCGATGACGGCGACCCGATCGGGGCACCTGGTGGGCCGCATGCGCCCGTTCCACGCGAGGCCGCGGCGGATCGCGAGCGTGCGGCGGTCTACGCGACGCCGCGCCGGATCGCGACCGCCCGACGGTATGCCTCGAGGTAGCTGGGCGCCGAGCCCGTGTCCCATCGGAAGTCCGCGGCCATCGCCCGCGCGTGCAACGCCGTCCACGCACCCGGGTCACCGCTCCGCAGCGCCGCAGCCCGGCGAACCGCCTCGACGAGGGCGGACGGTGCTGCGTCGTCGAACACGAACCCAGTCCCACGCTCCGGGTCCATGTCGACATCGATCACGGAATCGGCCAGGCCACCGGTGCGCCGCACGATGGGCGGCGTCCCGTAGCGCAGCGCGATCATCTGGCCCAGGCCGCACGGCTCGAAGCGCGATGGCATGAGGAACGCATCGGCACCCGCGTAGATCCGGCGGGCAAGATCCGGGTCGAAGCGCTCCGCGAGCGCCACGCGGTCCGGGTGAGCGTCGGCGAGCGCCCGGACGGGATCCGCGAGCGGCCCGTGATCGCTGACGAGAACGACCAGCCGAACACCGCTCGCGAGCAGCTCGGGACCGCCGTCTGCGATGAGATCGAAGCCCTTCTGCTGGTCCAGCCGGCCGATGGCGCCGACCACGAGACCGTCGTCCGCGGGGTCGAAGCCGATCCTGGTCAGCAGGTCTCGCCGGCACGCAACCTTGCCGTCCATCGAGCCAGGTACGTAGGTGGCGGCCAGCGAACCGTCGGTCGAGGGATCCCAGACATCCGGGTCGAGGCCGTTGAGGATGCCGAAGAACCGGTCGCCCTTCTCTCGCAGCGGCCAGTCCATGCCCATCCCGTACTCGGGCGTGAGCGCCTCGCGCGCGAACCCGGGCGAGACGGTATTGGTCAGATCGGCACCGTCGATCACCGTCCGCAGCAGGTCGATCCCGTCCGGGTAGGGACCGGCCAGCCGGTCGCCGGGCCGCAGCCCGAGCTCGTGCAGGCGATCGTTGGGTGTCCAGCCGTGGTACGCGAGGTTGTGCAGCGTGCCCAGGACGGCCATGTCGCGCAGGAACGGGTCACCCGCAGCCTCGCCTCGCGCCCGTTCGATCAGGGCCGGTCCGGTGTGCCAGTCGTGGACGTGGAGCACGTCGAGCCGGCGCCCGTCGCGCCGGAGGGCGGCCAGTGCGGCCCGGCACAGGACGGCGAACCGCCACGCGTCGTCGGGGTGGTCGTAGATGCCGTTGCGGTCGAACGCCGGCGCGAAGTCGACGAGCCGGAGGCGATAGCCATTGGCCGCGACGTTCACGATATGGACCCGGAGGGGCCCGTCCGGTGCCCGATCGAGGTCGGGGTTCTCGATCTCCAGGACAGGCTCCGTCTCGGCGGCCGCGGGCACGGCAACCGACCGGTATCGCGGCAGGAACACGTCGACGGGTGTCGACAGGCCCGGCTCGCCTTCGCCCGGCGACAGGCCCGGCTCGCCTTCGCCCGGCGGCTGGCCATCGGCCGGCGGGCGCTCCGGCATGCGCCCGAGACCCCGCGCCAGGCCGTCGACGACATCGGCCAGCCCGCCCACCTTGGCCCATGGATCGCACTCGGCGGCAAGCATCGCGATCCGAAGGGGTGCGGGGCGAGGCAACGGCATGGGGCCCATCCTACGTGGTGACGGCGTCGTATCGGCAGCCGCGGCGTCCGGTCGGGCGTCACGGTCTACGCGAGAAGCCCGGCCCCCGCGTCACGGTCTACGCGAGAAGCCCGGCCCCGGCGTCACGACTACGCGAGAAGCCCGGCCCCGGCGTCACGATCACGCGGGCGCTCGTCCTCGATACGGTCCGGGCGATCAACGAATTCGTCCCCCCGTACCTGCGCAGTCATGCATGTGGTGGGTGTTGGCGGACGACCTGGTCACCGTCCCGCGGCCGCGGCACCCGAAAGCGTGCGGGCACGACCACGAACCATCCCGGCAACCTGATCAGCTACCCGTGGGGCGGGTACTGGCGCACGTCCCACGCCGCATGGTCACGCAAACGCCCACGACGTGAATATCTGCGCAGGTCGCCACCCCGTCGGGCGGGTTTGCATGCACGTGGTGGGCAGGTGCGCAGGTCCGGCCCAGGATCGGCCCGCTGCTACCCGTGCGGCGGGTAGGTGATCAATTCCACATGGCCCTCGACCGCGGGCCCGGTCGTGCTTCCGCGGTCGGCCGGGTCGTGCTTCCGCGGTCGGCCGGGTCGTGCTTCCGCGGTCGGCCGGGTCGTGCTTCCGCGGTGGACCGGGTCGTCCTGACCCGAAGGGCCGGGTCGTGCTTCCGCGGTCAGGCTCGCGGCCAGCGGTGGCGCCGCTATCATTGGCGGCTCATGGAACCCGTCGTTCACGTGCCGGTAGCGCCCGGCGCCTCCTTCCACCTGCCGCCCAAGCTGGAAGGCCTCCGGCGTCTCGCCTACAACATGTGGTGGAGCTGGCACCCGCGGGCGCGGGTGCTGTTCTCGCGCATCGATGCCGGTGCATGGGCCCGGTACCGCAACCCGATCCCGGTCCTGTCGGGGCCGGTCGAGTGGGGCCAGCTGCTCGAGAACCCGGCGTTCATGGCCGAGTACCAGGGGATCCTCGCCGCGTTCGACGCGTACATGGCGAACGGCGCTGACCACTGGTTCCAGCGCAAGCACGGCAAGGAACTCGCGGGGCCCATCGCCTACTTCTGCGCGGAGTACGGGCTCCACGAGTCGCTCGGGATCTACGCGGGTGGCCTGGGCGTGCTCGCGGGCGATCACATGAAGACGGCGTCGGACATGGCGCTGCCGCTGGTCGGCGTCGGGATCATGTACCGGCGCGGCTACTTCCGCCAGACGATCGACGCCGACGGCCACCAGGAGCACGCCTACCCCGACTACGAGTTCTCGCGCCTGCCGATCCTGCGCGTGCTGGATCGCCTGGGCGAGCCGCTGACGGTCTCGGTGCCCCTGCCCGGTCGCGACCTGGCGGCTGCGGTCTGGATGGTCCAGGTGGGCCGGGTGCCGGTGCTGCTGCTGGACACGGACGTCCCCGACAACGACGACTCAGACCGGCCGATCACCCACATCCTGTACGTGCGCGGCCGCGAGATGCGCCTGCACCAGGAGCTGGTCCTGGGTGTCGGCGGGGTTCGCGCGCTACGCGCGCTCGACATCCGGCCGGGCCTGTGGCACCTCAACGAGGGGCACTCGGCGTTCCTCCTGGCGGAGCGCGCTCGTGAGCTGGTCGGCCGCGGCATGCCGCTCGGCGAAGCGTGGCAAGCCGTGGGGCGCAACAGCGTGTTCACGATCCACACCCCGGTCTCCGCGGGCAATGAGCGGTTCGATGCGGACCTGGTGCGCCGAGTCGTCGGTCCCCTGCTCGACGGCGACGGGCGCCCCGACACCGGCGGCATCCCCACCCCCCGCCTGCTCGAGCTCGGGCGCGGCGTGGACGCCGACCCCTCGCAGTTCGACATGACCGCGTTCAGCCTGCGGCTCACGAACGGTGCGAACGCCGTGTCGGAGCTGCACGGTCATACGGCCAACGGGACCTGGCACGGCATCGCCCCGCACGAGATCCTGGGCCTGACCAATGGCGTGCACACCCCGACCTGGGTTGGCCAGCCGATGCGCGACATCCTCGAGCGCTACACCAATGCCGATCTGGTCGCGATGGACGACCAGCCGGCGGCGCGACGATTCTGGGATCGGATCGGCAAGGTTCCGGCCGAGGAGCTGTGGGAGGCGCACCAGCGCCAGAAGCTCGAGCTCGCGATCTTTGCCCGGGGCCGGCTGCGGAACCAGTTCGCGCGCCACGGCGAGGCACCGGCGACGCTCGAGGAGCTGGAGCAGGTGCTCGATCCGTCGATCCTGACCATCGGCTTCGCCCGCCGGTTCGCCACCTACAAGCGAGCCGCCCTGGTGTTCTCCGATCCCGACCGCATCTCGCGCCTCCTGTGGGACTCGGAGCGGCCGATCCAGATCATCTTCGCGGGCAAGGCCCATCCGGCGGATCGTCCGGGACAGGGCGTCATCCAGGACATCTTCGGCCGGTCGCGGAACCCGCGGCATCGCGGCCGGGTGTTCATCCTCGAGGACTACGACATCCGGATCGCCCGGTTCCTGGTCCAGGGGGTGGACGTGTGGCTCAACAACCCGCGCCGGCCGCTCGAGGCATCGGGCACGTCGGGCATGAAGGCCGCCAGCAACGGCGTCCTCAACCTGAGCGTGCTCGACGGCTGGTGGGACGAGGGCTGGACGGGGGACAACGGCTGGGCGATCGGCGGCCGCGAGACCAACCCGGACGAGGGCGCCCAGGACTGGACCGACGCCCAGGATCTGTACCGGATCCTCGAGCAGGAGCTGATCCCGTCCTATTACGAGCGGGACGAGCATCAGCTGCCCGCCCGCTGGATCCAGCTCATGCGCAACTCGATCTCCAGCACCATCTGGCGCTTTTCGACGACCCGCATGCTGCACGAGTACGTCGAGCGGCTGTACCTGCCGGCGGCGGCCGAGCCGGAGGTCGAATCAATGCCGGACGTCACCCCGACCACAGGCTCGCCGGCGACGGGCTGACCGACCGAGGGGCGCCCGGCGAGACGCCGGTCCGGAGACGCCGGTCCGGAGACGCCGGTCCGGAGACGCCGGTCCGGAGACGCGAGGCCGGCGCCTTCTCGCCATCACCGTCACGCGAAGAGAGGATGCACGAGTGGCTCCCCGGATCTCGCTCGCCCTCGCCATCCACAACCACCAGCCGGTCGGTAACTTCGGCTGGGTGTTCGCCGAGGTCTACGACCAGGCCTACCGCCCGCTGCTCGATGCGCTCGAGCGCCACCCGGGGGTCCACCTGGCGCTCCACTACACCGGCCCGCTGCTGGAATGGATGACCGCCGAGCGGCCCGACTTCCTCGACCGCCTCGGCTCGCTCGTCGCTCGCGACCAGGTGGAGCTGATGGGCGGTGGTCTGTACGAGCCGGTGCTCGCGTCGCTCCCCGAGCACGATCGGGTCGCGCAGCTGAGCCGGATGGCCGACACCGTCGAGCACCTCAGCGGTCGTCGACCCCTGGGCGCATGGCTGGCCGAGCGTGTCTGGGAGCCGGACCTGCCAACGTCGCTGGTGGCCGCCGGCTACCGCTGGACGATCCTCGACGACCAGCACTTCCGGGCCGCCGCGATCCCCGAAGCGAACCTGTGGGGTGCATACACCACCGAGGACCAGGGCCACCTGGTGACGGTGTTCGGCAGCGAGCAAGGCCTCCGCTACCGCATCCCGTTCGGTCCGGTCGAGGATGTCATCGGCTACCTGCGGGATCACGCCACCGAGGCCGGCGACCGGGTCGGCATGATGGGCGATGACGGCGAGAAGTTCGGTGCCTGGCCCACGACCTACGAGCATTGCTGGGGACGGGGCCGCTGGATCGACCGGTTCTTCGACGCGCTCGAGGCGAACACCGACTGGCTGACGACCGTCACGCCCTCGGCCTGGCTCGAGCGGGAGCCGCCAATCGGCCGCGTGTACGTGCCCACCTCCTCGTACGCGGAGATGGGCGAGTGGGCGCTGCCGCCCGATGAGAACTTGGTGTTCGCGAAGCTGCTCCACGACGCGGTCGCCGAGGACCGACCTGAGGCCCGCTGGTTGCGCGGGGGCTTCTGGCGCAACTTCCAGGTCAGGTACCGGGAGATCAACGACCTCCACAAGCAGATGCTGCGGACCTCGGCGAAGGTCGCCCGGATGCCCGAGGGGCCGGCCCGGGAGGCGGCCACGGACCACCTCCATCGAGGTCAATCCAACGACTGCTACTGGCACGGGCTGTTCGGTGGCGTCTACATCTCGCACATGCGGCTGGCCACGTTCGAGCACCTGATCGCGGCGGAGGATCTGGCCGACCGATCGCTGCGAGGCGACGGGGAGATGGACACCGGGGACCCGGGCGCGGTGAACCCGGGCGCCGGCCGCACCGCCGAGCTCGGGGACCTGGACCTCGACGGCCGACCGGAGGCGTTGCTGATCGAGCCGGGGCAGACCGTGACCGTGAAGCCGGACGAAGGCGGTGGCATCGGGTCGTGGGATGTCCGGGCCGCACACCATGCGCTGGGCGCGGTGATGCGGCGCCGACCAGAGGCCTATCACGAGCGGCTTCGAGCCCAGGAGGTGCAGAAGGCGCAGGCACCGACCGGCGAGCCGGCCACCGGCGCCGGGGAGGGCGAGGTCACCTCGATCCACGAGCTCGCGGTGGTCAAGGAGGAGGGCCTGGCCGCACGCCTCGTCTACGACGACCACGAGCGTCGGTCCGGGCTGATCCGGTTCCTGGCGCCCGATACGACGGCGGACGCGCTGGCCCGGGTCGAGGAGGTCGAGCTCGGCGACCTGCGTGACGGCGCGTTCGCGATCGATCACCTCGCTCCCGGCCAGGTCTCGCTGTCGCGGGAGGGCACCGTTGCGGGCCAGCGCGTGACCGCCACCAAGACGATCCGGCTCGCGGGCGATCGGCTGGACCCGGCGCTGATCCTGGATCTCGAGCTGCACCACCGCGGTGACCGGCCGATCGAATGCCGGCTGGGCCTCGAATGGTCGATCCACCTGCTGGGTGGCGGCGGAAACCCCCAGGCGTGGTACGAGGTCAACGGAGCCCGGACGAGCCACGACGGCGTGGGCCAGGTGATCGGCACTCGCGCCATCGGCTACGGGAACGACTGGGTCGGGCTCGCCATCCATGCCACGATGGATCCGGTCGCGGACCTCTGGTGGCACCCGATCGACACCGTGTCGAACTCCGAGTCGGGCTTCGAGCGCGTCTATCAGGGGAGCGCGCTCCTGGTGTCGTGGACGATCCGGCTGGCGCCGGGTGAGGCGCGACGGTTCTCGATCAGGCAGGCCGCGAGCGTCGCACGCGACAGGACGGCGGAGGAGGAAGCGACGTTCGCGTGAACGACGACATCGGCGACACATCGAAGGCCGCCGCGGTGGCGCCCGTATCGGGCACCGCTCGATGACGCGCGGCCGGCTCGTCGTCCACGCCCACTTCTACCAGCCGCTCCGCGTCGATCCGTTCTCCGGCAACATCCCCGCGGACGCCTCGGCGGCGCCGTTCCGCGACTGGAACTCGCGGATCACCGACGAGTGCTACCGGCCGATCGCCGAGCACGGGATCCCGGCGCACATCTCGTGGGACATCGGGCCCACGCTGACCGGCTACCTCGCAACCGAGGCGCCCGAGGTGCTGGCGGGCTTCGCGGCCGGCGATCGGGCGGGTGGCGGGACCGGGATCGCCCAGGCCTTTCACCACTCGATCCTGCCCCTCGCGGCGGGGCATGACCGGCGGACGGAGGTGCGCTGGGGCATCCGCGATTTCGAGGTCCGCTTCGGGAGACGGCCACGGGCGATGTGGCTACCCGAGGCCGCGGTCGACCTGACCAGTCTCGAGACCCTCGCCGAGGCCGGGATCGAGGCGGTGATCCTGGCGCCGTGGCAGGCCGACGTGCCGCACGTCGACACCCGCCAGCCGTATCGCGTCGACCTCGGGGCCGGGCGGCGGATCATGGTGGCCTTCTACGATGGCGACCTGTCGGGCGCCGTGTCGTTCGAGCCGACGGCGACCGCCGACGCCGATCGGTTCGCCCGGGAGCGCGTGGCCCCGCGCCTCGCCGGGCCGCTGTCGGGCGTCGCTTCGCCGATGGTGGTGATCGCAAGCGACGGAGAGCTGTACGGCCACCATCAATCGTTCCGCGACCTGTTCCTCGAGCGCCTCGTCGCGCCCGAGGCCGCTGTTCCGGACCGGGGCTTCGATGTCGTCGATCTGGCCACGGCCGTGGGCGCCGACGACGAGATCGCCCACCCCGAGATCCGGATCCGGGAGCGGTCGTCGTGGAGCTGCCACCACGGCGTCCTCCGCTGGTACGCCGAGTGCCCCGATGTGCCCGACGGACGCTGGAAAGGACCGCTGCGCGGCGCGTTCGATCGCCTGGCCGGGGCCATCGATGAGGTCACCGACCGGCTCGCCCGCGACGTCCGCGGGCTGGACGACGTGTGGGCGGCGCGGGATCGGTACGTGGACGTCGTCCTGGGCGCCACGTCTCCAACCGCGTTCGTGACCGAGATGCTGGGCCAGGCGGCGCGACCACGGGATCGCCGGTTGCTGCTCGCGATGCTCGAGGCACAGCGCTGGCGGCTGGCCATGTTCGCCTCGGATGGCTGGTTCTGGGATGACCCGTCGCGGATCGAGACCCGCCAGGTGCTGCGCTCGGCAGCCCGGGCGGCCCGCATCGTCGACGACCTGTCACCCGGCAGGCTCGAGCAGCGCCTGGTCGCCGATCTCGCGACGCTTCGGTCACCGGCGCTGGGGGTCGACGGGGCCACCATCTACCGGCATGCGTTGAGCGAGGTCGGCCAGCCGCCACCGGAACCCTGAGCGCCACCGGAACCCTGAGCGCCACCGGAACCCTGAGCGCCACCCGGGCCGGACAGCAAGCGACCCCCGGTGGTTAGCCGGGGGTCGAGCGGTGGGGCGCCGGGAAGGAGGGGGGTCGGCGCCCCACCCGACCGCGACGATCAGCGAAGGCCGGTCGGGTAGACGGAACGGCGACGATCCGAGGATCCGTCGCGGGAGTCCACGCCCAACTCGAGCGCGAGAATCGCGAAGGCCGCGAGCAGAACGATGAGAAGCAGCATTTCCACGGGATGGCTCGATTCGCTCGGTGTCAGCTGGTTGGTATAGTCAACTAGGCCAAGCCGAACACTAGTTGGACTAGTCCACTATGTCAAGTAGCCGGAACGGCCCTGACGAAGGCGCCAATCGGCCTGCGCCGATGGGACCGTCGAGCGACCACCAGCTCGACATCGAGCGCGACTCGGACGTGCCGATCTCGACCCAGATCTACTGGCAGCTCGCCTATCAGATCGAGTCCGGACGGCTCCAGCCGGGCACTCGACTGCCGCCCGTTCGCGAGCTGGGCGCGGCGATGCGGGTCAACCCGAACACGATCCGCACGGTCTATCGCCGGCTGGGCGAGGCTGGCTACGTGATCGGTCGTCACGGCGCCGGCACCCGGGTGGTCGAGCGCCCGCCGGTCCGGCGCGGATCGGATGTCCTGGCCGGGATCGTGGCCGAGACGCTGCGTCGTGCAGCCCAGCTCGGCTTCGCGCCCGACGAGGTGGCGCAGGCGACGTTCACCGCGGCAACCGCCCGCCGCCGGCCCGGCCTGCTGGTGCACGTGCTGTTCGCGGAGTGCACCACCGCCGATGCCACGTTCGATGCCCAGCGGATCGTGGAGGCGTTCCCGGACCGGGTCGCGGCGGCGGGCGTGCTGCTGGACGAGATTCCCGATCGTCTCGACCGGTACCACTACGACCTGGTCGCGACCACCACCTTCCATGCCGATGAGGCCAAGGCCTTCGTGCGCGGGCGCCTGCCGCTGGTGGCGATGCTGGTCGGGCCCGGTTACGTCGACCTGGTGCACGAGGTCGCCGCGCTGCCGGCCGGCTCGAGGGTTGGCCTGGTGTGCGGCTCGCAGCGGGGCGTCGAGAACATTGCCGAGGTGCTCGAGACGGCCGGCGCGACGGGCGTCGAGATCATCTCCGCCGTCGCCCACACCGAGACCGAGCTCGACCAGGTCGACCGAAAGGCGGACCTGGTGCTGCTGTCGCGCGAGGCGATGGCGCTCGGCCTCGAGGCACGCTTTGCCCGCCCGGAGCGGCTGCGCGAGTGGAGCTACGAGTTCGACCCGGCGGCCCTGGAGCTGCTGCGACGCGCCGTGGACCGGGTGGACGCGGCGCGCGTCACGCCGACGCAGAACGACGTCCGGACACAGGTTGCAGCGACCGGCGGCTGAACGTCCGCCAGGCGCCCGCCGTGGGGTGCGACGGCCCGCGCGGTGACCCCCGCGTTGACAGCCGTCGGCGCTGCCCCATAGGGTGGGTTGCCAGTCCCGGCGTCCTGCGCCTGCCATGGAGCATCATCCCCCGGTGAACCGCTCTCCGTCGCGCCCCGGTAGCTCGACCAACCACGGACTTCCGCGCGATCCGCTGTGGTACAAGGACGCGATCATCTACGAGCTCCACGTCCGCGCGTTCCTGGACAGCGATGGGAACGGCATCGGCGACTTCGAGGGGCTCACCACCAAGCTGGACTATCTCGCGGACCTGGGCATCACGGCCATCTGGCTGCTCCCGTTCTACCCGTCGCCCGGGCGTGATGACGGCTACGACATCGCCGACTTCCGGCAGGTCAACCCCGACTACGGCACGCTGCGCGACGTCCGCACCTTCGTGCGTGAGGCACACCGGCGGGGACTGCGGGTCATCACCGAGCTCGTGTGCAACCACACCTCCGACCAGCACCCGTGGTTCCAGCGCGCCCGCCAGGCGCCGAAGGGCAGCGCGCACCGGGATTTCTACGTGTGGTCGGACACGGCCGAGGAGTACGCCGATGCCCGCATCATCTTCAAGGATTACGAGACCTCCAACTGGACCTGGGACCCGGTCGCGGGTGCCTACTACTGGCACCGCTTCTTCAGCCACCAGCCGGATCTGAACTTCGACAACCCGCGCGTCCGCGAGGCGGTGGTCCAGACCCTCGACTTCTGGCTGGACATGGGCATCGACGGTCTGCGTCTGGATGCGATCCCGTATCTCTATGAGCGAGAGGGAACCAACGGCGAGAACCTGCCCGAGACGCATGCCTTTCTGGCCGAGCTCCGGCGGCACGTGGACGAGCGGTACGGCGACCGGATGCTGCTGGCCGAGGCCAACCAGTGGCCCGAGGAGGCCGTCGCCTATCTGGGCACGATCGAGCGGCCCGAGTGCCACATGGCGTTCCATTTCCCGGTCATGCCCCGGCTGTTCATGTCGATCCGGATGGAGGACCGCTTCCCGATCCTCGACATCCTCGACCAGACACCGACCATCCCCGACGAGTCACAGTGGGCGATGTTCCTCCGCAACCATGACGAGCTCACGCTCGAGATGGTCACCGACGAGGAGCGGGACTTCATGTACCGCGCCTACGCGAGCGACCCGCAGGCCCGGATCAATCTCGGCATCCGCCGGCGCCTGGCGCCGCTGCTGGGCAACAACCGGCGCCGCATCGAGCTCATGAACGGCCTCTTGTTCTCGCTCCCCGGCACACCAGTCATCTACTACGGCGACGAGATCGGGATGGGCGACAACGTGTACCTCGGCGACCGAAACGGGGTACGCACGCCGATGCAGTGGAGCCCCGACCGGAACGCGGGCTTCTCGACCGCCAACCGCCAGCGCCTGTACCTGCCGCCGATCGTCGACCCCGAATACCACCACGAGGCGGTCAACGTCGAGGCGCAGCTCGCCAACCCGCATTCCCTCCTGTGGTGGATGCGCCGGCTGATCGCCCTCCGCCGGCGCCATCCGGCCTTCGGGCGGGGCAAGATCGAGATCCTCAATCCCGAGAACCGAAAGGTCATCGCCTTCGTCCGGCGTCACGAGCACGAGACGCTGCTGGTCGTGGCCAACCTCTCCCGCTACGTGCAGTGGACCTCGCTCGACCTGAGCCTGTTCATCGGCATGGTGCCGGTGGAGCTGTTCGGGTCGGTCGAGTTCCCCGCGATCGAAGGCCCCTCGTACCCGCTGACCCTCGGACCTCACGCGTTCTACTGGTTCCAGCTGCGCCCGAGCTCGGGTGCTCCCAGCGAGCTGCACCATCGTTCGTCGGGCGCGCTCGCACGACCGCGCTCCCTGGCCGACCTCACCGGCGCGGACCTCGCTGCGGAGCTGTCGGGCCGGGTGGTCGACTGGCTCGTCGAGCGGCGCTGGTTCCGTGGCCGGAGCCGGCGCATCCGCGGTGCGCGGATCGCCGACGTGCTGCCCATCCCGCGCCACGAGCAGACGCTGGGTCTGCTGCTGTTCGAGGTGACCTACTCGGACGGGGAGCCGGAGACGTACAGCATCCCGGTGTCGATCGTCGATGACCAGGGAACCGAACCGGACGACGCCCGGCTCATCGCCCGCCTCGTCGACGACCACCAGCCGGTCGGTTACCTGGTCGACGCATCGGGCGATCCGGCGTTCGTGCGCGCGATGGTCGGCCTGCTCACCGGCCGGCGGCGGATCGCGGGCCGGGCCGGAGAGCTCGTCGGCAAGGCGACCGCCGCCACGACCCGGGTGGCCGGCAGACCCGACGCGCAGCCGCCGGTCGAGCCGCTCCGCGGAGAGCAGAGCAACACCTCGGTGCTGTGGGGCGACACCGGCATCCTCAAGCTGTACCGCGTCGTGGAGCCGGGCGAGAACCCCGAGATCGAGATGGGACGCGCGCTCACCCAGCGTGGGTTCAAGCACGCTCCCGCGATGGGTGGCTGGATCGAGTACCGGACCAAGAGCGGCACCGCATCGGCCGCGATCCTGCAGGCGTACGTCGACAATCGTGGTGACGCGTTCGACGTCGCGCGGAGCGCGGTCGAGGGCTATCTCGAGTCCGCGGTGGGGCTGGGGGTTGATGCTCCGGCCGTCGACCGGACCGTGACCGCGATCGTGGCTCGCGCGCGCCAGGACAGCGCCGAGGGCCCGCTCGCCCCGCTCGTCGGCTCGTTCATGGCGACGGCCGAGCTGCTCGGCCGGCGAACCGGGGAGCTGCATCGCGTGCTCGCGACACCCAGCGCGGACCCCGCCTTCAACCCGGAGCCGATGACCCAGTTCCATCAGCGCTCGCTGTACCAGTCGGTGCGCGCGAGCACGGGGCACGCGCTGCGCCAGCTTCGCGACCAGGCCCTCGGCCTGCCGGGACCGGTCCTCGCCCAGGCGGACCTCGTGCTGTCCCGCGGCCGGTTCGTCGACGAGCACCTGCGACGGCTGCTCGAGACGCGCATCGGCGGTCTGCGGATCCGATGTCACGGCGACTACCACGCGGAGCAGGTCCTGGTCACCGGGGACGACCTGATGATCACGGACTTCGAGGGGCAGCCGCTCCAGGCGATCAGCCAGCGGCGGCTGATGCGACCGGCCCTCACCGACGTCGCCGGGATGATCCGGTCGCTGCACTACGCCGCGGTGGGTGCGCTCGTGGTCCGGGGCGAGCCGCAGCGGTCAGCCCTCGACGTGTGGGCCGAGGCCTGGTATGTCGAAATCGGCGGCCGCCTTCCTGCGCGGCTACTTCGGCGAGACCGACGCCAGCGGCATCCTGCCCAAGACCGACGAGGCGCGCGTCATCCTGCTCGACGTGCTGCTGCTGCAGAAGGCCGCCTACGAGCTCACGTACGAGCTCAGCGCCCGGCCCGACTGGCTGACGATCCCGTTGCGCGGCATCGCCGATATCCTCGAGCCGCGGGGCACCGTCGAGGATCACTGATGGCCCCGAGCCGGTCCCGGCTGGCCGGAGGTGCGACACTCTCTTGATGCGAGCCCTCCCCATCTCGCGCTCGGCGCGGCAGCGTTTCAAGCTCGAATCCATCGCACCGACCCCGGCGTCGTCCCCCCGGCTCGCCACGAACATCACCGCCGCTCGCCGCGTGACGATGGCCCTCAATGCCACGCGGCGTGCGGGTGAGCCGAGCGCCCAGGCCGGCGAGCTCGCCGCGCTCGAGCTGCTCCACGAGATCTTCCATCTGCTGGTCGCCCGGGCAGCCGAGCTGGTGCCCGCGACCGCGATGGATGTCACCGGCGAGACGGTCGAGGCCGCCGTGGGCGACACCACGCTCGACACCGTGCTGGGCGCGGTGGCCGACCAGTTCCCCGACGTGGACGGCAGCGCGGAGCCCGTCCGCCTCGAGGAGCTGCTGCTGGTCCGGGTCGCCAACGAGAACCCGGCCACGCGCCCACTTCGGGCCCTGATCGACGACACGCCGCTGCCCGCCGAGCCAAGGACGGCCGTCCTTGCCGCGATCGAGGCCTACCAGGGCGGCCTGGAACCGATCGGGCCCAACGGAGAGACGCTGGTGGAGCTGCTGCGCGCGCCGGCCCGTGCCCACCCCACGTCCCTGGCCGGGCAGCTGCGCTACGTCCGCGACCAGTGGCGCGAGCTGCTGGGCAGCGCGCTGGACGACCTGCTGGACCGGATGCTGCTCACGCTCGACGTGATGGAACAGGAGGAGCGCGGCTTGCACCTGCGGTTCGGTGGCGGCAACGGTGGAGGTGGCGGCGGGGGTGAGGCACCGGACCTGTCGGGCCTCGACGCGGAGCCCGAGCGGTTCAGCTCCGACTCCGCCTGGATGCCGCGCCTGGTGCTGATCGCCAAGAGCACCCATGTCTGGCTGGACCAGCTGTCACGCCGGCACCAGCGGGAGATCCGGACGCTGGATGCGATCCCCGACGAGGAGCTGGACCGGCTTGCCCGCTGGGGCATCACGGGCCTGTGGCTGATCGGGCTGTGGGAGCGGAGCCGGGCGTCGCAGCGGATCAAGGCCTGGCGCGGCAACCCGGACGCGGCCGCCTCCGCGTACTCGCTCGACGACTACCGGATCGCGGACGACCTGGGTGGCGAGGGCGCCTGGATGAACCTGCGCCACCGCGCCTGGACGCGTGGGATCCGGCTGGCCTCGGACATGGTCCCCAACCACATGGGCATCGATTCGCACTGGGTCACCGACCACCCCGAGTGGTTCCTGTCGCTGCCCGAGCCCCCCTACCCCGGCTACACGTTCGGCGGCGGCAACCTGGGTGACGACAACCGGGTCGAGGTTCGGATCGAGGATCACTACTGGGACAACAGCGACGCGGCGGTGGTGTTCGAGCGGCGCGACCGGTCCTCCGGCGAGCGGAGCTACATCTACCACGGCAACGACGGCACCAGCTTCCCCTGGAACGACACGGCGCAGCTCGACTTCTCCCGTGCCGACGTGCGGGAGCAGGTGATCCAGACGATCCTCGATGTCGCCCGCCGGTTCCCGGTCATCCGGTTCGACGCGGCCATGGTGCTGGCCAGGAGGCATGTCCGGCGACTGTGGTTCCCGGCGCCGGGCGAAGGTGGCGGCGCGATCCCGTCGCGGGCGGAGCACGGGACGATGACGGCGGCCGAGTTCGATGCCGCGATGCCGCACGAGTTCTGGCGCGAGGTGGTCGACCGGGTGGCGGCCGAGGTCCCGGACACGCTGCTGCTGGCCGAGGCGTTCTGGATGCTCGAGGGCTACTTCGTGCGCACGCTGGGCATGCACCGCGTCTACAACAGCGCGTTCATGCACATGCTTCGCGACGAGGACAACGCAGGCTACCGGAAGGTGCTCAAGGAGACGCTCGAGTTCGACCCCGAGATCCTCAAGCGCTACGTCAACTTCATGAACAACCCCGACGAGAAGACCGCGGTCGAGCAGTTCGGGAAGGGGGACAAGTACTTCGGGGTCGCGACGCTGCTGGCGACGCTGCCCGGGCTGCCGATGTTCGGTCACGGCCAGTTCGAGGGGTTCGGCGAGAAGTACGGGATGGAGTTCCGGCGCGCGACGCTCGATGAGTCGGTCGACGAGTGGCTGCTCGGGCGCCACGAGCACGAGATCGTGCCGTTGCTCCACCGACGCGGTGACTTCGCAGAGGCGCGGGACTTCCTGCTGTACGACGTCGGCCACGACTTCGGCGGCGTGGACGAGAACGTGTTCGCCTTTTCGAACGGGACGGGCAGCACCCGTTCGCTGATCGTGTACCACAATCGGTACGCCGAGACCTCGGGCTGGATCCGGGACTCGGTCGCATATGCGGTCAAGGACGCCGAAGGGTCGAAGCGGCTCGTGCGACGAACGCTGGCCGAGGGCCTGGGCCTGGGCGACGGACCGGCCGACGCCCGCTGGCTGGCGTTCCGCGAGCAGCGGTCGGGCCTCGAGTTCCTGCGTCCCGTGGCCGAGCTCCGCGACCGCGGGCTCCACGTGCAACTGCACGCCTACCAGTCGCTCGTGTACTGGGACCTGCGCGAGCTGACCGACGCCACGGGGGTCTGGGCGCGGCTTGCCGAGCGGCTCGACGGCCGCGGGGTTCCCTCGCTCGAAGGGGCCCTGCGAGAGCTGCAGCTGACCCCGGTGCACGACGCGCTCCGGGCCGCGATCGCCGAGCCGTCCCGGGTCGCCGTGGAGCGGCTGGTCGCGACGGTCGCCGAGGCGACGGGCACCGACGGCGATCAAGCCGCTGTTGTCGACGCGGTCGAGGTGCGGGCCGAACATGCCGGCCCGGCGCTCGCCGCCATCGGCGATGCATCCCGGGAGGCGGCCCTCCGGCTGTGGGCGCTGCTGTCGCCCCTGGGCTCGCTGGCAGCGGGCGCCCCGGTCGGCCCGACCAGCCGGGCCTGGTACGAGGAGCTGCGCCTGGCCCCCGTCGTCGCGGACGCCCTTCGCGGCCAGGAGCTCGATGAGGCGGGGGCGTGGTGGGCCGCCGAGCGGGTGCGGACCCTGCTGGACCTGCCGCTGCCGTCGACCGTCGGTGGACGCGGGCCGGACGCCGCGACCCGGTTGATCGACGCCTGGCTCGCGCATCCCGCCGTGCGTCCCTTCATCCGCGTCAACAGCTACCAGGGTACGGAGTGGTTCCATCGCGAGTCGTTCGACGAGCTGCTCGACTGGATGGACCGCCTGGAGCGCATCGCCGGCCCGGCGTTCGCCCGAGCGAGGCCGTCCGACCGTCCGAGCGCGGTCGCCCGCCGGCTGGCCGAGGCGGCGGAGGCATCGGGCTATCGCGTGGACGCACTGCGCACGGCGCTCGCGGCGTCGCCGGGAGCCGGGCCGGGTGGGGATTCAACCGCCGGTGGCGCCGGCGGCCCCGATCATCCGACCCGAGCGTCGAAGGGACGGATCACGAGCAAGCGTCCCGACAGGTCACGTCCCGGCGACCCTGGCTGATCTGCCGGGGCGCAACCGTGCGTCAGGGCCGGGACGCGATCTGGATAAGGTTGCCGCAGGTATCGTCGAGCACGGCCGTGGTGACGGGTCCCATCTGGGTCGGCTCCTGCACGAAGGTCACACCGCGCTGTCGCAGGCGCTCGAACTCGGCCTGGACGTCGGTGACGGCGAACGAGGTGTACGGGATGCCGTCGTCGACGAGGGCCGCCTTGAACGGTTTCGCGGCCGGATGGGCGTCAGGCTCGAGCAGCAGCTCGACGCCGGTGGGGTCCTCGGGCGAGACCACCGTGAGCCAGCGGAAGTCGCCGACGGGGACGTCGTCCTTCTTCTCGAACCCGAGGACCTCGGTGTAGAAGCGAAGTGCCTTCGCCTGATCGTCGACCAGGACGCTCGTGACGGTGATCCTCATCGTCGGTCTCCTTCGTCGGGCACCCCGAGCCAGCGATCCACGGCATCGCGGATCGGACCGGTGCGGATGTGGTGGAGCTTGTAGCGGCCCCGCCGCTCGACCTCGATGAGGCCCGCGTCCTCGAGCACGTCGAGGTGCTGCGAGATCGCCTGGCGCGTCGAGCCAAGGCCGTGGTTCATGGTCAGCCGGCCGCACAGCTCGAACAGGCTCTGGCCGTCGCGCTCGGTCAGCTCGTCGAGGATGATTCGCCGGGTGGGGTCCGCCAGGGCCCTGAACACGTCGCCCACGGCCATCACAATAGGCAAGCGTCCACTTGCATGTCAAGGGATCGTCGCCCGCGGCCGCCAGACGAGGGCCTGTGGCCTGCGAACGAGCCCGGCTCCTGTGTTGAAGATAGCGATGGCAATGGGTTCTTGACTCGCCGCCTCGGCCGGAAGACGCTCCGCTCATGTTTCGACGGCACCGCCGCGCACTGGCTGCGATCTCCGGCGTCCTGCTGCTTCTCGTGGTGGTCGGGCTGGCGCGGTTGAGCCCGATGTGGCCCGGTCCGTCGCTCCCGGCAGGGGCAACCCCGCTGACACTGGCGACTGAGCCCGGCCACTTGCTGCCGACAATGGCCTGTCCGACTGCGCTGCTCACGCCCGCCCGTGTCGCTGTCGCCGGCGACGCGCTGGTGCTCGTCCCGGAAGGCGGAGGGGACCCGATCAAGGTCGTGTGGCCGACTGGCTGGGCGGCATGGCGACTCGACGGGCGAGCGGACCTGGTCTCCCGTGACGGCACGGTCGTCGGGCGCGACGGCGATGTTATCTCCGGGTTCGGCGGTGGTGTCGGGACGGACGACGCGTTCCACGTGTGCGTGGCGTGGGACTGACCAGGGTCACGAGAGGCGGCAACAGGTCGGTTCCGCTCCAAGCCGGTTGCGCGTCTGTGTGATCGATGAGTCGTCCGAGGTTCCGCGGTCGTATTGTCGGACCCGAATGCCGAGGAGGATCCCAGTGCGCAGCGTGACCTATTCGATGGGCGTCTCGCTCGACGGCTACATCGTCGGGCCGGACGGCACCTTCGACTGGACGGATCCCGACGGGGACGTCTTTCGGTTCTGGATCGACGAGATCCGCGGGGTCGACGTCCACCTGCTGGGGCGACGCCTGTACGAGACGATGCTGTACTGGGAGACGGCCGACCAGGATCCATCGCTCGACGACGCGGAGCGCGAATGGACGGCGCTGTGGAAGCCGCTCCCGAAGGTCGTGTTCTCGACCACGCTGTCGACGGTGGAGGGGAACGCCCGCCTGGCGACGGGCGGCCTCGCCGAGGAGATCGAGCGCCTGCGCGCCGAGCCGGGGGAGGGCGAGATCGCGATCGGCGGTGCGACGCTCGCGGCCGAGGCCGCCGCGCTCGGCATGATCGACGAGTACCGGGCCGTGGTCTACCCGGTCATCGTCGGCGGCGGCATTCCGTACTTCCCCAGGGGCGGGCGCCGGGTGGACCTCGAGCTCCTCGAGACCCGCATGCTCAGCTCGAAGGTCGTCTACCTCCGCTACCGCGTGGCGAGGTAGCGATGGCGGGGGGCGGACATCAGCGAGCCCGGCGGGGCGGCGGGAGCGGGTGAGCGGGAGCGGGTGCGGGTCACCGGTGACTCAGGCGTCGCGGCCAGGAGGACTCGGACCAGACAACGCATGCGTCCAGTCTGGCGAGGGTCCCGACCGAATCCGGCCGGCATCTCCTGCAACCGTTCGGCAGGGATGCCCCGCAGGCCGACGGCAGCGGAGGAGCGGGATCAGGCGTCGCCCAGCAGGATCCGGCGCAGCAGCGGGATCGGTGGCGCCCCATGGCCGATCACCAATTCCAGGTGCGCACGGGGATCGAAGCCCGGCGTGTCCGGGTAGCCACCCACCACGGCCGGCGCGGGAACCGCGTCGGCGCCCGCACCTGACGCCTCCGCCGCCCGCCTGCGTGCCGCGTCCTCGATGTCCCACAGCCCGACCGAGCCCAGGAAGTAGGTCGACAGCTGGGTCGACGACAGCCGTGCTCGCTCGTCCTTGGCGACCGCCTCTGATCGCTCCTGGAAGCCCCCGTCGACCATGAGCTCGATCGCCTCCTCGCCGGTCATGCCGTCGCAGTGGATCCGCACGTCGAGGATCGCGTTGACCACGGCACGCAGGTAGAACTTCCAGTGGACCAGCCACAGCGCCGGATCGTCCTGGCCGTACCCCCGATCGAGCATGACCTGGGTCACGTACACCGCCCAGCCCTCGGCGAACAAGCCCGACGCGAAGACGCGCCGGGCGAGCGACGACCCGCGGTTGGCATACGCGCCCTGGAGGTAGTGGCCGGGCACGGCCTCGTGGATCGTGAGCAGCCGCAGCTGGCGCGCGTTCTCCTCGCGCAGGTAGGACTCGACAGCCGCCTCGTCCCAGTCGTCGCGAACGGGCGTGATCGAGAAGAACGACGCCTGACCCGCATCGAGCGGCCCCGGCGTGTCGAGCATCGCGCCGCCGAACGAGCGCATGAACTCTGGCGTCCAGTCGATCTCGAGCGGCTCGTCGACCAGCCCGATCACGTCGTGCTCACGGCAGAACGCTTCGATCGTGTCCAGCTCGGCTCGACAGAAGGCCACCAGCTCGTCGGCCGCCGGGTGATCTGCCGCGATCGCGTCGAGCGTGCCGCGGACCAGGGCGCCATCGTCGTCGGGTTCCGGCTCGCCGGGCCGCCATGCCGGCCATAGCTCGCGAGCGATCCGGATCATCTCGGCACGCACCCGCCCGTACTCCGCCTCGGCACGGGCCAGCACGGCATCCGGCGTGACCTCGGGATCGCGCAGGGTGTGGCGGAGCTTGCGCTCGAACAGCTCGCGGCCAAGCTCGGGTCCACCCCTGGCTCCCGGCGCCACCTCCTCGGTCAGGTGCCGGCCGATCCCTTCGAGCACGGCCGTGGCGCGCTCGGTGGCCGCTCGCAGGCGTGGGAGCAGGGCCGCGACCTCGGGGTCGTCGGCCGACGCGGCCTCACCCATCGCGACCGCCTCCTGCGCAAGCGACGCCACGCCACCGATCCGGCGGCCCGCGACCTCCGCATGAAGCCGCGACACCGGTCGATCGGGCAGGCTGCCGATGACCTCGCGAGCCACGCCGATCAGCGCCGGGATCCCCTCCAGGCGACTCGCGACGGCGGCCAGCCGGATGTGGAGCGGGGCGAAATCCCGGGCAAGGAGCCCATGCAGGCCGCTCCCGATGAGATAGACCCAGGCCTGTGGGTCCCAGGCCTCCTGTCGAAGCTGGGCCTCCTCGAACCGCATGGCGTCGAGCTCGCCCTGCAGCAGCTCGCGGTCGATTCGCTCGTCCGCTGACAGGGCACTGGCATCGAGCTCGTCGAGCATGCGGGTCCAGCGGTCGACGAACGCGAGCCGCGCCCTGCGCCCGGTCTCGCTCATGTCCGGCCAGCGATCATCGAACCGATGGTCGCCCATGGATGTCGCGAACACCGGCTGGAGCGTGAACAGCTCATCGAGGAACGCGGTGACGAGGTCGTCGAACGAGGACACGGGCACCTCCGTAGAGCGGCCGTCGGACCGGGCCGTCGGATCAGGCGCGTCAGACGAAGCCTGGCCGGACTGGCTGCTGCCGGATCGCCGTTGCCGGATGGCCGCGGCGCGCCCGAATGATGCCACCGACCTGAGCATCTGCGATGATCGACGCAGGCATTCCGCCAACCGTCGCCGACGGGCCGCCCATCGTTCGGAGGAGCTGGCGTGAGAGGTTTCCTGGTCGGGATCGTGGTGACCGCCGTCGCCTTCGCGATCCTCGCCTACATCCTGCCCCAGGTCGAGTACTCGGGGGGCATCGTCGAGATCATCATCCTGGCCGCCGTGTTCGGCGTGGTCAACGGCCTGATCAAGCCGGTCGTGAAGATCCTGTCGTTCCCGATCAACATGATGACCCTGGGCCTGTTCGGTCTCGTGATCAACGGCCTGCTGCTGCTGCTCACGGTGTGGGCCGCCAACTCGCTGTTCGACGTGCCGATCACGGTGGGCGGGTTCCCCACCGACGGGCTGTCGCTCGACGCGATCTTCGGGGCGATCATCGCGGCCATCGTGCTGGGCCTGATCACGACCGTCATCGGGTTGTTCGTCCACGACTGAGCAGGCGCTGGCCGGCGTTCCGCACGAGGCGCTCCGGCGCGCGGCGGCACGCTACGGCACCCCGCTCTACCTGACCTCGGTCGAGGCGCTCGAAGCCGCCGAAGCGGAGCTTCGTGGCGCCTTCCCCGATCCGTGGCTGCGCGCCTACTCGCTCAAGGCCAACGACGTTCCGGCGATCGTCGCGAGGTTGGGCGGGCTGGGGCTGGGCGCCAACGTCGTGTCCTCCGGCGAGTGGGCCGTGGCGAGGCGGGCGGAGATCCCGAACGCTCGGGTCACGCTCGAGGGCATCGGCAAGACGGCGCGTGACCTGCGGGCGGCCGTTCGGGCATCCGCGACCGGTCAGCCGCTCCGCTGGGTGGCCGTCGAGAGCGAGGAGGAGCTCACGGCGCTCCGAGCCATCGCGGAGCGCGCCGACCTGGGCCGCAGCGGACACCCGCCGGTGGACGTCCTGCTCCGGCTCAACCCCGATGTCGGCCCCGAGACCCATCCGGGGCTGGCGGTGGGCCGTGGGTCGTCCAAGTTCGGCATGGCCGAGACGGAGCTCACGACCGTGCTCGCCGCGCTGCCTGTCTCGGACCGGGCGGTCATCCGGCCGAGAGGGATCCAGCTGCATGTCGGGTCGCAGCTGGGCGCCGTCGATGCCTGGCGCGATGCGGTGCGTCGCGGCCTCGCGCTGCTGGGGCTGCTGGGAGCCGGCAGACCCGAGCTCGACACGCTCGACGTCGGCGGCGGCTTCCCGGTGGGCGAGCCGGGCACGGTCCCCACGCCAGAGCATTTCGCTCGCGAGGCGCGCGCCCTGCTCGACGCCATGCCGGCGGATCGACGCCCGCGTCGCCTGGCGCTGGAGCCGGGTCGATTCCTCGTTGCACGCGCCGGCTGGCTCGTGGGCCGCGTGCTGCACGTCAGGACGCGCCCTGCCGAGCGCGTGATCGTGATCGATGCCGGGATGACCGAGCTCATCCGTCCCGCCCTGTACGGCGCCCAGCACCCGCTGGTCGCGCTGACCTCGCTCGGTCGCGGCATGGACGCGGCGGCCAGCACGACCCGGGCGCGAGTGGACGGCCCCGTATGCGAGAGCACCGACACCCTCGGCGACCATGAGCTGCCACCGCTGCGACGCGGCGACCTGGTGGCGATCGGCGACGCCGGCGCATATGCGGCCTCCATGGCGATGGGCTACAACGGGCGGCCGGCGGCACCCCAGGTGCTGCTGGAGACGGACGGCACGCTGACCCTTGCCCGCCGCCGGGGTCACGTTGCCGATCGTCGTCGCGCCCCCGATCGTCGTCGCGCCCCCGATCGTCCTCGCGGTCCGGGTCGCCGCTTTGGGACCCTTGCCACCCGATAGGCTGTGACCCGACATGAGCCTCGCTCGCGATCGCTTCGCCGCGCGCCTCGCCGCCGGTCCCCTGCTGGCCGACGGCGGCATGGGCACGCTCCTGTTCTCGCGCGGCATCCCGCAGCGCGCCTGCCTGGACGAGCTCGCCGCCACCCGGCCTGACCTCGTCGCGACGGTCCATCGCGAGTACCTCGACGCGGGCGCCGAGCTGATCGAGACCCTCACCTTCGGCGCCAACCGGTTCCGGCTCGATGGTTTCGGGCTGGCGTCAGAGGCGGCCTGGTTCAACCGCCGCGCGGCACAGGTCGCGCGCGAGGCCCGCGACGTCAGCGGCCGCGACGCCTGGGTCGCGGGCAGCGTGGGGCCGCTGGGTCCGCCGACACGCGAGCTTCGCCACCACGACCCGGCCGCCATCCGCGCGGCGTTCCGGGAGCAGATCGACGCCCTGCTCGAGGGCGGGGTCGACCTGCTGGTGATCGAGACGTTCTTCGACCTCGGGCACCTGCTGCTCGCGATCGATGAGGCGCGGCAGGCAGCGGATGTGCCCGTCATCGCCTCGATGACGTTCGGCGAGGATCTCGTGCTGGCCGACGGCACGACGCCGGATGTCGCGGTGACCGCGCTCGAGGCGGCCGGCGTGGATGCGGTCGGCGTCAACTGCGGCGTGGGGCCGCTCGCCTGTCTCGATGCGCTCGAGGCGATGGCGCCCCCGGCACCGGGCCAGCCCGCGCGGTCGATCATGCCCAACGCCGGGCTCCCGCAACGCCTCGAGGGTCGCTTCGTGTACGCGGCCGAGCCCGCGTACTTCGCCACGATGATGCCTCGCCTGCTCGGAGCCGGCGCGTCGATCGTCGGCGGCTGCTGCGGGACGACGCCCGAGCACGTGGCCGCCATGCGCGTCGCGCTCGACGGGCGACCGCCGGTGAGCGCCGCGATCGCCCCGATCGCCCCGGGCAGCGCAGGATCGCGTGGCACGGCCCAGGCCACGATCGTCGCCGGTGAGAGCATCGCGGCCGCAAGCCCCCGGATCGCATACCCGGAGGCGGCTCCCGCCATCCCCGGGGAGCGGCAGGCAGGCTCTCGCCTCGCCGCCGCGCTCGCCGCGGGCCGGTACGTCATCTCGGTCGAGATCGACCCGCCGCGGAGCATCCGCATCGAGCGCACGATCGATGCCGCGCGGCTGCTGCGCGATGCAGGCGCCGACACCGTCAACATCTCGGACTCCGCCATGGCCCGCGTCCGGATGGGCGCACTGGCGGTCGCCTTCGGCATCCAGCACGACCTCGATCTCGAGTGCATCGTCCACGTCACGACCCGCGACCGGAACCTGATGGCGCTGGAGTCCGAGCTGCTGGGAGCCCACGCGCTCGGGATCCGCAACATCCTGGCACTCACCGGTGACCCGCCCCGGGTCGGTGACTACCCGACGGGAACCGGCGTCTGGGACGTCGACTCGATCGGCCTGGTCGAGATCCTGGCCCGGCTCAATCGCGGCGAGGACCAGGCGGGGTCGGCGATCGGCCAGGCGGCCTCGTTCACGATTGCGTGCGCGCTCGACCCCACGGCCGCCGACACCGGGGCCGAGTGGGACCGGCTCGAGCGAAAGCTGGCTGCCGGCGCGCAGCTGGTGATGACCCAGCCGCTGTACGACCTGGCCCAGGTCGAGGCGATGCTCGACGAGGCGCGACGGCGGTTCGGCCCGGCCGGCCTCCCGGTACCGGTTCTGCTGGGGGTGCTGCCACTGGTGTCGAGCCGTCACGCCGAGTTCCTGCACAACGAGGTGCCCGGGATCACGATCCCGGATGCGGCCAGGGTGCGCATGCAGCAAGCGGGCGCGGCCGGCACCGAGGCCGGCATCGAGATGACCGATGCGCTGCTCCGGGAGGTGGGAGACGAGGTGGCCGGTACCTACCTGATGCCCAGCTTCGGCCGCTATGAGCAGGCGGCCGCGCTGGTACGCCGGATTCGGGAGCGGAGCGCGTGATGGACAACCTGAGGCGGAGGCCGACCGGACGCATTCGGCCAATCGTGGCGTCATTCCTGGCGGCATGGCTGGTGGTGACCGGAACCGCGGTCGGCGCGCTGGCGGCGGGGCCGCCGTTCCCGAACCCGGTGAACAACCAGGCGGTGTACGACGAGGCGAACGCGTTCCGCGAAGCCACGCGCTCGCAGGTCGAATCCATGATCGACGCGATCGAGAACCGGACCGGCGCCGAGATCGTCGTCTACACGCAGGTCGTGCCCGGCTTCACCTCCACGTCGGACGCCGAGGCACAGGCGCGGGCGCTGATGGACCAGTGGGGTGTCGGCCGCCGGGGCATCGACGACGGCCTGGTGATCCTGTTCGACCTCTACGACGGCGACACCTGCCACGGGCAGGTCCAGCTGTACGCCGGTCCGGGCTACGCCGCGACCTATCTCTCGAATGCCGAGCGCCAGGCGATCTACGAGAACGACATGCTGCCGCTGCTCCGCGACTGCGACCTCGACGGGGCGCTCCTGGCCGCCATGGACAAGATCGACGCCAACGCCACCCCGGACCACGCGGCGACGCTGGAGCTCGCCCGGGCCGTCAACGCCGTCCTGGGGTTGCTCGTCGCCCCGCTGCTCGCGGTGCTGCTGATCGGCTATTCGCTCGTCGCCTGGCGTCGCTGGGGCCGCGATCCCGTGTACCTGGACGATCCGTCGATCCACATCCCGGCCCCACCGGCCCAGCTGACGCCTGCGGCGGGCGCCGTCGTGCGCGACGGGCGCGCCACGCGACGGGCACTCACCACGGCCAGTCTCGATCTGGCGGCCCGCGGGCTGATCGCGTTCGAGAGCGACGAGACCGGGCTGCTCAGGAAGACCACGGAGCTGAGCATTCGCACCGGTGTGGCGTCATCGGCCGACCCGGTCGAGCAGGCACGGCTGGAACGGGTGCGCCAGCGGCCGATGGATGAGGCGACCCGCTTCCTCCAGCAACGACTGGCCGGCCTTGCCGGCAGCGCCGGGATGATCGATCACGACGACCTGCTCAAGCTGGGCTCGGACGTGGGGGACTTCGACAAGCAGATCGAGCAGCACGTCACCGATCGCGGCTGGTTCACGGAGCGCCCCGCCGCCGTGAGCGGACGCTGGGCCCTGCGCGGCACGCTGGTCGGCATCCTGGGGGCGGTTGCCCTGTTCGTCGGTTTCAACATCCCGTCGGATGGGCTGGTGGTCGTGGGCGCGTCCCTGATCGTGTCGGCGGTCGCGATCGTGATCCTGTCGCGGAGCATGCCCGCGCGGACGATGCCGGGCGCGATGATCCAGGCGATGCTCGAGGCGTATCGGCGGACGCTGGTCAAGACCATGGCACTGTCGCGTTCCATGGGCGAGGTCGTCGAGACCTCGGCGATCCCGTTGATCGAGAACCCGGACGATGCGGTGGTCTGGGGCGTCGCCCTGGGCCTGCAGTCCGAGGTCGAGGAGGTGCTCCAGCGCACGGCCCAGGACCTGCAGTCGGGCGCGGCGAGCCACGGCTACCTGCCGCTGTGGTACGGGAGCGGCGCGGTCGCCGGCACCGGCGGATCGGGGTCCGGTGGCTCGTGGGGCGCGGCGCCAGGCCTGATGAGCGCCTCACCGATACCCAACTTCGGCGGCATGATGGCCGCCCTGGGCACGATCGGGAACTCGCCCTCGTCGTCCGGCTCCGGCGGCGGGTTCGGAGGCGGTGGATCGGGCGGTGGGGGTGGCGGCGCAGGGGGCGGGTTCTAGCGCGGGTTCTAGCGGGGATCTGGCGCGTTCGCGCGCGGGATCTAGCGCGGGTTCTGGCGCGGGTTCTGGCGCGGGTTCTGGCGTCGGTTCGGGCATGCGACCTGGCTCTCGCCAGCCGTCCGCGTCGCTCCCGGGGCGCACGGTACACTCGGGCCCATGGGAGCGACCGACACGATGGAAGTGTTCTTCGAGCTGCTGAACGGCGGCGATGTCAGCGGCGCGGTGGCGTTGATGGACGAGCGCACCGAGATGCGCATCCACGTCGGCGACAACGCCAGGACGCTACGCGGCGTGGAGCAGGTCGGTGGCTGGTTCCTGCGCGCCGACAAGGGCCTCAAGATGATCCCGGGCGACGTCCGCGACCTCGGCAACACCTACCAGGCCGACCTGGTGGTGCTGCGGCCCGGCGCCCCCAGCCAGCACCTCGACGCACAGTTTCGGGTCGAGGCGGGCAAGATCACGTCGATCAACCTGACGCCCTTCTCGCGCTGATCCGGCCCGCGGGTTCCTACGCGCCGATCCCCTTCTCGCGCTGATCCTCGGCGCGGGCTCAGGGAGCCGACGAGACCTCCTCGCTGGCGTCGGGCACATCGCTCGCCGACGGTACCGGGATGGTGACCTCGTCGCCGATCTGGATCTTGTTGGGGTTCTTGATCTGCGGGTTCGCCGCGAGCAGCTCCTCCTGGGTCAGCCCGAACTTGCGCGCGATCTTCGAGATCGTGTCGCCCTTGGCGATGATGTACACCTGCGGCGTCGGCGCCGGGGGCTCGGTGGGTGCAAGTGTGGGCGTCACCGCGACCGACGGGACGGTGGTGGCGCCCGAACCCCCATCGTTCGACCCGATGCCCAGCAACATGGGACCGACGAAGAACAGCCCGACGGCGGCCAGCACGACGGCGATGGCGAAGAACCCCAGTCGCGACGGTACGCCGATCCCGGACAGGCCGACCCTTGTCCGCAGCGACGGATAGGCTTCGTACCGCCTGGGATGCTCCCAGGCAGGCCCGAACAGCTCAGAGGGGTCCTCGGGCTCCCGACGCTGCGCCTGCGCCGGACGCGCCTGCTGCGCGGCCGATCGCGATGCCGACCTGCCGGTACGCTGGCTACGTTCCGGCTGGGCGTACCGGCCGTACGCGTCGCCCGTGTCTTCCCGATTGTGCCCGCCAGCCTGATCGCCATAGCCGGGCTCCGACTGCAGGTCGGGCTGCTGGTAGCTCCCGAAGCCGGTCTCGCCGGCGCTCGCCGGGCGAGCCGGGAGCGGTTCGTCCGGGTCCGGACCGGCGAGCCGGTAGGCGGCGCTCCCCGCCAGGCCAGCGGCCGCGGCTCCGGCCGGTTCCTGCGTCGGCTGCCAGCCGGATGCCGCCCCGGGCGCGACACCGGTCGGGCCCTGTGACGCCGCCCAGCCAGGCGCCGCCTCGGGCGCGACACCGAACGAGCCGAGCCCGGGTTCAGGTCGATCCGGCTCGTCGCCCTCCGACCAGGGCGGCGGCGCCGCCCAGTCCCGGGGCGGGTTTCGCCGCGGCGGGATTGACGATGGCGTCTCGGGCTCGGGGCCGTGGTACGGCTCGAGATCCCTCGGTGGCAAGGGCTGACTGTCGCGTGCCTCCCTCGCGTCCACTGCCGCGGCATCGGCTGCGGGACGCGCCGCCGCAGCCTCGCGCCTGGCCCAGTCCTGGAACGTGGGGCACACGGGAAATGCCGAGGACAGGCAGTACGCCTCCTGATGGGCGAGCGCGCGTGGTGCCGGTCTGGGCTCCGCGAAGCAGCGGTGCCTGTGGTCAGGTGCCTGGCCGCGTCCGTCGCGGTCGTCCTCGAAGGCAACGAACGGGCACGCAGGAGCGCCGTCGACGATCGGGAGCCCGCGGTCGGTCATCGCTGGGATGATACCCGGGCCGCGCGACGCGCTCTCGCCCGGATGCGACCGCCTCGTCCGTCGCCGCCGCCACGTCCATCACTGCCGCCAGATCCGTCGCGGCTGCTACGGCCGTCGCCGCTGCCACGGCCATCGCCGCCGCAGCCGGCGCCCGACCCGATCTCCGCCAGGTGCGACGGTCGCGGCCAACGCCCAACCCGATCAGGCATGCATCCCACGGGTGGTACCGGGGCCGCCGCACCGCCAGTTGTGCAGATACCCGCCAGACGGGTACAAACGGCCCGCGTGCTGCCCGCACCTGGGCACGTACCCGTCAGCTGGGTGCTAGCACATGAAGTCCCGCCTGGACCTGCGCCAGCACCCGCCCGGCGGGTAGCTGATCAAGTCGAGTCGGAACACCGTGCGCGCCGCCGCGGAGCCGCCAACGCCAGCGTGATCATGTGGCCGGGTTGCATGCACCCCATGGGTATCTGATCGAGTGTGAGGCTCCCGGATGACGCAGCGCCGGGATGGCGCAGCGCCGGGATGGCGCAGCGCCGGGATGGCGCAGCGCCGGGATGACGCAGCGCCGGGATGACGCAGCGCCGGGATGGCGGCGTCACCTGGCGACCCACTCAGTCCAGCGGCACCACCGCGGCTCGGAGGGCCAGGCTGGCATTCGCGAAGCGCGGGTCCGCGCTGACGTCGCGTGCCGGCCCGAGCCAGTCGGGAAGCTCGACCACCTCGTCCTCGGACCGCAGCTCGACCTCGACCAGCACCAGCCCCGGCGGATCGTCGAACACGTCGATCTCGAGCTCCTGCGAGCGGTGTGGAACCACGTGGCGCGTCTTGCGGATCGGTCGGCGCTCCGGATCCGCATCCGATCGGAGCTGCTCGTATTCGATCTCGCTGATCTCACGCTCGACCTCCTCGCGCACCAGGTCGCGCAGGTGTCGCTTGTGGGTCAGGCGATACGTGACCGTGCCGTCGGGCGCCTCGATCCGGCGGATGCGCCGCCCTGGCGGCGACGCGGTGAGATAGGTCTGCTCGAGCCGATACGAGCGCGCGCCACGAGCCGCGAGATCAGCCGGCGACGGCGCCCGAGCGAGCCGGTACTTGCGCTCGATCTCGAGCGGAGGTGCGGACACAGGGGCCGTCTCGCCCGGCTCAGCGCTGCTCGGGGTCGCGCGGCGCCGCCGGGCGAGCTCGCATCGGTCCGGACCGTGACGGCGCCTTGAGCGGCACCGATGCATCGGGAGCGCCGAACACCACGGTGGCGCCCGGCGTCTCACCCAGCTGCTGGAGGATCCGCAGCTGGAGCAATCCGGGGTTGTCGTCGAGCATCCGGCCGGCGTTGGCCAGCCCGCGCAGCGTCGCCGTCTCGGCACGTGCCCGCTCGAGCCCCGCCTCGCCTTCCTTGCGTGCCGCGATCACACCCGAGAACGCACGCCGCAGCTCGCCTGGCAGCATCACGTCGCGTACGTCGAGCGCCAGCAGCTCGACGCCCAGCTCCGCCAGCCGGCCGCCGCACGCGTCGCGCATCTCGGGTCCCAGGTCGCGCCGTGCGGCCAGCGTCTCGTCGAGCGTCCGCCGGCTGACGGCGTCCCGCAGTGCGAGCTGGAGCAGCAGATACATCGTGCGCCGGTAGTCGGCGTCGCGAGTCACGGCGGCCGCGGGATCACCCACCTCGTAGCGAGCCACGAGGCTGATCTTCACGCTGACACCGTCCGCGGTGAGCACCTCCTGGCCCTCGACCGCCAGGCTCACGGGTCGAGTGTCGAGCACGATGATCTCCGACCATGGCCGCACGGCGATGTGGCTGCCTGCGCCGACGATGCCCGTCAGCCGGCCCGACCGGTAGCGCAGGCCGCGCTCGTGCTCGCGGACCGTGATCACCCGCACCAACGATCCGACGGCGACGAGCAGCAGCACGATGACGCCGGCGACGATGAGCAGCGGCGCGAGATCCATGCGACGTCCCCCACGACTTCGGCCCGTCGGGCCGGACCACGAGCGCGGCGGCGGAGAGCCCGAAGCCCTGCAGGGCCGCCGGCCCGCTGCGTCTCCGCCGGTCCGGCCGACGAGCGGGTTGCGCAGGAATCGAACCTGCTACGCCAGACGCATCGCCGATGCCGGAACCGCGCTCGGCGATGCCGATCGAGGCCGGTCTGACGACGCGTCCCCCGATCGTACGCGCCCCGCGGGTGCCATGCGACCCGATGCCGGCGGCCAACGTGTCGGACGCGCGGCCGACACCCGGATGCGCCGAACGCGGATGCGCCGAACGCGATGCGGCCCGCCGGCCTCCGATCACGGCAGGCACCGGGACGGCAGGGCGTTTGACAGCCTCGGGCAGGCGATCCGACACTTCGAGTGACGGGGGTCACTCCCCGACCCCACCCACCTGCGGCAGTGCCCGCCGCAACTCTCCGGAGGCATCACATGTCGCTGATTCGCCGTCTCCTCGCCCCCTCCGTCGTCGCACACGCGCACTGCGACCTGCCGTGCGGCGTTTACGATCCCGAGCAGGCCCGCATCGAGGCGGAGTCCTGCTACCGGATCATCGAGAAGATGGCCGCCAACGCCGATCCGGCGTTCACGACCCGGGCGATCGCGATCAAGGAGGAGCGGGCCGACCTGGTCAAGCACCATCTCGACGTGCTGTGGCACGACTACTTCAAGCCCGAGCACCTCGAGACCGTGCCCAACCTCCACGACCTGTTCTGGACCGCGACCAAGCAGGTGTCCAAGGTCAAGGCGTCGACCAGCCTCGATGACGCAAAGAAGCTGCTCGACCTGATCGACGAGGTGGACGCCGCATGGAAGGCCACGGGCGGCGAGGGCAAGACTCGCGTGGCTGGGCGGCCTGCCTGAGCTGAATCCGTTCGACGAGGTATCGAGGTCCCGCCGGATGGCGGGGCCTCACCATATGGCGCGCGACATGACCGCACTCGTCCGATGACCGCACTCGTCCGATGACCGCCCTCGTCCGATGACCGCCCTCGTCCGATGACCCGAGGACAGCGGGTGACGGCGCGGCGGCGCGTGCCGGGTCGCTCCCGACCCGGATCGGTGCTCGGGAGGATGCGTGGCCCGTGGCGGGTGGCGGTCGCCGACGGCTCGATGCTGCCGTCGATCCGGCCGGGTGACTGGCTGCTGCTCGACCCCACCACGGGTCGCTGGCCGCGACGCGGATCGATCGTCGTGTTCCGCGAGCCGGACAGCGATATCCTGGCGATCAAGCGCATGGCGGGCCGGCCGGGCGACTGGGTGCCGTTCGCCGAAGGCTGGCTCCAGATGGGCGACGACGAGGCCTGGCTGCTGAGCGACGCGACCGACGAGGCGCTCACCGCCGCGGGGTACGGCGCGCCGATCGACTCCCGGCGCTACGGCCCGGTGACCGTCGACGCGCTGGTCGCACGGGCGTGGCTGCGCTACTGGCCGCTGCGCAGTGCGGGACCACTCCCCAGGGACCGAGCCGATGCGAGGCGCCCGGATGGGCAGCCAGCGGCCGATCGCGCGGAACCCGGGGCCTGACGGCGCGCGCCGGGATTGGGACTATCGCGTGGTGGCCGGATCGCAGCGGGCGAGCCAGACTCACCGCCGACAGAACGCGCCCCGCAACCCGCGCCGGGCCGCCGGCCAACTTGCCCGAGACTTCGGGGTGGACTGCGGCCGGTGCATAGCCGACCGACCAGGAGCTGGCTCGATGACCCGCCCCCTGCTGCATCGTCTGAGCGTCCCGCTGCTGGTGGTCGTGGTCGCGGCCTGCGGGTCCGCCGCTCCCGGCGTGCTCCCCTCCGACTCGGCGCCGCCCGTCCGGTCAAGCGCACCCACATCGACAGCCAGCCCGTCCCCCGCGGCCACTCCCACACCCTCGGCCACCCCCGGACCAACGTCGGCGCCCAGCCCGACGACCGAGCCGACCGCCGAGCCCAGCGCCGATCCGACGAGCGAACCCGTCGGCATCGAAGGCCAGACCGGCCGGGTCGCGCTCGACGATCAGGCCCTCGCGCTCACGTTGCCCAAGGGCTGGCGAAGCTTCTCGATGACGCAGGATGACATCGAGACGATCCTGGCCGCGCTGCCGGACGGGACGCTGCCCGCCGGGTTCGAGGACCAGGTGCCGTCGCTGTTGGCCGCCGGCCTCAAGCTCTGGGCGTGGGACACCACGGGCGACCCAGGCGCCAACTGCAACGTCATCGCCCAGCCGGTAACGGTTCCGTCGGCGTTCCTCAAGTCCACCGCCACGGCGAGCGTCTCCGTCATCAACGGCGTATCGGGCGTCAAGTACACCGACCTCAAGATCGACGGGAAGTCGGCGCTCCGGGTCGACTACAAGTACGTCCTCGACGTCTCCGGCAAGTCCTTGTCGCTGCTCGGAACCCAGGTCTACATCGCTCGCCCCGACAACTTCGTCGTGGTGACCGTGACCATCCGCAAGGGCAGCTCGACCAGGGATCGGGACAGGATCGTCAGCAGCCTCGAGCTCCTGGATCGATAGGGGGCTGCCGGCGGGAACGCGGGCCGCCGTCGGCCCTCGACGCCGTACGCTGGTGTCATGGACGAACTTCGTCGCTCGCTTGGCACCTTCGACCCCGATGCACCGCTGCCCGGTGCCCCCGAGCCGTGGGCCTACCTGCCGATGCCCGAGGTCCGCTCGGGCCCGCCGTGGGCGATGGCGGAGATGATCGCCGCGGAGCCGGCGCTGTCCGTCCGCATCGCGCGCCGGGTGGCGGCCGACGGTTCCGCGAGCGCCCTGGCCGATCTCGTTCGCCGGGCCGCGGATCGGCGCGAGCCGATCGTGGTCACCGGCTGCGGAACATCCGAGCACGCGGCGATGGCGACGGCAGCGGTGCTCCGCGATGCCTGGCGCTCGATCGGGCTGCCCGGCCGGGGTCCCGTGTCGGCCCAGGCGTTCGAGCTCGCGCTCGATCCGCCGTCCAACGGGCTCGTGATCGGATGCAGCCATGAGGGTGGCACCGAGGCGACGATCGCGGCACTCGACGCTGCTGCCGACCGCGGGGCCGCCACCGCGCTCATCACGGCCAGCTGGGGCGCGCCCGCGGCCACGGGTCGCGAGGTGGTGGTCGCGACCCACGAGCTCGATCGCAGCTGGTGCCACACCGTGGGCTACGTGTCACCCATCGTGGCGGCGGTGGTCACGGCCAGCATCCTCGCGGGCGAGGCGCCGCAGCCGGGCGTCCTCGGCGAGCGCCTGAGGATCGGGATCGAGGCGGCTCACGGGTCGCAGGCCGGAGCGCCCTCGCCGGATGCAGCGATGGCCGGCGCGATTGGAGGTGCGTCGCGGCTCCTCGTGGTGGCCTCCGGGACCGATCGGATCACGGCGCGCGAGCTGGCTCTCAAGATCGAGGAGGCGTCGTGGCTGCCGGCAGCGACGCGCGATCTCGAGACCTTCCTGCACGGTCACCTCCCGGCGACGGGCCCCGACACGGCGCTCCTGTTCGTCCTGCTCGAGCGCGACGCGCAGCCCCAACGCACGAAGCGCGTCCGGCAGGCGCTGCGCGCCGCCGCGGCCGTGGGGATGCGGCCGGCCGCGATCCTGGGTGCCGATGCCGCGGGGAGCGTGCCGGCCGACCTGACCCCGGGTGGCCGGATCGTGGTGCCCGAGCCCGCCGGCCCGGCCGGCGCAGCAGCGGCGCTGCCCGGTGCGGCGGCGGCGCTGCTGGGCGCCGCGGGTCCGCTCCAGCTGGTCACGCTTGCAGTGGCGGCGGCGCGAGGTACCAACCCGGACCCGATCCGGCGCGACGACGACCGCTACCTGCGAGCGGCCGACCTCGCGGACGACCCTGCGGGCTGAGCAAGGCCCCGTCAAGGTCCGCCAGACCGTCGCGCCGGCGGCGGTGCCTCAGCCGATCAGCACCTCGCCCGCCAGATCGATCATGTCCAGGTCCCGGGCGATGAAGTCCTGGAGCATCATCCGCTCCACCCCCGCCTCGGCGAACCTCGCCACCATCGCCCGCGCCTCGTCCGGTACCCCATGGACCCAGCGTGCCCGCCGGGGCTCGAACCAGGCCGCGGCATCGTCGCCCTCGCCGAACGCCTGGAGCAGGTCCGTCTCGCGGCGCCCGACCTCCTCCCGGTCACGACCGATCAGCACCCCGACCATCGCCGAATGCGTGATCGACGCGGGCTCGCGACCCGCGGCACGAACCGCAGCATCGAGCGCCGCGAACTTGCGCACGGCGACGTCCGGGCTCGACGACGAGAGGTTGAACTCATCTGCATAGCGCGCCGCCAGCCGGAACGAGCGCGGCGAGCCCTCGCCGCCGATGATGATCGGCGGTCGGCCCTCCGGGCGACCCGGGATCGTGCCCGCCTTGGGTCGCATGTGCGCATCCTCGACCGCATAGTGGCGGCCCAGGAACGACCAGCCGTCGGGCGCGTCCCACAGGCCGTGCAGGATCTCGAGCGTCTCCTCGAGGTGGTCGGCCCGCTCGGCGATCTCGGGGAACGGGAAGCCGTGGCCCCGATGCTCCTCGGCGTGCCAGCCCGCCCCCACCCCGACCTCGATCCGCCCACCGCTCATCTCGTCGACCGTGAGGGCCACCTTGGCCAGGTTGCCCGGCGTCCGGAACAGCACCGGCGACACCAGCGACCCGAGCCTGATCGTGGTGGTCTCCCGGGCAAGGCCGGCGAGCACCGCCCAGGCGTCGGTCGTGGGCTGGTCGCCATCGCCCGGGAAGCTGTCGTAGTGGTCGGAGCGGAAGAGCGCCTCGAAGCCCGCCGCCTCGGCCCGCCTGGCCACCGCCAGCTGCTCCTGGTAGCTCAGGCCCTGCTGGGGCTCGATCATCAGCGCAAACCGCACGACGCATCTCCTCCTTGTTACCTGAACCTTTCCGTTTGACGGAACTATTCGCGTGGTGTAAATACTTCACGCTATGCGAACAACCACAGACCCCGTCCCGGTTGCGGAGCGACGGCGCGCGGCCGAGGAGGCGATGGCCAACCTCGGTCGAGCCGTGGGCTCACTTCGATGCGCGGGGTCGCAGCGACTCGTGCGACTGGGCATCAGCATGACCCATTTCCATGTGCTCACGCTGCTCCGCCATCATGACGCGATGCCGATGGGACGCATCGCGGACATCCTCGATGCGTCGATGTCGAGCACGACCGGGATCATCGACCGCATGGAGGAACGCGGGCTCGTGGAGCGCTTCCGCGTCCCCGACGATCGACGGATCGTGCTCGTCCGGCCCACCCGGACCGGGGACGAGCTGGTCGACGAGGCCGAGCTCGTGAAGAGCGAGATCCTCGCCTCGGCGCTGGCGCGACTGGAACCCGATCAGCTCGACCGGCTGGCAGCGGCGGCAAGCGACCTTGAATGCGCGATCGGCGAGGAGCTCGCGAGCAGCCCCGACAAGTACGGCGCGCTGACGCAGTTCGGCCTTGATCACCGCCATCCTCATGATCCCGTCCCCTCCGGCCAGCCCGGGCCGGAGGCGGTCGCCGCGTCCCCACACCCCGGCCCCGCCGGCGCCTGACGAAAGGATTTCATCTTGGAAGCCATGCCCTTTGAGAGCGGGCCGGAGATGCCGGATCTCGCTCACGACCCGGCGCTCGGACTCGATAGACGAACCAAGTTCGAGATCCTGGGCGCCGTCCTGCTCGGGATGTTCCTGGGCGCGCTCGACCAGACGATCGTCGGCCCCGTGCTGCCGAGCATCGTCGGCGACCTCCAGGGTGCCGACTTCTACGCCTGGGTCGTCACCGCCTACCTGCTGACCAGCACCGTCAGCGTGCCCATCTACGGCAAGCTGTCCGACCTGTATGGACGCCGGCCGCTGCTGCTGATCGGCATCGTCATCTTCCTGGTTGGCTCGGCCCTGTCCGGCCTCAGCCAGACCATGTGGCAGCTGATCCTGTTCCGCGGCATCCAGGGCCTGGGTGCCGGTGCCCTGTTCCCGATCTCGCTCGCCATCATCGGCGACCTGTTCACCCCGGCCGAGCGAGGCAAGTACCAGGGCCTGTTCGGCGCCGTGTTCGGGGTCGCGTTCCTGCTCGGCCCGGGTCTCGGCGGGTTCCTCACCGACACCTTCAGCTGGCACGCCATCTTCTACGTCAACATCCCGATCGGGATCGTGGCGCTGGCGGTCATCGCGCGCCTGCTGCCCACCGTGCGGTCCGAGGGTGCCCGGAACACGATCGACTACCTGGGCGTGACCACCTTGATCGTCGGCCTCGTGCCGGTCCTCATCGCGCTCACGATCGCGGAGGACGGAAACTGGGCCAATCCGTGGATCTGGGGCCTGTTCGCCGTCGGCGCCATCGGGCTCATCGCCTTCGTGTGGGCCGAGTCGCGCGCCGCAGAGCCGATCGTGCCGCTCCACCTGTTCCGCAGCCGAACCTTCAGCGCCTCGATGGTCGCGATCTTCCTGGCGACCTTCGGGTTCGGAGCGGCGATCATCTTCCTGCCGCTCTACTTCCAGGTGGTCCAGGGCGCCAGCGCCACCGAGTCCGGCTACATGCTGCTGCCGTTCCTGATCGGCCTCATCTTCGCCTCGATCGTGTCGGGCCAGATCGTCGCCCGCACCGGTCGCTACCGGAACCTGCTGGTCGTCGCGATGGTGCTGCTCATCGCCGGCCTGGGGCTCATGACGCAGCTCCGGTTCGATACACCCGACCCGATGCTCTGGGCCTGGATGTTCGTCGCCGGCCTGGGCGTCGGCCCGACGTTCGCCGTGTTCACGATCGTGGTCCAGAACGCGGTGCCGTTCCAGGAGCTCGGCGCGGCCACCAGCGACCTGACGCTGTTCCGCCAGATCGGCACGACCGTCGGGATCACCATGGCATTCACGCTGTTCCGCAACAACCTGACCTGGGACCTGATGAGGACCGAGATCACGAACGCCGGCGCACCGGCGTCGCTCGTGCCGCAGGCGCCGCCGGCCGGGTTCGACGCGGGCGCGCTCACCAACCCGGCGGGCGCCACCGCCATCACCGATTTCCTGGCCCAGCTGCCGGCGCAGGCACAGGCGATCTTCATCGACGGCTTCCACAGCGCGTTCACGCTGGCCATCGCCAACAGCATGTGGCTCGGCGTGGGGGCGACCGTGCTCGCGCTGGTCGCGACCGCCTTCCTGCGGGAGATCCCGCTGCGCCAGACGCTCGGTGCCACCGAGGACGAGCTGATGGCCGAGGCGGCGGCCGCGGCCGAACGCGTCGACCTCTCGGCGCCCATCCCGGTCGCCGAGTCGATCAGCCATACGCCGACACCGCGCCGCGCCAACGACTGACGTCACTCCCGGGGCGCCGGCTCCCAATCCCCGCCGCTCCTCCCGGCCCGGCCACCCATCGGGTGGCCGGGCCGCAGCATGCCCCCTTGACGGTCGTCCGAGCGGGGCCACTCCTCGCGCTACCATCGGGCCCATGACCGAGGTCCTCGCCTTTCCCACCGAGCTCGTGGCGATCGGCGTCGCCAGCGCCACGTTTCGCCCGGCGCTGGCGCTCGAAGCGCTGCCGCCCGGAGCGATGCACCGGGTCACGTTCGGCGAGCTCGACGTGCTCCTCGCCCACACCGGGCGCGGGCTGGTCGCGGTCGACGACCGCTGCCCGCACATGGCCGCACCGCTCTCGATCGGGACGCTCGAGGGTTGCGTCGTCGGCTGCCCGCTCCACAGCGGCCGGTTCGACCTCGCGACCGGAGATCCGGTGCAGATGCCGACCACCGGCGGCCTGTGGCCGGATGGCCACTATGAGCCGGTCTGGTCCCCGCCCGGTCGCGAGCCCAGGCCCGACCCACCCGGGATCAAGGCTGAGGCGCGGCGCCTCACCCGTGTCCGCAGGCTCCGCTACTACCCGCTGCGGATCGTGGACGGGACGATCGAGATCGCGATCCCCGGCTGACCGGGCTGAGACGCCGACCCAGAGTCGGCCGCGACGCCGGCTGGGAAGCAAGCCAGAAGCCGGCCGTGATCAGAACGCCGGCGGCTCGATGCCGTTGGCCCGTGCGTACGAGGTGATGATCGCCACCGCCTCCTCCGGGTCGTCGGTCACCCGCAGCAGGTCGAGGTCGGCCTGCGCGATCGCGCCCGCCGGGAGCTGGACATCGCGCATCCAGGCCACCAGCCCGTCCCAGTAGGCGTGCCCGAGCAGGACGACCGGGAAGTGCTTGATCTTGCCGGTCTGGATCAGGGTCAGCGACTCGAACAGCTCGTCGAGGGTGCCGAACCCGCCGGGCAGGATGACGAACGCATCGGAGTACTTCACGAACATGGTCTTGCGCGCGAAGAAGTAGTGGAACTCGATCGACACGTCGACGTACGGGTTCAGGTGCTGCTCGTGGGGCAGCTCGATGTTGCAGCCGATCGACAGCCCACCCGCCTCGTGCGCACCGCGGTTGGCGGCCTCCATGACGCCCGGGCCGCCTCCGGTGATCACGGCGAACCCCGCCTCGGCCAGCTCTCCGCCGATCCGCCGCGCCATCGCGTAGGCGGGATCTCCATCGGCGACGCGGGCCGACCCGAACACGGTCACCGCGGGACCAACCTCGGCGAGCGCCTCGAACCCCTCGACGAACTCCGACAGGATGCGAAGCGCGCGCCAGGTATCGGTCTCGAGGAAGGCCGGCCGCTCTGCCGCGCGACCGGCGAGCAGCTTCTCGTCCTCGGTGGCGCGCTTGCCGACGAACCGGGCCGCGACCTCGGGCCGGACCGTGACGCGACCCCGGCGCATGGTCGGTGACTGCGGCGCGTGATCCCTCCGATCGTGGTCGTTCATGTGCGCAGCATGCCACCGAGCGGCGATCCCGACCAACGCCTCTTGCCATCACCCGCAGCAGTGCTATGCGTCACATGTGCGGTCGCGGCGATCGGTGTGCCGAGGGCCGTCACATGAGCCGGATCGAGATTCCGTCGCTTTGTCGCGCGGATGGGATGGTGAGATGTCACGTCGTGCCGTCGGGCGCTCGGGTGCCGGGCCCCTCCACCTGGGGCGGCCCCGTGTCGAGGGTCCAGGCATCGGGCGCTCCCGCGTCGGGCGTCCCCGCACCGGGCGTTCGGGGGCGCTTGCCTGGCTCGTCGCGCTGGTGCTGGTCGCGGCCTGTGCGGACGCCGGACCGACCCCCTCGACGGGCGCGATCGGATCGGTGACCCCGACCACCGAGCTCGCGGGCGGATCACCTGTCGGGACTCCGGGCTCGACCCCGGCCTCGCCCCCGGTGACAGCAGCCCCGAGCCCGTCAGCCACGCCCACCCTGGCGCAGGGATCCCTGGCGGTGACCGTCGTGGATCGGCTCAGGGTCCGCTCACAGCCGCGGGTCAGCGACGACTCGGTCAAGTACGAGCCGCTCCTACCTGCCGGCACCCAGCTCACGGTGATCGAGGGTCCGGTCGAGGCGTCCGGATATGCCTGGTACCACGTGGCGCCGGTCGCGGTCACGCTGACGGGTGGCGTCGCCGATGGCTGGGTCGCCATGGCCGACCGCGACGGCACCCCCTGGATCGCGCCCGCCGCGGATCCGCTCGCCGGCCTCGAGTTCGCTCGCTCGAGCGTCGAGCGATCCCTCGGGACCGCCGCCCAGGCGGACCGCGCCGCCGCGTCGATCAACGCGTTCGCGCTCGACATGTACCACCGCCTGCGGGCCGATCCGGGCCTCAACAACCTCGTGTTCTCGCCCGCGAGCGTCGCGCTCGCGCTCGCGATGGCACGGGCCGGCGCGGGTGGCACGACGGCGACCGAGATGGACGCCGTGCTGCACACCTCGGGCTGGAAGTCGCTGTCGGGCGGGCTCAGCTCGCTGGACCAGGAGCTCGCAGGCCATGACGCGACCTGGATCGACGATGGGGGCCAGATGCACGCCTTGTCGCTGCGGATCGCCAACGCGGCGTTCGGGCAGCAGGGCTGGAGCATCGAGCAGCGCTTCCTCGACGCGATCGCGCGGGCATTCGGCGCCCAGCTCGGCCTGGTGGACTACGGGGCCGATCCGGAGGCGGCTCGCCAGGTGATCAACGCCTGGGTGAGCCGGCAGACGGCACAGCGCATCCCGGAGCTGCTCCAACCCCCCAACGTCACGGCCGGGACACGACTGGTGCTCGTCAACGCCATCTATCTCAAAGCGGGCTGGCTGACGGCATTCGACCCCGGCAGCACGAAGGATCGCGCGTTCACGATGCCCGACGGCTCGACGATCGACGTCCCGACCATGCTGCTGTCGGGTGGCCAGGACGTCCCGTATGCGACAGGATCGGGCTGGAAGGCAACCGAGCTGCGCTATATCGGCGCAGACGGATCCACGCCGCTGGCGATGACGATCATCGAGCCCGACGACATCGATGCATTCGGGGCCGGGCTGACGACCAGCAAGCTCGAGCGGATCGTGGGCAGGCTCGATGCCGAGCGGACACGACTGGGTGTCGTGACCCGGCCCGGCGACCCGGCCGCCTGCGGGACGTACCCGTACAGCGTGCGCCTGTTCATGCCCCGCTTCGGCATCGACACGCGTGCCGACCTGGGCCCGGTGCTGAGCGCGATGGGGATGCGCGCCGCCTTCGATCCGGCGGCGGCGGACTTCTCCGGGATCTCGACCCGGGACCCGCTGTTCATCAGCTCCGTGATCCACCAGGCGAACATCGACGTGGACGAGCAGGGAACCGAAGCGGCCGCGGCGACCGCGATCGGGTTCGACACGACCGGCGGCTGCGCCATCCCGCAGCCGGTGAAGACCGTCACCCTCCGACTGGACCGGCCGTTCCTGTTCGTCGTTCGGGACGTCGCGACGGGGGCGATCCTGTTCATGGGCCGGGTGCTCGATCCGTCCGTTCGCGGCTAGGCCGGGGACGCGGCTCGGGGACGCGGGTCGCATGGCCTCAGCGGCGCACGGCCGCGCGTGAGAGCGCGGGACCGCGTTGCCCTGGTGCGTTCCGTTCGCCGCGCTCAGCGAGGCTTCGCGAGCCACGCCTTCCAGGTCGCCTCGTCCTTGCCGGCCGTCACCTGCTCTCCGTAGCGGACCAGCGGCAGGCGGATCAACCGGGCGTCGGCCAGCAGTCGAGCCGTGATCCCGGGCGCGTCCATGGTGAGATGCGCCAGGCCCTGCTCGCGGTACGGCCGGCTGTCCGTGTCCAGCAGCGCGGCTGCGCCCAGCCTGTCGACGAACCGGCGAAGCTCGCCGGCCGCGATCGGCTTCTTGTTGAGATCCACGAACCCGACGACGATCCGGCGCTCGCGGAAGAAGCGCAGCGCCGCCCGCGTCGGCTGCGAGTCGTTGGTGCCGAATACCTGGATGTTCGGCATCTTGCGAGTCGGCGTGTGACCCAGCGGTGCAGGCATCGTCACGCAGCGTACCCCGGTGAGCGCCCGACGTTGGCCGATGATCGCGCGGCCACCCGGCGCCGCGTACCATGGGTGGCCCAGGAGGTATCGCGTGACGATCTGGTTCACCGTCCAGCTCGACGATCGGCCGGGAGCGCTCGCCCGGGTCGCTCAGGCACTGGCTGAGCGCGATGTCAACATCACCGGGATCGTGGGCGTGGCCGAGGACACGGACGGGGCGCTGATGCTGACCACCAGCGACGCCACGGCCACGCGTGAGGCGTTCACCGCGCTGGGCGTGGCCTTCGAGGAGCACGATCCCACGAGCGGCGAGCCGACGGGCATGTCGATCAGCGACGTCGTCGCCGGCCGCTCGGGCTGACACGGCGTGCCCGACCATCGCCGCCCCGAGGCGTCGCCTCAACCCGCGCCGCCGCTGCCGCCCGCCGTCGCGCTGCGTCTCGAGATCACCGACCAACCCGATGCGATCGCCGTGATCGCGGGGCGCGTGGCCCAGGCGGGTGGCCGTGTTCGGACCCTGTCCACCGTGCGCAGGCTCGCGTCGGCCGAGGCGGATCGCGCGCCGCGGTCCGTCGCCGATCTCGAGCTCGAGGTCGAGGGCGCGGGCGAGCACGCGCTGGTCGAGGCACTGGAGACGCTGCGCGAGGTCATCGCGATCCACGTCACGCGGCCGCTGGGCAAGGTGTTCGGCAAGCGCGTCATCGTCGTGGGTGGTGGGGCGCAGGTCGCACAGGTCGCGCTGGGCGCCGTGTCCGAGGCCGACCGCCACAACCTCCGCGGCGAGCGGATCTCGGTGGACACCATTCCCCTGGTCGGCGAGGACGCGATCGCCTCGGCCGTGCGTGCCGTGGCGGACCTCCCGAGGGCGCGGCTGCTCGTGCTGGCCGGCTCGATCATGGGCGGCGAGATCAGCCGTGCGGCCGAGGAGCTGCGCGCGGTCGGCATCCCGGTCATCGCCCTCAACATGGCCGGCTCGATCGGGGAGCACGTGGATCTCGTGGTCAGCGATCCGGTCCAGGCAGGCACGATGGCCGTCATGGCCGTCGCCGACACGGCGACGTTCGATCTCGCCCGGCAGCGCGGGCGCCGGTACTGAAGGCATATGGGGCCACGCACGTGATCGGCGGACGTCATCTCCGCCATCTTGCCCTGGTGAGCGTGCTCGTCCTGGCCGTGACCGGCTGCGGCGATACGTCGGTGACCCCGACGCCCGCGGTCACGCCGGGTCCCTCGCCGTCCCCCGCGCAGAGCGCGGATGTCCCGGCCTCGGCGCTGGCCGCATTCCGGGCGCTGCTGGCCCGCGGCAACCTCAGCTTCCACCTCGATCAGCAGGAGCCGGTCGAGTCGACAGCCGCCGACGTGGTGGGCAACGACGTGGCGCTGACCAGCACCGGCCCGAGCGGCACGTGGCGGAGCATCTCGATCGGCGGCACGACCTGGGTGCGAGTCGACGACACGTGGGTCACACGGGCACGTGACGCGAACTGGGACTCGATCGACTACACCGATCCGTGGCGGTTCCTCGGCCCGCTCGACGGCCTGACGTTCGCCGGAGCCGAAAGCGACGGGGCGCTGCGATATGTCGGTCGCCTGCCGATCACCTTCGATCCCGGCTCGATGCGGGCCATCGGCCGGACCGGCGACATCACCCAGGTCGAGCTGTGGCTGCAGCCCGACGGGACGCCGACGGGCATGGTGGTCGAGGCGGATGTGCTCGGGAGCACGATCACGCGCACGATCTCGTTCAGCGACGTGGGCCAGGCGCTGAGCATCGAGCAGCCGGGGCCCTCCCCCACACCCGCCCCGTCGCTGACCGCAGGCGAGGATCGGGACGCAGCGGCCGCGGCGTTGAGCTCGTTCGCCAGGCTCGTCGGTCGCAAGGACCTTTCGTTCCGGATGGACGAGCTCGCGTCCTCGTCGGTCAGCGGCGCGGCCACCAGCGATATCCGGTTCGTGCTCGACGTCAGCGGCTCGAACCTGACCGGCACGATCACGATCAGCGGCAACGCCCTGCAGGTGTCGTACGTCGATGGCGTCGTCTACGCCCGAGGTGCGTCGGGCGCCTGGACCGAGCGCCCCGACATCGACCCCGGCCTGATCGTCGACGTGCTCGATCAGTGGCGCTACCTGGGTCCGATCGATCAGCTGGTCTACGCGGGTCATGACGACGCGTTCCACGAGCTGCTGCACTTCCACAATGCGGCACCGATCCCGTACCAGACCTCGGCGATGCAGGCCGACGGCAGCCAGGGGCAGATCGACGACCTCGACCTCGAGCTCACGCCGGCCGGGTTCCCGCAGCTGCTGACCTACAGCGCGACGGAATCGGCACCATCGGATGGCAGCTCGCCGGTGCCGGTCGCCGAGAACGTGACCATCGGCTATTCACGGGTCGGCGCCGACATCACGATCGAGGCACCGTCGGTCGCGCCCTGACCGCGGCTCGGGAGAGCCCGACCGCTCGATACGATCTGGATGTCGCAGGAAGGGATCGGGATGCGCATCGCGACCTGGAACGTCAACTCGCTCAAGGCCCGCATGGAGGCGCTCGAGAAGTGGCTCGGGAGGGCCGAGCCCGATGTGCTCCTGATCCAGGAGACCAAGCTGTCCGACGCCGATGCGCCGGTGATGCCGGTGGGCATGCTGGGCTACGAGCTCATCCATCACGGCGAGGGACGCTGGAACGGCGTCGGCATCCTGAGCCGCGTGGGCGCAGCCGATGTCATCGCCAACTTCGGCGACGGTCCGGTCCGCAATTCCTCGGCCGGTGCGGCAGCTGGTGCCGACGAGGAGGACTTCAACCCGTTCGATGAGGCGCGCATGGTCTCCGCGGTGTGCGCCGGCGTGCGGGTGGTCAGCCTGTACGCACCCAACGGCCGGGTGGTCGGATCGCCGTTCTACGAGGGCAAGCTGCGCTGGTTCGAGCGCCTCGCGCGCTGGCTGGCCGAGACCCGCTCGCCGGACGAGCCGCTGGTGCTGGGCGGCGACCTCAACGTGACGCCCACCGACGAGGACGTGTGGGACGCCGTCAAGGCGCATGGCGGCACGCACGTGTCCGAGCCCGAGCGGGCAGCGCTGGCGACCCTGCGCGCGTGGGGCCTGGTGGACGCGTATCGGGCCGTCCGCCCGGAGCCGCACCGCTTCTCGTGGTGGGACTACCGGGCCGGCAACTTCCACCGCAACGAGGGGATGCGGATCGATCTTCTGTACGCCACCCGGCCCGTGGCCGATCGGGTGGTGTGGGCGGAGATCGACCGCGAGGCGCGAAAGAGCCCGCCTGTGCCCTCGGATCACGCGCCGGTGGTGGTCGATCTCGACGCACCGGGCAAGCCGTTCGACGCCGGTTGGGAGGGCGCCCTGGCGCGGATCGCCGCTCGGACGAAGCCTCGCCGCTGAGCGGCGGCGCCTCCCGGCACACCACCGCCTGCCCCCTGCCGCCTCCCGGAGCACCACCGCCTGCCGCCTGCAGGATGCGGCGGAGCGGTTCAGGTCGCGGCAGCTGCCAGCAGCGGCGCCGTCCCCCACTCCAGCGCCCCGACCTCCCTGGTCACGATCGTGCCCGCCTCGCCGCGGAGCATCGCCACAGCCTCCCCCAGCGAGCCGATCGCCGCGAACCCCGAGTTGGCGCGCACGAACCGGCACGCGGCCTCGACCTTGGGGCCCATCGAGCCGGATGCGAACGAGCGCGCCGCCATATCGTCGGGCGAGGCACGACGGATCGGCCACGCCTGGGGTGTCCCCCAGTCGGCGAACACGGCATCGACATCGGTCAGCATCAGGAACACGTCGGCGTGGAGCGAGGTCGCCAGGAGCGAGCCCGCGAAGTCCTTGTCGATCACGGCCTCGACACCCTCGAAGCCGCCGCTGGGGACCGGGACCACGGGGATCCCGCCACCGCCCGCGCAGACGACGATCACCCCCTCCCGGACGAGGAGCTCGATCACCGGCAGCTCGAGGATCCGCCGCGGCTGCGGCGAGGCGACGACGCGGCGCCAGCGGTTGCCGTCGGGCGCGATCGTCCATGACTTCTCGACCGCCTGTCTCTCGGCCTCGGCCCGCGTGTAGACGGGCCCGATCGGCTTGCTGGGCCGGGCGAACGCGGCGTCACCGGGATCGACCTCGATCCGGGTCAGGATGGTGGCCATCGACCGTCCCGGTGGCAGCAGGTTGCCCAGCTCCTGTTCGAGCAGGTAGCCGATCATGCCCTCGGTCTCGGCGTCGAGGATGTCCAGGGGATACGGCTCGTCGGGCCCGTAGGCAGCGTTCTGGAGCGCGAGCAGCCCCACCTGCGGTCCGTTGCCGTGGGTCAGGATCAGATCGTGCTCGAGGGCGATCGGCAGCAGCGCCCGGGCCGCCAGCGCCACGTTGGCCCGCTGGTTCTCGGCCGTCATCGGCTCGCCCCGGCGCAGCAGCGCGTTCCCGCCGAGCGCGGCGACGACGCGCATCAGAGCGCCCCGCCGGCGAGCGTCGCGACCAGCACCGCCTTGATCGTGTGCATCCGGTTCTCGGCCTGATCGAACACGATCGACGCGGGCGACTCGAACACCTCGTCGGTCACCTCCATCGCCGTCAGGCCATGGCGCTCGAACATCTTCCGGCCGACCTCGGTCTCGAGATCGTGGAACGCCGGCAGGCAGTGCATGAACCTCGCGTCGGGGTTGCCGGTCGCCGCCATCATCGCGGCGTCGACCTGGTATGGGCGCAGCAGCGCGATCCGCTCGTCCCACGCGGCCTCGGGCTCGCCCATCGAGACCCAGACATCGGTGTAGATGGCGTCGGCACCCCGCACGCCGGCCTCGATGTCGTCGGTGACGGTGATCCGGGCGCCGCTCCCAGTCGCGATCCCGCGGGCCATGGTCAGGAAGTCGTCGCGCGGCCAGACCGCGGGCGGGGCGACGATGCGGAGGTCCATACCCACGGTCGCACAGCCGACGAGCAGCTCGTCACCCATGTTTCCCCGGGCGTCGCCCACGTATGCGAGCACGATGTCGCGGAACGGCCGCCCGACGTGCTCGCGCAGCGTCAGCAGGTCGGCCAGCACCTGGGTGGGGTGATCCTCGTCGGTGAGCCCGTTGTAGACGGGCACGCCCGACCAGCGAGCCAACGTCTCGACGTCGGTCTGGTGGAAGCCCCGGAACTCGATGGCGTCGTACACGCGGCCCAGCACCCGGGCGGTGTCCCTGACCGATTCCTTCCTGCCCACGTGACTCCCGGTGGGACCCAGATACGTGACGTGCGCGCCCTGGTCGTAGGCCGCGACCTCGAACCCGATCCGGGTCCGGGTGCTGTCCTTCTCGAAGATCAGGGCGATCGAGCGGCCGGCTAGCCGCCGGACCTCACGCCGCTCGCGCTTCTCCGCCTTGAGCTGTGCCGCGAGCGCGAGAAGGTGCTCGATCTCGTCGGCGCTGAAGTCGCGGAGCGTGAGGAACGAGCGACCGACAAGGGAACGGTGGGGGTCGAGAGCCATTGCCGGACTCCGGGAGCTGGTGGCGCAGCAACGGATCAGGGCCCGGACGCGCCGTGCCGGCGACCGGGTCGAGGTGGCCCGAGCGTGCGCCCGGTGCGGCCGGCGTGTCATGGTCCGGGCGGCCCATTGGAGACAGGATGGACGGGCCCTCACCGATCCGCGTCCGCCGGTGATCCCGGCCATCCTCACGAGCGACCGGATCGGGCGGTTGGAGGCGAGCCGATCCCGCTGGACGGCGGCTACAGCCGGATCAGGTCCTCGAGGTCCAGCACCAGGATCGTCGCACCGGCGTACTGGACCACGCGCTCCTGCCAGTCGCGCAGCCGTTCGGTGAGCACGAGCGGCAGCTCCACGTCGCGACCCGAGCAGTTGTCGCGGAACAGCGCCACCACGTCGGCCATCATCTCGTCGCGGACGGCCATGAGGAGCGTCGCGTTGGGCGTCTCGAGGAAGCCGCCGGTGGAGGTGATCCGGGTGAACCGGTGGCCGTCACGACGGAGGGCATCGGCCAGCCGGTCGACGTCGTCGAGCTGGATGATGGCGATCAGCAGCTTCATCCTGTCCTCCCGGTCGCCCCCATCGCGCGCGTCACCCGGCGCCGCTCGCTGGCCGATTCTGTTCGCCAGCCACGCACGGTGCGCGAGCCGTCGTTGGCATAGCGGTCGGCGACCATGATGTCGAATGCGTGGACCGACGCCTCCTGGTTCGAGTAGCGGCCGGCCGTCCAGCTGCGGCTCCTCGTCCCTCGCTGCTGCATCTCGACCACGTGGTAGTCCTCGCGGTTGGTGACGTCCCAGAACTCGACCGCCCCGCTCACGTCCACCCGGTCCGCCTGCTCGGCGTCCACGTACAGGTCGCAGTGGACGGTGGTCCGGCCCGGCCCCTCCGGCCATGCCTGGTGGGTGAGCACGTAGTCCGGGTGGACGGACACGATCAGGTTGGGCCACAGGATGTAGTAGTAGATCCGGCCGGCCTCCGTCTCGTCGCGCGCATAGAGCAGCGGGCGACCATCGAGCTTGCCGCTCATCGACATCGTCTCGCAGCCGTCGGCGAACACCATCCAGCCGCCCTTCCACGGTCCCTCGGCCAGAAAGTCCTCACCCAGGTCATACGGGGTCAACCGGTTGAGCAGCCGATGGACCGGCGGGCAGTGGTAGCACTCGCTGTAGTTCTCGGCCACGATCTTCCAGTTGGCCGCCACGTCGTAGGTCAGGCGCGCCGCTCGGCGAAGCGTGGACATGTCACGGCCGAAGCCGGCGTGATGGTCGAACCAGTCGCCCATGTACGTGTGCAGCGGCGGGGTGACGGTCTCGTCATCGGTGAAGCACAGGAACACGAAGCCCTGCCAGATCTCGCACCGGATCGGCGTGAGACCGAACGAGTCGAAGCTGAAGTCGTCGAGGTCGTCGGTGTGCTTGGCGCGCACGAGATGGCCTTCGAGGTCGTAGATCCAGGCGTGGTACGGGCACTGGAACCTGACCGCCTTGCCGCACTCCCGTTCCTCGACTGCGGTGCCCCGGTGGCGGCACACGTTGTAGAAGGCCCGGATCACGTCGTCCCGCCCGCGCACGAGCAGCACGTTCTCGCCGAACAGATCGCGGAGCACGAAGGTCCCGGGCTCCGGGATCTCCTCGGCACGTGCGACGGCGATCCAGTCGCGCAGGAAGATCTCCTCCTGCTCCCACGCGTAGATCGCCTCGTCGTGGTAGGCACGGGCCGGGAGCAGGGTCGCAGCCCGGAAGGGGGCGCGGATCCGGGCGAGCTCCTCGGGCGACACTGGGGCGGGACGGCGGGACGCGGCCGAAGCGATGAGGGACACGGGCACATTCTCCTGTGGACCCGACGATCCTATCCGCTCGGTTGCGTGCGTGGCAGCCGCGGACCGGCCGACGCTCCCGCCGGGATGCCCCTCAGGCATGGGGGCGGGGCATGGACCCCAGGGCATCGCTGATCGCGATCGGGGAGCGGTGCCGCCCTGACGAGGCGGCCAGGCCCCCGAGCACGGTGTCGTTCGGATGACCAATAAGATCCCGACTGGTATCTTGTGCTACCATTCAGCCGGCCAATAAGATACTTAGTAGTTTCTAGGTGGAGCACGTGGCTGAGGTGATCGTTCAACAGGCAACACCCGAGACGGGCGTGTCGCCGCAGGTCCGAAAGACCGTGCTGGTGCTGATCGTCGGCGGGATCGCGGCGATCCTGGACTCGACGATGGTGACCCTTGGGTTGCACACGCTGGCGGTCGAGCTGCACTCGACGGTCGGCGCGATCCAGTGGGTCACGACGGGCTACCTGCTGGCGCTGGCCGTCGCGATTCCCGTCACGGGCTGGGCCGAACGCCGGTGGGGCGGCAAGCTGACCTGGATGGCCGCCCTCGTCGTGTTCGCCATCGGGTCGGTCCTGTCGGCGGCGTCCTGGAACGATGCCAGCCTGATCGGCTTCCGGGTCCTGCAGGGCTTCGGCGCCGGACTGATCGTCCCCCTGATGCAGACGCTGGTCGTCAGGGCCGCCGGCGGGCGGCCCAGCGCAAGCCTGATCGCGACCATCAGCCTGCCGGCTGCGCTCGGCCCGATCATGGGTCCGGTCATCGGCGGCCTCATTCTCAACTGGCTGAGCTGGCGATGGCTGTTCCTGGTCAACGTGCCCGTGATCGCCGTCGGCCTGATGCTTGCGTGGCGGCTGCTACCCGATGACCGCCCGGATCCGGATATGGGGCGGGCGCCGCTGGACGTCGTCGGCCTCGCCCTGCTGGCCCCGGCCCTCGCCCTGCTCCTGCTCGGCCTGTCGGACCTCGCCCAGGGCGGCGGCATCGCCAGCTCCGGGGTGTTGGTTCCACTGCTGGTCGGGGCCACGCTGCTCACGGCGTTCGCGATCTGGGCGTTGCGCCAGGGCGATCACGAGCCGATCGTCGACATCAGGCTCCTGCGACTGCGCTCCCTCTGGACGGGGTCAGCGGTGCTGTTCACCGCCGGCGCGGCGATCTATGCCGGCATGATCCTGCTGCCCCTCTACTACCAGCAGCTGCGCGGCGAGTCGGTGCTCGACGCCGGGCTCCTGCTCATCCCCCAGGGAGTCGGCGCGCTGGTGTCCCGCTTCGTGATCGGCCGGCTGGTGTCGCGCTTCGGTGCCCGCTCCGTCACGATCGGCAGCTTCCTGCTGACCGCGATCGCGACGGTCCCGTTTGCCCTCGCGGCGCCCGACGCCAGCCTGTGGTGGCTCGCCGCCATGCTCCTGGTTCGGGGCTTCGGGATCGGCGCCCTCCTCATTCCCCCCATGTCCGTCGCCTACCACGACGTCCCGAAGGACGGCATCGCCCATGCCACGATGGTGACCCGGATCACCCAGCAGCTCGGCGCCTCCTTCGGCGCCGCGATCGTCGCGGTCGTTCTCCAGTCAGCCCTCGCCCAAGGCCCGACCATCGCCTTCCAGACGGCATTCTGGTGGGCGATCGGGATCACGGTGGCCGCGGTGCTCCCCGCGCTTGCTCTGCCTGCCGCCCGCGACGGCCGAGGCTGATGCACGCCCTGGCTCAGCGCCACCGCGCCTCACGGAGGACCCGATGCGGCGAGAATGGCGTCATGGATGGCACGCAGGCCAGCGGAACGAAGCGGACGCGCCGGCGCGGAGCCGCGCTCGAGCGCGTCATTCTCGCCGCCGCCTGGGAGCAGCTGGTCGCCGAGGGCTATGAGCACTTCACCATCGACGCCGTCGCCGCCCGCGCCCGGACCAGCAAGCCCGTCCTCTACCGCAGGTGGAAGACCCGGGAGGAGCTGCTGCACGCCACGATTCGCCACCGCGGCACCCTCGACCAGCCCCCGGTACCCGACACGGGCTCCCTGCGCGGCGATCTCCTCGCGGCCCTCGCCGATGCCAACACCCGTCGCGTCGGTAGCCTCGCCCTCCTGAGCGCCATGCTCGGCACCTTCTACGATGGGCGTGGCCCGAGCCTCGCCGAGCTGCGCGACGACTTCATCGGAGGGCGCGCCACGACACTCGACCAGGTCATCGACCGCGCGGCCAAGCGAGGCGAGATCGACCGCGACCGGCTCACCCCCCGCATCGCCGCCCTCCCCTTCGACCTGTTCCGTCTCGAGGTCCTCATGACGCTCAAGCCCGTCCCGGACCACGTCCTGCGCCAGATCGTCGACGACATCTTCCTCCCGCTCGTCGCGGCTGCGTCGAACGGGTCGGCGCGCTGATCCACCGCTAGCGGCAACCGCGACGAGGGCCGAAGCGCACGGAACGGGCCGGCGAGCAGAATCGTCCCCGCCCGCTCGGTCAGTCCAGCGACACCGTCTCGTGCCACACGGGGACCCGCACGTCGAGCCCCAGCTCGGCCACCTTCGGCGCCAGCGCCTGCTGGGCCGGCGGGTCGCCATGGACCAGGAACACATGCCCGGGGACACCGGGGTCGCCGGGACGACGGCCGCGGATGAAGTTGCCGAGCCAGGCCAGCAGCTCAGGCTCGTCCGAGTGTGCCGAGAGCCCGTCGAGCGACCTGATCGTCGCCCGCAGCTGGACCTCGTGACCGCCGATCCGCGCGCTCGTCGCGCCGCGCGCCAGGTGTCCGCCCAGCGACCCCTCGCCCTGGTAGCCAACGAACAGCACCGTGGACCTCGAGTCGGGCAGCAGCCACTCGGCGTGGCCGACCGAGCGCCCGCCGGTCAGCATCCCGTTGGACGCGACGATGATCAGGGGCCGGTGCGCGCCCTCGATCCGCTCCGACTCCCGAACGTTCTGGACGACGTGCTGGCCGGGGTAGTCGAGCGGCGATTCGTGCGCAGCCAGCAGGCCGGCCGTCTCGGCGTCGTAGGCCTCGGGATGCGATCGATAGATGTCCGAGGCCGATTTCGCCATCGGTGAATCGAGGTACAGCGGCAGATCCGGGATCGCACCGGCGGCCACCAGCCGGTCGAGCTCCCACACGATCTCCTGGGTGCGCCCGATCGCGAACGACGGGATGAGCAGCGCACCCTTGCGCTTGGCGACGTCGTTCACGACCTCGGTCAGGATCTGGGCCGAGCGTTCCGCCGGCTCGTGCTCGCGGCCGCCGTAGGTCGACTCGCAGACCACGAAGTCAGCGTCGGGAACCGCCGTCGGATCGCGCAGGATCGGGGTGCCGGGACGCCCGAGATCGCCCGAGAACACGATCACCGCGTCCCGCCCGCCGGATGCCCGTGCCAGCCGCATCCGAACGATCGCCGATCCCAGGATGTGCCCCGCATCGAGCAGCGTCGCGTGGATGCCAGGGGCGACCTCGTGCTCCATGCCGTACGGGATGTGCCGCAGCATCGGCAGCACCGCACCCGCGTCGTCCTCCGTGTAGATCGGTGCCTCGAGATCGAGCACGACCTCGGGTGGCGCACCGCGCAGCAGGTCCTCGGGGTCGGGGCCGCCGGGGCTCTCGGCGCCGGCCAGCGCGACGTCCAGCTCCTCGTCGAACCGCCGCTCGTCACGCGCCTCGGTTGCGGCCGCCCGCTCCGGGTCCCGGCGGTTCCGGCGACGGGTCCGCTTTGCGAACTCAACCTGGAGCTTGGCCGAGTCGAGCAGCACCAGGCGGGCCAGCTCGGCCGTCGCCGCGGTGCACAGGATCTGACCCCGGAACCCTTCGCGCACCAGCAGCGGCAGCAACCCGCAGTGGTCGAGGTGCGCGTGGGTGAGGATGACCGCGTCCAGCGATCGGGGGTCGAACCCGAGCGGGATCCGGTTGCGCATCGTCTCATCGGGTCCGCCCTGGAACATGCCGCAGTCCACGAGCACGCGCGCGCGGCCCGTGTCCACGAGATGCCGCGAGCCGGTGACGGTGCGCGCTCCGCCGAGAAACGTGAGCTCCATGCGCCGATCGTGCCACAACCGGACGGTGCCCCGGTGGCATCCCCGACGTGGCAGCATGCTGACATGGCATCAGACGATCGGCTCTTGAACCTCGAGCGCGCGTACCTCGCGGCGCGCGATGCGCGCGATCGGCTCGACGTCGCCCGGGCGCGGGGCGAGCCGGCAGACACGACAGCGCTCGAAGCGGAGGCCGCGGAGACCGAGCGCGAGGCACGTGAGGCGCTCGCGCTGCTCGACCGGCGGCCACGGGGCGGCGCGGCAACCGGGACCGGCGACGGCCCCACCCGGAGCGATGGCCCCACCCGGAGCGATAGGCCCACCCGGAGCAGGGAGGATGCTGCGCTCGATGCCATCCGTGCCGGGATGGCAACCGCGTTCGCCGATGGGGCGGGGCTGCCCGTCGCGCCCGGCGCGACGCTCGCCGAGTGCGACGACGAGGCGCTTTGGGCCAGGGCGCTCACCGAGGGCGGCGCAACCCTGAGGCGACATGTGGAGGCCTGCTACGGGGCGGTCGCCCGATCGATCGATGTCCGGGGTGCGACGCTCACCCGTGCCCAGGTGCTGGCGATGCTGGGCGCAGAGCCTGACGAGGCCGCCCGCCGCGAGCTGTTCCTGGCGCTGGCCCCGCTGTGGCGGATGGTCGACGGCGATGGCTCGCGCGGATCGCCGTATGGCGCCATGGTCACCGAATCGGCGGCCGCGTGGCGGGCCGGAGGATCGCCCATCGAAGCCAACGCCGCCTCGCTGGGCGTGACCGAGAAGACCATCGAGGCCTGGGTGATCGCCCTGCTGGCCGAGTGGCGGGCGGCCATCGTCGAGCCGGGGCGGGCCACTGGCGAGCCGCCCATCGAGCCGTGGGACTGGTGGTGGCGGGCCGGCGCGGCGCAGCGCTCGCTCGCCGGGTCGTTGCCGCTGGCGACCGTCCTGACCATCAACCGGGCCGTCCACGCCGCGCTCGGTGCCGATCTCGACGCCCTCGGCATCGTGCTCGACCTCGACCCCCGGCCATCACGGCCGGCGGTGCCGGTGGCGTTCACGACCTTCGGGGGACGGCCGCATCGCGGCCCGGACGGCTGGTCCCGCGGTCGACCAACGGTGCTCGCCACCTGCCTCGACGGCGGTCTCGGCGAGCTCACCGAGCTGATCCACGAGACGGGCCATGCCATCCACCTGGCGGCCATCGACACGCGCCCCGCGTTCACCGACTGGCCGGCATCGGACGCGTTCACCGAGGCGCTCGCGGACCTCGTCTCGCTGGACGTCGCGGAACCCGCCTGGCAGCGCCGCTGGATCCCCGGCGGCGCCCACGTTCAGGACATCATCTCCATCCGCGGCCGGCACGCCGAGACGGTGCTCGATGCCGCCTGGACGCTGTTCGAGATCAGGCAGCACGCCGAACCCGACCGGCTGGCCAACGACATCTGGACCGACATCACGTCGACCTGGCTGGGGATCGCACCGCACCCCGAGTGGTCGTGGTGGGCGATCCGAGGCCAGCTGATCCAGGATCCCGGCTACATGGCGAACTACGCGATCGGCGCGGTGCTCGCCGCGGACCTGCGAGCCGCGATCGCCGACGCCTGCGGCCGCTGGATCGACGGCGATCCGGGCTGGTACAGCTGGGTCAGCGAGCACCTCTACCGGTTCGGGCTCGAGCGGTCGCCGCGCGACGTGGTGCATGACGTCCTGGGCCGCGCGCCGACGGCGGACGCGCTCCTGGAGCAGGTCGCCCGCGGCTCGCGCCTCCGCTGACACCGCCCCCGCTGACACCGCCCGGGCACGTGCGCCACGGGGCGCTGCGCCAACGGCCGAGGCGCTAGCGAACCCAGTCCGGCGGCCGGCCGCGTGCCCGAAGGATGACGATGTACGCGACGATCGCCACCAGGAGGGCGAGCAGCAGGGCGGCCACCAGCGCGATCGATGACGGATCGATCACGGTGACCCGCGTCCCGGCGACCACCTCCGCGTTGGGCGACACGCCGGCCGGACGGTAGGCCGCCAGGTCGGGCGTCCAGACGCGCGTGGCCGTGCAGGCGTCGTCGACGAAGTACCCGCTGCCCCGCGTCAGCACGAACAGGTAGCGCGTCTGCTGGTACGTGCGGTCGGTCGTCGTGGACGCACCCGCCCCGGGCCCGCCATGGACGGCGATCGTGTCGGGCAGGTCGCGCCCACCATGCCAGCGCTCCTCGACCCTGACCGTCGCCCAGCGATCGTCGTTCTCCAGCCCGACGACCGAGCCCACGATCACGACGTCGCCCAGCAGCACCGCGTCCTCGAGCGACGGCGTGCTCGCGCAGGACGCCGCAACGGCCGGCACCGAGACCGGGACGGTCGACGCGAGCGCGGCCGACAGGAGCGCGACGACGAGCCATGCCGGCCGTCCCCGCAGCAGCAGCTCCCGGAACGGCCTCCCGCCTGCCGGCATCCGGTCGCCCGGCGCTAGGACAGCGGACCGATCAGCAGGCTGTCCACGGCGACCGCCGCGAACAGCAGCGTCAGGTAGCTGATCGAGTACTTGTACAGGCGGATCGCCTGGGCCAGCGACTGTTCCGGCGAGGTGGCCTGCTGCCACAGCACGTACGCCCGCCACAGGAACAGCGCCCCCAGCACCACGGCGGCAACGAGGTAGATCGGACCCATCCGAGCGACCGCGTAGAACACGAGGCTGACGGCGACGAGCAGCACGGTGTACAGGGCGATCTGGCGCGCGGTCTCGGGCACCCCGCGGACCACCGGCAGCATCGGCACCCGGGCGGCCTCGTAGTCCTTGCGGATCCGCAGCGACAGCGCCCAGAAGTGCGGCGGCGTCCAGTAGAACACCATCGCGAACAGCAGCAGCGCCGGCACCTCCACGCGGCCCGTGACGGCAGCCCAGCCGATCACCGGCGGCAGGGCGCCGGCGGCACCGCCGATCACGATGTTCTGGGGCGTGGTGCGCTTGAGGATCAGCGTGTACACGACCACGTAGAAGCCGATCGCGAGCAGGGTCAGGAACGCCGCGACCAGGTTCACGAACCAGGCCATCAGCGCGATCGAGATGACGCCCAGCACGATCCCGAACACGACTGCGTTCTCGGGCGGGACGGCATTGGCCGGCAGCGGCCGGCGGCGGGTGCGCGTCATCAGGATGTCGATGTCGCGGTCGAGGTACTGGTTGATGGCGTTGGCGGAACCCGCGGCCAACGTGCCGCCGACCATGGTCCAGAACGCGAGCCGGAACCACTCGCTCGGGTTCATCCCCGGCAGGTCACGCGTGGCCAGGACCATGGCCGGGATCGTGGTGATCAGCAGCAGCTCGATGATCCGGGGCTTGGTCAGCGCGATGTAGGCACGCACGGTGTCGCTCGCACGGTGGGCATCACCTTCGGTCGCCCGCCCGGGCTCGTCCGCCCGGTGTCCCGGACCCGAAGGGCTGGGGCCGTGGGCCGTCTGCGTGCGCGCCTCGAAGTAGGACACCGTCGCCAGCCCCACCAGCAGCGCCCAGATGACCGCCCCCAACGCGAGGTGGAGCGTCTGCGTCCACCCCGCGAGGTCGGTCAGGACCTGGAGCCCGCCCACCACCGCCTGGATGGTGAACAGCGCCGCCGCCCACAGCGCGAGCCGGACCAGGATCGGTCGCGGGCGCTGGGTGCGCCAGGCGGCGAGTGCCGTGGCCCACACGATCAGCCCCACGACCATGGCGACCCAGCGGTGCAGCACCATCGCGGTGTTGGCGTCGGTGAGCGGCGGAAACAGCGACCCGTTCATCAGCGGCCAGTCGGGGAAGATGTACCACTGCGAGGTGGCGGTCACGTTGGAGCCGAACAGCAGCAGCGCGTAGACGGTGGCCGCGGTGAACGTCGCCAGCAGCGTGAACCGCTGGCTCGTGCCCCGCCCGCCGATCCGGGCCGGGTAATAGCTGCGAGCCAGGATGAACACCAGCAGCCCGAGCAGGGCCATCGCCGACGCCAGGTGCGCCGTGACCGACGGGCCGGAGTTGTTGAGCATGACGGTCTCGCGACCCAGCCAGGCCTGGAACCCGACCAGCAGGACGGCGACCAGCGACATCCAGGTCACCGTGCGGTTGGCGCGGTGGTCGCGCCAGGCGAGGAAGGCGAGCCCCAGGATCTCGAACCCGATCACCGCCGCCACCGTCCGGTGGATCCACTCCAGCCACGCCTTGTAGTCGTCGACGGGCGGGATGACCTGACCGTGGCACAGCGGCCAGTCGGGGCAGCCCATCCCGGAGCCGGTGGCCCGGACGACGACGCCGATGGTCACGAGCAGCACGGTCGACACCACCGTGGCGGCGGCGAGCTTCTGGAATCGGGTCACGGCTGCGGCAGACAACCTCGAGGAGGGAGATGGTGATCGGGACGGGACGCCCGACATTCTACGCGGACCGCGTTCCGGCGCGATCCGGAGACCCGGACTACTCTCCTGCCATGTCCCGCCTGTCGATCCACGCGTCGCGCCTCGCCATCCTTGCCATCACCCTCCCCGCCGCGCTGACCCTGGCCGCCTGCGGATCCGGCAGCGCGTCCTCCCCCACCGGCAGCGCCTCGCCCGTTGCGAGCGCCACACCGGTCGTCCTGGGCGGCAACGCATCGTCCGGCCCCTCGGTGCTGCCGGTGATCGTGAGCTCGCAGCAGGTCGTCGGAGCCAACCGGTTCGTGTTCTCGTTCCTCGACCCCACCACCAACAACCCGGCCGCGACGCCCGACCGTTCGGCGTCCGTGGCGTTCATCGCACCGGGTGAGACACAGCCCGGCCCCGCCACGCAGGCCACGTTCGTGTGGGGCATCGAGGGCTCCCGCGGCGATTACGTGGCCAACGTCGAGTTCTCGAAGGCCGGCGACTGGAAGGCCGTGTTCATCACCCAGGCCCCCGGCCAGGCCCAGGAGCAGATCCCGTTCGACTTCCAGGTTCTGGACAAGGGGGTCACGGTCGCCATCGGCGATCCGGCACCCGCGTCGAAGACGCCGACCGCGGCTGACGTGGGTGGCGACCTGGCCAAGATCGCGACCGATCCCAGCCCCGATCCGGCCTTCTATCAGCTGTCGATCGATCAGGCGCTGGCCGAGCACAAGCCGTTCGTCGTCGTGTTCGCGACCCCGGCGTTCTGCCAGAGCGCGCAGTGCGGGCCCACGCTGGACCGGGTGAAGCAGGTCGCGGCGTCGGCACCGTCGAACGTCGCGTTCATCAACGTCGAGCCGTACAAGCTGCAGTACACCGAGGGCCGCCTCCAGCCTGTGCTCGACGCGAACGGGCAGCTGCAGCCGGTCGATGCGGTCAACGAATGGAAGCTGCTGTCCGAGCCGTGGATCTTCACCGTCGACGCCAAGGGGATCGTGCGCGGCTCGTTCGAGGGTGTGGTCGGGGCCGACGAGCTCAAGGCCGCCATCGCACAGATCGCCGCCGGCTGATCGGCCACGCGCCCTGTCGGATCGCGGCCCGATGCCAGTCGGGCCCGGGCGCTGCTGCCCGGGGAAGGAGCCCGCGACTCGGATCGGCGCGTGATCCCGGGAGCGCGTCAGCTCGGTGGTGCATCCTCCAGCCGATACACCACCAGGTCCGATCCCTGGGGCCGGAAGTAGACGCGGATCGGCGTCGATGTCGCGAGGTGCTCCGCCAGGTGCCCGGGCGGGAACTGATCGCCGTTCTCGAGGGTGCCGATCTTGAACGTGATCTCGCGGCCCGTGGCGAGGCGCAGCGTGAACCCGGTCACCTGGGACAGGCCGGCCGCGTCGATGTGGATCAGCACCCCGTCGACCGGTGACGTCGGCGCCGCCGATCCCGACGCATCCGCTTCGGCCGTCGCGCTCGCCGGCGAGGCGATCGATGCGGTCTCGAGCGCGCCCCGGGTCGCCGACGGCGCCGGCGCGCAGGCGGCGAGCAGCATCATTCCTGCCGCAACGCACGCCGCGACGGTGAACCGGGACAGCTTCATGCGGGGCCGATGCCGGTGCCGCTGCTGCCGGGCTTGAATGCGGGCTCTCCCGAGGCGCACCGAGGGCACGTCGCGGCGCCCGGCTCGTACGTCGGCAGCTCCAACCGCCACAACGACCGGAGTGGGTACGAGCGCCCCGTAGCGGGCGACGTCAGCGAGGTCATCCCACCCGACCGATCCACCAGCACGGCGCACTCGACGATCTCGCCGCCGGCCGCCTCGACCGCGGGGATCATCGCCAGCAGCGAGCCCCCGGTGGTCAGGATGTCGTCGACCAGGAGCACGCGCTCGCCGGCACCGATCGTGAACCCGCGCCGGAGCTCGCGGCGCGGCCGTCCGTCGTCCGACGCCACCTCCTCGGCGAAGATCGCTCGCGTGCCCAGCTGACGGCCGGTCTCGAACGCCAGGATCACGCCCCCCGTCGTCGGTCCGGCGACCAGGTCCACGAGCGGGGCGCCATCCCCGTCCCGCTGGGCGGCCGCCCAGAACCCGCACAGCTCGCTGGTCGCGGCCGGGTCCTGGAGCACCTGGAACTTCTCCAGGTACGCATCCGAATGGCGGCCGCTCTTGAGCACGAAATGACCGTCCCTGAGCGCCCCGCTGGCCCGGAAGAGCGCCTCCGTTCGATCGGCGATCGCGCGACGCGCGGCGATCTCGGCGGTTCGCTTGAGGGTGGTCACGGCGATGATTCTAGGGCCGGTCGGGTTCAGGTGCGGCGGAGGCCACTGCGAGCGTCGATGAGGTCAGGGTTGACCATTGAACAGCTCGCCCGGATCCACGAGCACCAGCCTGGAAGCATCGAGACGCGCGACGATGCGGAGGTCGGGGACCTGGAGGCCATCGCCCGGCGCGGGGGCAACGAGAAATGGCCCGCCGGTCCCGCTTCTCGGCAACGCCAGCCCCGGGTCGACCTCGACCGTGGCGATCGCGCTGCCGAGCACCGGTGTCCCGTCGGGGTTCGGGGGCCGGCTGGTCAGCGCCACGACGCCGTCGGGACACTGGGCGAGCTGGCTCAACAGGCGGAGGTCGGGGCAGGCGGCGGCATCCCGGCCGGTCAGCCACCCCGCCACCCCGGCGACCTCTCCCTGGCCGGGCCTGCCCTCTGGTGACAGCAGCTCGACGACGGTCACCGGCCGGGCGCTGCCGTGCGTCAGCCAGCCAAGCAGCGACAGCTGGTTTCCGGCCACCCGGAACGCGATCGGGCCCACGCCGATGTGCGCTCCGACATCCGCGCTCGTGACACCCGCGTGGCTGACCTCGATTCCATCGAGCGATCGGAGCTGGAGCCCAAAGCAGTCGACCGGGGCAGGACTCGGGCAGGGCAGGGGTTGGACCCGGAGCTGCCCCGCGACGATCACGATCGATCCATCGAGCGATCCGTCCAGGATCCCGGCGCGCAGCCCCTCCATGGTCGTCGAGGTACCGGCGAGACCCGCTGGATCGACGACCGCCAGGGTCGGGGATTCGGACGGCGACCACGGCTCGAAACTCGAGGTGACGATCTGGTCTGGGAACGTCACGCTCGGGGTCGAGGCGTCGATCGCGCCGACGATGCCGAGCGACCCTGCATGACCCCGGACGAGGAACCGGATTGGCCCGATCGTTCCGGTGCGCCGCAGGCCGGAATCCGCGCTGACGTCGACGGGGACGCTGGCAACCCCGCCGTTGACGGGCGCCGTCAGCCGGTGGCCGTCAGCCTCGTTGACCAGGCGACCTGCGACCACCACCACCTCATCGGCCGCCGGCACCACCGGGCTGATGCGATCAGCCGAGATGGGTTCGACGGGATCGTTGCGCAGGTAGCCGAGGAACAGCAGCCGCCCGCTCTGGGCGACGCGCACCGCGAACGCCTGACCGACCGAGCGCTCGACGGCGGGCTCCCAATCCGACGCATCCATCGTGTCCGCGGGCAGCACCTGGACGCCGGTGAGCCCGTCGATCGCCACCAGACACGGCGCGGTCGATCTCCCCGCGCAGAAAGCTGGCTGATTTCGCAAGCGCCCGCGCACGACCACGACCTGTCCCTGGAGCGCGCCGGACGACAGCGCGTCCCCGAATGCCTGCGCGCTCAGCAGGCGCAGCGGCGACCGGTCGACCGCCGCCGTCACCGGCTCGGACGCCTGGGACGGTGGCACCGACGGCGACCCTGACGGTGCCGCGGTCTCCGCGGCCGGACCAGAGCCCAGCCGCCCGCCGAGCACCGCGATCGCAAGGACGGCGACCATCACCGCGGCCGCCCATCCCGCCGGCTGACGTGACCCGCCGCCCGTGACGCTGACCGGCAGCACGCTGAACCCACCACCACCCCGTGGCACGCGAAGCGCCTCGTGCACGACGATCCGTACGTCGCGCCCCGCATCCGGGCGAACCGACCCGGCGCGAGCCTCGAGCATCCCGCGCAGGTCCTCGTCGCTGACGGATGGCCGGTCGCCGTGCCGGCCGATCACCGCGCCTCCTCCCGCGCGAGGGCGCCCTCGAGCGCGGCGCGCGCTGCGAACAGGCGCGACTTGGCGGTGCCCACCGGGATCCGCAGGACCTCCGCGATCGAGGCGACGGACCGGCCATCGAGGTGATGCAGAACGAGGATCGTCCGCTCCTCCACCGACAGGCGCTCGAAGGCCCGCTCCAGCGAGCGGCGGTCGACCACGGCGGCCGCCACATCGGGGCTGTGCGGCGAGGCGTCCTCGCTCATCAGCTCGGCCGGGACCTCGCGGACGCGGCGGGTGCCGATGCGCCGCAGCCCGCGCCGGCAGCGATTGACGAGGATGCGGGTGAGCCACGCGTCGAACGCGGCCGGATCGCGAAGCGCGGCGAGCTCGCGCCATGCGGCGATCAGGGAATCCTGGACGGCCTCGAGCGCCTCGTCCTCGCGTCCCAGGATCGCCATCGCCGTGCGCGTCATGGGTCCGATCCGTGCCTCCACCAGGGCCTCGAAGGCGGAGGCGTCGCCTCGCCTGGCCCGCCCGATCCGCTCCGGGTCGGTCAACGCCTCCATCACCCTCCCACTGAACAGGAGTCATCACATGTGCGGCGGGTTCACCCGAATCTGCGCCGGGCTCACCCGAGATCCGGCCGCCTTGGACGCATGCCCTGGGCGACGGGGCGGTCAGGGCATCGTGACCTCGAACCGACGCACGCCCTCGAGGCGCGCCACCACATCCCAGGTGAACGTGACATGCGCCGGGCACGAGCTGGGCGTCGCGGCCGCGGCGTCGCCACCAGCGGCGGCGCCGGTGAACGCCGGAGCCTCGCAGCTCTGGTGGACTGCGTGACGCACGAGGAACGTCCCAACCAGACGCGTGGTTCCATCCCCCAACCCCACGGCGCCGGCCTCCAGCGCGACGACCGAGCCCCGATCGGACACCACGGTGCCGTTGCGCAGCGGGCGATCGTCGGCCAGGAACGGCGGTGACACGGGGCAGCGGCCGCCATCGGCGGCCGGAGTGCACAGACCGTGGGGATCGGTGAGCAGCCAGCCGCCCACGGGCGACAAGGTCACCAGGAACGGTCGACCGGGCCGGCTCGTCAACAACCCGGTCATCGACGTCACGGGGTCTGGACTCAGCGCGCCGAGGTACACGAGCCGCCCGGCGTCCGGACGCGTCACGAGCACGGCTCCGGGCAGCGGCGCCTGCGCATAGGCGAGGGCAGGCGCAAGCATCAACGGCACGTCGAGCCCCTGGATGGTCTCGGTCGCGCACCGGACGTCCCGGCCCGGGTCACAGGTCTGGTCCACCGGGCCCAGCCGGCCGCGGAGGAACACCAGACTACCGTCGAGGCTGCCGTCGATCACCCCCTGATTCAGCGCCTGCGGCGTGAGCGGAGCCGGGTCCGCCGGGGCCGGCCATCCGGGCGCGGCGGACGGCCGAGCGTCGGGCGCGGCGGACGGCACCGTCGCCACTCGCTCACTCGTTCCGGGAACCGACGGACGGTCTGCCTGCTCCAGCCTCGACGGTGTGAGCGATGCCAGGGCGATGCCGATCCCGATGACGGCAACGACCACTGCCCCGGCCGCGAGCGCGCGCCATCGCGCAGCGCGCGGGGCCGGCAGGGCCGTCGGCTCCACCCGGAGATCGCGCGGCGGCGGAACGTCGCCACGCTCGAGCGACACCGGCCGCGATCCCTCGGGGTCCGATGCTGTCGGGTTCGACCCAGGCGACCGGTCGGCCATGGTCGGGCTCAGCGCACCAGGATCGCGACGACGACCAGGACCCACAGCACGGTCGCGACGGACTGCACGATCCAGAACGAGCGGTGCAGCGTCTTGTGACGCAGCCCCAGGAACACGAGCCACGCACCGCCCACCCCGCCCGCGAGACACAGCGCCCACAGCGTTCGCTCGCGGATGCGCCGGCCACCGCGGGGCGCCGCGATCTTGTCGTAGGCGTAGGCGAGGGCGGTGATCACGCTGAGCGCCAGCAGCCAGGCACCGAGCAGCGGTCCGATCACGGGGCGTACTCCGCACCCCGTTCCGATGGCCCGTCGGGCCGGCCGGGCAGCGCCGTTCCCACCAGCTCCTGCACCGAGCCGACCCCGGCCACTCGGCATGCGTCGGCGAGCGCATCCGCCAGGCGAACGGGCAGCATCGGGTCAGCCAGCGCCGCCGTCGCCACCCCGACCGCCGTGGCGCCGACCGCCAGCAGGTCAAGCACATCGTCGATCCCGGCCACGCCGCCGATCCCGATCACCGGGATGTCCACGACCTGCGAGATCTCGTACACGACGCGCAGCGCGACCGGTCGGATCGCAGGTCCCGACATGCCGCCGTACGGAACGCCCAGGGCCGGCCCGTCCCGGTCCGGTCCCAGCGCCAGCCCCGGGAGCGTGTTCACGGCGCTGATCGCATCGGCCCCCGCCGCCTCCACGGCGCGCGCGATCTCGCGCACCCCCGTTGCCAGCGGCGTGAGCTTGGCGATGACCGGCAGCTCTGTGGCCCGTCTGACCGCGGCCACCAGCGAGGCCGAGCCGGACGGATCGAGCCCGAATGCCGTCCCGCTGCGCGCTCCGTTGGGGCACGCAAGGTTGAGCTCGAGGCCGGCGACACCGGGCGCGCCGTCGAATCGACGGGCGAGCTCCACGAAGTCGCCGATCGACCAGCCACCGAGGTTCACGATCACCGGCACCGGCCAGCCGGCCCAGGTTGGTGCGTAGCGCTCGAGGACGAGCTCGACCCCGGGGTTCTGGAGCCCGGTTCCGCCGAGCAGACCGGCCGGGATCCCGATCATGCGCGGCGCCGGGTGACCGGCGTTGGGCCTGACGGTGGTCCCGCGCGTGACCAGCGCTCCGAGACGGCCGAGGTCCACCTGGTCGGCAACCTCGACCCCGTACCCGAAGGCGCCGGCCGCCGCGATCATCGGGTTGCCGAGCGTCAGCCCGCGACCCAGGTCGACCGCGAGCTCGACCGGTGAGTCATCGATCGGCCCCGGGGAGCCCGGGGCGCCGATTCGATCGACCGATCCGCCGAGGGCACCGGGCGATGCCGTCCCGCCTCGAACCGGCGACCGACCGCTCCCCTGCGGCGGAGCGCCCGCCGGCGGCGGCGCCACCCTGGGCACAGGCACGATGGCGGACTTGATCCGGCGCACGGTCGGCGTGCGGCGGCTGCGGGTCCCGGTCCCGGGTACGACCCGGCGCTTCGGCTTCATCGCGTTCCGTCGCCGCCGCGCGCGGTGCCGGTGGCCGGCGACAGCTCGCCGGCCGCGAACACCGGGCCCTCGCGACAGACCCGCAGCGAGCCGCCGGCGGCGCCCGCGACCGCGCAGCCCAGGCACGTCCCGGCGGCGCAGCCGACGGTCTGCGGCAGGACCACCTGGAGCCACGCCCGGCGGCGAGCCTCCGGTGACCCGGGGGCGATCACCCGCCCGCCGCCCCGCTTGCGACCCAGCGTGGCGACCCCGAGCCGGCCGCGGCGGCCCGTGGCCAGATGCGCCAGCGCCGCCAGCATCGCCGGCGGCCCGGCGGCGAACGCCTGGTCGGCCCACGCCTCGTAGTCCGTCACCAGGTCGAGCGCCGAGCCCGCGTGACCCAGGCTGCCGTCGGCCGTGGCGACCACGTACTCGACCTCGTCGGGCAGCAGCCGCGACGGATGCACGCGGGCCGCGGTGGCGGCGCCCAGCAGGAGCGCCACGGAGCGACCGTCACGGACCGCCCCGTCGGCGAGGAAGCGCAGGCCGGCGATCATCTCCCCGTCAGCGATCAGCAGCAGATGGCGGGAGCGAGAATCGATCTCGAACGGCCGGCCGAACGGCCCGAGCAGATCGCCCGCGTCGCCGACCCGCAGCGATCCCGGCCAGTCACCGGGCGCCGCCGGGCCGGACACGTGAACAGACACGCTGCCGCTGACCGGATCGGCCGCGACGATCGGCAGCGGTCGTCGCCGCGGCAGGCCGCCGGCCTCGATGGTCCGCAGGTGCACGTACTGGCCCGGCCGGGCGCCGGCCGCGATCGACGGCGCATGCCACGACACCTGCCACTGGTCGGGCAGGATCTCCCTGATCTCCTGCAGCTCGGCGACCGCGCCCGGTGTCGGCGGCCCGCCCCGGAGTGACGGCCCGCGCGGTCCCGAGGCGGGCAGATCCGAGCCGGACGAGCCGCTACGACCGGAGGTCGTCGTCCGAGCCGTGGTCCGCGGCATCGTCCCCGTCGCCTTTGTCATCGCCCGCATCGCCGGCCTTGCCGTCTGGCGCATCGGACGACTCGGCGCCGGCCTCGTCGGGCTCTCGCTCCGCATCGAAGTCGGGGGCGATGCCAGGGAACGCCTCCGCCAGCGAGTCCGCGAGATCGCCGAAGATGTCGGTCGGGTCGTAGAACTCGACCAGATCATCGGACGCGGTCAGCTCGCGCCATTCACCCTCGGAATCCTCGGGCAGCACCTCCGCCCGGAAGTGCCCCGACGAGCCGAGCACGAGCCGCTCGTCCTCGTCGTCCACGATGATCATGTCGCCCAGCAGCTCCGCCAACCGGGAGGCGGATTCCTCGAACTGGTCGAGCAGGCGCGCCTCGTTGTGCTGGCTGCGCTCCTGGTAGTCGAGCGCGAGGTTGTACATCGCGGTCGCGGCGGACTCCTCGTCCTCCGCCTCGGCGACCACGGGCTGCGCCGCGGCCCACGAGTCGGCGGCGCCCGCATAGGCATCGCCCTCGTCACTCAGGGCGAACGTCTCCTCGGGCGAGATGCCCGCCGTGGCCATGAGCTCGTCGGTGGCCGTCGGCTCCACGCCCAGGCCTGCGGTCTCGCGCGCCGCCTCGGCGAACGCCTGGAACACCTCGGCCGGGTTGTACAGATCGACCAGCTCCGATGCGGACTCCACGACCTCGGTGTCCGAGATCCACTCGCCCGTGTCGGGATCCTCGTACCGGCTCCGGACCCGGAACGTCCCGTCCGGGGCGACCGACAGGAAGTCGGGGTCCTCGTCGATCAGGGTCAGCCCACCCAGGGCCGCGATCCGGCCCCGGTTGCGATCGAGAAACTTGCTCAGCTGCTCCGTCGCCTGGACGATGAAGTCCCCTCGCTCGAGGGCGGCGTCGTTGGCGAGCTCGCTGAGCATGTCGTTCCGGCTCACGTCCATCCGAACGCCTCCTTCACCCGTGGTACTCGAGGTCCGGTCCGAGGCGCTCCCGGAGGAACATCGAGTGATGCCGCTCGAAGATCCATTCGCCGGCCCGATGCCCGAGCGCGCGTGTGGCCTCATCCGCCTCGAGGCGGTCGAGGGTGGCGTAGTCGGGCAGGTCGAGCAGGATGACGTTGTCGAAATCCCAGCCGTGGGCGACGTTGTACCAGCCCATGAAGCGGATGCCGAACTTCTCCTCGTACTCCTTCACCTGGCGCGGAAAGATCGTCTTCATGAAGAACTTGAAGAACGGATCCCGGCCGCGACGGACGGAGAAGTAGGTCGCGAGCACTGGCACCGAGCCGACAACCTCCCGATGAACGTGGACGATGGGCGCGCCTATTCTTGCATGCCCTGATCGCCCGCCCGATCGTCTGACGACACGCTGTCGCCGTCCTCCGGCGACAGCTCGCCGGTCCGACCGCCCGGCTCGCTCCGGAACAGATCCGCGGAGCCGCGGCGAGCGGCGTCCTCGGCCCGATCCCCGGCCTCGTCCTCGAGCTCGCCCACCGTCGGCGTGGCGCTGCTCAAGGGCCGCCGCCGGCCCTCTCGCCGGTCGGCCGCGACGAGCCGCAGCAGGAAGATCACGGTCTGCCCGGCGAACAGCAGCAGCACCAGCGTGATCAGCAGCAGGGCCACGCTGACCTCGATCGGCCAGCTCCAGGCCACCGACAGCGGCGTGAGCACGACCAGCACGGCCAGCAGGACGAGCTGGAACCGGAAGCAGCCGAGACCGGGGCCGCGAGCGGCATCGAGCGGCTCACCCTTGTACTCGACAGGTCGAACCGAGGCAGGTCGTTCGGGGGATGTCACCGGGCCACTGTACCGCCGACACCGCGTGTGCAGGGACGGCCGCCGCGCGAGGCGCGATCGCCACTACGATTCAGGGCGATGGACGACGACCCGGTGATCGACGATCCGCTCCTGCCCTTCCGCTGGCACCCGGAGCCCGAGCTCATCGGCGTGCGCGACCCGGCCACCTCTCGCGCGGCCCTCGAGCGAGCCGGCGAGGCCACCTGGCGGGCCGCGCTGGACTGGCTCTACGACGAGGCGATGGTGCGAGCCATGGGCCTGCCCACGGGGTACGGCGACCTGCGGCGCGCGTACTTCGGTCCGTCCGGCGGCCCCGTCCAGGCGCCAGCCGGCCCCGTCCCGATCGACGACGTGCTCGCCGAGTTCACGCGCCGGATCGCGCCCCACACCCTCAACAGCTACCACCCCCGCGCGCTGAGCTACTTCACGCCACCACCGCTGCTTGCCTCGATCACCGGGGAGGTGCTCGCCCAGTGGCTCAACCAGGGCGTCGACGTCTGGCACGCCGGGCCCGTCGGGGCGTTCGTCGAGGAGGAGGTCGTCCGCTGGCTGTGCGACCTGGTGGGCTACGGCGACGGAGCGTTCGGGCTGTGCACCTCGGGCGGGGTGATGGCCAACTTCCTCGCGATGGCCCTGGTCCGCGACATCGGTCTCCGGCGGCTGGCTGGCCTCGACCGCCCACCCAGGGGTTCGGCGCTCGAAGGGGTTCGCGTCTACGCGGGCGATCAGGCGCACTTCTCGATCGGCCGCGCGCTGAGCGAGCTCGGCTTCCCGTCCGACACGCTGGTGCCGCTCCCGACGGACGAGCGGTTCCGGCTCCACGCGGAGCCGGTTCGGCAGGCGATCGAGGCAGATCGGGCGCGGGGCCTGCGTCCGCTCGCCATCGCCGCGGTCGCCGGCTCGACCAACACGGGCGCGGTCGATCGGATCGAAGAGCTCGCGGTGCTCGCACGCAGCGAGGGACTGTGGCTCCACGTCGATGCGGCGTACGGCGGCGCGGCCCGGCTGTCGGCCCGCGATGCCGCCCGCGTGCCCGCCCTCGACCTCGCTGACTCGGTCACGATCGACCCCCACAAGTGGTTCTTCCAGGCCTACGACATCGGCGCCCTGGTGGTGCGCGATGGGCGCCACCTGCGCGAGACCTTCGACTGGTCGCCGGAGTACTACCGCGGCGGCGAGGCGACCGGCCGCCCGACGACGGACGAGGGGCATGCCGACGAGGGCGACCAGCTCAACTTCTACAAGCTCGGCTTCGAGGGCACGCGTCGCTTCCGCGCGCTCAAGCTGTGGGTCACCTGGAAGCACCTGGGCACGGCGGGTCTGGGCCGGCTGGTGGAGCGCACCGTGGACATCGCCGGCTACCTGGCCGAGCGGTGTGCCGAGGCCGACGACCTCGACGCCTTCCCGCCCGAGCCGGAGCTCTCGGTGGTGTGCTTCCGGCATCTCCCCGGCGGTGCCGCGGCGGCCGCCCGGATGCCGGACCGCGAGCTGGACGCCCACCAGGATCGGCTCGCGGCGGCGCTGGAAGCCTCCGGCGACGGCTGGCTCTCGACGACGACCCTGCGCGGCCACACGTACCTGCGCGCCGGCGTCGTCAACTACCTGACGACGGAGGCCGATATCGATCGCCTGCTCTCGACGCTGCGCCGCCTGGCGGAGCATCCCTGACCATCGAGGGGTGTCGCAGCGCACCACGCGCCGCTACAACGTCCCCATGACCCGGGTGCTCTCGCTGCTCGCCGCCACGTGGCTGGTGACGGCCGCCATCGCCCTCGCCGGGGCGGGTCCGGTGCTGGCCGACGATCCGCGCGACCCGGCGTCGAGCGCGGGTGCCACGACCGGCGCCGGCGCCCCGTACGACCTGAGCACCGAGCCGGCGATCCCGTACATCGTCGCGCTGCTGGTGACCAGCGCCGGGCTGACGGTCGTCGGCCTCATCGCGCTGCGGATGCAGACGCCCCGGCGCCGCCACCAACGGCCGCCTGCCGGCTCGCAGCCGACCGGCACCATGCCGGACGCATCCACGGCTGCTCGGACCCCGATCGGCGACTCGATCGAGCCCTGACCGCGGCTACTCGGCGAAGGCGACCCGGCCGCCGGCCAGCGTGAGCCGCACCACTCCCCGCAGCTCCCGACCGAGCAGCGGCGAGTTCTTGCCCTTGGAGCGGAGCGTGTCAGGGCTGACGGTCCAGGACGCACCGCGGTCGATCACCACGAGATCCGCCGGCTCGCCCACGCGGAGCCCCGGCCTGACCCCCGGGCGCTCCCCGAGGACCCGCGCCGGGCCGATCGTCAACAGCTCGACCGCGCGAGCCAGCGTCAGCCGGCCGGCGTCCACCGCCGCCAGAACCACGTCCAACGCCGTCTCGATGCCGCTGATCCCGTTCGCCGCCCAGCCGAACTCGACGTGCTTGTCGACCTCCCGGTGGGGTGCGTGGTCGGTGGCGATCGCATCGACCGTGCCGTCGACGAGCGCCGCCATGCACGCCGCGGCATCCTCGGCCGATCGAAGCGGCGGGTTGACGCGCATCGCCGCGTCGAAGGGGGCGGCGACGAGCGCACCATCCGTCCATGGATCACGGGCATGGCCGTCGGCGTCCAGTGCCTCCCACGCCCAGCGCCGCGCGCCGGCAACCCACTCGTCGGTGAACCCCAGATGGTGCGGCGTGACCTCGCACGTGACCGGCAGCCCCGCCGCCTTCGCGGCCCGCACGTGGGCGATGGTCGCGGCTGTCGACACGTGGCACAGGTGAAGGTGGGCTCCGGGCACGTCGCGGACGACGTCGGCCAGGATGGCGATCGACCGCGCGACCGATGACGCCTCCGCCGCGACCGGCCAGCCCTTGAGTCCGAGCACCGTCGCCACGTAGCCCTCCGAGGCCTGCGCCCCTTCGGTGAGCGAGACGTCCTCGGGATGGTCGAAGATCGGCAGCCCCAGGGCGCCCGCGTACGCCAGCGCGTTGTGCATGATCGCCGGCGGTTGGACGGGCGAGCCGTCATCGGAGAAGCCGACGACACCAGCATCGGCGAGCTCGCCCAGCGCGGCCAGCGTCTCGCCGCCACGGCCCCGGGTCACCGCTCCATGCACGAGCACGCGGACCGGCGACCCCGAGGCCGCGGCCGCACGCTCGACCATGGCCACCACCGACGGCTCGTCGATCGTGGGGGTCGTGTTGGGCATCAGGCAGGCCGTCGTGAACCCGCCGTGGGCAGCCGCGAGCTGGCCTGTCGCGACCGTCTCCGCATCCTCGTTGCCCGGCTCGCGGAAATGGGCGTGGATGTCGACCAGGCCGGGCAGCAGCAACGTGCCCTCGGAGCTCACGGCCTCCGCGTCGCTGCCCGTCAGCCAGGTCAGTCGCTCCAGGGTCCCCGACGTGACCTCGATCTCCGCCGCGCCCTCACGTCCGGCCTCCGGGTCGACCGCCCAGCCCCGCACGACAAGCCCGTCGGCAGTCTCCCCCAGCGGGCTCATGCCGCACCCTCCGCTCGACGAGCGCCGGCCAGCAGGTACAGCAGCGCCATCCGGATCGCGACCCCGTTGGCCACCTGCGCCGTCACCACGGAGCGAGGGTCGGTCGCAACGTCCGGCGCGATCTCGACACCCTCGTTCAACGGCCCCGGGTGCATCACGAGCACATCGGGCCTCGCGGCCCCGAGCCGCTGGTGCGTCAGCCCGTATCGGGCCGCGTACTCGCGCAGCGAGGGCAGCAGCCCCGACGCCATCCGCTCCTTCTGGATCCGGAGTGCCATCACCACGTCCGCGTCGCGCAGCGCCGCGTCGAGGTCCGAGGTCACGGTGAACGCGCGCCCGGCCGCGCCACGGGCCGCCCAGCCCTCGAACCCGCGGAGCAGCGTGGCCGGACCGCACAGCCACACATCGGCCCCCATCGCGGTGAGGGTCCACAGATTGGAGCGCGCCACCCGGGAGTGGAGCACGTCACCCAGGATGACCACCTTGCGCCCGTCGAGCGTGCCGCCGGGCAGCCGCGAGCGGAGCGTGTACAGGTCGAGCAACGCCTGCGACGGGTGTGCGTGCCAGCCGTCACCCCCGTTGAGCACCGGTCCGCCGAACACCTCGGCCGCCAGGTACGGAGCCCCGGACACCGAATGACGCATGACGAGCATGTCGGCGCCCAGCGCCTCGATGCGTGCGCACGGTATCGATCAGGGACTCCCCCTTCGACACCGACGATGATGCGGCGGCGACGTTGACGACGTCGGCGGACAGGTTCTTGGCGGCGACCTCGAAGCTCACCCGGGTCCTCGTCGACGCCTCGTAGAACAGGATCGTCACGCTGACACCGCGAAGCGCGGGCACCTTGGGGATCGGACGCGCCAGGACCTCGTGCATCTCGTCGGCGGTCCGCATCACGAGCTCGATATCGGCCCTCGACAACCCGTCGACGTCGAGCAGGTGGCGATGGCTCCAGGCGGCCGGGGCGGGCGCGATCGCGTCGGGACGCTCGACCTCGGTGGTCATGAGCGCGCACCGTCGGTCGTCTCGAGCGCAGGCACCCGCTCGATCTCGACCGCGTCCTCGCCGTCGATCTCGTCCACCAGGACCCGGACCAGCTCCTCGCGCGACGTGGGCACGTTCTTGCCCACGTGATCAGCGCGGATGGGCAGCTCCCGGTGGCCACGATCGACCAGCACCGCCAGCCGGATCGCCTGTGGGCGCCCGAAGTCGATGAGGGCGTCCATCGCGGCTCGGATCGTGCGACCCGTGAACAGGACGTCATCGACCAGCACGACCGTGCGCCCATTGAGGTCGAACGGGATCTGGGTGCCCTTGACGATCGGCTGCTGCGCGACCAGCGACAGATCGTCGCGGTAGAAGGTGATGTCGAGCGCACCGACCGGAAGGGCGGCCCCTTCGTGCTCGAGGATCGCCGCCGCCACGCGTTTCGCGAGCGGCACGCCGCGGCGCTGGATCCCGATCAGGACCAGACCCTCGGTACCCGCCTGCTTCTCGACGATCTCGTGCGATATCCGGATGATCGCCCGCCGGACATCCTCGGGCGCCATGATCCGGCGGCCACTCATGTGCGGGTCCTGCAGCGACGCACGGGGCTGCTCCTCCTTCCCGGCCTCACGGGGCCACCCGGCCTCACGGGACCGGCGCGGAAATCGAGCTCAGTCTAGCGCGCCGGATGGGTGCCGGGCCGGCCACAACGGCAGCTCATCAGCTGGCATCTTGTGCCGTCCAATGCTGGTCCGGGCGCCCGACCGTGGCTAGTAGATCGAGACCGTGACCTTGGTCGTGCCCGACCACGACGGGCATCCACAGATCTGGAAGAAGTCCGGCCGGAACATATCCACCACCCGGATCTTCTTGACCGGTCCGTAATCGGTGACGGTCCGCTGGATGCAGCCGCCGGCGCCACAGATCCGCACCACGGTGCCACGCGGGAGGCGCATCGCGGTCGTCCCGTTGTCATAGAACGACGCATAGCCCGAGATCGTGTACTTGGGCTTCTTCCAGTCCCTTCTGGCCGGGGCGGGAGGTTGTACCACTCGCGGACGCGAGGACGGGCTGTCGGGGGCATTGCCGGGCTCCGCGAACCCCGTGTCGCTCGCCATGTGGCCGGCCGACTTCAGGGCAGGGTCATCCGCGCCCGGGACCAGCGTGGTCGGGGCGTTCGCAGGGATGGTGACCGTAGAGAAGGCCGCCGGATCGAGCGCCGGGGCGGTCGAGAACGTTCTCGAGCCCGCGGGGACCGGCAGCCCGGCCAGTGCGAACGCGGCGATGAGCGCCGCGGTCGCGACGACCGTTCTGCGTCGCATACGCCGGAGAGGTTAGCCCATGTTGCCGATCCGCGGGTTGCGACGCGCGGCCGCCCACGGTTCGACGGCGTGCCGGCCACGGATAGGCATGTCAGCCGGACTCGCCAGGCTCAGCGAACGACGGTGGCTCCCCTCAGGGTGGACAGCTGCAGCCGGCCGACGGTCTTGCCCTGCCAGGCGAGCACCTCGACGCTCGTGTCACCGCCCTCCTCCGGGGACGACCAGGCCAGGCGACCCGTGCGAAGCGAGAAGCCTGCAAAGGCAGGGGCGTCGGCCAGGATCGGGTCCGACAGGTCGGCCAGCCCCGTCTCCGGATCGACCGTATACAGGCTGAGGCGCCCGGCCTCGTCAGGACCCGCGTCGGACACCCACACGCCCACCACGGAGCCGGTGGGGTCCCATTTGACCTCCCAGCCGCTGATCGGGCCTTCAGTCAGGACCTGTGCATCCTGCCCGGCATCCGGCCACGGGGCCAGGACCAACCTCCCCTGGTCGGGTACCCAGGTGAGCCCGTCATCGCCGAGCTTCACGGTGCCGTCCCACCACGCCGCGACACGCTCATCGGGCGAGACCGTGGGACGCCACATCGTGTCGTTGCCGACCGGCTGCTCCTCGTTCGTCGAACGGTCGAGGATCGCCGTGGTTGGAACGCCGTCGGTGACCCGACTCACCAGGACCTTGTCGCCCAGCCATCCCGCGAACACTGACCGATGGTCGGTGGTGATCGCGACGGCCCGAGCATCGCCCGCCTGCCAGATGTAGATGTCGGGGCCGGTCGAGCCGTCCGCAGGACGCGCCGAGAACGCGAACGTATCGCCGTCGTCCGAGTAGGCAGCCGACGCGCCAACCAGCGTGACGTCGCGAGCGATCTCGATCGCGCCATCGGGTCCGGGCGACACCTCGACGCTGGGGGCCGGGGTGACGGGCTCGGTCGTCTCGCTCGGTGATGCGGGCGGCGACGCCCCCGGCTCGTTGGTCTGCACCGGCGGCGATGCGGACGGCGTCTCGCCGGGGGACGGGGCGGCGGATGACGACGGCGACGGCTCGGAGGTTACGGGTGGCGTCTCGTCGGCCGGTGACGGCGAGCTCGCCGGTGTGGCGGGGGCGGCCGATTCCGATGCTGTCGTGGCGGTTGCTGTCGTGGCGGTGTCGCCCGGCGTTGCCTCGGGCGTCGCCGACGGTCGAGTCGTGCCCACCGTCGGTCCAGGCGGCGTTGCGCCGGACCCCGGCGCCGCAGATGGGCTTGACCCGACCGGGGTCGCCATCGGAAGCACGTAGACGCGCTGTGATCCCGTGCTCCGCTCCAGGACCACGAGCCGGTCCTGCCGCGGGGAGATGATGGCGTCGAGGTTCGCCGTCCCCTCGAGTCGCGCCGACTGCGTCACGTCGAGCGTCGTGGACAGGCCGCAGCTCTGCGCACCCACAGGACACACCTGGTCGAGCTGTCTGGACAGGATCTCGACGGATCCGTCCTCGCCCCGACTGATCACCTGGAGCTCGCCCGCCGCGAGTGCGATCGGGGTCGCATCCGGCTCGTCGCCCTTGGTCGTGCTCCCGGGCAGCCTCGCCGACCAGTTGAGGAGACCGGCGCCAACGGCGATCGCCACCACGAGCACGGCCGCGACCGGTGCGAGCGGCAGTGACCAGCTGCGCCGTGAGTGCACACTCACATGGCCGACGGCGTCCATCGACGCGGCCGTGCGCGCCCACAGATCACGGGGAGGCTCGGGCAGCTCGGACCGTAGCGCACGAAGGGCCTTCCGCTGGGCATCGTACTCGGCCACCACGGCAGTGCACGCCGCACAGCGTGCGAGGTGCGTCGACAGCCATGTCGCGTCCAACGCGGCGAGCGTCTCGTCCATGCGCCGGGCCGCGAGCTCGCGCGCGCGCTCGTGCTCGCGGGCTTCGCGTCGTGCGGCGCGCCACCCGAGGCGGCTCATGACCCGTTCCTCGATCGCGGACCGGGATCGGTGGCTCGTGCCGCATCCGCGGCCGCCTCCGCGTCGACGATCGCCTGGCGCTCGGCCGCCAGGGCACGACGCAGGCTCTCCCGTGCGCGCGTCAGGAGCGCCCGGGCCGCGACGTGCGAGACGCCGAGGGTCGCCGCGAGCTCGAGGCCGGTCAGATCATGGAGCTCGGCGAGGAGCAGCGCCGATCGCTGTCGCTCGGGGATGCGCTCCAGTGCCCGCTGAAGCTCGCCGGACAGGCGCGCATCCATCACGAGGTGCTCAGCGGACGGCGCCGTGCTGCGCGCCTCGCCGGCCAGCGGCACGAAGCGCACGATCTTGCGTCGCCGCAGGTCGTCGAGCGCGACGCGGTGGGCGATCTGATACAGCCAGGCGCGGGCATTCTCGGGCTTCTGGAGCGAGTCATACGCGCGGTAGGCCTTGACGAACGCGTCCTGCGTCAGATCGGCGGCCAGCTCCTCGTCGCGCAGCATCCGGAACAGGTACGCAAAGATCTCGTGCTGGTGCTTCGCAAACAGATCCTCGACGAATCGGTAGGCCTCGTCGCGGTCCCAGGCGGTGCTCACACGGAGACCCGCGGACAGGGGCTGCTGCGACTCAAGCTCGAAGGGGTCTGCGACCACGAATGCTCCACACATGGGGTCCGGCTGGGCATGCCGACCTGAAGCCACCGGCCTCGGTCTGGTGTGACGCGGTACGTGCCGCGCATGTGACGGTTCGGTCCCCCCTCCTGGTCCATCGCGTCATCCGTCCCTGCCAATATCGGGACCGACATTCGATCGGAGCTCCTCGACCGCGTCCTCGGGGGACACGGGGTTGACCGGCAGTCCGGTGCCAAGCTCGAGGCCGGCGATCTCTCGCAGCCGCGGATGGATCTCCCAGTGCCAGTGGTAGGTCGAGTCGACCTGCTCATGGAGCGGCGCACTGTGCAGGATCAGGTTATAGGGTGGCGCGTCCAGGCTCGCCGCGAGCCGGCCGAGCACCCGGCGCAGCGCCTCCGCAGCGGCAGCCAGGTCAGGATCCGTCGCGCGCGCGAAGTCCGCGTCGTGGCGGCGTGGCACGACCCAGACCTCGAACGGTGATCGCGACGCGTACGGCGCGAACGCAACCGCGTGGTCGTCCGCGTACAGCAGATGGTCGGAGCGGCGGACCTCGTCCCGGACGAGGCGGCAGTAGGGGCATTCCCCCTCCCGGATCAGGAACCGTGCCGCGCCGCCCAGCTCCTCCGCGATCCGGTGCGGGATCTGCGGGAGGTCGTACAGGTCGAAGCACAGGTGGTTCGTCCGAGCGCCGGCCTGGGCACCCCAGTTCTGGACGATCTGGAGGTGCTGCGTTCGCTGCGTCTGGCGCGCCACGACGATCTCGTCACGACAGCGACGAAGCAACCCCTCGATGATCTCGTTGCCGACAGCCTGGAGGGCGCGATGCTCGCCGGGTGGGGCGACCACGGTGCGCCACGACCCGGCCGCGCGCGCCTCGCCCATCGTGACCTGGGTCACCGTTCCGTCCCTGGCTCGCGCCTCGTCCTCGGTGCCGGCGACCGAGAACGCGAAATCCTTGAGCACGCGGAGGCGGATTCCGTCGCCCGGTGGAAGCCGGCAGTTGAAGCAGTCGTCCCGGTCCTCGACTCGCCCGGCGGTGAGGGCGAACCGCTCACGCGCGAAGGTCCGGTCGATGACGGTCGCCACCCACCAGCCCGTGATCGCATCCTTCCGAAGCTCGAACAGACCCTGGCTCATCGTCCGTCGCCGCCGGTCTCAGGCCGCCGTAGCGGCGACCAGCCGCTGCAGTGATGCGCGTTCGAGCGCGGGGTCCGCGTCCGGTGGCAGGTCGCCGGCGACCAGCGCGCCAAGCTGCCGCGCAAGTGCCGGCGCGAACACCGCGGCCGCGCGCGCCACGGAGGCCGTCGTCGGTGCCTGATCGGGTCGGCCGAGCTCCGACGCGATCGACGTGGACACGAGCCCGGGCATGCCGCATGGATCGATGAGCTCGAAGTCGCGCAGGTCGACGCTGACATTGAGCGCGACCCCGTGATAGGTGACGCCACGCTCGACGCGGACACCGAGCGCACCGATCTTGCGCGGCGTCGAACCGTCAGGATCGACCCAGCAGCCCGGATGCCCGTCACGACGATCGGCCGCCACTCCATGCGCAGCGCACGTCGCCACCAGGGCCGCCTCGAGGGCGCGCACGTAGGGTCGCAGCAGGAGGGCGCGATCGGTGAGCCGGACGATGGGGTAGGCAACGAGCTGACCCGGCCCGTGGTACGTCACCTCACCCCCTCGCTCCACCCTCAGGAGCTCGATGCCCCGCTGAGCGAGGACGGTCTCCGAGGCGAGCACGTGCCCCTCATCCGCGTTTCGTCCCAGCGTCAGCACGGCCGGATGCTCGAGCAGCAACAGCTGGTCCCCGATCCGGCCGCCGGCGCGTGCGGCGGCAAGCTGCTTCTGAAGGTCCCAGGCGACGCGGTAGGGCACCCGCCCGAGCCAGCGCACCACGATCGGCGCCGCGTCCGCGGCCGGCGAGGTCCCGCCCGGCTCGACCTCCCGATCCATGGCCGCACGATAGCAGGCGAGGCCGCGATGGAGGCGCGGACCCGCGCCCCCGAGGCGCTGATCCCGGCGAGCCCACGCCTGATGCTAGGCTGGCCGCAACCCGCTGTTCGCAGCCACGAATGACGGGCCAGGACCCGGAGGCGACGGAACCGCCTCCGGGTCTGATCGTTGCGGTGCGGTGCTCGGGGTCACCAGGAGGGCACGCTCATGGCTGACGGTGTTGCGGAGATGCGGCTCGTGGTGACCGCACCCGACTACGAGGAAGCCCTGCGCTTCTACCGCGACGTGCTCGGATTGCCCGAGCTCGGGGCATTCGACGACGGCGGCGGCCGGGTGTCGATCCTCGACGCCGGTCGGGCAACGCTCGAGCTGTCCGACGTTCCCCACGCCGAGCACATCGACCGTCTCGAGGTCGGACGGCGGGTGGCGGGTCACGTCCGCGTGGCGTTCCGGGTGGCCGATGCCGCGGCCGCCACGAATGCCCTGACCGCGGCCGGCGCGACGCTGATCGCCCCGCCCGTCGAGACACCCTGGCGCTCGCTCAACTCGCGCCTCGACGCTCCGGGCGGACTCCAGCTCACGCTGTTCGAGGAGCTGGCAGCGGAGCGTTGACAGAGCTGGCTGCGGGGAGGTAGACACGATGCCGGCGTTCCAGACGAAGGCCCTGCCGCCGGAGCTGACCACGGTGGCACCCGACGGCTCCGACGTGCGCGTGCTGCTGTCCCTCGACGCGGGCGGTATGGCGCATTTCGAGCTCCCGGCGGGCTCGGTGTCCAGGGCGATCCGTCACCGCACGGTCGCCGAGATCTGGTACGTGCTCGCGGGCCGCGGGGAGATGTGGCGCGAGCAGGACGGTCGGTCAGAGATCGTGGAGCTCGCGCCCGGGATCTGCCTCACCATCCCGGCGGGCACCCGCTTCCAGTTCCGCGCGACGGACGAGCGGTCGCTCCAGGCGATCGGGGTCACGATGCCGCCCTGGCCCGGCGACGATGAGGCCGTCCTCGTTCCCGGCTGCCCGTCCTGGTAGCGGTTCGGCACGCCTGATCGCACGATTCCGGGATCGGGGTCACGATACCGGTGTGATCGGCCCGGCTCGCGAACCTGGCCGCCCGTGGGCGCGCGGCCTGGGGCTCCTGGCGGTGCTCACCGCGCTCTGCCTATCGCTGGCGAACCCGCCCGTGTCGGCGGCTGCTCGCCTCCCCAGGTGGACGGGCGGCATCGACCTGTATCGGAGCGGTGTCTTCTCGACCCAGCACAGCTGGCTGTGGTGCACCGCGGCCGACGTCCAGATCGTCCGCAACATCGCGGACCGAACGGCCGACCACTCGCGCTCCGCGCAGCAGCGCTACTTCTCGTACATGCGGCGCCATAACCGCTACGAGATCCCGGTCGCCGATGGCGTGGATCCGGCCGGCTGGGCCGCCGGTCTCCGACACTACGTCGACACGCGCTACGAGCTCGTCACCAGCGGCACCTTCTCGTCCGCCCTCCGGTCGGCGGTGCGCAACCTGCGGCTCACGAACCTGCCGGTCGGGATCACCGTCTCGCATGGCAACCACGCCTGGATCCTCACGGGCTTCACGGCCACGGCGGACCCTGCCGTCACCAACCGGTTCACCGTCACGAGCGTCCGGGTGGTGGGCCCGCTGTGGGGTCTGCAGAGCCGCACATACGGGTACGACATGCGCCCGGACACGAAGCTGACTCGGCACGAGCTGAAGGCGTTCTTCACCCCATGGCACTACGCGGGCGTGCGGATGGCCTGGGAGGGCGACTGGGTCTCGATCCAGCCGGTGGCGACGGCCGCCGACCGGGCGCGGGCGGCCACCCCGACACCGACCGTGCACGCCACGCTGACGCCGCCTCCGACACCCCCGGTCAGTGAGCCCCTGGCGTCGTCATCGGTCCCGATGGCCAGCCCCGCGGCGTCGGCCCCGGTGACGAGCGCGTCCGAACTGCCGCCGATGGCGCTCGCGGCCTCGACATCGGGCGCACCTACCGCGCCGCCAACACCTCGGGTCGTGGTGACCAACAGCCGCGATCCGGCCTCGTTCGACTTCGACGCCGGCATCGCCGCCCTGGTCGCCGTGATGATCATCGCGAGCGCGGGCGCCCTGTGGATCAGTCGCGCCCGCACGCGCCACCGCTGAGGGCTACCTTCCCGCTGAGCGTCCCCGTGGCCGGCGGACACGATGACCGCCACGCCAGATGGATCACGGGCAGAGCGGGTAAGCGGTTGCATCGGCCCCGGCCCGGGCGGCGGCGTCGAGCCCGATGCAACGGAGGCTCGCGCGCTCGTGAATGGTCCGGTCAATTCCGGAGGCCGCGGTCACGTCCTCGGCTTTCGAACCTGGAGGCGTGTCGATCGCCCAGCCAGTGACGCCTGTCCGGAACGCATCCGAGCGTCACCGTCAGGGTCCCCAGTCGCGTGAGACGCGCGTGGCCGTGCCGGCTTCGAGCCACCCGACCGCGCCGCGGGTGGCGTCCCGCGAGACCCTGCCCGACCGGTCCGCCCCGGGGGCTGCTGGATGTCCTCGACGACGGCGCCCGTGGTCGAGCCCCGGGGTGATGCCCACGTCTCGACTGGAGCAGGCCGGCCGAGCAGGTATCCCTGGGCAAGGGGGACGCCCAGCCGGCGCAGCGTCTCGAGCTCGGCCCGGGTCTCCACGCCCTCGGCGATCGTCTGGCAGCGCGACTCCGCCGCGAAGTGCAGGAACCCGAGAACCATCGCCTTCCGCGTGCGATCCGCGTCGATGGCGCGGGTGAGGCCGATGTCGAGCTTCACGAACGCGGGCCGCAGCTCCACGATGTGATTGAAGTTGGCGACGCCCGCGCCGGCGTCGTCGACGGCGACGCGCACCGGGGGGCGCAGTCGGCCTACCGCTGCGCGCAGCACGCCGTAGTCCTCGACCGAGACGTGCTCGGTCACCTCGAGCACGACCGGGCGGCGCGCCCCGCGCAGCAGGCCGGCGAGCCGGAGGTCCCCGACCACGAGGTCCGCTGAGACGTTGAGGCTGAGCCAGGCTCCCTCCGGCAGCCTCTGGGCCGCCGAGATGGCGGCCGCCAGCGTCGCCACCTCCAGGTCGGCCTCGAGCCCCGCGGCCCGGGCGTCGGCGAAGGTCAGGTCCGGTGGGACTCCGCTCGAGAAGCGGGTCAGCGCCTCGAAGCCGACGTGCTCGCCCGTCACAAGGTCGACGACCGGCTGGAAGACGGGCCGGAAGGCCCCGGTGGCGACGATGCCGGCGATCCGCTCGCGGATGGCGCCCATCTCGGTCAGGTCCGCGACCGCCGGACCGACGAGCACGCCGGCGACGGCCGCCACCTCGAGGAGCGTCGGCAGGAGCTCGGCGAAGCGCTCGACAGCGTCGGCCTCGGACGAGGTGGCGGTCAGGAGCCCGACGAGCCTGCCGCCGTGACGGACCGGCGCGTAGGCGAGGGCCCGGGTTCCCAGATCCTCGTGCAGCTTGCTGTAGGGGTGCCATGACCGACGCGCCCAGGCCTCGACCCAGGGCCCCGCCTCGGCCCGCTCGCGCAGCGTGCGGCTGCGCTCGTGCGGCAGGCGGCGCAACGGCACGGCCACCCCATCAGCCCGCAAGAAGGCGAGCGACATGGCTGGCCCCTCGAGCGTGAAGTAGGCCAGCGAGGCGCTCGCGACCCCGGACAGGGTGGCGATCTGCCGGCAGATCGCACCGGCGACGTCCGCCGCCGTCGCGCCCGCCGGCAGCGCGGCGATGGCCTCCGTGACGGCGGCGCGCTCCCGCGCGACTCGCTGATGGGCGGCCTCCAGGGCTCGCTCCCGGGTCACGTCGCGCTTGACGGCGACGTAGCTCGTGATCGTGCCGGCCGCGTCGTGGATCGGCGAGATGACCGCCTCCTCCTCGAACAGGGTGCCGTCCTTGCTCCGGTTCGTCAGATCGCCGACAAACGACTGCCCGCGCGTCAGCGCTGCCCACATGGCGGCATAGAAGGCGGGGCCCTGGACGCCGCTCTTGAGGATCCGCGGGTTCTGGCCCAGGGCCTCGTCCGACGAGTATCCCGTGACCGCGGTGAAGGCCGGGTTCACGTACTCGATCGCGCCCGTCGCGTCGGTGATGACCACCGATTCCGCTGACTGCTCGACCGCGGCCCAGAGGCGGCGGCGCTCGGCCTCGCCCTGAGCGGCGGAAACCTTCGCGCGCAGGCTCTCGACGCCGTAGGCGAGGTCGGAGGCAAGCTCCGTGAGGAGAGCGGTCTCGTCGGGGCCGAAGGAATCGGGCGTGGCCGCGTAGATCACGAGGGCACCGAACGTCGTGTCGCCGATCTTCAACGGCAGTGCGGCCAGCGCACGGATGCCCGACCTGAGCATCTCGGGACGCCAGGCAAGGGTGGCGTCGGCGGCGACGTCCCGGCGGACGGCGGGCCGGCCCTCCCGGATGGCGGTGCCTGCCGGCCCCAGGCTCCCGTGCGCCGGGTCGTTCCAGCTCAGCGCGATCGCGCCCAGGTAGCCCGCGATCGGACCGGCCTGGGCGACCGGTCGGATCGTGCCCGCCGGATCGTCCTCGCGAAAGCCGATCCAGGCACCGAGGAACGCGCCATGCTCGACGATGACCGAACAGAACGCCCGGAGCAAGGCGGTCTCGTCAGAAGCCCGGACGAGCTCCTGGTTCGCCAGGGACAGGGTCCGCAGCACCCGGTTGAGCCGCGCCAGGTGCGCTTCCGCGCGTCGCCGCTCCGCGCCGTAATCGGCCAGCATGGCGGCCAGCAGCACGCTGGTCGCGAGCACGAAGACCCAGCCCTTGAGCGTCTCGATGGTCGCGAGGGCACTCTGGCTCGGGGCCAGCGCCTGTGCGACGCGATCGCTGAGCACGATCCAGGCCACAGCCGCGACGGCATACGTGATGACGATCCACCGCACCGAAGGATGTGGGCGACGCTTCAGGCTGTACACGACCCTCATTGGTTTGGGTGACGCCTCGATGGAGCTCGCGAACGTGCCGGGCACTGATCGGCCCCATCGTTGTACACGGGCACCGCGATCCGCGGCATTCCCCATTGGTACGGGGCGCGGCGAGGCGGACCGCGCCTCGGCGACGGTCCAGCCTTCGATCCAGGCGCGGCGAAGTCATCGCGGTTTGAGGGCGTCGACCCAACCGAGCGAGCGGCCGACGGGCGCGTCGTGCGCCAGGTCCTCGCCTGCATTGGTGACGCGTAGCCTGGCCTGGCTCGGGCAGGCGAGCCACCACCCGAGTAAAGCACCCTTGACAGCACGACGAATGTAAAGGTACCTTTCCACGCATGCGCAACACCGTGCGTGAGTTGCGGATCGAGATGGCCCTCCGGCAGGAGGACCTGGCGAAGGAACTCCGGGTGTCGCGCCAGACGATCAACGCCATCGAGACTGGTCGCTACCTGCCGTCCCTGCCACTCGCCTTTGCGATGGCGCGGTTCTTCGGCAAGCCCCTGGAGGAACTGTTCCATGCAGACGACGATGAGCGGTAGGTGGACCACGCCGGCGATCAGCCTGCTGCTGGGCCTCGTGTTCCTAGCCGCGGCGACCCTTGGTGGCGACCCTGGCGCCGGCCTGTTGATGCTCGGAGTGATGGTGGTCTACGCGGGGGTCCTGTTAACCCTCGGTGGGCGCAGCGAGACGGTCGGCATGCTGGCGGGCCGACCGGTCGACGAGCGGTTCGCTGCCCTCAGCATCCACGCGACCGCCGCGGCGGGCGTGGTCGCGATCCTCGTGGCCCTGGGTGGCTTCGTGTGGTCGATCGCGCAAGGCCTGAGCGGCAACGAGTTCGCCGTCGTGGTTGCGTCAGGCGGGATCGCCTACCTCGTCGCGCTGCTCTGGCTCCGTCTGCGCGGCTGAGCTCTGGGTTGACCGGCGGGGCTGCGATCCAGGGCTGTGCCGGCGGCGGGCCGGGTGGATCACGTCGGCTCCGCCGAGCGGAACGGGCTCACCAACCGACGCGCGACGCTCGTCGCTGACGAGCTCGCACGGTCGAAACCCGTGTGGCAGGCGTATCGCAGCCCGGGGCCGGCGCGCTAGAATGGCGGCCTCCCGAGCGGGAGTAACTCAGCTGGCAGAGTGTCTGCTTCCCAAGCAGAATGTCGCGGGTTCGAATCCCGTCTCCCGCTCCACTGTCTTGAGTCGCGACATCGGTGACACATGAGTCGCGTCATGCGTGACACCTGTGATCAACCGGTCAGGCGGGACCCCGGCCATCGGCCGGGGTCTTTCCGTGTGTTGCGCCAGTAGCCCTGGTCGGGCTCGATGCGGTGGACCGACAGGACCTCGCCGGTGTCGAGGGCGACGACAGTGACCTCCTGCTCGTCGATGATGGCCAGGACGCGCCGGCGGGCGTGGGCCGCGCCGACCTTGAGGTGGTGGAGGCGACCGGCCGCCGGAGGGTGATCGAGCCCTTCTTGTCGGTGGTGTCGTAGCGAAGCCGGAAATGGCCCGGGGCGCCGCGGCCGGCCGGGTGCGCCCTTGGGCGTGCGGCGTAGGCCTCGGCGGGGGTGATCCGCCCGGTGGCCCGGTGCGGCCGGTGCTCGTTGTAGGCGAGCCGGAACCGGTCGAGCTGGGCCTGGAGCTCCTCGAGGGTGCGTGCGACCGGCTGGCGCGCGAGCCAGCGCTTGAGGGTCTGGTGGAAGCGCTCGACCTTGCCCTGCGTCTGGGGATGGCCCGGTGACCCGTTCTTCTGGCGGACGCCGAGGTAGGTGAGCAGGTACTCGAACCCGTTGCGGCCGCCGGTGAAGCGCGAGGTGTAGACAGCGGCGTTGTCGGTCAGCGTCGCCGCCGGCCAGCCGTGTGCCTCGCCCGCGGCGAGGAAGGTCGCCACGACGTCGTCGCCGTCCACCCGCGCGCAGGCCGTCAGGCCGAGCAGGTAGCGGGAGTGGTCGTCGAGCCAGTCGATGATCTCGACCTCGGTGCCGTCCGCGAGGCGCCAGTGGGTGAAGTCCGACTGCCACAGCTCGTTGGGCAGCGACGCCTCGAAGCGGTGCCAGGAGCTGCGCGGTCGCTTGCGCGGCTCGGGCACGACGAGCCCGGCGGCGTGGAGGATCCGCCGGATGGTGGAGGTCGAGGGGACCCGCTGGCCCTCGCGCCCGAGGTGCCAGGCGATGGTGACCGGTCCCGCGTCGAGGCCGCGCGCGGTGAGCTCGGTCCGCAGCGCCAGGATCCGCGACGGACGTCGTCGGGTATCCGGCCCGGGCTGGTCAACGGCCGCCGTGACGCCGGCTCGATGGCCTCGAGGCCGCCGTCCCGGTACCGACGGAGGAGCCGGTGCAGGTGCCCCCGGCTCATCCCGTGGGCCGTCGCGGCGGCGGTGACGGACAGCTGACCTGAGACGACCTTGAGGACGGCCACCTGGTGCTTCGACATGGGCGCGACTGTCACCCATGTCCCGACTCATGTGTCGCCTATCAGGTGTCGCCTATGTCGTGAACTCAGACACCGTCTCCCGCTCCACTTCCCTCCTTCTGACAGTCGATCCGCGTGGTGCCGCCCGGAGGCCATCAGCCTCGTAGAGTTTGGCGATCATGCGAAGGCGCGCTTGCCTTGCGCCGCGCGCTCAGTGCTCCACGTCGTGGATCGGGTCGTCGGGCGCACGCCGGCAGATCTCGCAGCCCACCTCGGCGAAGTTGGACGCGTTCAGGATGATGCCCGGCGGCCCCCAGCTCCCGGTCGGATTGGAGGCGATGACCGCCGGCGCGGAGCCGTCTCCGAGCACGGCGGGGGCGCCGGGCTTGAAGCGATGCGGACGGCTCGGATCGACGTGACGCCTCGGCCATCGCAGTCGCATCTCGACACCCCCAAGAGGTGCTCGCCGCGGTCGGTGGGCACCGGTAGTTAAGGATTCGCCCCCGAGGAGCCATAGTCAAGAGTCGCCCGGATCGGTACCCAGCCGTCGTGCCTCACCACGACGAAGGGGCGGCCTCCCTCGAACGCCACCCCGTAGGTGGGGTCGGCAATCAGACTACGGCGTGACGACCACGACCGTCGATGCCATGAGGTCGTGCCGGGGCTGGGTGCAGCCCGAGCCCACGAACGAGGCGAACGCGCTGATCCGCCATGCGCCGGCCGGGAGCCGGACATCGGAGGCCCGGCGAAGGTCCGGTAGAAGTCGGCATTGGGATCGTCCTCGCTCCAGGCAGCGCTGGGGCGAAGGCTGATCCGATACTCGTCTCCGGCCGCGATCGTGTACGGGTGGCAGTCGCTCGTCATCATGCCGCCCATCATGCGCGTGCCGCCGATCTCCTCGAACGTGAATCCGATCAACCCGCTCCCGGAGCCCGCAAGGCTCGCGACGCGGCCGTCGACCGTCGTCAGGAGAGCCTCACCCGCGACCGGCAGCGAGGCCGGGACAGTCGTGGCAGGCAGGGTCAGCACCAGACGGAAGCCGTCCCTGGTGTCCGTGGCCTCGGTGGGACCCGCGGTCGCGGCGGGGCTTGGCGCTGGCGTTGGCGACTGCATCGCGGGCGATGGCGCCTGGGACAATGGCTGGACGGAGGGTTCAGGTCCGCCGCAGGCGGCCAGGAGCACGATCACCGCGAGGATCGCGGCCACCGCAGCGAGAGCATCCCTGGCCGAGCGCATCTCGTCACCCCCGTGGGGCCTGGCCACTGCGAGTCGTGGCGTCTCGTCAGAGCATCGCCTCGCGTGGCCTGCCGTCAATGGAATCCGGACGGCCACATCTTGCGCCAGGTGCATCAGAGGCCCGATGCGTAGGACGTCCGGGCCTGCGCACGACGCGTAACGTGTTCTCGGCAAGGCTTGCCGTGGGATCGGCGAGCGGGCGGTTGGGGCCATCGTCGAGCCGAAATGCAGCACACGCGGAGCAGACCCGCTCGTAGAATTCGTTTGTGATCTGCGAACAGAATACCGGCTGCCCGTCGCCCGCTGCCCCGGCTGCAGGTCGGGCCTCGAGCGGCAGACCAGAGTCCTGGAGGGACCACCGATGTCACGCGCGCTGACCACACCCGCGCCCGTTTCGCTCGACGAGTTCAACCGGGTCTTCGAGTCGGTCAAGAACTGGGGCCGCTGGGGACCCGAGGACGAGCTCGGCACCCTCAACTACATCACCCCTGACCGCGTTGCCGCGGCGACGCGGTCGGTTCGCTCCGGCCGGCGGGTATCGATGGCGCTGGCCATCAACACCGTGGCCGGACCCGACAACCCGAATCCGGCGATCCACTACATGTCGCTGCTGCACGACATTCCGGTCGGGCCCGCCGGCCTCACCTTTGCCATGTGCTTCCTGGGCATGGCCAGTCACGGCGACGCGCACACCCACATCGACGCGCTCAACCACATCGGCTACCGGGGCCAGCTGTACAACGGCAAGCCAACATCGACGCTCACCTCACGCGGGTCCGGGTGGGGCAGCATCGCCGCCTACAAGGACGGCATCGTCGGCCGAGGGGTGCTGCTGGACGCCCCGCGCCACCGGGGCATCTCGTGGCTGGAGCCGGGCGAAGCCGTCGACCGGGCCGAGCTCGAGGCCATCGAGCGGTCGCAGGGCGTGCAGCTGGGTGAGGGTGACATCCTCGTATTCCGGACGGGACACCATGCCCGGCGGCTCGCGCTGGGGCCATGGCGGAACGATGCGCCGCCCGACGGTGAGGGCAAGGCAGGGCTCGCCATCGACACGATCCCCTGGATGCAGGAACGGCAGATCGCGGCTTTCCTGCCCGATGGTGATGGTGAGACGGTCCCGAGCAACGTCGAGGACATCCCCTATCCGATCCATCCCCTGCAGCAAACGGCGATGGGGCTGTGCATCTCCGACAGCCTGCAGTTCGAGGATCTGGCCGTGGCCTGCGAGGAGGAGGGGCGGTGGGAGTTCCTCGTGGTCGGGCTCCCGCTACGCCTTCCGGGCGCCACGGGTTCGCCCTGGAACCCGATCGCCATCTTCTGACACGGAGCTCGACGGCACGAGGGAGGCGGCATGGAACGACGGTTCGTGGGCAAGGTCGCCCTGGTCACCGGGGCCACCAACGGAATCGGCCAGGCGGCCGCGGTCCGACTCGCCGCGGAAGGGGCCGTCGTCGCGGTCAACCAGCGCCCGACCGGCGACCCGACGGAGACGTTGCGACGGATTGCTGCGGCGGGCGGCGAGGGGTTCCCGGTCGTCGCCGACATGCGCGACCCGGCCGCGGTCGCGGCCATGGTCGCACGAGGTCGCCGAGCGTGGAGGCCGGCTCGACTACGTGGTCTCGAACGCGCGCGATCAACCCGTTCATGGACTGGGACAAGACCTCGATCGAGGACTTCGACCGGCTGTTCGAGACCAACGTCCGCGGCACGTGGGTGGTCTGCACGGAGGGGCCAAGCGGATGGTCGCCGAGGGTCATGGCGGGGCGATCTGCATGGTCAGCTCGATCTCGGCACACGTCGGAGCGCCGGGGCAGACCGCCTACTGTGGGACGAAGGGCGCCATCAGCATGCTGGGCAAGGCGCTCGGCGCCGTCCTGGGCGAGCACGGCATCCGGGTGAACGTGGTGGAGCCCGGCTGGGTCAAGACCAACATGAGCGCCCCGATGATCGATGATCCCGCCGTGGTGCAAGTACTACATGGATCGGATCGCGCTTCACCGGGTCGGCGAGCCCGAGGAACTGGCCGCCACGATCGCGTTCCTGCTCTCCGACGACGCGAGCTATGTGACCTCGGCGACCCTGCTCGTCGACGCGGGGTTCATCGTGAACGCCGAGCTCTGACCATACCCGGGGCGGCGGGTCCGACCGGCACGTGCGCGATCGCCGCGAACCGCACCGGGTCGAGCGACGCGCGACCAACGAACAGGCCATCGACGCCGGGGGCGGCGAGCAGCGCCTTCGCCGCCTCCACATCGACGCTGCCGCCGTAGATGACCCGCGGGCGTGGGTCACCGTCCTTGCCGCTCCACCCGAGGCGTGCGTGGAGCCATCGGTGGATGGCCATGTGAACCACCGAGACCTCGCCGGGATCCGCGGCCGCGCCGTCGACGCCGATAGCCCACAGCGGCTCGTATGCGACCACGATATCGGCCAGCGACGCGGGTGGGATCACGCCCAGCAGGCGGTCGAGCTGGCCCGAGACCTCGGCGGCTGCCGCATCGGGGCCGGCTCCGCTCGTCCCCGACGCACACCACGGGCACCATCCGCCAGCGCAGCACTGCCGCGATCTTGCCCGCCACCTGATCCGGGGTCTCCCCGTGATATCGCCGGCGCTCCGGGTGGCCGACCTCGACGAACCGCACGCCGAGATCGGCCAGCATCGGCGCTGACACATCGCCGGTGAACGGGCCTTCGTCCTCGGGATGGACATCCTGCGCACCCCACGCCACGTTGGTCCCGGTCAGCAGATCCCGGGCGACGAACAGGCACGGGAACGCCGGCAGGACGAACAGATCGCGATCCTCGACGTCGGTGACCAGTGGGACCAGCGTCCCCAGGTACGAGGCGGCCTCGGCCGGCGTCAGGTGCATCTTCCAGCTGGCTGCCGATGAGGGGGCGCATCGATCCGCCCGCCGTTCCCCGACCGCGCTCAGTCGCCGGCCGGAGGCGCCGCGCCCACGACTGACCGGATGCCCGCACGACGTCCTCGACCTGCGGCACAGTCGCCCGCTCGAGCGCGAGGTTGAACGGGATCACCGTGTTGAGGCCCGCCACCCGGATGATCGGGAGCGCGCAGATCGGCGAAGCCATGTTCCGCCACGACCGCGCCGCGACGTCGCTGGCGACACCACCTCGCTGGATGGCCTCCTGCGCGATCACGAGTGGCCCGTGCGGCGCACCGAGTCCAAGGACGGCCTCGACGTCCATGGGCACGATGGAGCGTAGGTCGATGACTTCCACGGAGATGCCCTCCTCGGCGAGTTGCTCCGCGGCGGTGGTGGCCTTGGTGGCCATGTGCGACCAGGCCACGAGCGTCACGTCGGTGCCGGCCCGCACGATGTCGGCCTTGCCCAGCGGCGTGACGTAGTCCTCGTCAGGCACGTCGCCGTCGGTGAGATAGAGCAGCTTGTGCTCGATGAAGATGACCGGATCGTCGTCACGGATCGCGGACTTGAGCAGGCCCTTGGCGTCGGCCGGGGTCGCCGGCATCACGACCTTGAGTCCCGGAATGTGATGGAAGATGGCCTCCAGGCTCTGCGAGTGCTGGCCGGCCAGTGAGTTGCCTGCTCCACCCTGCGTGCGGATGACCATCGGGACACGGCCTTCGCCCCCGGACATGAAGCGGTACTTGGCGGCCTGGTTGACGACCTGGTCCATCGACAGGAGCAGGAAGTCGATGAACAGCATCTCCACCACGGGGCGCTGCCAGCGATGGCCGCGCCAACGCCGAGGCCCACGAAACCGGCTTCACTCAAGGGCGTGTCGATGATGCGGGCCGCACCGTACTGTCCGATCAATCCCTCGGTCACCTTGAACGAGCCACCGCGTTCGCCGATGCCCTCACCGATGCAGAAGACCGAGCTGTCGCGCTCCATCTCCTCGGTCAGTGCGGCGCGGAGCGCGTCGCGATACTTCATGCGCGTGGTGCTCACGCCGCATCGACCTCGGCGAGGTATTCGTCCAGCGATGGCTCGGGACTCGCGAGGGCGAATTCCACGGCCTCTTCCATCACCGCCTCCACGCTTGCCTCGATGGCCTCGAGCCGATCGTCCGCGACACCCGCACGCGCCAGCCGCCGACGGAGCAGGATCAGCGGGTCGCGGGCCTTCCAGTACTCCAGGTCCTCCGCTCGGTAGATACAGCCCAGGGTCATTCACGTGGTGGCCGCCATGTCGGAAAGTGATGCACTCAAGCGAGGGAGGGTCCCTGACGCGCACGGGCGCGCCGGATGGGCTCCTGCATCGCCCCGTAGACGACGGCCGCGTCATTGCCGTCCACGGTGACACCGGGCATGCCGTAGGCCGCGGCCCGGTCCGATAGATGGGTGACCCGCGCGCTGTCGGTGATGGGCGTGGAAACGGCGTACTGGTTGTTCTCCAGCACGAAGATCACGGGCAGGTCCCAGATGGCCGCGAGGTTCATCGACTCGTGCCACATGCCGTTGGCGGACGATCCATCGCTGCAGAACGCCACCACCACGTCAGGCTCACCGCGTTGCTTGATGGCCATGGCCGCGCCGACGGCGATGCCCAGTCCACCGGCGACCACCCCGTTGGCACCCAGGTTCCGGACGGCCCGACTGGCGACGTGCATCGAGCCGCCGCGCCCGCGGCAGTAGCCGGTCTCGCGTCCGAAGAGCTCGGCCATCATCCGCTTCGGGTCATGGCCCTTCGCGAGCGCGTGGCCGTGCCCGCGGTGCGTGCTGACGATGTAGTCACCGGCTCCCAGCGCGACGATCGCTCCGACGGCGATGGCCTCTTCGCCGAGGTAGGGATGCAGGTAGCCACGGATGTTGCCCAGCCGATAC
>CAVTJD010000011.1:0-196169 GCA_963734995.1 uncultured Chloroflexia bacterium
CCACATCAACGCTCGTCTGGGTCTGAGACCCGGAGGCTGCGCGTTCTCGACGAGCTGCCGGACGGTCTTGAAGTACCGCGCGTGCGTGCGTTCGAGGACATCCCGCGAGCGCGCGCTCAGGATCACGACCTCGATATGCGGCTCAAGCCGATGCTCGCGCTCCCGCTGGAAGCGCCTGGCGAGTGCCTGCTCCTGCTCCTGGTCGGGGTACTCGGTCAGCTCGACATCGCCCGTGAGCTGGTTGTAGACGATCAGGTATTGCGGCACTCGAACCTCCTGGGCCGACTATAGCTCGGCACCACGCTCGGCGAGATCCCTCAGTTGAGCCATGAGCTCGATGGTCGTCTGTCGCTGGCGTTCGAGGTCGTACACGCTTACACCGGGCGGTAGCTGGGCCGACTCGGCTCCCATTCGCGCCAGCGTCGTTAACTCCTCCATCGCATACATGCTGTCGGCCATCCCGCGGATGAGCGGCCAGAACTCGCCACGGGTCAGTCCTACCTCCGAACTGCCTCGTCGGGCTCATCCGGACTGCCGCCGTATCGAATCTCTCGACCCCAATGGTCCGCCAGGCGCTCGACGACCTCGGCCCAGATGTGCTGACCGCGTCTTCGACCTGGATCTCACACCAGCAGTCCTCCACGCGAACGACGACATGGACTGCTCGATAGCCGTGCGATGGCTTCGCCCGACGGTCCACGACTCGCGATTCCGGGAATTCGTGCTGGAGTCGACGGGCGACCGCGTCCTGCTCGTCCAGGTCCATCTCGCCGACGATGCGCACGCCGGCGATGTCCTGCACACGGCTCAGCTTTGCTGGTTGGCGCCGAAGCTTGTCGTGCAGCGTTTGGATGGTCTTGATGCGAGCCGTCTGCTCGACACCGGGTACAGCCCGCTCGATGCGAGCCTGCACCTCAGAAAGGACCCTGGCGTGCCGGCCACGAAACTCCTGGAGGAGATCCAGGTCCTCCTCATCGATGGTCTGCGAGGCGCGCAGGCGCTCTCCGAGTCGGTCGACCTGCGACGTGGTGAGCTCGGTCATCCATGCCATTCTCGCAACTGAGCCCATCCCTGTGCTTATCGCGCCGAGGGGCCGCTTCCTGGGCAACCCCAGGCGTCGCCGGCACTCATGACAGCCGCGCGGCCAGGTCCGGGGGCGCGATGACCACGAGCTCCGTCGTCGCGCGGGTCAGGCCCACGTAGAGCAGCTCGTCGAGGCGGGTGCCCGACGCCGGCAGCTCGACCAGCACGACGACCGGTCGCTCGAGCCCCTTGAACCGGCGCACCGACTCGAACAGGACGACGTCGCTTGGCTCGGCCGGGACAGCCTCGGGCGGCAGCCCCTTCGACGACCCGTCGTCGGCGATCGCCTCGTTCCACAGCACGACGTTGCCGAACTCCCGGGTTCGCCAGACCTCACTCTTCGGCGCCGACCCACCAGTGAGCACGACGATGTCCCACGGCTTCACCTGCTCGACCTCGACCAGCTGGTGCAGGACGCGCCGGAGCGTCTCGAGCGTGGGGCGCCCGGGCGCGGCCGCGACCACCCGGTGCCGCTTCTCGCCGCCCTCGCGGATCGCGAGCACCTCCTCGCCGCCGCGGTAGAAGCGAGAGGCGAGATCGGCCACCGAGCCCGGGTTGCGCCAGTTCTCGTGGAGGTCGACGCGCAGCAGGCCGAGCTCGCCCACGACATCGGGCCGGAAGAGCGCCTGGCCCGGGATCGTGGAAGGCCCACAGCGTGCCCTCGCCGGGCTCGGTCAGCAGGAAGTCGAGCGTCTCGAGCCAGCCGCGCTCGAAGTCCTGGCCCTCGTCGACCACGATCGCGTGGAAGCGCTCGCCGGGCAGCGCGTCCACGGCGTCGGCCAGCGCATTCGGCAGCGTGTCGTCCCACCAGGCCTGCGGGATGGGATCCGGTCGAGCCGGCAGGACGCCGGCCGCCTGGCCCAGCCGCTCGCACAGCCGGTGGAACGTGGTGACCTCGAGGTAGCCGGCGGCGATGGCGTCGGCGAGGTCGGCCATCATCGTCGTGGCGAGGCGCTGGTTGAAGCACACGAGCAGCGTCCGGTAGCCCTCCCGGGCGAGCCGGCGCGCCTTCTCGGCCGCGAGCATCGACTTCCCGGAGCCGGCGGGGCCGATGACCTCGACCCGGCGCTGCGCGGAACTGCCCGAGCACGAACAGCTGCTGCCCTGATGCCTGCAGGAGCATCGGCGTGTCGTCCACGATCCGGCCGCGGACCAGGCGGTGGAGCTGCCACCGTCGGGGCCAGGAGCTCGTCGAGCAGGCGCATGCCCGCCTCGTCCAGCGACCAGCCCCGGCTGCCGTCGCCGACGACGTAGCGCGAACGCGCGCTCGACCCAGGCGCGGGTGGACTCGGGCGTTTCGAGCGCCTCGGCATCGAGCACGATCTCGCGCGGCGCGTCGGGCCCGAGCAGGACGTGGCCCGGTGGCAGGCTCCCGAGATCGACCGACGGGAACGCGACGCCATGGCCGGCGTGCGGGGTGCGCGGACCGCCACCACCGGGGCGCTCGGGCCAGTCGGGCAGCGACTCGAGCTTGCGGAGGAGCTGGTGCTGGCTCCGCATCGCCTGCTCGAACGGCGAGTGATCGAGCGGCAGGTCGCCCAGCCACCAGCGGCCCTCGTGGTCGCGGGAGGGCTCGCCGTCCTTCACCTCGAGGACGAGCAGGCCGTGCTCCGGGTGGGCGATGACGAGGTCCGCCTCGCCGTCCTCGGCCGGTCCACCGTCGCGCATCGGCCCGGTCCACTCGACGTTGGGGTACAGGCGGTACTCGGGCGGCAGCGCGGCCCGCAACCGCTCGGTGACCAGGCGCTCGGCGTCCTCCCCTCGGGTCATGCTAAGGAGTATGGACGCGGCGCGGAGGCGTGGGCAGCCAGACAGAATGCGCTGGTACTCCGCCGAGCGCTCGGCGGAGTGAGACACCTGGACGAAGGTATCGGTCAGATCATGCACGACGTAGCCCAGCGAGTTCGTAAACAGCAGGTCCTCGGTTGAAATCCGAGAGTCGGCTCCATCCTTCTGATCTCAGCCGCGCGCTTCGCATGCCCAATTCACCCGAGAGTGACGCCCGGAACTGACGCCCAGTGGCACGGGAGTGCCTCCGGCCAGGACGATGCCCTGCACACGGGATGGCTCATCCTCGACTACGGAAGCCCTCAGGATCCGGAGGGTGTCAGGGACCTCGCGGCACGGGGCAGTGACGCGGAACGCCGAGGCCGGAGCGTCGAGCCGACCCTTCAGGCCTACACGGAGCTGGCGCGCGAGCGGGGTAAAGACCGGAATCGCCGAGGCGCTGGTCAGCCGAGCCAACCAGCGATGGGAGGCCTTGGGCTCGTCGTTTGCCTTCGCAGCAGCCGTCGCCCTCCCGTGGCTGAGTGGGGTGTATGCAATTGACCGAGCCCTGTTTGCGCTCGGGCTTGACTACGGCGTCGAAGCAGACTTAGGCGACATGCCCAGCCGGGCAAGCAGAAGCTTGGATGTCCGAGTTGCGCCGTGGTGCGGATGGGGTCGTTGCGGCAGCCCGCCTGCTGCTCCTCGGGCAGGGTGTTGGAGCAGCCGCTGCCGTTCGGAGGCAAATCGAGCGCTAGACGTCAATCGCGCGCCACGCATTGGGGGTCAATCGAACCGCCGGCGAAAGCAGGGCAGCCTTCATGGGAAGGGTGTGGGGGGCTGACTGGGATTTCCACTCGACGTTGGCCGGGCCTATGAGTCCTTGTCGGAGCTACTCCATGGGCGGGGACGTCTTACCGCCCTCTCGACATGGGAGAGCGACAAGCTCACCGAGTGGCCGCCTTCAAGTGAGGCGGGCGCGTCGGTCGCGGTTCTGGGGCACCTCCTTACACTCCCCCCTCCAGCAGCTCGTGATGTGCTGTCTCGACCTCGCCCACCGGGGCCGGTTCGGCTGAACTCGAAGCCATGCTCTGGACTGGCCTCGCTCGACCGGAAGCTCCGACAAGCGGGGGCTGGACGATGTGTTCCAGTCACTCCTTCCCGTTACGCCACCCACGCTGACGCGGCCGTTTGCGACGCCGCTGATTGCCGGTGCCGAAGCATATGTCGGGGCACTCGCGGCACCGCTGGATTCCGTGGTTGGCGAGCGGCCGTTGCTCGTGGTGCTTGCTTTCATTCATCGAAGGGCGGAGGCGCGCCAGCGGGCGAACTTGTCGTTCCAGTCAGAGGAAGCGCAACTCGGCCACGAGCTGGGGACTCGGCGACCTGATGGGCCGAGAAACCCGCTACGTCATTGCGAATGAGCTCGCAATTCTTACCGGTCGATGGGCAGGCGGATCGGTTGGCGACGATCTGATCGTTGCGGCGTCGGCGATGCGCTCAGCGTTCCTCTTGTGGTTGGAAGATGACAACACGGCCATGACGGCAGCTGGTAGAGTCGCTGGAGTGCGTGGCCCGGACCAGAACCTTCCCGTCTCCGACCTGGCCGCCACGCACGCCTCATCGCCCGAGGTTCGCGAACGACTCCACGGGATTGGTTGGACGCCGCCGGCTGGAGCGGCCTGGGGCTGTTCAATGCGGCCCTCGGCGAACTCTCACACGCGTCAGGAACGATGAGGTGGGGCGGGGCTCTGGAGGCTCTGGCAGCATTGCACGGCTCAAGCGTTCCGGGCGTTCCGCGCCGATCCATTACGCCCGCGGCGAGGCGCTTGAGCGCGCTTGGTACCTCTTGGCGGCGGAGTCCATCAGCACTCTCGCCGCCATTGCTCCCGAGCTTGCTACGACCGCACGTCAGATCATCGGCCTGCCAGAGAATCCCGACGACGAGGTCGCGCGCTGGATCGAGGCCGCGCGGCAGTTGGGGCAATTTGACTTCGGCGAAAGCGCGTATCGCGTATTGGACGAAGCTGCAGCGCGAGAGATCGACGAGCACGTCCGGAGATACGCCAGCAAGAGTGGGTTGCCCTGACGTCCGCGGCGAGCATGTCCCTGTGACCCTCCCAGGATTGGGCTCGGCTCGCGACGGGTCGATTTCTGGTGATATCAGTTCGGAACTCGACAAGAGCGTCGCACCAAATCGTCAATGTGGCGTCAGGCCGGGTTGCCGGAGTGACCGATGTCCCGGCTCTACTCAGCCGTGATCTGGACGTCAGTTTCGCTTGCAGGCGTAGCCTCGCGACGCATTTCGATCTGTGAGGGCAGGCGCAGCAATCGGTCCTTGAGCAGCTTGACCGTGTCGGGGTCGAGAACGGCTGTCTTCCGCATTGCCTGCCATTCTGCGATGGCGTCGTATGTGCACTGGCGCAGGTAGTTGAGGACCCCCTCACTCCCGCTGATCTCTTCGAGAAAGGGGTGCTCGAGATTGACGATGACGACGACGCGATCGGTCGTCGTCGCGTCCACGATCACGTACGGGTCATTGGGGCTGAGGTCTGTCGGCAGATACCCGACAACCCGCAACGGCCCAACCGTTCCGTCAAAGGCTGGGATCCGGTCTGCCGCGGAGTCGATAACAGGTCTGACTGCCTCGCGAACTACCTCAGGCGGCGGAACGGCCTCCACGCTGATCAGGTCGATGAGCTCTGCGGAGGTCAGCTCGCTGCTGAACTCCTCGACCGCAGTCTGGATCTCCAGATCCGACGGCCCGCGCTCGTCGTCGCCGCTCTTGCGCCGCGTCTTGGCGACGTTGGCGTAGTCGGCGCATACGCCTTTGAGTGCGCTCTCGACATCCTCCTCTTGGCTTCCGAGCCAGAGGATGTCGTCCTTGGTGTGCGTGACTTCGTACGCGTCCAGGTGGATTTCGCCAATGAGCCGTTGGTTGACGAGATCGTTGGATCCTTGGAACTGACCGTAGATGCTTTCGGGACGCCACGAGTCCGGCCAGCCGCGAACTACTCGTCCAGCATGCAGGATCGAGAATCCGGCCCGCGCACGGCTGCCCCGGTCAAGGACACCAACCCAGCCCGTGACCTCCCTGTCGCCAACCGCAAGACGGAAGTCCTTCTTGTATCGACTGCCGTCCTTCGCTTGCAGAAATTGCTCGTCGCCGTCATCCCATTTCAAGGCTTCGCCCTGCCATCGGAGCGTCAGGATCCCTTGCCGGAGGTCTTGTCGGTACATCGACCGCAGGAAGTCTCGGATCTTGCCGAGCGTGCGCCCGTGGAAGGGCCGGTTGAGGTCGACGATCTCGACGATTGTGTAGTGCAGCTCAGGTTTTCCGGTGTCGATTGCCTGGTACGGAAGATCCTGCTGTCCGTCGGCTACCTGCTCCACGTCAACGGTGATTACGTGTTCGATCGGGTCGCCACTCCGCTTCGTGCGCACCGTCCATCGGTTTCCCATCCAGCAGGCGGCGGTCTTGAGCCCCATGCCGAACTTCGATCGTCCGTTGGTGTTCGCCGGGCGAAGACCAACGTGCATAGCCTCGCCGAGCTCCTCCGCGGTCATCCCACTGGCGTTGTCGTATATCCGGATGAACCCACGATCACGGTCGTAAACGACGGACACTTCGAGCCCATTTTCGTTGCGCCCGAAGTCTTCGTCGAGCTGCTCGCGATTATTGAAGTAGGCCTGTGTGGAGTTGTCGACGAGCTCCGCGATCGCGTGCCATGGTGTGTACGCCAGCCGCTTGTATGAACGGATGGTCTCCAGGCCAAGTTGGAGTTGGATCGCCACGGCGGATGCCCCCTTCATGCTTCTGGCTTGGGAATGTCGGCCTCACGCCGCAGAAGCAGGCGCTCACCGTCTCGAACGATCACGAGGGTCTCTCGTGCTGGCAGCGGATTGGATTGGATGGGATTGAGCCACACGGTGTCCTTGGACTGCACTCGTACCCAGGTCGTCTCGGATCCATCCCAGTCCAGTCGAATGCGGCTTTCGGGCTGGATTTCAAGCGCATGGAGACTCGACGAGCAACAGTCGCGGAAGGATCGGATCCAGTCGGCACCGGGACACTACGGCCAGCGGGGCCGCCGGTCCGTCTCCATAGACCCGCAAGATATGGTGGTTGCGTCCCGACCGGTACACCTCGACGTTTGCCAGCAGCGCATTGAAACGCATCAAAGCCGGTGCCCAAGTGGGCGGGGCACCGTTCACGATCACGAGAACGCGGGGTGGTGCGCCGCGCATTAGATACTGGAGCTTGACCGGGTCCAGATCGGCGGCCTGCAAGGCGAGGTATGCCGCCTCGGGGTCGCCGTACCGTGCCGTGGCAAATACCTCGATCTGCGGGAGGACGTGCCCGTTCAATGCGTGGTGTGCGAGTTCCACCTCTACCACGAGCCACGACGCGTAGTCCTTAGCGATGAGCGCGAAGTCGGGTCTTGCCGTGTCGCCATCTGAAGCGAGGATCGGTCGAAACAAAACCATTCTGTGGTGTGGATAGAGCGTCTCCGACTGCTCCAAGATCAGGCGCTCGTACTCCGCCTCGTAGTAGGCCGTCGACGCGAGGCTCTCGTACCATTCGCCGCTGACAAGCAACCTAGCCAACGCGATCCCCGAGGGCTGGCCTCGCCTCCAATCCAGCACGCAGCCACGCGACGGTGCCTGCTCCAGCCGCGCCGGCGTCCCGCTCCAATCGACGTCGTTCGACCTCGGTAGCGAAGATGGTGTACACGATGGCCCCAGTCTTCCCGGGAGCGGGCCGGAGTACCCGCCCCAAGCGCTGGATCCGCTGGCGCACGCTTGCTGTCGAGCTGGCGATCACGGCGACGCGCGTCTCAGGAACATTCACGCCCTCGTCGAGCGCTCGGCATGTCACGAGGATGTCGAATACACCTCGTCTGAACAACCGAAGGTTGTCGCGACGAACTGCTGGGTCGACCCCAGAGTGATACAGGGTCACACGGTGGCCCCTCGACGCGAGCAGGTCATGGATCGCCTCGGCACTGGCGATCCGCTCGTGAAACACGAGCGTCCGAACGCCGCGGTTCCGCTCCACCAGGAGCACCGCCGAGGGAACGCGCATCGCCGCCATTGCGGACACGGCAGCGCGGGCTTGGAAGGTTCGTTTGAGAAGACTGTCGACGTCTTCCCCAGACCCATGACGGCGAAGAAGTGAGGCAAGGCGCTTGCTCAACTTGTCGTACTGAGCCTGCTCCTTGAGGTTGAGCTCGACCTCAACGTTGACGAGGTCAAATGGAGCGATCACGTGATCCACGAGTGCTTGCTCGTAGTCGTATCGATAGACGATCGGGCCCAGCCGAGGGATGAGCACTTCCTCAAGGCCATCGTCGTAGTCGCGTTCAGGTGTGGCAGACATGCCCAACGCCGCGGCGTGGTTGCCCTCCAGCGCCTTGAGGTTCTCCGGACTAGCAGCTCGGTGGCATTCGTCGACGACCAGAAACGTCGGAGCATCCGCGCTGATCTTTGGTGCCACTGATCTCGCGGTATTGAGGACGATGAGGTTGATCGACCTCGGCTCGGCGGGACGCCCTTCCCCTGAATACATCGCAATGTCGCCGTCAGCGACACCTAGGTCTTCGCGCAGACTCACAAACCATTGGTCGAGAAGGGCCAATGTGGGCACCACGACGACCACTCGGCCCGCCGGCCACGACGCCCGGAACTGCGCCATGCACAGCTCCGCAAACACCGTCTTTCCAGCACCGGTAACGACACCAACGATCCCGCGATGACCTGCCTGCAGCCAGGCGTCGACAGCTTCGCCCTGCCAACGTCGAGGCGATGCGGGGACTGACCAGGGTGGAGCAGAGCTCATCCGAACTTCCGCCTGGATCGGGAAACCTCCTCAAAGCGCCCTTCCGACCCACGGGCGTACTCACGCATCGGTTCAAACGACATCCATCGGCGACCGAGCCGCTCCGCAGTCGCGCCCGTCGTATTGCTCCCAGCGAAAGGGTCGAGGACGAGATCGCCGGGTTCCGTGAGTAGCTGAATAAAGAAGTCAGCCAGCCCGGGGGCATCCTCGCCGGATGCGGGCGCAGTTGATGCTCACGGCAGTACCGGAGATACGGATCGGACGAGGAGGTGTTGGCGAACGAGAGCACGCTTCCGGGATCGCACCACCGTTGTCGCGGAGGAACGCTGATTGCGAGATATGGTGCTCCGAAGGGCGGCGGCCGGCGTTGAATTCGCCGGTCGCCAGAATCCTCCGCATGCGCGGCCCATATGCGGTCAACACTCGCCGGTTGTCTGCTTTCGGTCGATCCGAAGGTGCCATCCACCAGACGTGGGTGAACGAGTCCTTGACGCGGATGCGTTCGATCGTCACCCATTGGGCCGGGCTTGGAAGCCGGGCCGGGTTCTGGCAGACGAACGTCTGGCAGAGGCTCAGGTGGCCGCCTCCTGAAACGCCAGCAAGGCGCGAAGCGCCAACGTTGACATGACAGGCCGCCCGGGCTCCCAGGCGTTTCCCAGCTCCACCACGATCGAGCCATCGGGCGTCAGGAGCTCTCGAAACTGAGGCGCAAGACCCGCCAGCCACCTCACGTACTCCTCGCCCTGCAGGTTGCCGTATCGCTTCTTCGTGTTCAGGGGGTACGGGGGCGACGTAAAGACGAGCTGGACCTTCCCGCGCACTCACTGGCGATCGTGGACGCGAGGGCTCCTTCGGCCGTGGCCACGACCAACTCCCCCAGTGCCGTCACGTAGCCCAAGCGCTCGTTTCCTCCTTAGCGCATGAGCAGCGTTCCCTGTGAAGCTCATAACGCGGCTGCTCTGAGGATAGGTGACCCGTCTGCATCCCGTCCGACGGGAGCACCGTCTGCGTCCGAGAGGAAGCAACTCGCGGCCCGTCATCGGTAGAGGCGGCTCGCGTCGACTCAGCGCCACTCGACGTCTCGCACTGGAACTGGGTGCGGAAACGCACACCCACTCCACCGCCTTCATAGTCCTGCGAATCTCGGCGATGAGAAGCCTCCAGATGATCGCGCGCTGCTCATCGGTGGCGCGGCGCTCCCGTCGAGGGCGCTCCCGTCGACGGTCATCGTTGTTGTCTTCCGGTTGACCCGCCGCCAAGGAGCGCACCTGCCAATCACGCCGATCGCGATCGCTCATCATCGCGCTAACGGCACCCAAACGGACGGCGGCCATCCTCGCCGGTATCCGTCGCGACATCGCGCGTCGCCGACGGACCTGAGGGACCTGCTCTGGCGGCGGCTCCGCTCGGGACTACGCGCGGGCCGGGTCCGGAACGGAGCCTCAGAAACCGCGGCGGCCTGGCGCCGGTGCGCCGGGGTGCTGGCCCACCCCAGATCAGCACGTCAGGGTCGAAATCCAGGTCGCCCGGCCAGGTCAGGGTGCCGGCCTCGACCGAGACGGCTCGGAAGCGGGCGGGGTCGCGGCGGAGCGGCTCGAACACCGGTCCCCAGATGAGGCCATCCAGGTCCCGCTCAACGACATCACCATTGGTCAGCGTGAGGCGCACCCTGTAGTCGTCGAGCGGCGTTGCGCTCCGGATCCGCAGCATTCCCGGATCCTACGTCACCGTCCTCTCCTTCACCTCGAAGCCACGCGAGTCGGCCCGCTGAACGCATACTGCTCACATGCTGGGGGACGCCGATCGAGCGGATCAGGCTCGCGGTCTTCGACTGGCTGACGCGCCAGCGCGAGGAGCTGGGCGAGGCGTTGCCCCGCGAGCTGCTCGTCAACTTCACGCTCGATGGCGTCCGGATCCCGCTCCTCGGCCCGCAGGGCATCTTCAAGCCGGCGGTGTGCGAGCTCCCGATCTCGATCGCGACCGTCGTCGGCGGCCCGTACGACGACGCCTTCGACAACGCGAGCGGCTCGCTCGAGTACGCGTACCGCGGCACCGATCCGCAGCATCGCGACAACGTCGGCCTCCGGCGTGCGATGCGCGAGCGCGTGCCGCTCGTGTACTTCGTGGCGGTCGTGCCCGGTCGGTATGTGGCGCAGTACCCCGTGTTCATCGTCGGCGACGATCCGAAGGGCCTGCACTTCCGAGTCCAGGTCGAGGACATGAGCGCGGCGCTGACGGCGGCCGCCGATGGCGTGTACGACGACCCGCAAACAGCGGCCCGTCGCGCGTACGTGACGCGCACCGTGCGCCAGCGCGTGCACCAGGCCGCGTTCCGCGAGCGCGTCGTGCGTGCGTACCAGGAGCGCTGTGCCCTGTGCAGCCTGCGCCACCAGGAGCTGCTCGACGCGGCGCACATCACGCCCGACCGCGAGGCGGACTCGGAGCCGGTCGTGAGCAACGGCGTCGCGCTGTGCAAGCTCCACCACGCGGCGTTCGATCGCTTCTTCTTCGCGATCCGGCCCGACTACACGATCGAGGTGCGCTCCTCGATCCTGGCTGAGCACGACGGCCCGATGCTGGTGGTCGGCCTCCAGCAGATCCACGACCGCCGGATCCTGCTCCCCCGCCGCCCGCTCGACCTCCCCGACCAGGACCGCCTCGCCCGCCGCTACGCGGAGTTCCTGCGAACGCGCGTGAGGGCCGAGGCTCGTCAGACGGTGCCCTGTGTACTCGCAGATGCCCTACTGCCCTGGCACCCGAATGACGAGCGTCCGGAACTCTCCCCGCGCCGACGTCACATGCGAATAGGGCGCCCAATGGCACGGGTAGCGTCCCTTCAATTCGATGTCCAGCGTCCCCTTCGTCGTGTTTGACGATGTGCCTGCGCGCCATTCCAGGCGGCCGCGGAGCTCACGGCCCTCGTTGAGGCGGAACGCAGCATCGCTGCCGGCGAGACTGCGTCCCGGCCTCCAGTAGCTCGAGTCGTTGGTCAGCGCAACGACCCAGCCCTCGGGGCCGCGGTGCTCCGCGATCGCTCGCTCGATCCGCATGATGTCCTTGGCGAAGGCGGCTCGGTGCATGTCCTGGGCACTCTGGTTGACGAGGCGGAACTGCTCACCATCGTCGGCAGTCCAGGTCAACGGCGCCTGCCAGTACTTGAGCTCGATCGGCACGAGCCCGCTGCTGGTCCGCACAACGATGTCGACCCGGTCCCTGGAGTCGCCGAACAGCGGCACCTCCAGTCGCGGGCCGGCCTCAGGCATCTCCCGCGCGATCAGCCATGCCAAGGCGTGCTGGAAGTCAGCCTCGGAGTGGAAGACGGGACGCTGCATCGCGAGCTGCGATACAAGCGCGGGAACACGGACTAGCCAGTCGCCGGCCATCGGCATCACCTCCCTCTGCGCAGGATGACGCGGCGTGGCCGTACCGCCGTCGTTGCACCCGGAAGCGTGGCGAGAACGGCACCGATGAACGCGCTCCGGTAGCCGACGGTCGCCACGCTGATCTCGAGCTCGCCAGCGGCCTCGAGAGCGTCGATGGCGTCCTGAACCTCGGCGATCTGGACGGGTTTGCCGCCGGGGGACCGACCCGTCGCCACGATCACCACGTCATCCCGGACTTCGAGGATGCGGTTTGGTCGTCCGGTCAACGTGTGCAGGAGCTGGCCCTCGAGTCCCTGCAGGTACGAGTGAGCGTCAGTCATGGCTGTCCCCCATCCCCCCGTCGGATCGATCTCCGCATCCGACTACGCCTTCAGGACCACCCAATCAGCCAACCGAATGCCCTTGTGGATCTCCGTGGCGTATGTCAGCGGGATCTCGGCGGCCTCGGCAAGGGCTCGCAGGTTCACGCCATCCAGTCGTCGAGCGTTGCGGATCCCGAAGAGGTGAATTCGGACGACGATGTCGCCTTCCGGGGCGTTCGCCCATGCGTCATGCAATTCCCGAACGAGCGCGGTGTCCATTCCCCACCTCCCATTGCTGTCGAGACTCGGAAACGCCATCGGCCTCAGGCGCGTTGCGCCAGCTGTTCGATCTCTTCGCCGTGATCGTCGATCCGCCACATCCGGGAGATCGGCCGCATCGAACGACGCAGCTCACCCGACACGTCGTCGCGCTTCGGGTCCACGCCGCGCTCGTCCGTGAGGAGCTCCACGTCGCGGATGTGACCGTAGTCGGGCGTGCCGTCGACCGCGTTGGGCATGTCCGAGATCTCGTAGCGGTAGCCGCCGGTCACCCGGGCGATCGACCACACGCCGCGCCGCGGCATGTTGAGGAACACAACGAGGTCGCCCACCTGCATGCCGTCGGGCTCGGTCGGCAGCAGACGACGATTGCCGCGCCAGGCGTCCTGCTGGTATTTCGGGAGCGTGGCGCCCTTTCGGCGTAGGGCTGCGAGGTGCTCGAGGTCCAGGTCTGGCCGGTAGCCCCAGCCCTGGCGCAGGCGCCCGGTCCGCAGCTCGCGCCAGATGAAGTCGCGTCGAGCCTGGTCGGTTCGGATCGCCCAGTAGTGCGGCATCAGGAGCTCCCACGGGCATTGGAGACGCGACACCGCAAGTCACCGAGCCGCTCGAGGTCGTCTCGGCTTTCGGTCACGACGCCTGCCCTCCCCTTCGGTAGTCCGGCTGCTCGGTCAGCAGCTCGAGGGCTCGCCCGGTTTCGGACCCGAGATCGCGCTTGCCTTTGCACCCGGGCCTGATACAGCGGAACCACCACCCGTGGATCGAGCGGTCCAGCAGCATCGGCGATCCGCACTGCTCGCACGGCTCCGACCGGCGCAGCTTCTCGGCCCGGTTGTAGAGGTCGACACCGTCGATCAGGAGAACGCCGAGCCGCTTCGCCTCGACCAGCGCGTCTGGCGTGAAGTCCGACAGGGTGACGAGATACGCGGTCGTGTCCGGCTGTCGCTCCCCTGCCAGCGTGCCGGCGAGCTTTCGGACCTCATCCACCCCGACCAGCCACGACGTCCAGCGCTTGCATTGGACCAGCGCCTTGTCCTTGCCGCGGCGCATGCGCAGGTCCACGTTGCCATCGGCGCTGCCATGCCCACCGACCTCGTCGACGGTCCAGCCGTCACGGTGGAAGACCTCACCCACCAGCCATTCGAACTCGCGGGCATCGAGCAGGCGGAGGTCGCTCGTCCATTCCACGAGGTTGCGGCGCATGGCCTGCTGGAGGCGTACGACGAACCAGACGAGGCCGAATGCCATCGCCCACACCGTCCCCATGAAGTTGAGCACGGCGAAATGCAGGGTGCTCGCGCCGAGGATGATCGGCAGCACGAGACCGACGCCGCCGTAGCAGACGACCATCACCGCAACGATGCCGCGACCGGAGGCGTGCGTTGCCACGAACAGCAGCAGCCGGTCGAGCGCGTCGTCAATCCGCTTCATGATCGGGACCCCCGTAGGTCAGCTGACCCTGTGGACATTGTGCACGGCGCCAGCCGTCGGCGTGGCCGTGAACGGCAGGCGCTGGTGATCCCTGGCAACGCATGGGGCCCGCGCGACACGCTAGCTGTCGCGCCAACCTCGTAGGCTGACAGAGGCATGGTTACCCGAACCCTCTCCGCCGACTACCAGGCTGCCTACGAACGGCTGCTCGCCGCGGTGGCGGCGCGGCACGGCGTCGAGCCACCGAGGCTCGTCGGGTTCTGGCCGATGGTCGGGCACGCGTACGCCGGAGACCTGCTGGTCATCGGGAAGGCCGTGAACGGCTGGATCGACCACGAGTACGTCGCGGCGCTCAGGGACCCGCCGGTGCGAACCGCCTTCGCCAACGCAACGAGGCGGACGGCCGAAGGTTCCGGCGGCTGCCCGATGGCCTGGGTGACCGAGCGCTGGAACCCCGGTGACGGCGAGTACAACACCGCGAGATCGGCGTTCTGGCGGCACATCCGCGCCGTGCTCGCCACGGTCGATCCGGCGTCTCGCGACGATCCCGCCTGGCCGAGCCGGCGTGGCCTGGACCAACCTCGCCAAGCTCGCACCCGCGGAGGGCGGCAACCCGGGCGGCCCGCTGCTCGAGGTGCAGCGCGAGCTGGGTCCCGGCCTGGTCAAACGCGAGGTGCTCGAGCTCGCCCCGCGCCGCGTGCTGGTGCTCACCGGGCGCTGGTGGTTCGAGCCGTTCGCCGAGCGGATCAAGCTCGACGTCGAGTGGCGCGACGGGCTGGTCAAGGGCGTGGTCCGGCAGCCCGCGCGAACCTGGGTGATTGCGGGCCATCCGCAGGGCAAGCCGCGCCGGATGCTGGACGAGGTGCTCGAGGCGTTCGAAGGTCGATCGATCGCCGCACCGATGTAGGTAGGCTGGATCGCCACAGACGCGGAACGGCCGGCCCTTCCTCTCGGTCGGCCGACCACGTCGCGGAGGTTGACGCCATGGGCGACGACGAGATCCGCAGCACCGCCACGCCGATCGCCCTCAGCCGATCAGAGCTCCGGGTGGTCGCCGGGTTCGCGGTGGCCTGCGCCCGGCCCGCGCTCGCGATCTTCGAGCGTGAGTGCCCCGACGATCCGCGCCCGCGGGTCGCGATCGAGGCAGCGCAGGCGTTTGCCGACGGCGGCGAGCGGACTCGGGCGCTGCGCGACGGCGCCTGGGCGGCCCAGCGCGCCGCTCAGGATGCGCGCGACGCGGGGCACGTGGCGGCGGTCGAGGCGGCACGGGCGGCCATGGCCGCAGCCGGCGCCGCATTCCTCCACCCCTTGGCCAAGGCGACGCAGGTCAAGCACATTCTCGGGTCGGCGGCGCACGCGGCACGTGCCTTCGAGCTCGCCGCGGGCGACGACCGGGCCGTGGGAACCGACCACATCGCGCGGTCGCGCTCGCTTGCTCAACCGGCGGTGGTGGACGTGCTGCGGCGCTACCCCGCGGCTCCAGCAGGCGGCGGGCGCGTCGGCGAGCTGATCCGCGACCTGGACGAGTCCCTCCGACCATGAGCGTCGGGGCGCGGCGGGCTACCAGGGCGGTGGCATCCTCAACGTCATGACGTGGGCATCGCTCCCGCCTCGGGCCAGGGCCTTCCGCGTGTTCCATGCGGCGTACTCGGTGGTCGGCATGTCGGCGTTCGGCTACCTGTGGGCGTGCGTCCTCACCGGGCGGCGCGATCGAGGGCTCGCGGCGAGCATCGCGTTCCTCGTGACGGAGGGAGCGGCGCTGGTCGTGGGCCACGGCGACTGCCCGATGGGCCAGACGCAGGCCGAGTGGGGCGATCCGGTCCCGTTCTTCGAGCTCGTGCTCCCGCCCCGGGCCGCCAAGGCCGCCGTCCCGTTCCTGGCCTGGACGTCGACCCTGGGCATCGCGTTGATCGTGTTGCGCGGCCCATGGCGCGGTTCCGCGCGCGGGGCCGGCGCGGTCCAAGGGGTGGTCAACCGCGCCCCCTACGGCGGCACCCGCCGCTGCCCACACCCGGCGTCTGACGCCAACCCCCGCACCACCCGACAGCGGCGGTTGTAAGGGGGGCCGTTAGGGCATCCCGAACGGGCCGAAAGGGCTGATCCGGCGCCCTGGATATGTTTTAGAGTTCCGAAATACAAATTAGCCGGCTGGCCGAGGAAGAGGAGCCGTGCCAGTCGGATCGCGGTCCTCGCCGGTCGGACCGCGCGTTCAGGTCGCTTCGGGGAACACCGTGCCTGGGGAGGAACACCGGTCTCCGACCGTCCGCCCTGGGTCGCTCCCGATGCCGGGATGCGTGATCGCCGCTTCGCAACAAGGGCTATCCACCAGGGAGGAAGAGGACTTGAGCAAGACGATCAAACGGATGGTCGTGATGGCGATGGTCGTGATGGCCGGTGGGTCGATGATCCCCGCCAGCACCGCGGCCGTCGACTACACCCTGCCGTCGCTGTGGCAGGAGTACCAGGGCTACTTCATCATGGGCACGTTCGGGAACTGGAACGGCCAGCAGGCCCTGTACCACTACCGGACCAGCAGCCCGTCGAACGCACTGAAGCTCGATTCCCAGATCGGCAACAGCCCCAGCAACAGCGTGTCGCGCCAGGCCTACCTGGCTGCGATCGCGGCCATCGACGCCGATCCGGACATGACCCCCGCCGAGAAGGACGCGGCCCGTGAGGCCGCCAACGAGAACGTCATCCTGGCGTCTAACACGGGCGCCGAGACGACGCTCCAGCAGATCGAGGCCTACAACGCGGCCAACAACCTGTCCGACGAGGACAAGAAGGTCGTCCGCGCACACGTGCTCGCGTGGCACGGCGGGCAGCAGCCCACCTACTTCTTCTGCAACGGGTTCGTCGGCAGCGGCTCCGGCACCGGCGCCACCTGCCCCGACGGCTGGGCATCGCGCGAGACGATGCTCGCCCGGCTCGACACCTACATCAAGGAGATGATGGAGAAGTACGCCCCGTACAACGACATCATCTATTCCTGGGACGTGGTCAACGAGCCGATCGATGACTACTCCGGCCAGATCCGCAACTTCGAGGACTACCAGCCCAGCCAGTGGGGCAAGATCTTCCGCCGGCCGGACCTCGACGGTGATCCCGACGCGCGGCTCTATGCCGAGTCCGAGTGGGTGCGCCAGGCCTTCGCCTCGGCCCGCGAATGGTCCAACTACTACGGCGCCGACTGGAAGCTGTACATCAACGACTTCCAGGACTCCGACAAGCTCTACGAGCCCAAGATGAGCCAGACCATCAAGATGCTCCAGCCGATCTATGCGGCCGGCAACATCGATGGCTACGGCATGCAGGGCCGCCTGGCGTGGGCCTATCCCACGATCGACATGCTGCGGGCGCAGATCGAGGCCGGTCTGACCGTGGCCAACGAGATCTCGATCTCCGAATCGGACATCCGCTCCGACTTCGAGCCCAACCCGTTCTATGACCCGAACCTGCCGACCCGCCGCGTGCAGGCCGGCGACCCGAACCCGTGGATCCCCAATGACCCGAACTCCGGCTCGGGCTCGGTCCAGTACCTCAGCGCCGCCAACGGCAACACGTTCGACGTCCAGAACTCGCCCGTCCGCCGGCGCGTGGACTGGGGCACCGGCTCCAACAACGCCCTCGCCTCGTCCGACGAGGTGATGCGGGAGCAGGCGGACTTCGCGGCCGACTGGATGGACCTGCTGATCGAGTACAAGGACAAGGTCGTCGCCTACCAGTGGGACGGCACGTCCGACAGCAGCACCTTCAACCGCACCACCGGCGGCCACCTGTGGGCGTCGAGCGGCTTCTTCTCGCCGCCAACAGAGAAGTACTCGTTCTTCGCCGTGATCGGCGCGCCGAACCGCGACAAGCTCCGGACCGCGCTGAGCGACGCCTCCAAGCTGCACCAGAGCGACTACACGCCCACCACGTGGGCGCGCCTCGCGGACGCCGTCTCGGTCGGCGAGGGCGTGGTCGACCTGCGGATCTACGACATGCCCGGCGTGCAGGCGGTCAAGGACGCAACGGCCGAGATCAACGCGGCCATTGCCGGCCTCGAGCGACCCGCATGGTGCGGGCCCGGATACTGGGCGCACGCCTCGAGCGACGCCTGGGATCTGACCGGGACCAGCAGGACCGATGCGTTCAACGCGACCGTCGTGCCGGGCTTCTACGACACGGCGCTCAACGCCGATCCGACGCTCGGCCAGACGCTCAGCGATCGCACCTACAGGTCCGGCAAGCTCAGCAGCGGTCCGAACGGCATGACGCCGTTCAACGCGACCGCCGCGTACCTGACGGACATCGTCCCGGGCTATGGCTTCGTCCCGTCGTTGATGTACAACGGCGACGAGGTTTCGTGCCCGATCGACATCGCCGGCAACTTCAAGCAGTAGCCGACCCCCGGCCGGGCGCCCATCCTCGCGGCGCCCGGCCACCCTCACCGTCGCGCACACCACGACCCTGACCCCCGGGCCACAGGCCCGACCCTCAGGCCACAACCGCGGCCCTCAAGGCCTCAACCGCGGCCCTCAAGGCCGCAACACGCCCCTCTCCCCTGCCCCGCTACAGTTGTGGCCATGACCGTCCGCACCGTCCTCGAACGCGGACCCAAGGGGAAGCGGTCCGTCGCGTTCAGCCTCGACTGGCCCGGCTGGAGCCGGGGCGCGAAGACCCCCGAGCTCGCCCTCGACACGCTCGAGTCCTACCGCGCGCGCTACCGGCCGATCGCCGACCTCGCGGGGATGGCTCCCGAGCTTGACGCCGCGGGGCCGCTCGAGGTCATCGAGGACCGCACCGGCACCGGCTCCACCGATTTCTGGGGCATCTCCTTCTCGCCGTCGTCGGCCGAGCAGTCGGAGCCGATGGACGAGGCAGCCCTCGAGCGCGGGATCACCCTGCTGCAGGCGTGCTGGACGTTCTTCGACGGCGTCGCTGCGCGCGTCTCGCCCGAGATGCGCCGGGGACCCCGCGGCGGCGGCCGCACCCGCGACGAGATCATCCGCCACACGATCCGCGTCGAAAGCGAGGACTTCGCGCGGAAGGTGGGGCTGCGCATCCCCGAGGGCGCCGCGCTCACCCCGGACGGGCTGCGCCGGCACCGGGAGACGTACGTGGCGGCGATGCGCGCGTACAACGCCGGGGAGACGGAGCGACGCATGCGGTCCTGGACGCTGCCGTTCCTCATCCGGCACTCGGCGTTCCACACGCTCGACCACGCCTGGGAGATGGAGGACAAGGACCTCTCGGGCGAGGCGGGTGCCTAGGCCCTGCCGCGCGGGCCGGCAACCCTACCGGAGGACCGCAAACGCATCGATATCCACGCGCGGATGTCCGCGCGTCCCGACCACGACAAGCTTCACGGTGTGGGTCGCCCGCGTGGACCAGGTTCGCGACCAGACCACCCTGCGGTGCTGCGTCGCACTCGATCGCAGGTTGACCGTGGCCACATACTTCCCGTCCACGTAGACGTTGGCCTTCCCGCGCGAGCGGGCCCTGGTCGTGACCACGGCCACCGATCGGCCGGTGAACGTGTAGCGAACCGACGACCCCGCTCGGCTGGCGTACTTGGCGCTCCCGCCCGATAGCTTCGACGAGCGCACCGTGCGCCAGGTGTGGTGATAGCGCACGGCCTTGCTCGACTGCTGGACGAGGCGGGGCGACAGGGTCGAGCCTATCGCCCAGGCACCGACCACCCCGTTGCGGTCGACGGCGCGGACGCGGAACCGAACGGTCCCGCTCGGCGCGACGAGGATGTTGCGCCTGGAGCCGGTCAGCCCACTCGAGATGGTCGTCCAATGCGCGCCGCCGTCGGTGGTTCGAGCGAGCTCGTAGCGCGCGATCCCCGGGCCGCCCACATCGGCGCCCGCCCAGGTCAGCACGACCGGAATGCGCGCACCGGACAGCTTCGGACCCTTGCGGATGCTCGCGACCGGCGCCGTGACGGTCGGAAGGTGCGGGGTCGCCGCAACGCTCGCCGCAGCCACGTTGCCGGCGACGCGGTAGCCCCAGCGAGGGATGACACCGCCAAGGATCACGCGCGTGGAGTATGCGGACGCCGGCTCGATCGTCGTCAGGTCAACCGTCGCCACCCGGAGCGTCGGCGGCACGAGCGGAGCGGCGAGCGCGAACACGCCGGTGCGGGAATCGTGGCTCCACCACTCCCGGTTGACGTACGGTTCGGAGGCGGCGCTGTCGTAGTCGAGCGTGTTGGGGTCGAGGACGACGAGACCCACGTCGCCGAGGGCGACGACGATCCCGCTGTCGCGGGCGATGATCCCCCACCCTGCCGTCCACCAGCCCCAGATCGGGAACCATGGCTGTCGATCGGCGTCCGTGGGCCGGACCAGGACACCGGTCTGCTGGTCGAACACGAGCAAGGGCGAGATGCATGTCGACGTCGCGCCTCCCGAAGAGAGCGGCCGGACCGAGCAGAAGCGGCCGCCGACCAGCACGCGACCATGCGATACGGCGATCGCGTGCGGGGCGAGCTCCTCGAGCCCCGACCCGCTGGGGATCGGCAGGGCGCCCAGCAGGTTCGCTGACCACGAGTCGAGCGCACCGTCGGCACCGAGCCGGGCGATCCCGCGGTGGGTGGCCCCGTTGACCGAGCCGAACAAGCCGGCGATGTACAGCGCGCCAGTCTCGTCGAACACCAGCGACCGGACCTCGGTGGTGCCATCGCCGGCCGGGGCGCACAGCGACGGGTCGCTGTAGATCCCCAGGGCGGGCGCAGTCAGACAGCCGATCGTCGGGGCAGCCAGCGGCCCTGCCCCCTTGGTCGGAGCCGCGAAGTGCTGGAGCGACGTTGCCGGCGCGTCCTCGAAGCCGAGCGATCGGCCACCGATCCAGAAGTCCGTGGTGGCCGGATTGACGGCGATCGCGTTCACGATGGCCGGCGTCGTGGCCGCCGGCTGCCAGTCGACGGCGGCACCGGTCGCGGGGTCGAGCGCGCCGATCGCACGCAGGCGATCCGCCTTGGGTGCCGTCCCGGCGAGGTAGTACTGCCCGCCGACCAGCAGCCAGTCCTCGTCCAGCGCGAGCGCGCGGATCGCCGGGAGCTCTGCCGGATCGAGGGGCGACACGAAACCGGGGTCCGGGCTCATGTCCGCACGCAGCGCGGCCACTCCCGGCATCGACGCGCCGCGCGTGAAGTTGAAGTCGCCGCCGATGACGATCCCGCCGCCCGAGCTGGTCAGCCAGGCTGGGCCGTCATATGGAGTGCCCGGATCGGGATGCCAGTCATACGTCGAGCCGTCGGCGAGCGAGACGGCGGACCATGGACCGACCAGCGAGCGCGTGCCCCCGATCGAGGCAGCGAGCACGGGCACCCTCCAGGGATTTTCCACCGGGAGCGACCAGGTGCCCGCGAACGAGCCCGTCACGCTGCCGTCCGCGCTCTCGTATTGGCATAGCGACATCCGGCCGTCGCCCGTCGCGAGCCACTGCGACGGGGTCCCGAACGCATCGACCATCGGACCGGTCCAGCCGCCATCGGTCAGGCACCTCGTGCCGGGGCCGATGGTGCTCCCGTCCACGAGGCTCTCCTCGCCGAACGTGTTCCAGCGGTGTGTGATGGTGCCGGTTGCCGCATCCAGGACCACCGTGCGGGAGTATCCGTCGCCGTTGTCGGCGGTGTCGTCGACGTCGAACCTGAAGGTCCCTCTGGCCACGACGACACCGCCGGTCGCGGCGAGGCCCGTGATCCAACTGTCCCAGCTGAGATCACCGCTCGGACGTTCCCCTTGAAGCTCGGTCAGCCACGCCCGGTGGCCGGTCGCAGGGTCGAACGCTGCGACGACGAGCGTATGAGCCTCCTGGCCAGATGTCGCCGTCACGATTACGTCGTAAGCCACGAGCAGGCGGCCCGAGCCCGGATCGATCGCCATGGCCCCGACGTGCCCGAGGCAATACGGCAGCGTCGTGCAGTCGGTCAGCTCCGGCAGCGGCGGACTACCCTCGGCAGCGAGCGGCGTGCAGGTTCCGGTCGCACGATCCACCCGCCAGACCCCGGTCGGGCTGAACGAATAGGTGTAGAGCCCGGCGAACAGCGTCGTCGACGTCGTCACCCAGGATCGGATCTTGCCGATGCCTTGGCACGTCTCGGAGGGATCGCTCCACATCCACGACGGATCGACCACCCAATGGGTCCCGCCGGTATCGAGGTGCATCCGGATGATCGGCACCTGGGGCACAGGCGCCCCGTTCACCGCAGTCAGCTCGCCCACCACGAAGAACCCGGGGTCGCCGGGGCGATCGTCCGCATACACGCCGTTGACCGTGCCCAGGATCTCCGGGCTGGCTGCGCGCAGCGCGCCATCGCCGGCACCGGGCGGGTCGACGACCGCGACGGGACCGGTGCGGAGCCCAATGCTGGTGAAGTCGCCGCCGATGTACGTCGTCCCCGTCGTCGCATCCGACACGGCAGCCTGGACGGTGCCGTTGACCGCGTACCGCCCAAGGTCGACACCCTGGGGCACCGCCTCGACGACCATCGAGCGGACGACATCGGGTGCCGCGAGAAACGACTCGTCGCCGGGCTGGGACGCAGTAACGGTGCAGGTTCCCGGCGCGAGGAGCTGGAGCGACGAATCGGACGCGGAGCAGATCGACGCGGTCGAGGTCGCGTAGACCACGGGAAGCCCGGAGTCGGCCGTCCCGTTCAGCACGAGCATCGCACCGACCAGCCCGGAGGCCGGCAGCGTGAAGGTGATCGCCTGGGGCGTGGCCGCGGCGGCCGGAGCGGCCGATGTGATCGTGCTGACAGCCGCGATGAGGGCGGCGACTCCCGTCGCCAGCCATCGTCGCCCTGCGCGCATCGCCGTCCTGCGATCGGATCCCATTCCCCCCACCCTTTCGTCATCCGGCGAGCGGGCAGACCGCTGGGACGACGCAGGGCCCTCGCCTGTGGAGCCATTGGCGCTGCGACGGCGCCGCCACGCGCGGATCGTACAACGAAGATGGGGGCTCGGAACCGGTACTTCTGATGCCGCCTTCCGGTGTCGGCAAACCGCACGAGCCCTCGGTCGAGCACGATCGAAGAAGCGTCCCGGGCCGCGGCTGCGTAGGATGAGGTCACTCCATGCGACACCACAGCGAGGAAGCGCCCCGATGGCAGACCCGAAGAAGACAGCCAGGACCAAGGCCCCGACCGACGACATGCTCGAGGGCCTGAGCGAGGAAGAGAAGGCGGCGATGCGCGAGACCCTCCGCGAGCGGAAGGTGGCCGCACGCCGCCGTGCGAGCGGACAGGAGTCGGACGGCGAGCAGGAGGTGCTCGACAAGATCGCCGAGCTCAACGAGTCGGATCGTGCGATGGCCGAACGTGTGCACGCGCTCGTCAAGGCGGCCGCCCCCGATCTCACGCCCCGGACCTGGTATGGGATGCCCGCCTACGCCAAGGACGGCAACGTCGTCTGCCACTTCCAGTCCGCGGCGAAGTTCAAGTCGCGCTACGCGACGATCGGCTTCAGCGACAAGGCGAACCTCGACGACGGCGCCATGTGGCCGGTGGCCTACGCGCTGACGGAGCTCACCCCTGCCGACGAGGCGCGGATCACCGAGCTCGTGAAGCGGGCCGTTCGCTAGCCGTTAGCTCGCTGTCGGCGACCAGGCTGCGTGGGCGGCCAACGAGGCTGCGTGGGCGGCCAACGAGGCTGCGCCGCCCATCGGGGCTGCGCGCGGGCGGCCAACGAGGCTGCTCGCGGTCGCGGGCCAATCCACGCGCGGGCCAATCCACGCGCGGGCCAATCCACGCGCGGGCCAATCCACGCGCGGGCCTGGCGACGAATGCCCTCTCGGGTCGGCGGAAGATTCGCCGCACACGATGTCGATATCGAGGTCGTTCACCACAAGCGGAACGATCGCGTTGACGTGGCCTTCGCCACCTCGCTCGGCTTCGGCCAGGTCGGCCCATCGCGCGCCATCGTCGAGGCTTCGATCGGCCATGGCGCGCTCCTTCATCGCGCGCGGTTCACTCGATGGTTCCGCATGGCTGGAAGCAGCTGCAGATCGACATTGTGGGCGAGACATTTTTCCAGGGTGGGCGCGACATTTGGCCAGGGTGGGCAAGACATCCGCCGGGGTGGGGCCGTCAGGGTGGGCGCGACGTTTCGCCAGGGTGGGGCCGCCAGCGTGGGGCGCCGGGGTGGGGCCGCCGTCAGAGCGGGGCGCCGAACAACCCGGCGCGACACAACCCCGCAGCCTCTACGCCTCCATCCGGATCTCTTCGAGGTCCAGCTCGCGCTCGACCTCTCGCAGCGTCTCGTCGTTGATCTCTCGCCGGTCACGCAGCTCGATCACCGCCACCCGCTGGGCCGCGATCACCCCGCGCTGGATCTGCTCGTGCTCGGCACGCTCCTGACGGCGCTCGGCCGTCTCATCGGGATCGGCGGTCGCCAGGTGCCGCGTCCGGTCGCGCAGGCCTGACTCGAGCCGGTCGAGCAACGGTTGGTGGGTCGGCCATAGCGGCCGTGCCCGCTCGATCTCCTCGAGGCCCGCCCGGTAGGCGACCTCGCGCGCCAGCGTCCCGTCGTCACCCTCGACCGGCGACCCGTTGCGCACCGTCCAGCGAACCGCTGCGGGGAGCGTCAGCCCCTGTCCGACAAGGGTCACCAGGATCACCCCGAACGTGATCAGCAGGATGAGGTCCCGCTCCGGGAAATCGGCGGGCAACGCCAGGGCGGCTGCCAGCGACACGGCGCCGCGGAGCCCGGCCCAGCTCACCAGCAGCGTGATCCGCCCGGCCAGGGCCGGATCCTGGCGCGCCGTGACCTGGCGTGGCGAGCCCGGCAGCATGCTGCTCGCGATGATCCACGCGAACCGCCCCGCCACCACGATCACGCACACGACCGCGATCAGCCCGATCACCTCGGCCGCCGACCGATCGCCCAGGCCACCGGAGATGTCGGGCAGCTGGAGCCCGATCAGCACGAACAGGAAGCCGTTGAGCACGAAGCCCACCATCTTCCAGGTGGTGAGCCACAGCACGCGGCTGTCGGGGGACAGGATGACCCCCAGCCGGCCACCGACGACCAGCCCGGTCGCGACGGCGGCGAGCACGCCCGAGAGACCGAGCTCATCCGCCGGCAGATAGGCCGCGAACGGGATGACGAGCGAGATCAGGACCTCGACCGGCGGGTCATCGAGGCGGCGGAGCAATTCGACGGCCAGGCGGCCCACCACGAGCCCGATGACGATGCCGCCCACCGCAGCCACCAGGAACTCGACGATGCCATCGGCGAGCACGAACGTCCCGCTGATGACCGCCAGCACCGCCCCGCGATAGGCGACCAAGGCAGTCGCGTCGTTGAACAGCGACTCGCCCTCGATGAGCGTGGTCACGATCCGTGGCGCGCCGATGCGCCGGAACACCGCGGTTGCGGCCAGCGCGTCGGTGGGGGCCACGATCGCGCCCAGGGCAAAGGCGGCCGCCCAGCCGAGGGTCGGGATCGTGCCGTACGCGACCACCGCGACCAGGATGGTCGTGAACAGCACCAGCCCGATCGAGAGCCGCAGCAGCGGGGCGATGTTGGCGCGCAGCTCGCGGATCGGCGTCTCGACAGCGGCGGAGAACAGCAGCGGCGGCAGGAACACGAGCAGGACGAGGTCGGGCTCGAGCGCGATCCGCGGCAGACCGGGAATGGCGGCCAGGCCGAGGCCGCCGAGCACGAACAGGGTGGGATACGGAACCGCGATCCGGCGGGCGAGCTCGAACAGGATCGCGACCGCGACCAGGACCGCGAGGACGGCTGTCAGCGTCTCCACGCAGGCAGGTTGTCAGGCGGCCGCGACACTATTGCTGGTAGTGCTCCACCACGTCCGGCGGGCGGACCTGTGCCGTGTCCGGGTCGAGCCCGGCCGACCGTCGGGCATCGCGCTGGTGCAGCAGGTCGTAGCACTGGTCGAGCTCGACCTGGATCATCTCCAGCCGCTCCTGGTCCTGCGTGCCCAGCCCGTCGCCGGCGGAGGCGCGCTGCCACAGCTGCTCCTCCTCCCTGGCGAGCTCGTTGATCCGGGCGAAGAGCGGCTGGTCAGGCATCGTCGGGGCTCCAGGTGCGGGACGTCTGGCCGCAGCGTACTTCTTGTCCTGCTAGATCCGCTCCGGGGCCGGCCCGCCAACCGGCACCTGGCCGCTGACGATGTGGTCGATCTGCGCGAGGTCGTCGGCGCTCAGCCGAACGTCGGCAGCGGGCGACGTCGCCGCGATCTGCTCCGGGTTGCGGCCACCGACGATCGCGACGTGGACGGCGGGGTTGGCCAGCGTCCAGGCGATCGCGAGCTGGGCGACCGTGATGTCTCGCTCGGCGGCAAACGCCTTGAGCTCGTCCACGATCCGAAGGTTCCGGCGGAACGTGTCGCCCCGGAACATGTCGTTCGTCCGGCGCCAGTCGGACGCCTCGAACGTGGTGGCCTCGGTCATGCGCCCGCTGAGGAGGCCGTGGGCCATCGGGCCGTAGACGAGAACACCGATGCCGTGCTCCGCCGCGTACGGCAGGATCGACGCCTCGATATCGCGCCGGAACAGGTGATACGGCGGCTGGAGCGCGTCGACCGGCCGCGTCCGGCCGATCTCCGTCATCTGGTCGGGGTCGAAGTTCGACACGCCGACGTACCGGACCTTGCCCTCGCGGACGAAGGCGTCCAGGAGCTCGGCCGTTTCCGCGAGCGGGGTCGACGAATCCGGCCAATGGATCTGATACAGGTCGACGTGGTCGGTGCCCAGGTGGCGGAGGCTCTGCTCCAGGTCGCTCCGCAGCGTGCCGGCGCTGCTGTCCCGCACGACGTGGCCGTCGGCCTCGCGCCGCAGGCCTCCCTTGGTGGCGATCACGAGCTGGTCGCGCTTGCTTCGAAGCTCGGGCGCGAGCGCCTCGCCCAGGAGCTCCTCGGCAGCACCGAACCCGTAGGCACGAGCGGTGTCGAAGAAGTCGATCCCGAGGTCGAGCGCCTGGCGGGCCGCGGCGATCGCCGCCTTGCGGTCGACGGCGCCCCAGTCACCGCCCGCGGACCAGTTGCCGAAGGCGATCCGGGAGACACGCGGCCCTCGCTGGCCGAGCTGAACGTATTCCATCAGGTGGGCACCTCGGTGTGATGGTCCGACGGCCATGCCGTGGGTTGGCGACGTTGCGGCAACGAGCTTTGGTCGTGGCGGCGAGTCACGGATCTGCGATGGACTCAAGGTGCCGCCGATGGGGCGATCCTGTCCAATCGAACGCGTGCGACACCACTGGTCGACGGGCCGATCCGGGTGACGGGCCGGCCGCCCGGGCTCATGCAACCCGCCACCGGAGCCGCGTGTTCTGTACCGCGATGGATACGATGACGATGCCCATGAGCCCCACGACGTCGATGGTCACCTTCGAAACGGCCCTCGGGCGCTGCGCCGTTCGCTGGAGCGAGACCGGCATCACCCGTGTGCTGCTCCCGGACCCGAAGGGCCAGCCGGGACCGGCGTTCGAGGACGGCGTCGACGTGCCGCCATTCGTCCGCCGCGCGATCGAGGGCATGACCGCCGCGATGGCCGGCGAGAACCCGGATCTCCGTCACGTGCCGCTCGACGCGCGCGGCATCGACGACTTCCGCCTGGCGGTCTACGAGGCGACGCGCGACATCGCGTCGGGGACCACGCGGAGCTACGGCGAGGTCGCGCGGTCGATCGGCCGTCCGGATGCTGCGCGGGACGTCGGTGCGGCGCTGGCTCGCAATCCATTCCCGATCATCGTCCCGTGCCATCGGGTGGTGGCCGCCAACGGCGCCCTCACCGGCTTCTCGGCGCCCGGCGGGCTCGCGACCAAGCGGCGGATGCTCGAGCTCGAGGGCGCACCCGGCTACGGGCAGCAGACGCTGTTCGGCTGATCGGGCTGGCGGGCTGATCGACAAGGCAGGCTGATCGGCGGGTCAATCGCCCGCACGTTGCCCGGCCAACCGGGCCGATCGCGCCATCAGACGTGCGGCGCCACGTCCTCCGCGAGCAGCTTGCATCAGCTCGACCTGCTCCGACTTCTCGAGCAGCGGGAGGTGGCTCCGGGCCACCAGCTCCACCGGGACCCCCGCCCGCCGCCGGATGTCCAGCAGCCCCTCGACCAGCTCGCCGGCGGTCCCGGCGAACGCCGTCGCGCGGCCTCCCAGCAGGTCCTCGTCGGTGCCCTCGAATGCCGGCGGCGCGGGCGGTGGCAGGGACCGTGTCACCGACGCCTCCATGTCCGAGTACTTCCACTGCATCGACCAATAGGCGTCGCGGTAGCGGCGGATCGCGTCCTGGCGGCTGGCCCCGGGCAGCAGCACCGAGTAGTGGACGAACCGCAGCGTGGACGGGTCCCGTCCGATCCGCTCGCATTCGTCGAGCGCCCACCGCACCTGCTGGAAGAACCGTTCGGCCGGGGCGTTCGCGAACAGCCCGTCCGCGTACCTGGCGGCGCGACGGATGGCCGGCTCGGCGCTGCCACCGACGAGCACCGCGATCTTGGAGGACGGGCGCGGCCGGACCGCCAGCGTCGGCAGCTGGTACACCGTCCCCTCGTGGGTGAACGGCTCGCCGCTCCAGGCCTGCGGGAGGATGCGCAGGATCTCGGCCATGGCGGCGCCACGGCGTCGAGCGTCCGCGCCGAGCCCGACGAACTCGGTCTGCGACCAGCCCAGCCCGAGGCCCAGGGTCAGCCGTCCATGACTGAGCAGCTGAACGGTCGCCGCGTCCTCGGCCAGGCGCAGCGGGTGGTACATCGGCGCGAGGATGACGCCGGTCCCGATCTCGATCCGCTTCGTCGCCTGGGCGATCGCCGCAGACACGACCAGGAGTGACGGCATGTAGCCGTCATCGATGAAGTGGTGCTCGGTGGTCCACACCGAGGTGAAGCCCAGCCGTTCGGCCTCGACCGCCAGCGCGATCGTCTCGTCGTAGGTGCGTTGCCAGTCGGTCTCGCCCGGCCGGAGCTGAGCGGATAGCAGTCCGAATCCAAGTCCCATGCCCGGACTCTAGCAGCGCCGAGCCCGTCGGGCCGCGCTGGCTCCGCCGGTCCGCTTCGCGGATGCGCTGCGGGCCACCACCTCGTCCCCCTCACGCTCGCCCGTCAGCTCGAACCCGAGCGAGGCGTACAGACGCCCGGCGACCACGTTGTCCGGGTGGTAGCTGAGGGCGAGGGCCGTGGCCCGTTGCTCGTCTCGCAGCCAGTCGATGAGCGCCAGCATCCCGGCCCGGCCGTAGCCCCGGCGCTGGTGCCGGCGGTCGATGAGGAAGCCGCCGATCCAGTGGCTGCCATCGTCGGGATCCAGCGCCCACATCGCGAAGCCCACCGGAGCGTCTCCCGCGTACAGCCCGAGCGGATGCCAGGTGCCGCCGTAGGCGCACAGGGCGAGATACCGGGCGGTCGAGGCGACCCACGCCGTCTGTTCGGGCGTGACCTCGAGATCGAGCACGTCGCGGAAGCTGCCGCCGTCGATCGGGCGGACGAGGACCGGCGGCTCGGCCCGTGGGTTGCCTCCCATGCGCCGAGCGTACCGGACGCTGGGCGTCAGGCCGCCGATCAGTAGCAGGCTGTCAGGCCGTCGCCCGCGTGTGCGTGTGGGAGCCCATGTGCGGGATCGCGAGCGTGATCACCCCGGCGAGGAGACCCAGCGCGAGCAGCAGGCCGCGCACTGCCGGGTCGACCGCGAGCCCGAATGCCGCGTCGAGGCTGATCGCGGAGGGACCGCCGAGGCCGACGGCCGCGGCACCGATCCCGAGCACGAGCGGGAACTCGATGCCCGAGCGCTGATTGAAGAAGCCGTTGGCGAGATGGACCTCACCGATGATCACCACGGTCTGCGCGACGAGCAGCGCCGCCACGAACGGCGTCAGGAGACCCGCCGCGAGGAACAGGCCGCCAACGAGCTCGATGAGCGCGGAGACAAGCGCGAACAGCCGCGCAGGCCGGAAGCCCATATGGGTCATCGCGCCCTGCCAACCGGTCAGGCCGGGACCACCCCACCAGCCGAACACCTTCTGTGCGCCGTGGGCCGCGAACACCAGGCCCACGCCAACCTGGAGGATGAGCAGAGAGAAATCGATCGCGTTCATACCTTCGAGTCCGGTTCCCTGGGCCACGGATGTTGTCCGTGGCAATACCACTTGTCCAACAGCAACAACCATAGCGCGAGCTAGTTGCACTGTCAACCACATTCGCTGCCGAGGGTCCGTTGGTCAGCTGGTCTGTCGGTGCGTGGCTTGGCGTCAGGCCACGAGCCTGACCCGCGCGTCAGGCCAGCGTCGGGATCAGGTCCGCGATCGAATCGACCACGCGCGACGGCCGGTACGGGTAGCGCTCGATGTCGGCAGCCGCAGTGGAGCCGGTGAGCACCAGCACCGTGTGCATCCCGGCCTCGAGCCCGCTCTTGACGTCGGTGTCCATCCGGTCGCCGACGATCCCCGAGGTCTCGGAGTGGGCGTCGAGCGCGTTGAGCGCCGAGCGCACCATCAGCGGGTTGGGCTTGCCGACGAAGTAGGGCTCGACACCGGTGGCGTGCGAGATCAGCGCGGCCACGGCCCCGGTCGCGGGCACCGGGCCCTCCTCGGTCGGGCCGCTCGGATCGGGGTTGGTGGCGATGAACCGGGCACCCGCGGCGACCAGGCGAATGGCGCGCGTCACACGCTCGAAGCTGTAGGTGCGCGTCTCGCCCAGCACGACGTAGTCGGGATCGCGCTCGGTCAGCGTGTAGCCGGCATCGTGGAGCGCCGTGGTCAATCCGGACTCGCCGATCGCGAACGCCGAGCCGCCCGGACGCTGGTCGGCGAGGAACCGGGCGGTCGCCAGGGCCGACGTCCAGATGTGTCCCTCGGGGATGGCGAACCCGCTGGCCTGGAGCCGGGCCGACAGGTCGCGCGGCGTGTAGATCGAGTTGTTGGTCATCACCATGAACGGGATGCCGAGCTCGGTCAGCCGGGCAAGGAAGGCGTTCGCACCCGGGATGGGGACCTCCTCGCGCACGAGGACGCCATCCATATCGATGAGCCAGGATCGGATCTCCATGCCGAGCGTTGCCCTCGTGCGGTCATCTGCCGGTCGCGTGACTTGCCGGTCGCGTCATCGCCGGTCGCGTCAGTTGCCCGGGTCAACGGTACGTCATGGCCACCTCGGCCCGCGACACGCGGGGCACCCGGTCAGGGGCTGCCGGGGGCCACGGGCACGGTCGCGACACCGCTGCGCAGAAAGGCACGGACGGCCGCCATCACCTCGTGCTCCTGCTCCGTGTGCGCGTTGTGGCCGGCACGGTCGATGAGCCGCAGCCGGGCGCTTGGGAGCCCTGCCGCGAGCTCGCGTTGATGCTCGGGCGGGAAGATGAAGTCGTCGCACCCCGCGATGACCAGCGTCGGGGCCTCGATCTCGCCCAGTCGATCCATCACCGTCCAGCCGGGCAACAGGTGCTTCCCGGCGAAGATCAGGGCCTCCGGACGCATCTTCGTCCGCCACTCGCCGCGGGCGAGGTCGCGCGTGGTCTGCAGCAGGCTCGGCCGCGAGGCGTACGCATCGCCGATCCGGAACAGGATCCGCGACATCTCCCTCGGCTCGAAGTCGCCGTTGAACCAGCGTCGGACGAGCTCGACCTTGCGCTCGTCGGCACCGCGGCGGGCGAGCTCCTCGGCCGCATGCTGCGTGGACCAGCGACCATCGCCGCCCGTGTCGAGCAGCACGAGGCGCGTCAGCCGATCCGGGTAGCGAAGGGCGTACTCGAGCGCGACCATCCCGCCGAACGAGTGACCGAGCACCGCCCACCGCTCGAACCCGAGCGTCTCGCGCAGCGCGTCGGCATCGGCAGTCAGGTTGTCCCAGGTCATCGACTCGATCGCCGCGCCCGCAGAGCGCCCGTTGCAGCGATGGTCGTACAGCACCAGCGTGTGCTCGTCCGCCAGCTGCCTGAACACCGACATCGTCCAGTGGTCGGCGCCCGGGCCGCCGTGCATCAGCAGCAGCGGCTCACCGTGCCCCACGATCTCCACGAACAGATCGACATCCCGGACCCGTCTCAGCGGCAACGACAACCTCCCTCGTGCGGCCGGTCCCCTCCTGGCCCACCGGTCGCCTCCTGGCCCACCGGTCCCCTCCTGGCCCACCGGCCACCAGTTCATCGCCGCGAGCTGCTGTCCACAAGGGCCAAGGGGCCGATCCGTCTCCGTGGGCACTCGTCCCACGCCGCGCCGCTGGTCCGACTCGCCGCCGGTCCGGCGCGCCTCGCGGTCGACGTGACCCGTCGAAGATTCGTCCGACCCCGCCGATGAATCGCCTGGCCCGGCTTCGACAATCCACCCGATCCCGCCGGCGCCGTTCGTCCGACCCGCCAACGCCGTTCCTCGGACCCGCCAACAATTCGTCGCCGTACGCGCCATGCGTCAGATGCTTCCGGCCAAGCGGAACCAACGCGCGAACAAGGCGGGTGTCAGCATCGCGGCGAGCCTCGCTGCGAGTGGACGCCAACGTCGGTGGCATGCCGTCATCGCCGGACCGTGCTCACCGGATGGCTGGACTCACCCGATGGTTCTGCGTTTCGCGAACCATCTCGATTTCGACATCGTGCGCGGACGATTTTCGACGGAGCCGTGAGCGAGGAGAAGCACGACGGCGTGGGTAGAAGAAGCGCAGCAGCGGGGTCGGAGCGCGGCGGGTGAGGAGAAGCGCGGCGGCGTGGCGAGGAACGGCGAAGGAACGGCGAAGGAACGGCGAAGGCGGGTGCCGCCGGCTGGGCGGAGGACGCGCGAGGTGCGATGCTGTGGGCATGGGCGAGGACAGCCGCAGCGGCCCGATCGGGCGGGTCGAGGTCGTATGCGGCCCGATGTTCGCGGGCAAGACCGAGGAGCTGCTCCGGCGCGTCCGCAGGGCGGTGATCGCGGGCCGCCGGGTGGTGGTGCTCAACCATGCGCTGGACACGCGCCACGGCACGGACCGCCTCGCATCGCACGTGGGCCTCGACTTTCCGGCGCTGGCGACGGGGGATCCGGAGGCGATCGAGGGAGCGGTGCCCGATGGGACGGAGGTCGTCGCCATCGACGAGGCGCAGTTCTTCGGACCGGCCCTCATCCCCGTGGTGGCCCGCCTGGCAGATCGCGGGATGACGGTGATCGTGGCCGGGCTGGACGTGACGTTCGACGGTCGGCCGTTCGAGCCGCTGCCGTCGTTGATGGCGCTCGCCGAGCGGGTCGACAAGCTGACGGCGATCTGCTCGATATGCGGCGAGGAGGCGGTGTTCCACGTGCGCGTCGGGACCACGTCGGTGGGTGCCGGTGCCCTGGTCGCCGCAAACGTGGGCGGAACCGAGGTCTACCAGGCCCGCTGTCGTCGCCACTTCACGGCCTGACGCCCACCCCGCGCACGACGCATCCGACCATCGGACGCCCGCGGGGATGGAGCCGAGACCTCAGCCGGTCGGCACCGCGGCGGCATAGCGGGCCGCCAGCGACCGAATCGCCGCGACGAGCTCCGGCGGCTCGCTGACCGTGAACTCGACCCCGAGCATGCCCAGGTAGACGGCCAGGGTCTCGACGCTATCGGCGCCCGTATCGAGCACGCAGCTGGTCTCGTCCAGGGCGGTGATCGTGCCCAGCCAGGGCCCGAACCGCTCGGCCAGCACGGCCGCGGGTGCCCGAACGACGACGCGCGCCTGGTGCTGCCGCGCCGTGGCGGGGATACCGCGCCGGACCATGGCTTCGACCTGCTCATCGGTCAGGTCCCGCGCGGTGAACCGCGCCCCGGCCGACATGCCCGGCCGGATCCGGTCCACCCGGAACGTTCGCCAGTCCTCGCGATCCAGGTCCCACGCGACGAGATACCAGCGCTGGCCGGCGTTGACGATGCGGTACGGCTCGACGCGCCGCCGCGAGGTGGTGTCCCGCCGGTCGGAGTACTCGAACCGGAGCGTGAATCGCTCGCGCGCGCGACGGGCGATCTCGGTGAGCATCGCCGGATCGACGGTGGGGCCGGTCCCCCGCCGGACATGGACGGTGACCCGCTGGAGCGTGCTGACCTGGCGCCGCAGCCTGGGTGGGAGGACCTGCTCCAGCTTGGCCAGCGCCCGCAGCGACGTCTCCTCGATCCCGGTGACGGCGCCGCCGGTCGCGGTGCGCAGCCCGATCGCCACGGCCACCGCCTCGTCATCCTCGAGCAGCAGCGGCGGCATCGACGTCCCGGCCTCGAGCCGGTAGCCACCGACCGAGCCGCGGGTCGCGTGCACCGGGTAGCCCAGGGAACGCAACCGCTCGATGTCGTTGCGCACGGTGCGCGCGCTGACCTCGAGCCGCTGGGCCAGCTCGGTGCCCGTCCAGTCGCGCGGCGTCTGGAGCAGCGACAGCAGCCTGAGGAGTCGCGATGAGGTGCTCATGTCAGGGCGAATCTAGCCGGTCATTAGGCACGAAATCAACCTAATGGTTCCCTAGGCTGGGCGATGTTCAATCACGACGCGAGCACAAGGAGATCGGGTTGTCCAACCAGCCGATGCAGGCAGGGTTCGGATCGGCGGATCGAGCGCCGATCGAGCTCCCCCACCCCGTCCGCATGCGCGTCCTCGGCGCGGTCATGGTCGGCGTCTTCCTCGCCGCCCTCGACCAGACCGTGGTCGGCACGGCGCTGCCGAGGATCATCACCGACCTCGGCGGCAACGACCTCTACACCTGGGCATTCACGGCCTATCTGCTGACCTCGACCATCAGCGGGCCGCTGTACGGCAAGCTGTCCGACCTGTTCGGCCGCCGGCCGGTGTTCCTGTTCGGGATCGGCGTGTTCATGGCGGGCTCGCTGCTGTCCGCCCTGTCCGGCGAGATGTGGCAGCTGGTCGCCGCCCGCGGCATCCAGGGCATGGGTGCCGGCGCCCTGTTCCCGATCGCGCTGGCCGTCCTGGGCGACCTGTTCGCCCCGTCCGAGCGTGGCCGCTACCAGGGCCTGTTCGGTGCGGTGTTCGGCCTGTCGGTCCTGGTCGGCCCGGCGATCGGCGGCCTGATCACCGACACCATCGGCTGGCCGTTCGTGTTCCTGGTCAACCTGCCGGTGGGCGCGTTCGTCCTGGTCATGGTTCGGCGCTACCTGCCCGCGTACCATGCCGCCGGCAACCGCCCCCGCATCGACTACACCGGGGCCGTGCTGTTCGCCGCCGCCCTCGTCCCGATCCTGGTCGGGCTGACCAACAAGCAGAGCGCCGACTGGGGCGACCCGGCCGTGGGCGGGCTGATCGGCCTGGGCGCGCTCGTCCTGGTCGCGTTCCTGTGGGTCGAGACTCGCGCGGCAGAGCCGATCGTGCCGCTGAACCTGTTCCGCATCCGTTCGTTCAGCGTGTCGGTCACCTCGGTGTTCCTGGCAGCCACCGGGTTCTTCACCGCGGCCGTGTTCCTGCCGCGCTGGTTCCAGGTCGTCGGCGGTGCGTCGGCCACGGTGTCCGGATACGAGATGCTGCCGCTCCTGGGCGGCGTGATCCTGAGCGCGACGGCGTCGGGGCAGATCGTCAGTCGGACCGGTCGCTACAAGCCGCTGGCGCTGGCCGCGATGATCACCCTCGCCGCCGGTCTCGCGCTGCTGACGCAGCTCCGGGCGGACACCCCGCTCCCCCTGCTGTGGGCATGGATGTTCGTGACCGGTGTGGGTGTCGGTCCGATGTTCGCGGTGTTCCCGCTGATCGTCCAGAACAACGTCCCGGTGCAGCAGCTGGGGACGGCATCCTCGAGCGTGAGCTTCTTCCAGCAGGTCGGTGGCACGGTGGGTCTCGCAATCACGGGCACCGTGTTTGCGACCTCGATGACGCGTGAGGTGCCGGCCGCCATGGCGACAGCCGGGGTGCCGCCGCAGGTGGGCCAGGCGCTGGCCGGCTCGGGCGGTCTCGAGGCGCTCACCGGGGTCGGCGCGTCGGGCGCTGCGCTGATCGCGTCGCTGCCGGCCGACGCCCGGGGGCTGGTCGAGCCATTCGTACCCGCGATCCTCGACGCGGTCCACCAGGCGTTCTCGATCGCCACCGCGAGCACGTTCGTGCTCGGGATCGGGACGTCGGTCCTGGCGGCGGGGCTCGTCCTGCTGCTGCGTGAGGCGCCCGCCGTTGCGGGCGCAGCCGAGCGGGATGCCGGGGTGACCGACGCCGGTGGCACAGCGATCGCCGAGGAGGCCGCCGCCTGATCATCGTCACGTTGGCGCCGGGGCGTCCGATCGGACGCCCCGGCGCCCGTCTCGCCCGCCCATGCCCGCCTCAGCACCCGGCATGGCACTGCCCCGATCGCCTTAAGGCGTAACAGGCAACTTCGGGACGTCTTGGAGGGTGCTCACGCCGCCCCATGGTTGGTAGCGTGGCAATTGCGGTGAGAGCCGCACCCAGCCCAGGAGGCTGGACCGAAACGGCAAACCCGGGGTGACCCGGGGACGCAAAGCCACGGGACTCGTCACGACGAGTCAGCCGGGCTGCCGAAGTCAGGAGGTTGGTGTGCCTCGCGGCCACCCGCGCCTGGACGCGCTCGTGCGTGTCTGTGCCTTCGCTGCGCTCGCTCTGGCGGGCATGGCGTCGGTACGCCCCATCTAGCGGGTCGATCACCCGCCACTCGCAGCCACGACGCCCCGCTCCGGGGACCCCGGCCCGTCCAGCCAGGGCCCACCGACGGGGCGTCATCGTGCCCGCGATCGAGCACATGGATGCCCGCGCGTTCACGCGGAGCGCGACGACCGCCCAACCGTCGGCGATCACCCGGCCCGGAGGTGGAGGGCCTGAACGCCTTGCCACACCGCCGGGGGAACGATGTCCCGACGCCAGGCCCTCCGTCCGCGATAACGTCTGGCCGATGCCTGCGTTAGGCGCACCGCCGCGCAAACCCGGAACGTCGCGCGCGGCAACCGCCTCATTCCAACCCACCCCGTGCGCCAACCCGTCCCCTGCCCGCACCGCTTGACGTCTGCACTCGAGTGCATACACTCGAGTGCACCCTTGGCCGGGTCGATCAGCCCAAAGACGGCCGCAACCCGGCGACCCGATGGCCCCAGCATCGAGGCCGCGTCCTTGACCGAGCCCGATCACCGCGTAGACGAGGGAAGCCGGATGAAGGTCATGGCGGACCGAGAGGTCTGGTTCGTCACCGGGAGCCAGGCCCTGTACGGGGACGACGTTCTCCGCGCGGTGGCCGAGCACGCGACCGAGATCGCGAACGCGCTCGGTGAAGCCGACACGATCCCCGTCAGCATCGTGGCCAAGCCCATCGTGACCACGACCGAGGCAATCCGGACCGTCCTCCTCGAGGCCACCGCCGAGCCGCGGTGTGTCGGGGTGATCGCCTGGATGCACACCTTCTCGCCGGCCCGGATGTGGATCCCGGGCCTGATCGCGCTCCAGAAGCCGCTGCTCCACCTCCATACCCAGCACAACCGCGATCTCCCCTGGTCCGAGATCGACATGGATTTCATGAACCTCAACCAGTCGGCGCATGGCGACCGCGAGTTCGGCTACCTCGAGACGCGACTCGGGCGCAGCCGGACGATCGTCGTCGGTCACTGGCGCGACCCCGACGTCGTGGACCGGATCGCCGTCTGGGCGCGGGCCGCGTGTGGGCTCCACGAGCTGCGCCGACTTCGGCTCGCCCGCTTCGGCGACAACATGCGCCAGGTCGCGGTCACCGAAGGCGACAAGGTCGAGGCGCAGATCCGGCTCGGCGCGAGGGTCGACGGCTATGGGGTCGCCGATCTCGTTGCGGCCGTCCGGGACGCCGCCAATTCCGATGTCGACCGGGTGCTCGAGGCGTACGACGCGAGCTACGAGATGTCACCCGTGCTCCGCGCGGGCGGCGAGCGGCGGCCGGAGCTCCGGGAGGCCGCGCGGATCGAGGTCGGCCTCCGTACGTTCCTCGAGGCCGGCGGCTTCGGGGCCTTCACGGACACGTTCGAGGATCTCGGCGGCCTCGTCCAGCTGCCGGGGATCGCGGTCCAGCGGCTGATGGCCGACGGCTACGGCTTCGGGGCGGAGGGCGACTGGAAGACCGCGTTGCTGGTCCGGGCGATGAAGGTGATGGCGACCGGACTGCCCGGCGGCACGTCGTTCATGGAGGACTACACGTATCACCTGGTCCCCGACCGGCCGCAGGTCCTGGGGGCCCACATGCTCGAGGTGTGCCCGTCGATCTCGGATGGAACCCCGACGTGCGAGATCCACCCGCTGTCCATCGGCAACCGATCGGACCCGGTCCGGCTCGTGTTCACGGCCCGGCCGGGACCGGCGGTGGTGATGGGTCTGCTCGATCTGGGCGACCGGTTCCGGCTCGTCCTCGATGAGATCGATGTGGTCAGGCCGCCCGAGGACCTGCCGCGTCTCCCGGTCGCCCGTGCCCTGTGGGAGCCGCGGCCGGGGCTCAAGGTCGCGGCGGAAGCCTGGCTGCTCGCCGGCGGTCCCCATCACACGAGCCTGAGCAGCGCCCTCCGCAGGACGCATCTCGAGGACTTCGCCGAGATGGCGGGCATCGAGCTGATCGCCATCGGCGATGGGACCACCACGGGCGACATCAGGAAGGAGCTGCGCTGGAACCAGGCGTACTACTCCCCCGGTCGCCGGCCATAGGCAGCATGAACGAGACGGTCGAGGCTGCGGCACGGGGCGAACAGCCCCCGGCTCGGGGTGACGAGGCGCCGAGCGCGCGGGGTCCGGGCGGTACCGGCGGGCCAGGCCGGCGCTCGCGGCCGGTCACGATGAAGGACATCGCGCTCGCCACCGGCGTGTCGCGCAGCACCGTGTCGCGGATCCTCAACGACGCGCCGCTCAGCGTGCCGATCGCGCCCGAGACCCGGGAGCGTGTCCTGGCCGCGGCGAGCGCCATGGAGTACCGGCCAAACCCGCTTGCCCGAGCCCTCCGGGGAGCACCCACGATGCTGCTCGGCGCGATCGTGCGCGATATCACCGACCCGTTCTTCGCGGGTGCGGTCGAGGCGGTCTCGACCGCGGCCCGGGCGCGTGGCTACAACATCGTGCTCGGCCACGCGCATGCGCGGGCATCGGAGGCGCACGAGCTGGCCGCGGTGCTCGAGGCACGCCAGTGCGACGCGATCCTCCTGCTGGGCGACATGGGCGACCAGCCCCGGCTCCTGGCCGACCTCCGGGACGCTCAGATCCCCGTGATCGCGCTGTGGCAGGGCGCCGGGCTGGACCTGATCCCGGGCGTCCAGGTGGACAACGGCCTGGGCATCCGGCTGGCGGTCGAACACCTCGCCGGCCTGGGACATCGCCGGATCGCGTTCATCGGCGGTCGCCTGCTGGGCGACATCCGCGAGCGGCAGGCCGCCTACGTGGAGGCGGTGGCCGCGATCATGGGCGAGATCCCGCCCGGGCTACATCCAGCACGTCGACAACGTGCCCGAGGGCGGCGAGGCGGCGCTCGGCGCGCTGCTCGGTCTGACGCCGCGGCCGACGGCGATCGTCGCCTCGACCGATGTCCTCGCGATCGGCGTCCTCCGGGGCGCGCTGCTCCGGGGCGTCAGGGTGCCAGACGAGCTGTCAGTGGTGGGCTTCGACGACATCCCCATGGCCAGGGTCACCGTGCCCGGCCTGTCCACGGTCCGGATGCCCACCGAGGCGATGGCCGCCGAAGCCGTCGCGCTCGCGGTCGGCGAACCCGGCACCCCGGGCGACGCCGGGGCCGCGGCGCTCGCCGGAGGTCTGCCGTCGGTTCGCGTCTTCCCGCCGTCGCTCGTGATCCGCGAGTCGACCGCCGCGCCGCCGGCCGATGACCACTCGTCGACCGATGACCACCCGTCGATCGATGACCCACAACCCGTGCCGGAGACCAGCCGATGAGCCTCGAGCAGCTTCGCGAGCAGGTCTGGGCCGCCAACCAGGGCCTGGTATCGGCCGGCCTGGTCGCGCTCTCGTTCGGCAACGCCAGCGGGATCGACCGCGCATCTGGCGTCATGATCATCAAGCCGAGCGGCGTGCCCTACGACCGGTTGCAACCGGCCGACATGGTGGCGGTCGAACTCGCGTCGGGCGCAGCCGACGCGGGCGCGTACCGGCCGTCATCGGACACGGCCACGCATCTCGCCCTGTACCGTCGCTACCCGGAGATCGGCGGCGTCGTCCACACCCACTCTCCGTGGGCGGCAGCCTGGGCGCAGGCGGGGCGGGCCATCCCCTGCCTGGGCACGACCCACGCGGACCATTTCCACGGGCCGGTGCCGGTCACGCGGGCCATGACACCGGCCGAGCTCGGCGACGGCTACGAGGCGGACACCGGTGCCGTGATCATCGAGACGCTCGACGGGCTGGCGCTCGAGGCGCTCGAGATGCCGGCCGTGCTGGTGCGTTCGCACGGACCGTTCACCTGGGGTGGCGACGCTGCCGCGGCGGTGGCGAACGCCGTCGCGCTGGAGCTCGTGGCCGCGATGGCGCAGCGCACGTTGACGCTCGAGGGGGCGGTGGGTCCGATCGCGCCGGAGCTCCTCGAGCGCCACTTCCGGCGCAAGCACGGGCCGGCCGCCTACTACGGCCAGGCGGGTCGGCGCGCAGCCGACGGCTCGACCGACTCGGCCGGCAGCTCCGGAGGATGACGGGATGAGCGGAAGTCCTGGGCGTGCGGCGGATCTGATCCGATCGGGCGATGCCATCCTCGGGATCGAGCTCGGCTCGACGCGCATCAAGGCGTCCCTCATCGCTCCCGACACGACCCCCCTGGCGTCCGGCTCATTCGCCTGGGAGAACCGGCTCCGGGACGGCATCTGGACGTACGACATGGACGATGTCTGGACGGGCCTGGCCGCCAGCTATGCGTCGCTCGCGGCGGATGTCCGGTCCCGGTACGCCACCGAGCTGACGAGCGTGGCCGCCATCGGCGTCAGCGCCATGATGCACGGCTACGTGGCCCTCGATGCCGACGGCGAGCTGCTGGTGCCGTTCCGCACGTGGCGCAACAACATCACGGGCCAGGCGTGTGCGGAGCTGACGCCGCTGCTCGAGTTTGCCGTTCCGCAGCGCTGGAGCATCGCCCACCTGTACCAGTCGATCCTCGACGGCCAGCCACACGTCCCCCGGATCGCCCACCTCACGACGCTCGCGGGCTACGTCCACTGGTGGCTCACCGGCGAGCACCGCGTCGGCGTGGGCGAGGCGTCGGGCGTGTTCCCGATCGATCCCGATACCGGCGACTGGGACGCTGCGCGGCTCGCGACGTTCGAGACCCTGATCGCGCCGCGGGCGCTCGGCTGGTCGCTGCGGGACATCCTGCCCGAGGTCCTGCCGGCCGGCGTGGCGGCGGGCACGCTCAGCGCCGATGGCGCGCGGCTGCTCGACCCGTCGGGCAGGCTCCGCGCCGGCGTGCCGCTGTGCCCGCCCGAAGGGGACGCGGGGACCGGCATGGTCGCGACCAACGCCGTGCGCCCACGGTCGGGCAACGTGTCCGCCGGGACCTCGATGTTCGCGATGATCGTGCTCGAGCGGAGCCTGGCGCGGGTCCACGAGGAGATCGACATCCTGGTCACGCCCGACGCCAGGCCGGTGGCCATGGCTCACGCCAACAACGGGTCCTCCGATCTCAACGCCTGGATCGCCCTGTTCGGCCAGGCCGCCGAGGCGCTGGGTGTCGAGGTGCCCTCCGACGTGCTGTACGAGCGTCTTCTGCCGCTGGCGCTCGAGGGCGATGCGGATGCCGGTGGGCTGCTCTCGATCAACTACGTCTCGGGCGAGCACATCACCGGCTTCACAGAGGGCCGGCCGCTGGTGGTCCGGGGCCCGGACAGCCGGTTCACGGTGGCCAACTTCGTGCGGTCGATGTACTTCGCGTCGTTGTGCGCGATGCGGGCGGGCGTCGACATCCTCACGCGTGATGAAGGTGTGGTCATCGACGAGATCCGCGGCCACGGCGGCATGTTCAGGGGCGGTGAGACGGGGCAGCGCATGCTGGCCGCCGCGCTCAACGTGCCGGTGAGCATTCCCGCCACCGCCGGCGAGGGCGGCGCGTGGGGCATGGCCGTGCTCGCCGCCTACATGCTCCGGGCCGACCGGGCACAGGCGCTGCCCGACTACCTCGACGAGCGGATCGCGGGGAGCATCGGCACCCCCGTCATGCCCGACCCGCGGGACGTGCGGGGGTTCGCCGAGTACTACGCGCGCCATACCACGGCGCTTGCGATCGAACGCGAGGCGGTACGGACGCTGCCCTGAGGAGGGGCGCGCTGCCCGCGGTGCCTTGAGGCGGGCGCGGCCGCCAGCGGTGCCCTGACGCCTGGGCGCGCTGCCACCAACGCTGCGATGATCGGCAGCGATGGACACCGGCTCACGGGTCGCCTACGCCGACCTGCATGTGCACCCCAGCGGCGACTCGGTGACCGCGGCCTCGCCCTCGTCCGCGTTACCGATCTACGCCGCGCTTCTGGCCAGCGGCCTGCGCGTCGCGGTGCTCGCCGACCACGACCGGATCGACGTCGCCCGGGAGCTGGCGGCCCGCTCGCGCGACGAGGGTGCCGCCATCGAGCTGATCGTGGGCGAGGAGATCACCACGCGCGAGGGCCACCTGCTCGCGATCGGCCTGACGTCGCTGGTGCCCGCGGGGATGACCCTCGACGATGCGGTGAGCGCGATCCACGACCAGGGTGGGCTCGCGGTGGTCGCCCATCCGCTGCTGCCGCCCGTGCTGGCCGCGACGCCCGACCGGCTTGCCCGGCTCGCGGACGGCGACCCCCGCCGGCGGCCCGACGCGCTCGAGGTCATGAACCCGGTGGCTGCCTGGGTCCCGGGCTGGCGGAGGCGCGTCGGTCGCCTGGCCCGAGCGTGCGGCTACGCCATCGTGGGTGGCTCGGACGCGCACCGTGTCGAGGCCCTGGGCCGTGGCCGCACCGGCTTTCGCGGCGAGGACGTCGCGGCCCTCATCCGTGCGATCTGCGCTTGCGATACGTGGGTCGAGGGCGGTCGCTCGGCGCTCCGGGACGTCCTGCGACGCCCGTCGAGCTAGGTCCACCGCCCGGGTCATTGCCGCGCCGAGGTCACGGGCCGGCGGGACGCCGTGGTAGGAGCAACCGGCTCAGCGTGGCGGCAGCTCCGTCTCCGCGCGGGCCACGAGCCGGTCCAGCTCGGCCCGGGCATCGTCGGGCAGCGGGCTCGGGACGTGGGTCTCGAGGAGCTCGCGTGCGCGTGCGCCGGCCCGCTCCCAGGCCCCGGGCATGCGACCGGCTGCGAGCCAGTCGGCCCACGAGCGGCGATCGAACAGCCGCGGCTGCCACAGGCGGCGCATGTTGGCGACCGTGTGGCGCTCGGCGAGGAAGTTGCCACGTGGCCCGATCCGGTCGATCAGCTCGTCGGCGAGATCGTCGGGTGTGATGGCGATCGGGCTCGCGAACGAGCACAGCAGCCCGAACAGCTCGGCGTCGAGGACGAGCTCCTCGAGCGCGAACACCGACGCACCATCGAGCAGACCGGCACCGGACAGCATGTCCGCCCCACCGAGCAGGGACGCGAGCCCGGACAGGGCGTTCTCCGCGCCCGCCTGCCAGTCCGCCGCCTTGGCGCCCGTCGCGAAGGTACCGATGCTGGTCGGCAACCCGTAGCCCCGGCCGAGCTGCGCGAGCGCGGCCTGGAACAGGGCGTCCTCGGGTCCGCCGCAGGCCGCGCGGCCGGTGCGCAGGTCCATCACGGTCGGGCAGGCGCCGTAGAAGGTCGGCGCGCCCGGGACCAGCGTCTCGAGGATCGTGATCCCGGCCAGCACCTCGGCGTTGCCCTGGACGATCACCCCGGCCGGCGTCGCCGGTGCGGTCGCGCACGCGATCGACATCACCACGAAGCCCGATGGCACGCCGGCCCGGCCGTACTCGATGGCGGCTTCGAGCGCGAGGCCGTCATAGGCGAGCGGGCTCAGGCTGCACTGGAACGACGAGAGGATCGGCCGGGTGCGCAGCTCGGCCTCGCCACCCGCGACGGCCGCCGCCATCTCGACGGCGACGCGGGCCGCGCCGGGCTCGGTCGCGGTCATCAGCTGGACATGCTTCGAGCTCTCGGTCAGCTGGATCCGCAGCTCGTGCAACGAGCGCACCGGGGCCGGTACGTCGCCCGCCTCCGCCCCCTGCCACAGGAACCCGATCTCGGGCATCGCATCGGCGAGGCGTGTGAGGGTCGCCAGATCGGCCGCCGTCGACGCCCGCCGCTCGCCGGTCCCCGGGTCGAGGATGTCGGCCGCGCTCCCGTCGACCGACAGGTAGCCGCGGTGGCCATCGAGCACGAGATCGTTCGCCGGATCCCGCGCCGCAAGGGTCATGTGCCGGGGTGCCGCGGCCAGTGCCGCCTGGACGAGCTCGGCCGGCAGGTGCACCCGATCATCGGTCTCGTCGAAGCGGGCTCCCGCCCTCGCGAGCTCGGCGCGGATGTGCGGCGAGCCGACCTCGACGCCCGTTCGCTCCAGGACGCGCAGCGTCGCCCCGTGGATGGCCGCGACAGCCTCGTCGTCGAGGGCATCGTGCCGCCAGCGGTCGAGCGGCAGCGATCGGATGGGCACGCGTGGGACCTCCGGCGTGGCTGGCGGACGCGATCTCGATGCAACGGTACTCGGGCTCGAGGCGGGCCATCGGGCATCGAGCCGTCGTGCGGAACGGCCGGTGCCCCGGTCGCGGACTCGCCGCACGATGGGACCAGCGGGGTGTCACCCGGTGAGCGACGGAGGCGACGGCGGTGGGCTACGTGTATGCGGTGATCGGGGCGGGCCGGCAGGGAACGTCGGCGGCCTACGACATGGCGCGCCTGGGTGAGGCCACCGAGGTCCGCGTGGCCGATGCCGACGAGGCGGCGGCCCGGCGGGCGGCGGCCAGGGTGAACGACCTGATCGGGCGGCCGGTCGCGACCGCACACCGCGTCGATGCCACCGATCCCGTGGCGCTGCGCGCGTTCCTCGAGCCCATCGACTCGTTCCTCTCGGCGGTTCCGTACTGGCTCAACCCGGCCATCGCACGGGTCGCCATCGAGGCCCGGGCGTCGATGACCGACCTTGGCGGCAACACCGATCTCGTGCGCCAGCAGCTGCTGCTCGATCCCGAGGCACGGGCCGCCGGGATCGCCATGATCCCCGACTGCGGCCAGGTGCCGGGCATGGGCACCAGCCTCACCGTGTACGCGATGTCGCTGCTCGACGAGACCGACGAGGTCACGTTCTGGGACGGCGGCAACCCCCTCGAGCCGCGCCCGCCGTTCAACTACATCCTCACGTTCAACATCGCCGGGCTCACCAACGAGTACTACGGGGTCGCCCACTTCCTCCGCGACGGCCAGCGGGTGGCGGTGCCCACGTTCCAGGAGGCCGACTACGAGATGGTCGACTTCCCCGAGCCGATCGGACGGATGGAGGCGTTCGTCGCCGGCGGCGGCACCTCGACCATGCCCTGGACGTTCGAGGGCAAGCTCCGGACGTTGTGGAACAAGACGCTGCGCTGGCCGGGGCATTTCCGCGAGTGGAAGGCGTACCTCGACGCGGGGCTGCTCGAGACGGAGCCGGTCGACGCCGGGGGCGTGATGGTGGCGCCCCGCGACGTGCTCCACGCGGTGCTCGACCCGAAGATCCGGGCGACGCCCGGCGAGCCCGATCTCGTGATCGTCCGCGTCCTTGCTCGCGGTCGCCGCGACGGCCGGCCGGCGACCGCACTGGTCGAGCTCATCGACCGCTACGACGAGGCGACCGGGTTCACCGCCATGGAGCGGACCACCGGCTGGGACGGCTCGCTCAAGGCCATCCTCAACGCCCAGGGCGTGACGCCGCGCGGCGCCCATCCCGCCGAGCTCGCGGTCGACGGTCCGCGCTACGCGCAGGAGCTTCGTCGCCGCGGCTTCTCGCTGACCGAGGAGGTCACCATCGCGAACCCGGCGTGATGTCCGCGCCGGCCCGGGGGCCGGGGCCTGCCCACGTCACGGGTTCGCGCGTCCCGGTCCCCAACGACGGTCAGCCTGCCATGGCCGCGACGATCCGGCCGTCGATCCGGGTCCTTCGACACTCCCCGGTGCGCCGCCGGTCACCGATCCTGATGCGACCGTGAGGCGTCCCGAGACGGAGGGATCGTGTCGCGACAACCGACTGAGAAGCGGCGCAAGCCGCGGATGGCCACCGCCCTGGCGGCAGCGGTGATCCTGATGCTGGCCGCCTGTACGGTCACCCACGGGGGCAGCCTGAAGGTCGGATCCGCACCGTATGAGCAGGGTTCGGGCAGGCTGACCACGGAGACGCGTCCCCTCGACGACTTCCATGCCGTGTCGGCGACCCAGGGCGTCGAGGTGTTGGTCACGACCGGTTCATCACCCGCCGCTACCGTCACCGCGGACGACAACCTGCTGGCGCACGTCAGCACCACCGTCGCGAGCGGCACCCTGATGGTCGCGATCGAGGGCAGCATCGAGACGAGCAACCCGCTCAAGGTCGAGGTGACCGCGGTCTCGCCGATCGACACCATCGCAGCCGACGCCGGCTCCTCGGTCGATCTCGAGGACCTCCACCCCGCCGTGCTCACGATCCGCGCCTCCTCCGGGGCCTCGGTGCGAGGGGGCGGCCGGGCCGACAACCTCGAGGTCGCGGCAAACGCCGGGGCCATCGTCGATCTGCGCAACGTCGAGATCGAGCAGGCACGCGTGAATGTCAGCGCCGGGTCGACGGTCCACGTGCACGCGAGCGACGCCGTCCGCGGCTCGTGCACGCTGGGCTCGACGCTTCGCCTCCACGGGACGCCGGTGACGGTGGACGTGGAGACCGACGAGGGTTCCACGGTCGGCGGCTGAGCCCCTCGCCGATGGGCCGGCGGCGGTGCTGACGAGGTCTGCTGCTGACCGGAACGCGCTCAGCCCGTGGCGCGCCGTCGGACGGGGCCGGCCACGGCGAGGATCAGGATCGCGTTCATCAGCAAGGCGGACGCGAGGCACCAGCCGCAGGTCGCACCGATGACGAACGGCTCGAGGAAGGTCAGATACGCGGAGAACGCGGTGCCGATCAACGCGACGGCCAGGAGGCCCCCGCCGGCGAGCTGCGCGAGCCGCGGGTCACCCCAGCGAGTGGCCGGCCACAGCGCCAGGATGGCCACGTAGCCGGCGACGCCCAGCACGGCCACGGGGATGGTCAGCAACCGCGCGTACTCGCTCGCGTGCACGGTGTTGCAGTCGCCGACAGGCCCGCAGACGGCCGCACCCCCACCGAGCTCCACGCTGGCGAGATAGCTCGCGACCACCAGGCCCGCAGCGGCCAGCACCGGGATCCACGACGATGCGATACCGGCGGCAAGCGCTGCCTCCGGGCCGGTCCGGATCAGCCTGCGGACGGCCCAGCCGATGCGACGCGAGCAGGGCCGCCAGCACGCCGATCGCGAGCAGGTTGCCGGTGGGGTCGCGCGCCACGCGATCCAGGACCGATGACCCGGCGCCGAGATCGGGCGACGTCCCCACCGCGGCGGCCGCCGTCGGCGCCGGGCTGGCGGTGGGCGCGGTGGCGTCCCCGGCCGTCGTCGCCGAGGGCACCGGGACCGGTACCAGCGCCGCAAGCCCCGGGATCGGCGGCCATTCCGAGCCACCGCTGGCGAGCAGGCTGGTCACCATCGATGGCAGCTCGCTCGGGATCTCGCCCGATCCGACGAGCACGGCATCGGCGACGATGAGCGTCGGCACGCCGATCCGCTCGTTCGGGATGTCGAACGTCGTGATGGCCGCTCCGTACAGCTCGGCACCCGCGTCCTGGGTCACATCCACGAACAGCAGCTGGAGCTGGGTGCCGAACTCCGCCTGGAGCGGGGGCAGGTCCTCGGTCATCACCTTGTGGCAGTGCGGGCAGGTGGGCGAGTAGAACAGGACCGCGCGCACCACGGGCGCGTCCGCGGCCAGGGAGCTGGTCGGGGAGCCACGCGACCGCCAGCGCCGCGAGCACCCAGGCAAGGACGGCAAGCGCGGGCCATCGCCGCCGGTTCCCGGCAGGCAGCGGCTCCGAGAGCGGGGTGTTCGACATCTCCCTTCCCATGACACGTGACGACCGGCGATTCGTCGGAATCATGTGAACCGCGGCCACACCCGTCCCAAGAGCCGAACGGCAGGTTCGGTCCACCCCGGCGCCACCGTCGAAGGGTGCCGCCAGGCGACCGGGTCCCGTCCCCTTTGCCAGCCGGACCGGCCGTTGCCAATCGGACCGTTCACTCCCGCCGGGCCTCCGGGCCCATCCCGGGATCGACGCATGACCGACCGGGCCGTCGCCCGGATCTAGACGACGCGCGTGGTCTTCGGGTCGCCGGTCCGGCGTCGTGGCTGATCGGGGACCGACCGCGGCGCCCCGCCCGGATCCTGGCTCGCCAGGCTCACCGGTCGAGCTACCGCCGGCCGAGCCACCGGCGACCGGCCACTGGCGGCGAGCCAGGCCCGGTTCGCCGCGCCGCTCACCCGGGCCCAGGGCGGCCCCGGCCGAGCGATCGCGTAGCCCTGGGCCAGCAACGAGAACCCGGTCTCGGTCAGGATGGCCAGATCGGTGACATGCTCCACGCCCTCGGCAATGAGGATGGCGCCGATCTCGAGCGTGAAGCTGTTGATGGCTCGCAGGAAGGCCTGGAGCGCCTGGCGGCTGCGCATCCCTCTCACCAGGTAGGCGTCGAGCTTCACGTAGGCGGGCCCGAGCTCGATCACGTGGCGCATCGACGCGAAGCCGGCTCCCGCGTCGTCGACTGCGAACCGGATGCCCATATCGAGGTAGGGCGCCATCGCCCGCCGCAGCGCCGCATAGTCCTCGACGGTTTCCTCCTCGGTGATCTCGATCACCAGGGAGGACGGATTCGCGGCGGTCACCGCTGCCACGACCGCCGGGTGAGCGAGGTAGCGTGGGCTGACGTTCACCGACAGAAACGCCCCCTCGGGCAGGCCGCCGCTGGTCGCCGCGTCGGTGATCCGGCCAATCGCGGCGGCCTGAAACTCCGGTCCCAGACCCACCCGCGTGGCCTCGCGAAACCAACGATCGGGCGACCGAACGGGCTGGGCGGGAAAGCGGCTCAACCCCTCGTACCCGACCACCTTGCCATCGGTCAGCGACAGGATCGGCTGGAACACCGACCGATGGCGACGGGGGCTTGCCAGGATGTCGACGATCCGCTGCCGAGCGGCCACGTCGCGGGGACGCATCTCGGGGCCAGGTCGGCCGGCGGCCACGCTGTCCTCCTCCAGACGGTTCGGGTTCGACTGAATCCCCCCGTCATCGGGAGCGCCTGCCATCCCGCTGACCAGCTTGGGTTTGAGAATACTGTACCGCGCCGCACGAGCACGGGAGCCGCCGACCCGAACGCCCGCGAGCGCCCGCTCCGTGGCGACACCACCTGCGTTGTCCGGGTCGCAGGCGAGCAGGTGGGCCGATCGATCGGCTGGAGCGGCGAACGCCGCTCAGTCGTGGAGTGGGTTCAGTGCGAGTACGGGGTCTGAGCGAGCACGGCTGCCGTGCTCAGAAGGGCAAGTGCCCCGGCGATGATCCAGGCGGCGATGATGGGACGAATGCGGCTGGCGCGAGCAAGCACAGTGTTCTCCTGTCTGCTGGCGCTCGCCTGCGACCCGGAAGCCTCCCATGAGAGGTCAATTCAGATGCTAGGATCCCGTCATGGGGAAGTCAAGTATTGCTAAGCAATTCGGCTGGGGCCCGCGCTCTCCGGCGGCGATCGAGCTCGGCCATCGCGTCCGCGCCTACCGTCAGCGCCGCGGGCTGACGCAGCAGGAGCTGGGTCATCCGCTCTCGAGGAGCTATGTGTCGGCCCTGGAGGGTGGCGCGACGCTCCCGTCGCTGGGCACCGTGTGGCTGCTGGCGCAACGACTCGGCGTCACGGTGGGCGACTTGATCGATGGGGTGAACGGGGCCGACTCCACGTCGTACACTGAGGTCAATGGGGACCAAACGTCGGACAGCGGTCGGATCCGATCGGGCCGCAGCGGCCCGCGACACCTCCGACATCGGAGTGCGGATTCGACGAGCTAGGCTCGCCGCGGGCCTCACGCAGCAGCAGCTGGCGGCGGACCGCTACACGAAGGCGTACGTCAGCGCCCTCGAGAACGGCCTGAGTCGCCCGTCGATGGCCGCGCTGACCTACTTCGCGGAGCGACTCGGGCTCCCCACCAGCCGGTTCCTCGAGGACGACGTCGACGGCTGGACGAGGCTCCAGGCCGACCTCGAGCTTGCCGCGGGCCGCTGGCAGCAGGCTGTTGACGCCTACCAGGCGCTGCTCGAGCAGTCACCGGCGGCGGTCAGTCGGGCCGAGCTGCTGCTCGGGCTGGCCGAGGCGTTCGCCGGGCTGGACCGGGCCAGGGACGCGGTTGGTGCGGCGTCCACGGCCGCGCAGCTGTTCGCGAGCCAGGGTCGAGAGGCCGAGGCGGCGCTGGCGAGCTACTGGCTGTCGTGTGGCCAGTACCAGCAGGGCAACACGGCCGAGGCTCGCGCGCTGCTGGAGGGGATCCTGACCAAGCTGCGCGCAGGCCTGCGCGTTGAGCCCGACTTCCAGGCGCGGGTGCTGATGGCGCTCTCGAGCAACGCCTCGCTCGAGGGCGAGCACGTGGTCGCGCTGTCGTACCTGGAGGAGATCCGCGGCCTCAGCGAGCAGCTCGATGACCGGCGTCGCGCCGTCTTCCTGTTCGACCTCGCGTTCAGCTACCGGCACACGGGTGACTACGAGGCGGCGATCCGGACCGGCACCGCCGCCCTCGCGCTGTTCCGCGTCGCCCAGGCCGAGTTCGAGGCGGCGTCGCTCCAACGGGACCTGGCGCTGTCCTATCTCGCGCTCGGCAGCATCGACAAGGCGGACGAGGCGGTCAGCGCGGCGCGGCACTTCTTCGAGCACCTCGACGATCGCCTGTGGCTCTCGTACGTCACCGACACCGAGGCACAGATCACCCTGGCGAGGGGCGAGGCGGGCCCTGCCGCCGAGCTCGCCGGCAGGGCACTGACGCTGGCGGAGGAGACGCCCAACGACTTTGCCGCGCTGGGTGCCCTGCTCACGCTGGCGCGCGCGCACCGCGCCCAGGGCCTGGACAGCGAGGCGCTCGGCTACTACGAGCGCGCCGCCGATCTTGCGCGACGTGAGGGCAAGCCGGCACGGATCCGGCTGGTGCTGGGCGAGCTCGCGGAGGCGCTCGCCGGCGTCGGTGACCACGAGCGCGCCTTCAGCCTGCTGCGCGAAGCGGTGAGCGCGGGCTGATCACCGACCGCCCGGATCGGCGGTCGATCGCGCGGAAACCGGGCCGTACGCACGGACGGCCACACGACCAACGGCCCGTAGACGCACCCAAGGGTCCCTACCGATGGCCGGTGATGACCGGTTACCTGCATTGGGGACGCGGAGCTGCCGGCCGGGACGCGACGGCGATCCGCATGACGCAGTGTCGGAAGGTCCGGAACCGGACAGCCAAGGAGAGGATCGATGCGCATGCCGGGGAACGCGCACCTGCATTCGTCACGCCTGCTCGCGGGAGCGCTCGTGGCCGCCCTGATCGCGGGCTGCGGTGGTGGCACCACGGGCACGAGCCCGGATGCCTCTGTCGGGACGTCGCTCGCCGGCCAGGGAGCGACCCTTCCGGCCACGACCGCGACGCCGCCGGGCGCACCTGCGATCGCAACCCCCGTCGACGCGCCCACCGAGATCGACGTCGCCCATGAGGTCGTGGTGTCCGAGATGGTGTCGCCAGCCGGCACCACCCTGACCACCGACGGCGCGGCGCTGCTGGTGCCTCCCGGCGCGGTGGCCGCCGACACCCGGATCGAGATCACCCGGCTGGATGCGCCGTTCCGCCAGAGTCCATACGCGCACGACGAGCCCGGCGCCGTCTCGGCGGTGCCGGCCGGGCCGGCCCTCGACTTCGGCCCTGCCGGGGTCACGTTCACGACGCCGGTGACCGTGACGCTGGCCTATGACCCGGCATCGGTCCCGGCCGGCTACGACCAGGTGGCCATCGCCTACTGGACCGGCACGCGTTGGGCGGTCCTGGGCGGCGACGTGGACCCGGCGGCACACACCGTGACCATCGCCCAGGACGCGTTCGAGGGCGAGATCATGACCACGATCGTCATCGCGACCGGGGTCGGTCTTCTCGTCAATGCCGGGATCAAGTGGTACTACGGCTCGGAGGCCGTCCAGAGCGACCCGATCAGCGAGAGCACGGCGGACGGCTGGATCACGCCCGACGACCCGGCGGTCGCGACCGCGGCCAGCTCGGCGACCATCGGAGGCGTCCCGCTCAAGGACAAGGACCAGCTCGCGGAGTACCTCCGCAATCATCAGGACATCACGCCCGCGATCACGGTCGCGGGCGGCGACGGCCAGGGCCGGACACCCAGCTACTCCTCGGGCGAGGGCTCGAACTGGCAGAAGCCCGCCGCGTACCTGGGCAGCCGCGGCCTCAAGGGCGACTGCACCGACGCCACCAACGCCATGGTCTCGATCTTCCGCAATCTCGGCTACCCGGCGAGGGCCGTGTTCGGCTACGTCGTGGACAAGGAGTCGCCCCACGTGTGGGGCGAGGTGGCGATCGACGGCAAGCCGTACCTGATCGACGAGGAGGGGCAGCTGCAGCCGCTCGAGGCGGGCGTGGCCACGCTCCATCTCGTGCGCCCCGAACCGGGCGACCCGCGAGCGTTCATGTGGGACGAGAACGGCCAGGTCCCCTATCGCGCCGACTGGTGGAACGCCACCGCGATCAACGGCTCCTGGACGGGGACGTTCACGATCACCAAGGTCAACCTGGATCCATCGGTCGCCGCCCAGGCCGAGGACCAGGGGTGCACGGCGGAGGTCCTGGGTGCCCTCGAGGGCAAGGAGCTGCCGATGACGATGGACATCAAGGTCGACGAGTCGGGCACCGGGACGGCCGTGACCCTGATCGACGTGTCGTCCCTGGACAACGGCAGCGGCAAGCCGATGAAGAGCACGCCGCAGACGCTGAAGGTGCGATACACCGACGGCACGCTCAAGTTCAAGCTCGACAGCTCGGGCGGGACCACGTCCTCGATGAGTGGCCAGCTGCGCGAGGACCCGGGCGGTGGCTTCACGATCGACGGCACCCTGACGGTCAAGGGCGACGGCCTGTCCGCCACGGCGGTGTGGATGGTCGTGCGCTAGCGGCGAGCGAGCACGCACGGATGCACCCGATCCTCGCCCGGTTCGCCATCGGCGACTGGGAGCTCGTCCTGCCGGCATACGGGACGTGCCTCGTGCTCGCCGCCATCGTGGCCGGCTCGCTCGCCGTCCGGGGCGCGATGGCGCCGGCGGTGGGGCTCTCCCGCCGCCGGGCGGGCTTCCTGTACGCCGTGACGGTCATCGCCGGGGTGTGCGGGGCGAGGCTGCTTGACGTCGCGCTCGACTGGGGCGCCTACGCGCCGGATCCCGGTCGCATCATGTCGCCCAGCCCGCACGGGTTCGCGCTCGCCGGAGGCTTCGCGGTCGGTGTCACGGTGGCGGTCCTGCTCGCGCGCAGGTGGGCCATCGACCCTGGATCGCTGGCCGACTCGGCGGTCGTCCCCATCGTGGCCGGGATCGTCCTGATGCGCATCGGCTGCTTCCTCAACGGCTGCTGCGCGGGCGAGGTGACCTCGTTGCCCTGGGGGGTCACCTTTCCCTACGGGAGCTCGGCATGGGGCGAGCAGGTGCTGTCCGGCGACGGCGGCCTGCTCGCCATTGCGGGGCAGGTGCAGCCGGTCCACCCCACGCAGCTGTACGAGGCCGCGGGCGCGGTGGTGTGCGGGCTGCTCGCGCTGCTCGCCGGTCGCCGGCTCGTCCCGCCCGGGACTGCCGCGCTGGTGTTTGTCTCCGCGTTTCTCGCGCTGCGGACGTTCAACCAGGTCCTCCGACCCGACCCGCCGGGAGCCACCCTGTCCCACGAGATGCTGGTGGCTGCCTACGCGGTCGCGGCGATGGTTGCCGCCGGGTGCCTGGCGGGCTGGCTCGCGCGGCGCGCCAGGGTGGCGATCGCCCTGTGAGCGACCGGCGCACCTAGCCCGGGAGCGCGCTCAGGATCGTGGTCATGTCCCGACGATAGGCGCGCAGCGCCTGGCGGCCGGCGTCGGTGAGCCGGTACAGCGTCCTCGGCCGGTTGTTGACGAACCGCTTGTCGATCTCGACGTAGCCGGCGTCTGCCAGCTTGCCCATCTGCACCGACAGGTTCCCCCCGCTCAGACCGGTGTGCTGGATCAGGTAGACGAAGTCGGCGCGCTCGAGCATGGCGAGGCAGACCAGGGGGCGCAGCCGTGCGGGCTCGTGGATGAAGGCGTCGATCTCGGGCACCAGGGCGGCCAATTCGGCCGGCACGTTCAGCCCTCGTCGACCGGGCGCGTGGTTCGCAGGAACCGCGCCAGGATCAAGGTACCGGCCAGCCCCGTGAGGACACCGCCGATCAGGATCGCGAGCCCCGGCTCACCCCCGGCCAGCGCAACGGCGACGCCCACCACGATGAACAGCACGGCGTAGCCGAGAAACCTCCCGAGCATCAGCCCGGCACCGATCAGTGCAGCCATGGTCCCGATCAGTGCGGCGGGCAGCGCGGCCGCAAGCTCGATCGGGACGAGATCCGTGCCGGCGCGCGCCAGGACGACAAGCGCCAGGACCAGGACGAGCGCCCCCACTCCGAGCCACATCGCGACCTGCAGGCGCCGACGGCTGCTCTCCGTCCGCGCCCGACCGAACTCGACCCAGCCGGCCCGCGGCTCCACGATGGCGTGCCGCAGCGGGCTCCAGGCGAGCGCAACGAACGCCGGGACGATCGCGCCGAACACCACCAGATCAACCAGCCACAGGATCCCGACCGCCACCGTGCCCACGCCGAACAGCAGATCGAGCAGCCCGTCGTCCCAGTACGCCCGGAACAGACGCGCCTCCAGCGACCCCGTCGGTTCCCATCCGGTTCCTGACGCAGATCTGTTCATGTCATGATCTAGTCTATCCCATGAACCTTCGGTGTCAACCATGCGCGGAAGCGGCAGCCGGCATCGGCCGTGCCGGGCGCATCGAGCGCGACCTGACCATCACAGGGTGGGTGTTGCCGGCCGTCCCCGGGTCGCGCCCGCGATGGCAGAAGGCGCCCACGCTGAAGGGGATCCGTGAAGGTCAAGCTCGTCCTGCCCGCACTGCTCGAGGCCACAGATCCGGGGTTCCGCCCGATCAAGTACGCCCTCTTTCCTCCGTTGGGCCTGGCGACCCTGGCGGGATACCTGGACCCGGACGACGAGGCGACCCTCGAGGACGAGCACGTCATGCCGATCGTGCTCGATGACCGGCCGGACCTCGTGGTGATGTCGGTCTACGTGACATCGGCGAACCGTGCCTACCAGCTGGCGGACCGCTATCGGGCGGCGGGAAGCCATGTGGCGCTCGGCGGCCTGCACGTCAGCTCCATGCCGGATGAGGCGGCCCGGCACGCGGACACGATCTTCGTGGGACCGGGGGAGGACACCTGGCCGACGTTCCTGGCCGACTTCCGACGTGGCACGCCGGCAGCCCGATACGTGTCGACGCGTCGCGATCTCAGCGCGGCACCGCCGATCCGGCGCGACCTCATCGACCGACGACGCTATCTGTGCCCCAACTCGATCGTCGTGTCGCGCGGCTGTCCCCACCACTGCGACTTCTGCTACAAGGACGCCTTCTACGCCGGGGGCCGATCGTTCTACACGCAGGCCGTGGACCGGTCGCTTGCCGAGATCGATGCGATGCCCGGTCGTCACGTCTACTTCCTGGACGACCACCTGCTCGGCAACCCACGCTTCGCCCGCGCGCTGTTCTCCGGGATGCGTGGGATGGGACGGGTGTTCCAGGGTGCGAGCACGGTCGACGCGGTGTTGAGACCCGGGCTGCTGGAGCAGGCCGCCGACGCAGGCATGCGAAGCGTGTTCGTCGGGCTCGAGACGATCAACCCGGTCAATCTCCGTCTGCACGCGAAGCGACAGAACGCGGTGCGCGACTACCGGGCCGCCGTTCGCCGGATCCACGATCACGGGATCATGGTCAACGCGAGCTTCGTGTTCGGGCTCGACGACGACAGGCACGATGTGTTCGACAGGACGGTCGATTGGGCCATCTCGAACAGCATCGAGACCGCGACCTTCCACATCCTGACCCCCTACCCGGGCACGGCACTCCATCGTCGGATCGCTGCCCAGGGACGGATCACGGACTCGGACTGGGATCACTACGACACGCGTCACGTCGTGTTCCGCCCGCAGGGCATGACCCCGGACGAGCTCGTGGACGGGTATCAGCGTGCGTATCGAAGCTTCTACGCCTGGGGCTCGATCGTCCGCGGGGCCGCCGGGCAGCCGACGCTGTACCGAACTGCCCGCCACCTCGCGTACGCGGGCGGGTGGAAGCGCCTGGAGCCGCTATGGGACGCGGTGATCCGCTCGCGTCGGGTCCACCGCATGCTGCCCCTGCTGGAGGCGACGCTCGACGCGTTCGGGCACGCACGATCGGCGGCAGCGCTCTCGGATGAGCCGATGGCCGCGCAATCCGCGCCGGACGATGAGCCGGGCGCGCTGAGGGTCGCCTGAGACCGTCGAGACGACGGGGCCCCACGCAACCTCGCGATGGCCGGGACACGCGATCCGTATCATTTGGGATCGCGATGAACAATCCATCTCTCCGACGATCCGTCGCCCGGGCATCCCGGTGACCGCCCGCACGCTCTCGCTCGGCCGCACCAGCTACCCGCTGGTCCTGCCCAACATCCGGGATCCGAGGCTCCACGTTGCGGCGGTGATCATCACGATCCACGTGCTGGGCCAGGTGGCGCTCGACTTCCGGGTCAGCGTGCCCCAGATCCTGGCCGCGATCGTGGCCTGCGCCGTGATCGAGATCGCGATCACCTTCCGCCAGAAGCGCGCGATCGTGTGGCCCGCGAGCGCGATGCTGACCGGGAGCGGCGTCGCCCTCATCCTGCGCGTGGTCGGAACCCCCGCCGGCGACCACTGGACGTTCTACGCGTGGTGGGTGTTCGCGGCCATCGCCGGACTGTCGCTGCTCAGCAAGTATGTGATCCAGTACCACGGCTCGCACGTGTTCAACCCCTCGAACCTCGGCCTGGTCGTGGCCTTCGTGGTGCTGGGGAGCTCCCGGATCGAGCCGCTCGACTTCTGGTGGGCGCCGCTCGACTTCTGGATGCTGCTGGCCTACGCGGTGATCATCGTGGGCGGGCTGCTGATCACCCGCCGGCTCCACTTCCTGCTGCTCGCCGCGTCGTTCTGGATCACGTTCGCGGTCGCCCTCGGCGTGCTGGCCGGGTCGGGTCACTGCATGGTCGCGAGCTGGGCGTTCGCGCCCGTGTGCGGCGTCGACTACTGGCGCGTGATCGTGACCTCGCCCGAGGTGCTGATCTTCCTGTTCTTCATGATCACCGACCCCAAGACGTCGCCCAGCGGTCAGGTCGGACGGGTCCTGTTCGGGATGCTGGTCGCCGTCACGTCGGTGCTGCTGATGGCGCCGCAGACCGACGAGTTCGGTGCCAAGGTCGGCCTGCTCGCCGGCCTGGTCATCATGTGCGCGGTCCGGCCGCTGCTCGAGCGAGTGCTCCCAGAGGCGCGCTCCCCCGCCGACGACATCCGCCGGTTCGCGACCCGCCTGGCCACCGGCGGCAAGCCGGCCACGGGGATCGCCCGGATCGCCGTGCGCGTCGGGGCGGCGGCGATCGCGGTGGTCATCCTGAGCGCCGGGATCGTGGCCGCGGGCACCCCTGCCCGTGGGCTCGTCCTGACCGATGCCAGCGAGGCGCTCAACCGGGCGCCGACCCATATCGACCCGGCAACGCTGCCCAGCATCACGGTGAACCAGGACGTCACGGACTGGGACAGCGAGATCGCCGGGCCCGGGATGCAGGAGATCGTGGTCACCCTGGCCGAGAACCTCGATGTCGAGAGCCAGGCGCTGCTGCGGCGCGACCCCTCGCTGCTGACGGCGGTGGACCACGGGGACCGGCTGGCCGAGATGCAGGCCAGGCTCCAGCAGGCGATCGAAACCGGGGTCACCGTCATCGACCGCTATCAGTTCGACTCGATGGACGTGTCACTCCTCGTGCCGTTCGGGATGCAGACCGGGCTCAGCCTGGGCTTCCAGGCGCAGGGCACGGTGACCCACGAGACGTACGACGCGAACGGCAACCTGACCGCGCAGCGGTCGGAGCCATTCGACCTCACGTTTGCGGTTCGGCGCGCAACCGGGGCACGCTGGCTCAACGTCGGTGTGCTGACCACGCCGCCCGCCCAGGGCTGACCGGGCGCCAACCGCCGGGGGCTGACCGGGCGCCAACCGCCGGGGGCTGACCGGGCGCCAACCGCCCAGGGCTGACCGGGCGCAACGGCGCCGGCGCCGGATCAGGCGCGGATCACGGGATCGACGGGGTATCGGTGCAGCAGCTCGCCGCCGCTCGGCGTGACCCGGTACACGTCCTCATGGCGGACCCCACCGAAGCCCGGGATCGCGAGCACGGTGTGGCCGATGGTCATGGTCATGCCCGCACGCAGCGGCACGCTCTTGTGGGGAGGGAGGATGGTGGGCGCCGGCGTCTCCTCGAACCGAAGGCCGAGCCCGTGCCCGATGCCCTGGACATGATGCTCGGCGAGGCCACGCTCGGCCAGCACCTCCCCCACCGCGCGGTCCATGTCGGCGGTGGTGGCGCCGGGTCGCATGGCGTCGCGCGCCGCCGGGATCAGCGCCGGGTAGGCGTCAAGCAGCGCGCGCTGGCGGTCGGTCGGCTCGCCGATGACGAACGTCCGGGCCAGGTTCGCGCAATAGCCATCGACCATGGGGGTGAGGTCGATCACGGCCAGCTCGCCTGCCCGCAGCGGGTTCGGGCTCAGCCGGCCGTGAAGCATGCACGTCTCGATCCCGAAGGTGACGAACATCGGGGTGCTGGTGCCCTCGGCGCCCGCCTTCGCCATCGTGTAGCCGACCTCGGTCGAGATCTCGCGCGCCGTCACGCCCGGGCGGAGGAGCGCACGCGCCCGGTCCATGCCCAGGCCGGCGATCCGCTGCGCCTCGGTCATCGCGGCCAGCTCGCCGTCGTCCTTGATCATGCGCAGCGGGTCCATCACGGGGTCCGAGGACACCACGTCCAGCCCCGGGTTGACCTTGCGGAACAGCTCCACCAGGAAGGCCGGCGTGTCGAACCACATCTGGATGCCGACCTTCGGCCGCTCGCCGGCGGGTACGCCGACGCGCTCGATGATCTCGTGGAGCAGCCCCACCACGTCGTGAATCTGGCCACCAACCGATCCGAACACGCGCACCTCGCCGGCGGATCCGCTCCCCGATGCGGCTGGCTGGTCCGCGAGCGCGGCGCGGATCTCAGGCTCCTCGCCGGTGAACGCGATGATCGTGGGTGGCCCCTCGACCGGGACGAGGGCGCGCGGCTGGTAGCGGTCGGCCCCGAACAGGTAACGGTAGTCGTCGTGGTTGAGGATCACGATCGCGATCAGGCCCTCCTCGCGCATGCGGGCCTGGACACGGGCGATCCGGTCGTGGCGGACGTTCATCAAGCCTCCTGGTTGCCGCCCCATCCTGCCACCGCCGTTGATGGACCGCGCTTGGCCACAGGGCTCAACCGCGCTTGGCCACAGGGCTCAGATGCGAGTGTGGATGAAGGTCGTGAAGCGGGCCCGAAGGGCATGCAGCCGGGTGATCCGGATCCCCTGCCGGGGGTTGAGCGCGCTGATCACCCGACCGTGGCCGACGTAGATCGCCGCATGGCTGCCGTTGCCGTAGACGACGACATCGCCGATCTGGGGATGGTGCCGGCTGGTCAGGTGGTGCCGGCGAGCCCAATGCAGCATGCTCCGCGCCGAGTGGCCACCGCCCAGGCGCTTCGAGACGTGTGCCTTGCGGTACGCGTACCGAACAAGGCCGGAGCAGTCGAACGCCCGCGGCCCGGCGGCGCCACGAACGTAGCGATCACCCCGCTGGGCCTTGGCGACGCGCACGATCTTCACGCGCCGGGCGTGCGCGCGGCGACGCTTGGCAGCGGCGGCGTTGGCCGCCTGGATCGCCGGGTCCGGGGTGGGATCCGCAACAGGCGTCACCGAAGGTGATGGTGTGGCCGACGGCGCGGGCGTCGGCGAGGCAGAAGGTGAGGGCGATGGTGTCGCGGACGGTGTGGGCGAGGCCGAGGGTGTCGGCGAGGCAGAAGGTGAGGGCGATGGTGTCGCGGACGGTGTGGGCGAGGCCGAGGGTGTCGGCGAGGGCGAGGCGGACGGGTCGGCCGCGTTGGTGGGCGTGGTCAGGGCAAGGAGGCCCAGGAGCGCGACGGCGGTCGCCAGTGCAACCACCCGGAGGCTGGTGTTGAACGCCAAGATGTTCCTCTCTGCCCGCACCACGGCAATGGGAGCCGCGGCGAGTCAGGGCGGCGCCACCCGGCATGGTTGGGAAGCGCGCCCAATTCCTCCGGTGGGGCGCGCTGAGCGCGCTTGGCGCGCAGTGGTTCGACAGGATTTGTCGACCACACGGCAGGGGACCTGCCGGGTCGGCGCTATGTAGTTGCAACCCCTGTCGATGGCCTTGGTGTGCGGTGCGGCACGGTAGCAGCGATCCCCGAAACGTGTCGTGGCGCACCGCGACCGGGTCACGCGATGCATGGCGCTCCGGTCACGACCCGGGCCCGGTGGTGACAGTGGGCAGCGCCCGCGCGGCTATCTCTGCACGTTCCCCGATACAGGACTACAGTCGCGGGACCGGAGGCGGGGGCTACGACGCGCGGCCCCCAACATCGGCCGCCTGGGCCGCGCCGAGCCACTGGCGAGTCCGACCGCCTCATTCCCGGAGGATCCGTGTATGGATTCAGCGTCCCACCGGTTCGACGTGCCCGTTGGCCGGCATGAAGCAGCATCACGGCCGCGGAGCGAAGCCTCGCGCAGGAGCCTGACCAGGGGGGTGCGGCGCCGCCTGGCGAGCGCGTCGGTGATCGCCGCGATGGCCGCGCTGCTGCTCGGCGTGGCGCCCGTTGCGGCTGCCGGAACGACCAGGCTGTTCGTGTCGCCCTCGGGGAGCGATTTCGGGCCCGTGCTCTCGCACGGCACCGTGCCAGACCATCGGCCACGCCATCGACATGGCAGCTCCCGGCAGCAGGATCATCGTCCGCGCCGGCACCTACCACGAGGCCGTCGTCATCCCCAAGCAGCTCAAGCTGGTCGGCCGCCACGCGGTCATCGATGTCAGCGGCATCGTCGCCAGCATTCCCGGCCCGCTCGGCGATCAGGGCATCGTCGGCTGGGGCGTTCTCATCGTCGGTCCGGGGTCGGCGGGCACCGTGTTCAAGGGGTTCACGGTCGAGAACGCACCGGCCGAGGGAATCCTGGCCGCACTGACATCGCACGTGACCATCAAGGGCAACGAGCTCATGCACAACGACATGGGCGCGACGACGACGTACGACCCGCAGCCGTTCGAGTGCCAGGCCCAGGGCCAGGTTCCGGGCGACTGCGGCGAGGGACTGCACCTGCTCAGCGTCAGTGACTCCCGCGTGGTCCGGAACAACGTCCATGACAACGTGGGCGGCATCCTGCTCAGCGATGAGGCGGGCCCGACCCACGGGAACCTGGTCGCGTACAACGTGTCCAAGGACAACAAGGAGGACTGCGGGATCACGCTGCCCTCGCACAACCCGATGGCGACGACCGACCCCAGCCAGGGCGGCGTGTATGACAACACGATCCTGGGCAACTGGTCGATCGGCAACGGCGGCGCCGGTGTGGGCATGTTCGCCGCGGGCCCCGGCATGGCCTCGTACGACAACCGCGTGATCGGCAACGTGCTGCGCGGCAACGGTGAGGCCGGTGTCGGCATCCACTCGCACGCCCCGGACCAGAACGTCTCGGGCAACCTGATCGCGGCCAACAGGATCTCGGGCAACGGGGTCGACCCTGACTTCCAGGGCACCGATCCGGCCGGGCCGCAGAACACGGGCATCGCGATCGGCAGCGTCGTCGTTCCGGTGACGACCCGCGTGCTGGGCAACTGGATCAGCAACGAGTACTGGGGCATCTACAGCTCGGGCTCGATCACGATCCGGGGCCTCAACAGCAACCACATCACGGGCTCTGTGACCAACCCCACCAACTGAGCCCTGGCCCCCAGCGCTCTCCCGACACCGGCGGGTCCCAGGACCCGCCGGTGTCCGCGTTCCACGCCATGCGACGGACCCGACGCGCGCCGGCGCGTCGGGTCCCGAGCCGGCGGGACGACCCACGAAGCCCGGCGCCGAGCAGGGTGACCCGGGCCTGCCGGCGCGGACACCCGGATCACGGCCAGGGCCGTGCTGCCCCGCTTCCCGGCAGCGCTACTTGATACCGGCAGCCGAGCAGACGTCGGCACCCACGGCGCTGCACAGGGCGGTGGCCGATACGAACTTGTCGGCGATGACCGTGGACGCCATGTTGGCGGCATCGACCCACACCGGGGTCAGCAGCACAGCCGGCTCGACGACCGACGAATCCTGGGGATCCGTGGTGGTGCCGTTGACCAGGCCGGCCGGCGGGGTCTGACCGGCCCGCAGGTAGGTTGCCAGCGCGACGGCAGCCTGAGCCTCCTGGTAGATGGGCTGGTAGACGGTGCCGCACTGCCAGCCCTGGAGCACGTGCTCCAGCCCCTGGAGCGTGGCGTTCTGGCCGGTGGTCGGGATCGTCCTGGGGGACACACCGGCCGCTTTGAGAGCGCTGATCACCGCGGCCGCCAGGCCGTCGCTGGCCTCGACCGTGGCGTTGATGCTCGGGTTGGCGCCGTACGCCTGCTGGAAGATCGTGCCGCCCCTGGCGTTGCTCCAACCCGGAGCGATCTGCTCACCCACGAGCGTCATGCCGTTGTTGGTCGTGCCGGGCTTGACCTGGGCCACCTGCTGGCCCCAGATGGCGTCGTTGTAGCCCTTGGCGAGGTTGATCGCGTTGGGATCGATGTCCTGGCCACCGTCGAGCTCGAACACCTGCGGGTTGCTGACCCCCCAGTCCGCGACGCACTGGTTGAAGCCCTGGCCGATCAGTGCGCCGGCCTTGACGTTGTCGAAGCTGACGAAGTAGGTGCTGGTGCCCTCGAACGTCGCCCGGTTGTAGCTGATCATCGGGATGCCGGCGGCCGCCGCGGCCGCCTGGATCTCGCTGCCAGTGGCGTCGTCGATGGGGTCGACCACCAGCACCTTCGCGCCGGCCGCGATGTCTGCCTGGGCGAGCGCGAGCTCCGTGGTCGTCGTGCCCGCGGAGTTGTCGATCCTGAACTGGGTGTCGGTGTAGCCCGCCTTCTGGAATGCCTCCTTGAGGTACGGCAGATCGAAGCTCGTGTAGCGGTCGGATGTGGTCTTGTCGGGCAGGATGACGCCGACCAGGCCGCTCCCCGCGGCGGTCACGCTGGCCAGCCGCGCCATCGCGGCAAACGAGCGGTCGAACGAGTCGACGGACAGGCCCGCGCCGGTTGACGCAGACGGAGCCGCGGACGGCGAGCTCGTCTCGGATGGCGACGGCATGGCCGAGGGCGACGGCATGGCCGAGGGCGACGCGCTCGGTGCGGCGGTCGGCGACGGCGTTGCCGAGCTGCTGCAGGCGCCTACGACCAGGGACACGGCGATCAGCGCGGGGAGCGAGATCGTGCGAGCTCTCACAGAGACCTCCTGTCGGTCACCGCATCGATCCGGGGACGGCACGGCGCGATGCCGGGCCTGCCTGCCACGAGGTCGAGCAGAGCCGGTGATTCCCGCGGCGCGTCGGCGCCCGAGCCGGGCAGCGGGCGACGCGGATGCAGTGCGGTCATGCGGGCTCGGCCGAGCCGCGCATGACGGCTGGCTCGTGGTGGCGATCCAGGACGCCACGGGCCTGAAGTGACCCCCGGTGGGATGCGTGACGCCGTGTGCTGGCGCGGCACCCCCGGGGAGCGGGTTCGGAGCCGTGGTCAGGCGCGACCCGTGCTCGTCGGCCCGGGCGCCTTGCCCGACCGCGTTGGCGGGTCGGGCTCGACCGCGTGGCGGGCTCTCCCGCCGGGACGCGCGTGTAGCTGACTCTTTGACCACAGGTTGGGCCAGTGGCCTGAGATTCGACTGAGACGGGGCGGCCGAGGTTCGCCGGCGTGGCCCGGACGCTGCGGCCGCCCGTACACTCGCCACATCCCGCGCCCGCACCGCGGGCCCACCTCCACCCGTCCCGGAAGGATGCGCATGGTTGCTGCCACCCCTCATCGGCGGGAAGCGGCCCGGGTGACCGGGTATGCGACCTACGTGCTGATCGGCTGGTCCGGCCTCCTGGTGCCGTCGCTCATCCGCGCCCTGGAGCGCGAGCTGGACCAGACCGACGCGGGGATCGGGGTGTTCTACCTGCTGTACGGCGTTGGCTATGCCCTTGGCTCGTTCGCCGGCGGTCTGCTGACCGAACGGCTCGGGCGGCGCACGGTGCTGGCACTCGCGGCCGCGGCCCATGGGGCGGGCCTGATCGCGCTCGGTCTGGCGCCCGACTGGCCGGTGTTCCTGGCCCTCGCGGCGCCGACCGCGTTCGGCGCCGGGTCGCTCGACGGCGGCATGAACGGGCTATTCCTGGATCTGTTCGCGACGGGCCGGGGACGCGCGCTCAACAACCTGCACCTGTTCTTCGGTGTGGGGGCGCTGACCGCGCCGATCGCGATCGGGTTGCTCACCGAGGCCGGGCTCGGCTGGCGGCAGCTGATGGCCGTGACCGGGATCGCCGCTCTGCTGCTGGCCGTCCTGATCGCCGGCCTGCGGGTCCCCTCGGGCCGTCGCCACCAGGCAGCCGCGACACGCCCGGCAGAGGGTGCGCGATCGGCGGTGGGTGCCCAACCGGCAGACGGGGACGGCGCGGGCGACCACGACAGGAGCGAGCGAGCACGCTGGCGCCGCTCGTGGCCGATCCTGCTGCTCGGGTTCGCGATCGCCGCCTACGTAGCCGCGGAGGTCGGCGTCTCGAACTGGCTGGTCCGCTTCCTTGCCGATGCCCCGCTGGTCACCGCAACGGCGAGCCTGTCGATGTTCTGGGCCGGGCTCGCCGCGGGGCGCCTCGTGTCCGCGCGAATCGCCGATCGCTTCGATCACGCGCGGTTCGCAGCGACGGCCGCGGCGATTGCCGGTGTGGCGCTGGTGGCCGCGGTGGTGGCGCCCTCCCTGCCACTGTCGATCGCCCTGTTCGCGCTCGTGGGCTTCGCCTTCGGGCCCGTGTTCCCGATGATCATCGCGATCGGTGGCGAGCGCTACCCGGCGCGCGCCGCGGCGGTCAGCGGCACCCTCGTGGGGCTGGCCGTGATCGGCGGGATCGTCTACCCGCCGGCCATGGGGTTCATCTCCGTCGCGTTCGGGCTGTCGGTCGCCATGCTTGGCGCCGCCGCGATGTCAGGGGCGTGCGCGTTGGCGCTGGTCGTGGTCACGACGCTCCCCGCGGCCGGCGATCCAGCGTCGTTGGCAGGGGAGCCTGTCTCGACGGCCGCGGCTACGGCGTCCCGGGCGGACCCGCCTCCGCCAGCCGGGTGATGTCGTCGATCGAGCCGCGCATCGGCGACACGTTCTCCAGCCACCACGTGGCGCCCACAGCCTCGTAGTCCGCGGGCGCGAACCCGCCCAGGCCGGCATGGCCGAAGACCGCCAGGTCGAACGGGGTGTCAGCCAGCCCGGCGCGCTCCCGTTCCTCGCGCACCAGCGTCATCCAGCCGGCCAGGGTGTCGGGCGGCATCGCCATCGACACCCCGTCGTCGCCCACGGTCACCGCGATCCAGCCGTCCCAGCGGGCGGCGCGCACAATCCCCGCACGCCGGAAGGCGCCCATCCACATCGGCGGTCGAGGCCGGCGAACCGGTGGCGGACACAACGCGACGCCGTCGACGGTGAACGCGTCACCTCGATGCGAGACGACCTCGCCGCGCAGCAACCGGTCCACGATCGTCGCCGACTCGTCCATCCGCGCGATGCGCCCGCGTGTCTCCCACGGATCGCCGAACGCGGTGAAGTCGCGCTCGTCGCCCCCGGCGCCGACACCCAGCACCAGCCGCCCACCGCTGAGCCGGTCGAGCGTCGAGGCTGACTGGGCGACGAGCTGTGGCCGGCGGCGCGAGAGGGCCACGACCGACGTGATCAGGGCCAGCCGCCGGGTCGTGGCGGCGACGCCGGCGAGCACGACGAACGGGTCCGGGGCCACGGTGTCGCTCGAGACCCCGAGCGAGTCCCAGATGCTGAGCCCGTCCCATCCGGCCGCCTCGAGCACCCGGCCCAGGCGGACCAGGCCGGCGGGGTCGGCGAGGTCGCCCAGCGGAGCGACATCCAGAGCGAACCGCATCGAGCCGGCCTCCCACCGTGATACGCCGTGACCGCACCAGTATGCGCGGCGGCGGCCGGGCCAAAGGCCCCCTGACAGCCGTGCCGACCGGGCCACCTGAGTGACTCGCGGGCCACCAACGCGGGGTCCGTTCGGCCGCCACCTGATCCGGCCGCGAGGCGCAAACTGTCGGTGAGCGCGGGTCGGCGCCGGTTGCGCACCCGAGTCGCCGCGCGCCCGTGCCACGTCGCCACATCTCCCCGGCGGCGCTCGCCCTCAACGGACTCCGCGACCCGAAAGGAAGCACAGGCCCATGAACCAGCAGTGGGAGTGCCTCGACGGCAACGAGGCAGCCGCACGCGTCGCCTACGCCGTAAGCGAGGTCATCTCGATCTACCCCATCACCCCGGCTTCGCCCATGGCCGAGTATTGCGACGACTGGTCTGCAGCCGGCAAACCCAACATCTGGGGCCAGGTCCCGGGTGTCGTCGAGATGCAGTCCGAGGGCGGCGCGGCGGGCGCGCTGCACGGCGCGCTCCAGAAGGGCGCCCTGGCCACGACGTTCACCGCGTCCCAGGGCCTGCTGCTGATGGTCCCCAACATGTTCAAGATCGCCGGCGAGCTGACGCCCGCGGTGATCCACGTGGCGGCGCGGACCATCGCCACCCACGCGCTGTCGATCTTCGGTGACCACAGCGACGTCATGCTCGCGCGGCCCACCGGGTTCGCGCTGCTGGGTTCGGCGTCGGTCCAGGAAGCGCACGACATGGCGCTCGTCGCCCACGCGGCGACCCTCCGCGCCCGCGTGCCGTTCGTCCACTTCTTCGACGGCTTCCGGACGTCCCACGAGGTCAACAAGATCTCGCTGCTCGACCCGGACGCGATCCGGGCGCTGATCCGCGAGGACGACGTCCTCGCGTTCCGGGGCCGCGCGCTGTCGCCCGAGTCACCGGTCGTCCGGGGCACCGCGCAGAACCCGGACGTGTTCTTCCAGGCTCGCGAGGCGGCCAATCCGTTCCACGATGCCGTGCCGGGCATCGTGCAGCAGGTGATGGACGAGCTCGCCGAGCAGACCGGGCGCCAGTACCACCTGGCCGACTACCACGGCGCTCCCGACGCGGAGCGGGTCGTGGTGATCATGGGCTCCGGCGCAGGAGCCGCGATCGAGACGGCCGAGACCCTCGCGGCCGCGGGCGAGAAGGTGGGTGCGCTCCAGATCCACCTGTTCCACCCGTTCCCTGCGGCGCAGGTCCTCGCCGCGCTGCCCCCGACCGTCCGCTCGATCGCCGTGCTCGATCGGACCAAGGAGCCGGGCGCGGTGGGCGAGCCGATGTATCTCGAGCTGGTGTCGGCGATCACCGAGGCGATGGACGCCGACGCGCCGCGGTTCGCGACCGCGCCGCGCGTCATCGGCGGCCGCTACGGCCTGTCGTCCAAGGAGTTCACGCCGGCGATGGTCAAGCCGGTGTTCGACGAGCTGGCCAAGCCCAGCCCCAAGCGCCATTTCACCGTCGGCATCTACGACGACGTGACCCACCTCAGCCTGCCGATCGACGGTGAGTTCCATCACCCGCGGCCCGCCGGTGAGGTCCAGGCCGTGTTCTGGGGCCTCGGCTCCGACGGCACGGTCGGCGCCAACAAGGCATCGGTCAAGATCATCGGCGAGGGCACGGACCTGTTCGCCCAGGGCTACTTCGTCTACGACTCCAAGAAGTCGGGCGGCGTCACCTCGTCCCACCTTCGATTCGGCCCCAAGCCGATCCCTTCCTCGTACCTGGTCGATGGGGCCGACTTCGTCGCCTGCCACCAGTTCAACCTGCTGGCCACTCAGAAGGTGCTCGCCGCGGCCAAGCCGGGCGCCACGTTCCTGCTCAACTCCCCCTACCCTGCCGACGAGGTGTGGGACAACCTGCCGGTCAACATCCAGCGCGACCTGGTCGACAAGCAGATCGAGCTGTGGGTGATCGACGCCTTCGGCGTGGCGGCCGAGGTGGGCATGGGCACGCGCATCAACACCGTGATGCAGCCGTGCTTCTTCCAGCTCGCCGGCGTGCTTCCGCCTGAGGAAGCGATCGAGCGCATCAAGGGCTTCGTCAAGAAGACCTACGGCAAGCGCGGCGAGGCCGTCGTCCAGCGCAACTACGCGGCCATCGACCGCTCGCTGGAGCGGATGGTCAAGGTGCCGCTGGGTGAGGTCGCCGGCGGCCGCGACGTGGCGCCGATCGTGCCCGCGGCGGCGCCCGAGTTCGTCCAGCGCGTGACCGCCCGGATGATGGCCGGCGAGGGCGACCTGCTGCCGGTCAGCGCGATGCCCGTCGACGGGACGTTCCCCAGCGCGACCACCCAGTGGGAGAAGCGGGCGATCGCCCAGCAGATCCCCGTCTGGGATCCGTCGATCTGCATCGACTGCGGCAAGTGCGCGATGGTCTGCCCGCACGCGTCGATCCGGATGAAGGTCTACCCGGAGGACGCCGTCGCGGACGCGCCGGCCGGCTTCCTGGGCAAGGAGTTCAAGTCGCGCGAGCTCGAGGGGCACCGGATCACGATCCAGGTCGCACCCGACGACTGCACCGGTTGCGGCGTGTGCGTCGACATCTGCCCCGCCAAGAGCAAGACCGACGTCGGCCACAAGTCGATCAACATGGTGCCGCTGCTCGACCACCAGCAGGAGGAGCGCGAGCGCTGGGACTACTTCCAGTCGATCCCGCAGCTGGATCGCAGCCTGATCCCGCACGAGACCGTCAAGGGTGCGGCGTCGCTCGAGCCGCTGTTCGAGTTCTCGGGCGCGTGCGCCGGTTGCGGCGAGACGCCCTACCTGCGGCTGGTGTCGCAGCTGTTCGGCGACCGGATGGTGGTCGCCAACGCGACGGGCTGCTCCTCGATCTACGGGGCCAACCTGCCGACCACGCCGTGGGCCGTCAACGGCGACGGGCGGGGTCCGGCGTGGAACAACTCGCTGTTCGAGGACAACGCCGAGTTCGGCCTGGGCATGCGCCTCGCGCTCGACGCCCAGGAGGAGCTCGCGCGCAGCCTGCTCGAGTCGCTGGCCCCGGTGGTCGGCGAGTCGCTGGCCCGCGAGATCCTCGACGCGGATCAGAGCACCGAGCAGGGAATCGCTGATCAGCGTGGCCGGATCGCCCGGCTGCGAGAGGCCCTTGCCGGTGTCGGCACCGAGCATCAGGGCGCCGCCAGGCGGCTGCTGGCCGTCGCCAACGACCTCGTCCGCCAGGGCGTCTGGATCGTGGGCGGCGACGGCTGGGCGTACGACATCGGGTTCGGCGGCCTGGACCAGGTCCTGAGCTCCGGGCGCAACGTCAACGTCCTGGTGCTCGACACCGAGGTCTACTCCAACACCGGTGGCCAGGCATCCAAGGCGACGCCGCGTGGCGCCGTGGCCAAGTTCGCAGCCGCGGGCAAGTCGACCGGCAAGAAGGATCTGGGCGCGGTGGCGCGTTCGTACGGCAACGTGTTCGTGGCCCAGATCGCGATGGGCGCCAACGATGCCCAGACGATCAAGGCGCTGCTCGAGGCCGACGCGTGGCCCGGCCCGTCCCTGGTGATCGCCTACGCGACCTGCATCGCGCACGGCATCGACATGAGCAAGTCGATGTCGCACATGAAGGATGCGGTCCGCAGCGGCTACTGGAACCTGTACCGCTACCAGCCGAGCGAGACCGAGGACGGCGTGCCGTTCAAGCTCGACTCGGGCAAGCCGTCGATCCCGGTTCGCCAGTTCGTGGCCGACGAGACGCGGTTCGCGATCCTGGAGCGGACCAACCCGGAGCGGGCGGCCGAGCTCGCCGAGCTCGCCCAGGCCGACGCGGATGAGCGCTGGCGCTACTACGAGCAGCTCGCCGGCATCCACCGCAGCGTGCCCCATCTCGACCACAGAGAGCCGGAGCTGCCGGATGGCGTCGAGTCCGGCGTGGCCGGCGCACCGGCAAGCGCCACAGCCGCAGCCCAGCCGGGCAGCAACGGGAAGGGAGACCTGGCGTGACCGTCGAACTGCGCACCCGCTACCTGGGTCTCGACCTCCGATCGCCGATCGTCGCGTCGTCCTCGCCGCTCACCGGTGAGCTCGCCTCGGCCCGGCGGATCGAGGACGCCGGCGCGGCCGCGATCGTGCTGCCGTCACTGTTCGAGGAGGAGATCCTCAACGAGGAGATCCAGCTCAACCGCTCGCTCGAGGCCGGCACCGACGCGTTTGCCGAGGCGCTCGACTACTTCCCGGCGATCGACTCGGTCCCGGGCGTCGGCGACCGGTACCTGTCGCGGCTGGAGCGGATGAAGGCCGCCCTGTCGATCCCGGTGATCGGCAGCCTCAACGCCACCACCACGGGTGGCTGGGTGGACTACGCCCGCAAGATGCAGGACGCGGGCGCCGATGCGCTCGAGCTCAACCTGTACCACGTCGTGGCCGATCCGTCGGTCACGGCGGCGTCCCGGGAGGAGCGCGACCTCGAGCTGATCGCGGCCGTGCGCGCCGCGGTCTCGATCCCGCTGGCGGTCAAGCTCAGCCCCTTCTACACGGCCATGGCCAGCTTCGCGGCCCGAGCTCGCGCCGCCGGCGCAGACGGGCTGGTCCTGTTCAACCGCTTCTACCAGCCCGACCTCGATCTCGAGAGCCTCGAGGTCATCGCACGGGTCGAGCTCAGCCACTCCGACGACCTCCGGCTGCCGATGCGCTGGATCGCGATCCTGCGACCGCAGCTGGGTGGCGAGGTGTCGCTCGCCGCCACATCCGGGGTCCACACCGGCGCGGACGCGGTCAAGGGGCTGATGGTCGGTGCCGACGTGGTGATGATGACCTCGTCGCTGCTGCGCCACGGTGCCGAGCACGTGCGATCGGTGGAGGGCGAGCTGGTCGCCTGGCTCGAGGAGCACGAGTACGAGTCCGTGGAACAGCTGCGGGGCAGCGCCACGCAGGCGTCGGTGGAGGACCCGTCGGCGTTCGAGCGCGGCAACTACATGGCCGCGCTGCGCTCCTGGGCGACACCGCAGGATCTCGTCCCTGCCTGATCACTGTCGCTGATCCCATCGGGCGTCCGGCCGGGCGTCCGATGAGGCGCTACCCGGCTGCCGGTCCGTCACCGCCATCTGTCCTCACCCGCCAGTCCGTCACCCGCCAGTCCGGCACCCGCCAGTCCGTCACCCGCCAGTCCGGCACCCGCCAGTCCGGCACCCGCCAGTCCGGCACCCGCCAGTCCGGCACCCGCCAGTCCGGCACCCGCCAGTCCGGCACCGTCACTCGCCGTCACGCTGAACGCCAGGCGTTCGATACGACGCACCACGCCCCATCCGGAACGCCAACCGAGCCGATCCTCGCACCCGCGCCCCGTGCCGCGACGGGCTGATCGCTGAGCGTTCTCCGGGTCACACTGGCGCTCAATCCGGTCACCTGGCGTTCACGAGTCGCGGCCGTCATCGCGTTGCCCTGGCCTTCACGGCCGTGGGGTGACGAGCGTCCAGCGGGCCACGCCGGACCCGTGCGTGGTCCACACGTTCCGTCCGTCGAGCGCGATCCGGGCGCCGGTGTCACCGACGGGTGAGCTCCCGACGACGGCACCCGCCGCGTCGAGCTGCAGCAGGTCCGACCCCGCGGAACCCCGATCGACGAGCAGCAGCAGGCCGCTCCCCTGCGCAGCGACTCCCTGGAGCCCCGGCATGGACGTTCGGGCACCCAGCTGGCCGGACGGCCCGACGGGCTGGACCCAGCCCTCGCCCGCGAGCCAGGCGGACTCGCCATCGGCGACGACGCTGGCTCCGGCCTGCGGATTCGGAACGTCGGTGTGACCCAGGACGGCCAACGTCACAGGCTCGAAGCGGTAGAGCGTCTGGCTGGACCCGCCGCCCGCGGTCGCCAGCAGACCGCCCGGGCCGGGCGCCAGCGAGGAGAGCGCCACATCGCCCGCGGGTGGCGGATCGGCGTCCGGGATACGGCGAGACGCGCGGACGTCGAGCGAGACGGGATCGAGCCGCAGCACGCGATCCGGCAGCCCCACCCACAGGTCGGTGCCGTCGGCGACCAGGCTCATGACGTTGCCCGGGATCGTCGTCCGGCCGACCACCTCGAGCGTCGCAGGATCGATCCGGAGCAGCTCGTCTGGCGCGTCGCTGAAGCGCTCGATGACCCGGGTGCCGAGGTACAGCGATGAGCCCTGCGCGTCCAGCACCGCGTAGTAGGACGCGAGCGGGTCGGACAGCGGCCGGCGGGTGATGGTGCCGTCAGGATCGATGCGCACGATGGTCGTCGAGCCCGACTCGGTGCCTCCCACCCCGAACAGCCGACCCCCGGCGGCGGCCATGAGGTCGAGCTCCACGTCGTAGGTGTGGTCCAGCGAGACCGACCGGGCCAGCGCCGGCGACGCCGACGGGGCCGAGGAAGCGGCGGGTGTGGGCGAGGATGCCGACGATGTGGCCGTGACGGTGGGCGTGGCGGCTGCGGATCCCGGGAGCGGCTCCCGGTTGCCACCGACGATAAGCGCGGCCGCGACGAGGATCACAAGGGCCGCGATCAGGGCGAGGACGGTCCATCTTCGGCGTGCGAGATCGCTTGCCATCGGTTCGTCCCCCAATGCTGCAGGCTCAGCCGTGGTCCCGCCCGCGCCGACACGGCTCGCAGACCGGAGTGTGCGCTCCCTCTCAGATCGAGGTCGCCGGCACCGCCCCCGCCGACACCGCCCCGCCGCAGCCCGCCGGCACCGCCCCCGCCGACACCGCGCCCGGATCGGACCCTCAGCGAGCGCGAACCGCGTCGACCGTGGCCTGGAGCCGCCGGAGGCGCTGCTCGCGATCCCGGGCGAAGCGCTCGATCGCGGCCAGGATGTGCGCCGGGTCGAGATGCGCCTCCTCGATCACCTCGTCCAGTGCGCCGCCGGTCCGCCAGCGGTCGTCCCAGTCGGCGGACAGCGACCAGCGGCGCGCGTCCGGATCGTCGACCCAGCCTGCCATCAGCTTGAACGCGCCGTTGGTCACGACCATCGCATCGAGCCGGTCCGCGGCCGACAGCGTGGCCTCGCGATAGGCGGCGTCCTGGCGGGCGAACAGCTGGGGGCTGATCGCGGCCACGATCTTGACGTTGAGCCCACGCCGATCGAGCTCGGGCAGGATCGAGACCAGGTTGGCGGTCGGGGCGGTACCCCGCACGAGCACGGTGCCCTGCCTCGGCTGGCCGTCACGGTACGCGCGCAGGAGGTAGGCACCGCGGGCGGCCTCGAAGTGCGACGCCATGCCCAGCGCCGCACGGTCCGGGATCTCGACCGGTGGCCGGGTCAGGTGGAGCGCGACGATCGGCACCTCGGTCGCGAGCGCGGCGCCCAGCACCACCGGCACCTCGTTGTACTCCCAGGGGTGGAGATCGATGACCGAGCCCTCGGGGAACAGCTGGGTGACACCCGGGCTGAACACCCCGAAGTGCGTCCGCGAGTCCTCCGCGGTCTCGGGGCCCGAGTGCCCCGCGACGTACACCAGCTTGCCCAGCCGCAGGTCGGCGTCCTGGGCCAGCTGGCTGAACAGGCGCAGCGGGCCGTACTTGAGGTAGCTGAACGAGCCGTACGTGGAGCACGCGCCCCAGAAGCCATCGAACTCGGTGAACGGATCGCGGGCCAGGTTCACGCTGGCCATGCCGGCCAGGATCCCGGCGTTCGCGAACTCGGTGATCTCCTGCGGCAGGACCGTGCCTCGCGGGTTGGCGTCGCGCTCGTACCAGCCCCATCCCGGGAGGTCGCCCCAGGGCTTGCCGAACCCGGCGATGTTGGTGGACTCGGCGAGGTCGGCCGAGGCGACCACGAACAGCGGCCGGCCATAGGTCTGCCTGGCATACGCGTTGACCCACGACCCCCAGGCGCCCAGGGCCGCGCGGTTGGGGACCGTCTCGCCCGGCGCCTTGTACATCGCCGCCGGGTAGGCGCGGTAGTCGTAGATGGCCGGATCGTCGAACACCCGCCGACCGCCGGTCGCCGGGCCGAGGTTGAAGCCCTCGATCGCGTCGGGCACCGAGGCGGCGATGTCGACCAGCCGATCGGACAGCCAGCGCACGAGCTCGGGGTCGCGCCGGAGCACGCTCATGGCCACCCGGAGGTTGGCGCGCGCCTGGGCATCGCGCGCGGCCGGCTCGTCGGGCACGGGGGCGTCCACGCCCTCGTACGCCACGCCATGGCGCTCCATGAACGCCCGGCGCACCGCCCAGAACTCGGGGCTGTTGACCGCGTGCGGCGTGCCGTGGCTGGCCGCGTCCGCCTTGCCGTAGCCGCGGCCCTTGCGGGTCCGGAACCAGGCGACCGTCGGCACCCCATCGGGGTTGTCACCGTGGGTGGCCTCGAGGACCGTCCGCAGGACGGGCTCCCAGGCCATCCCGTCCTCGGTGCCGACCACCCGCCAGCCGTGGGGCCGGAACCAGTCGTCGGGGGTCCCGTACACGACCGAGGACGCCGTCCGCGCGTCGATCCCGAAGTCGTTCCAGTCGACCAGGAACACGAGGTTCGAGAGCCCGAGGCCCCACGCCGAGTTGAGCGTCTCGTGGGTCGCCCCGGGCGTCAGCCCGCCCTCACCCTCGACGGCGAACACCTTGACCGCCGAGGCGCCCGCCAGCTTGAGCGCGAGCGCCTCGCCGGCGGCCGGCGGCATGCCGTGGCCCGAGGGCCCCGTGTTCGACTTGAGGAACAGCGTCTTGCCCGCCATCTCGGCGTGCCCCGGCAGCCCGCCGCGCCGGCGGAGCGTGGGCAGGTCCTCCCAGGTGAGCGCCCAGCGACCGCCGTCGGGGAACGCGAACCGCTCGTCACCGTCGAGCTCGTATCGCGCGCGCAGGCCCTCGTTGAGCACGGCCAGGGTCGCGTACACCAGCGGCACCGTGTGGCCGGCCGAGAGCACGAACCGGTCGCCGAACGGGCGCCAGGGCCGCGCGATGTCCCAGCGCATCGCACCCGACAGCAGCGTCGCCAGCAGCAGGTGGACCTTCGAGCGCGAGCCACCCGGATGCCCGGACTGGCGGTAGTTGAGGGCGAGGTCGATGCACTCGTCGACGACGTCCTTGATCGTCTCGTAGCGGGCGAGATCCGATCTGGAGGCGGCGTACCGGTCAGCGACCGGATCGGGCGAGATGGTCACGAGACAGCTCCGGGATTGCGTGGCCCGGGCCCGGCCCGCCGCGGAGGAGCTGGCGGCCGGCCGGGCCCGGGGAGGAGGATCAGCGGTCGGCCGCGACGGGGTCGAGCACGGTGCGCATCCTGTCGATCGCGCGAGCGAGCTGCTCGCGGCTCGTGGCGTAGGAGATCCGGATGTGATCGGCGCCGACCGCACCGAACGCGGTCCCCGAAAGCACCGACACGCCCGCCTCCTCGAGCAGCAGCCGAGCCAGCTCGTCACCGGTGCGGCCGGTGCCCGAGACATCCGCGAAGGCGTAGAACGCTCCCTTCGGGCGCAGACACCGGACACCGGGCAGGCTGTTGAGCCCATCGACGACCAGGTCGCGCCGTGCCCGGAACTCGGTCACCATCGCGTCCACGGCATCCTGCGGCCCACGCAGCGCCTCGACGGCGCCGGCCTGGGCGAACGTCGTGGCGGCGCTCACCGAGTTGATGAGCAGCCGGCCGAAGCCGAATGCCAGCGCCTCCGGGACCACCGCGTAGCCCAGCCGCCAGCCGGTCATGGCATAGGTCTTCGAGAACCCGTCGAGCAGGATGGTGCGCTCGGCCATGCCCGGCAGCGAGGCGATCGAGACGTGCTCCCCCTCGTACAGGATCCGGCTGTAGATCTCGTCCGAGAGGACCAGCAGGTCGTGCTCGCGAGCGATGTCGGCGATACGCACCAGGTCGTCGCGGGTGAGGACGCCACCGGTCGGGTTGGCCGGTGAGTTGAGCACGATCAGCCTCGTGCGCGGCGTGACCAGCCGGGCCAGCTCGTCGGTGTCGAGCCGGAAGTCGTTCTCCTGGCGGATCGGGATCGCCACCGGCGTGCCGCCGGCAAACCGGGTCACGGACTCGTAGATCGGGTAGCCGGGGTCCGGGACGATGACCTCATCACCGGCCTCGACGAGGGCGAGGATCGCGTAGTACATGACGCCCTTGCCGCCGACCGTCACGAACACGCGCTCGGGATCCACCTCGAGCCCCCGACGCGCGGCGGTGTCCTCGACGATCGCCGACCTGAGCTCGGGGATGCCGGCATACGGCGCGTAGTGGGTCCGGCCCTCGTCGATCGCCGCCTTGGCCGCTTCGCGGATGTTGGCCGGGGTGTCGAAGTCGGGCTCGCCGATCTCGAGGTGGATGACATCGCGGCCGGTCGCCTCGACCGCCCGCGCGCGGGCAGCGGCCTCGAACGCCGTCTCGGTGCCGATGTCCGCCATGCGCGACGCCAGCCGCATGCTCACCGCTCCTTCCATCCTCTGGCGGTTGCACCACTCGAGTGGCTCACCGGTCGACCGATCGCACGATCGCCTGTCGGGGCGGTCCGGTCAAGCGCCGTTCCGTCCGCCGTCGGGCAATGGTTCTGCCGCCGCCTTGCGTCGGCCGCTGATCCTGAGCCGCAGTGCTCGCTGCGTCAGCGCGCGGCAGCGTCTGGAACGCACGATGGCCAGTCGAATCGCACAGGTCAAGCGCTTCTATCTACCGTGATCGTGTAGCCGGGCTACATCGTCACTGCCGTCTCGTAGCCGGTGGAGAACGCCTGGAGCTCCGCCAGCATCGCGCCCACGGCCGGATGGGCCCGACGCTCGGGCCGGACCGCCGCCGAAACCCGCCGCTCCAGCAACGGGCGCAGGCGCGCCACCGGCAGATCGAGCTTGCGCCCCTGCAGCGCCAGTCCGGGCAGGATCGCCACCCCGAGCGAGGCCCGAACCATGGCCACCATCACCCCGTAGTCCTTGCACTGGGCGCGGATATTCGGTTCGAACCCTGCTCGCTCGCATGCTCGCGCGACGACCCCGAAGATCGTGCTCGCCTGGGTATCCATGATCCACGGCTCGTGGGCGAGGTCGACCAGGTCGACCTGGGCAGCGACAGCGGCGTGATCCGGTGGAAACGCAACGTAGAGCGGGTCGCGCAGGATGGCCACGGTCTCGATCCCCGGTGCGTGGATCCGGCTCAGCTCGTCGTACTCGTCCACGACCGCCACGTCGATCTCGTCCATCTGGAGCGCGAGCAGGCTCTCGTCCGTCTCGAGGTCACGGAAGGTGAGTCGCAGGTCCGGGTGACGGCCACCCAGGCCGGCGAGGACGCTGGGCAGCATCGCCCTCGCAGCCGTCGGGAACGCGGCGACGCGCAACGTGCCCGAGATCGAATCGCGGGTGGCCGCCAGGTCAGACTCGGCGGCGGCGATCGCGGCCGTGATCGTGTCCGCGTGACGCACCAGCATCCGACCGGCGTCGGTCAGGCGGACCAGGCGGCCGTGGGGCTCGAGCAGCGGCACGCCTGCCTCGTGCTCGAGCTGCTTGAGCTGCTGCGAGACCGCGGACGGGGTGACGTTCATCGCGGCCGCGGCGGCCTTGATCGTCCCGCGCCGGGCGACCTCGCGGAGCAGCTGGAGGCGCCAGATCCCGAGCATGAGGCGTGCTCAGCCCGTCCGCAGCGCGGGCCGGATCGGCGAGGTCTGCGGGTAGAAGGCGAGCCTCGGGGTGACGGGTTCCAGGTCGACCATCGGCCAGACTCTACGCCAACCACTCCCTCGACCCACCGCGCGCCCGGCGGACGACCCCGGCGGGCCCCTCCTGCCGGCGGTGAGTCGCGTGTCGATCAGCCGGCGGGTTCGGCCCTGGCGCCGTGGCGAGCCGCGTTGGCCAGGATCGCATCGTGCACGTATTGCGCGAGCCCAGGCGCCAGCGATTCGTACGTCGCCGTGAACCTGGGGTCGGCCAGGTACATCTCCCCCAACCCGCGGTGCATCTCGTAGGAGCACGCGTAGTACGCCTCGTCGATGCTCTGCCGGTGGGCCTCGGCGGCGTCCATCGCCTCGGGTCCGTCGGCCGGCAGCCCGGCCCCCATGGCGTCGGCGAATCGCCGGTTGACCTCCTCGCCGCGAGCTTTGATCCTCGCCCAGTCGGCCTTGGTGTAGCGGGCCGCGCGGCGCGCCGATTCGCGGTACGCATCGGTGTCCCCCCAACGCTCCCTGACCTCGTCCTCGTACTGGTCCGGATCGAATGACCCGAACACCTCCAGCCGCTCCTCAGGCGTCAGGTCGATACCCATCTGGTGTGCCTCCATCGCTGTGGTCACGGCGTCTGCCAACCGCCGCAGGTGCTCCATCCGATTACGCAGCAGCACGTGCTGCCGGCGCAGGTGGTCGAGCGCATCGGCGTCGTCGTTCGCCATCGCCTGCTTGATCTGATCGAGACCGAATTCGAGCTCGCGGTAGAACAGGATCCGTTGCAGCCGCTCGATGTCGGCACCCGAGTAGCGCCGGTAGCCGGCCGCGGAGCGCCCCGAAGGCGTCAACAGCCCGATCGCGTCGTAGTGATGCAGGGTCCTGACGGTCACGCCGGCGAGGTGCGCAACCGCCCCGACCGTGAGCATGTTCGGCTCGTCCACGAGGTCACCATAGACCCTGACGTTACGTTAAGGTCAAGTGGACCTTCGGCCACCGGAAGCCCGGCGGCGACGATCGCGGGGCAGCTGCTCGGGGTAGGATCGGCGTCGTGCTGTATCGCGCCGATCCGTGGCTGCATGTCATCGCCGGCTGCATGTCGTCCGGCAAGACCGATGAGCTGCTTCGCCTCCTTCGTCGCGCCGAGATCGCCCGTCGCAGGATCATGCTCGTGCGCCCCGATGTCGACGATCGAACGCCGGCCGACTACGCGGAGAGTCGCAGCAAGGCGCGCTATCCGAGCGTGCTGGTGACCCGCGACAAGCCGGTCCAGATCCTCTCGCTCGCGCGCGAGCGAGACGTCGACCTGATCGGGATCGAGGAGGCGCAATTCTTCGACGACAACCTGGTGAGCTCGGTCGAGACGCTGCGCCAGAGCGGTCGTCACGTCATCGCGAGCGGCCTCAACACGGACTTCGCGGGCCGCCCGTTCGGCCCCATGCCCGAGCTCCTCGCGCTCGCGGACGAGATCACGATGCTGAGCGCGATCTGCGTGGTGTGCGGCGAGACGGCGACCCGGACCCAACGGCTGGTCGGTGGCCGGCCGGCGGCGATCGACGACCCGTTGATCGTGATCGGTGGGTTCGAGACGCCGGCCGTCGAGACGTACGAGGCGCGCTGTCTGCGGCACCACGAGATCGCCCCCGCCCGGTCGGCGCGCGGCGTGGTGGCCGAGTCACGGGACATGGTGGCCGATAGCGGCTGACGCCCGCTGGCGGGGGTCCGCGCCGCGAGCCACGCTCGCGCGTCGCGGGGACGTGCCTCGAGGCAGGGCCACAAGGCCCGAATTCATCCACAGGTTTTCCACCATGACTGTGGATCGTGGACAACTTCTCCGCCTCCACCCGACATTTCGTGGACAAGCCCGTTGTGGCATCCATGGCGCAGCGGATATCGTTCGGTCTGCCCGAAGGGGCCGGTGGCACCGACACCGGAGCGGTGAGCAATCATCGAGCCGGGTCCCCGAGCCGCCGCCACGATGGCCGCGAGGCTGACGAGGTGGTTGGAGACCGGGGCCGCTGCGGCAGGGCCGAGCTTGCTCGGCAAGGTCGTGGGCGAGCCGGTGCGGTACGGTTCCTTCGGGCGCTTCGTTGTGCGCCGCGATCTCCGATGGACGTCGATGGCCAAGCTTTCCGCGGGTCTCCTGCTCTTCCGCCGCCTCGATGATGGGCTCGAGGTTCTGATCGCCCACCCGGGCGGGCCCATCTGGGCGCGCCGCGATTCCGGGGCCTGGTCGCTGCCCAAGGGCGCACCCAACGATGGCGAGGACCTCCTGGATGCCGCCCGGCGCGAGTTTCGCGAGGAGACCGGGCATGAGGCTCCAGTTGGGTCTCCGATCGATCTGGGCGAGGTTCGGATGCGCTCGGGCAAGACCGTGCGAGCGTGGGCGATCGAGGGCGATCTCGACCCATCGCAGATCTACAGCATGCACACCGAGATCGAGTGGCCGCCCAAGTCGGGGGCCACCCGCCGCGTTCCCGAGGTCGATCGCGTCCTGTGGGCGGACCCCGCCGACGCCCGCCGTCGTCTCAACCCCGCGCAGGCGGAGTTCGTGGACCGGCTGCTCCGGGCGTTGGCGAGGCAGTAGGGCCGCCGGGTCGCGATGCACGACGCAACCGGAGGCGAGCCGGCCTTGCACGAGCCGGCCTTGCACGAGCCGGCCGCCGGCGGGCGAGAGAGCCAGCACGTCCCGCCGGAGCAGGTCGACGTCCTGATCATCGGTGCGGGCATCGTCGGCCTGGCCACGGCGCTGCGGCTCGGCGCAATCCGGCCGGACCTGCGGATCGCGCTCATCGAGCGCGAGGATCGGATCGCCGCCCATCAGACCGGGCACAACAGCGGCGTCGTGCACGCGGGCCTGTACTACCCGCCCGGCTCGAGCAAGGCGCTGCTGTGCCGCGAGGGCAAGCGCCAGCTCGAGCGCTACTGCGAGGAGCGCGAGATCCCGATCGCGCACCCGGGAAAGCTCGTGGTGGCGCTCGACGAGGCCGAGCTGCCGCAACTGGCCGCCCTGCACGAGCGGGGCACGGCGAACCGGGTCGAGGGGCTCGAGGAGGTGGGTCCGGAGCGCATTCGCGAGCTCGAGCCGCACGCGGCCGGCATCCGCGCGCTGTGGAGCCCGCGGACCGGAATCGTCGACTTCGCGCGAGTGGCCCGGGCATACGCGGACGACGTCGAGCGGCGCGGCTCGTCGATCACGCTGTCCTGCCCGGCGACCGGGATCCGGCGCGCAACCGCTGGCGTGACCGTGGGCACACCCGGGGGTGAGGTGCGGGCACGAGCGGTGATCGCGTGTGCCGGCCTGTGGGCCGACCGCGTCGCCGCCCTGTCCGGGGACCAGACGCCCGACGCGCCGCGGATCCTGCCGTTCCGGGGCGACTACTACAGGCTCACCCCGGATGCCGCACGTCTCGTCCGCGGTCTGATCTACCCGGTACCGGACCCCCGATTCCCGTTTCTGGGCGTCCATCTCACGCGGCGCATCGACGATGAGGTGTGGGCCGGGCCCAACGCGGTCCTGGCGTTCCGGCGCGACGGCTACCGGCGGCGCGACGTGTCGGTTCGTGATCTCGCGAGCGCGCTCGCCTACCCCGGCCTGCTGCGGCTCGGTCGGCGCTACTGGCGAACCGGGCTGGCCGAGATGTGGCGCGACGCCAGCCGCGGAGCCTTTGCCCGGGAGCTGCGCCGCTACCTGCCGGAGCTGCGCGACGAGCAGCTCCGGTTCGGGCCGTCCGGCGTCCGGGCGCAGGCGATGCGGCGCGATGGAACGCTGCTTGACGACTTCGATCTGGTCGGGCGCGACGGCGTCCTCCACGTTCGCAACGCTCCCTCGCCCGCCGCCACGAGCTCGCTCGCGATCGGCGAGCGGCTCGCGGCTCGGGCGCTCGAGTGGGTCGGGCCACGACCGGTGACGGCAACCGGTGTCTCGATGCCGCGGGCACGAACCGACGCGAAACCGCCACCCGTGTGACGCCACGGCCCGAGGACCGGGCGACGGCGCGTTCGCGCCAGTCAGGGCACACTTCGCGCGGATGCAGTACGACGACCCGCCGATGCAATACGACGACCCGGCCGCCGGGAGCCCGCGGGCTCGGCGTCCGCGCCGCGGGCTCGGCTCCGCCGCGAAGATGGGCCTGGTGCTGTTCTCGATCCTCGTCCTGACGGGCGTAGCCGGGGCGGGCGCCGCACTGGCCACCTACCTGCGCCTCGCGCAGGGGCTCCCGGATCCGACACAGCTCGAGCAGATCGAGCTGCCGCAGCAATCCGTCGTCTACGACCGGACGGGCAAGGTGGAGCTGGCCCGCTTCGGGGACTTCAACCGCCAGGTCGTGACCTACGACGAGATCCCGCCGGTCCTGATCGATGCCACGACCGCCGTAGAGGACCGCACCTTCTGGGAGAACGCCGGCTTCGACCCGGTCGGCATCATCTCGGCCGGCATCGACGCGCTTCGCGGCAACGCGCGGGGAGCGTCGACCATCACCCAGCAGCTCGTCCGGCAGCGCCTGCTCACGACCAACGGCGAGGCCCAGACGCAGGTCACGGCCAGCCGCAAGCTGCGCGAGATCATCCAGTCGATCCGCGTCACCCAGGCGTACCAGGGCGTCGAGGGCAAGCAGAAGATCATCACGGCCTACCTCAACCAGAACTACTACGGCAACGACGCCTACGGCGTGGCGGCCGCTGCCGAGGCCTACTTCGGTGTCGGGCTCAAGGACCTCACCCTTGCCCAGGCGGCCATTCTGGCCGCGATCCCCAAGGCGCCATCGAGCTACGACCTCGTCCAGAACGCCGTCGAGCAATGCATCGACCCGAGCCAGCCCGAGGACACCTGCCAGACGCAGCTGGTGGTGCCCGCCGACGCGCCGATCGTCCAGCGCCGGAACCACGTGCTGGACCTGATGGAGCAGGACGGCACGCCGCTGACCGACGGTCAGTACACCGCAGCCGACTACGAGACAGCCCGCAACGAGCCGGTCGTCCTGGCGCCGCAACGGTCGTCGCAGTGGAAGGAGCCGCAGTTCGTGTACCAGGTCCGGCGTGAGCTGACGACCCGGCTATGCGGCGAGGGGGCCGAGACCTGCCCGGCCCTCGAGCGCGGCGGGTACAGGATCACGTCCACGCTCGACCTCGACCTCCAGGCCATCGCCGAGAAGTGGGTCAAGGCCGCGGCCGTGGTTCCCAATGCGAAGAACCCGCGAGCGGCCGCCAAGGCGCTGGGGATCAGCTACCAGCCGTGGATGGCCAAGATCCGGCAGGGCAACCTGCACAACGGGGCGCTCGTCGCGATGGACTACCAGACCGGTGAGCTGGTCGCATACGTCGGCTCGGCTGACGCCACCGCCACGAAGGCGACCAAGAAGTTCCAGCCCCGGTTCGACGTGCTCGCCGACGGCTGGCGGCAGCCCGGGTCGGCGTTCAAGCCCGTCGTGTACTCGACCGGCATCGACGGCCGCTACATGACCGCGGCCTCGATGTTCATGGATGTCGTGACCGACTTCGGTGGCGGCTACACGCCCACCGACGCCGACAACCTCGAGCGAGGGCCGGTCCGGCTGCGGAACGCCCTCCAGTTCTCGCTCAACATCCCCGCGGTCAAGGCCACGGCCGTCATCGGCAACGATCACATCCAGTCGATGGCCGAGGCGATGGGCATCCAGTTCCAGAACGGGCAGGTCAAGGCGGGTCTGTCGCTCGGCCTGGGCGTTGAGGTCGTCCATCCCCTGGATCTGGTGGGCGCCTATGGGGTGCTCGCCGACGGTGGGCAGAAGGTCCAGCAAACGACGATCAGGAGCGTGACCGATCCGACGGGTGCCGAGATCCTGAGCGAGCAGGATCTGCCGGCCCCCGCCCAGGTCCTCGACCCGGGAACCGCGGGGATCATGACCAACATCCTGGCCGACAACACCAATCCGCAGGTCAACCCGTACTGGGGCAAGTTCGAGATCACCGACGGCCACAGGCGTCGGCCGGCCACGCTGAAGACGGGCACCAACAACGACGCCCGCGACCTCAACGCCTACGGCTACATCGCCGCACCCACCACGAAGGGCCGGGCGAACGGCGAGTACGCCCTGGCAGTGGGTGTCTGGAACGGCAACTCGGACAACTCGGTGGTCAGCTCGTCCCGGGTCACGCTGTTCTCGTTCGATGTCCCGACGTACGTCTGGCAGGGGTTCCTGACCGAAGCGACCAAGGGTTGGGCCGTCAGGGACTTCAAGCTGCCGGACGGTCTGCAGCGAGCGACGGTGGATCCGTGGACCGGCCTCGCGACCACCAGCACGCCGTCGATCGACGAGCTGTTCCTGGCCGGAACCACGCCTCCGTCGGCGGGCGCTCCCGGCTCCATGTGCGGCGACGCCGTGCTCTCGGTCGCGGGCTTCGAGAACCAGCACTCGGCCTGGATGGCCGCCGACCAGGGCTGGATCAAGCGTGCCGACAAGGGCGCCGGTGTGCGGGGCGGTCCGAAGGGCACCCGGACCTCGTACTTCTACAACGGTGCGTTCGTGCCATATGGCAACTCGTGGGGATCGATCGCCGGTGGCGGCGGCTGCGCGTCGCCGAGCCCCAGCCCGTCCGCATCCTTCGACCCGTGCGCCTCGCCGCTCGTGTCACCCGACCCGTCGGCATCGGTCGATCCGAACGCGACGCCGATCATCTGTCCGTCACCGTCCGTGCCACCCTCGGCAACGCCCGCAGCGACGGAGACCCCGGCACCGACGGCCACCTCGACGCCCCCGCCGACCACACCGCCCGCGACGCCCACGCCCTCTCCGCCCCCGACGGCGGCACCCACGCCCCCGCCAACAGCGGCACCGACGCCGACGCCGCCACCCGCGACGCCGGCCCCAACCACGGCACCGGCCGCAAACCCGGCACTCGGCCCGGGCTGACCTCCCGGGCGGCCGGTGGGTATCGCCCGGTTCCGGGCCGCACGGTGAGGTGATCGGGAGCGCGCGAGGCCCCCGGGGACAGGCGTCTCAGCGATCTCTCAGGGATTCGCCCTATGATCCGGCCGATTGTGGTGGGGCGCAGAAGGCTGCGCCCCGCGGCCCGTGGCGTCAGGGAGAGGGTGCCGCGCGCCATGCTCGTCCTGCCAGCGTTTCTCAACTCAATGCGGAGATGCACGTGTCGGATCGCGCTTCCGGACAGCCCACCCGGCGCCGCCAGGCGGCGGGCGCTGCGCTGCTCCTGGGTCTCATTGCCATCGTCGCCGGGGTCATGGCCCCTATCGCCGCCGCCGCAGGCGGCCTGACGGTCACCACCCCCTTCCCAGCGGTCGTCGCCGAGCCCGGTACCACTGCGTCATTCGACCTCAACATCAACGTGCCGAGCGCCCAGCGGGTGGATCTCAAGACCAATGGCGTGCCCTCCGACTGGACGGCACGGTTCCGGGGTGGCGGGCTGACCGTGGACGGCGTGTACGTGGACCCCAAGTCGCCGCCGAAGGTGACCCTGGACGTCGAGATCCCCGATGGGGCCACGGCCGGCAGCCACACGATCACGGTGGTCGGCAGCGGTAGCGGGCTGTCCGACAGCCTGTCGCTCACGATCCGGGTGGCGGACGCGGCGATCGGTGCCGTGACCCTCACCTCCGACTTCCCCGAGCTCCAGGGTGCCTCGGGCACCACCTTCACGTTCAACCTGACGCTCAAGAACGACACCGCCGCCGAGGCGACGTACACGATCAACGCCACGGGTCCCGACGGCTGGACCGTGGCCGCCAAGCCGTCCGGCCAGTCGCAGGCGACGACGATCACGGTCGCGGCCGGCAGCAATGGCACGATCTCGGTCACCGCGACCCCGCCATCGACCGTCGATGCCGGCACCTATCCGATCAAGACCACCGTGGCCGGCGGCGGCAAGACCGCCGAGGCCGACCTGTCGGTCGTGATCACCGGCACGTACAGCATGAGCGTGTCGACGCCCGACCAGGTGCTCTCGACGACGGCCAACGCCGGGTCCGAGAAGGACCTCCAGATCACCGTCGACAACACCGGCAGCGCACCGATCACCGCGCTCAACCTGAGCGCGAGCGCCCCGACCGGCTGGACGGTGACGTTCGACCCGGCATCCATCGATACACTGGCCGCCGGTGACACGCAGACCGTGACGGCCAGGATCACGCCCAGCGGCGACGCGCTGGCCGGCGACTACAAGATGACCGTCACCGCGACCGGCAAGGAGGCGAACAGCAACGTCTCGATCAGGGTCACCGTCGAAACCCCGCAGTTCTGGTGGATCGTGGGTGTGGTCCTGATCCTGGCCACGTTCGCCGGGCTCTACTGGGTCTTCCGGACGTACGGACGCCGGTAGCCCGATGACCGACGAGCGGACGCCCCCGTCCGGTGGACGTCGGGGCACGAGCCGGAGGCGGCGACCGCGCGCGGGGCTCGGCGCGCGGCCCGTCTCCGCGGAGCGGCCGACGACCGATCCCGAGGTCGCGAGCGCCGTCGAGACCGACGAGGAGCATCCCGTTCGGCCGTGGGAGGTCGATGGACCGGGAGCGCCCGAAGGACCCAGGGGTGGCCGGTCCAGGCGACGCCGGCGGACGGTGACCTCGCTGCTGGCCGACGTGCCCGACGATGCGGTCATCGCGACCCGCCGGCTGACCAAGGAGTACGGCAACGTCGCAGCCGTCGACTCGCTCGATCTCACCATCCGGGCCGGAGAGGTGTTCGGGCTGCTCGGGCCCAACGGCGCGGGCAAGACCACCACGGTGCTCATGCTGCTCGGGCTGACCGAGCCGACCCGTGGCGTGGTCCGCGTGCTCGGTCTCGACCCGACCCGGGAGCCGCTGGCGATCAAGCGCAAGGTCGGCTACCTGCCCGACAACGTCGGCTTCTACGGCGGCATGACCGGCCGCGAGAACCTGCGCTACACGGCTCGGCTCAACGGGCTGCCACGCAGCGAGGCGGAGGATCGCATCGAGCAGCTGCTCCGCGAGGTCCGCCTCGAGGAAGCAGCCGACAAGCGGGCGGATGCCTACTCGCGCGGCATGCGCCAGCGCCTGGGTATCGCCGATGCCCTGGTCAAGGATCCGTCCGTGCTGATCCTCGACGAGCCGACCATCGCCATCGACCCGGCCGGCGTCGAGGAGCTCCTGGCGCTGCTCAGGCGATTGGTGAAGGAGCGCAACCTCACCGTGCTCCTGTCGTCCCACATCCTCGGCCAGGTCCAGTCGCTGTGCGACCGGGTCGGTTTCTTCGCCTCCGGCCGGCTGGTCGCCGCGGGACCGCTTGACGAGCTCGCGCGCGGCACCGACGCCAACCAGACCATCGAGCTCGAGGTCGGCGTCGAGGGCGACCCGGCCGTGATCGATGACATCGCCACCGCGCTGCCGGGCGTGCAATCCGTGCTCCCCCATGAGCGCGACGAGCACCTGCGCGTGGTCACCGCGTCATCCGACGTCGCGGCGCCGCTTGCCGCTGCGCTGGCGAGCGCAGGCGTGCCGCTCGTCCACCTGCGGCGACGCGGCACCGATCTCCTTGAGCTCTATCGCCGATACGTCCCGGAGGGTCTCGATGGCCACATCCGCTGACCTGCCCCGCTCCGCGACGACCCGAGCGGCCCGTCGCTCCGAGCGTGCTCCCTCGGGCGGCTGGCGCACGATCGCCGCCAAGGAGTTCACCGATCACGTGTCCAGCATGCGGTTCATCGTGCTGCTGGTGGTGATCACGATCGCCGCGATCATCCCCATGGTGTTCGTGTCGAGCGACATCACCGGCGCCGCGCCACAGCTGTCGGGCCAGCCGGCCCTGTTCCTGGCGCTGTTCGTCGCCGGGTCGCAATCGGTGGGCGGCATCACCACCGTCGCCTTCGCCGCGCTGCTGGTGCCCCTGGTGGGCATCGCGTTCGGGTTCGACGGGATCAACAGCGAGCGCAGCCAGGGCACGCTGTCCCGCCTCCTGTCGCAACCGATCCATCGCGACGACGTCGTCAACGGCAAGTTCGCCGCGGGGATCGCGGTGATCGCAGTCATGCTGGCCGCCCTGGCGATCCTGGTGTCGGCGCTGGGCATCGTGCGCCTGGGGATCATCCCCACGCCCGAGGAGGTCGCGCGCGTCCTCAGCTGGTGGCTGGCCACGATCCTGTACGCCTCGTTCTGGCTCGCGTTCGCACTCCTGCTGTCGGTCGTGATCCGGGGCGCCGCGTCGGCAGCGCTGGTCGGGTTCGGGACCTGGCTCGCGCTCATCCTGTTCGGCTGGTTCCTGCTGCCCCTGTTGGCGGGTGCCCTGTTCCCGACCGACACCAGCTCCGCGGGCTCCTACTTCTCATCGACATCGGCCCAGCAGCTGTTCCTGCGGATCTCGCCGGCCACCCTGTATCAGGACATCGTGAGCGCGCTCATGAACCCCACGACCAAGAGCGTGCTGGGTGCCGGCAACATCGGTCAGTACGTGAGCGCCCAGGAGCAGCTTCCGTCGCTGCTGTCGATCGATCAGAGCGTGCTCGTGGTGTGGCCGCAGATCGTCGTCCTGACCGCGCTCACCGTGATCATGTTCGCGCTGGCCTACGTGCTCTTCCTGCGCCAGGAGGTGCGCGCCTAGCCACGCCACCCCGGACGCCCGGGGCGGATGTCCCGGTGGTGACGGTCATCGGGCCGTCACCACCGTCATCGGGCCGTCACCATGGCGTGCGAGGCTGGAGGGGATCCGGGATGACCGGACCGCGCCCCGACGTGAGCCAACCACACAACGAGACCTGATGACGACCGCCGACACCGCTCAGCCCCGCTCCAACCAGGACGCCGCCGGCCCCACCGCTGCCGACCGCATCCCCGCCGACGCACGGCCGTCGGCCCCGATGGCCGCGCTGGCCGGGATCGTCGCCGCGCTCGTGGCGCTCGGCACGGGTGAGCTCATCGCCGGGCTCGTGGTGGGCGCCTCGTCGCCGCTCGCGTCCGTCGGCTCCGCGCTGATCGACTACGCCCCGCCGGGCTCCAAGGACATCATCGTGTCGCTGTTCGGCACGAACGACAAGCCGGCGCTCGAGATCATGGTGGGGGCGGTGGTGCTGCTCATCGGCGCGGGCATCGGCGTCCTCGCCCGCTCCCGGTTCGCGCTGGCGGCTGGCGCGATCGTGGGCGTGGTCGGTATCGGCTTCCTCGCGGCGCTCCGGCTCCCGTCCACCTCGCTGCCGCTGACCGCCGTGTCGGCGGCGCTCCAGGTCGGCCTGGCGCTGGCGGCCCTCAACCTCCTGCTGACGTCCGCGACGTCGGCCGCGCGACCCACGGCGAGCTCGGGTGCGCGCCGCGGTTTCCTGGTCCGGGCGCTCGGGCTCGGCGCGCTGGCGTTGATCGGCGGGGGGTTCGGACGGCGGATGCTCGAGAACCGGGCCGTCCAGGCCACGACCGCGAGCTCGGAGATCCCCCAGGCGGTCGATCCCGCGGCGGCGCCGGGACCCGACGCGTCGCTTGCGGTCGCCGGGCTGGGCCCGGTGGTCACCCCCAACGACACCTTCTATCGCATCGATACCGCGCTCATCACGCCCGCGATCGATGTCGACACATGGCAGCTCAAGGTGACCGGGATGGTCGACCACGAGGTCACCCTCACGTTCGCCCAGCTGGTCGAGATGCCGCTCATCGAGCGCTACGTGACCATCGCCTGCGTGAGCAACGAGGTCGGCGGCCACCTGGTGGGCAACGCCAAGTGGACCGGTGTCCGGCTCTCGGACGTGCTGGACATGGCGGGCGTCCAGGCCGGCGCCACCCAGATCGTGCCTCGCTCTTCCGATGGCTGGACCGCCGGCTTCCCGACCGCCTGGATCACCGATCCCGCCCACCCGCGCGACGCGATGATCGCGATCAAGATGAACGATGCCCCGCTCCCTGCCCAGCACGGCTTCCCGGCCCGCCTCATCGTCCCGGGGCTGTACGGCTACGTGTCGGCCACCAAGTGGCTGACCGAGATCCAGCTGACCACGCTCGAGGCCGTGGATGCCTACTGGGTGCCGCGCGGCTGGGCCAAGGAGGCGCCCATCCTCACCCAGTCCCGGATCGACGTCCCGCGCGGGAACGCCTCGGTCAACGCCGGCCCGGTGGCCGTGGCCGGTGTCGCTTGGGCGCCGGACCGCGGGATCGAGAAGGTCGAGGTGTCGGTGGACGACGGCGACTGGCAAGCGGCCACGCTCGCCACCGAGATCGCGCCCACGACCTGGGTCCAGTGGAAATGGACCTGGCAGGCCACGTCGGGCAGCCACGTGCTGGCCGTTCGAGCGACCGACGGGACGGGGACGGTGCAAACGGCCGACGTCACGTCGCCCGCACCTGACGGGGCACGCGGCTACCACAGGATCCAGGTCCAGGTGAGCTGACGCGCCCAGATCCGGGTCGGCTGACGGGCGTCCAGGGTGCCTCGCGGCCGAGCCTGACGGCGATCGACCGCTCACCCACGCGGTACGCGGGCACCGTCACCCCCGTGCGCGGCCACCGGCGCGGGACATCCGGTACCCTCTGAGCCCGGCCATGCGCCACCACTCCCCCGCTCCATCCCGTGTGAATGCCTCGACACCGTTATCTGTTCGACACCCCTGAGCGCTTCGTCGCCGGCACCATCGGTGAGCCCGGCAATCGAACCTTCTTCCTGCAGGCGCGCGAGGCCGGCCGGATCGTTTCGGTCGCGCTCGAGAAGGTCCAGGTCGCGGTGCTGGCCCAGCGCCTGACCGAGATGCTCGACGAGCTCGATCGCCGCGGGGTCGAGGGTGCCGACGCGGATGGTGTGACCGACACGGATCCGAGACCGCTCGACGAGCCCATCAACGAGGTGTTCCGGGTCGGAACGCTGACGCTCGGCTGGGATACGCAGGACGACCTGGTGCTGCTGGAGGCACGCGAACAGACCGGGGACGAAGACGAGGACGAGGACGACGACGAGTCCGAGGACGGGCCCGACCTGCTTCGTGTTCGGATCACGGCCACGGCCGCGCGCGCGTTCGTCGCCCGCGCGGTGCGGGTGATCGCCTCGGGCCGGCCACCGTGCCCGCTGTGCGGCGAGCCGCTCGATCCGCAGGGCCATCTGTGCCCGCGCCGCAATGGGCACCGGCTGAACTGAGCCGCGAACGCGGATGATGGACGATCCGGCGGACCGCGGGGACAACCTCGGCCGCGCCGAGCCCGAGCATGGGCTCGAGTGGCTGGCGGAGCCGATCGACGCGGACGCCTACGCCGACGCAGGCGATTCAGGCGAGGAGGAAGACGACGCGGTCGGTGACGAGGCTGCGGCGACCTCGATCGATGCCCTCGATCTGCCGATGCCCGTGCTTCCCGAGGACACGGCCCTGGACGTGCTCGAGCACGGCGAGCTGTCGATCGTCGGCCAGCTGTACGCGTCATCCAACAACGCGCTGCTCTGCCTGGCCACCCGCTGCCAACCGGACGGCAGCCCCGACATCGTCGCCACCTGCATCTACAAGCCGGTCGCGGGTGAGCGACCGCTGGCGGACTTCCCGACCGGCACGCTCTCGCGGCGCGAGCTGGCGGCGTTCGTCACCTCGCAGGCGACCGGGTGGGGCATCGTGCCGCCCACGGTGCTCCGTGAGGGACCGTTCGGGGAGGGCATGGTCCAGCTGTGGATCAAGGTGGACGATGCGGCCGACCCGGTGGCGATGGTGGTCGGTGAGGACGAGCGGCTGCGACGGATCGCGGTGTTCGATGCCGCGGTCAACAACACCGATCGCAAGGCGGGCCACCTGCTGCCCGTGCCGGGCGGCCACATCTACGGGGTCGATCACGGCGTGACGTTCTCGCCCGTCCCCAAGCTCCGGACCGTGCTCTGGGGGTGGCGGGGTCAGCCCTTCTCGCCCGAGGAGACGGCGGTGCTACGGGGTCTGCGAACCGCCATCGATGCCGAGCTCGGTGCGCGGCTTCACGCGCTGCTGGCACCCGTCGAGGTGGCCGCGACGGTCCGGCGGCTCGACCGGCTGCTCGACGCGGGTGTGTTCCCCCAGCCCGACCCGAGGCGACCGGCCCTGCCCTGGCCCCCCGTCTGAGCCGATGCGGTCAGGCGTCCTCGAGACCGTCGGCCCCGTCTGAGCTGTCCGCCCCGCCTGCCCTGACCTCGTCCGGCGGCTCCGTGGCCGGCGGCTCCGTGCCCAGCAGCTCGAGCTGATCTGATGGCGCTGGACCGGCCGCGTCCCCTCCCCGGCCACTTCGTCGCCCGGCCCGCCGGTCCACCGCCGACAACCGGCGGCGCGTCTCGACCTCGACACGCGCCCCGTCCCCTTCGAGCGCCGGATGCTCCACGAGCGCCACCACCCGGCTGGCCATGAACCGGCCTGTCCGGACGGGCGTGCCACCACGCGTGAGCTCCGTCACCTCGACCAGCCCGCGGCCCGTGGTGACCTCGATGCGCCGTCCGGCGCGGGTGGCCAGGATCTCGAATGTCTGCGTGCCGTGGCCGGTGTCGACGACCACCTCCACCCGATCGCCTCTCATGGCGGCCACGATACTCCGCCGCAATCGACGGTGGAGCACCCTCGCGTGGGCCTATCGTGGGGTGCAGGCACCGTGTCGACGGCCCGGCTGACCCCCACCCATTGGGCCAGTTGACAGAACGGACGATCCAATCCATCCTCTGGAGGTATCGCCCGATTGATCGCGGCCAGCAGGTCGACGCCGAACCCGCGTAACTGCCGCCGCGCCGGGCCACATCAACGCCCGCTCCGGCCACCGTTTGTCCGGCCGTTGGAGCGGCAAGACACCCGTCCCGATACGACGGCTGTCAGGAAGGAACAACATCCCTCATGCTCTCGCGAGCAACATCCAACGCCGTGGCACATCGAGCCACCTCGATGCGCCGCCTGCGCCGCCGGGTCGCCAACCAGAACCGGCTCTACTGCAACACCAACGGCTGCACCAGCTTCCTCGTGGTCGACGAGGCGGCCGGCATCGCCCACTGCGAGATCTGCGGCTACACACGCACGATCCGGCACAACTGACGAACGCGCCGGCGCGTCGATCGAGCCCTCGATCCGCGCCGAGCCGCTTCGTCCCCGGACGCCCTCGCGCGGCCTGATCCGGCCGCGGTCGATGGTGACTCCGCAGCCCATCCTGCGCGACCCGCGCCTGCTCGACCGCGCGACGAGCCATCATCGGTAGCGACACGGTCGGCCGGCGGTCCGGCCGGGAAGGAGCACCGATGAGCGCCAGGACCCTCGATCGAGACCGCATGGCACGGCTGATGGCAGCCGAGATGACGGCCTTCGAGCGCGCCAATCCCCGGTCGCGCGCGCTGTTCGAGCGAGCCAAGGGCCCGCTGCTGGACGGCGTTCCCATGAACTGGATGATCAAGTGGGCCGGGGCGTTCCCGCTGTTCGTCGACCAGGCGAGCGGCGCCCGGTTCACCGACGTCGATGGCCACGAGTACGTCGACTTCTGTCTCGGCGACACCGGCGCGATGGCCGGTCACGGACCGTCCCCCACCATCGCCGCCGTCGAGCGGCAGCTCGGTCGCGGGATCACGCACATGCTGCCCACCGAGGACGCCATCGTGGCCGGCGACGAGCTCCGCCGCCGGTTCGGGCTGCGCTGGTGGCAGTTCACGCTCACCGCCACCGACGCCAACCGGTTCGCGATCCGGCTCGCTCGCCATATCACCGGACGGCCGAGGATCCTCGTCCACAACCACAACTACCACGGCTCGGTCGACGAGACGTTCGCCTGGCTCGGCCCCGACGGCAACGTCGTCGCGAGGCGTGGGAACCTGGGCCCGCCCATGCCACCGGCCGAGACCACGCGCGTCGTGGAGATCAACGATCTCGAGGGCCTGGAGCGGGAGCTGGCCCATGGCGACGTTGCGGCGGCGCTGATGGAGCCCGCCCTGACCAATGTGGGCATCGTGCTCCCCGATCCGGGTTATCACGAGGCCGTTCGCGAGCTCACCCGCCGCCACGACACGCTGCTGATCAACGACGAGACCCACACCATCTGTGCGGGCCCGGGCGGATACACGGGCGCCCACGGCCTCGCTCCCGACATGCTCACCATCGGCAAGACGATCGGTGGCGGGATCCCGGCCGGCGCCTACGGCTTCACCGAGGAGGTCGGCGAGCGCATCCGGTCGAGCATCACCTGGGAGGATTCCGACGTGGGCGGGATCGGCGGCACGCTCGCCGGCAACGCGCTCTCGATGGCGGCGATCCGGGCCACGTTGACCGAGGTGCTGACCGATGCGGCATTTGCGCGGATGCTGCCGCTGGGCGAGCGCTGGGCCGAGGGTGTCGACGGCGTGATCAGGAAGCACGAGGTTCCGTGGCACGTGACGAGGTTGGGGGCACGGGCCGAATACCACTTCATGCCCGATCCTCCACGCAATGGGTCCGAGCAGTGGGCGCACGGGGACTCGGAGCTGGAGCGGTTCCTCCACCTGTGGGCGATGAACCGCGGTGTGCTCATGACGCCGTTCCACAACATGGCCCTCATGTCCCCCGCGACGACCGCTGCGGATGTCGACCGGCATACCGAGGTGTTCGGCGAAGCGGTCGAAGCGCTGTTCGGCTGAGTGCGACGGGGTCGCACTGCCCGACTATCGCCGCGCGAACAGGGTGGGGCGCCGAGCCTTGCCCGTCCCGACCCGGGACGCCGCAACCACCGATGCCTGGTGGGCCGCCTCGAACGCCTTCCGAAACCGCCGGCCATTGGGCGTCCGAACGAGCCACTCGAGGTAGTCGGGGTCGTGGCGCGTGAGGGCGTCGATCGACCATCCCTCGTAGCGCCCGAAGTCGATCACCGTGTCGTCCGGCGGGGCCTGCGTGCTCGTCCAGCCACGGGCGCTCGCGCGAGGGGCCTCGCGCGGCAGGTTCCGACGATCGTAGGCACGTCTGGCCGTCGGATCGCGCAGGATCGACCAGGCGGCGTTGAGCGCCGTCATCCGGGATCCCGAGCCGCCGGGCATGTCGGGGTGGTAGCGCCGGGCCAGCGAGCGATAGGCGGCGCGGATCGTGGCCCAGTCGGCGCTCCGCTCCACGCCGAGAACGTCGTACGGGTCCTGCCGGGTGCTCATGCGGCGGGTCTCCGCCCGACGCAACCCTGGCGTTCGGTCATCCTCAACGTCCCGATGCTGTTTGCCGGGCCGCCCGTGGGTCCCGGTCGATCAGGGCGATGTTCGACCCGGTCGGGCCGCGGCGCCACGGGCCGTTCGTGCCGGGTCCCGCCCCGAAGGTCCTGACCGGCCGGGCCGCGTGTCCCGACCCACGCACGAGGGAGCGCGGCCGGCTAGGCGGAAGGTAAGGGCCGTGCCGGGCCGGTCGCAAGACACGAGACACGAGACCCTAGACGCTTATCCGGGCTGCGCGTGGCCCATTCGCAGCCGTGTCGGCTCATCGGCCGGTGCCAGCGGCCGCCGATGCTGGCGATCGGTGGGCGCCTCGGCGTTGAGCTGGGCGATGGCCGCGTTCACCTCGCCGACCAGTGCCTCCAGCTCGGCCCGATCGCGACGCTCGGCCAGGGCGGATCGAGGCATCGGCCCGGAACATGACCCTCGGCGGCGGCGAACGGTACCAACTTCGGACCACGAAAGGGTCGCCCGATGGTTCGCGGCGCGCTAAGGTCGAGGGCGGGAGCACGGTGGGAGGCACGGATTGGGGCTCACGCTGAGGATCGTCGGCCAGGTGGCGAAGCGCGGCCTGATCCCGCGCCTGCCGGCGCCCGACGGGCTGCTGACCGACGCCCACACCTGGATCGCCGGTGAGTACCCGGGCGTCGTCCGCGCCTCTCGAGTGGATCGCGCCGCCACCGGCGCCGAGCTCGTGCTCGACCTCCACCCCGCCGCGGAGCCGATGTCGATCACGGCCGATGCCGAGGGCCGTCTCGTCGCCTCGGCCGACACGTCCTCGGTCGGTCCGGGCTATCACACGTTCGTGGGTCGGTTGCTCGAGCGGCTCGAGGCGGAGCACGGGATGGTGTGGTCCCGCGAGCCCGCGCAGCGCCCGGTCGACGCGCCACCGGCGTGGGTGGGCGCGAAGACGCCGCTCGCCGAGCGCGCGAGCGTGGAGCGGGCGCACCTGACGCTGCTGGCCCGAACCGTGTCGCGTGCGCTCGAGCTCCGCCGCCGCGGCGCGGCCGGGTTCCAGGTGGGCACCCGGCCCGGGACGCAGTTCACGTTCGACGGCGCGATCGCCACGCCGCTCGGGCCGCGTGACGACGCGTGGCTGGAGCAGGCGGTGACCGACCCTCGCGTCGCGATCGACATCCGCCCGTGGTGGACGGACGCGACCGACGCTCGCTACCAGCTCGCCCGCGCCATGGTGCTGCTGTGGACGGAGGTCCGCTGGCGACCGCCGGCGGACGACGCCGAGCGGGCGACGGTCGACGAGGCGCTGGGGCTCCTGCGCCGCGCCCTGCCGGCCGATCCGACACTCCCCTACCCGTGGCGCGAATGGGCGGAGCTGATCGAGCTGCGCGGGATCGACGACCCGATCGCCGCGCGCGTCGCGACGCGGGCGGCGCAGGTGGCCGGGGACCGGGTCCCGGTCGGATACCGGCGGCGGCCGGTCTCGATCGTGCATGAAGGCTGGCTGCTGCAGGTTCCCGGCTCATTCAGCGAGCGGCGAACGCCCGAGGAGTGGTCGGGTGGCGAGCGTGGGCGGCGGGTGACCCTGGCCGGGGTCAGCACGGCCACCGAGACCGGGATGCCGATGTCGGCCGACTGGTTCCTGGCCCGTGTGGCAGGCGACCTGGGCAGCGAGGTCATGCACCACCAGGACGGCGAGCTGCTGGGCCGCGCGCGGATCGCCACCGATCCGGGGTCCGGCGTCGAGGTCGCGGTGCTCGAAGGGTTCTCTGCGGTGACCGGCCACGGGGCGGCGATCCGGATCGAGTTCCAGGACGCCGACGACTGGCGCTGGGCCGTCGACCTGTGGCGCTCGCTACGGCCCGCCTGAGGGCGATCGACGGGGTCCCGCCGAGCCACCGCGACAGGCGAGCTGTCACGCCGATCCGTACAGTGGGTCCCGGTGCAGCTCCATGACGACGGCACGCTGGTCGTGTCGGCGACCGATCTCGTCGGCTTCCTCGAGTGCGACCACCTGGTCACGCTCGAGCAGCTGCGCGCGCGCGGCGAGATCGAGAAGCCGTTCCGGGACGACCCCGAGCTCGATCTCGTGCGTCGGCGCGGCTTCGACCACGAGCAGCGATACATCGCGCTCCTGACCGACGCGGGCCGGACCGTCGAGGAGATGCGGCTCCGTGAGCCGCGCACGCCCGACGACCTGCGGGCGGCCGAGGCCGAGACGCTGGCCGCGATGCGGGCCGGCGCGGACGTGATCTTCCAGGGCACCCTGTTCGACGGTCGCTGGCGGGGCCATCCCGACTTCCTGGTCCGGCGCAACGACCGGCCGTCCGGCCTCGGGTCGTGGAGCTACGACGTCGCCGACACCAAGCTCGCCAAGCGGGTCAAGGCGGCGGCGATCGTCCAGATGTGCGTCTACGCCGACCTCCTCGAGCGCCTCCAGGGCATCCCGCCAGAGACCATCTCGGTGGTCACCGGCGACCGTGCCTCGCACGTCCACCGGCTCGACGACTACGCCGCGTACTACCGGGCAGCCAAGGCGCGCTTCGAGGAGCGCGTGCTCGGTGGCGAGGCAGCACCCGACACCTACCCCGAGCCGGTCGACCACTGTCGGGTCTGCTCGTGGTGGCCGGCATGCATGGACCGCCGCCGTGCCGACGACCATCTCTCGATCGTCGCCGGGGCGGCGCGCACGCAGCGGCGCAAGCTCACCGATGCCGGGGTCACCACGCTCGCGTCGCTCGCCACGCTGCCCAGCGAGCGCGGCATCCGAATGCTCCAACCCCGGATCCTGGATCGGCTGCGCCGCCAGGCCGCGCTCCAGCTGGAGCAGCGCGAGACCGGTGAGGATCGTTACGAGCTGATCCCACCCGACCCGGCGGACCCGGGCAAGGGCCTCGCCGCGCTGCCGCCGCCGTCCGCGCTCGACGTGTTCTTCGACATCGAGGCCGATCCGTGGGCGCTCGACGACGGTCTCGAGTACCTGTTCGGCTGGGTCGAGCGGGCCGATGGCCGGGCGGACGGCGAGCCGGTGTTCCACGCGCTGTGGGCGCACGATCGCGACCAGGAGAAGGCGATGCTCGAGGCGTTCGTCGACCTCGTGCTCGAGCGCCGGGCCCGCGATCCGGGCATGCACGTCTACCACTACGGCGGCTACGAGTCGGGCGCGCTCAAGCGGCTGATGCAGCGCCACGCTACCCGCGAGGACGAGATCGACGTCCTGCTGCGCGGCCACGTGCTGGTCAATCTCTACGACCACGTCGTGCGCCAGGGCATTCGCGCCAGCGTCGAGAGCTACTCGATCAAGGAGCTCGAGACCTTCTACATGCCGCACCGCGAGGGCGGCATCACCCGGGCGGGCTTCTCGGTGGTGGAGTACGAGCGCTGGATGGAGGCGCAGGATCCGGCCATCCTCAAAGCCATCGCCGACTACAACCGGGACGACTGCGTGTCCAACCTGCTGCTCCGGGACTGGCTCGAGGACCGGCGGGTCGAGGCGCTCGGCGAGCACCCCGACTGGTACCCCGAGGGCGAGGTGCCACGGCCCACGTGGGAGGACGGCGAGCCGGGCGAGAAGCTGCGCGAGGAGCAGGAGGAGACACGGCGCCTGGAGGACGCGCTGCGCAACGGTGTACCCGTCGATGCCGCGCGACGCACGCCACAGCAGCAGGGCCGGTGGCTGCTGGCCGGGCTGCTCGACTGGTACCGGCGCGAGGCCAAGCCGCAGTGGTGGGATCACTACCGCCTGGTCGAGGCGCCGCTCGACGATCTCTACGCAGACGGCGGCGCGCTGGCCGGACTCCGCTTCGTCGACGACCTGGGGCGGATCGCGAGCTCGTCGCTCCACCGCTACGCGTTCGACCCCGCGCAGGACAGCAAGGTCACCGAGGGCAAGGGCTATCTCGGGCTGTCGCCCAGGCCCGACGGCAGCGGCTGGGAGACCGCGGGCGTGACCGTCGTCGCGCTCGACCCGCTCGCCGGCACGGTCGACCTCAAGCGCAACCCGTCGCAGCCCCACCCGGTCGCCATCATCCCGGGCACGCCGTACAACACCGACACCATGCGCGACGCGCTGCGGCGGCTGGCCGCGCACGTCATCGAGCACGGCATCGAGGGTCCCGGGCGGTTCCGGGCCGCACGTGACCTGGTGCTCGGTCTCGCGCCCCGGATCGCAGGGCATCCGCCCGGCGCGGCGCTCGCCGGACCCGGTGACGACGTCACGGCGGTCGCGCGCGATATGGGGCTGCGCCTCGACGAGACGGTGCTGCCGATCCAGGGCCCACCCGGGACCGGCAAGACGTACACGGCGGCCCGGATGATCGTGGACCTGGTCGCGCAGGGTCGCCGCGTGGGTGTCACGGCCCAGTCGCACCGCGTGATCGAGAACCTCCTCGCGGCGGTGGTGGCGGCTGCTGCCGGGACCGGCCGGACCGTCCGGATCGGCCATCGACACGACGAGGAGGCCGGTGCGCCCGCGCTGCCGGGGATCGAGCGCATCAAGGACACCAAGGGCATCGCCGCAGGGCCTGGCGGCCGGCACCTGGGACGTGGTGGGCGGAACCAGCTGGGTCTGGGCACGACCCGATCTCGAAGGCGCCCTCGACGCCCTGTTCGTGGACGAGGCCGGTCAGGTCTCGCTCGCGACGGTGTGCTCGGTCGCCGGGGCGGCTCGCTCGGTCGTGCTCCTGGGCGATCCCAACCAGCTGCCCCAGGTCAGCACCGGCGTCCATCCCGAGGGCGCGGAGGCATCGGCGCTGGAGCATCTGGTCGGCGGGGCGAGGACGATCGCCCCCGATCGGGGTCTCCTGCTGGGAACCACGTACCGCCTCCACCCGGACGTCAACGCATACATCTCCGACGCGTTCTACGAGGGGCGGCTGCTGACCGCACCGGGCCTGGAGCGGCAGCGGGTGGGCGACGGGCCGCCCGTCGGCGGGACGGGGATCCGGTACGTGCCCCTCGAGCACGATTCGGCCTCCAACCGGTCACCCGAGGAGGCCGCCTGGGTGGCCGATGCGGTGGCCGGCCTCGTCGGCCGGTCGTGGACCGATGCGCGCGGCACCGTCCGGACGCTCGGGCCGGACGATGTGCTCATCGTCGCCCCCTACAACGCGCAGGTGGCCGAGATCGATCGGGTGGTCAAGGCGCGTCTCGGCCGCCACGCGAACGTGGGCACGGTCGACAGGTTCCAGGGTCGCGAGGCGCCGGTGGCCATCTACTCGATGACCACGTCGTCGCCCGACGATGCTCCCCGTGACCTCGAGTTCCTGTACTCGGGCAACCGCCTCAACGTGGCCATCTCGCGAGCGCGCGGCCTGGCCGTGCTCGTCGCCAGCCCGGCCCTGCTCCGCGTCGCGTGCCGGACGCCGCAGCAGATGCGCCTGGTCAACGCCCTGTGCCGCCTGGTCGAGATCGCCCGCGAGCAGTCGAGGGTGGCGCCGCCAGGGCCGATTGACGGGCGCGGATCGCCGGGGGACGAGCTGCTGCTGTTCCCGGACCTTGCGCCCGAGCGACGGCGACGCTGACCGGCTGGGTCCCGATCGGACCGGCGTCGGTCAGCCGGTCGATGATCGCCGACCCGGCTCAAGACGCCACACGCGCTCCCCATCGTCGATGGTCGACGTCGGCCGCAGCCCAACCCGCCCGGCGACCCGCGCGGAGCGGGCGTGATCGGGATGCACGTGTGCCGTCACGACCTCGACCCCGGACGCGACCAGCCACTCGACCATCGCGATCGCCGCCTCGGTCGCATAGCCACGCCCCTGCCACGGCACGCCCACGACCCAGGCGACCTCGGCGCGACGGCGCTCATCGACGACGGTGGCCTGGACGTAGCCCACCGCCTCGACCGGGTCCCGCGTCCGAACCACCCAGTTGTGCCACGTCTGCCGGCCATCCGCGCTCGCGCCGGTGACCTGGAGCCGGTAGCGCCGCTGCAGCTCCGCGAGCGAGGGGGGCTCGTCACCCGTGAACCGATAGAGGTCGGGCGCCGAGAGGACCTCGATCATCTCGAGCGCGTCCACCACGCGCAGCGGGTCCAGCGACAGCCGCGCGGTTCGCAGCCCGGGCGTCAGCCGATGGGAGCCGTGACTCAAGCCGTGAGCTCGCGCTCCACCCACGCCGCCAGGACGCGGGCGCACGTCTCGACCTCGGCCAGCGGCACGCGCTCGTCGGCGCCATGGGCGAGGCGCACGTCACCCGGCCCGTAGATCACGCACGGTGTCTCCCCCACCCCGATGAACAGCCGCATGTCGGCGCCGTACGGCACGCCCAGCAGCGCCGGGCGCCGGCCGGTCACCGATTCCGCGACCGACGCGAGGCCGGCCGGCAGCGGATCATCGGCGGGCACCCGCGCCGACGCGAACCGGGCGCCGGTGATCTCGACCGTCGCCGGGTGCTCGCGCAGGAAGGCATCGCCGGCGCACGCCGCCTCGACGCAGGCGCGCAGCTCGGCCTCGGCGTCGGCCGGGGTCTGACCCAGCCGCACACCGTAGCGACCCTCGGCGACGACGCGGTCCATGACCGTCGACGCCCACTCGCCACCGGCCACGGTGCCGACGATCGTGGGGTACGGCAGGCCGAGGGCCGTCATCAGCGGGTCCGTCTCCTCGCCGTTGCGGCGTGCCTCGTCGGCCTCCAGCGCGTGGATCACGGTTTCCAGCCCGGCCAGCGCCGACACGCCCTCGAGTCGCCGGCTCGCGTGCGCCGCGCGACCGGGGACGGTGAGCCGGAAGGTGATCGCGCCCGCATGCGCGATCACCACGTCCAGACCCGAGGGCTCGGTGATCACCGCCATGTCCCCGGTCGCCCCGGCACGGATCGCCGCCAGCGACCCCTGGCCGCCGTCCTCCTCGGATGGGACGAACCCCACGACCAGCTCCCCCACGAGACGATCCAGCAGCCCGGACGCGTGCAGCGCGCGCACGGCACCCAGGATCGAGGCGACACCACCCTTCATGTCGCAGGCGCCCCGGCCATACAGCTCCCCCTCGCGGACCTCGCCGCCCCACGGGTCGGCCGACCACGCCGTGGCATCGCCCACGGGCACGACGTCCGTGTGTCCCGACAGCACCAGCCGCCGCCCGTCCGGCGGGCCAACCCGCCCCAGCACGACCGGCAGCGTGCGGCGCGCGACCTCCTCGCCGGGCCAGGCCGGATCGTCCCGGATCGCCGCCGGGTCGGGATGGAACACCTCGACCGTCATGCCCACGGCCTCCAGCCGGTCCGCCAGCACCGCCGCGATGCGATCCTCCGACCCGGTCACGCTGGGGATCCGGACGAGCGCCTCGAGGTCACGCCGCAGCTCGCCGCGATCGACGTCCACGGCCGTCAGCCGCGCAGGATCGGACGTGTCAGGCACGTCGGGCCACCCGAGCCGTTGCCGCCCACCTCGTCCAGGGCGATCGCGTGGACCTGGCAGCCGGCCGCCTCGAGCCCGCGTCGCGTCGCCGGGTTGCCGTCGGCCACGATCACGACGCCAGGGCGCACGGCGAGGACATTGCAGCCGAGCGTCGCGTACTCGGCCTCGGGTACCTCGATGAGCCGGATGCCGAGCTCGACCAGGAGAGCATGGAGCCCGACGGGGAGCAGGGGCAGGAACACGACGGCGACATCGTCGGCCACGGGCGAGATCACCGACAGCAGGTGGACGAGCTCGGCCGGCCCCTTCCAGAACGGGAGGTCGAACACGCGAACGTCGCCGCCGGCGATCGCCGCCAGCTGGCGAGCCCCCGCGTCGTTGGTCCGCAGCGACCGGCCCACGCACAGCAGGTCGGGGCGGAGCCAGAACGTATCGCCGCCCTCGAGCGTTCCCGGTGCCTCGATCCGGCCCAGCGTCGGGATGCCCCGCGCCGACGTCCACGCCTCGAGCACCGCCGGCTCGCCCGTCCGGTTGGGCTTGCCCGGGCGGAGCGGGATCGTGCCGCCGTCGGCGACGAGCAGCGGGTCGAACACGTAGACCAGGTCCGGGTCGCCGGTCTCGGCATCGAGCAGGTGGACACGTGCACCCAATGCCTCGAGCGTCGCCACCAGCCCGTCGTGCTCGCGTCGCGCGCGCTCAAGATCGACCGGGCGCAGGAACCCGACCGTCGGGTCGTCGTACGCGCGCCCGAACGACGTCCCGGGCGCTTTGACCAGCACCTCGCGCAGCGGGGCGACCATGCTCTGGGCACCCCAGGCACGACCCGTCACGAGGTCGGCGGGCAGGGACCCATCGGCGGGCATCATCGAGGCGACGTACCAGCGGCCATGTCATGAGCATATCGAAGGGGGGTCGACAGACGGCGCCGGTCCGGGCACGATGCGGATGGCGGCCTCGGTCCCAGGCTGCGAACGCCTTCGTCCCAACTCGTTCGCCGGACGACGCTCGCGGGTGCACTCCCATGCTGTCTCGCCTCGACGCCAGCCCCTCTGGCCCCATGGCATCCCATCTCCGCAACGCCCTGGTAGGCGGTGTCGTGGCGGCCGCGATGCTGCTCGGCCTGCTGCCGGGCACGGTTGCCGCCGCGCCCGTGGCGTGGCCGACGGCGAACAGGAGCCAGGCGATGGACGCGCCATCGGCCTCGACGATCAAGCTCACCAAGGTGGTCGACGGGCTGTCCAAGCCCGTGTTCATCACCAGCGCCCGCGACGGGACGGGACGCATGTTCATCGTCGAGAAGACGGGCACGATCCGGGTCCTCGTTCGCGGCTCGGTCCTGCCCACGCCCCTGATCGACCTGAGCGCAACGGTGTCCACCGGCGCGGAGCAGGGTCTGCTCGGCCTGGCCTTCCACCCGGGCTTCAGGACCAATCGCAGGTTCTACGTCGATTTCACCAACGCCAGCGGCAACACCGTCATCCGTGAGTACAAGGTGTCGAAGACCAACCCGAACCGCGTTGAGAAGGGGTCGGGGCGCACCATCCTCAAGCTCGGCCAGCCGTACGCCAACCACAACGGCGGCATGATCGCCTTTGGGCCCGACGGCTACCTGTACATCGGGACCGGCGACGGGGGCTCGGGCGGCGATCCGGGGAACCGGGCGCAGCGCAAGACGACCCTGCTGGGCAAGATCCTGCGGATCAACGTCAACGGGACCACGGCCAGGCACAGCTACAGGATCCCGCGGTCGAACCCGTACGTCGGGCGCAAGGGGCGCGACGAGATCTGGCAGCGGGGCGTGCGCAACCCGTGGCGCTTCTCGTTCGACCGCGCGAACGGCAACCTGTGGATCGGCGACGTGGGCCAGGCGCGGTACGAGGAGATCGACCGCGCCAAGCGCACCAGCACGGGAGCCGGCCGCGGCCTCAACTGGGGCTGGCACGTGATGGAAGGGTTCACGTGCTATCAGCCCGCGAGCGGCTGCAACAAGGCCGGCAAGCGGCGGCCGCTGCTCAGCTACAGCCATGCGACGAACGGCCGCTGCGCCGTCACCGGCGGCTACGTGTACCGCGGCACGGCGATCGCCGCCCTGCGCGGCTGGTACGTGTTCGGCGACTACTGCTCGGGCGAGATCTTCACGGTCCCTTCGACCGCCTCATCGAAACCCACCAAGGTGCGGCTGGCCGGCCCCGGTGGCGGGCAGATCAGCTCCTTCGGCGAGAGCGCCGGTCGTGCGTTGTACGTGGTCTACCTGGGCGGCTCCGTGTACCGGATCGACCCCGCCTGAACCTCACGGGGCGGCCGTCGGCCGGCCCGAGAACGGTTGCCTCGTGAGCGGGGCGGCGGATCCCTGTCGGCCGCCCATGGCGAGCCTCAGGCGTGGTTCCCGTGACCCTCCTCGGGCGGGATCATCGTCAGCCCGCGCGCGGGCCGCTCCTTCTCGGCGTCGATCACGTGCATCACGGCGTTGATCAGCGCCAGATGCGTGAACGCCTGCGGGAAGTTGCCCAGCTGGCGCCCGGTCTTCGGGTCCAGCTCCTCGCCGTACAGATCCAGCGGGCTGGCCAGCGAGAGCAGCCGCTCGCACAGCCGCCGGCCGCGATCGATCTCGCCGATCTGGATCAATGCGGACACCAGCCAGAACGAGCAGATCGTGAAGGTGCCCTCGACCCCGCTGAGCCCGTCGTCGGCGCGATCGGTGCGATAGCGCAGGACCAGGCCGTCCTCGGTCAGCTCGTCGGCGATCGCGAGCACGGTCCGGCGCACGCGTTCGTCCTCGGGTGGCAGGAAGCCCAGCAGGGGTAGCAGCAGCAGCGACGCGTCGAGCTCGGTGGTGTCGTAGTGCTGGGTGAACACGCCCCGGTCGTCAAGCCCATGCTCGAGGATGTCGGCCTTGATCTCGTCCGCGGCCGCCTGCCATCGGGTACGCCTCGCCTGGTCGTCGCGCAGGTCTGCCAGCTTCGCTCCGCGGTCGGCAGCGACCCAGCACATGACCTTGGACGAGGTGAAGTGACGGGGTTCGCCCCGCACCTCCCAGATCCCCCGGTCCGGCTCGCGCCAGTGCGCCAGCGCCTGCTCGACCAGCTGGCTCAGGATCGCCCACATCTTGTCGTCGACCAGATCGCGCGATCGGGTGTGGATGTAGAACGAGTCCAGGATGGCGCCCCACACGTCGTGCTGCTGCTGACGGTAGGCGTCGTTGCCGATCCTGACCGGGCGGCTGTGCTCGTAGCCATCGAGATGGTCGAGCGTCTGCTCGGTGAGCTCGTGCTCGCCGCCGATCCCGTACATGATCTGCAGCTCGCCGCTGCCGCCCGCCACATCGGCCAGGAAGAAGTAGAAGTCGGCGGCCTCCCAGTCGAAGCCCAGCGTGTACAGGCCCCACAGGGCGAACGTCGCGTCGCGCACCCAGCTATAGCGATAGTCCCAGTTGCGCTCGCCACCGGGCGTCTCGGGCAGCGACGTCGTGGCGGCTGCCGCGATCGCGCCCGTCGGCGCGTACGCCAGGCCCTTGAGCGTCAGGGCCGATCGCTGGAGGAACGTCCGCCACGGGTGGTCGGGAAAGTGGCCGCGGGCCAGCCAGTGCTGCCAGTGGTGGGCCGTCCACACCATCCGCTCGTAGGCTTCGTCGCTCGTCATGGGCGCCTTGCCACCACCCCAGGACAGGGCGCAGTACCTCGTCTCCCCCGCGCGGATCAGGGTCCGGGCCATGGCGCGCGGCCCCTCGAACCCTAGCCGCATGTCGCTGGTCAGGGTCAGCTCCACGCCATCATCGCCACGGCAGACACCCTGGTGATAGCCGTCGCCCAGGTACGACCACTGACCTTTGGAACGACCGTAGTCGAACGCGGGCTCGCAATCCATGACCAGCTGCATCTCGCCGTTGACACAGCGCACGAACCGCAGCAGCACGTGCTCCGCGTCGTAGTCGGTCGGCGCGCGCCGGTGCGTCGAGTTGCGATCCTCGTGCCGCCACGGCCCCATCAGCAGCACGTCACGCACGATGATCCAGCCGCCGGCGTTGCTGCCCCAGCTCGTCTCGAGGACCATCGTGCCCGGCAGGTAGCGACGATCGACCGGTACCAGCACGTCCGCCGGACCGAGCCGGAACCGGCCGGCATCACGGTCGAGCATCGAGCCGAACACGCTGGGCGAGTCGAACCGGGGCACGCACATCCATTCCACGTCGCCGCTGCGCGCGATGAGCGCCGTCACCTCGCCGTCCGACAGGAACCCGTAGTCGCCGATCGGTGGGTAGGGCGAGGTCAGCGGGCTGACGGCTCGGGCATGGGTCGCGCGCGCGCCGACCGCCGGCCCTCGCGCGTACCGGTCGGGGCCTGTCGCGTCCGGGGCCGTCGTACCTGCGGCCGTCGTATCCGGGGCCGTCCTGGCCGGGGCCGCCGTATCCGGAGCCGCCGCGTCCGTGGCCGTCCTATCCGACGGCGTCCTGGCCGGAGCCGTCCCATCCGGGGCCGCCGCATCCGGGGTCGCCGGAACGGGTCGTGCCTCGCGCTCGATCTGCATCTTGCCTCCCGGTGCCGCAAGAGTGTCTCACGATCGTCCATGGAGGCGCGTTCGTCACCGGGTCGATCGTTCCGGTGACAGCCACGGCAGTACCCGGTCAGGTCACGCAGCGGCACCCGATCCTGTGATGTCGCGCAGCTCGGCCAGCAGCCGGTCGACCTCGGCGGCCGTGTTGTAGTGGGTGAGCCCGATGCGGACCACACCCCCGGGCTCAAGGCCCAGGCGTTCGATCGGCCCGACGGCGTAGAAATCGCCCCACCAGGTCGCGATCCCACGGTCGCCGAGCGTCGTGGACACGGCCTCGGAGGCCATCCCGTCGAGGGTGATCGCCGCCGTCGGCGTCCGCTCAGCGAACCGTGCCCGATCCCCGATCCCCCACAGCCGCACGCCCGGGATCTCGGCCAGCCCGTCCACCAGCCGTCCGAACAGCGGCAGCTCGTAGGCGCGGATCGCGGCCATGCCCGCGTGCGCATGGAGCCGCCGCCCGGTCATCCCGGCGGCCTCGAACGGCCTCTCGAACGCCGAGCCGAACCGGACCCCCAGCTCGGCGATGTACTCGACCGCGGCCAGCGATCCCGCGATCCCCTCGTGGTTGAGGGTCCCGGTCTCGAACCGGTCGTAGGCGGGACGCAGCTTGTAGCTCGGCAGCCGATCGAGCACGTCACGACGCCCGTACAGGACGCCGACATGCGGGCCGAAGAACTTGTAGGCGGAGCAGGCGAGAAAGTCGGCATCGACCGCCCGGACGTCGATCGGGAGGTGCGGGGCGGCGTGCACGGCGTCGACGAACGCCAGGGCCCCCGCCTCGTGGGCGCGCCGAACGAGCTCGGCCACCGGGTTGATCGAGCCCACGGCGTTCGAGGCCCAGCCGAACGCGACCAGCTTCGGTCGCCGATGCAGCGCCGCGTCGAACGACTCCAGGTCAAGCGTGACGTCCTCGGGCCGGATGTCGACGGTCCGGACGGTGAGCCCCCGGTCGGCCGCTGCGCTGCGCCAGGGCCCGACGTTCGCCTCGTGATCGAGGCTGGTGACCACGATCTCGTCCCCCGGCTCGAGGCCGGCCACGATCGACCGGGCCAGGTGCATCGTGAGCGTGGTCATGTTGGCGCCGAGCTTGATCTCGGATGGATCCCCGGCGTTGATCAGGTCGGCCAGCGCGAGATGCGCGTCGGCGAGCATCGCGTCGCTGCGGCGCGACGTCAGGAACGGGCCGTCGTGGTTGGCGTTGGAGGTGCGGTAGTAGCCGGACACGGCCTCGATCACCGTGTCGGGGACCTGGGTGCCACCCGGCCCATCGAACAGGGCGATCGGCCGGCCATCCTGCTCGATCGACAGGGCGGGAAACCGCGCACGCAGCACATCGACATCGAACTCGGGCATCGGGCTCCTTCGGGCTTCGTCCGCTGCCGATGCTAGCGCGAACCCGAGCTCGCAGGAATGCGCGTCACCGGGCGGCCGGCCCCCGCTCGTGGGCCGCCGCTGTTCCTAGTTGCGTTGTCAACTACCAGCGCTCGCGGTAGGATGCGCCCATGACGACCGACCTCACGGCCGACGTGAGCACGACCCCGACCGCAACCGGCGGAGCGCCGATCCGGGTGCCCGCCGGGGATGCAGACCTTGGCGCCTGGCGCTCGTTCCTGCGCGCCCACGCCCGGCTCACCCGCCGGCTCGACGAGGACCTGCGCGCGGCCCACCAGGTCTCGCTGGCCGAGTACGACGCCCTCCTGCAGCTCGCGTCGGCCCCTGGTCGCCGGCTCCGGATGAGCGTGCTGGCCGACCGGGTCCTGCTGTCGCGCAGCGGGATCACCCGGCTCGTCGATCGGCTCGTTGCCGATGGCATGGTGGAGCGCACCGCCTGCACGACCGACGCACGTGGTGCCGAGGCATCCCTGACGCGGGCCGGCCTCGACCGCCTCCGCCGCGCCTCGCAGACGCACCTCGATGGTGTCCGGCACTACTTCCTGGACGTCGTGAGCGTGCCGGATCGGGCGGTTCTCGAGCGGGCGCTCGACGGCGTCATCGATGGGCTTGACGCGAGCCAGGGCGGTGATCCGACCCCCTGCGGCGACGACGCCTGACGAGCCGGGCACGCGGCCCGAGGGCCACGTGCTCGCAGGAACCAGCGGATTCGCCTACGCGGGCTGGACGCCCCGCTTCTACCCGACGAGCCTGCGCGATCGCGAGCGACTCGGGTTCTATGCCGCCAGGCTCCCCGCGTGCGAGCTCAACAACACCTTCTACGCCCGCCCGAAGGCCGATCGGATCCGCGCCTGGTGCGCGGCCGTCCCCGACACGTTCCGGTTCGTCGTCAAGGCCCAGCGTGGGTCGAGCGTCCGCGCCCTGTACGGCGACCCGGCGACCGCCGTTCCGTGGCTGACCGAGACGCTGCCTGAGTTCGGCGAGCGGCTGGGCGCCGTCCTGTTCCGGATCCCGTCCGAGGTCCAACGCCAGGACGAACGGCTCGCCGGGGTGCTCGCCGCCTGGCCGACCCGGATCCCGCTGGTCATCGAAGCCCAGCATCCGACGTGGCAGGCGGACGAGACGTTCGCGGCGCTCCGAGCTGCGGGGGCGGTCCTGTGCACGACCGATCTCGACGAGCTCGAGGTCGCGCCCGACATCCGGCGGACCGGTCCCTTCCTCTATCTCCGCCTGCGGCGCACGACCTACGATGAGGCGATGCTCGACGCCTGGGCTCGGCGGCTGATCCCGTTCCTCGACGATGGCCTCGACGCCTACGTCCTGTTCCGCCATGACGAGGACGGCACGAGCGCGCTCCACGCGCAGGCATTCGCCGGCCGCGTCGACCGGATCCGCGCTGCGGGCTGATCGGCCGCCTCAGGATTCGGCGCGCGACCCCTCGGCCGGGCCGAACGCCACGATCACCTGCAGCTCGTCGGTGATCTCATGGAACCGGTGCGGCACGCCCGCGCCGACGAACAGCGTGTCACCCGGGCCCACCGCTCGCGTCTCGGCGCCGGCGGTGAACGCGCTGTGGCCCGCGAGCACGACGTAGATCTCGTCCTCGGTGTGCGGCTGCTGGCGATCGATCGACCCCGGTTGGAGCACGTACAGACCGACCGAGAGGTCCGGCGTGCGATGCAGCTCGGTGTACGGGTGTTCGGGCGGCCGCTCGGACAGCAGCCGGGTCAGCGTGTAGGCGGCAAAGGCATCCATGCCGCTACGCTAGCAGGCGCCGATGGGCCATCTGACCGACCTCCGAGCTCGCGCCGTCGCCGCGTCGCTGTGGTGCACGTTGGTCGCCGCGGGCTGCGCCGGTCCCGGACCCACGGCAAGCCCGGTGCCGGTCACGCCATCGACCGTGCCGGCGGTGCCGGGCACCCCGGCCACATCCCCCTCCGGTCTCTCGACCGCGGCACCGCCGCCACCGGCGGGGGGCGAGCGGCCCGACCTCGCCAGCGTCCACGTGGCGACCGAGACCGTCGTCGATGGCCTGTCCTCGCCGTTGTGGGTGACGGCCGTGCCGGACGACACCGGGCGACTGTTCGTCGCCCAGCAGGGCGGTCAGATCCGCATCGTCCAGGACGGCCAGCTCCTGCCCACGCCCTACCTCGACATCTCGGATCGCGTCCAGGCGGGCGGTGAGCGGGGGTTGCTGGGCGTCGCGTTCCCGCCCTCGTTCGGCGACGTCCGGTCGACCTTCTACGTCCACTACTCGGATCTCGAGGGCAACACGGTGGTGTCGGCATTCGACGCGGACTCCGGGTCCGCCGCCAGCGTCGACCCATCGACGGAGCGGACGATCCTGACCCAGCAGCAGCCGTATGCCAACCACAACGGCGGCTGGATCGGGTTCGACCCGAACGGCATGCTGCTGATCGCGCTCGGTGACGGCGGCAGCGGCGGCGATCCCCAGAACCACGCCTCGAGCCTGGACTCGCTGCTGGGCAAGATCCTGCAAATCGATGTCCTCGGCACGCCGGCCGGCGTGCCCTACCAGATCCCGGTGGACAACCCGTTCGTCGATCGCGCGGGCGCGCGCCCGGAGATCCTCCACTACGGATTGCGCAACCCGTTCCGCGACAGCATCGATCTCGAGACCGGTGCGCTCTGGATCGGCGATGTCGGCCAGAGCGCGTGGGAGGAGATCGACGTCGCGCCGGCCGGCTCGGCCGGCCTCGACTTCGGCTGGCACCGGTGGGAGGGTCAGCACTGCTACGACCCGCCGACGGGCTGCGATCCTGCCGGGGTGACGATGCCGGTCACCGAGTACGGGCACGACCGGGGCTGCGCGGTGATCGGCGGCGTCGTGTACCGGGGCGATGCGATCCCGGCCCTGCGCGGCGCCTACCTGTTCTCTGACAACTGCTCCGGCACGCTGTGGGCGATCGATGCCGGGCTCGATGCGGCGCAGGCACCGATCACGTTGCTCGAGACGGGACGCTCGATCAGCTCCATCGGCACCGACGACGCCGGCGAGGTGTACCTGACCGACCTCACGCGCGGCGAGCTGCTGCGCCTCGTGCCGGCGAGCTGAACCCCGGGTTCGCGGCGCGACCTCGGCGGCGGGGTCCAGGCTGAGGTGACGCCCTCCAGGCCGGGGCGACGGCTTCCGGGCTGAGGTGACGCCCTCCGGGCCGGGCTACGACCCTCAGGCTGACCGTCAGGCCGAGAGCGGATCGGCGGCGTCGGGTCGGACGCCGAGCTCCCGGATCGCCTTGGCCGCGGCCTTGGGCTCCAGCGAGCCGCAGCGGGTGAGCCCGGCCAGCGCCGCGGCGGCGATGTGGGGCGCATCGATCTCGAAGTAGTCGCGCAGCGCTTCGCGGGTGTCGCTGCGGCCGAACCCGTCGGTGCCGAGCACGAGGTACGGCTGCGGCAGCCAGCGCGCCACCAGGTCCGGCAGCTCGCGGATCCAGTCGGTGGCGACCACGATCGGCCCGCCGTCCTGCCCCAGCACCTGCGCGACATAGGGCACCCGCGGCTTGCGATCCGGGTGCAGCCGGTTCCAGCGCTCGGCCGCATCGGCATCCCGACGCAGCTGCTGGAACGACGTCGCCGAGTAGACCTCTGCGGCGATCCCGAACTTCTCGGCGAGCAGGTCGCGGGCCGCGAGGACCTGCTGGAGGATCGAGCCCGAGCCGACCAGCCGGACCTCGCCCTTGGGGTGCTCGAGCTCGGGGGCCGTGGCGAACCGGTAGAGGCCGCGCACGATGCCCTCATCGACGCCGTCGGGCTTGGCGGGCTGGGGGTAGTTCTCGTTGTAGACGGTGACGTAGTAGAAGACGTCCTCGCCATCGCCGTACATGCGGGTGATCCCGTCCCGCACCACGGCGGCGAGCTCGTAGGCGAACGCGGGGTCATACGCGCGAACGACCGGGACCGTCGAGGCCAGCAGGTGGGTGTGGCCGTCGTCGTGCTGCAGCCCCTCACCGGTGAGCGTCGTCCGTCCGGCCGTGGCACCGATCATGAAGCCCCGCCCGCGCTGATCGCCGAACGCCCAGACCTGGTCGCCGGTGCGCTGGAAGCCGAACATCGAGTAGAAGATGTAGAACGGGATCATCGGTTCGCCATGGGTGGCGTACGAGGTACCGGCGGCCTGGAACGAGGCCATCGATCCAGCCTCGTTGATCCCCTCCTCGAGCACCTGGCCATCGACCGCCTCGCGATACGAGAGCATCAGGTTCGAAATCAACCGGATCGTACCGTTGGCCCAGCGCCGCGTAGATGCCGACCTCCTTGAACAGCGGGTCCATGCCGAACGTGCGCGCCTCGTCGGGGATGATCGGCACGATGCGCCTGCCCAGCTCGGGATCGCGGATGAGGTTGCGCAGCAACCGCGCGAGCACCATGGTCGTGGACACGGACGTGGCGCTGCCGGCCGAGAACTCCTCGTCGACCGCCGGCACCGGGGCCGGCAGCGGTGCCGAGCGGACCACCCGGCGCGGCAGCGGCCCACCCAGCGCGGCCCGGCGCTCGAGCATGTAACGGACCTCCTCGGAGTCCGGACCCGGGTGGTAGTAGGGCGGATCGGCCGTGATCTGCTCGTCCGGGATCGGTAGCTCGAGCCGATCGCGGAAGACGCGCAGCTCCTCCTCGCGCAGCTTCTTCGCCTGATGGGTGATGTTGCGTGCCTCGACGCCGCGGCCCAGGGTCCAGCCCTTGACCGTCTTGGCCAGGATCACCGTCGGCGCCCCGACGTACTCGGTGGCCGCCTTGAACGCCGCATACACCTTGTGGTAGTCGTGACCGCCCCGTCGCAGGTGCTCGAGGTCGTCATCGCTCAGGTGCTCGACCAGCCGCCGGAGCCGCGGGTCGGGCCCGAAGAAATGCTCCCGCACGTAGGCGCCCGTCTCGACCGAGTACTTCTGGAACTCGCCGTCGAGGGTGGTGTTCATCTTCTCGACCAGCACGCCGTCAACGTCCCGGGCCAGCAGGTCGTCCCACTCGCGACCCCAAACGACCTTGATCACGTTCCAGCCGGCGCCCCGGAAATGCCCCTCGAGCTCCTGGATGATCTTGCCGTTGCCACGGACCGGCCCATCGAGGCGCTGGAGGTTGCAGTTGATCACGAAGGTGAGGTTGTCCAGCCCCTCGCGTGCGGCGAGGGCGATGCCGGCGATCGATTCCGGCTCGTCCATCTCGCCGTCGCCCAGGAACGCCCACACCCGCTGCTCGCTCGTATCGCGCATCCCCCGGTTCTGGAGATAGCGGTTGAAGCGGGCCTGGTACACGGCCGCGAGCGGGCCCAGGCCCATCGAGACCGTGGGGAACTCCCAGAACTCAGGCATCAGGCGTGGATGCGGGTAGGAGCTGAGCCCGATGCCACCCGTCTCGCGCCGGAAGTGATCCAGGTTCTCGTCGGACAGACGTCCCTCGAGGAAGGCTCGCGCGTAGATGCCGGGTGCGGCGTGACCCTGGAAGTACACCTGGTCGCCGCCGCCCGGGTGGTCCTTGCCACGGAAGAAGTGGTTGAACCCGACCTCGTACAGGCTGGCCGCCGAGGCATAGGTCGACATGTGGCCGCCGATGCCGGGGAAGCGGACGTTTGCCCGCAGCACCATCGCGACCGCGTTCCACCGGATCAGGCGCCGGATCCGCCGCTCGAGCGCCTCATCGCCCGGGAAGTAGGGCTCCTGCTCGGGGCTGATCGTGTTGATGTACCGCGTCTGGCTCAGCGCCGGAAGGCCGATCTGCCGTTGCCGCGCTCGCTTGAGCAGCTTGAACATCAGGAACCGGGCGCGGTTCTCGCCTTCCTGGTCCACGACCTGATCGAGGGAGTCGAGCCAGTCCTGGGTCTCGGACTCGTCGATGTCCGGCAGCTGGTGCTTGAATTCGTCGAAGTACATCGGGGCTCCGTGGACGCTGGGGCAGCGGATCGCCCGTGGGCGCGGTACAGCGTAGCCCCGTTGCGCATCTCGCGCGGCGCCGAACGATCGCAAAGGGCCCGATCGGTGGCGGTTCCGGGGGCGCTGCGGCGGCGGGCGCTGCGGCGGCGGGGGCTGGCGGCGGGCGCTGGCGGCGGGGGCGGGGCCGGCGGCGGGCGCTGCGGCGGGTGGCGGCGGGCGCTGCGGCGGCTGGCGGGCGCTGCGGCGGCTGGCGGCGGGCGCGTGGGCGGCGGCGGGGGCGGCGGGGCCGGCGGTAACAGACGATCGCCGACAAACCCCGGGGCGCTCCGCGCGGCCCGTCCTCCCCTGCCTGGAACGCCCGGCGTTCCCTGCGGCGGTTTCGCGGGCTCGTGGAACGGATGCCGAGCCAGACAGCGGCTACGCGGGCCGCCAGCCGCTGCCTGGAACGCCCAGCGTGCCGGTCCGCGGCATTGGCGTGCATGCGCATGGCGTCGTCCGCCGGAGTGAACGCGCCGCGATCCAACAGGGGTCACCTGGGGTCCAGGGGTGTCGCACGCGCAGGCCGGGTCCTCCAGCGGGTCGTACGCGCAGGCCGGGTCCTGCACGGAGTGTCGCCGGAGGGCGGTCAGAGCACGACGAGTCCGCTGGTGCGTGGCAGCGACCCCTGGCGCAGGCTCGCCAGCACCGCACGACCATCGAGAGGCAGCAGCGGTCGCAGCAATTCGCGATGGACCGCGAGCGCACGGCGATTGGCCGCGGTGTCGGCGACGAGCAGGATCAGCAGATCGACCCCGCCATCGCGAAGCTTCAGGGTCATCCGTCGCTCGAGGGCCTGCATGTCGAGCAGCCGGGTCTCGGCCTCGCAGCCTGCAAGCCCGCCATCGAGCCGAATGAGCGCATCCCACGCTCGGCGATCGCCGCGGATCGGCAACGGGACCTCCGCATGCCACTCCGACGAGGCCGGGAGCCGGACCCGAAACCGCTCCAGGAGTGCGAGATGCGCCGCATCGCGAACCGGGTCACCGTCGGGATAGGTCCGGAGGATGAGCCGGAGCCCGACGGCCATGGCCGCGCGGGTCGCCTGGTCGACGGTCAGCGCCCGGTTGGCCGATCTCTCGATCCGCCCGAGCTGGGCATGCGACATCCCGGCTGCCGCCGCAGCGACGCGCTGGCTCAGCCCCGCTGCCATGCGGGCCGCCCAAATCTCCGTCCCGAGCTGTCTGCGACTTGCCCCGGAGGCTCGTCGCGCTTCATCGGCGAGGCTGCGACGCGTGCTCACGCGAGAAGCGTGGACCCCGGCGATCATCTGCCGCTTATCGACGTGCGGGTTGGTGGCTGGTGCCGCCCGGCAAGGTGGTGCCGGTCGGTGGCTGGTGCGCCGCCTCTGGCCGGCCGCAACGCGTCGTCGGGATGGCGCACGGGACGATGGATGGCGCACGAGACGCATCGATCGAAGCTGGACCGGGCGATGCGCAGCGTCGGGGCCTACGCGTTACGCTCAGGACATGCTCCGCTACCGAGCCGGCGTCGCGCTGATCGTGGTCGACGTCCAGAATGACTTCGCCGATCCAGCCGGCAGCCTCAGCGTCCGCGGCGGCGAGGACGTGATCCCGGCGATCAACGGCGAGATCGCGCTGGCAACGAGCAATGGCGCCCGCGTCGTGTGCACCCAGGACTGGCATCCCGAGCACACGCCGCATTTCGCGAAGGATGGCGGCATCTGGCCCGACCATTGCATCCAGGACACCTGGGGCGCGGCGCTCCATCCCGCGCTGACCGTCCCGGACGGCACACCGATCGTGCGCAAGGGCACCAACGGCGAGGACGGCTACTCGGGGTTCACGATGCGCGATCCCGTCTCGGGCGACACCGTCCCCACCGAGCTGGAGGCAAGGCTGCGCGACGCGGGCATCGACGATGTCGTGGTGACGGGCCTGGCGACCGACTACTGCGTCAAGGCGAGCGCCATCGATGCCATCCGGCTCGGCTTCGCGACCACCGTGCTCACCGATGCGATTGCGGCCGTCGATCTCGAGCCCGGCGACGGCGAGCGCGCGCTGGCCGAGATGGCCGAGGCGGGTGTCCGTCTCCACTCGACCCGGATGCGATGATCCGCCGACTGCTCGGGCTGGGACTCGCCATTGCCGCCGCGGCATTCGCCGTGGATCGCTGGCTGGCAATCCTGCGCGGCGCCGCACCGCCCCGACCGATCCGGATGCTGGTGGTCGTGGACGCGCCGATCGCCGAGACATGGGCCGTGCTCGCGGACGTCCCGCTCCAGGTTGAGTGGATGCGCGAGATGAAGTCGATGACGATCGAGACCCCCGGCCCCATCGGCGTGGGCACACGGGCCACAGCGTTGGTCCGCGTGTTCGGCATCCCGGTCCCCGACCCCGTCGAGGTCGTCGAGATCGAGCCACCGAACCGGTACGCGATCCTCCACCACGGCCTGGTGTCGGGCAGCGGGCTGATCACGCTCGAGCCGGGCGCGGACGGCAGCACGACCATCGTGCGCTGGGAGGAGGTCCTGCGGCCGGTCGTGCTTCCCGAGCTCGGGTCGCGGATCATGGCACCGGTGCTTGGCTCGATCTTCCAGGCCGACCTGCATCGGTTCCGGCGCCTGGTCGAGACCGGCTCGGCGGACGAATAGCAGACGAGTCGCAGACGAGTCGCCGACGAGCAGCGGTCGAGCAGCGGTCGAGCAGCGGAGGAGCAGCGGCAGCCGGATATGCAGGTACACCTGGTCGACGCCACCTACGAGCTGTTCCGGGCGCACTATTCGCCGCGCCCGCCGGTGCTCGGCCGGAACGGCGTGGTGATGTCCGGCGTGAGCGGGCTCGTCGAGCAGCTGCTGTTCCTGCTTCGCGAGCAGGGGGCGACCCACGTCGGTTGCGCCACGGACCGCGTCATCCGCTCGTTCCGCAACGACCTGTACGCGGACTACAAGACCGAGGCGGGCGTGCCGCCCGAGCTGCTGGCCCAGTTCCCCGTCGCCGAGCAGGCGATCGAGGCGCTGGGGCTGGTCCTGTGGCCGATGGTCGAGTACGAGGCCGACGACGCGATCGCGGCGGCGGCCGAGCGGTTCGCCGACGACCCACGCGTCGAGCGGATCGTGATCTGCACGCCCGACAAGGACATGGCCCAGTGCGTGCGTGACGCGCGGGTCGTGCTGTGGGATCGGCGCCGCGACCTCGTGTACGACGAGGCCGGCGTGCGCGCGAAATGGGGCGTGCCGCCGACGTCCGTCGCGGACCGGCTGGCGCTGGTCGGGGACGCCGCCGACGGGTATCCCGGACTGCCGGGTTGGGGCGAGAAGTCGGCAGCGGCGGTGCTTGCGCGCTATGGCCGGCTGGAGGACATCCCGGCCAACGGCAGCGCGTGGGACCTCACCGGAGTCCGCAACGCGGTCGGACTGGCGGCGACGCTCCGGGAGCGGATGGCCGAGGCGCTGCTGTACCGGGATCTGGCTCGGCTCCGGACGGTTGCCGACGGGGTGCCGATCCTCGAGACCGATGTGGAGCAGCTTCGCTGGGCGGGCGCGGATCGAGTGCGCTGGCACGCCTTCTGCGACGAATGGGGCCTGGCCCGCCTGCGCAGCCGTCCGCACCGCTGGCACGAGGCCTGAGGCCGCCGCGCACACCGCGGAGGCCGCCCGCATACCTAGGAGGGCCACCGGCACAGCGCAGAGCACCGCCGGCTACACGGCGGAGGCCGCGGACATCGCGAGCACCGCGAGCGGCGGTGTCAGGAAGCGAGGCGCAGGAGCTCCGCGTGGTGCGCCGGCGGTGCGGCGATCAGGCCGAACGTGCGCGTGGCCTGGTCCACGTCGAACCACTGGCCACCGGTCAGGCTGGTGACCAGCGCTCCCGAGCGCTCGGCGATCAGACCGGCGGCGGCGACGTCCCACGCCGACATGCCCGCCGACTGGATGAACGCGTCGAACCGGCCGTTGGCGACGTAGGCGAGCGCAAGGGCGGCCGAGCCCATGTTGCGCGAGACACGGATCGCCTTGCGCACCGCCCGGATGCGGGTCGCGACCCGCGGACCGGCGAGCGCGGTATGAACGACATAGTCGCCGAGCGACGATTTCCCCGACGCTGTCACAACCGTCTCGCCCAGCCAGGCGGGCCCGTCGGCCGTTGCCCAGTACGTCTCGCCACGCATCGGGTCGTGGACGGCACCGACCGCCGGATGTCCGTCGACGAGCAGCGCGACCGACACGCAGAAGAACGGGATCCCGTTGGCATAGTTGACCGTGCCGTCCAGCGGGTCGATCACCCAGGTGCGACCGAGCGCCAGCCCGCGAGCCGCGGCATCGGCAGCCTTCGCCCCCGGCCCCTCACCGGATGCGTGCCCCCTCACCGGTTGACGCTGCCCCCTCACGGGATGCCGCTGCCCCGTCCCCGGACGCGCCCACCCCTGTTCCGGACCTGCCGGCCCTCGCCGGCCCATCGCCACGCCCGTGACCACGACCCTTCGCCGGGCCACGATGCGCACCCGACTCCTCGGCCAGGATCCCGTCGCCCGGGAACCGATCCCGGATCGCGCCCAGGATGAGGTCCTCCGACAGGTGGTCGACGTCGGTCACGACGTCCTTGGCCGACTTGTGATCGATCCGCCCCACGTGCTCGTAGCGCTCGCGCTGGAGCCGCCCGGCCGTCTCGGCGATCTCGCGCGCGAAGATTGCGTCGACGGCGAACCGGCCGGTCGCCCCGGCGCCGGGTTCGGCGGTCACCCGGGCTTCGGGTTCGGCGCTCACGCCCCGCAGTCCGCGGACAGTGGCCTGAGCTCCGTCCCGAGGCTCGTTACCAACGCCTCGAAGCTGACCGTGGTCCCAGGCTCCACGATCGGACTCTGGACGAACGCCGCGTCGGGCCCGATCCCCGGCAGCGCCGGATCCTCGACCCGGCACGTCGTGCTCCCGGCGCGGGAGCCCTCGTTGGTGACCGAGATCGTGACCCGCAGCCCCGCCGGATCGGCCGCGACCGACGCCACCGATGAGCTGAACGGGCCGATGCCGCTGACGGCGAGATGCGCGACGACGGCCATGATGATCACGGCGATCCCGATGCCCACGAACGCCGTGCCGTGCGCCTGCGAGGCGGCCGGGTCCTTGAGCCCGAGGGGGTTGCAGCGCTCGCACATGCCGTCGGAGATGGGGATCTGCGCGCCACATCGAACGCAGCCGTGGGTCGGCTCGGTCGGGCTGGGCGGCGACGGGAGGTCGGCGCGGGCGGTCGAGGTCATGGCTACCGGGCTGCGGGCTGGCGTGTGGAGCCCGATGGTGCCATGGAACGAGCGAACGTGACCGCGGTGACGCGAGGGACGGTCGGGCCGGACACGGATTGGCCGCGCGGGAGACGATCGATGAGGCCGGGCGAGCGCAGGCGACGATCCGTGAGGCCCGGCAGGTGCGGGTGCCGATCGATGAGGCCGGGCGAGCGCGACCCGATCAGAGACCCGTCTCGAACAGGCGGATGTCGGCCGGGCCGGCGGCATGACCGTCGCCGCGCGTGTGGGCGAGCGCCTCGCGGGCACCCAGCGAGTCCAGGTCGGCCGGCAGACGGCCGATCATGTCCAGGACGACCTCACGGATCCGCTCGGCGTTCTGCTCGAACACCGCCAGCACGTCGTGGGCGGTGACCGCCTCGGTGCCCTCGAGCACGCCGGCGTCGTAGTCGGTGATGAGGGCGATGTTGACGACCGCCATGCCCAGCTCGCGGCACAGGTACGCCTCCGGGTACTGGGTCATGTTGATGACCTCCCAGCCGGCATCCGTGAACCACTTCGACTCCGCCCTGGTCGAGAAGCGCGGACCCTGGATCACGACCACCGTGCCGCCGTCGTGGACCGTGATCCCGTGCTCCCGGATCACCTCGAGCGCGACCTGGCGAAGGGTCGGGTCGTAGGTCTCGGCCGAGGACACGTGGCTCACGATCGGGCCGTCGAAGAACGTGTCCTCGCGACCCCGCGTCCGGTCGACGAACTGGTCGGAGACCACGAAGTGTCCGGGCTCGACGTGCAGCTGGAGCGACCCGGCCGCACACGGGCTGATCACCGCCTTCACGCCCAGCGAGCGCATCGCCCACACGTTGGCGCGGTAGTTGATCCGATGGGGCGGGATCGTGTGGCGGCGGCCGTGCCGGGGCAGGAACGCGACCTGCCGGCCGGCGACCGTGGCCAGGAAGAAGCTGTCCGACGGCGGACCGTACGGCGTATCGATCTTCGCCTCGCGTACGTCCTCGAGCAGCGAGTAGAACCCCGAGCCCCCGAACACGCCGATCTCCGCGACGTCTGCCACCGACCACCTCCTGCGTGCGACGGGGCATTCTCGCATGGGTCGACGGCGCGGGAGCCGTCTACGATGGCGGCGATGCGCGAGCCGGCCGAGCGATGACCGAACCCCCGACGACCGAAGATCGGCTGTGGCTGGCCGACTGGCGCCGGCGTGTGGCCGAGCTGTATGCGGCGGTGCGCGCGATGGCGCAGACGGACCCGCCGGCGGCCTGGACCACCTGGCGAAACGAGCGCGAGGCGATGTACCGGGGTCACCCGCAGTCGCCGGTGCCCGCGGCCGAACGTGCGGGCTTTCGCGCGCGCTCCTGGCGGTACGACGACCGGCTGCGGTTCGCCGTCCCGGTCGAGCCAACCCTCGCGGCGGCCGATGGCCCGGCCCTCGCCCTGCCCAACAGTGGTGCCGATACCCTGGCGTTCGATCGGGTGGGCGTCGTGCGCCTGCCGTTGCCGTCGGGCGAGGCCGCGCTATCGCTGTTCTGGATGCGCGGCTACTCGGGTGGCCTGTTCCTCCCGTTCCGGGACGCGACCAGCGGTGCCGCGACGTACGGTGCCGGGCGGTATGTCCTCGACACCGGCAAGGGCGCCGACCTGGGCGCCGACCCCGAGACCGGAACCCTGATCGTCGACCTCAACTTCGCCTACCACCCGTCGTGCGCGTTCGACCCGCGCTGGGCATGTCCGCTGGCGCCGCCCGAGAACCGGCTGGACGCGAGCGTGGAGGCCGGCGAGCGATTGCGCTGATCCCGCCTCGTCCCGCGGCGGCGCCACGCCCTGCGGCGGCGCCACGCGGCTGCGCCAGCGCCCCCGTGATGCCGGTCGGCCGGTCGTCTTCGAGCCGCCCTGTACGGCATCGTCACCCGATCGGGAACCGACGCAGCAGCAGTGCGATCCCGCACAGCGCGATCACCAGCGGCCAGGCCGCGACCAGGCCCGTGGCGTCGGACAACGCGCCAAGCAGGAACGGCATGACCAGGATCGCAAGGCCCGACGCAAGCGTGAGTCGCGCGCCGGCCGCGACGCGCGCTCCCGGGGCGCGCTCGATCGCCAGCGCGACGCCGTGCGGATACAGCGTGGCCGTCCCGAGCCCGGCCAACGCGAGGCCCACGGCACTCGCCACCGCGGATCCCGAGACCCACAGCACGGCACCACCCACCGCGGCCAGCCCGAGGGCGACCTGGACCCAGCGCGGGTGGCGCGGCCCACCGATCCAGCCTGCGCCGAGCGCGATCCGGCCGGCCAGCATCCCGCCCAGGAACAGCGACGCCATGGCGGTCGCCGCCTCACGCGACAGCCCGGTCCGCGTCTCGACCAGGGACGATCCCCAGACGACGTACGCGAACTCGATCGAGACGACCGAGACCACGAACCACCAGGCGACCCAGTACCCACGCCCGAGCCGAGGCCGCGGCCCGGGGCGCGGCCCGGTGCGGTTCGAACGCTCGGCGACAGCCGCTGTGTGCGCATCCTCATCCTCGTCCCGCCCGAGCCCGCCCGCGGCCCCGAGCGACCAGGCCGCGAGTGCCGGCAGGATGGGCACCGCCCGCCAGGTCAGCACGGACGCGGCCGCGGCGGCGATCAGCAACGGCGCGAGCATCGAGGCCAGCAGGGACCACGCGTTGGCGCGCGCCAGCCGGATCTCGGCCAGCCCGCTGCGGGAGTGACCGAGCAGGATGTTGACCGACGCCAGGATCGACCCCGCTCCGAACCCCATGGCGAACGCCCCGGCCAGGGTCAGCCAGGGAACCTGACCCAGGGCGATCGCGAGCCCGCCGACCGAGAGCGCGACGAGCGCCGGCGCGCCCGCCCACCGACTCCCCATCCGCCCCTGCACCGCGTCATGGGTCACGCCGGCGACGATCAGGCCCAGTGCCATCGCCGACGGATGGAGGGCAGCCTGCGCGTCATTCAGCCGCAGGCCATCGCGCAGGTACGGGGTGAGCACCCCGATCGCGTACAGCGCGAACCCGACGGTCGAGAGATAGGCATACGCGATCCAGGTCCGGCGACGGGGGCTGCCGCCGGCCGCAGCCGGGTCCATGCACGGATCGTACGGCCCGCGATCCCCTCGCGGATCGGGTGAGCGCGCCGGTACCATGCCTCTCATGCCGATCTCGAGGATTTCGCTCACCGAGGATGCGCGCCGGTTCCTGCGCGAGATTCAGTTCGCCACGGTGGCCACGGTCGATCCTGACGGCACGCCGCGCCAGGCCGTCGCCTGGTATCGGCTCGAGCCCGACGATCGGATCCTGGTCAACTCGCGGACGCCGCGGCGCTGGTGTACGAACCTGCTCCGCGACCCGCGCGTCTCGCTTGCGATTACCGATGTCGGGGACGGATATCGCTGGCTCGGGCTCACGGGGGTCGTGGACGAGGTCGTGGACGACCTCGATCAGGCCCGCGATGACATCGTCGCGCTGGCCCATCGCTACCAGCCCGAGGGCCCCTCGCCGTCGTCGATCGCCAGGTTCCGGAGTGAGCCACGTGTCTCGTTCCTGATCCGGCTCGATGCGGTCCACGACCACCTCGAGGACGGCTGACCGTGTCACGCGTGGTCGCGCTCGCCGGTGGCGTGGGCGGCGCCAAGCTGGCCGACGGCCTGCAGGCACGGGTCGGCGGCGACCTGACGGTGATCGTGAACACCGGCGACGATTGCGAGCGCCACGGGCTCCTGGTCATGCCCGACCACGACACCGTGCTGTACAACCTCGCCGGCATGGAGCAGGACGGCCTGGGCTGGGGAATCGAAGGCGACACGCACGCCGCGATGGATCAGCTGGGCAGGTACGGCGAGCCGACCTGGTTCGCGCTCGGCGACCGGGACCTCGCGCTGCACGTGGCCCGCACCGCGCGGCTGCGTGCCGGTGGCCGGCTGACCGAGGTCTGCCTCGGCCTCCAGGCGTCGCTCGGGATCGCGGCCCGGATCCTGCCCATGGCCGACGACCCGGTGCGCACGGAGGTGCGGACCTCCGACGGCTGGCTCGAGTTCCAGGAGTACTTCGTCCATCTGCGCCAGGAGCCCGACGTGCTCGAGGTGCGCTTCCGCGGCATCGAGCGGGCACGAGCCAGCCACGAGGTCATCGCCGCCGTCCAGGACGCCGGGGCGATCGTCATCTGCCCGTCCAATCCGCTCGTCTCGGTGGCGCCGATCCTGGCCGTACCCGGGCTGCGTGCCGCGATCGGGGATGCGCGGCGGCGAGGCACGCCGGTGGTCGCGGTCAGCCCGATCGTCGGTGGGCGGGCGCTCAAGGGCCCGGCGGACCGGATGCTCGGCTCGCTGGGCCACGAGGCCAGCGCCACGGGCGTGGCGCGGCTGTACGCGGATCTCGTCGACGTCTTCGTGCTCGATGCGGTCGATGCTGGGCTGGCACCGGCCGTCGAGACACTGGGTCTTCGTGCGGTCGTGACCGACACGATCATGTCCGACGATGCCGCGCGGTCACGCCTGGCGGACGAGGTGCTGCGAAACGTGGACCGGAGCGTGCTCGGAGCGGGTCGATGAGCCAGCCGCCCCGGGAGGACCCGATGGCGCCCCCGCAACGCCCGACGGAGCCACCGCCATCGCCGGTGACACCCCCGCCATCACCGGTCCCGCCGCTGCCGGGCCAGGGGCTGCCGGCTCCGTCTCCGGCCTCGGACCCGGCGTCCGGTTGGACGCCGCCGTCGACCGGCAGGTCCACCTCGCGCAGGGGCTGGGTCATCGGCTGCGCGGTGCTGCTGATCGTGGCGTTGCTGGGGGTGGGCGGCTGCGCGGTCCTGGTCTGGCGAGGCGTCGGCGGCGCGGTGCTGGTGGTGGCCGGCTCACACGGCGAGATCAGCAGCTTCCGCATGGATGCGGGCACGTCCGGGACGAGCATCATGTTCCAGGCCGCTCGCGGGCTCGACGAGGCCGACGGTCCGCGGCTCGCGTGCGACATCGTCCGGCCGAACCTGGACAACACCGACCTTGCCGATGCCACGTGGATCATCGTGAACCGCGCCGGCGACGTCATCGCATCGGACCAGACACCATGTCCGTAGGCGCCCTGCCGGGGCGCCGGCCGTGGCCCACCGGAGGGCTGGCGGGATGACCGCGACGCAACCCGGCGTCCCGCGTCCGACCGCAGTCGCCATCCCCGTCCACGGGTTCGAGGGCGCCAAGTCGCGGCTCGGCGCCGTGCTCGACGCGGAGGAGCGGCGCGATCTCGTGGTTCGCCTGCTGCGGCGCGCGGTGGAGGCATCGCTGGCCACCACGGGTGTGATCGAGGTGCTCGTCGTGTCGCCGGACCCGGATGTGCTGGCCGTCGCCAGGGACGCCGGCGCACGTGCCCTCCAGCAGCGATCGCGTGGCCTCAACCCGGCCCTCCACGAGGCGCGTGCGGCCATCGAGCGAGGGGCTCGGCTGCTGGTCGTCCCGTCCGACCTGCCCGCCGTCTCGCCGGCCACGCTGGATGCGGTGCTGGCCGCGGGCGATGCCGCCGGCCCTCCATGCGTCGTCCTGGCGCCCGATCGCCACGGCCGGGGGACCAATGCCCTCCTCCTCGACCCACCCGACGTCATCGATCCCGCCTTCGGGGGTGACAGCCGGGCCGCCCACGCCTGGCTGGCGTCGTCCGCGGACGCGACCTTCACCGAGGTACCGGGTGAGCTGGGGCTCGATGTGGACACACCCGACGACCTGCTGCTGGTGGCGTCGACGGGACGCGAGGAGATCCGTGTCGACTGACGGGCCCGCGGTGGGCGGGGACGGCACCGAACGGGGACCAGCCGCGGCACGGGAAACGGCCGCGGAACGGGGAGCCGGCACGGGACGGGTCGAGATCATCGCGCTCGCCGGCCTGCCCGAGATCCGCGAGGGTGACGACCTCGCGGCGCTGATCGGCGACGCGCTCGCAGCGACCCCGGCGGTGCTCCCGCTGGTCGCCGGGGACGTGCTGGTCGTGACCCAGAAGGTGGTGTCCAAGGCCGAGGGCGCGGTCGTGGATCTCCGGACCGTCGAGCCGCGACCCGAGGCGATCGCCTGGGCGCAGGCGTGGGACCGGGACGCCCGCCAGGTGGAGGTCGTGCTCCGCGAGGCACGCCGGATCGTGCGCATGGAGCGCGGCGTCCTGATCACCGAGACGGCGCACGGGTTCGTGTGCGCGAATGGCGGCATCGACGCCTCCAACGTCGGTCCGGGCTCGGGCGACCTCGTCACCCTGCTGCCCGTCGACCCCGATGCCTCGGCAGCGGCGATCAGGCGGGCGCTGGGTGACCGGTTCGGGCACGACCTGCCCGTGATCGTGTCGGACAGCTTCGGCCGCCCCTGGCGCTGGGGCATCACGGACATCGCCCTGGGCGTATCGGGGTTGCTGCCGCTCGACGATCTGCGAGGTGCGCTCGATGCCGACGGCCGGACGATGCGGACGACGGTGCGCGCGGTGGCCGACGAGATCGCCTCCGCGGCCGAGCTCGCGCTGGGCAAGACGGGTGGCCGGCCGGTGGCGCTGGTACGCGGCGCCCAGCCGCCGCCGGGCGAGGGCTCGATCCGGGACGTGGTGATGGCACCCGAGAACGACCTGTTCCGCTGACGGTCGCCCCGCCGGCGCGACAGTCGCCACGCTTCGCCGGGTCCGTTGTCCGCGCAACGACCCCTCTGCTACGCTCGCGAGCATGAAAGTCGGACTCCAGATCCCCTCCTTCACCTGGCCCGGCGGGCCCGAGGCCATCGGCCCGACCCTGGCCCGCATCGCGCGCGATGCCGACGACGCCGGCTTCGACTCGATCTGGGTGATGGATCACTTCTTCCAGATCCGCGGCGTCGGGCGGCCCGAGGAGCCGATGCTCGAAGGCTGGACGGCGCTCGGCTACATTGCCGCCAACACCCGGCGTGCCCGGCTCGGCCTGATGGTCGGCGGCGTCCACTACCGGCTGCCGGGGCTGTGGGTCAAGGCGGCGACGACGCTCGATGTGCTGTCGGGCGGGCGCGCCTGGCTGGGTATCGGCGCAGCGTGGAACGAGGACGAGTCGCGTGGCCTGGGCTTCCCGTTCCCCCGCTCGGCGAACGGTTCGAGATGCTCGAGGAGACGCTCCGGTTCACGCACGAGATGTGGCAGGGGGAGCGCGGCTCCGAGCAGGCGTTCGACGGCCGCCACTACCAGGCCACGCGCCTGCTCAACTCGCCCCAGGCGATCAGCAGACCCCACCCGCCGATCATGATCGGGGGCGGCGGCGAGCAGAAGACGTTGCGCCTGGTCGCCCAGTACGCGGACGGCTGCAACGTGTTCGGCGACGGCCCGCGGATCCACCACAAGTACGAGGTCCTGCGCGAGCACTGCGAGCGGATCGGCCGCAACCCGGACGAGATCGAACGGTCGACCCTGCAGACCATTCGCGTCGCGCTCGAGGGCGACGCGCGTGAGAGCGCCCAGCAGGCGATCGACCGGTTCGGCGAGCTGGCCGATGCCGGCGCCCAGCACGTGATCTTCAGCGCGCCGGGTATCGCGGATCCGGCGGTGATCGAGACCATCGGCCGGGACGTGCTGCCGGCGCTGCGCGACCTCTAGTCAGCGGGCTCAGGCCACCCGTGGCAATCCCGGCTCATCGTCCGGGAGCCGGGCCGCGCGGACGTCGGTGAAGAGCGCGAACCCGCCGGCGGCCACGATCAAGGCGAGACCCATCAGTGCCAGCGTGACCCCGCCGCCGACGAGGTCGAGCAGCGCCCCCGTGGCCAGCGCGCCGATCGGCATCAGCCCGATGGACAGCGTGCGCGCGGTGGCGCCGATCCTGCCCAGCAGCGCGTCGGGCGAGAGCAGCGTCCGCAGCGTCAGGTACACGACCAGCATGATCGAATTGACGACCCCGGCCGCGAACGCCGCCGCGACCATGACCAGGATGGGCAGCTCGAGCGCAACGAGGAGCAGCGTGAGCCCCGTGACCACGCTGCCTGCCAGCATCACGGCACCCACCTCCCGGATCGGGATCCTGGCCGCGGCGAGCGCCCCTGCCATCGACCCGACGGCGAACGCCGAGAGCACGGCGCCGACCACCTCGGGCCCCAGGCCGCGGTCGATGGTCACGTAGAAGATCAGCCCGCTGACGAGTCCCGCGGTGACCACCGAGATCGTGGTCCACAGGCCGATCACCGCACGCAGCGTGGGATGACGCCGGACGAAGCCGATTCCCTCGCGGACATCGGCCAGGATCCGCGTCCGCTCGGAGCGTGTCTCGGGACGAAGCGGGCGGCGCACGAACAGCAGGGCGACCACCGAGACCAGGAAGCTGAGCGCGTCGATCGCGATCGTCGGCCCGGGTCCGATGGCGGCCGCGAGGAAGCCCGCGAGCGCCGGGCCCGCGACCCAGCCGATGTTGAACACCGCCTCGAACAGGGCGTTGGCACGGGGGATCTCGGCACGCCCCACGAGACCGGGCACCGCGGCCGTGTAGGCCGCCAGCCACAGCACGCGCAGGACGTTGATCGGAAAGGTGACCACGATGATCAGCGCCAGCGTCGGCCCGTCGAGCCATACGGAGATCGGGATCAGCGCCGTCAGCAGCCCGCGCCCCAGGTCGGACAGCAGCATCATCCGCCGACGATCCCAGCGATCCGCGTACGCGCCGGCGGGCAATCCGACGACCAGGTCGGGCAGCGTCGAGAGCACGCCCACGATGCCCATCACGAAGCCCGAGCCGGTCAGCGCGAGGACCAGGATCGGCAGCGCGGTGTTGGTGATCGCGTCGCCGAACGAGCTCACACCCTGGCCCACCAGCACCACCAGGAAGTCCCTGTTCGCGCGCAGCGAGCCGGGCGTCGGCACACCGCCCGGCCGCGCCGGCGCGAGGTGCGCGGGCTCCTCCTCGGCCCCGATCGGGCCGGGGACCACGGGTGCCGGGCCGGGAGCCGATTCGGTCGTCGTCACGCAACGAGAGTACGTGGCGCGACAGGCCCCGCGCCAGCGCGACCGCGACGTCGCGTCGCCGTCGTCTCACCATACCCCCAGGGAGTATCATCAACCCGTGCTACGCTTGGGATCAGCAGGCATCGCTACCAGAGACGACAATCCGACCATGACCGACCAAAGCAAGCCCACCGACGGCACCGACGCCCCGTCCGCGGACGTCGCCGCCAGCCCGTTGGGTGCCCTCAAGATCAACTTCGGCGACGGCGCGGGAACCGCGCCTGCCGCGCCGCTGGGTGGCGGGATCGCCATCCTCTCGGATGCCCCGACCGACGCCGTTTCGGCGACCGGTGGCCCGGGGGACGCGGAGGCCGGCGCCGGCCGCACGGACGCCCCGGTGCTGATCATCGGCTCGGGCCCGGCCGGCCTGACGGCCGCGATCTATGCCGCGCGCGCCAACCTCGAGCCCATCGTCCTTGCCGGCTCGGCGCCGGGTGGCCAGCTGATGCTGACCAGCGAGATCGAGAACTACCCGGGCTTCCCCGAGGGCATCGACGGCCCCGAGCTGATGGCGCGCTTCCGCGAGCAGGCAGAGCGCTTCGGCAGCCACATCGTGGACGTCGACGTGGATCGCGTGGACTTCGCGAGCCGGCCGTTCCGCGTCTGGGCCCGGGGCGTCGAGTACCGCGGGCAGTCGGTGATCATCGCCACCGGCGCTTCGGCGCTATGGCTCAACATCGAGAGCGAGCAGCGGTTGCGTGGCCGCGGCGTGTCCGCGTGCGCCACGTGTGATGGCTTCTTCTTCCGCGATCGCGAGATCGCGGTGGTCGGCGGCGGCGACTCGGCCATGGAGGAGGCCAACTACCTCACCCGGTTCGCGAGCAAGGTGCACCTGATCCACCGCCGCGACGGGTTCCGGGCGTCGAAGATCATGCTCGACCGGGCGAACAATCACCCCAAGATCGAGATCCACACCAACACCGAGATCGCCCAGGTGCTGGGCGACGCGAAGGTGGAGGGGCTGCGGCTGCGCGACACCCGTGACGGGAGCGAGCGCGAGCTGCCGATGGAGGGTCTGTTCATCGCCATCGGGCACAAGCCCAACACCGACGTGTTCCGGGACTGGCTCGACGCCGACGAGAAGGGGTATCTGGTGGCGCACGAGCACACCGCGAGCAAGATCGAGGGCGTGTTCATCGCCGGCGACGTCGACGACCATCGCTACCGCCAGGCGGTCACCGCCGCGGGCGAGGGCTGCCGCGCCGCGCTCGACGCCGAGCACTGGCTGGAGGCTCAGGCGATCACGGAGGCGGCGATCACGGCCTCGGCCTCGGCCTAGCGGTCGGCCCGGCCGGGTGGCCCTGAGCCCGGGTCCGCGCGAGGGGGCCGCGCACGCGAGGGGTAGCGCGCCCGACGATCCGCGCGTGGGGCGCTGCGCGCGAGGGGTAGCGCACCGACGGTCCGCGCGAGGGGGCCGCGCACGCGAGGATCCGCGTATACCTGACAGGATTAGCGTCACGTCCGCGTGCCGGCACGGCCCGGGATCCGGTCGCCTGCACTCCCCCGGCGGGTCTCCCGGCGTCGATTTGATGCCCGGCAGGTATCGGCAGGCCAGCGCACGACGCCAGGTCGCGGACGACCGACCGCTTGTAGCGTCGCTAGACGTGTCAGGTATCGGCCACGCGCCTCGGCGGCGCAGGATCGAGGCGGGAGCTTGGGTTGCCGCCCCGCTCGCACCGGCACCCGGCAGGCGGTTGCGGCCGCAACGACCTCGGCCCCATGCTAGGGTCACGCGGTGAGCTTTCGTGGTGGCGGCGTTCGAGCGATGGCCCGGGGCAGCGGAGGCGGCCCTGGACGGCTGACCCCGCCGTCGAACGACTTCGAGCGGGTGCCGCCCGAGCGCCGCGCGCGCACCGTGCGCCGGATCGTCGCCTTCTTCGGGCCGTACCGGATACAGGTCGTGATCGTGTTGATCGCGATCATCTCGACCAGCCTCATCGGGCTCGTCAACCCCTACCTGCTCAAGCTGCTGATCGACGACGTCATCGTCGGCCGGCAGTACGACAAGCTGAACCTGTACGTCGGCCTGATGATCGTGCTGCCGATCATCTCGGGCCTGATCGGGGTGGGCCAGACCTACCTCAACAACCTGATCGGCCAGAGCGTGATGCAGGACCTGCGCAACGCGCTCTACGCGCACCTCCAGCGACTGCCGCTGCGGTTCTTCACCGCCACCCGCACGGGCGAGATCCAGAGCCGGCTGGCCAACGACGTCGGCGGCATCCAGTCGGTGGTCACGGACACGGCAAGCTCGGTCACGTCGAACTTTGCGATCGCGTCGAGCACGATCGTGGCGATGATCCTCATCGACTGGCGGCTGACGCTCCTGTCGCTCGGGATGCTGCCGTTCTTCCTGATCCTGACCTACCGCGTGGGCAAGGTCCGGCGCGAGGTCAGCAGCGAGACCCAGAAGCGCCTGGCCGAGATGTCGGCCGTCACCGAGGAGACCCTGTCGGTCTCGGGGATGCTGCTGGGCAAGACGTTCGCGGCGCAGGAGCGATCGGTGACCCGCTTCCGTGGCCTGAACCGCGAGCTGGCGCGCCTCCAGCTCCGCCAGGCGATGGTCGGCCGCTGGTTCTTCGCGATCATCGGCACCGTCTTCTCGATCACGCCGGCATTCGTGTACTGGCTGGCCGGCACGCTGGCCGCCAACGGCGACCCCAGCGCACCCACCGCCGGCGACATCGTCGCGTTCACCACGCTCCAGAGCCGGCTGTTCTTCCCGATGGGCCAGCTGCTCAACGTCCAGGTCGAGATCCAGGGCTCGCTGGCGCTGTTCGATCGGATCTTCGAGTACCTCGATCTCGAGCCCGAGATCACCGACGCGCCGGACGCGGTGGCCCTCGATCCGGCCGCCGTCCGCGGGGCGGTCGCCTTCGACCACGTGTCGTTCCAGTACGCGACCGAGCCACCGGCTGAGCCCGCGACGCCAGGCGACGAGGCGGCGGCCGTGGACGCAGAGGCCAACCCGGCGATGCTGGTGGTGGCGCGTGATGCGGGCGAAGGAGAGGACGTTGGCTCCGGCGAGGAGCCGGAGGGCACGGCCGAGCACGTGGCCGACAACGATCGGCCGGCGCCGTTCGGGCTCGAGGACATCTCGTTCGAGGCACGCCCGGGTGAGCTGGTCGCGCTGGTGGGCCCGTCGGGCGCCGGCAAGACGACCACGACCTACCTCATCCCCCGGCTGTACGACGTGGAGTCGGGACGGGTCACCATCGACGGGCTCGACGTGCGCCAGATCAAGCTCGCGTCGCTGGGGCAGGTGATCGGGTTCGTCACCCAGGAGACCTACCTGTTCCACGCCTCGATCCGGGACAACCTGCTGTTCGCGCGACCGGACGCGACAGCAGACGAGCTCAGGGCCGCGACGAGGGCGGCCGCCATCGAAGACAGGATCGCCGACCTGCCGGACGGCTACGACACGCTGGTCGGTGAGCGCGGCTACAAGCTGTCGGGCGGCGAGAAGCAGCGGCTCGCGATCGCGCGGGTGCTGCTCAAGGACCCGCGCATCCTGATCCTGGACGAGGCGACCTCCTCCCTCGACACGGTCAGCGAACGACTGATCCAGGCGGCCCTCGGGCGCCTCACCGAGGGGCGGACCACGATCGCCATCGCCCACCGCCTGTCCACGATCCTGCGCGCCGACCTGATCCTGGTGTACGACCATGGGCGGATCGTCGAGCGCGGAACGCACCGCGAGCTGCTGGCTCGAAACGGGCTGTACGCCCACCTGTACCACGAGCAGTTCGAGGCCGAGGCGGCACAGCTGGCCGAGCTGCGGGTGGACGCGGCGGCCTCCTGAGCAGGCTGGACGCTGCAGGCTCCTGAGCAGGCCCCGGCCGGCCGCTGGCGGCGGGCCGACGCATCCTGATCGGGAGCAGCGATCCACATGTCCGGCCGTCCCCAACCCGATGTGATCCCCCGCGGCCGGCTCAGACGCGAGGGCCCCAGGAGGTCGATGTCGGGGCTCGCTGGCCGCGAGACGCCCACGAGACGACCACTTGGTAACGCTCATCCCCGTCTCAACCCGCGGCGCGACAGGGAAGAGGGCCCAATCGGATGATCGACTTCCCAGCAAACGGTGCAACCTTCCGCGACGGCGACCCGCTGCTCGCGATCCGCACGGAGTTCCGGAACGTCACCCCGAACGAGCTGCTCGGCAAGCCGCCGACGGTGCTGCTGGGTGTCAGTGCGGCCGCGGCGACCGCCCTCGCCATCCTCGAGATCGAAACCGTCTTCGATCTTGCGACGTCCGGCGTGTTCTCCGATGCGGGCAAGCTGGTCGAGGCGGGCTCCGAGCTCCGTGGGCCCCTCTACCAGCACGGCAGCCCGACCTCCGACCTCGTCCGCGAGGTGAGATCGGCGGGCAAGCAGGTCGCCGAGCTGCAGTTCGAGCCGATCGACGTGCTGCAGCGGATCCCTGAGGCAGAGTCGGCACAGATCGGGTCGGCTCTCGACGCCACGACCGTCCGTGACCTGGCGCTCTACCCACCATATCGCGCGGCGAAGCTGCTGCTGAACAGCGTCTACTTCCCCGACAACATGCCTGGCGTCGATCAGGAGCGCCCCAACGACCTGATCCCGAAGAGCGGCGAGTACGCGACGGAGAAGGTGCAGTACGCCGCGCTCGTGCTCGACGAGATCCCGCTCGACGATGGCGAGCAGCTGACCGATGTGACGGGCATCGGCTTTGAACCCCTCGACCTCGAGGTCCTGGCACAGGCGGACGCGGGCTTCAAGAAGACTGCGTTCGGCGCATTGCTGACCTTCAGCCAGTCCTGGTACGCACAGGGCGTCACGCTGGGCCAGCTGCTGCACAGCACGTCCCTCGCCCCTGGCGAGAGCACCCGCATCGCCATCATCGACTGGACCCGGAAGAGTCGAGCTGGCGAGACAGAGATCATCGATGAGACCGATGACCTAACCAACGACCAGTCACACAATCGGTCGATCACCGAGGTGACCAAGGCCGTTGCCACCGAGGCCCAGGGGGGATTCTCGTCGAGTGACGTCAACAGCCACTCGACCGAGTCGGGCACATCCGCCGCCGGTGAGCTGAGCGCCCCTCTTGGCGGGCTGTTCGGCGGTCCGAGTGGCTCGATGGGCTCCACCAGCAGCGAGGCATCGAGCCAGTCCCACGCGGAGAGCTACTCCTCATCGTGGGGTCAGCGCGACCTGGCCACCAACATGAATCAGCAGATCAATGATCGGACGCACCAGCACGCCCACAGCAATCGAAGTCGCCGTGCCTCTGTGGTCAAGGAGGTGTCCCAGAGCGAGCACGAAGGGGTCAGCACACGCGTGCTGGCGAACTACAACCACATGCACGCGCTCACGATCCAGTACTACGAGGTCGTGCAGGTGTACAGGGTCGAGGTCAAGCTCGTGCGCGCGGACCGGGTCGTGTTCATCCCCGTCGCGCTCATCGACTTCTCCAAGGACGAGCTCGTCCGGCGGTTCCAGGGTCCGCTGGCCAGGGCGGCGCTCACATACCCCATACGTGACGCGCTGCGAAGCCTCGACGTGCTGGAGCTGAGCCCGGATACCGACGTGCATTTCGCCGGCCTGGACGCAAGCATCGTCGACTTTGCGGCCGTCCGACTCAAGCCGACCGTGTCGATGATGGCGACGGTGGCGGCGCTCAGGACGACGGCCGAAGGCTCGGCCGCGAAGGATGCCGCATCCGACACCCCAACGTCGGACTCGGCGACGGTGGCGGGAGCCGAGGCAACCGCAAGTCAGGCGACCCTCGCCAATGCGCTCGCGAGACGGTCCGTCAAGTTGTCGGCCGCCGTCTCAGTCGTGCAGCAGGTGAACGACCACCTCTGGCGAGGCGAGCAGGTCTCCCGCCTGTCCGCCCTTCTGAACCTGGGCGTCGTCCACCACGCAACGAACTCCCTTTACCTTCCCGTCGACGTGCTCCTCGAAGGCGCGGAGGTCGACGCCGACGGCGCGAGCCTCTCGGTGGTGCTCAGAGATCTCAATGGCAACCCCGTGCACGGGATCTCGGCAGCATCGCCAGGCCCGATGAGCCAGCTCAGACGGATCTCCATCTCCGGGAGCTCGTCCGAGCGCGACCTGGACGCAACGGTCATCCTGACGCTCAATCGCAACGGCGTCCGCTTCCCCGTCGAGCTGCCTGCCGTGCGTATCAGGAAGGGAGCAAGCGGCGAAACACGGGTCGTGCAGATCAAGGCGGGCGGGGTGGATGCCAACCTCAAGCGCCATCTCACCGACAACCGAATGCACTACAGCCAGGCCGTGCTCCGGTCCCTCGACAGCACGCAGATCGCACTGCTGCTTTCGGGGTACGGGGTGAAGATCGGCGACGAGCTCGTTCCCGTCGCCCAGGTTGTCGAGCCCAGACCGATCCGCTACGTGGGCAACTACCTGGCGTTCAAGATGAACATCGACGTCGCGGCAGACGACACGTGGGCGGCCTGGCTCGAGCGTCGCGGCATCCGGGCGGGGTCCGCCAAGGAGGACATCATCCCGCTCGCGTCCGGCGGGACCTTTGCCGAGGCGGTTCTCGGCCGCAGCAACGCCGCGGAGAAGCTCGACATCACCCGCTTCTGGAATTGGCAGGACTCGCCGATCCCGCTCCAGCCGAGTGACATCGCTGCGATTCAGACCGGGTCCCGCGCCACGAGCGAGGACGTCAAGCCCGGCCAGCTCAGCAACCCGATCATCAATGTCACCACGCCCACCAGCCTCCCCGACCCCACCGGCACGGCGGCGATCCTGGCGGCGATCCAGAACGGCTCGATGTTCAGGGACATGAGCGGGCTGCAAGGGACGATCGGCCTGGCACAGTCGGCGCTTCAAGCGAGCGCGGCCGGCGCCGCGACGGCAGGCCAGCAGGCGGGCACGAACATGAACAACCTGCTCCAGGCGAACACCGAACGTCAGCGGATTGCGGCGGAGATGATCACGAGCCTGGCCAAGACCGCGGCGTCGATGTACACGGGTGGCGTCGCCGGTGGCGGTGGGGGCATCAGCGGCGGTGGCAGCCACTCGCAGGACGGCGCGAAGATCAACTACTTCGACAAGACGGCCGCTACGGGTCCGGCATCGGCGGCGCCGGGCGGCACCGGGACGAGCGGGCTCGCGCCGGGCGCCACAGGTCATGCCGGGGGCGGCGCCATTGCCGGCGGCGCCGTTGCCGGCGGCGGTGTCTCAGGTGCCTCGCGCTCGATGTCCGGCGGTGCACAGCCTGCGGGACCCCAGTATTCCCAGAACCCGGCGGCGTTGGCTGCCACGTGGGGCGACACGCAGTCGAGGTCCGGATTCGTGGACGGTCTCGTCGGACAGGCGGGCACGGCTCTCGGGTCGGATGGGGCGACGCTCCAGAACGCGGTCTTTGGCAAGGAGGACGTCCAGGGCGCCCAGCAGTACGGCCCGCTGTACATGGACCTGCTGACCTTCGAGGTCCCTGCCCCAATCGTGGCGAACCTCACGGCGCGGTCGATGTCCGTACAACACTATGAGGACGCCATTGGCGACCTCAATCTCGATCTGTACAGCATCCAGATCTCGCGGCTCCCGACGATCGGCGGCAGTGCCGTCGACGCGGCGGGTCTCCTCGCCCATATTCGAACGAATCTCAACTCGTTCATCGACACCGGGAACAGCGAGTTCCTGTACTACGATCCGGCCGATGAGGCGAAATGGCTTTCGAACGACCCCCTTGGGACGGTGTTCAAGATCGACATCTTCGGGCCCGACAACGCGGCGGTCGTGTGCAGCCTGTTCGAGCCAACCAGGTGGCGCTTCACGACGATCCACACGCCAGACACCGGCTCGCACCCCGTGACCGGCCACCGGGAGTTCGGGGTCCGCTCGAATGGTCAGGGCGACCTGATCGTGTACACGCGCGGCGCCGACCGATCCACCGACGCGCCGGAGACGATGTTCGACTTCCTGACCTGGCACGGCGCCGACTCGCTCTGGAAGAGCTTCCAGGAGAAGGTCGCAGCCTTCGTGAACGCCAATGGCGGGACCGCCGTCCGGCTCGCGCCGTTCAGCCGTCAGCTCGACTGGGGGGTGGTCAAGATCATCAACGACATCCCGACGGCGACGAACGTCTGACCCTCCCTGCGCGCCAGCTCGTCGCCCGGCACTCCGTCCTGGACATCGGACAGGCCGTGGCGCAGACTGCCGCAATTCCGCTTGGGTTTATCGCGGGTCGTCGGCTGGGTAGCGGCGGCAGGCGAACCGCGGCAGGCGACTTGGTGCACGACGGCGTCCCGTCCGCCATCGGCGCTCGATCATGCCGCTGGGGGTCCGTTGGTGGATCACGAAGGGTTAGTCCGCTACCCGGCCGCACTCGGCGCGGACGTCTGCATCGGGCTGCTCGGCTCGATCCGCGCCACCTTCCTCGGGCGCCACGTCGAGATGGGCAGCCGGCCCACCGAGGCCTTGCTGGCCCTGCTTGTGCTCCGAAGGCGAGCCTGGAGCCGTGATGACCTGGTGGCGCAGATCTGGCCAGACGCGGCGTTCTCGGCATCAAACCGGCTGCGACAGGCCCTCTGGCTGCTCCGGAAGGGGTTCGCTGCTGCGGGGACCGATCCGTCTGACCTGCTCGTGATCGATGATCGGACGATCGGACTCCGCCCGAGGGTCCCGATCGACGTCGACGTCGCACGGTTCGAGGAATCCTTGCGGCATCGCCCACCGGATCTCGAGGCCGCCCTGGCCCTATACCGTGGCGACCTCGCCGAAGGGCTCGCATTCGAAGGTCTCGCCGCACGCCGTGAATATCTCGCCAACCAGTACGAGAACGCGCTGGCGCAGACGGCCTGGCGTCGACTCGCAGTCGGTGACGTCCGTGGCGCCGGGGCAGCGGCCGTCGAGCTGCTCGGGCGGGATCCTCTGCGCGAGGACGCGCACGCGGTGCTGATGCGCGTCTATGGGGTCACCGGGTCTCGGTCACAGGTGCATCGCCACTATCGCAGCCTCCGCAGCCTCCTGGCCACCCAGCTTGAAGCCGAGCCGCTCGCCGAAACCCACGCTGCGTATCTCGATGCGATGGGCCTCGCATCCGCGCCGGCTGTCGATCGCCAGTCACACGCCATCGGGCCAGCAATCCTCGAGGTGCGCTCGTTGCCGGGCCCCTCGGAGCAGTCGCAACGTCTTCACGCCGATCCCTCACCGAGCGCCATCCCTGGTTAGCCGGCGGACTCTCGATGTCGTGGGTGACCACCGTCGGACGCGCCTATTGCATGAGTATGCAGCTCGCTGTATAGTCATTCCGTGACGACGCTCCGCCCGATCTCCGCACCTTCGCGCCTGCCGCCCGTGAGCGGCCGCGCGCGCCGGTGAGCGCGGACAAGACGGGCGCGGCCATCGCGGCGGACCGTCCTCACGATCCTTCCCCCGCGTCCGGGAGCGCCGCTGAGCGTGGCGCCCGCGCGCTGGTCGGCGACCCGGTCAGGATCGCGATCGTGGGCGCCTCCGGCTACGTCGGCGCGGAGCTGATCCGGCTCCTCGCCCTCCACCCGCACGTCCGGATCGTGGGCCTGGTGGGTCGTGAGCGGAAGGGCGATCCGCTGGCCGGCATCCACCCACATCTGGCGACCCGAAACCTGCATGTCTACGACAGCGTGCCCGAGGACGCCGAGGCGGTGTTCCTGGCCCTGCCCCACGGCGCTGCCGCCGGTCGCATCGACGAGTACGGCGCCGACGGGCGCACGGTGATCGACCTCGGACCCGATTTTCGCCTGCGCGATCCCGCCGACTACCCGCGCTGGTACCACTTCGAGCACCCGCGACCCGAGCTGCTCGCGACCGCCGTCTACGGTCTGCCCGAGCTCCACCGCGACGCGCTGGCGGCGATCGGCCGGACACCCGGCGCGATCGTGGGTGCCCCCGGGTGCTACCCCACGACCACGATCCTCGCCCTGGCACCGCTCGCGAAGGCGGGCCTGATCGGGGATCTCGTGGTCGACGCCAAGAGCGGCGTGTCCGGGGCGGGCAGGGATCCCAAGGCCGACCTCCACTTCGGCGAGGTCAACGAGAGCGTCAAGGCGTACGGCGCGTTCACCCACCGCCACACCGCCGAGATCGAGCAGGAGCTGGGCGCGCTCGGCTCTGCCGACGCCAACCCCGGCGTGACCGGAGTCGACTTCCTGCCTCACCTGGTGCCGATGACGCGGGGCATCCTATCTGCCTGCCACATCCGCCCGTCGCGCCCGGTCAGCCAGGCCGAGATCGACGCGCTCTACGCCGCGGCATATGGCGACGAGTCGTTCATCACGGTCACGGAGGCGCCGCCCGCGACCAAGCACGTGCTGGGCAGCAACGAGTTCCGGGTGTGGTGCCAGCTCAACGAGCGGAATGGCCGGCTGCTCGCGATCGGCGTGCTCGACAACCTGGTCAAGGGCGCGGCCGGCCAGGCCGTCCAGGCGTTCAACGTCGTGCACGGGCTGCCCGAGCCCGCGGGCCTGCTCCAGCTGCCGCTGGCGCCCTAGGGCGAGGCTCGACGTGGTGTCGTTCGCGACCGATCCCCTGGTGCTGCCGCTCCCCGACGACCTTCCGGTGGTGTCGCGGTCGGCGCGCATGCCGGCCGGGTTCGTCGCGGCGGGGACCTCGGCCGGGATCAAGGCGTCCGGCCGGCCCGACTTTGCGCTCATCGTGGCCGACGGCGGCTCGGTCCCGGCCGCCGCCGTGTTCACGCCGAACCGGTTCGCGGCGGCGCCGGTGCGGCTGTCGCGGGCCAACCTCCAGGCAACCGGTGGCGGGTCTGTGGCGGCGGGCTTCGCGCGAGCCGTGATCTCGACGTCCGGTAGCGCCAACGCGGCGACGGGGCCGGTCGGGGACGCGGATCAGACCGCCATCGGCGAGGCGCTGGCGGAGGCCATTGGCACATCACCGCAGGAGATCCTCCACCTGTCGACCGGGATCATCGGGATCCGCCTCCCGGTGCCGCGCGTCGTGGACGCGATCGGCCGGGTGACCCGCGAGGAGCTCGACGCCACGGACGAGAGCCTGCTCGCCGCGGCCACCGCGCTTCGGACCACCGACTCGACGACCAAGGTCGCCTCCGCGGTCGTGTCATCGCCCGGTCCTGACGGGGTGCCGGTGACGGTCACCGTGACCGGGATCGCCAAGGGCGTCGGCATGATCCATCCGCGGATGGCGACGATGCTCTCGGTGGTCCTGACCGATGGAACCGCCGAGCCGGCGACGCTGCGCGCCGTGCTGCGCGGGGTGACCGCCCGGACCTGGGATCAGCTGTCGGTGGATGGCGACACGAGCACCAACGACACGGTGCTCCTGCTCGCCTCCGGCCGCGCGGGGGCCGCAGACGCCGCGACCGACCATCGCGCTCGCGCCGCGCTGACCGCCGGGATCGAGGCGGTGGCGCGGGATCTCGCGCGCCAGCAGGCGGCCGACGGCGAGGGCGCCGCGACCCTGATCACGTGCCAGGTGTCGGGCGCCACCGACGACGCGAGCGCGCGCGCGATCGCGCGCGCCGTCATCAGCTCCTCGCTGGTCAAGGCGGCGGTCCACGGGCGCGACCCGAACTGGGGCCGGATCGCGGGTGCGGCCGGCAACGCCGTGCTCGCGGAGGCCGCCGTGCTCGAGGCGGGCGGGCTGGCGGCGACCGAGGCAGCCACTCGCGCCGGAGCACCAGCAGCGCTCGATCCCGCCCGGCTCCGGATCGCCATCGCCGGCCACCTGGTGTACGACGGGGCCGGTGGCGGACCGGTCGAGATGGACAAGGCTGCGGCGAGCGCGGCCATGGCCAGCGAGGAGGTGCTCATCCGGCTCGACGTCGGGCTGGGCGACGGCACGGGCGAGGGGTTTGGCTGTGACCTCACCGAGGAGTACGTGCGCGAGAACTCGGAGTACACGACGTGAGCGAGATCGTGGTCGTCAAGCTCGGTGGGACGACGCTCGCGGAGCAGCGGCAGGTGCTGGCCGAGATCGCCTCGGTCTCGCGCCGGCGCCCGATCGTGCTGGTCCACGGCGGCGGCAAGCGGATGACCGAATGGCTCGACCGGCTGGGGGTTCCCACCCATTTCGAGCACGGGTTGCGCGTCACCGATCCCGCGGCGCTCGAGGTCGCGGCCGCGGTCCTGCGCGGTGTCGTCAACAGCGAGCTGGTCGCCGCGCTCCGGGACGTCGGCTGCGACGCTGTCGGGCTGTCGGGCGTGGACGGCGGGCTGCTGATCGGCGAGCGGCTGCCCGACGTCGGGCTGGTGGCCACCGTCGTCGGTGTCCGGCGCGACCTGATCGATTCGCTGCTCGTGGTGGGCCAGGTGCCGGTGGTGGCGCCGCTCGCCCGTGACGGCGAGGGCATGGTGTGCAACGTCAACGCGGACGACGCCGCAGCCGGGATCGCGGCCGGGCTGGGTGCGCGGCAGCTGGTGTTGATGACCGATGTCGACGGGGTTCGCGATTCGGGCGGTCACAAGCTCGACTCGCTGACGCCCGAGCACGCCGAGGCGCTGATCGCCGACGGCACGATCGCCGGCGGCATGGTGCCCAAGGTCAGGGCCGCGCTGGCGGCACTCGCATGGGAGGGAACCGAGGCGATCATCGCCGACTCGGCCGCCCCGAACGCGCTGGCGCGCGCGCTCGACGACCCGACCTTCGGCACGCGCGTGTCGGCGCGCGCGCACGCGGGGGCAGCATGAGCGCCGCGGTGGCATCGAGCGCGGTGGTGGGCGCATGAACGCCGTGGTGCTCAAGCGTGAGCGCCATTCGGCCATCCGCCGGCTGGTGGGCAGCCGGCCCATCGGCAGCCAGGGCGAGCTGGTGGCCGAGCTGTCGGCGCTCGGGTTCGAGGTCACCCAGGCAACCGTGAGCCGCGACATCGCGGAGCTCGGTCTGGCCAAGGTCATGCGCGGCGACCACGCCGCCTACGTCAACCCGGAGGATCTGGCCCCGGCCGCCCGGCCGCCATCGGACGAGCGCCTGCGGCGCATCCTCGCGGACATCCCGGTCACGATCGGGCGGAGCGGCCTGATCCTCGTCATCTCCGGACAGCCCGGCACGGCCAACACGATCGCCCAGGCGATCGACGAGTCGACGCTCGCCGAGCAGGTCGGCACGGTCGCCGGCGACAACACGCTCATCGTCCTGTTCCCCGACGAGCCCGCCCTGGATCGCTGGCTCGAGCGGTTCCTTGCGATCCAGGGGCCGGTGATGCCGGCCATTCCAACGGAGGCCCAAGCCCGATGAACAAGGTGGTGCTCGCCTACTCCGGCGGACTGGATACGTCCGTTGCCGTCGCGTGGCTCAAGGAGCAGTACGGCGTCGACGTCGTCACGCTCACCGTCGATCTCGGTGGAGGGTCGCTGCGCGAGGGCGTCGAGCGCCGCGCCATGGCGGCCGGCGCGTCCAAGGCATGGGTCGTCGACGCGCGCGAAACCTTCCTGTCCCAGTACGTGTGGCGCGCGCTGCAGGCGGGCGCCGTCTACCAGGGTGCGTACCCGCTCGCGACCGCGCTGGCCCGCCCGCTGCTCGCCCAGCTGCTGGTCGAGGTCGCCCATGAGGAGGGTGCCGACGCGGTCGCGCACGGGTCCACCGGCAAGGGCAACGACCAGGTGCGGTTCGACGTCGCCGTGCATGCCCTCGACCCGGGCCTCGAGGTCGTCGCGCCGCTGCGGGTCGGGATGGGCCTGTCGCGTGACCAGGAGATCGACTACGCGCAGGAGCGCGGGATCGAGATCCCGATCACCAAGGCTTCCCCCTACTCGATCGACGTCAACATCTGGGGCCGCTCGTGCGAGACCGGCGTGCTCGAGGACCCATGGGTCACGCCACCGCCCGACGCCTACGAGTGGACCGTCGCGCCGGGCGACGCGCCCGACCCGATCGAGCTGGTGATCGGCTTCGAGGGCGGGATCCCGGTCTCGATCGATGGTGAGCGGCTGGGATCGGTCGAGCTGACCGAGCGGCTCCATGCGCTCGGCGGCCGGCACGGCGTGGGCCGGATCGATCACGTCGAGGACCGGCTGGTGGGGATCAAGAGCCGCGAGATCTACGAGGCGCCCGCGGCGGTGATCCTCCATGCCGCGCATCGCGCCCTCGAAGGTCTGGTGCTGTCCAAGGAGCAGCTGCGCTTCAACCGGCTGCTGGCCGACGAGCTGTCGCAGATCATCTACGACGGGCTGTGGTTCAGCGCCCTGTCGCGCGACCTCCGCACGTACGCGATGTCGTCGCAGCGGGTCGTGTCGGGCGAGGTCCGGATGCGGCTCGACCACGGGCAGGCGGTGGTCGTCGGGCGCCGCTCGCCGCTGTCGCTGTACGACAAGAACCTCGCCACATACGACGAGGGCGACGCGTTCGATCACGCGAGCGCGGTCGGGTTCATCGAGATCTTCGGGCTGCCGCTTCGCGTGGAGGCGGCACGCCACGGGGCAGTCGGCCAGCACCATGGCGCGGCCTGGTCGTGGACCGAGCCGTTGCTCACCGACCTCCCGAAGACGATCGCCGAAGGCGCCCCGGCGGGTGTGACCGGCTGACCCGGGGTCGCGACGGCGAACGATCGGAATGGAGCCGACGGCGACCGATCGGAATGGAGCCGACGGCGACCGATCGGAGCCCACGCGGCGAGCCGGGCGGGGTGATGCGCGGCTGACGGGGTCCGTGGCCGTGCCGGGTACTCTTGGCGGGTGACCAGCTCGCCCAGGCCGGCACCCGCCCCCCAGGCGAGACGCGACGGCCGCAATCGCCATCGCTCCTCGCCCGTGGCGCTCGCGTCGGCGCGTCTCGAACAGCTCGCGTTCCTCCACGAGTTCGCCCAGCTCGCCACCCAGGCGCGCGACTGGGACGAGCTCATGCGCACGCTCGTCGATCGGACGACGGTGGCGCTCGGCGTCCAGGTGTGCTCGTTCTACCTGCTCGACCGCGACGGCGAGGGTCTCACCCTCGCCGCGACCAACGGGTTGGACCGCGAGCAGGTCGGTCACGTTCGGCTGGCCATGGGCGAGGGCATCACCGGCCGGGTCGCCGCGTCGCGCGAGCCGATCAGCACGCCCGACGTCACCGTCGATCCCCGCTTCTCGTGGGTCCGCGGGTTCGACATCCAGGAGCTCCACGGCATGCTGTCCGTGCCGCTCATCTGGAACGAGGCCGTGGTCGGGGTGCTCAACGTCCAGACGGCTGCCGTCCGCGAGTTCGCGCCGGAAGAGGTCACGTTCCTGGGCACGATCGCCGCACTGCTCGCCGGCGTCGTCGAGAAGGGCCGGATGCAGGCGGAGGCCGAGGAGCAGCTCGATCGTCTGTCGCAGCTCGATGCGGCCCGCGCGGAGCTGCTCGCCGTCGTCACCCACGAGCTGCGCACGCCGCTGTCGGTCGTTCGCGCCTACCTCGATCTGCTCGCCGACGCCGCCGTGACCCGAGCCTCACCGGACGATCGTGATCTCGTGGAGACGTGGCGCGCCGGCGCAACCGACCAGGTCACGCGGCTCGACCGGCTGGTCGACTCGATCCTGGCCACCGTTCGCGGCGAGGGCCTGACCGGGCTGCGCCGCGATCCGTTCGACGCGGTAGGGGCGATCAGCAACACGGTGGGCACGCTTGCGCTGCTGCTGAGGACGCGCCCGGTCCGCTGGGAGGCGCCCGACCACGCGCTGGTGGCGCGGGGCGACGAGGCTCGCTTCCGCCAGGTGCTCGAGCAGCTGCTCGACAACGAGGCGAAGTACGCGCCCCCCGAGCGGGCGGTCTCGATCGGCGTGTGGCGGGTCGAGGATCAGATCCAGGTCTACATCACCGACGACGGTCCCGGCGTGCCGATGGAGGATTGGGAGGCCGTGTTCCAGCCCTACGTGCGGGTCGATCGCGTGCGCTCGCGCGGCTCGGGCATCGGGCTGTTCGCCGCCCGGCGGCTGATGGAGGCCATGGGCGGCAAGGTCTGGATCGAGAAGAACGGGTACGGCGGATCCCGGTTCATCGTGGAGCTGCCGGCCGCCTGATCGCCGACCGGGACACCCAGCGCCGATCGCGTTGCGCAACCTCGGGCCGAAATGCCCCGACCTTGACGTCGCGCGCCTCTGGCGGCGCACCTGCCCGGCGCGACAACGTTGGCCCGTCCGAATGGCAAGGACGGTCGACCGGGGAGGTCAACATGGTCGAGCTGCTACAACCCACCGCCGTGACGCCAACGCCCGTGTTCGACCGGGCGGCGGGTGAGGTGGAGATCCACGAGCTGCATCCGCAGGAGGCGGCGATCATCTGCGTGGACGCGCCGCTGGCCGAGCTGCCGCAGGCGATCGGCGAGGCGCTTCGCGAGGTCCATGAGCGGATGGCCGCGGCCGGTGTGGAGCTGGCCGGTCCGCCGTTCACGCGCTACCCGTCGGTCGACCCGGACCAGATCCGCGGCGAGGCGGGCTTCCCGGTCATGCGTCCGGCGCCGGCGGTCGGTCGGGTCGAGCCATCGCGGTTGCCGGGCGGCAGGGTTGCCTCGATCATCCACCTCGGCCCGTACGAGGCGCTGGATCAGACGTACGACCAGCTTCAGCGCTCGCTCGACAGCTCGGGGCTGCATGCAACGGGCCCGATGTGGGAGGTCTACTGGACGGACCCCGACATGGAGCCGGATCCGGATCGCTGGCGAACCGAGATCATCGTCCCGCTCGCGCGACCCGCCTTCTGAGGGATAGGACTCAAACGAACGGACCCGGCGCACAGCACGCGCCCGGCAGACCCGCGCTCAGGCCGGGCGCATCACCACGGCGGATTCGAGCGCCCGCAGGTGCGCGTAGCCCGGCTTGACCACTTCGCTGATCAGCCGCAGCCGCTCGTCGAACGGGGCGAACGCCGACTTGAGCGCGTTGATCGTGAGCCACTCCATCTCACCGAGGCCGATCCCGAACGCGCGATCGAGCGCCTCGAACTCGGACGACAGGCTGACGTGGCTCATCAGCCGGTTGTCGGTGTTGACGGTCACCCGGAACCGCAGCCGGCGCAGCAGGTCGATCGGATGGGTCTCGATCGAGGCCGCGGCCCCGGTGTGCACGTTCGAGGTCGGACACATCTCGAGCGGGACGCGACGATCACGCACGAAGGCCGCCAGCCGGCCCAGAGCCACCGAGCCGTCGTCGCGCACGGTGATGTCGTCCACGATCCGGACCCCGTGACCGAGACGCTCGGCGCCGCACAGCTGGATCGCCTCCCAGATCGACGGCAGCCCGAACGACTCGCCGGCATGGATGGTGATGTGGAAGTTCTCGCGCCGGACGTGCTCGAACGCATCGAGGTGCCGGGTGGGCCGGTAACCCGACTCCGGTCCGGCGATGTCGAACCCCACCACCCCGCCGTCACGCCAGCGAACCGCGAGCTCGGCGATCTCCATCGACCGCGCCGCCTGCCGCATCGCGGTCAAGAGCGAGCGAACGACGATCGGGTGGCCGGCCGCCGCGGCGCGCGCCGCTCCGATCCGGAACCCGTCGAGCGTCGCCTCGACCACCTCGTCCAGGGTGAGGCCCCGCTCGACGGACAGCTCGGGTGCGTACCGAACCTCCGCGTAGATCACGCCGTCGGCCGCCAGATCCTCGGCGCACTCCGCGGCCACCCGGGCGATCGCATCTCGCTCCTGCATGACCCCCGTCGTGTGCCGGAACGTCTCCAGGTACAGCTCGAGCGACTTGCGATCGGCACCCCGTCGGAACCAGGCCCCGAGCTCGTCCGGGTCCTCCGTCGGAAGATCGCGATAGCCCTGCTCGCGGGCCAGATCGACGATCGTCGCCGGCCGCAGGCCGCCGTCGAGATGATCGTGGAGCAGCGCCTTGGGTGCGTCGCGGATGGTGGCGGGTGTCAGCATGTGGTCCCTCCGGGCTCGCCGCGATCGTAGCGCGGCGCCGTCCGCGTCGGCACGGTTTCGACGAGCGCCTCGCCTGACCATCGGTTCGCACGGCGACGCCCCGCACCGTCGGTCGACGGCGCGGGGCGTCACGCGTCAGGGCGAAGGGTTCCGGGTCAGCAGGAGATCCGGGGATTCCACTCGAAGAACATGCCGCTCGGGTTCGGCTGCCAGACCCAGGCATGCAGCTCATAGAAGGCGGGCAATCCATATCGGTTGCCGGCCGGCGTCAGGTGGAACGGCTCGCCGAACAGCGCGGGTGGCGACGCATGGACCGCGTCCCAGTCCGCCTGCAGCACCAGGTACTCGACCGCCACCAGTCGGAGCCGGCCATCGGGGCCCGGAGCGTAGATGACCAGCTCGGGCGTGGTTGCGTCTATGGCATCGTCGAGCAGGGACGGGTTGAGGTAGTGGATGCCCATCGTGCCGGCGCCGTTCGGATCCGCTATGCAGGTGATGCCGGCGAGGTCGGCGACCTCCACGGTGTAGCCCGCGGCCTTCGCCGCGGCGAGGCTGTGGAACGGAGCGGTCGCGTTGCGCAGGCCCGCAAGGCCGGACTGGCTGGCTGCGACCGGAACGGTCGCAGCCAGCGAAAGGGCCGCGGCCGTCGCCACGACGAGGATCAGTCGGCGGGTGAGGCGTTTCATCTGTCAGTCTCCTGCGATCGGTTTGTGGACTGCCTGGGCGAAGCGCCTGCGCGCCGCGGGATCCACGCGGCTGGCGCGAGCGACGCCCGGGCGCACTGGTGCGGTGGACGGTTCCTCCGCGTCGATCAGGGAGCGGTTGGGGCCTAGACCTCGACCGCGAGCTCGTAGACCTCAGTCGTGGGGTGACCCGCCCGCTCGTGGATTCGCATCACCGCCTCTCGGGTGGGCCCGGTCGCGAGGCAGAACACCTTCCCCGACTCCGGATCGAGCCAGGCACGCTCGAAGTGCACCCCCTCCTCGCGCTCGATCGCGAGATCGCGCTCGTGCGCTTCCTGCAGCTGCCCGGCGGTCACGCCGATGAAGCCGCTGTGGACATCCATGAACTTCGCCATCGATTGGCCTCCTGTGGTGGCGCCACCGCGGCGCCCCGGGGACCGGACATTCGCAGCGGTCGACGAGTCCGTCATCAGTCGAACGACCGATGAAGGGGTCGCCAGGGCACCGTAGACTCGGTCGGGATGCAGGTTCTCGGTACGGTCATCTGTCCGGTGCTCGTCGGGCGCGACGACCTTCTCGCGCTAGCCGACCGCCGCCTTTCGGCAGGGGCTCGCGGTCGCGGGGGACTGCTGTTCCTGGCTGGCGAAGCCGGCATCGGCAAGACGCGGCTCCTGGGTGCGATCGAACGGCGGGCGGCGACCGACGGCTTCACCGTCGCGCGCGCCGCGGCGTTCCCACGCGATCTCGAGGTCGCGGGCGGTGTGTTCCTGGACCTCGGCCGATCGCTCGGTCGCATCGGTCGCCTGGCGGACGCGGGCGCGGCGCTCGACTTGCGGTTGGCGCCCCTCGACCCGGGAGCGACCCCGAGCGAGGACGGCGATGCCCATCGGCGGCGCCGGATTCTCGTGCTCGACGTGGCGGACACGCTGGCTGAGCTGACCGCGGGCGGCCCCGTGCTGCTGTCGCTCGAGGACCTGCATTGGGCCGACGACCTGACGCTGGAGATCCTGGCCGCAGTGGCACGACATGCCCCGGAGCTGCCGCTGGTCGTCGTCGGGACCTATCGCAGCGACGAGCTGTATCCCCGGATCCCGATGCGTGAATGGCGCTCGCGGCTGCTCGCGGCCCGCCTGGCCGAGGAGGCGCGGATCAACCGCCTCGATCGGGCTGGCACAGCGGCGATGACGACCCTCATCCTGGGCACCGGGCTCCCGGCGCCGGATGACCTCGTGGCCTCCATCTACCACCGATCCGACGGGATCCCGCTGCATGTCGAGGAGCTGCTCGCCGTTTCGCGCTTCGTCGAGGAGCTGGATGCGACGGACAGGTCGACGGCATCGGCCGAGCGCCGCACGCAACGGGCCGGCCCGGCTCCCGTCCCTGCCGCCGACGTCGTCCCGGAGACCCTGGACGAGGCCATTCTGCGGCGTGCGGAACGGCTGTCGCCCCGTGCCCTTCGGGCCGCGGAGGCCGGTGCCGTGATCGGGCGCTCGTTCGATTTCGACCTGCTCGCGGCCGTCATGGCCCGACCGATCGACCAGCTGTCGGCGCCCATCACCGAGCTCGAGCGCGCGTTCTTCGTCCAGCCGACCACCGAGGGCGGCCAGCTTGACTTCCGGCACGCCCTGATCCGCGACGCGCTGTACGCGCATGTCCCGGTCCCGACCCGGCGCCGGCTCCATGGTCGCGTCGCGGACGCGACGGCCGGGAACCCGCGCTTCAGCCCGGCGTTCCGGTCGGTCCACCTGGAGCAGGCAGGGCGCCCGGGCGAGGCCTTCGAGACCGCGCTCGAGGGTGGTCACCGCGCGGCAGCCGTGTCGGCCCACCGGGAGGCGCTCGAGCTGCTCCAGCGGGCGCTGCGGAACGCTTCGGCCGATCTGGCACCGGGTGCGCGAGCCGCGCTGATGGTCGCGCTGGGCGACGAGGCGGCGGCGACTGACGCGAATGCCCTCGCGGACCGGAGCTTCGAGGCCGCGGCGGCGGTCTATGCGTCGGCCGGGATGACCCGTGAGGCCGCGGCCATCGCCCCACGCCACGTGGCTGTCCGCCATCTGCTGGGTGACGACTTCCAGGCGCGGACGCGCCGGCTGTCCGCGGCGGTCGAGTCGCTCGAGGGGCTCCCGGACGACGACGCGACACGGACCGTTCGGGCCCAGCTGCTGGCCGGGCTGAGCGCCGCCAACATGCTCGATCGACGATTGGAGCCGGCCATCGCGTTCGGCGAGGCGGCCCGCGGGCTGGCCATTCAGACGGCCCATACCGGCACCGAGCGCGACGTGGCAGCCACGGTCGGCTCGTGTCTGGTGTTCGCCGGCCGGATGGACGAGGGCTGGACGCTGCTCGAGCGAGCCGTGACCGAAGCGCGCGAAGGGGGCGAGGAGGCGGCGGCCGCGCGTGCCTACCGGATGATCGGCTCATCCGCATCGGTGCTCGTGGAGTACGACCGTGCAGAGCGGTGGCTGCGGGAGGGCATCGAGTACGCCGAGCGGGTCGAGCTGTGGAACCACCGCCACTACATGGCCGCCCACCTGGGACACGTGGGATGGGCGACCGGCGACTGGGACGGTGGCGAGCGACTGGCGGCGCACGCTCTGTCCGACGGGCGGGGCGGGATCACGACCCGGATCACCGCGCTCCACGCGCTGGGCTACGTCGCGCTTGGCCGGGGCGACTTCGAGCGCGCGGAGACCATCCTCGAGGAGGCGCGCGAGCTGGGTGAGCAGATGTCCGAGCTGCAGCGTCTGTCGCCGGCCCTGTGGGGTCTGGCCGAGGCAGCGTTGCTCGCCGGCGACCCGGCCGGCGCGATCGCCTGGTGCGAGCGCGGCGAAGCAGCCTCCGCCCAGGTGACGGACGCCGCGTACCTGTATCCGTTTCTGGTCACGGGCACGCGAGCGCAGCTCGCGTCGGGCGATCCTGCCGCGGCGCACGCCTGGATCGACCGGGTGGCGAACGTCGTCGCAGGACGTGCGATCCCGGGCACGCTGCCGGCGGTCGATCACGCCCGGGGGCTGCTGGCCCTCGCGCGCGGGTCCACCGGACAGGCGAGGACGGCGCTCGAGGCGGCGTGCGCCGGGTGGGCCACGCGCCGGCGAACCTGGGAGGGTGCCTGGGCAAAGCTCGATCTCGCCACGGTGCATGCCCGCGCCAACCGGCAGGCAGAGAGCAGGCGTCTGGCCGAGTCCGTCGCCGAGACGGCGGCAACCCTCGGTTCGAGCCCGCTCGCCGCTGCGGCCGAGCAGCTCCGACGCCGGGTTCGCGCGCGCGCCGCGGTGGATCCCGCCTGGGCGCCGCTGACGGCGCGGGAGCTGGAGGTGGCGCGCCTGATCGCCGACGGGCATACCAACGCCGACATCGCGGCCGAGCTGGGCATGGCCCATCGCACGGCCACCTCTCACGTCGAGCACATCCTGGCCAAGCTGGGTGCCACCCGTCGGACCGAGGTAGCGACCTGGGTGACCAGGACCGCAGCCAGCGTTGGCCCCGTTAGCGGCCACCGGTCCCCGCAGCTGACCCTGGACGACCGTCGCCCATGACGGCGCTTGTGGCCATGACCAGGATCGTGACCGCTCGCTGGTGCGGGGAGGCGTGGCGCCTGATCGTGAGCCTCCGCGGAACCACGCTGCGCGTGAGCTCGATGTTGCCCGACTGACCACCGAAGGGATGACCAACGCCGCGATCGCCGCCTGGGCCACGACCGTGAGCGCCGCCACCATGCAGCCGGCGACCTCGGGCTCTCGCGTTCCGGCCTGGCGCCGCGGCGCGTCCTCGGCCGGCCCGAGTGACGGAAGGAAGCCCCGGGCATCCGGCGGCGGATGCCCGGGGCGAGTCACCAGGCGACGTCCGGGCTGCTCCTCGAACGTGCTCCGGTTCGGATTGCAGGCGGGGCCCGGGTTCTGACCCATCGCGGTCAGCTCGTCTCGCACGACCTTGGGGACCTGACCCCAATGCTGTGCGTGGCCGGGTCTCTGGATCAGCGCATCGGCGCGCGGTGGGTGAGCCCCGTCGAGGTCGTCACCACGATCGTCGGTTCAGCGACCTGCGCCGTGGTCGTCCGCGATTCGGTGGCACGCTCGAGGGCCGAGCTGTCGGCGGGCACCCGGGCCGTGAGCCCCGTCCCCGATGTGATCACCGTGCTTGCCCCGCCGAACGCCGCGGCCCGGACACCCGAGGTGGCCGCGCCGGCCTGGATCTCCTGCTCGACGGCCGATGTCACCGGTGCGGCATGGCCGCCACCGCCGATCAGCGCACCGGCTGCTGTCGCGGTGTGAGCCTGCAGCGATGCGGCCGCGATGACGATGAGCAGGGCCGCCACGGCGACCACGGCCGCCACTCCCGGCCAGATCGACCGCGGCCTCGTCGCCTGCTTCGTGGACTCGTGGCTGCGTCCGGGCGCAAGGGCGGTGCTGTGTGCCGACATGTCATGCCTCCTGCACGAGCACGCGGGCCGTGTGGTCGAGCCCACCGGTGGCCTGATGCTCGCGACCTCCTGTCCGATTGGCGCCGGGCGGCGCCGAGGTCCGGACATTCGTCCTGCGAGGGAGGTTCGTCATCGGTAGATCAACCGACGCGAACTCGGCTCGACCCCTGGTCGCGAGCACGAATTGAGCAGCTTCGACCTACGCGCCAGGATCTGTCGCGACCGACGGGTCGGTCGGCGGCTGGGTCAGTGGGTCGGCAGGCCGAGGCGCACCCCACCTCCGCGGTCGAGCGCGGTCGCCGTCCGGATCAGCTGCCCAGCCGAGCCCGTGCCGCCGCCAGCGCCGTGCGGACCCGATCGGGCGCGGTCCCGCCGGTCACGTCCGCCGCGGCCAGCGAGCCCTCGATCGAAGCGGCCGCCCTGAGCGCCGCGGCGATCCCCTTCTCCTTTGCGAGCTTGCACGCCACGGGATCGTCGCTGCCGTCGAGCGCGGCCCGGAACGCCTCATCGGGGAGTGCCGCCAGCGTCGGCTTGCGCTCCGCCTCCGCGCCGCCGACCAGCCCGCCCACGATGTGGTGCGCGGCCCGGAACGGCACGCCGCGACGAACGAGCGCATCGGCCAGGGCGGTTGCCGTCGTGTAGCCCTCCTCGGCCGCCTCCGCCATCCGTGCCCGGTCGATCGAGAGCGTGTCGACCAGGCCCGCCATCACGATCAGCGACGACTCCAGCGTGGCTGCCGCGGCGAACAACCCGGGCTTGTCCTCCTGCAGGTCGCGCTGGTACGCCAGCGGCAGCCCCTTGAGCAGGGCCAGCGCCGCCGCCACCGCGCCGATCACCGAGGCCGTCCGACCGCGGACCAGCTCGGCCGGATCGGGGTTCTTCTTGTTGGGCATCATCGACGACCCGGTTGAGAACGCATCCGCCACGCGCACGAACCCGAAGCGCGGGTTGGACCACCAGGTGATCTCCTCGGCCAGCCGGCTGAGATGGACCATCGCCAGCGCGGCCGCGGCCAGCACCTCGACCACGAAGTCACGGTCCGAGACCGCGTCGAGCGAGTTCGCCGTCACGCCGTCGAACCCGAGCTCCGCGGCGGTGGCCTCCCGATCGAGCGGGAACCCGGCGCCGGCGAGCGCACCCGCGCCCAGCGGCGACACGTTGAGCCGGTGACGGGCATCGGCGAGCCGGCCACGATCGCGCTCGAGCATCTCGACATAGGCGAGCAGGTGGTGGGCCAGGAGCACCGGCTGCGCCGGCTGGATGTGCGTCGACCCGGGCAGGACGGCATCACCGTCGCGTTCGGCGAGCCCGATCAGCGCGAGCTCCAGCCCGACGATCGCCGCATCCAGGCGATCGATCCGGCGGCGCGTCCACAGCCGGAGGTCGGTCGCGACCTGATCGTTGCGTGATCGACCCGTGTGGAGCTTGCCGCCCACGCTGCCCACGCGCTCGGTGAGCAGCGTCTCGACGTTCATGTGAACGTCCTCGAGATCGGGGTCCCAGGCGATCGCGCCGGCCTCGACGTCACGCTGCAGCCCGGCCAGCCCGCCCTCCAGCGCCGCCACCTCGTCGACGGTCAGCAGACCCGCTCGCCCGAGCGCGCGAACGTGCGCGATCGAGCCCGCCAGATCGTCCAGCGCCAGCTCGGCGTCGATCTCGATCGAGCGAGTGAAGTCCGCCACTCGTGCGTCCGGCTCGTCATCGAACCGGCCGCCCCACATGCGCATCGCCAGCCTCCGTGCCCGCCGCTCGCGGCCATGGCCGCCGCTCGCGACCCATCGTACCGGGCGGTGTCGGGCGTCGGCCGGCGCTCGTGCGGGTTCCGGCCGGGATGGACCCGCGGATCAGGCCGCCGCGTCGGGGATCGCGGATCGCAGGCTGGCCGCCGCCTCCTCCGGGCTCAGGTCGCGCTGCGGCTCGGCCAGCAGCTCGTACCCGACCATGAACTTGCGGACGGACGCCCGAAGCAGTGGCGGGTAGAAGTGGGCGTGGACCTGCCAGTGGTCGGTTTCCGCACCGTCGAACGGCGCCTGGTGCCAGCCCATGGAGTACGGGAAGGGCCGGCCGAACAGCGCGTCGTACCGTCGCGTGAGATCCCGGAGCGCCATGGCCAGCCCGTTGCGCTCGGAATCATCGAGATCCGCAAGCCGCGGGGCCGGACGCGTCGGCACCAGCAGCGTCTCGAACGGCCAGGCGGCCCAGAACGGGACCAGGGCCAGCCAGCCGGGCGTTCGAGCGACGACGCGGGGCCCGCCACACTCGGCGGTCGCGTAGTCGACCAGCAGGCGCCGGCCCGTGAGGTCGCGAGGTCGGCGCTGCGTCACGTCCTCGTTGGACGCCTCCACCGGAAGGGCGTCGCCGGACCAGATCTGGCCGTGCGGGTGAGGGTTGGAGGCGCCCATCGCCTCGCCCCGGTTCTCGAACACCTGGACCCACCGGAATCCCGGCCGAGCTCGGTCGTCTGCTCCGCCCAGACGTCGACGATGCGCCGGATCTCGGCCTCGGACATCCCGGCCAGCGTCAGGTCGTGACGCGGCGAGAAGCACACGACCCGGCACGTGCCACGCGTGCCTTCGGCACGGAACAGGCCGTTCTCCACGCGCGCGTCCGACGAGTCCGGGCGGAGCGCCGCGAAGTCGTTGGTGAACACGAACGTCGTGTCGTAGGCGGGGTTACCGCGCCCGTTGACGCGGGTGTTGCCCGGACACAGGTAGCAGTCCGGGTCATAGGCCGGCCGAAGCTCGGGCGGCTCCGGCTCCTCGGCGCCCAGCCACGGCCGGAGGGTCCGACCCGCGGAGACCAGCACCCATTCGCCGGTCAGCGCGTTGAAACGGCGGTGCGGCTCGTCCTCGAGCGCCGCGATCGCCCGTCGTCCGGGCGATCGACCGGGTCAGTTGGCACGGGTGGCGGCACTCCGATGGCTCGGGCCGGGTCCTGCACGGCGGCAGGCTCGGATCAGCCTCGGATGCGTCGTGCATCGACGAGGACCAGCTCCCGGACCGCGTCGCCGAGCACGCCCTGCGCCTCCTGCTCGACCCGCGAATCGGTGATCAGGACGTCCGCCTGGTCGAGACGGGCGATGGACGCGATCCCGACGACCCCCCACTTCGCGTGGTCCGACCACGATCACCAGGCGGCGCCCGCGTCGATCATCGCCCGATCGGTCTCGGCCTCGCTCAGGTTCGGGCACGTGAACCCGGCGCGGGCATCCATGCCGTGGACGCCCATGAACGCAAGGTCGAGGTGGACCGAGCGGAGCTGGGACACGGCGAACGGCCCGACGAGCGCCTCGGAGCGGCGTGCGCACGCCGCCGGTGAGGATCACGGTCTGGTCGCGCCGTCCCGTCCGGTGGAGCACGTCCGCGACCCGGATGGAGTTGGTCACGATCGTCACGCCCGGCACCTCGGCCACCCTGCGCGCGAGCACGTGCGTCGTGGTGCCGGCCGAGATCGCGATCGACATGCCGGGCTCGACCAGCCTCACCGCTGCCGCGGCGATCGCCGCCTTCTCGGCCTGCTGGAGCGAGGTCTTCGCGGTGAAGCCGGGCTCGTACGATGCCAGCCCCGACAGCGCCGTGGCGCCACCGTGCACCTTCTCGAGCAGGCCCTGGTCGTGGAGGACCTCGAGGTCGCGACGCACCGTCATGTCGGAGACGTCGAGCTCGCGCGCGAGCTCCACAACGCGGACCGCGCCGGACGCGCGGACCCGCTCGAGGATCAGTGCCTGGCGCTGGCGGGCGAGCATGGTTCGAGCAGACCCCTCGAGTGCGTTCGATCGCGCTGGGCACGACGACTCCGGCCGCGATCGACCGACCGGCGCAGCATAATCTTGCTCCTGGATAGCACCTAAGTCAACGCACTCGCACAAGAAAGTATGTGCGAATCCGCGCGAGTCTCTTGACATTGCGCAATTGGGTCGCAACAATCCACGTTATCGGCCGGCCCCGCATATGCGTCGCGGAAGGTCGCGGAGGAGGTTTCAGCATGGCTGATCACGACGGCCACCTTTCCGTCACGCGTCGCCAGGTGCTCAAGGGCGGCGCCGCCGTCGCGGCGCTCGGTGGTGTCTCTGCGTTTCTCGCCGCGTGCGGCACGTCGGCGACGCCGTCGCCGGCGTCAAGCACCGCGCCGTCGTCCGCGGCGCCCGAGTCGATGGCACCTGAGTCGATGGCGCCCGTCAGCGGCAGCATCACGGTCGGTTCGAACTACTCCGACGAGGTCCCCAAGAACGCCTTCCAGCAGATGGTCGATGCGTTCACCAAGGACACCGGGGTCACGGTCAAGGTCAACACCGTCGACCACGGCACCTTCCAGGACCAGATCAGCAACTACCTCCAGGCGACACCGGACGACGTGTTCACCTGGTTCTCCGGCTACCGGATGCGCTTCTTCGCCGCGCAGGGGCTCGCCCAGGACATCAGCGATGTCTGGTCGACCGTGGGCTCCAACTACTCCGAGGCGTTCAAGGTCGGGTCGACGGGCGACGACGGGAAGCAGTACTTCATCCCGATCTACAACTATCCGTGGGCCGTCTTCTATCGGAAGAGCCTGTTCGCGGACAAGGGCTACTCGATCCCGACGACGCTCGACGAGTTCAAGACGCTGGCCAAGAAGATGCAGGCCGACGGGCTGATCCCGATGGCCTTCGGGGACAGCGACGGCTGGCCGGCGATGGGCACCTTCGACATCATCAACCTGCGTCAGAACGGCTACGACTTCCACGTCGGCCTGATGGCCGGCAAGGAGAAGTGGACCGACGACCGCACCAAGCAGGTGTTCACGGTCTGGAAGGACCTGCTCCCCTACTACCAGGAGGGCGCGACCGGCCGAACGTGGCAGGACGCGGCCCAGGCCCTGGTCCAGAAGAAGGCCGGCATGTACCTGCTGGGCATGTTCGTGTCGGAGCAGTTCGTGGCCGCCAACGAGGATCTGGCCGACCTCGACTTCTTCCCGTACCCGAACTTCGGCACCCAGTACGACGACGAGAAGGCCCTCGACGCCCCGATCGACGGGTTCATGATCGCCAAGAACTCCCCGACGCTGAGCGATGACCTCGACGGCGCCAAGGCGTTCATGGAGTTCCTGTCCAAGGGCTCGTCGCAGATCATCTTCACGACGGCGAACCCGGGCAACATCGCGGCTGCCCTCGACGCCGACACCAGCTCCTACAACAGCCTCCAGAAGAAGGCCGCCGAGCTGATCGGCAACGCCAAGCGCATCACCCAGTTCCTGGATCGGGACACCAACCCCAACTTCGCAGGCCCGAACGGCATGCAGGGGTTCCTGATCGACTTCATCAACAATCCGTCCCAGGACCTGGATGCCTTCACGAAGAAGATCCAGGACTTCTGGGACACGCTCTAGAGCGTGGCTCGACGGCCTCGCTAGACTGTCGAGACCGTGACGTCACAGGCAGATCACGACGCCCCCGCTCCGCCGGTTTCCAACCGCGGGACGGGGGTGTCGCGCGTCCGGCGGCGCTACAGCCTGCTGACGCGCCGGGACAAGATGGTCCTGGCGCTGATGGTCGGCATCCCGCTGGTGTTCGACCTGATCCTCATCTGGGGCACGACGCTTGCCTCGGTTGGCCTGTCATTCACCGACTGGACAGGGATCGGCGGTCTGACCGGCGACAACGTGATCGGGCTGACCAACTACGAGAACCTGTTCACCAAGTACCCGTTCTTCTGGCCGGCCCTGACCCACAACCTGCTGTGGCTGGGCTCGCTGATGTTCATCGCGACCCCGATCGGGATGCTGTTCGCGGTGCTGCTGGACCGCGAGCTCCGCGGGACGCGGATCTACCAGAGCGTGCTGTACATGCCGGTGGTCCTCTCGCTGGCCATCATCGGCTTCATCTGGGTGCTCCAGTACGCTCCTGAGCAGGGCTTCATCAACAACATCCTGGGTCGCACGGAACCCGGCACGCAGATCTTCTGGCTGGGCGACCCCAGCATCAACATCTGGTCCGTCATCGTGGCCGCATGCTGGCGCCACGCGGGCTACGTCATGGTCCTGTACCTGGCCGGGCTCAAGGGCGTGGACCCGACGCTGCGCGAGGCGGCCAAGGTCGATGGCGCCAACGAGCGCCAGATCTTCCGGCGCGTCGTGTTCCCGGTGATGGCACCGATCAACATCGTGGTCGTCGTGGTGACCATGATCGAGTCGTTCCGCGCCTTCGACCTCGTGTACGTCCTCAACCGGGGCAAGGGCGGGCTCGAGCTGCTGTCCACCCTGATCACGAACAACGCCATCAGCGAGTCCAACCGCGTGGGCTTCGGTTCCGCGATCGCGGTCGTGCTGCTGGTCATCTCGCTGGGCCCGATCCTCGTGTTCCTCAACCGGACGATGCGGGAGCCGTCGCGGTGAGCGCGGCCGCTGCTGAGACCAGACAGCTCCGGGCTCGACCCCGGCGGGGCATCCGCTGGGGGCGGGTGGCGACGCACGGGTTCCTCGTCTCGATGGCGGTCCTGTGGTTCTTCCCGCTCGGCTGGGCGATCTACACCGCGTTCCGGCCGTACGCCGACACCCAGGCGAACGGCTATGTCTCGTTCGCCACCTCGCTCAACATCGACAACTTCGTGCGGGCCTGGAACCAGGCAGAGCTGCCGCACTACTACCTGAACACGCTGATCGTGACGGTACCCGCGCTCGTCCTGACCCTGTTCGTGGCCTCGATGGTGGCGTTCGCGCTGACGCGGTTCCGGTTCCGGTTCAACCTGGGCCTGTTGATGCTGTTCACGGCCGGCAACCTGCTGCCGCCGCAGGTGATCATCATTCCGCTGTTCTGGATCTACCGGACGATCAATGGCATCCCCGCCCCGCTGAGCGACAACGGGCTGCTGTACGACCAGTACATCGGGATCATCCTGATCCACGTCGTGTTCCAGATGGGCTTCTGCATCTTCGTGCTGGGCAACTACATGCGCTCCATCTCCCACGAGCTCACCGAGGCGGCGCTCGTCGACGGGGCCGGCGTGTGGACGATGTACCGGCGGGTGATCATGCCGCTGTGCCGGCCGGCGCTCGCCGCCCTGGCCACGCTCGAGTTCACGTTCATCTACAACGACTTCTTCTGGGCGGTGATGCTGATGTCGCACGGTGACCGGCGGCCGATCACCTCGGCGCTCAACAACCTCCAGGGCCAGTTCTTCTCGGACAACAACCTGCTCGCTGCGGGGTCGCTGCTCGTGGCGATCCCGACGATCCTGGTGTTCGTCGCCCTCCAGAAGCAGTTCGTGCGTGGCCTGGCATTGGGTGCGACCAAGGGCTGAGCGACCGCGGACACGACCGGAGCAAGCATGACCGAGCCTCTGTCGATGCCCAGGCCGTGGGCCGACCCGGAGCTGACCGCCCGCGGCCGCCTGCCGATGCACGCGGTCCCCCATCTCGACCGCCTCGAGCTCGACGGGACGTGGCGGTTCCAGCTGCTCCATCGGCCCGACGCAGACCCGACCGACGGTGCGTGGCGCGAGATCGCCGTCCCGGGCTGCTGGACGATGCATGGAACCTGGGACCGCCCGATCTACACCAACGTCCAGATGCCGTTCCCCGACCGGCCACCGATCACGCCCGAGGAGAACCCGACCGGCGTCTACGAGCGCTCGTTCGAGCTGCCGGCCGAGTGGACCGGCCGCCGGATCGTGCTCCACGTGGGGGCGGCGGAAAGCGTGCTCCTTGCCCACGTCAACGGCGTCGAGGTCGGGGTGAGCAAGGACTCGCACCTGGCCGCCGAGTTCGACGTCACCGATCGGCTTCGCCCCGGCACCAACGACCTCCGGCTGACCGTGGTCAAGTGGTCGGACGCGTCGTTCATCGAGGACCAGGACCAGTGGTGGCACGGCGGGATCACGCGCTCGGTGTTCCTGTACGCGACGGAGCCGGTGCACCTGGCCGGGCTGCGGATCGACGCCGGACTGGACGAGGACCTCACCACCGGGACGCTGGCGCTCGAGGTCGCGCTGGGCTGGCCCGACGGGTCGGCGCTGGAGCCCGGCTGGCGGGTGGAGGCGACGATCGACGGTGTCACGGAGCCGCTCGTGGCCGTCGTCCCGCACGCCCCCGTGGCCGCGCGGGCCGGGCCGTTCGTCGTCCCGGGGCCGCCCCGGCGCGGGATCCTCGACCTCCAGAGCCTCAACGCGTCGGGCACCCTGACCGACGCCGAGGACCGGGCCAGCTGGGCCGAGGCGGAGCAGGTCGTCCGCCCGCCACGCGTCGGGCGGGTGCGGCTGGCCGCCCGGATCCCGCGCGTGACGCCATGGTCAGCGGAGATGCCCGCCCTGCGGACGCTGGGGGTCGAGCTCCGCGCGCCCGATGGTGCCGTCGTCGAGCGGGTCGAGCGGCGGATCGGGTTCCGGCGGGTCGAGGTCCGCGGCAATCGAGCTGCTGGTCAACGGGCGCGCCGTGCTGATCCGCGGCGTCAACCGCCACGACTTCGACCGCCGGACGGGCCGGCGTGATCTCGGCCGAGGACATGCTCGCCGACGTGGTCGCGATGAAGCGCTGGGGCTTCAACGCGCTGCGGACGTCGCACTACCCCAACGACCCGTACCTGCTCGACGTCTGCGACGAGCTGGGCCTGTACGTGATCGACGAGGCGGACATCGAGTCCCACGGCTGGTACGACGACGTGTGCCACGACCCCCGGTACCGCTCGGCGTTCGTGGACCGGGTCGCGCGGATGATCGAGCGCGACCGGCACCACCCCTCGATCATCGCCTGGTCGCTGGGCAACGAGTCCGGCTATGGCGTCAACCACGACGCGGCCGCCGGCTGGGCGCGCCGGGCGGACCCGTCGCGGCCGCTCCACTACGAGGGCGCGATCCGGTTCGACTGGACCAGCGAGCAGCCGGCCAGCGACCTCACCTGCCCGATGTACCCGCCGATCTCGGCGATCGTCGCGCACGCCCGGTCGGGCCTCCAGCGGCACCCGCTGATCATGTGCGAGTTCAGCCACGCGATGGGCAACAGCAACGGCACGCTGGCCGAGCACTGGGACGCGATCGAGGCCACGCCCGGGCTCCAGGGCGGGTTCATCTGGGAGTGGCGGGACCACGGCCTGGACCAGCGGCTCCCCGACGGGACGATGCGCCCCGCCTACGGCGGCGACTTCGGCGAACGTCCCCAACGACGGCACGTTCTGCATCGACGGGATGGTGTTCCCGGACCGGCGGCCAAAGCCCGCGATGTTCGAGCATATGCACCTCGCGTCGCCGGTCCGCGCCGCGACGGACGAACCGCCGCCGCACGCCGCGGTCGCGTGGTGCTCGAGAACCGGGATGCATTCCGCGATACCGGCTGGCTGCGCGCGACCTGGGAGATCGCCGTCGACGGCGAGCCCGTCGCCGGCGGCGAGCTGCCGTTGCCCTCGATCCGGCCCGGCGGCAGGGGCGAGCTGCCGATCCCCCACTTCTCGCTCCCCGCACCGGGGATCGGAGAACGGTGGCTCACCTTCCGCTTCCTGACCGCCAGCGGCTCTGGATGGGCCCCGGCCGGGTACGAGATGGGCTGGGGGCAGATCCATGTCGAGGACGGTCGGGCGCCACCCGACGGCTGCTGGCGGACCGGCGGCGTCGCCCTCGACGACGAGGGGCGTCTCCTCCACCCCGCGTTCGCGGCGCCGCCGGCCCTCTCCCTCTGGCGTGCGCCGACCGACAACGACCGGATCGGCGGCATGGCCGGCCGCTGGGGCGGCTGGGGGCTCGCGACGCTGCACCGCCGGCTGGAGGGGATCGAGCGCGCGGCCGATGCGGTGACGGTTCGAGCGACGTGGACGACGAGCGCCGGTATCGAGGTGGCGCACGTCCAGCGGCTCTGGCGGTCGCGCCGGACGGCCGGATCCGGGTCGATGAGACGGTCGACGTGCCGGCGATCCTCGAGGATCTGCCGCGGGTCGGGACGGTGCTCGAGCTGCGGCCGACGCACGAGACGCTCGAATGGTTCGGCCGAGGACCCCACGAGACGTATCCCGATCGTCGCCGAGGCGGCCAGATCGGGCGCTGGACATCCACGATCGACGAGCAGCTCGTGCCCTACGTGCGGCCGCAGGAGAACGGCGGGCACGCGGACACCCGCTGGTTCCGCGTGGCCTGACCCGATGGCGCGATCCGTGTCGACCTGGACCTGCCGCGCCAGGTCTCGATGCTCCACGTCCGTGCCGCAGACCTGGACGCCGCCACCCATGACGTCGAGCTCCGGCCACGTCCCGAGACCATCGTCACCCTCGATGCCGCGCATCGTGGCCTGGGCACGGCGAGCTGCGGACCGGACACCCTCCCCGACTACGTCCTCCGGCCCGGCACGTACCGCTGGGCCTGGACGCTGACCACGGAGGAGCACCGGCCGTGACGATCCGGTGGGACGCGGAGAGCCGCGAATGGCACCTCGCCAACGACGGCATCGGCTACGCGCTGCGCGTGCTCGAGAACGGGTGGCTGGGCCACCTCCATGCGGGCGCCCCGCTGCGCGGCGAAGGCTCGCTCCGTCATCTCGGGCCGGCGTCGTTCTCCGGCTTCTCGAACCGGGTCGGAGAGCCGGTGGCGTTCGAGATCCCCGTGCCGGGCGTCGGCGACTACCGCGTCCCCGCGCTGGTCGTCGAGGGACCCGACGGCTCGAGCGTGCTCGACCTCCGGTACACGGGGCACCGGGTCGTCCCGGGCAAGCCCGAGCTGCCCGGCCTGCCGGCCACCTACGTCGAGGACGTCTCGGAGGCGGACACGCTCGAGATCGAGCTCGCGGACGCGCCGACCGGCCTGCGTGTGACCGTCCGGACCACCCTGTTCGCCGACCGGCCGGCGATCGCCCGCTCGATGACCGTCGCCAACGACGGCGATGCTCGGCTCACCGTCCGGTGCGCGATGAGCTCGGTGCTCGATCTGCCCGACGCCGACTGGCGCCTGGTCACCACGAGCGGGATCTGGGCCCGCGAGCGCCACGTCCATGACCGGGTCCTCGTCCCGGGCCGGCAGTCGGTCGGCAGCGTCCGTGGCGCATCGGGCCTCGAGCACAACCCGCTGCTCGTCCTGCGCCGCGAGCACGCCACCGAGGCAACCGGGGAGGTGCTGGGGCTCAGCCTCGTCTACTCGGGCAGCTTCCTGGCCGAGGCCGAGGTCGATCCGTTCCGCACGACCCGCCTCCGCATCGGCATCGACCCCGAGGGGTTCGCCTGGCGCCTCGAACCCGGTGCCGCGTTCACCACGCCCGAGGCGATCCTCGTCTGGTCGGCCGATGGGCTGGGCGGGCTGTCCGAGACCTTCCACGGCTTGTACCGCGAGCGGCTGGCGCGCGGGGTGTGGCGAGATCGGCCGCGACCGGTGGTGCTCAACAACTGGGAGGCGACCTACTTCGACTTCGACCACCAGAAGCTGGTGGCGATCGCGACCAAGGCCAAGGAGCTGGGCGTCGAGCTGTTCGTGCTCGATGACGGCTGGTTCGGGCGGCGCGACCTCGACGACTCGTCGCTCGGCGACTGGGTCGTCGATCGGCGCAAGCTGCCCGGGGGCCTCGAGGCGCTGGTGCGCGACGTCCGCGCGCTGGGTCTCAAGTTCGGCCTGTGGATCGAGCCCGAGATGGTCAACGCCGACAGTGACCTGTTCCGCGCCCATCCGGACTGGGCGATCGGCGTCCCGGGTCGGGCACGGACGGAGAGCCGGCAGCAGCTCGTGCTCGACTTCTCGCGGCCCGAGGTCGTGGACCACATCGCCGACGCCCTGAGCGCGGTCCTGTCGTCCGCGCCGATCGACTACGTCAAGTGGGACATGAACCGCAACATCACCGAGCCCTGGACGCCGTCGCTGCCCGCGGACCGCCAGGGCGAGCTGTTCCACCGCTACATCCTGGGCGTGTACGAGCTGTACCGGCGACTGACGGCCCGGTTCCCGGACATCCTGTTCGAGTCATGCGCCTCGGGTGGTGGCCGGTTCGATCCCGGCCTGCTCGCCTTCGCGCCGCAGGCATGGACGAGCGACGACACCGATGCCGTGGAGCGGCTCGCGATCCAGTGGGGCACGTCGCTCGCCTACCCCGTGTCCTCGATGGCGGCCCACGTGTCCGCGGTCCCAAACCACCAGACCGGACGGATCACGCCGCTGGCGACTCGCGCGGCCGTGGCCATGTTCGGGGTGTTCGGCTACGAGCTCGACCCGACCACGATGACCGAGGAGGAGCAGGGCATCGTCCGGCGCCAGATCGCCTGGTACCTCGAGCGGCGCGATCTGCTCCAGCGGGGCAGGTTCCTCCGGCTGCGCAGCCCGTTCGAGGGCGACGGCAACGAGACCGCGTGGATGGTGGTCGACGATGCCGGCGGCCATGCGATCGTCGGTCACTACCGGGTGCTCGCCCACCCGATGCCCGCGCGCAACCGGCTGCGGCTGCGCGGGCTTGACCCGGGCGCGACCTACCGGGTGACCCTGTGGGGCTCGGACTTCGCGGGGCCCGGTCCCGCGATCGAACGGGCCGGCGACGAGCTGATGGCGGTCGGCCTGGGGATCGATCCGCCCGATCCGCTGCCCGACGGCGTCGAGTTCGACGGCATCCGAATGATCTACGGCGACTTCCACGCCCGGCTGCTGGAGCTGGTCCGGGTCTAGGCGGCCGGACCGGGACCTCACCCGAGTCGCGCCGGGCGATGCCAGGTACCGCGACGTCAGAGCCTGGCGGCCACCAGCTCGCCCCGCCCGATCGGCACGACCAGGCCGGCCAGGCGCGGGTCGGCGAGGGCGGTGTCCCGGAAGGGTGCGAGATCGGCTTCGTGGCTGAGCAGGTTGTCGGCGACCAGCAGCCCGCCCGGGCGGAGGGCCAGGATCGCGGGCTCCAGCATCGACAGGTAGCCGTCCTTCTCGGAGTCGAGGAACACGAGGTCCGCGGCGCCCTGGAACGAGACAAGCCCGGTCACCCCGTCCTCGACCCGCTGCTCGACCTGGTCCGCCACGCCGGCGGCGGCGAACGTCGATCGGGCCAGCTCCACCTTGGCGAGGTCGACCTCGAAGGTGATCACCCGGCCCCCGGTGTGCCGCGCGCCACTCGCCAGCCACAACGTGGAGTAGCCGCCGCTGGTGCCGATCTCGACGATCGTCCGCGCTCCGGTGCCGACCACCAGCGTGAGCAGGAACTGGCCCACCTGCGGCGAGATCGCACGCAGCCGGCGCGCCTGCGGCGTGCCGTCGACGCGATCCGCGGCGTCGCGCGCCTCGAGCGATGCCATGGTCGAGCGGACCTGGGCCGGAACGAGATCCATGGAGCACCTCTCTGCGCGACCGGCGGACGGGACGGGCCGGCCTGTCAAGCATGCCACCCGCGCGTCAGATGAGCCGGCGTGCCCCCGCCGATGCCTCGACCGCGAACACCCTCGGCGTGAGCCCGGTGCGGGCCGGGTACTCGCGCATGACGGCGTCGCGCAGCACCTCGACCGCGTCGCGCCGGACGAGGTTGATGGTGCACCCCCCGAACCCGGCACCGGTCAGCCGAGCGCCGATGACGCCGGGTGTGGCGCGCGCGATCTCGACCAGCGTATCGAGCTCCGGGCTGCTCACCTCGTACAGGTCGCGCAGCGACGCATGGCTTGCGTAGAACAGCCGCCCGACCTCGTCCAGGGCGCCCGCCTCGAACGCCGAGATGGTGTCGAGCACGCGCTGGTTCTCGGCCACGATGTGCGCGGCGCGCCGGGCGACGAGCGGGTCGAGCGCGTCGCGGACGGCGGCCAGCATCGCCGGCGTGACGTCGCGCAGGGAGTGCACGCGTGGCTCGCGGGCCGCGATGGCGGCAACGGCCGCCTCGCACTGCGCGCGTCGCTCGTTGTAGGCCGACGCCTCGAGCTTGCGCGGCGAGCCCGAATGGCAGGCGACCAGCGCCACCTCGCCGAGTGGCAACGGCACCGACCGGTGCTCGAGCGACCGGCAGTCGAGCAGCAGGGCCCGACCCGCCTCGCCGAAGATCGACGCGAACTGGTCCATGATCCCGTTGTTGAGCCCGATGTAGCCGTTCTCCGAGCGCTGGACGACGTGCACCAGGCGCATCGGATCGACCGGCGGCCGATGTCCGCCGGACAGCGCCCACGCCGAGACGACCTCGATCGCGGCCGACGACGACAGCCCCGCCGCCTGGGGCAGGTTCGAGGCAAGGAGCCCGCGGAAGCCACGCGGCTCGGCGCCGGCCTCGCCCAGCGCCCACGCCATGCCCGCCACGTAGTCGAGCCAGCTGCCTCGGCGGTCACCCACCCGATCGACGTCGAACGACCCGGTCTCGCCGGTCTCGAGCAGGGTGAGCTCCGCCCGCCCGTCATCGGCCGGCACCAGCGCGATCGAGATCCCCAGATCGATCGCCACCGGGAGCACGAAGCCCGCGTTGTAGTCGGTGTGCTCCCCGATCAGATTGACGCGACCAGGGGCGTGGACGACTCGCACGGCACCTGGATCGCGCGCGGCCACGGGGTGCCGTGCGATGAGCGCGTCCCGCAGGCGTTCGGGGTCGCAAGCAAGGTCGATGGGATCGTGCCGAACCGGCGTCGTCATGACGATCCAGAGCCTAGCTCGGCCGCCGGTCGTGCGCGCGCTCGCTGCCCAGGTCGCCCACCAGATAGTGCTGGATCGCCGGCCCCATGGCGCGGGCGACCGTGTCGCGGTCGGCGGATGCCAGCGGCTCGATGCCGACCAGGAAGCGGCCCATCATCAGGCCCACGAACTGCGATGCGACCAGCGCCGCACGGAGTCGCGCATCGGATCTTCGAAGCTCGCCGGCCAACGCGAGCAGGGGTCCTTCCTCGAGCAGCTGCCGGAGCATGGCGCGGGCGCCCTGGTCGGTGGCCGCGGAGCGGATGAGGCCCAGCATCAACGGCCGGATCTGGGGCCGGTCCCACAGCTCGAGCATGAACCGGACGAACCGTTCGCCGAGCCGTTCCGGGGGCCCGTCGACGATGCGCGGCATCTCGACCGCGAGGTCGACCGGGATCTGCGTCACCGCGACGAACAGCCGCTGCTTGGACCCGAAGTAATGATGGATCAGGGCCGCATCCACGTCCGCGCGCCGCGCGATGTCACGCACCGTCGCCCCGTCGAACCCGCGCTCGCCGAACGCGTCACGGGCGGCCTCGAGGATCCGGGCACGCGTGTCGCCCGAGCCGACGGGGCGCCGCCCGCTGTGCCGTCGCCGCCCAGCGCGGCCGGGGCCCGCGCCAGCCGTGCCGGCGGCCGCGTCAGCGATCGCGCCAGCTCCGGCGCCCGCCGCGCTCACGCCACGTCGCGGCGGATCGTGAACGACGCCACCACGGCGAACAGCACCGCCACCGCCGCGAGCACGATGAGATCCAGCTGCAGCTCCGGGGTGCCGAGATCCGCGCCGCGGATGAACACCTGGCGCAACCCGTCGACCGCGTAGTTGAGGGGCATGATCGCGACCAGGGGCTGGAGGATGGCGGGCAGGCTGCTGACCGGGAACAGCACGCCCGAGAGCAGGAACTGGGGGACGATGACGATCGGGATGAACTGCACGATCTGGAGCTCGGTCCGCGCGAAGGTCGACAGGAAGATGCCCAGGCTCACCGCGCCCACCGCGACCAGGAGCACGACCAGGAACGCCAGCAGCGGGCTGCCATTCACGGCCACCCCGAGGCCGATCGAGAGCTCGGGCAACGGCCCGATCGACGGCACGTGGATCGTGCCCAGCGTCCAGGTCAGCAGGATCGCGACCTGGATGGTGGCGAACAGCCCGAACCCCAACGTGTACCCGCCCACCACCTCGAACCGGGTCACCGGCGTCGCCATCAGCCGCTCGAGCGTGCCGCCCGTGCGCTCGCGCAGGAAGCTGACGCCGGTCAGGATGTACACGAAGAAGTAGGCGAAGAACCCGACGATCGCCGGGGCGAAGGCGGCGATCGGGTCACCGCTCGGTACGCCCCACACCGTCTCGTGCGTGACCGTCGGCAGGCGCTCGCCGGCGGCCGACGTCGCCGCCGTCACCAGGGCCTGCTGGATCACGCCCACCTGGGTCGATTCCGCGAACGGATCGAGGCCGTTGGTGAGCACCACGATCGAGCCACCGGACAGCAGATCGGCGGGCAGCGTGATCGCCACCGACGTGTCGCCGTCCCGGACGGCTGCCCGCGCCGCCGCCTCGTCGGACTCGGTCACGCTGACATCGGCGGCCTCGAGCGCGGATCGGAGCGCGCTGGCAATCGCCGCGCCCGGCGGACCTGCCTCGTTGACGATCGCGGTGCTGACGGTGGGCGTGTCGGCCTCGCGCAGGATGAACGTCAGCAGGCCGGTCATCAGGATCGGTGCGATGAACAGCAGCCCCAGGGACGGTCGATCGCGGCGGATCTCCTGGGTGACGCGCAGGAACAGGGCGCGCAGCCGTCTCGGGTTCATCGCGTCACCGCCGTCTCGCCCGCGAACCGCAGGAACGCCTGCTCGAGGTCGTCCGTGCCGGCCTGGCTCCGCAGGTCGGCGCCGGTGCCGCGCGCGATCATCCGGCCGGTGCGCATGAACAGGAGCTCGTCGCACCGATCGGCCTCGTCCATCACGTGGCTTGAGACGACGATCGTCGTACCCGCGGCCGCCAGCGACCGGAAGTGACCCCAGAACTGGACCCGGAGCAGCGGGTCGATGCCCACGGTGGGCTCGTCGAGGAACAGCACGGACGGCCGGTGGACGAGGGCACAGGCCAGCGACAGCCGGCGCCGCTGGCCACCGGACAGCGTGCCCGCGATCGACCCCGTGCGATCGGCCAGATCCACCAGCTCCAGCGCCTCGGCCGAGGCGGCATCGGCGGCCACGCCGTAGGCGGCCGCGAAGAAGCGCACGTTCTCGCCCACCGTCAGCGCGGGATAGATCCCGTCGCTCTGCGTCATGTAGCCGATATGGGCGAGGTTCGCGCGCGACGGCATCGAGACCCCCAGCACCTCGGCCCTGCCCCCGCTCGCATGCGTCATCCCCGTGAGCAGCCTGATGAGCGTGGTCTTGCCCGAGCCGTTGGGCCCCAGCAGGCCGAAGATCCGGCCGGGCTCGAGCTCGAACGAGACGCCATCGACCGCCCTCAGCTCGCCGAACGCCTTGGCCAGGTCCACCGCCCGCACGGCGGGCTTCCCACCGGACGGCGGGCCGTCCGGCCCGCTCGCTGCCATGCTCATTCGACACCTCCGGCGGTGCGATCCGATCGGCCTGCGCCGAAATTCATCGCCCGTTGAATTCTAGCGGGGGGCGACGCGCGATTGAACGGCTAGACGACCGCGGCGCGTCGCGTGCCCCTGGCCGGGAAGGCTCGCAGCCCGGCAAGGGCCCCAACGACCGACAGCACCGCGCTGCCACCGAACAGAACCGCCGGACCCGCCTGCGCGTAGGCATAGCCGCCCAGCGCGTCGGCAACGAACGCGGCGAGGCCGAACGTCGTCATCGAGATGAGTGCCTGTCCCGAGCCCTGGAGGCGCGGGGGCAGCAGCCGCTGGATGGCCATCACGCTGGCGATCCACAGGCCCGAGAACCCCGCGCCGGACACGATCCTCGAAGCGATGATGGTGGCCGGCGAGTCGAGCACGACCCACAGGGTCAGCGACACCACGTACAGCAGCGAGGACAGGGCGAACAGCGACCGCAGGCCGATGCTCGGAACCAGGCGACCGGCGAGGACCATCGCCCCCACCTCGGCCGCGGCGGCGACCGCGGACGACAACGCGATCTCGGGCGCCCCACCGCCGAGCTCCACGATGCGCAGCGACAGGAACGTGAACCCGGCGAACACGCCAACGTTCGCGACGCCCACCGCGATCAGCAGCGGCACCAGCGCGGGCTCGGTCGCGAGGGCCTCGCGGATCGCGCCACCCCGCCGGTGTGCCGCCAGCGTCGCGAGGCCCACATCGGGCACGCCACCGGCGAGCAACGCGATCGCGATCGCGACCAGGAGGAACAGGATCGGGACCGGCCAGTAGCCGGTGAAGCCGTAGAGGATGCCCAGGGCGACGATCGCGACGGTGAAGCCACCGCTCGCATGCGCTCGGATCCAGCCGTACTGCCGCGCCGGGTCATCGAGCGCGTTGACGGCGAGCGCATCGGACAGCGGTCCGGCCGCGCCGTTGAAGGCCGCATAGCCCACGAAGGCCAGCGCGACCAGCGCGGCCGGGATCGGAAGCATGAACACGATGAGCATCACGGCCGCGCCGAGGATGGCGACCTGGAGCGCCCGGCCCCGCCCCAGCACCACGTCACCCAGGTGCCCCCACACCGTGATCGACGCGACGAACGCGATCGCGGTCAGCGCGGTCAGGAGCCCGATCGCCGCGGCATCGAGCCCCTGCCCGGCCAGGATGACCGATGCGAACGGCCCGAACACGGCGACCGACGCACCGTTGGCCAGGAACAGCGCGCGGATGCGGCGCATCTCCTCGAGTCCTGCGTGCGGTGCCGGGCGGCGGTGGGGGTGCCGGTGGTCAGCCGAAGCGCGCGCGCAGCCTGGGCAGGACGAGCTCGGCATAGCGGGCGATGGCGGCCTCCTGGTCGGCGCCCGGGAAGTGGAACACGAGGTGGTTGAAGCCGTAGCCGAGATACGGCGCGATCTGGTCGACGTGCTCGTCGGGGTCGGATGACACGAGCCACCGGGTGTGCGCGATGGGCTCGGCCTCGCTGGCCAGCACCTCCAGGTCGCGCGGGTCGTGGACGCCGGTCTTCTGCTCGGGCGACAGCGCCAGCGCGGCCCAGATCTTGGTGTCCTCGCGCGCCCGCTCGGGATCGGGATCGAAGCTCACCTTCATCTCGATCATCCGGTCCAGCGCGGCGACATCGCGACCGGCCTTCCCGGCCCCCTCGGCGAGCGCGGGCAGCAGGGTCTCGGTGTACAGCGCCTCACCTTTGCCGCTGGTGCAGATGAAGCCCGAGGCCACCCGGCCGGCCAGGCGTGCGGCGGCCGGGCCCGAGGCGGCGATGTAGATCGGCACCGGCCGCTCGGGGCGGTCGTAGATCGTGGCGTCATGGGTGTGGAAGAACTGGCCGTCGAAGTCGACGAACTCCTCGCGCCACAGCGTCTCGATCAGGCCCACCGCCTCCTTGAGCCGCGCGAACCGCTCCTTCTGGTCGGGCCAGCTGATCCCGACCGGCACCTCGTTCATCGATTCGCCCGTGCCCACACCCAGGATCAGCCGGTCGGGCGCCAGGCAGGACAGGGTGGCGAACGCCTGGGCCACGATCGCGGGGTTGTAGCGGAACGACGGGGTGAGCACGCTCGTGCCGATGGTGACCCGGTGCGTCGCCTGCGTGGCCGCGCCCAGCCACACCAGCGCGTTGGGGGCATGGCCGTCGGTATGACGCCAGGGCTGGAAGTGGTCGCTGGTCCAGACCGAGTCGAAGCCCGCCGCCTCCGCGGCCACCGCGAGGTTCAGCAGCCGCTGCGGGTGGAACTGCTCGGCGGAGGCCTTGTAGCCGAGGCGGAGCGGGAGGGTCGAGGTCGTCGTGGTGGTCATGCTCGATTGTTGCATCCGTGGCCCGCTTCGGGGAGTGCTCCCCGGCGACTCGGAGAGGACCGCGAGCAGCCCGCGTTCGCGATGCCCGCCGGCGTGCTCGGCAGGTCAGGCGCCGGCTGCCGGCCAGCCTCCGAGCTCAGCGATCGTGGGCGGGTCCGCACCCGCGCGCTCGCAGGTGATGCCGGACGCCCGCACGCCGAACCTCGTCGCTCGGAGCGCGAGGGCCGGGTCGGCGAGATCGGTGCGCGTCGCGCCGTCGTGGACGAGGAACGCCAGCACGGCGCCGCCGAACGTGTCGCCCGCACCCACGGTGTCGACCACTGATACCGGCGCCACGGTGACCTCATGGACCGCCCCGCCGACGAGCACCCGGACCGGCCCGTCGCCGTCGGTCACGAGCACCATCCGCGGACCTCGTCCCGCGATCCGGCGTGCGGCCGAAGCGGGCGTCTCGGCCGGGCTCAGAAACGCCAGGTCATCGACGCTTGCCTTGACCACGTCCACGCGCGGCAGCAGCCGTCCGACTCGCGCGCGCCAGGCCTCGGCATCCGGGGTCACGACCGGCCGAGCGTTGATGTCGAGCAGCAGCGTCACCGAATCGTCCAGCCCCGCAACCACGGCCTCGAGCGTGGTTGCCAGCGGCTCGAGGACCAGCCCCAGGGTGCCGGTGAGCAGGGCAGCTGTCCCATCGGGCAACGCCGAGCCACGCGCCGGCGGCACGGCCGGTGCCGAGGTGCCGTCGACGTAGAAGCGGTAGCGCGCCGAGCCGTCCGCGCCGATCTCCGCGAGCGCCAGGGTGGTGGGGAGGGTCGAGCGCCGGGTGAGCTCGAGCGAGACGCCGTCGCCGGCGAGACCGGCCTCGAGCAACCGGCCGAACCGGTCGTCCGACAGGCCGCCCAGGAACGCGCACCGCACGCCGAGGCGGCCGATCGCTCGCGCGGCGTTGTACGGACCGCCGCCGGGTACCGGCGTCAGCGACCCGTCGGGGCGCGAGATGAGGTCGATCAGCGCGTCGCCGGCGGCGACGATCAGCGGGTCGATCAGCGCGTCGCCGGCGGCGACGATCAGGGGGTTGATCACGGGGCCGGCGGTCATCGCCGGGTCAGACGCCGATCGGGTGCCAGACGGTCTTCATCTCGAGGAACGCCGAGATCCACTCGGGGCGCTCCGCGGCACGATCGTCGAGCCAGTCGAACCGCGCGTCGGTGACACCCTGCGGGCGGCGAGCGACGCGCTTGACGCTGTCGGCGGCGGACGTCTCGGCCGCGGTCCGCAGGTCGTCGGGGATCCCCCAGCCGTCGAGGCCGTCCACGTCCACGTGCGCGGCGAGCACCGGCACCAGCTCCGCGCGGTGGCCGGTCAGCACGTTGACGACCCCGCCCGGCACGTCGGATGTGGCGAGCACCTCGGCCAGCGTGATCGCCGGCAGCGGCCGCGACTCCGAGGCGAGCACGACCGCGACGTTGCCCCCGGCCAGCACCGGTGCGAGCCGCGAGACCAGGCCCAGCAGGGACGATCGCTCGGGCGCCACGATGCCCACCACGCCCGTCGGCTCGGGCACCGTGAACGTGAAGTACGGCGCCGCGACCGGGTTGGCCGAGCCCAGCACCTGGGCGATCTTGTCGGCCCAGCCCGCGTACCACACCCAGCGGTCGATCGCCCGCGTCACCGATGCGCGCGCCGCGGGCACCGCCAGCCCCTCGGCAGCGGCCACCTCGGCCGTGAACTGGTCGGCCCGGCCCTCCATCAGCTCCGCCACGCGGTACAGGATCTGGCCCCGGTTCATGGCGGTCCGGCCGGCCCAGCCCCCGGTCGCACCTCGCGCGGCCCGCACCGCCTCGCGCAGGTCCTTGCGCGACGCGCGGCAGGCGTTGGCCAGCGGCATGCCGTCCGCGTCGGCCACGAGATAGGAGCGGCCCGACTCCGTCCGGGGGAACGCGCCGCCCAGGTACAGCTTGTACGTCTTGAGCACCGGGATGCGCTCGCCGGGACCGGCGGTCGAGGGCATCGGCGAGGCGGGGCGAGCGAGCGCACGACCGGCCATCAGCGATCCTCCAGCCGCACGTACGCGTGGAGCCCGTGCATGCCACCCTCGCGCCCGAACCCGGACTCCTTGTAGCCGCCGAACGGGGCGGTCGGGTCGAACCGGTTGAACGTGTTGGCCCAGATCACGCCGGCCTTCATCGCCTGGACCATCGCGAACACCTTCGACGCCTTCTCGGTCCAGATCCCGGCCGACAGGCCGTAGGCCGTGTTGTTGGCCTTCTCGATGGCCTCGGCGGGCGTGCGGAAGGTGAGCACCGAGAGCACCGGTCCGAAGATCTCCTCCTTCGCGATCCGATGGCTCTGGGCGACGTTGGTGAACAGCGTGGGCCGGATGAACCAGCCGCGATCCGGCAGCTCGCACGGCGGCTGGTACAGCTCGGCGCCCTCGGCCACGCCCGACGCGATGAGCTCGGTGATCTTCTCCAGCTGCGCCTTCGAGTTGATCGCGCCGACATCGGTGTTCTTGTCCAGCGGGTCGCCGACGCGCAGCGTGGACAGCCGGTCCTTGAGCCGCACGATCAGGTCGTCCGCCACCGACTCCTGGACCAGCAGCCGGCTGCCCGCGCAGCACACCTCGCCCTGGTTGAAGTAGATGCCGTTGACGATCCCTTCGACCGCCTGGTCGAGCGCCGCGTCCTCGAACACGATGTTCGCCGCCTTGCCGCCGAGCTCGAGGGTCAGCGCCTTGCCGGTGCCCGCGACCGCCTTCTGGATCAGCTTGCCGATCTCGGTCGAGCCCGTGAACGCGACCTTGGCCACGTCGGGGTGGCTGACCATCGCCATCCCGATCGCACCCGGACCGGGCACGATGTTGACGACCCCGGGTGGCAGGTCGGCCTGGCGGCAGACCTCGGCGAACAGGAGCGCGGTCAGGGGCGTGGTCGAGGCCGGCTTGAGCACGACCGTGTTGCCGGCCGCCAGCGCGGGCGCGATCTTCCAGCTCAGCATGAGCAGCGGGAAGTTCCACGGGATGACCTGCGCGGCCACGCCCAGCGGCTTCGCGACCCGGCCCGGGAACGCGTACTCGAGCTTGTCCGCCCAGCCCGCGTAGTACCAGAAATGCGCCGCGGCGAGCGGGACGTCGACGTCGCGAGCCTCCTTGATCGGCTTGCCCGAATCCATCGACTCCAGGACCGCGAACTCGCGGCTCCGCTCCTGGAGGATGCGCGAGATGCGGAACAGGTACTTCGCGCGCTCACGGCCGGGAAGGGCGCCCCAGGTGCGGCGCTGGGCCCGGCGCGCGGCACGCACCGCCCGGTCCACGTCGGCCGGCGTCGCCTTCGCGATCGTCGCGAGTGGCTGCTCGGTGGACGGATCGACGCTCGTGAACGATGCCCCGTCGGCCGAGTCGATCTCGCGCCCGTTGATGAACAGGCCGTAGCGCTCTCGCAGGTGGACGACCTCGCGCGATTCGGGCGCTGGCGCGTACTCCCACGGGATCGCCTGGCCGTCGCCCAGGCCCCAGCTGGCCGGAGCGCGGCCGCCGGATCGCGTCAGGGCTCGATCGGTGCTCATGGCGAGTCATTATGGCACCGGCTCCGGGCGCTCCCGGTCGCGGCCGGGAACGCGGGCAAGCGCCGGTAGAGTCGGCGGCGGTACCCTGCGCTGCATGTCAGACCTGCCCGTGTGGGAGCAGCGGTTCCGCGCTCCGATCCTGTCCTTTCCGTCCTGGGCGCACGACGCCCCGGATCGGATCGTCATCGCCTCGACCGAGAGCGGGAGCTACCAGCTCCTCAGCTGGGATCGCACGACCGGCGCTCGCCGCCAGGTGACCCGGGATCCGGTCGGGGTGCTCGAGGGCCGGCCCACGCGAGACGGCAGTGGCGTCATCTGGTTCCGCGACGAGACGGGGGCAGAGGCCGGGGCCTGGGTCGTCGCGCCGTTCGACGAGGATGTCCCGGCCGAGCCGCTGATCGAGGGCCTGCCCAAGGGCTGGTCAGAGGGTCTGGCGATCGGCCGGACACGGAGCGTCGCGGCGATCAGCACCGACGACGGGTTCTCGATCTGGTCGGCCGACGGCGGCTCGCCGGCGCGTCTCCTCCACGAGCATCCGGAGCCGGTCCGGCTGGCGGGTGGCTGGGGGATGGCCGGGTCGGTGGATCGTGGCGCCCTGTCATCCGATGACACGATCGTGGTGCTCGAGGTGATGGAGGACGGCGACGTGCTCCATCCGTCGCTGCGGGCCGTCGATGCAGCGACCGGGACCACGCTCGCCGAGCTGCGGGATCCCGGTCTCGAGCTGTCCGGGTTCGGGTTCTCGCCACTCCCCGGGGATCAGCGCATGGCGATCACCCATGAGCGAACGGGCGAGCGACGCCCCGCGATCTGGCACACGGTGACGGGCGAGGTCACCGATCTGGCGCTCGATCTCGGCGGCGCGGTCGAGCCTGTCGACTGGTGGCCCGATGCGTCGGCGCTGCTGCTGCTCCAGCTCGTCGACGGCCGGCACCGGCTCCATCGCTACGACCTCGCGACGGGTGCCGTCACCGCGCTCGAGCATGAGACCGGATCGATCACGGGCGCCGCGGTGCGGCCCGACGGCGAGGTGTGGTACCGCGTCCATCGCGGCGAGCATCCCGCCCGTCTGCTGGCGGTCGGCTCCCCCACCCCGCTGCTGGTGCCCGACGGTCCCGCGGCGCCCGATGGCCACCCGTTCGAGACGTGGCGGTTCGACAACCCCAACGGCCAGCGCGTCCACGGGTTCATCGTTCGACCCGAGGGGGAGGGTCCATGGCCCGTGATGCTCCGCGTCCACGGCGGTCCCCACTCGCTGGACATGGACCGCTGGGCGCCGGACCTGCTCGCGCACGTGGATGCCGGATTCCTGGTGGCGATGGTCAACTACCGTGGCTCGGAGGGCTTCGGCCAGGCGTGGCGGGACGAGCTGACGGGCAACGCCGGGTTCCTCGAGCTGGAGGACGTCCTGGCCGGACTGGACGATCTCGTCCGGCGAGGGCTGGCCGATCCGGCCCGGGCCGTGCTCGCGGGCTGGTCCTGGGGCGGGTACGTCACGCTGCTGGGGATGGGCCGCCACCCCGATCGCTGGGTGGCGGGGATCGGCGGCGTGCCGGTCGCCGACTACGTCGCCGCCTACGAGGACGAGGCGCCGATGCTCCAGGCGCTCGACCGGGCACTCTTCGGCGGCACGCCGGAGACCGTCCCGGGGCTGTTCCTGGAGCGCAACCCGATCACGTACGTGGACGCGGTGCGCGCGCCGCTGCTGATCCTGGCCGGCGAGAATGACTCCCGCTGCCCGATCCGCCAGGTCCACAACTACGTGGGTCGGCTCAGGGCGCGCGGGTTCGAGCCCGAGATGTACACGTACACGACCGGCCATTCGTCGTTCGATGTCACGGAACGGATCCGCCAGACCGCGATCGTGCTCGACTTCCTGGCGCGCCACGTGCCCGGCATCCGTCGCCTCGACGGCCTCGACACTGCGCTCGCGGCACCGGCCGCCGGCTGATCGTTTCGCACGGACCGATGGCCGCGGGTACCGCGGGCGAGGCCGGCTGATCGTTTCGCGCGGACCGATCGTCGCCCCGGGCTGATGGCGTCCCGCTGACGCTGCCATCCGCGTGGCCGGCGAGCCATTCGCCAGCCACCGCGCATGTCGTTGCGCCAGATCCCGAATCTTTGTATCCACTATCATTGAGTTTGCATACATCAGCGATTGAGCGTGACGAGATTGAGGCTCGAGGGCAGCATCGATATCACCGCATCGGCACGGACCGTGTGGGATGCGTTGGTCGAGCCGGCGACGCTGGCCTCGTGCGTGCCCGGCGTGGCGGACGTGCATCAGGTAGACGACCGGACGTTCGAGGGCCGGGTGCGCGCGTCGATCGGCCCCATTGATGGCGACTTCGCCTTCCGGTCGGTCCTCACCCGCACCGAGTTCCCGTCGGACCTCGTGGTCGACGTTGAGGGCACCGATTCAGTGACCCACAGCCGGGTCATCGCGCACGTGATGAGCGCCGTCACGGATACCACCCCCGGCGCCTCATCGCTTCGCTACACGGCGACGGTGTCCGCCAAGGGGCGGCTGGCCATCGTCGGCGAGATGATGCTGCGGGCAACGGCCGGTGCGATGATCGGCCAGGTCACGCGCTGCCTGAGAGCACGCCTGGAGACACCGGCGGCTGACCCGCAGGGAACCGGCGGGCATGCCGAAACTGAATCGGTCTCCTGATGCCCACGGCGTCCGCAGGCGATGGACAGCTGTTCGACCTGATCGTCGTCGGCGGTGGGACGGCCGGCTGCGTGGTGGCCGCCAGGGCCAGTGAGGATCCGTCGCGACGGGTGTTGCTCGTCGAGGACGGTCCCGACCCGCTGCCGGTCCCCGATGTCGTCGCGAACCCCAAGCGCCAGTCGGAGCTGATCCTCGAGTCGCCGTACGTTCGTCTGTATGACGCAGAGCGTGCGGATGGTTCGTCGTTTCCGCTCCTGTCGGGCCGGATCATGGGCGGCGGCTCGTCGGTCAACAACCTCGCCGTCGTCCGTCCCATGGCCAGCGACTTCGCCCGCTGGGCGAGCTTCGGCGGCGACGGTTGGTCGTACCGGGCGTTGCTGCCGCTGATGCGCGCGATCGAAGCCGATCCGGACTTTGGCGACGACCCGCTGCACGGCAAGGACGGCCCACTGCAGCTGTACCGCGCCTTCCACCTCGGCGATCCGACCGACCCGCCGGTGGAGGCATTGCTGCGCGCGGCGCTGGACTTCGGCCTGCCCACCTGCGAGGACCTCAACGTGCCCGAGCCGTACGGGGTATGCGCCTCCCCATACAACATTCGGGATGGCCGGCGGCAGTCCACGGCGGTCGCCTACCTGGACCCGGCGCGCAATCGACAGAACCTCACCGTGCTCGCCGACACGCTGGCAACCCGGCTGGTGCTTGACGGGACGACGGTACGCGGCGTCGAGCTGCGGGCCGGGGACGGCCGGCAGCATGTGGTGAGCGCCCCCCGGGTCGTCCTGGCCGCTGGCGTGTTCCACTCACCGCAGCTGCTGATGCTGTCGGGCATCGGCCCGGTGCAGGCGCTCGAGGCCCAGGGGATCAAGCCCGTGGTCCCGCTCGAAGGGGTCGGCGGCAACTACCAGGACCACGCCGTGGTCTACATCACATTCCAGGGAACGACCGAGCTGCACGAGGACTACGTGATCCCCAAGGTGCGCCTGATCGCGCGGAGCCATCCCCGGATCGAGGTACCGGACCTGCACGTGTTCATGCGCCCGTCGATCCGGATGGCCGGGATGCCACCCCTGCTCCCGGTCTCGATCCACCTGCTCGAGCACCGATCGCGGGGTCGCGTGCGGCTCGCCTCGCCCGACATCGCGGATCTGCCGATCGTCGAGCCGTGTCTGCTCGACGACCCGGACGACGTGGAGGCAATGGTCGGCGGGCTCGATCTCGTACGGCGGCTGACCGCGCACCCAGCCCTCGCCGAGTTCTACGGCCCGTTGCTGACCCCGGAACCGGATCGCGATCCGATCGAGCACATCCGCGAGAGCTACATCACCTACTACCACGGGGTGGGCACGTGCCCGCTTCGGACCCGCAGCGGATCCGGGCGCCGTCGTCGATCCACAGCTCCGGGTGTTCGGCGTGGATGGCCTGTGGGTCGCCGACGCGTCCGTGCTGCCGACGGTCCCGCACGCGAACACCAACCTGGCGGCGATCCTGGTCGGTGAGATCGCGGGACGCCGGCTGGCGGCCGCCTGACGGCGGCGGGTGCGGGACCCGTTGACCCGGTGAGCCTCTCGCCCGCCGGTGCTGCCAGCCGCTGGTTCCTGGTGCTGCTGGGCGAAGCGACGCTGCTCCAGGCCGCGACCGCCATCGCCCGCCCGATGGCCTCCTACCGGGCGTTGCAGATCGGCATGCCGCCGAGCTCCCTGGGTCTGGTCGCCGCAGTGTTCGCCATCGCCCCGGTGATGTTCGCGCTGGTCATCGGGCGCTGGATCGACCGCCGGGGCGAGTTCCCGTTTCTGCTCGGCGCAGCGGTCATGATGGTGGTCGTCTGCTCCGCGCTCGCGACCGCGGGGTCCGCGGCGACGCTGCTCGCCCTCATCGCGCTCCTAGGCCTGAGCCAGCTCGTGTTCGTGGTTTCGAACCAGACGCTGGTCGGCAGCCGGAGCGATCGGGAGGCGTACGACAGCCGGTTCGGCTTCCTGTCGTTCGTTGCCTCGTTCGGTCAGCTCATCGGGCCCGCGGCCGCAGGGCTGATCGCCGCGAGCGGCTCAGCCGATGCCACCAGCCGGGCGCTGCTGTTCGGGGCCGTGCTGGCAGCCGGTGCCCTGCCGCCGATCGTCTGGTTGCGCCGTCGCGACCCGGGGCCGGCCGCTTCGCATCGCACGCTCACCGGCCCGTCGCCACGGATCCTGGCGCTCCTTCGAACGCCGGGCATGATCCCGGCGATGCTGGCCAGCATGTCCGTGCTTGCGACCATGGATCTGATCGTGGTCTATCTTCCTGCCCTGGGCGAAGAGCGCGGGCTCAGCATCACGACGGTGGGAGCGCTGCTGGCCGTTCGGGCGGGCGCGTCGATGGCGTCCCGGCTGCTGCTCGGCCGGCTGATCGCCTGGCTGGGGCGAGACCGCCTGATGATCGGCAGCCTGATCGTGGCGGCAGCCTCAGTGGTCGCCCTTCCGTTTCTGTCCGTACCGCTGATGTTCGTGGCGATGGCGGTGGCGGGCGTGACGCTCGGTGTGTGCCAGCCGATGACGATAGCCTGGGTGGCCCTGCGGGCCGGCGCGGGCGCGCGGGGGACCGCGATGTCGCTGCGCCTGCTCGGAAACCGCCTGGGCCAGGTCGCGATCCCGCTGCTCGCGGGAACCGTGGGGGCTGTCGCCGGTGTCTCGGGCGTGCTCGCGACCGCGGCCGCGATCGTGGCCGCCAGCGCGGTCGTGGTGGCCGGCCAGCGGCAACGGACCTGATCCCGGCACAGCCCCGTTGCCGGTGGGGGTGCCGGTGGTCAGCCGAAGCGCGCGCGCAGCCTGGGCAGGACGAGCTCGGCATAGCGGGCGATGGCGGCCTCCTGGTCGGCGCCCGGGAAGTGGAACACGAGGTGGTTGAAGCCGTAGCCGAGATACGGCGCGATCTGGTCGACGTGCTCGTCGGGGTCGGAGGACACGAGCCACCGGGTGTGCGCGATGGGCTCGGCCGCGCGGGCCAGCACCTCCAGGTCGCGCGGGTCATGGACACCGGTCTTCTGTTCGGGCGACAGCGCCAGCGCGGCCCAGATCTTGGTGTCCTCGCGCGCGCGCTCGGGATCGGGATCGAAGCTCACCTTCATCTCGATCATCCGGTCCAGCGCGGCGACATCGCGACCGGCCTTCTCCGGCCCCCTCGGCGAGCGCGGGCAGCAGGGTCTCGGTGTACAGCGCCTCACCCTTGCCGCTGGTGCAGATGAAGCCCGAGGCCACCCGGCCGGCCAGGCGTGCGGCGGCCGGGCCCGAGGCGGCGATGTAGATCGGACCGGCCGCTCGGGGCGGTCGTAGATCGTGGCGTCATGGGTGTGGAAGAACTGGCCGTCGAAGTCGACGAACTCCTCGCGCCACAGCGTCTCGATCAGGCCCACCGCCTCCTTGAGCCGCGCGAACCGCTCCTTCTGGTCGGGCCAGCTGATCCCGACCGGCACCTCGTTCATCGATTCGCCCGGTGCCCACACCCAGGATCAGCCGGTCGGGCGCCAGGCAGGACAGGGTGGCGAACGCCTGGGCCACGATCGCGGGGTTGTAGCGGAACGACGGGGTGAGCACGCTCGTGCCGATGGTGACCCGGTGCGTCGCCTGCGTGGCCGCGCCCAGCCACACCAGCGCGTTGGGGGCATGGCCGTCGGTATGACGCCAGGGCTGGAAGTGGTCGCTGGTCCAGACCGAGTCGAAGCCCGCCGCCTCCGCGGCCACCGCGAGGTTCAGCAGCCGCTGCGGGTGGAACTGCTCGGCGGAGGCCTTGTAGCCGAGGCGGAGCGGGAGGGTCGAGGTCGTCGTCGTGGTCCTCCGGGCGTGATGTGATCGTGACGTTGGCACGGGTGCGAGGATTCGGCCCCCCTGCCCGCGACTATTGTACACAATCACGACTCCCTTGTATCCAAGTCAACCGTCTCGTCCGCTGGGCCGACACGCCGGCGCCGAGGCGCGGTCCGGTCCAGGCGCTCGACGTCGCGGCGCCGGAGCAGGTACCCGGTCGGGCCCCGCGTGGCCGGCAGGCGGCCGGTCCGCACGGCACGACGGAGCCACCCGCCGTCGCGACCGAAGCGTTGCGCCGCCTCCTCGATCGTGAGTGGGTCTCCGGCCTGGTAGAAGTCACTGTGATGGCCCAGATCGCTGTGGTAGACGGGCCCGGCGTCGACCGTGAAGCTGGCCCGACCGTCGGTCCCGGGCGCGGCGAAGCGGCCCCGGGTCAATCGCTCGTCGTATGCCCGCCGGCGCTGCGGGTCACCCAGCACCTCGTATGCCCGTGCAATCCGCTTGAACTCACGCTCCCCTCCGGGGTCGCCGGCGCGGCCGTCGGGATGGGTCGCCCGGGCGAGCCGGCGATAGGCCGCCTTGATCTCGCGCTGGGTGGCGTCGGGGGCGACGCCCAGTGTCGCGTAGTGGCCGCCGCGGCCGCTCACCGGGAACCGCGTCAGGGTTGGTGGCGATCGGCGAGACTCTCGGCGATGTCGCGGTTCGAGGTGGGCGCCGAGCGGCGACCCGCGCGGTCGATCCTGGTTGCAGAGGTCCATGGCGATACGCGCGTACGCGAGCGCGGCGTCCTGCAGGTCCTCGACCTGGAAGGACTTGCGCGCGGCATGGCTCGCCGAGCGCGGCGCGTAGCTGATGGCCGGGATGCCCAGCTCGTTGAACGCGTTCGTGTCGCGCCACATGCTGGTGACCGGGTCGGCCACGATCGCGGGCGGCGTGTCGGGAAGACCTTGTCGTGGCTGCGGCGGACGTCTCGACGAGGCGCTCGGCGCCCGCGTACCTCGAAGCCGGGCCGGTACAGGAACAGCTCCACCGTGTCCCTCCACCCCGACCCCGCGGAGCACGCCCCGCAGCTGGTCGCGCAGGTCGAGTGGGTTGGCACCGGGCAGGATCCGGGTGTCGACGTAGAACGAGGCACAGCTGCGGCGCGCTGGTCAGGTTGAAGGGGTAGCCCGACGCGGATGGCGTTGATGCTGGCCTTGGGCACGATCGTGCCCGTAGCGGCCCCTCGTAGGTGTGTCCGACTGCTGGTACTCGTAGGCCCAGCGCTCGAAGGCCTCGATGACGGCGGCGGTGCGCACGATGGCGTTGGGCGCGTCGGCCAGCCCGGTCGGGCCGCGGCAGGTACGGCGTGTAGTAGCGCGGCGTGTCGGTGAAGACGGTGACCTTGAAGTGGGCCTTGCCCGGCTCGACGCCGACGATGCCGAAGCCGGTGCCCTCGGCCACCAGCGCGAAGTCGGCCACCACGCCGTGGGTGACCATGAACCGCGCGCCCAGGTCCTTGGACAGGTAGTCCGGGCCCTGCCACTCCTCGATCGGCTCGCGGCAGATCTCGCCGGCCACGGCGCTGACGGACGAGGTCGCCCTTGAGCGGGTAGCCGGCGTCGTGGATCGCCTTGGCCGCGACCAGGAACGCCGCCATCGGGCCCTTGTCGTTGACCACGCCGTCGCCGTAGATCTCGTCGCCCTCGACCCAGGCGGAGTGGTACAGCGGATCGCTCGGGTCCCTGGCCGACCACTCGGCGTCCGGGCGCAGCGTCGTGTCGAGGTGCGCGTTGTAGATCGAGGCTGTAGCCGCCGCCCGATGCCATGATGCCAGGCGGCGACGTTGAACCGGTCCTCGGTGCAGGGCGTACTTGCGCGGTCGCGAAGCCCTTGGCCGCCAGCCAGTCGTAGACGAACTGGCCGGCCGGGCCCTCGCTGCCGGTGGGGCTGTCGATGTTGCCCAGCGCGAGCGCCAGGTCCACGACCTCCTGCGGGTCGATCCGGGCGACCACGTCCTCGGGCGTCATCGCCGGTCTCCTTGTCTGGGCTGGGCGCATCGGCCGGCTGGGTCAGCGGCTGGGAGCTCGAGGGCCTTCGACGGTGGCGGGACGCCGAACCAGCGGCCAGCGACGGCCGAGCACGAGGATCGCGCACCAGAGATCGCGGCCTGGGCGCCGTTGAGCGTCCATCACGAAGGCCAGCAGGATCGGGGCCGATGAGGGCGCCGAGGTCCGACGAGAAGCGGTAGGTCGACGAGCGCCCGCGTCCGCTCCGGCGGGCGGCACGATCTCCGACAGCAGCGCGGTCTGCGAGCTGGAGAAGAAGTCGCCCAGGCCGATCAGCGCGGCGACGAGGAGGAACGACGACCAGGTCGTGGGTCAGGAGGAAGCGCGAGGTCGCCCGCGGCCAGGCCAGCAGGCCGGCGATGATGACCCGGCGCCGGCCGATCCGGTCGCCGAGCATGCCGCCCGGCGTGGCCACGAACAGGCCCGCGATCGACATCAGCGCGATGGCGGTCGCGATCGAGACGCCGCCCAGGCCGAGCGCCGCCGCGGCGTAGAGCGGCAGGATCGTGTTTCGGAAGCCGTGGCGGTGGATCATGTTCGCGACGACGCCGAAGTTGGTGGAGCCAGAGCGCGACCGTCCGCGCGGCGGCCCGTAGAGGATCCGGCGGAATCGTCGGTCCTCGCCTCCGGGGCGCCTGCGCCGTGGAAGTCCATGCGCCGCAGGAGCGGCAGCAGGATCGCCGCCGGCGACCACGGCCAGGACCGCCGGTGACGAGCGAACGTCACGCGCCAGTCGAAGGCCAGCCCACGCAGGCCGCCGACCAGCGGATAGAGCGCGATGCCGGTGTTGTTGGCGACGTGGAACAGGCTCATGACCTTGCCGCGGTTGGCCGCCGAAGCGGTCGAGCTCAGCGCCGACGAGGACGACGGTGGCCAGGATGCCGACGGCGATCCCGCTGCCGATCCGGGCGGCGATCAGCACCTCGACCGTGGGCGCAGAGAAGCCGAGCACGAGAGCCGACCAGGAGCAGGACCGCGATGACCGCGAGCCGCCGTGGGCCCGACCGTGTCGCACGAGCACGCCGGCGGGCAGGTCGACGGCGAGCCGGGCGATGCCGTAGGAGCCGACGATCACGCCGGCGGTCAGTGATGCTGATGCCGAAATCGTCGCGGACGACCGGGAAGCAGCGGCGTGAGGATGTTGGTGGCGGCGATGAACATGAACATCGAGGCCGCGAGCAGGTAGGCGACTCGCGCGGGATGCGCAGGGATGGCTCGGACGCGCCGGCCGGCCGGGATCGTCGGTGGCGGCGTCAGCCCGGTCGCCATCAGCTCGTCGGTTCGCAGCAGCGAGCCGCTCCGTGCGCGAGGGTCGCGCGCGAGGTCCGCCACGCGTGATCCGCGATCGGGATGGAGCGCCAGTCCGGCGGGACGCAGATGGCGCGCAGGACCAGCTTGCGCACCTGGCGGGCATCGAGCGCCGCGCTCCGCGCAGCTGCCGCCAGCTGGCAAGGCCGTCGAGCTCGGCGGCCGCGGCGCGGGCGTCGGTCAGCTCGCGCAGGGTGTCGACGAGGATCGCGCGAACGCGCGTCGCGCGCCCGGGTAGCCGATCTCCTCGACCAGGTCGGCCCGCGACAGGAACGCCGCGTCGACGCCGGCGCGGTAGTTCGTGGTCGCCACGAACGTGACGTTGGGGCAGGTCGCGCGCGACGTGGTCGAGCCCGGCCAGCACGGCATCGGTGGCGCGATGGACGTCGACCGGGTTGGTCTCGAGCGAGGCGCCGCGTCCGGCTGACGGCCAGCGCCTCGACCTCGTCGAGCAGGACCACGACCGGGTCAGCCGCGCCGCGCCAGGTCCGGGAGGGTCCGCTCGAACAGGCGCGCCACGCTGCGCTGGCTCTCGCCGAGCAGCTGGCTGGGATAGGCATGCGGGTTGATGTCCACGAACAGCAGGCTGGCCGACCGAGGTCCCGCGCGGCCTGGTTCGGCGAGGCCGCCGGCGAGCGTCGTCTTGCCGGTTCCGGGTGGCCCGGCCGAGGACGACGAGACCGTGCATCGGCATCGCCGACCTCGCTCGAGCCGCGCGCGGTGGCCGAGCGAGAAGACGAGGTAGTTGAGCAGCCGCTCCTTCAGCTCCTCGGGCAGGACGATCCGCTCCCAGCGGTCCGACCAGGCGTCGATCGGGCAGCTCGCGTGATCGACGATCGCCCTCGACGCCGGGCGGGACCGTGATCCTCGGCACGTCTAGCGCCTCCGGGCGGCCCTCGAGGTGGTCCGGCCAGACGACCCCGGTCAGGTCCGGGGCGTCGAGCTTGGGCAGCTCCTCGAAGAGGTTCAGCGGATCGAGCAGGACGCGCATCATGTCGTACAGGGCGTCGAAGTTGTGGACGCGCACGAGCCGCGCCGTCTGCGTTCGCTGGCGTTGAAGTGCTGGTGCCACGCCCAGTGGTCGACCACGATCAGGTCGCCCGCCTCCAGTCGTGGCGCACGTCGTCGATGGTGCTGTAGCCGGTCGCCCGAGATGACGTACAGCCACGCCTCGCCGCCGTGGCGGTGGCGCGACTGGTAGCAGCCCCGGCGCCAGCTCGTGCATCACCGCCGACAGGCCCGCGGTGTGATAGCCGATCGACTTGTCGACCAGGAACAGGCTGCGCGCGCCGCGCTTGGTGACGACGCCCGCGGACATCCTCGAAGCGGGTGATCAGGCGCGCGCTCTCGCTGCCCTCCCACTGGCCGGCGAGGCGCTGCGTGCGGCGCGCGTACGGATCGGCGCCGTCGAGCGGCGCGACCTGCCTCGGGCGCGGCGGCAGCTCGGTCGACCGGCGTGTCGCCGCCCTCCTCGAGCAGGGCCACGCCGAACTGCTCGAGCATCGGCTGGACGCTCCAGGTGTGGAACACCGCCGGCCGGTCGTCGCCGTCGTTGCCGTGGCGGTGCCAGGCCCAGGCTCGGCAGGTGGAGCGTGTCCCACGGCTTCCAGTCGATGCGCTGCGCCGTCGATCTCCGTCCAGCCGGAACCGGACTCGATGAACATGATCGCGTCCCAGCGAGTGGCGGTGGATCGTGCGTCGTCACCCCGGCGTCGATCTCGTGCACCGTGGCGTCGAGGTTCATGGTCGGCCGGTCGCCGTCCCGGCCCGCGAAGACCCCGCGCCGCATCCGGCGGTGCGGGTACGTCGTGCATCTCGACGTCGGCGCGCTGGATGACCGTCTTGTGGTAGCCGCGCCACTCCTCGAGCAGCGACTCGCGCCGCTTCTTCTGGACCTCGTAGTGGGTGACTTGGGTCTGGGTCGTCGTCTTCATGCGGCTCCTTCCTGGCCGGATGGGGATCGCGAGGTGGGGCGGTGGCGCGTGAGGGCAGCGCCCGCCCCCTTGCGTGGGTCAGGCGCGAGAGCCGGCGCACGGGCGCGCCCACGCGGGGCAGCACCTCGCGGGCGAGGATCTCGATCTGCTGCAGCCAGTCCGGGAAGCGCATCCGGAAGTCGAAGATGAGCAGGTCGGCGCCGATCTCCTGGTAGCGCTGGACGCCGCGCGACGATGTCGTCGGGCGTGCCGGCCAGGATGGAGCCGTCGAGCTCCTCGATCCTGCGTGAACTCGCCGCCCTCGGGCTTGAGCCAGAACTTCTGGGCGTTGGCGTTCTTGATCAGGCCGGGGACGTTCATCCGCGCCGTGGCGCCTCGCATACGAGTCGTCGATGCTGGTGACCGGCACGGCGCCGGTCATGATCATCGGCTTGCCCTGCTCGGCGCACATGCTCGCGGATCTTGGCGACCCGCATCTCGTAGGTCGGGAAGGTGATCCGGCCGGGCAGCCAGCCCTCGCAGAAGTCCACCGCCAGGCGGGCGGAGGCGGGCGTGGCACCGCCCCACCAGACGGGCACCGGGAACAGCGGCTGCGGCTTGAGGTCGACGTCGGCGAAGTCGTAGAGCTCGCTGTGCCACTCGACGCTCTCGCCGGTCCACAGCCGGCGGGCGATGAGCGTCTGCTCCTTCATCAGTCCGGGCCGCTTCGAGATCGCCCTGCCCGATCACGTCGAACTCGTGCTGGAAGTTGCCCGCGCCGATGCCCAGGTCGAACCGGCGCCGCGTCATCCAGGACATCGACGCGACGCTGTAGGCCATGTTGACCGGATGACTTCCAGAACTTCGCCTTCGCTGTCGACCGCCCGCCACAGATCTATGCGCTTTCCATCGATCGAGAGAAAAACACTTCGTCCAGACGCCAGCGGGCGTAATGACTGTGGCGCGACCGACGGCAGCTTTTGGCGTAGCCGATCCCAAACTTCAATGACCAGCGACGTACCGTTTCGTAGGAGAAACCTCGATACCGCGCTCAGAAAGAAAATCCTCGACATCCCGGAACTCAGCGGAAACCGGATAATACAACCAGACGGCATGCTGGATGATCTGTTGAGGGAAGCGATGACGGCGATATGAGATGGTGCGCATCGGTGGCTGATAGCACACCACGACCATCTCCGGATTACCGTGACAACACCTTCTTCCATGCACATTATCGCAATGCGATCGCGCGCGTTGCTATGGTGTTGTCGCTGACATCGGAAACACGGGAAAGGATCATCGCTGGCCTTCAATGGGTGCGGCCAGCCGCTCACGTTCCGTGAAGATGCAAACAGGGTGATTGACAGCCACCGGCGAGGCTTTGGTCTGAAATTCTGCGCCAAATGAAAGCGTTCTGCGCGGGCCGGCAACCCTGGCTGGTTTTTTCGAGGATCGCCTGGAATGTCCATCTCGCGGCCACGCCTTGGTGTCGATATCGGCGACACCTTCACCGATGTGGTGCTCGCGTGGGGCGACAAGCTCTTTTCCAGGCACACCTCATTCACCCAAGCTGTGCTTGATGATTTCATCATCGATGGCATAAGCGACGTATGCACCGAATGGCTGGCATTGAACCCGGCGCAATCGCAACCATCATTCACGGCACCACGCTTGCGACCAACGCGCTTATCGAGCGGCGTGGTGCAAGGACGGCGCTGATCACGACTGCGGGTTTTCGCGACGTGATCGAAATGCGCACCGAAAGCCGTTTCGAACAGTATGACCTCAATCTGCAGCTGCCGGAACCGCTTGTGGCGCGCAACGATCCGTTATGTCGTGGACGAACGCATCGGGGCGCAAGGTCAAATACTCAAGCCGCTGCGGCGGGCCGGTGTCGAAGCTCTGGCCCAACGGATCACGCGCGCCGACTACAGCAGCGTCGCCGTCGGGCTCATCCACTCCTATCTGAACGATACCCACGAGCGGCTTGTGCGCGATGTGCTCCTGGAGCGTGACCCGAACCTGACGGTGTCGATCTCGGCGGAAGTGTCGCCGCAGATGCGCGAGTACGAGCGTTTCAACACGGTTTTGGCCAATGCCTACGTGAAGCTGCTGATGAAGGTCTACCTGCTGCGGCTGACCGACAGGTTGAAGGAGATCGGCGCGCACCCGCGCCGGTTTTCCTGATGCATTCGGGCGGCGGCATCATGGCGCTCGGGAGCAGCGGCTGAATTTCCGGTGCGGCTCATTGAATCCGGAGGGGGGGGCGGGGCGATCTTTGCTGCCCGCATCGCTGCCCGCTACGGGCTCGAAGGGGTGCTGTCGTCGACATGGGCGGCACGACGGCAAAGATTTGCCTGATCCGGCGATTTCACGCCGAAGACATCGCGGGTCTTCGAAGTGGCGCGCAGCTACCGGTTCAAGAAGGGCTCGGGCATGCCGATCTCGATTCGCGTCTATCCCAGATGGTGGAGATCGGCGCCGGTGGTGGCTCTGCTGGCCGGCGTCGATCACCTGCACCAGATCAGGGTGGTCGGCCCAAAAGTGCCTGGGTCGCAACCGGCGTCGGCCTGTTATGGCCGATCCTGGGCCCGGCACGCTGCCGGCGGTGACCGATGCTGACCTGGCGATCGAGCGTGTTCGCCTCGAGCTCCAGTGGCGCCCCCGCGGGTCGGCATGACGCGCCTGACTTCGGCGCGCGACCAGTCGCCCAGCCACATCGTCCAGACGGCGATCGACCGCTTCAACGCAGGCGACATCGCGGCGTTGATGCCCGACGAGCACGTTGGCCGGCCCCCGCGGCTGTGCCCGAACGCGGCGTCGGCCGCCATCAGTGAGCGTCCGCTGTCGATCGGCCACATCTCCTGTTCGGATCAGGGCCAGGTGTTCTGCAGCCTGCTGACCCGCCAGGGCAGCGAGCTCGTCGGCGTCTACTCGGTCGCTCACGGCCGGATCAGCGACGCGCGCCACTACTTCTCCGACGTCGAACTGCTCGAGAGGGTCGGCATCGTGCAGCCAGGCCCGGTCGGGGGCGCGGCAACCGCGCACCGCAGCTGATGGCCGAGCAGGCGCCGCTGCTTCGCGACCACCTGGAGCGATCCCGCCTGACCCATCGGGAAGGGCGACTGCTGGTGGCCCTCTCGGCCCTTGACGAGCGTGTCGCGGAGCTGCGCCGCCACGGCAGGCGACCGCCGCAGGCGCTGCTGGCCGCGCGGCGAAGCTTCCGCGACGAACTGGCAGCCGTCCGCACGCGGCTGCGCGCGGTGCCATCGGTGGCAGGAAGTGCGTCCCAGCCGCGAGGGGACGCTTGACCGCGCGCCTGGGCGGCTGGACGAATCCGCCCAGGCGCTCCTGGACGAGCGACGCGAAGCGCATCGACGTGCGGTCCTCGAGGTAGGCCTTCCGCGCGAGAGCGTGGCAGGCACGAGCCGCTTGCCTCGTTCTTCTCGACCAGCTGCTGGTTGAGCCTGGCGTTGTGGGTGGCGATCGACTGCGCCGTGCGTTCAGCCCGACGGGTCGCGTGGCATAGTCCTGACATTCCTCGTGGCGCTCGACGCCACCATCGCTTGCCAGCCGATGACCGCACCCACCGGACAGCCCGGCGACTGGATCGAGGAGCCGTCGACGGACGGCTCCAGGCCGCAGCACGGTCTGATCCTCGAGGTGCTCGGCAGCGGGCCGCACACCCATTACCGCGTGCGCTGGGATGAGGAGCACGAGTCGATCCACTATCCATCGGAGTCGGTGCGGATCTACCCGGGTAACGAATGAGTGGCGATGCGAGCGTTCCTCGGCACACGCGACGGTCGCGTCACGTGCCTTGACCTCGGCGGCGCGACGCCCGGCGCGCGCGCCGTGCTCGACCGCGAGCCGATCACCTGCATCGCCGTCGACGGCGACCGGGTTCTCGTGGGCACCCACGGCAACGGCCTGCTGCGCAGCGATGACGGCGGCCTGCAGTGGGCGCGGGTGGGTCTGCCCGAGCGCGAGGTCTTCTCGGTGGCGATCAGTGGCGCCGACGGCGCCATGTACGCCGGAACCGAGCCCAGCCGCCTGTTCGTGTGCCGTGACGGCGAGCGATGGGAGGAGCTCGAGGCGCTCCAGGACATCCCCTCCCGGGAGCGCTGGAGCTTTCCGCCTCGGCCGTGGACCCACCACGTGCGCTGGATCGCGCCTCACCCCCAGGTCGCCGACCGGCTGCTGGTCGGAATCGAGCTCGGTGGGCTGATGCGCAGCGAGGACGGCGGGGCAAGCTTCACCGATCACCGCCCCGGTGCCAAGCGCGACGTCCACGCCCTGGCCTGGCATCCGACCGCCAGCGACCGCGCCTTCGAGGCCGCCGGCGACGGTGCCGCCTGGAGCAGCGACGGCGGGCTCAGCTGGCAGCCGCTGGACGCCGGCCGCGACCTCCGCTACTGCTGGGCCCTCGCCGCCGACCCGGCCGATCCCGACCGCTGGTACGTCTCCGCCGCCTCGGGTCCCGGGGCCGCACACGCCGCCCAGGGCGCGCGCGGCCGGCTGTATCGCTGGGAGGTCGATGCCTGGCGGCCGCTGCCGCTGCCCGCTACGGCGATGCCCTATGCCCTCGCGGCCACGCGGGGCGAGCTGATCGCCGCGCTGACCGACGGGCGGGTCCTGCGCAGCGCCGACCGGGGCGAACGCTGGGAGGAGGTCTCGAGCGCCCACGGGTCCATCGTCGCGATGGCGCTGGCCGCGTGACGCGTCATCGCTGTGTCGCCCACCAGGCGTCGAAGTCGGTCGCTCCGATGCGCGCCCCGGGACCGGGCGTCAGCTCGCGAGCCGCAAGCTCCGTGCCGAAGTAGCGCGCGTGCGGGTCGCCGACGACGGCACGTTCGTCGCCGGTGAGCGCAAACAAGCGCCGTGCCCAGGCGTCGATGCCGAGCGCCTCCGGTCCCCCAAGCTCCACGCGTCCCCCCGCCGCCCCGGTGGCCAGCTCCACCAAGGTCGCGGCCACGTCCGCGGCGGCGACCAGCTGAATCAGTCCGGTCGGCAGGCGCACCTGGCCGCGCTCGTTCCCGGACTCGACGATCTGGGCGAGGAACTCGAAGAACTGCGTGGCGCGCAGGATCGTGTGGGCGACGCCTGCCGCCACGATCTCGGCCTCCTGGGCGACCTTGGCGCGCAGATAGCCGCTGTCGGGCAGCAGGTCGCAGCCCACGATCGACACTGCCAGATGGTGCCCGACACCGGCCTCGCGCTCGGCCTCCAGCAGGTTGCGCGTCGACGTGACGAAGAACTCACGCGCCGCGTCGTCCTCCCACACCGGCGCGTTGGTGACGTCGATCACCGCCTCGGCGCCGACGAGCGCCGAGGCGAGGCCTGCGCCGGTGATCGTGTCGACGCCGGTCGAGGGCGAGGCCGGCACCGGGTCGTGGCCCTTGGCGACCAGTCGGCGCACGACGCTGGCGCCGACGCGTCCGCTGCCGCCGATCACAACGATCTTCATGGTGTTGCTCCTTGGTGGTGGGGCTGACGAAGTGAGAGATCGCCCAGGCGCACGCGAAACGCGAGCAGACCGAGGACGTACAGCGCGGGACCGCCAAGCACCATGGCTAGGCCGGTGCCCGTGAGCACGCTCTCGGGGTCGGCGATCAGGAAGTCGTCGCCGACGGCGACCGCGATGATCCCGGCGATGATCGGAAGATGGAGGTAGGTGTACGCGTCGCGCGCGAGCCGTCCGGGATCCGCGCTCTCGCGCAGTACCCGTCGGGCGCGCCCGGCCGTCGCGCCGAAGTACAGCCACCACATCGCAGCGGTCTCCGCGAAGGTGGCGGCCAGCCAGGCCACGACGGTGACGTTCAGCTCGGTCTGCGCAGCGGTGGCGCCGGTCACGACGATCGACTCGCCCAGCGCGAGCAGGACGAACAGCTCACAGCGCTCGCTGAAGTGCGTGCCCTCGATGTCGTAGTCGGCGGTCGCCGCCCGCCCCCGCCGAGGCAGCCAGTAGCCGGCGACCGGCGCCACCAGCTCCAGCCCGGCCGCAGGGATCCACGCGAGCAATCGCTGGTCTGCATCCACCGCGGCGCCGGCCAGCCACAGCAACCCCGCCGCGACGCTCCAGGCGACCAGGCGCTCGAAGACCTCGCGCAGCGGCTCGTCGCGACGCAGGAGGCGCGCGGCAGCGACGTTGCGCCCGACCTGCAGCGTCACGTAGGCGGCTGCGAACAGGACCGCGTCATCGCCGAACGCGCCCGGCAGCGCCGCCGCCATCAGCAGGCTGGCGAGCATAGCTGCCGTGAGGACCACGCCGACCGCGAGCGAGCGGGGCTCGAACCAGTTGGCCATCCACGTGGTGTAGATCCAGGCCCACCAGACGACCAGCAGCAGGAAGGCCGCGCGGCCGATGCCCGCGACGCTCGGATCGTCGAGGATCACGTGCGACAGCTGGGTGACAGCGAACACGTAGACGAGGTCGAAGAACAGCTCGAGCGTCGTCGTCGACTGGCGGGTGCCCTGACCGCGGGGACGCAGGCGGCTCATGATCGCCAAGTTCGCGCAGCGCACGTCGGATCTCGTCCGGGGTGCTCCCCAGTCCGGTCCCCAGTCTCGCCGTGGCGGCGCCTCAGCGCAGCTCGGCCAAGGCGCCCTTGAGCTCGGCTCGTGATCGGATGCCGAGCTTCACGAACACCTTGCGCAGGTGGTACTCGGCGGTGCGGTCGCTGATGAACAGGCGGCGCGCCGATCTCGCGGTTGGTGAGCCCCTCGCGCGCCAGGCGGGCAACGTTCAGCTCCTGGTCGGTGAGCCGATCGACCGTCTCGGGGGTGCGCACGCGCAGCGGTCTCGCCGGTTGCGCGCCAGCTCACGTGCGGCGCGGTCGGCGAAGCCGCTGTAACCGCAGCGTGCCAGCAGCTCGTGCGCGGCCCGGAGCTGCTCGCGGGCATCGACACGTCGGTGCTGACGGCGCAGCATCTCGCCGTACAGCAATCGGGACCGCGCCGACCATGATCGGCATCTCGTTCGCGCGCGAAACGCGCGATCGCGTCCAGGAACAGGGCCTCGGCGTCCTCGCCCTCGCGCAGCTGCGCCTCGCCATGCGCCAGCATGGCCAGCGCCCAGTCGTTGTCCCCACAGGCTCGGGTGACGCTGCCGCAGGCGCTCGGCCGCCTCGTGGGCCAGCGCCCGCTCGCCGGTGCGCACCGCCGCCTCCACGAGCTCGAGCAGGGTGCGCATGGCGTGGTCAGCTCGTGGTGTGTACGGCAGCTCGCGGCGCGCGACCGCGACGCGCTTCCTCGTAGCGACCGAGACCGTTGTAGAAGATGCGCCTCGGCCAAGTTGGCGGCGCTCAACGCGTAGCCCTCGCCGCGCGCCTCGCCGTCGGCTCGCAGCGCTCGGCCCAGCTGCTCGGCCTCGTCGGCCGTCCCCGGTAGGCGGCGAGGAACATCCGGCCGTACGGGGGCAGCGGCCTGCCGGTGACGCTCATGATGGCGTCGATCTCGTCACACGACAGCCTCGGCCGCGTCCAGTTCGCCGTCGAAGTCTGCGCCGATCATCAGCAGGCTGAGCGCGATGGGCAGGACCGTGAGCGACGCCGTCGGCCGGCGCGAGCTCGACCTGTCGATCGGCCAGAGACGAGCATCGCGTCCGCGTCCCAGAGATCCTGGGCGGCGCGGGACGCGAACCACATCCAATGGACCTCGAGTCGCGTCGAGCGGCTGATCGAGGAAGCCCGCAGCGCGCGTCGCAGCGTCGGGATGGCCGCCGCCTGGCCTTCGGGCGGCCAGCAGCGCCTGGCCGCGCAGGATGCAGATCCCGGGCCCGTTCGGAGTCGTCGTCGGCCGTCGCGCGCAGGATCGCTGCCGCCACGGCGGCGACGGCGCCGGGGTCGCCAGGCGGCCGCCGTTCAGTCGCCGCCGCCAGCGCCTCGATGTAGGTGTCGCGGGCCAGCACGGCATCCAGACGGTTCGAGGCCCTGAGCGGCGGCGAGGAGCTGACGCGGCCCGTCGCTGTCTCGTCGCTACGCGTAGCTCGCTCGGGCGCGCAGTCGGGCGATGAGGGCCCCTGGAGTTGGGTGAGCGGATATCGTCGGCGGGCGAGTCGAGCAGGCGCAGAGCCGCATCGGGGGCGCCCGCCTCATGCTTGGCCTCGGCGGCGGCGATAAGCCGCTCGGCCCGCTCGTACGGCGCCGGTGTCAGCGCCGCCGACCGCTCCAGGAACGCGGCGGCGGCGGCGGCACCGCCCCGTCGGCGCGCGCGCGTTCGCAGACCGTTCCAGGTCGGCGGCGACCGCCTCGTCGGGCCGAAGCGTGGCACTGGCCCGGTGCCACGCCGACCGGTCCGGGTCGCGTTGCGACGTCGGTGGCGTCGGCCAGCGCAGCATGAGCTGCACGCCGTTGCTCGGGCGTCGCTGACCGGTAGACGGCCGAGCGTACGAGCGGATGGCGGAAGCTCGACCCGCGTCGGCGACGACGAGAGCGCCGCTTCCTCGGCCGAGGTCGAAGTTCTCCGGGTCCGAGGCCGAGCACCGCGCTCGCGCGCCACAGCAGAGCGGGGTCGCCGGTCGGGTCGGCAGCCGCGAGCAGCAGCAGCCGCGCGCGTCGGCTACGGGAGCGGCTCCAGCTGCGCGATCAGGCTCTGCTCGATGCGGCTCTGCAGCGGCATCGAGCTCGTGAGACGCGAACCCGCCGGCGATCTCCGCCGGGCTCAGCGCGCGCGGCAGCTCCTGGAGCGCGAGCGGGTTTCCCCGGGCCTCGGCGAGGAGCTGGTCGCGCACCCGGTGGTCGATGGCGCCGGGAGCGCGCGGCGGAGCAGCCGCGTGCGTCTTCGTCGCCGAGCCCTGCGACGACGCAGCTGGGGAAGGGCGGCGAAGCGGTCATCGACGGTGCGCATGGCGAGCACGATCGCGATCCCCTCAGCCTCGAGGCGGCGGGCGACGAACGCGATGGCCGCGCGCCGACGCCTCGTCGAGCCACTGCGCGTCGTCGACGACGCACAGCAGCGGCCGTTCTCCGGCGGCCTCGGTCGAGCAGGCCGAGCACCGCGAGGCCGACGAGGAAGGGGTCGGGCGCGGCGGCCGTCCGGATGCCGAAGCGCCGCCTTCGAGCGCTCGCGTTGTGGATCCGGGCAGGTGCCGGGCGGCGTCCATCATCGGCCCGCACAGCAGTTGCAGGCCGGCGTAGGGCAGTTCCATCTCCGCCTCTGCCGCGACCATCCGCACGACATGCACTGTGGCGGGCAGGCGTTGGGTGACGCGCTGCAGCAGCATCGTCTTGCCGACGCCAGCCTCACCGCCCAGGACGAGCGCTCCGCTGCTGCCCGTGCGCGCGCGGGTGACCAGCGCGTCGAGCTCAGCCAGCTCTCGGTCGCGGCCCAGCAGCGGCGCGGTCTCGGTCGCGGTCACCTCGGCGCAACCCTAACCCCTGGCGCCCCCAGTCCGGCCACACCGGGGGACCGACTGGGGACCGTGCCAGACGCGAGCGCAGAGTCCGGTCGACGACGGTGCATTCGGCACTTCCGCCTGATCGAAAGGACCCGTCATGCCGCCCACCATCGTCCTCGTCCACGGCGCCTTCGCCGGATCTTCGAGCTGGGACGCGGTCGTCGACCAGCTCCAGGACGCCGACCTCGATGTCGTCGCCGCCGCCAACCCGCTGCGCGGCCTGGCCGCCGACGCCGCCGCCGTCAGCGACCTCGTGCGCGCTATCGAGGGCGAGGTCGTCCTCGTCGGTCACTCATACGGCGGCGCGGTCGTCGCCAACGTCCGCGCCGAGGCCGACAAGGTCGCCGGCCTGGTGTTCGTGGCCGCCTTCGCCCCCGACGGAGGCGAGAGCGCCTTCGACCTGGCGGGCCGGTTCCCCGGCAGCACCCTGGGCGAGGCCATCCGGCCCTTCCCGCGCACCGATGGGACGACCGATCTGTACATCGCGTCGGACCGCTTCCATACGCAGTTCTGCGCCGACGTCCCGGTGGACGTCGCCCGGCGCATGGCGGTGACGCAGCGGCCCGTCACCCAGGAGGCGTTGGTCGAGCCGTCCGGACCGGACCCGTTCGTGGAAGGAGCACCCGTCGTGGTTCGTGGTCGGCGAGGACGACCGCAACATCCGGCGCCTGCAGCGCTTCATGGCCGTCCGCGCCGGCGCCCGGCACGTCGTCGAGATCCCCGGAGCGTCGCATGCCGTCTCCGTCTCGCGGCCGGGCGCGGTCGCCGCGCTCGTGCTGGAGGCCGCTCAGGTCGCCGCCGCTGCCTAGGCCCCTCCCTCCCCATCAGCGCGAGGAGCGTCACCACCATGGCTGTCACCACCGCTTCCCCCGTCGTGCTCGAACCCGCCTCCCAGGCGTTCGTCGAGGCCACGGCCAACCCGCCCTTCCTCAGCAATACTCAACCGAACCAGGTGCCACCAAAAGA
>CAVTJD010000012.1:0-364123 GCA_963734995.1 uncultured Chloroflexia bacterium
TGACGCATCGCTTGACTAACGTCAGCCTGCAGGGCGACCGAATCATATCCCTGAACCAAGGGATAGAGAAATTCATGAATGGCGATGGGCTGCTGGCCGGTAAAGCGCTTGTGAAAATCGTCCCGTTCCAGCATGCGCGCCACCGTGTGATCGCGCGGCCAGGCCGATGAGATCGGCGGCGGACATCGGGCCCATCCAGGAGCTGTTGAATACAATCCGGGTCTGCTCCGGGTCGAGAATTTTGAAAACCTGCTCTTTGTAGGTCTGGGCGTTCTGCAAGGACCTGTTCGCGGGTCAGCGGCTTGCGTGTCTCGTTCTTGCCGGTGGGATCGCCGATCATGCCGGTGAAGTCGCCGATGAGAAAATATATCTCATGCCCCAGGTCCTGAAACTGCTTGAGCTTCTGGATCAGAACCGTGTGTCCGAGGTGAAGGTCCGGTGCGGTCGGGTCGAAGCCCGCCTTGATTTTCAGGGGAATTCCGGTCTTGATCGCCTCGAGTTTTTCCTCCAACTCCGCCTCCACCAGAATCTCAACCGCGCCCCGCCGGAAAATCGCCATCTGCTCCTGAACCGATTTCATTTCACGATCCCTCATTATTCGCGCCCGGCTCAATGGCCGCATGGTCTTCAATTCTTCAAGTATCCGTTGCACCCCCGCGCCCGGCCCGTTTCCTCGTCGACCGTAAAGAGGACCGCCGCAAAGAACCGGATCTCTTTTCGCCACCTCGAATCGAACCGGCAGCTGGGTAAGAAACCGTTCGATCGCCAGCTCCTTGCGGATGCCGATGACCGCATCCCGGCTTCCGGTCATGCCGGCATCGGTGATGTAGGCCGTCCCTCCCGGGAGAATCCGCTCATCGGCGGTTTGCACATGGGTGTGCGTTCCCACCACGGCCGAAACCCTGCCATCCAGATAATACCCCAGAGCGACTTTCTCACTGGTGGCCTCGGCATGAAAATCGACCAGGATAATCGGGGTGCGGCGGCGCAGCTCTTCCACAAGCAGATCGGCGGCCCGAAAGGGACAGTCCAGAGTCGCCATGAAAACCCGGCCTTCCAAATTCATGATCCCCACCTCGATCCCGGCAGAGGTGGCATAAATGCCACTTCCCCTGCCCGGCGTCCCCGGCGGGTAATTTGCCGGCCGAAGCAGTGCCGGGGCTGGTCGAGATAGCGGAGGATCTCTTTTTTGTCCCAGATGTGATTACCGGAGGTCAGGACATCCACCCCGGCATCGAACAAATCCCTGGCGACATCCAGGGTCAGCCCGAAGCCGGCGGCGGCATTTTCTCCATTGGCCACCACGAGATCGACCTGATGGATATCGATAAGCCGCCCGAGCCGATCGGCCAAAGCCAGCCGCCCCGCCCGGCCAACCACATCTCCGATGAAAAGAATTTTCACGAAAACCTCTGCCGAGCAAGGATCCCTGGTCTCTCGAAATTATTTGGCATATTCCACCGCCCGTGTTTCCCGGATTACGTTGACCTTGATCTGTCCGGGATAGGTCATCTCGTCCTCAATCTTGCGGGCAATATCCCGGGCGATGACGTAGGACTGGTCATCGGAAACCTCTTCACTCGAAACCAGGACCCGGATTTCCCGCCCGGCCTGAATGGCAAAACAATTGGAGACCCCGGAAAATGATGTGCCGATGCGCTCCAGATCGTCGAGACGCTTGACGTAGGTTTCGAGCATCTCCCGGCGGGCGCCCGGCCGGGCGCCGGACAGGGCGTCCGCGGCCTGGACAAGAACGGCCAGAATGCTCTCGGGTTTTTCATCCTCGTGATGAGCGGCCAGGGCGTGGACGATCTTGGGGGATTCCCCGTACTTGCGGGCGAGATCGGCGCCGATGACGGCGTGCGAGCCCTCGATCTCATGGTCGACCGCCTTGCCGATATCGTGCAGCAGACCCGCCCGCTTGGCCTGCTTGACGTTGAGACCCAGTTCGGAGGCCATGATCCCGCACAAAAAGGCGACCTCCAGAGAATGCTGCAGAACGTTCTGTCCGTAGGAGGTGCGGTACTTGAAGCGCCCGATCAGCTTGATGATCTCCGGATGGATGCCATGAACGCCGACATCGAAAGTGGCCTGTTCGCCGGCCTCCCGAATCGCCGTATCGACATCCTGGACGGCCTTGTTGACCACTTCCTCGATCCGGGCGGGGTGAATGCGCCCATCGGCAATCAGTCGCTCCAAGGCGAGCTTCGCGACTTCGCGCCGCACCGGATTGAAGCCGGAGACGATAACCGCCTCGGGCGTGTCGTCAATGATCAGATCGATACCGGTGGCCGCCTCGATGGCGCGGATGTTGCGCCCCTCCCGCCCGATGATCCGGCCCTTCATTTCGTCGGAAGGCAGGGGCACGACGCTGACGGTTTTTTCGGCAACATAATCACCGGCATAGCGCTGGATCGCCAGGGAAAGGATCTCCTTGGCCTTTTTGTCGGCCATCTCTTTGGCCTCGTCCTCGATCTGCTTGATGCGCTTGGCGCCGTCATGACGGGCTTCGCTCTCCATGCTTTGCAAGAGTTGCTCTTTGGCTTCCTCGGAGCTCATCCCCGAGAGCTTTTCGAGCCCCGCCTTACGCTCATGGATTAATTTCTCGATTTCCTGCTCACGCCCCCGCAGGCCTTCCTCCTGCTGGCCCAGCGACTGCTCCCGCTTGCCGAGCTCATCCTCTTTGGCATCGACCTGAGAGGATTTCCGGTCCAGATATTCTTCCTTTCTGCAGCAGCCGCTTCTCCTGGGCCAGAATTTCCCGACGCATCTCGCGGGATTCCTTCTCCCACTCGGATTTGGCTTCGAGCACCGCATCCTTGGCCTGGATGATGGCTTCCTTGCGAATGGTATCGGCCTCTTTTTTGGCCTCTTCAATAATCTGGGCCGAGGTGCGCTCGGCATTGGCAAGACGGGTTGCGGCCAGCTTGCGCCGCAATAGAACGCCGATAAGCACACCCGCGGCCAAGGCCGCGCCAATCAGAGTCAACGCAATTTCTATTTTCAAAACCTGGGTCCTCCTTACCTGGATATAGTGTGTATCATGCCTGGAACCGCAGGGTGCGCTCTTCGGTCGCCACGAGGTCCATACGGACATCGTGGCTTTCCGACGGCAAAGAATCCAACATCTGCAGTTCATAGCAGAGGCCGATCAGCACGCCGCACCGTTCCCCACAGCTCATCACCCGATCGTAAAAACCCTTGCCGTAGCCGAGGCGAAATCCGGCCAGATCGAAAGCCACACCCGGCACCACGACCAGGTCCAGGGCCGGCAAAGAAACGCACTTTGAACCGCACGGCTCCAGGATCCCGAAACCGCCGGGGCAAAGTTCCTCCAGATCCGTCACCTCGATGAATTCGAGGCCGTGACCGTCGATTCGAGGATAGGCCACCCGTTTCCCTTGCGCCCTGGCCGCCCGGAAGATTTCTTCGGTGAAGACTTCGTTCCAAACGGGGCTATAAAGACCAACGGTCGAGGCGGCGGCAAACTGGGGCAGCTCGAGCAGGCGCTGCTGAGCCTTCAAGCTTCGGCTCAGACAAATCGCTGCCGATAGCTGCTTGCGCCGGCCCAACATCGTGTCACGGATGGATTTTTTCGGCATGGGCAGAGATCCCCTGACATACTCGGCGATCTCTTTCAGGAGGGAACAGACGGGAAGGGACCGGTGACAGGCCCGATATTTCAAACGATCGCGTTCGGCAATTGCTCTTGGCTTGGGGTGCCAGCGTGCTTTGGAGGAAGCAAGAAGCGGCCTTCCGCGTTCTTTCCTCCGTATACGGGGCGGTCGACACACGACCGGCCTTTTCTATCGGCAAACATCATGACCAATGTGAGCAATTGTATTCGAACGAGAACCGTTTACGGGACCGGTAAAACGCCCTGTTCAAGGCGCTGGAACCTCTTGCCAATCTATCTTAAATCTCCGTCCAGAGACCTTTTCGGCGATCCAATCGCCAGCATCAATCCCCCAAAGGGCCGCCCGCGTCTCCGGGAACGGCATCCTCTTCTTCCGTCGCATCTTCGGCCCAGGCGGGAAGAGACTGATCCACCCGCTCTACCAGCAGCCGAAGACGGCCTTTTACCGAGTCTTGCACCAGCTCCTGTTTCCGCAGACGAAGATAATCAGCCGAAACGTTCAGCAGGGCCAGAATCGCTGTGTTCAGGGTATCCACCGCCTTGTTCGCCGTCTTCACTTCGCAAATTTTTTCATTTACGAAGGCGGCCACCTGCCGGACCTCCCCTGGAGGGGATTCGCTTTTCACGGTGTACTGTTGACCCAGAATCGTTACTTGGACGGCTTGCTTCAAGGGAGTTCCCGATCCATCTGGTCCAATTTGGCGAGTATCTTGTCAATCTCCGTGCGAAACCGCTCTCTTTCGTCCAGCAAAGACCTGTTTTCGGCGAGCAGCGCCTCTCGTTCCGACTCCAGCTTTCTGGAGTGCTCGATCAGCAGATCGATCTTTTTTTCGAGCCGAAGAACTATATTGTCCAGCATTTTCACTTCCCCAGCATGCATCGGATTTTAGAAAAAATGGGATCAAAAGTCAAGGGGTTTCACCCTTTTTGGAAAAGTGCATCGACAAAGAGATCGGGATCGAATGGCCGCAGATCCTCCAGTCCCTCGCCGATGCCGACAAACCTCACGGGCAGGTCGAGTTCCGCACCGATAGCCACAACGATTCCCCCTTTGGCGGTCCCATCCAGTTTCGTCAGGGCAATCCCCGAGACCTCAACCGTCTCCCGAAAGAGGCGGGCCTGCGACAGGGCGTTCTGGCCGGTTGTGGCATCGAGCACCAGCAGCGTCTCGTGTGGTGCCCCGGGGATTTCCCGGGCCAGGACCCGCCGAATCTTTTTCAACTCCTCCATCAGGTTGACCTTGGTGTGCAGGCGCCCGGCGGTGTCGAGGATCAGAATATCGGCTTTTCTGGCAACCGCGGCCTTCGCCGCATCGAAGGCCACCGCGGCGGGATCGGCCCCTTCGGCGTGGCGGATCACCTCGACGCCGGCGCGCTGTCCCCAAACGGTCAGCTGTTCTGCCGCGGCCGCCCGGAAGGTGTCGCCTGCTCCCAGGATCACTCTCTTTCCCTGGCTGGCGAACTGGTGGGCCAGTTTGCCGATCGTGGTGGTTTTCCCAACCCCGTTCACGCCGACCACCATGAGAACGAAGGGCGAATTTCCATCCAAATCAAGGGGGCCGGCTTCCGCCTGGAGCCGCGCCCGAATCTCTTCGCGCAGGATATCGCGAAGGGCCGCGGGATCGGTGGCCTTCCCTTTTTCTATCCGCTGCTCCAGAGCCTGGATGAATTCCTGGGTGGTTTTCATGCCGAAATCGGCGGTGATGAGGATCTCCTCGAGATCCTCGAGCAGATCCTCGTCGATTTTCTGCCGCCCGCCCAGCAGGGCGTCCACCCGCCCCACCAGTGCAGACTGGGTTTTGGACAACCCGGTCCGCATCCGATCGAACAATGAGATCGGACGTTCCGCCGGCACTTCCTCGGCGGGAACTTCCGCCACGGCCTCTTCCTCGGCCGGCGGCAGAGGAACCTCAGGGGGGTAGACTTCTGGCGCTTCGGGCTTCTCGATTTCCTCCGAAACCTCTTCGGCGGGAGCCGCCTCCTCGGCCTCCGGGGGGGGGGCCTCTTGCTCGAGGGGTTCCTCTTTTTCGGCGGGTTTTTCTACGGGGGGTTTTCTCTTGGGACGGGTCAGGCTCCACAGACCGACAATCACCCCGATCACGATCAAGGTGGCCAAAATATAGACCACTCCGAGGGCGGTGATGGTTCGATAGGCTTCGGGAACCCCCAAGGCCCCTAAAAGATCGGCCAGATGTTTGATCAGCTGGGAAAACCACTCCATCAGGTTCATCAAGTTGTAACTCCCTTTTTCAGATTTTTACCTCGCTCGAAGGCCGGAAGTAACCGGTCACTCGATTTCCTCTTTTAACCGCAAGACGCAGCGTCTTGCTTCAAACCGGGCCCGCCCCATGGGATTTCCCTTTTCCTGGATAAGAACCAGAAAATAGTCGGCCGTTATCGGCAGCACCAGGGTCAGATTTTTCCCGGTGGTGACAATCAGTTCCCGGATGCCGTTTTCCTCCAGGCGAGCGAGGGAGTTCTTGAGATTATAAAGGATGACCCCCTGATGGGCGCCAATAACCCTCAGCTCGTAATCGTCCATTCTCGCCACCTGGTCCACGGCCTCTCCCTCCCAATCGGCGAGGATGGCTCCGGTGGCTCCGGGGACGCTCTCAACGAGTTCCGTCAACATCTTTTTAAAAGGCATGACCTCACCTGACAGCGCGCTGCAACCGTTCGCTTTCCGCAGCCTGATCGAAATCGTTGATCCGCACCGAAACCAGCTTGGAGACGCCGGGCTCCTCCATCGTCACCCCATAGAGGGTGTCGGCGATCTCCATGGTGCGCTTGTTGTGGGTGATGATGATGAACTGGGATTTTGCCGACATCTCCCGCACCAGCTCGTTGAACCGGCCGATATTGGCCTCATCGAGGGGGGCATCCACCTCATCCAGCATGCAGAAAGGCGACGGCTTGATCAGAAAGATGGAAAAAATCAGGGCGACGGCGGTCAACGCCTTTTCTCCGCCGGAGAGGAGGTTGACGCTCTGCAGCTTTTTCCCAGGAGGCTGAACGACGATATCGATGCCCGTTTCCAGCAGATCCTCCTCATCGGTGAGTCTGCAGCTCGGCCTGGCCGCCCCGGAACAGGCGGGGGAATACCTCCTGAAACTTGGCGTTGACCTGGTCGAAGGTTTCCCGGAAACGGCGGCGTGTCGTCCGGTTGATCTTGGCGATGGCGGTCTGCAACCCCTCGAGGGACTGGCGCAGATCGTCCTGCTGCGCGGTCAGAAACTCCCAGCGCTCCTCCAGTTCCCGGTACTCGTCGATGGCGGTCAGATTGACCTCGCCGATCTCCTCGATCAGCCGGCTGAGCTCGGCCAGGCGACGCTCGCCCCATTCGGGATCGAAGGGCTCCGGGTTCTCGGGCGCGGATTCGGCCAGATCCAGCAGGTAGCGCTCGAGAATCGTCTGGCGCAGGTGTTCCGCCTCCATGCCGATTTCCCGCCCCCTCAACTGCAACGCCGTCAAATCCTCGCGACTTCGGTTTGCCCGTTCCCGCAGATCCCGTTGCGCTTCCTCCCGGGCTGCGACCTCTCGGCTGCCGGCCTCATAGCTCTCGCGAAGCTGTTCGAAAAAAACCTTCTCCTCCTCCCGCTTGCGAAACAACAGATCGAGTTCGGTGCGCAGTCGTTTTCCCTCCGCCTGGAGGCGCACCCGCTCCTCCTCCCCCTCGGCGATGCGGCTCTGCACCAGCGCCGTTCGGCCACGGAGCTCCTTGCGCATCGCTTCCAGCTGTTCGAGGCTTCGGCGAGTCCCCTCTTCACGCTCCCGGATACTGGCCACCATCACCTTGAGCGAGGTGACCCGGTCACGAACCACGCCGGTTTCGCGGCGCAGAACCAGAAGTTCCTCCTGCAGGCCAGCCACGCTCTCTTCATGCGCGGCCTTCTGCCGCTCCTGCTCCCGACGTCCCGCGGAGACCTCCGCCAGCCGGCGGTTCAACTCTTCCTCTTCCTCGTGCAGCTGATCTTCTTCGAAGCTGAGCACTTCCAGGCGCTCCTGCAATCGCCCCATCTCTTCCTCGAGGCGAAGCAGGTCCTTTTCGCCATCCACCAATTTCAACTCCTGGCGGTGCCGGGCGGCTTCCGTCTCCTGCAGGTGCTCTTCTGCCGCGGACAGATCGGCGCGCCACTGCTCCCGCTGCTGCTGAAGCACATCCACTTCCTGGGTGAGACGATCCACCTGCAGGGCGCGCTCTTTCATTTCCCGCTTTTTGTGCAACAGCCCCTGATTCAGGACTGCGGCGCCGCCGCCCCGCAATTCCCCCCGACCGGTCAGGGTTTCGCCGGATTCGGTCACCAGTGTAACCCCCGGCGGCACACCGCCGGTCAAAAAGGGCTGCAAACTCTCGACCAGGAAAACCCCCGCCAGCAAGGCCTCAACCCGCTCCCCGTCGCCGGAGCGGGGACGGACCGCTTCCAAGAGTGGCGTGCCGCCGTCGAAAAAGGTCGGCGCCGCGCCCGAAAATCCCGGCAACAGAAAGGTGCAGCGCCCTTCCCTGGACCGGAGAAACGCCAGGGAGGCCTCCACATCATCGATCCGATCGGCCAGAAGGGCCTGCAGACGATCGCCCAGAACCGCCTCGACGGCCGCTTCCAGAGAGGCGGGCACCTCCAGCGCATCGGCCACCATCCCCGCGAACCGCTCGCCGAACCCCGGCTCGCGCAGGAGCACTTGGACGCCGGGATCGTACCCCTCCAGATTCTTTTCCAGCTCGGCCAGAGATTCGAGGCGGGAGCGCTGGCGGTTCAGCTCCTCCCGCCGCTCCTGCAGGGCATTCTCATTTTCCTCGCTGCGCCGGCGCAGCGTGCGAATCGCCTCCTGCCCCTCTTCCCGGTCCTGCTCCAGCGCGCGAAGCTGTTCTCGAGACCGCGTCACGCTCCGCTCGAGCTCGGCGAGCACCTCTTGACTCTCTTCGACTTTCTCCCGGATCCCGACCGCCTCGGAGCGATTCCGGGCGGTCCGTTCATCGAGCCCCTGAAGGCGCCTTTCGGCATCCTCCTGCCGGGAGCCGGCCCGGGAGAGTTCGGTCAGGACCGCGTAAAGGCTCTGGCGGGCGCTTTCGAGGGTGTCGGCAAGCTCCTGCTCCCGGGCGGCGGAATCATCCAGATGGGCCTCCCCCTCGATCAGTCGGCGCACGGAGCCTTCCAGCTCGTCCCCCAGGTTGGCTCCGCTTTGCCGCAAGCTTTGTTCTTCGGCATCCAATTCGGCCAGCCGCCGGGCGACCTCTTCGCCTTCGGCGTCCAGACGCTCGCGCTGGCGGTCGAGATTGCCGCGCTCCTTCTCGCCGAATTCGATCCGCCCCTCGACCTTCTGAATTTCCGAGGTCAGGTGGAAGACGCGCTCCTGCCCCTGGGTGACCTCCTTTTCCCGGGATACCTGCTGCAACCGAAGGGCCTCAAGGTCCAGGTCGCCCTTTGCCAATTGGCCGGACAAGCCGTCCAAGGTTTTTTGGCAGTGCGCCTCGCGGGTGGAGACCGCGTCGCTTTCGACCTGCAATTCGCAGTAGCGCTCCCGGGCGAAGCGGGTTTCGATCCCCTTCAACTCCTCCCGATAGGTCCGATAACGCTCGGCTTTTTGCGCCTGGCGCTTGAGACTGGAGAGCTGCCGGCGAACTTCAGAGATGATATCCCCGAGCCGGATCAGGTTCTGTTTCGTCGCTTCGATCTTGCGCAGAGCCGTTTTCTTGCGGGACTTGTACTTGGTGACTCCGGCCGCCTCTTCAATCAGGAAGCGGCGATCCTCCGGCTTGGCGTTGAGGATCATGCCGATTTTGCCCTGCTCGATGATGGAATAGGCGCGGGCGCCGATCCCCGTATCCATGAACAGTTCGCTGATGTCGAGCAGGCGGCAGGGGGTCTTGTTGATCAGATATTCGCTCTCCCCGTTACGGTAGAGCCGCCGGGTCACCATGATCTCTTCGTAGGCGCGATACGCAGGCGGAGCAAGTCCGTCGGCGTTGGAAAAAACCAGAGACACTTCGGCCATTCCCAGCGGTTTGCGGGATTCGCTGCCGCCGAAAATGATGTCTTCCATTGAACGGCCCCGCAGATTTTTGGCGTTCTGCTCCCCCATGGCCCAGCGGATGGCGTCGACGATATTGCTTTTGCCGCAACCATTGGGCCCGACCACAGAGGTGATCCCATCCTGGAAGTCCACGGTCACCCGGTCCACAAAGGATTTAAAGCCGACGATTTCGATCCGTTTGATTTTCATGGGGAATAACTTAAATAGGGGGCTGGCGAATTACCGTCCCGGAGGTTCTGGACAACGCATCATGTTAACAATCTCAAAATTCCATGTAAACACTTAAACGCTCATTTTCCGCAGGGAGCCGTCCGATCCTTGCCTGGAAGAGCAAACGGGCCTATGATGCCCCCATGATCGAGTGGCTTATCTCCGAAAAGGAAAACGGACTGACCGTTTTGGAAGTGCTGGAACGTCGTATTTCGGCTGCCCCCGCCTCTTACCTGCGACAGCTGACCCGCCGGGGGAAAATCAGCCGGGAGGGGCTCCCCTTGGCGCCAGACTCCCGACTGGCGTCGGGAGACCGCTTGGTTTTGCCCGGCAGCAGGCGTCTTGAACAGTTGTTAGCACAGCCGGCCCCCGCCGAAGTGCTCATCCTTTTTGAAAACGAGCGGTTGCTGGTGGCATTCAAACCCGCCGACCTGGCGGTCCATCGGGGCGTCGGACACGAAAGGGACCATCTGGCGGGGCGCGTCCAGGCCCTGATGAAAAAGCGAAAAGCACCCTTCACTACGGCCCCCGTTCACCGCCTGGACGTCGAGACCTCCGGACCGGTTTTGTTCGGCAAGGGGCGTCAGGCCTGTTCGGCGTTGGGGAAAATTTTCATGGAGGAGGACGTCGAGAAGTTCTATCTGGCTCTGGTCCGGGGGCGGATCGAAGGCGACGGCCGGCTTGATTCCCCGGTGCCGGCTAAGGGGAAGATCAAAGAAGCCGTCACTCTGTATCGCCTGCTGGCCGGGAACAGGGACTGGTCGCTGCTGGAACTGCGCCTGCAAAGTGGCAGAAAGCATCAGATCCGAAGGCAATTTGCCGATGCCGGCCATCCTCTGGCAGGCGATCGGCGCTACGGCGGCACTTCGCCTCCCGGGATGAATCGGCTTTTTCTCCACTGTCGTCGGCTGGCTTTCCCGGATCCAGCGGACGGCCGCCTCATCGCCGTCGAGTGCCCGTTGCCGGAAGCCCTCCGACGCGCCATCGAAACCCTGGGCTTTCCCCTCCCATGACACAGACGAAAATAGCAAGCACCGCGGCTCTTGACCTTTTTAGCCGTCCCCACAGGGACGTCCCCCTTTTCCTCCCGGCAATTTGAGACTACCATAGTCACCGCCAATCCCCTATACTGGGAGAATCAACGCTTATCACCCTGCCCTGTCAGGAGGGGCTTCTGAACGTTCTTCCCGCGGCATTTAACGACAACTTCCAAACGGTGCCTCATGTTCCGACGCCACCCTTTTCTCTCCATCCTGGGCATTTGCTGTTTCATCGTCCTTGTCGCCGCGGCGGTTTTCACCGCCACCTTCGATCTGAACCGGTACCGGGACCCTTTGCAGGCGGAACTCTCCCGACGGCTGTCCGAGCCGGTTCAGCTGGGAGAAGCCCACCTGTCGCTACTTCACGGACCTTCGGTAAAATTTTCCGACGTGGTCGTTGGCCCCCGCGGGGGAGAGGGCAGCGTCCTGCGGGTCAAACATCTCTATCTGCAAATGGAATTCTGGCCGCTTTTCGAGGGGCACCTTGCCTTTCGCAGGATTCTGGTCGACGCCCCTCGGCTCCGCCTGGTCCTCAACCCGGCCCCGCATTCCGAGCCTAAGGGCAATGCACCGCCACCCCTTTCACACACAGCTCCGTTATTCCTCGCCGAGGCAATCCGGTCTCTGGTGCTACACAACGGAACGATCCATTTCATCGACCGCCGGAATCCCGCCCGGCCCTTTTCGGCAATTCTGGAAAATATCAACGGCACTTTTGCTAACCTGTCTCTGCAAAAACCAACAGAGCTGCATTTCTCAGCAGATCTAAAGCAAGGCAAAGCAGCCGCGCCCCTTTCCCTGACCGGCACCTTCACCCCGGGGCCGACCCTCTCCGACTGGAGCCACCACCAGTGGGACATGACCATCCATTTCGGGGATCTCGCCCCGGCTTCTTTTCTTCAACACTATGTCCTGGATGGAAATCTTTCCGCCCGGGGAGAGGCGACAGTTGATCTCAGCCTGCACGGCACAGCTGCCGCCGGTTTGGCGGTCAAGGCTTCTCTGGTCGGCAACGGTCTCGATTTCCGCTTTCCCCGGCTCTATCGCCGCCCCCTTGAGTTGACGCATCTTTCCTGCAGCGGCATCTGGAGCGCCACCGCCGGGGCAGATCGATTCACGGATCTCGCTGTCGCCACCGACGGTCTCGAGGTTCGGGGAGCGTTGACTGCGAGCCAAAAAGGCGGTTCGACCTATCTTGAGGGAACTCTCTCCAGCTCTGCCCTTCCCGTTCTCAAGCTGATCCGCTATCTTCCCGATGAAGGTTCCCCGGCCGCACTGTCCCGCGTCAGGCAACGCCTCCGCAAGGGGACCCTGCAACTCACCAAGGTCCGGTTCGCCGGACCGATTTCGGCCTTTCGCCACCTGAACGAAAACTTCCCCCTGCAGAGCGCCCAGGCGACTTTGGAAGACGGCGTGGTGTCCCTGCCCCAATCGAAATCTCTCACCGCTGTCTCGGTAACGGCCGTTTATGCCGACCACCGCTTGACTCTTGAGGGTGGCCACGCCCTTCTTGGGAAAACGCCGATCCGGTTCAAGGGGTCCCTGAACCACCCTTTTCTGCCGGCGCCGGCGATCTCACTGGAGGCCTCCGGGACCGTGCCCGTTGAAGAGGCCATGCCCTACCTTCCCGGGAAACTGCCGGAGGGCCTTCGGGTCGACGGGGCTCTTCCCCTCGCCCTGACCCTCGGAGGCACCACGAACGATCTTCTGGCCTCCGTCCATGCCGATCTGACCCCCCTGGCCCTTCGGTTCAAACAGCAGGCGGCAAAACCCGCCGGCGTCCCGGGGGATCTTTCCTTGTCGGCAGAACTCTCATCGGGCCGCCTGTCGCTGAAAAAGGGAACCCTGAAGATCGCCCCTCTGGAGCTACAGGTCAGCGGAGACTATCAGCCCGCCGGGAAAACCTTTCGGGTCGCGATCGACGTCCCGGGCCTGGACTTGGCCCGACTCCTCCCCCGGGCGCCGATCCTCGCCGAGCTTCGTCCCCGGGGGGAAATTTCCCTCCACTACCGTGCCTCGGGAGCAGCCGGCAAAATCCGCAGCCGCGGAGGGCGTATCACCCTGCACAACTTCGGCATTCACCTGACGGGGGTGATCGCCGACCTCAGTCAGGCGAACGGACAAATCCTCCTGTCGGCAAAGGGGGCCCGATTTAAAAACGTCACCGCCAAGCTCGGGAGCTCTCCGCTCCATCTTCGCGGGACCCTGGCAGACTTCGCCCATCCGCGGCTCAAACTGGACGTTCGCGCCGCGACCATCCGGGGCGACGGTCTCTTCTTTTTCTCCAAAAGGGCCCTGCTCCACGACCTCGATGCGCACCTGGTCATCGACCGGCACCATCTGGCCTTCGCCCCGGCCACCGTCTTTCTGAACGGCGGCACGAAAGCCACCGTGCGGGGAACGATCGCCTTCGTCCCAGGGGCGCGAGTGAACCTCGACATCGAATCGGATCAGGCCGACATCGACCAGGTCATCGACCTCTGGCAGGGGCCCCCGGCGGAAAAGAAACCGAAAGAGAAGAAGCGGGCCCAACATGGTTCGCTCTTTATTCTCGCCAAAGCCAAAAAGGGAACCCTTGGCGATCTGCATTTCGAACGGGCAGAAGGGGAAATCACCCTGCACGACGGGGCCCTTCTCATCCAGCCGCTGCATTTTTACGCGGGCAAGGGATACTTCACCGGTCAGGTGGTGGTTGACCACAGCGCCGGCGCGCCTCCCCTGCTGAAAATTTCCGGGCACCTGGAAAACTTCGACGCCGCGGCGATCTATCGCCAATTACTAAAAAAGCGAGGGCTGATTACCGGAACGATGAAGGGGGACTTCTACCTGCAGGGGCGCGCCGGCAAGGATTTTCTCCCCACCTCGATGGGGGGCTTCAATATGGAGGTCAAAAAGGGCGTCCTGCACAAGTTTCAGTTTCTCTCGAAGGTCTTTTCCCTTCTCAACGTATCGCAGATCCTCACCTTCAAACTTCCCGATATGTCGCTGGAGGGCATGCCCTTTACCCGGCTGAAGGGTTCCTTCACCCTGCGCCGGGGCGTTCTGTCCACCAACGATCTGTTCGTCGACAGCAACGCCATGAACCTCTCCCTCGTTGGGCAGATGAATCTTCAGGACCAGAAAGTGGACCTGATCCTCGGGGTCAAGCCGCTGAAAACCGTTGACAAGATCATCACCCATATTCCACTTGCCGGCTGGATTTTGACCGGGAAGCAAAAGGCGCTGATCACCGCGTACTTCAAAATCAGGGGAAAGAGCGACGACCCGGGGGTCACCGCCATCCCCATCACGTCGATTTCCGATCAGGTTTTCGGGATCTTCAAGAGGATTTTCGGCCTGCCGGGAAAGGTCATTACCGATATGGGGGAGCTGCTGAAACAGGAGAACGGGAAGTAGGGAAAGGGAAGGATCAGCCGGGGCGGTCGCCCACATAGACGGTGGCAATGCCGAAGGTCAGGTCGAAATGGCGCACTTCGCTAAATCCCGCTTCCGCCATCATTTTCTTGAAAACTTCCCGATCGGGAAATTCCAGCACCGAATCGGGAAGATACTGGTAGGCGCTGCGCTGGGAGAAAAGCCCGCCGATGGCGGGCAGGATGCGGCGAAAGTAAAAATAGTAAAGGGCCTTGAAGAGGCGGCTGGGAGGGTTGGAAAATTCCAGAATGACGGCCCGCCCCCCCGGTTTCAGGACCCGGCACATCTCCCTGAGGCCCGCCGGGCGGTCGACGACGTTGCGGATGCCGAAAGCGATGGTGACTCCGTCAAAGGTGGATGAGGGGTGGGGCATCGCCTCGCAGGGCGCATTCACCAGATGGATTCGATGCCGGTAGGGGGACTTGTGGATCTTTTCCCGACCATGTACCAGCATCCCCTGGGTAAAGTCTTCGCCGACGATGCGAACTGAATCGGGGGTGCGCGAGGCAATTTCCAGGGCCACATCACCGGTACCGGTGGCCACGTCGAGCACCTTCCCCCCGGCGGGGACCTGGAGCTGCCCCACCGCAAAGGTTCGCCAGCGGCGATCGATCCCCAGGGAAAGCAACCGGTTGAGCAGATCGTAGCGGGGCGCGATGGCATCGAACATATCCCGAATGCCCCGCCCCTTTTCCGAAAGTTTGAACATGGCAACGTCTCCCCGAACCCCGAGGAAGTACGAACAGGGCTCAGCGGGTGACCTTTTAGCACACCGGCCACGCCCCTGTCAGCAAAAAAGAACTTTTCTTCCGAATCGGACCCGCGATACAGTGGCCGATATCCGTCCGACCGACTCCCCTCACATGGAGGTCTCCATGCTTCCCCTGCTCGTCACCGCCGCCATTCTCCGAGATGCCGGTAAAGTGCTCATCACCCGCCGCCCGGAGGGTCGGCCATATGCGGGGATGTGGGAGTTTCCCGGCGGCAAGATGGATGGCGGCGAAACCCCGCAGGACTGTCTGCGGCGTGAAATCGTCGAAGAACTCGACCTGCGGATCGAGGTCGGCTCCATTTTCGAAGCGGTCTACTACCGGTACGAAGTGGGGCCCGGTCCTGATCCTGGCCTATGAGTGCCGACCGCTGTCGGAATGCATCCGGAACGTCGAAGTCGCCGAACACCGCTGGGTATTCCCCTCCGACCTGGAGGAGTATACCCTGCTGCCCGCCGACCGCCCGATCATCGATAAGCTTCTCCTGGGCAACGGCTGATTCACCTTTCCCCCGTACCTACCGGTAGCCCCATAGTCAAACCACCGTTCCGAAAAAGTCTTTTATCCTATCTCAAAGAGGCGTTAAAAACGTTCCGAATTGCATTATTAATCGATAAAAACAAACATTTCCCAAAACGACCCAGCCGGCCGTCAAGGCTATTCTTTCCGGAATTTCCATTCGTCATACTTCTTATACAGGGTTTCGCTCAAAACAATCGTATTGACAAAAATAGAACATCGTATTAATTTATCGTTGACGCCAACAAGCCATTTCCCCCTATATCGACGGGAGAAAGTCCATCCCGGAGCCGGCAATCCGAAAGCTTGCCGCAGATGCCAAGGAGTCGCCCATTGCCCGGCCGAGAGAAGGATTCTTACTCCATCCAGTCTGTCGAAAACGCCCTTGACGTTCTGGAAGCTCTCTGCGAAGAAGGGGACGAGGTCCGCATCTCCCGCCTGAGCGAAAAACTCGGAATGAATAAAACCAGCGTCTTTCGTCTTCTCGCGACCTTTGAAAACCGGGGTTACGTGGAGCGGGAAAGTGGGTCGGGCAAATACCGCCTGGGGACTTCGGCCTACGAGATGGGCCAGAAGATCCTCTCGCGCATGGGGTTGTTGCGAAAGGCCCGGCCGGTCATGGAGAGGCTGGTGCGCGAGTGCAACGAAGCGATCTATATCGCCATTCGGCGAGGCGAAGATGTCCTTTTCCTCGACATGGTGGACACCAGCCACCAGGTCAAAATTATCTCCCTGGTGGGAAAACACTACCCGCTGGGAGCCACCGCGGCCGGAAAGATCCTCTTGGCCGGCGGCATCGGGCCCGGTATGAAGCCAGGCGATCCTCCCCCCGACAATCAGGCACCCTCCTTTTCCCCCCAAAAAGAAATTTCAACCATCCGGCAAGCCGGAGCCTGCACCGACTTCGAGTGTCTGGGCGAGGGAATCGCCAGCGTTGCCGTACCGCTGTTCAGCGCCGGCGGCGATTTACCCGGCTGCCTCTGCATGGTCGGTCCCGATTTCCGCATGACTCCGGAGCGAATAGAAACCGAATTTCTCCCCCGACTCAAGGAGGCCGGCATCACGATCTCATCCAAACTGGGGTATTTCGGACACTACCTCGGCGGGGAATTTTTGTAGATTGGAAAAGGGGCCGTTTCACCATCCCAATTGCTAAGGAGGAAGAGTCACCTCCCCTCCTTAACCCGAAGCACGTGCACCGAGCAGGAGATACAGGGGTCATAGGCGCGGATGAGGCGCTGGGCACGAATGACCATGTCGGCCTCTGAGCCGGCGTCGGCCAGATCGGCCAGCAGCTGTCCCTCCATCGTCGCCTGATTGATTGCAGTCGGTGTAACGATGTCGGCGGCGACGACCCGACCACGATCGTCGAGAGCGTAGTGATGGATCAGCAAGCCGCGGGGGGCCTCGATGACCTCCGTTCCGATCCCCGCTCCGGGACGCACCTCCGCCAGCAGCGGCTCTCCTCCTTCGCATTCCAGAAGATCTTCCCCCAAACGGCGCATCCTCTGTAACACCCAGAACAGCTCCCTCCCTTGGGCGGCGTTGTTGCCGTGGATACCGAAAGACGCCGGAGGAAAAGCGAGACCGCATCCGGATCGCCCAGCGTTTTCCAACCGCGCCAAGGCGCCGGCCAGAAAGGGGGCGCTTTCCTCTCCGGACTCTTTGGCGTTGGAGTGAGAAACGGGCCTTTCCGCCAGCAGCCCCCGGTATTTTTCTCCGGCGACCACCCGTCCGTCGGAAAGGGACAGGGTTTCCCCGAAGAGGGAAAATCCCCCTCCCCCGGAGACAGAAATCCGGGTCCCGAGGGCCGGCTTGGCTGGCGGGTAGTTCTCTGCGCGGTCAAAGGGAGCGACCAGTTCCGGCAGGCGCTTCTCCCAGGTGTCGATTTCAGTCAAAAGCGAGTGAAGCTCCCTTCGATCCGGAAGTCGCAGAACGCCCCCCACCTCAACATTGACCGGATGGATCACCCGCCCTCCGGCCAGCTCCTGGAGCCGGTTGCCCAGTTTTTTTAAGGCCAGGCCCTCCCGGGCGATCTCGTTGCCGGCGCGCAGCAGATCGATGATGCTCGCGGCCTGGAACAGATCGGGGAGCACCAGGCAGAAAAGGTGCAGGGCATGGCTTTCGATGTGCCCCCCCAGCAACAGCAGCTCCCTGACCTTTCGCGCCGCGGCCGGGATCTTGAGCCCCAGGGCCTTTTCCAGGGCCCCGGCCGCCGCCACCCGATGGACCGCCGAGCAGATGGCACAGACCCGGCAGACCAAGGCCGGGACCTCGGCGAAAGAGCGCCCCACCACCAGCCCTTCGAAAAGCCGTGGGGATTCGAGCAGCGAGACCCGGGCTTGCACCAGCCGGCCCTTCTGAAGGACGAGGTCCACCCGGCCGTGGCCCTCCACTCGGGTCAGGGGATGCAGACTAACGGTCCTCATGGGATCTCCCGGTAAAGCGTTCCATGCGGCTGCGGATTTCTGCCTCCGACAGACCCTGGTCGAGCAGCAGGCGAAATTCCTCCTCCCGGTTGGCCTCGGCCGCCAGCCCCCGGCAGCCTTCGCACACCACGCCGAAGGACGGGCACAGGGCTCCGCATCCGGCCCGGGTCACAGGCCCCAGGCAGGGCTGCTTCCCCTCGATCAGCAGGCAGCGGTTTTCCCGTTGTCGGCACTCCATGCAGACGGCATACTCGGGCAGAGCCGGAAGCACCCCCCGGGCCAGCGCCCCCAAGGTCAGCAGATGCTCGCTGCGCTCAGGGGGCAGCCGGCAACCTCCAGATCGACCTTGACGAAGCGCGCCAGGGGCTGGGGCGGGAAGGTGGTCTTCTCCCGGGCCGTTTCGCCGTACACCTGGTCGCACAGGGCCGCCCGGTCGGCTCCGCCGAGGGTGTTCACCCCCCCGGTCAGGGCGCAGGCGCCGACGGCGACGAGCACCCGGGCGCGGCGGCGCAGCTCCAGCAACTGGCTGAGTTCCTCGGGGCGGGAGATCGACCCCTCCACCAGCACCGCATCGAGTTCCCCGCGATCATCCGGCCGGGAAGAGGCCATGTCGAAGGCCACGATATCGGCCTCGCGGCGAGAGCGGACAGTTCCTCTTCGCAGTTGAGAAGGGTCAACTGGCAACCGCAGCAGGAGGTGAAGCGCACGTAGGCCAGGCGCAACTTTTTCATATTTTACCTTTTACCTGCGTTTTTCTGTAGGGGCGGCCCCCCGTGGCCGCCCTTGGACAGGCAGACAGTCCCCCATCTGAACATCTATCCTGCTGCCGCCCGGGGTCGCCGTCAAATCGCATTTTCTATCGTTCGCACCTGCTCGAGGGTGAAAACCGGCCCTTCCCGGCAGACGAACACGCCGCCGGTCACGCAGTGGCAGCACTGCCCGACGCCGCACTTCATCCGCCGCTCGAGGGTCAGGTAGATCGCTGCCGGATCGACCCCGAGGGACGCCAGTTCTTCGGGAACACAGGTATAGAGCGCCGGCGGGCCGCACACGGCGGCGACGGTTCGATCCGGGGTGAATTCCAGCCCCTCGAGCAGTTCGGTCACCAGGCCGACCTTGCACAAAAACCGCCCCGCCGACCAGGGCAATTCAGTGGTAAAATCGACGGAAAAGCGTGCCGTGAGCGTGCCCGAATCAGCCAGCGCTTCCAGTTCCGGCCGGAACAGGAGGAGTTCGGGCTCGCGGGAACCGTAGAGCAGGATGAGCCGCTCTAAACGCTCCCGTTGGCTCAGGAGGGCCTGGAGCAGCCCCCGCAACGGGGCCATACCCAGCCCTCCCGCCACCAGCAGAACGTCCCTGCCCTCGAAAGCCGAGAGCGGAAAGCCGTTGCCGAAGGGGCCGCGAAACCCGACGGTCGCCCCTTCGCTGAGTCCGTACAGGGCCGCCGTCACCCGGCCCGCCTTGCGAATGCAGGCCTCGAAGGTGCCGCCTGAGGGATAGGCGGCGCTCGACACCGGGAAGGCCCCGGCCCCGGGAATCGAGAACTCCAGGAACTGTCCGGGGGCGACGGTGAGCGGAGAGGAAAGTCGAAAGGAAAAAACGTGGTGGTCGCGGACCCGGCGATCGATCCTTTCGATAACTGCGGGAATCGGGAGAAAATCGACCGTCATCGGGCCCCTCCTTCGGTCAGCGTCGTCAGCACCTCCGCGATGTCGATATCCACAGGGCAGGCGTGGCCGCAGCGTCCGCAGCCGACGCAGGAGGAGGTTCCGCGCAGCTCGCCGAAGCCGAGCAGCTTGTGCTCGAACCGGAAGCGCAGCCGCGCCTCCCGGCCGGGGCGAAAATTGTGCCCACCCGCCACCAGGGCATGCGTGCGAAAAAAGCAGTTGTCCCACTCCCGATGGCGGATGACGGGTCCGCCGGGGAGTGCCTCGTCCACCACGTCGTAGCAGTAGCAGGTGGGACAGACCGCCGCGCAGGCGCCGCAGGAAAGGCAGCGACCTCCAACCCGGCGCCAGAGAGGGGCGTCGGCCCTGTCCAAAAAGAGCTCTTCGAGGTTTTCCGGCGAAAGACTTCCCTGCCCCTGAAACATCTCTTCCGGAAGCCGGGCTTCCGGCTCATCGGACAGATCCGATCCCAACCCGTCCAGCAGGGCCTCCCCTCCCGGAGAGCCCACCCAGATCCGCTTGGAAGCCAGAAAGAGATCGAAGGGGGGAGCCTCTTTCCGGGGCGGGCAGAAACAGGACTCACTGGGGGCGCAGGCGGTCCCGATGACCAGAAGATTTTGACGGCGCCGCCGGTAATGGGGATCGTCGACGAACACCCGGTCGAGATAAGACAGGCCGTACAGATCGCAGGGGGAAATCCCCACCAGCGCCAGGGGCGCTGACGCAGCGGGAGGCCGATAGCCCGAGGTCTCCATCCGCCAGAGTTCGTCCCGGGGAGGAAGAAGGAATTTTTTCAGGGGAATGAGCGGCAGGGCTTCAAGGCTCAGCTCCGCCCAGTGAGCCACGGGCTGCAAACGACAGATGCCGTCCCCTGCCTTCACCGGGCCGAATCGACTGAATTCCGGAGGAATGGCCTGAAACAACCGCTCCTCGAAGCCATCCGTGAAACGAAACGACCGCATCGGCGCCTCCTGCGAGTGTCTTCCAGTCTATCACCGGGAAGAACGACGACAAGGACTGTTCGCCGGACGCACTTCTCTCAATAGAGGCGGTGCCGGAACAACCGTCCGGCGAGCGCCATGGTCGCCAGACCGATGGCGGCCATGGGCCAGTACTGGGGCCAGAGGGCCGCCAGAGAATTCCCCTGCAGGAAGACCCCCCGCAGGATAACCATGAAGTAGCGCATCGGGTTGAGCAGTGTCAGTTTCTGGACGATCTCGGGCATGTTGGCGATGGGCGTGGCAAAGCCCGAAAGGATGATGGCGGGCACCAGGAAGAGGAAGGCACCGAGCAGTCCCTGCTGTTGGGTGACGGAGATGGAGGAGATCATCAGGCCGACACCGATGGAGGAGAGGAGAAAGAGGAAGAGGCCGAGGTAGAGAGCCGCAAGGCTGCCGCGCAGGGGGACGTGGAACCAGGCGACGGCCACCACGATGATCAGGGTCGCCTCGACGAAGCCGATGAGGAAACCCGGTAGCGCCTTGCCGAGCAGGATCTCCACCGGCCGCAGGGGGGTGACGAGCAGCTGGTCGAAGGTTCCCGCCTCCCGCTCCCGGGCCACCGACAGGGCGGTTACCAGCATGGTCACCACCAGGGTCAGCAGACCGACGATCCCCGGCACGATGAACCAGCGGCTCTCCAGATTGCTGTTGAACCAGGCCCGCACCCGCAGCCGGGCAGGCGCCGGGGGGCGCCCCCGGGCGGCGGCCCAGGCGCTCGAAAAGCGGGTGACGATCTCCCGGGCATACCCGGCGACGATGGCGGCGGTGTTGGAGTTGCGCCCGTCGACGATGAGCTGCACCGCGCCCGGGCGACCCTGCAGCAGGTCGCGGGTAAAGCGCGGCCCGATGTGCAGCACCATCAGCGCCCGTTTGTCGTCGATCAGGGGAGCAATCTGGCCCTCGCGCTCCAGGGTGCCGACCAGGTGGAAATTTTTCGAGCCCTCGAAGCGGGCGAGCAGCTCGCGAGAGGCCTGCCCCGCGTCCTCGTTGTAGACCGCCAGGGGCACCCGGTTTACGTCGAAGGTGGCCGCGTAGCCGAAGACCAGCAGCTGGATCAGCGGCGGGACGATGAGCACGGTGCGGCTCTTGGGGTCCTTGAGCAGGGCCAGAAATTCCTTGTGGATCAGGGCGAGGATGCGTCGCCACATAGGAAAGACTCCTTGAGTTTGTTACCTGTGCAATTGAAAGGCTAATGCCACTTTTCTAAGAGATAAACGAAATTCTCGAACCAAAGCCGGCGGGTCGCGCCCCGCCAGGCGCCTTACTTTTGTCCAGGCGGCAACAAAAGTAAGCAAAAATGCCTTTCCCTGCCGGGAGCCTTTCTTTCGCCGGGATTCCAAGCTCTTTACAACGTCTGGGTACAAAACACGTAGGACACTTCGTGGCGCCTCCACGTGATTGGAACAGTGCTTGAGCGCGCCAACCGGTCGGGTAAGTTGTAAGGGCACTCCTTCAGCGGGTTTTTAAAATCCAACCTCCGGATGGAACGGGTTTAGGTTTCCGCATCCCGCATCCCGCGTCCCGACCTGCCCCCTACTCCAACCTCTTTCTCGTTCTGCGGCGAACCATCAACAGGAAAAAGGCGGCCATGGCGATCAGGGCGAGGGAATTGGCGATGACCACCTTCCAGACGTTGCCGGCGAGAAAGACCGTCTGCAGGATCGCCACGTAATAGCGGGCGGCGAGCACATGGGTGAGAAGCCGGATCGGTGCGGGCATACTTCCGATGTCGAAGATGAAACCCGAGAGAATGAAGGCCGGCAGAAAGGTCGCGATGATCGCCGCCTGGGAGGCGATAAACTGGTTGCGGGCCACTGTCGAGATCAGCAGACCCATCCCCAGCGCTGCGAGCAAAAAGAGCGCCGAGGTGCCGAGCAGCACCCAGAGCGAACCTCGCAGCGGCACGTGGAAGAGCCAGACCGCCATCCCCACCGAAAAGACCAACCCTCCCATGCCGAGGATGAAATAGGGGATCAACTTGCCAAGCAGGATCTCGGGAACCCGCACCGGGGTGACCAGCAACGCCTCCAGGGTGCCGCGCTCCCACTCTCTGGCCACCACCAGGGAGGTGAGCAGGGCGCCGATCAGGGTCATGATGATGGCGATCAATCCCGGCACCAGAAAATCGCGGCTGCGCAATCCCGGGTTGAACCAGATCCGCTGCTGCAGCTCGATCACCGGCCGCAGCGGCTTCCCCCTAGCGGCGGCGCGCTGGGCCAGCCAGGTGCTCCAGACCCCCTGCACGTACCCCTCGACGAGGCGGGCGGTGTTGGCGTCGACGCCGTTGACGAAGACCCCGATATCCGCCGGGTCGGCGGCAAGGACCCGGGAGCCGAAATTCCCCCGCAACCAGACGATCCCCTGCACCCGCCCTGCGGCCAGGGCGCCCTCCGCCGCCCGGATGTCGTCGAAATGCCGGGGGGCGAAGTACTCCGAGTGGGAGAAAGCGCCGGTAAAGCTTGCGGTGAGGGGGGTCGGGTGCTCCACCACCAGGGCGATGGGGGTGTGCCGGGCATCGAGAGAGACGCCGTAGCCGAACAGCAGAAGCAGCACCAGGGGCATGATGAAGGCGATGGCGATGCTGGAGGGATCGCGGACGATCTGCCACATCTCCTTGCGCAGCAACCCCCGCAGGCGCAGCAGGGCGGGGCGGCGGATTTCGCTCTCGTCCCCTTTCGGACTCACGGTACGCCCTCCCCTTCCCGGCGCCCTTCGATGAGGGCGATGAAGGCATCCTCCATCGTCGGCTCGGGCCGACCGGCACTGCGGAAACGCCCCTTGAGGGATTCGGGGGTTCCTTCGGCGAGAATCTCCCCTTGGGCCATGATCACCAGGCGGTCGCAGTACTCGGCTTCCTCCATGAAATGGGTGGTCACCAGCACCGTCACCCCCCGCTCGGCCAGCACGCCGATACGCTGCCAGAACTCGCGCCGGGCCAGGGGATCGACCCCCGAGGTCGGTTCGTCGAGAAAGAGGATCTCCGGCCCATGCATCAGGGCGGCGGCGAGGGCGAGGCGCTGCTTGAAGCCGAGCGGTAAAGTGCCGCTGGCGGTGCCGGCGAGGTTGGCCAGTTCGAATTCCTCCAGCGCCCAGTCGATCCTCTGCCGCTGGGCGCGGCCGGAAAGCCCGTAGGCGCTGCTGAAAAAGCGCAGGTTCTCGAGAACGCTCAGGTCGGGGTAGAGGGAGAACTTCTGGGCCATGTAACCGATGCGGCCGCGCGCCTGGGCGGCGGCGCGGCGCAGGTCCCGTCCGGCTACCTGCAGGCTTCCCGCCGAGGCCGGAAGCAGGCCGCAGAGCATGCGGAAGGTGGTGGACTTGCCGGCGCCGTTGGCCCCGAGAAGGCCGAAGACCTCCCCGGCGCGCACGGAAAAGGAGATCCCCCGCACGGCGTAGAACTCCCCGAAGCGCCGCTGCACATCACGCACCACGATCACCGCCTCGCCGCCGGCGCTTTCAGTGGCGAGGGGAATCGCCATCGTCGGCGGGGAGGGAAGTCCCACCTGCTCGCGCAGCAGGGTGACGAAACTGTCCTCGAAACGCGGCGCGACCGCCTCCAGCGTCACCCCGGTGCGACCAGGAAGAAGAGCCTGCACCTCGGGCGGGTTCCCCGGGGCCATCACCAGGCGAACGCCGTCCTTCTGCACGGTGGCGTCGACGACCCCCTCGGCCCCCGTCAGCTCCTTCTGCAGGAGGCGCTTGTTCACCCCCGGGGCGCGCACATGGAAGCAGCGCCCCTCCATCCGGTGGCTGAAGCCGGCCGGTTCCCCGTGGCCGATCAGCCGTCCCTCGTGCAGCAGGAACACCTCCTGGCAGCGCTCGGCCTCGTCGAGGTAGGCGGTGCTCAGCAGCACCGCCATCTCCTGCTGCTCCACCAGACGGTAGACGATGGCCCACAGCTCGCGGCGCGAAACCGGATCGACGCCGACGGTCGGCTCGTCGAGCAGCAGTAGACGCGGAGGCTGGAGCAGGGTGCAGGCGAGCCCCAGCTTCTGTTTCATGCCGCCGGAGAGGTTGCCCGCCAACCGGGCGGTAAAGGGGCCGAGACCGGTCAGGTGCGTCAGCTCCTCATAGCGCCCTTTCCGTCGGGAAGGCGGCACCCCCTTGAGGTCGGCGTACAACGCGAGATTTTCCCCGACGGTCAGGTCCTCGTAGAGGCCGAAGCGCTGGGGCATGTAGCCGACGGCCCCCTGCACTTCCTCGGGCCGGCGGCGCACGTCGATTCCGAGCACCTGCAGCTCTCCCGCCTCGGGCAGCAGCAGTCCGCAGGCCAGGCGCATGAAGGTGGTTTTGCCGGCGCCGTCGGGGCCGATGAGGCCGGAGACGATGCCCGGCCGCACCTGCAGGCTCACCCCGTCCAGGGCCCGGATGCTCTGCTGCCCTTGGCGAAAACTCTTGACCACCCCGTCGAAGGCCAGAGCGGCGGTTTCCTCTCGCTTATCCCCCGCCGCCACGTGACGCCTCCGCGCAGGGGTCCGCCCGATCGAGACGTGTCCCGTCCCGCTCCTCTTTCCGATCCTGGTTAAGGGGGACGTTGACGGTGACCGGCATCCCCAGGCGCAGCTCGTTCTGCGGGTTGCAGACATAGATCCGCACCTGATAAACCAGCTTGCTGCGCAGCTCGGCGGTCTCCACCTGCTTGGGGGTGAATTCAGCCGTGGGGGAGATGTACCCCACCCAGCCGCGATACTTTTTGCCGGGAAAGCTGTCAGTGGCGACCTCGGCCCTGATTCCCGGGGCGATCTTGCCCAGATCCGGCTCCTCCACGTAGGCCCGCACCCAGAGGGGGTTGGTGAGGGCCAGGGTGAGGACCGGGGTCTGGGGAAAGGCCATGTCCCCAGGTTCGAGGAGGCGGTCCTGAACAACCCCGGTGGCGGGGGCATACAGACGGGTGTCGGCCAGCTCCTGCGCAGCAAGCTTCAGGGCCGCCCGACTGGAGGCGAGCCGCGCCCGGGCGGCGGCGATCTCCTCCTTGCGTGGGCCCTTCACCGCCAGGGCGAGCTGCTGGCGGGCGACATCCAGCCGGGCGCGGGCTGCCTTCAGGGCCGCCTCGGCGTCGTCGCGCTTCTGCTTGGGAACATATTCGGTCTTGGCCAGGATGTTAGCCCGCCGGTAGGTCTTTTCGGCATCCCGCAGAGCCGCCAGGCTCTCATCGACCCGGGCCCGGGCGGCGGCGATCTCCTCCGGACGACTTCCGGCCAGAAGGCGCGCCAGGACCTGCCGGCGGTCGGCGACCTGGGCCCGGGCGCGGTCGGCCGCCGCTTCGTAGCGCACCGGGTCGATCCGCGCCACCAGCTGGCCGGGGGCAACGGCGGCCCCCTCCTGCACGTCGATGCGGGAGATGCGCCCGGTACTCTGAAAGGCGAGCCGGACCTGCCGCAGATCGACGTTGCCGTACAGACGCAGGGTGTCCGGCGGCATCTGTTTGCCCCCGGAGAAAACAAACCAGACGGCGAGGGCAATCCCTCCCAGGACCAGAATCCCCACCGGCAGCAGCATCCGCTTCTTGCTCATGGTGACATCTCCTTCCGCGCGCGGCTTCCCCCCTCGCGCGTGAGCAGCAGCGCGTTGACGGCCCGCAGATCCTTTTCGCTGAGGACCCCCGCAGCCCGCTTGAGCCGGAGGCGGGCGAGCACGTGCCGATAGCGCGCCAGGTAGTCGTTGCGCTGAGCGACGGCGTAATCCTGAACCACGGTGAGCAGATCGACGATAGAGCGGGTCCCGACCCGGTATCCCTGGCGGGTCGCCGCCAGGGCAGTGCCGGCCGAGGCGAAGGCCTGGGTGGCCGCCTTCAGCTCCGTGACACTGCTCTCCAGGGCGAGAAAGGCATTATCGGCCTCGAGCTTCACCCGGTCCTCCACCCCCTCCAGTCGGTGACGGCTCGCCTCGGCCGTCGCCAGAGCCTGACTGGCGCGGGCACCGATGGCACCTCCCTGAAAAAGGGGAATTTCCAGGCGCAGTCCCACCAGCGCCTCCTCACGATGGATGTCCGGGAGAAAATCTCCCCGGCTCTTGCGGTAGCTGGCGTCCAGGTCGAGCCGCGGCCAGCGGGCCCGGCGGGCAACGTCGATCTGCCGCCGGGAAACCTGCAGCTCCTCCCGCGCCCGAGCGAGCAGCGACCGGTTTTTCAGCGCCACCTCGGTCCAGGCCGACATCCGGTCCGGATGAGGCCCTTGAGGCTGCAGGGGGCCGAGGTCGCGCAGAGCCCCCACCGGTGCGTGGGTGAGACGTTCGAGCTCGCGCCGGGCGATGCGCAGAGCATTTTCCGCCCGGATTCGATCCGCCTCGGTCGCATCCCGGCGAGCCCTCGCCTCGTCGACCGACACGATATCGCCGCTGCCAACCTGGCGGAAGGTTTCGGCTTGGTCGAGGATACGCTGCAGCAGCTCGCGCTGTCCCTGGGCAACGCGCCGCTCGGCGGCGGCCCGCAGAACGGCGAAATAGGCCTGACTCACCTCCAGGGCGAGCTGCTGCTCGGCACCGTGCAAGGCCGCCTCCTCCGCTCGAACCCCGGCCTTGGCGGCACTCATGGCAGAATAGGAGGGACCGTTGAAGAGGGGCTGCGTCAGGGTGACGCTGTAGGAGGAAGCCGTGTAGCCTTCGTCAACCGTGAAGGCGGGAAACCCGGTAATGTCGGCATGATTGCGACTGATCCCGGCCGCCGCTGACAGATGCGGCAACAGGCCGGCCCGGGCGAGGGGGCGGTTGGCCTCCTCTGCCTGCAGGCGGGAGCGAGCCTGGGCAAGAGCCGGACTGGTGGCGACAGCCTGGCGGTAGACGGCGAGCAGGTCGGCTCCCCGCGCGACACCAGCGCCGGCGAACAGGGTACTTGCGAAGAGGAGCGCCGGAACGAACCTCCTGGCCATGAGAAAAAAGGTCATGGGAATCCCACCTGAAAGAATGACCGGTCACCGCTTAAGGCCCGGCCAATAGCACGAAGTCAACATCACACGGCAAAGCAGGCTAACATCCTTGAAACATTATACCTTGATGAAGGTCAATTTTCAGGATCTACCGGTGGCTATGTTTCAGAAAGGCAAAGAGAAGGACGCCGGAGACCTCCCCGGCAAGATTGCCGAGCCGCTCCAGCGCTCAGCTACCCCCTTGCCGGGGAGGTGAGATTTCTGGGGAAATGAATGAGAATGGGGGGAAGGAAAGGCTTCAGGTCCGGATGGGGCCTTTATAAAAATCGTTCCTCCAAAAAAGCGGCAACCTCCTCGGGCCGATTCAGGTCCAGAACCGGGACGTCGAGTTCGAGCGGCTCGTCGCTGGCCACCGCGATCAAGGTCGGGTCGTTCACCGCGCCCCGGCACAACAGCTCCGGCGCATGAGAGCACCGGTGCACCTCGATCTTCGGCAACCCACCCTGTTTGAACCCTTCGGTCAGCACGATGTCCACGTCGGCAAAATAGGTGGAAATCAACTCCTCGATAGGCGGCGAGGCGGCGTGCTTCTTCACCAGAGCGAGCTTCTCCGCGGAGGAAATCAGCATGGTGTCCGCTCCGGCGGCGGTCAACCGGTGGCTGTCCTTTCCGGGGTGGTCGATAGCGAAGCGATGGGCGTCATGTTTGACGACGCCGACCTTATGCCCGCGCCGCTTCAACTCGGCGATGACCTTCTCCAGAAGAGTTGTTTTCCCGGTTCCCGACCGGGCTACGAACGAGACCGCTTGAATCGTCATGAAATGGCTCCTTGAAAGTAGGGGGCAAATTATCGATCACGAAAAATCCGCTCCCTTTTCCGGCAGTTCAATCTCTACCTGCAAGCCCCCGTCCGGAGCATTGACCGCAGTAACGCTGCCCCCGTGCAGATGCACCGCCCGCTCGGTGATGGCGAGGCCGATGCCCGTGCCGCCGCTCTCCCGGGTCCCGGGCCTCCTCCACCCGGTAAAAGGGCTGGAAGATTTTCGGCAGCTCCCCCGCCGGAACCCCGGGCGCCGTGGTCTCGCACCCGGATCAGGGCCCCCTGGGCGACGGCGCTCGAGCGACCTCGACCGCGGTGCCCGCCGCGGTATGCCGAAGGGCATTGCGTACAACATTTTCCATCGCCTGCCTCAGAGCTCCCGGGAGCCCGAAAGGGCGAAGGGGCCGCTTTTCTGCAGCACCACTGAGCGGTTGCGGTTTCGGGCCTCGAAGTCCGCATCGGCGACGACCTCCCTGACCAGGGGCTCCAGTTCGACGGGAACCGGCCGGACCAGGCCTCCGCCGCTCTCAGAAAGGTTCAGGCTGAGGAGCTGCCCGATCAGCTCGTTCAGCCGTCCCGTTTCGCGCTCGATGCGGTCGAGGGCCTCCAGGGCCCCTCCCCCGAGCGCCGGCGGGCAAGCTCCAGGGCGACGTTGAGCCGGGCGAGGGGCGAGCGCAACTCATGGGAGATGTCCCGCAGCAGGCGCCTCTGGGAGCCGACCAGTTCCTCGATGCGCTCCGCCATCTGATCGAAATCCCCGGCCAGATCCGCGATTTCGTCCTGCCCCCGGATGCCGTCGCCCACCCGGGTGGAGAGGTCGCCTCCGGCGAACTGCTGGGTGGCCTGGCGAAGCTTTCGGATCGGCGCGCTCAGCGAGCGTGCCAGCAGATAGGCGATCAGGCCGGTGACGAGAAAGGTCACGATCAGGCGGGAGGTCAGGCGATGGGGATTGAGGATGCGCTCCAAACGACTGGGCCGCTTCAGTTCGGTGACAAAGACATAGTGGTCGGTTAGCCGGAAGCGCCACCCAGAGGCCCCGGGGACTGGGGACGAACTGGATCGTGCCGCTGCGTTCGACCTGATGGGCCAGTCTCGCGACATCGGGGGAAGCGGGGCTGGCCGCCGGAGGGAGACCCTGCATTTTCCAGAAAGAGAAGGCACATGATGACCGGATTGTCCGCTCCAAGGCAAGCGATTTTGCGTGCAAGGCCTCCGCGACCGCCCTGCTCGTAGGCGCCGATCAGACTCCTGCTTTGACGGGTCAGATTCCGCCGGTGGCGCTCCAGACTCCCCTCGGCCGTGATCGGTGGTCAGGGCGAGCACGATGCCGATGGTGGCAATCAGCGTCATGGCCACCCAGAACCAGAGAAATATTTTGACGAAAAGGCTGCGCATGCTAGCCCGACTGCTCCCCGGTTTCCGCCGACAGGGCATATTGGTAGCCGATACCGCGCACGGTTTTGATCCGCTCCATTTCTCCACCTGATGACCCAGCTTCTTGCGCAGGCTGCTGATATGCACGTCGAGGCTTCGGTCGTAAGGGGAAAGCCGGCGTCCCAGCACCGAGCGGACCAGATCCTCACGGCTCCACGATCTGCCCCGCCCGGCGCAGCAAATTTCCAGCAGAGAAAACTCGACGGAGGTCAAATCCACCTCCCTCCCCTGTTGCTTGACGGGCGCGAACCGACGTTCAGTTCGATGTCGCCCAGACCCAGGGGTTCGCCGGGGCTATGGCGGGGCCTTCCTTTGCCGCCGGGGCTTCGGCGCGACGCTGAATGGCCCGGATGCGCGCCACCAGTTCCCGGGGGTTGAAGGGCTTGGGAAGATAGTCGTCGGCACCCATCTCCAGCCCGACGATGCGGTCCACATCGTCGCCGCGGGCGGTGAGCATGATGACCGGAATCTTGGAATGCTCGCGGATGCGGCGCAGCACCTCGAAACCATTCATCTCCGGCAGCATAACATCCAGAACCACCAGCGAATGGTCGCCCGACAGCGCCACTTCGACCCCCGCCTGCCGTCGTTGACGGTCTCCAGCTCGAAACCCTCCGGAGTCAGGTATTCGCCCAACAGTTCGCACAGTTCAATATCGTCGTCAATGACCAGAACGCGGCTCATCCGTCCCTCCCCTCGCTCAAGGTTTGCCCCATTGTAAACCAAAATCCGGTCGGGCGCGGTAAAGAATTGTAAAGACTCTCTTTTCCGGCCTAAAAAAACTTTACCGGAAACAGCTCACTCTTAATACCGGCTTTAAATTGAATCCGGTAGGCTGGAATCAAACGCAGGTGAAAGGAGGAGACGCCATGACACATCGGATGAAAAGAATGAGAACCTGGGCCACCCGATTTCTGGCAATCGCCATGGTGGCAGCCGGGCTGCTTCTGAGCACAACCGCCCCTTCCCGGGCGGATGGCACCGACAAGAACCGGAAGGAGATTCGGCATCACCAGACGATTCGGCATCACCAGACGATTCGGCATCACCAGACGATTCGGCATCGCCAGACGGTTCAGCATCGCCGGACGGTTCAGCATCGCCGGACGGTTCAGCATCGCCGGACGGTTCAGCATCGCCGGACGGTTCAGCGTCGCCGGACGGTCCAGCATCGCAGGGTGGTCCAGCATCGCAGGGTGGTTCGGCATCGCAGGGTAACGATGCCGGAGCGTCGGCTCCGACTCCATCGCAGCATCCGGGTCGGCCGCTTTACCTACTATTTTCACCAGGGCCACTTTTACCGCAGGGGACCCCGCGGTTATCTTTCGGTTCGCGCCCCTTTCGGCGCCATGGTGATGAGCCTGCCCCTCGGAAGCGTCCGTGTTACGGTGGGCGGCCTCGACTACTGGATGGCTGACGGGATCTATTTTCGCCCGGAGCTCCAGGGGTACCGGGTGGTGACGGCGCCGCTCCTGCCGGCCTCCGGACAGGGAGCGATCGCCGTGGAAGTTCCCTCCCTGAACGTCCGTTCGGGCCCGGGGTTGGATTTTCCGGTCGTGGCCCAGGCCGTACAGCCTGAAGTTCTAGCCGTGATTGGCAACGCGCCCGGTTGGTATTACGTCCAATTGCCGGATCGGGAGGTCGGCTGGGTCATGGCCCGATTCACTCGGCCGCTTCCGCAGGGGTGAGAGCTTCGGTCCGAAAATAGGCCGGTGAGTCGGTCCGCTTTCCGTCCGGACGGAGCTCTTGGTTTTTCTGGACCCTTTCCGTGGAACGTGTTTGAATGGCTGTTTTTCAGGGGGTTGATGCGGCGCAACCGGCACGTCGTTGCCGGCCGAGGCGGCAGGGGTGCAATGGCCTGGGGCGCGGTCGCCTCGCGCTGTTCTGTGCCGCCGAAATCAAACCCGCAGAAACGCTCGTCCATCGATCGTGGAGTCAAAGGAATGAACGGAAAAAGGATCGGAACTGTCGTAAAAATCGCTCTGACGGTCGCCGGGGTTCTGCTGGTGGCGAAGCTGGGCCTGAGCCTGGTCAAGCCTGATGGGGACGCGGCCGTGAAGCCTCCCTTCCAGGTCGCAGAGGTGCACCGGGGAACGCTGGAGACGCTGGTTTCCAGCACCGGCACCCTGGCAGCGGTGGAGACCGTGGATGTCGGCACCCAGGTCTCGGGAACCATCTCCCGCCTGGCTGTCGACTTCAATGATCGGGTAAAAAAAGGGCAGGTGCTGGCGGTCCTCGACCAGCCCTGTTTCAGGCCGCCGTCGGGGAGGCCGAGGCAACGGTATAAAAAGCCCGGGCGCAGCTCGCCCAGGCCGAGGACGAATTCAGGCGCAATAAACCCCTGCTCGAGCAGGGGTTTATCTCCGAACAGGAATTTCTTCCCATACCAGACCGGGGTCGCGACCGCCAAAGCCGATCTGGCTTCGGCGCAAGCCGGTCTGAAACGGGCGCGGACCAATCTCGCCTACGCCGTCATTCGCTCTCCGATCGACGGGCATCATCATCGCCCGCAACGTCGATGCCGGGCAGACCGTCGCCGCGAGCTTCAACACCCCCACCCTGTTCGTCATCGCCAAGGACCTCGCGAACATGCAGATCGAGGCCACGGTGGATGAGAGCGACATCGGACAGATCCGCCAGGGACAGGCGGTGCGGTTCACCGTGCAGGCCTACCCGGACAGGACCTTTACCGGCAAGGTCACTCAGATTCGCCTGCAACCCCAGACCATCTCCAACGTTGTCAACTACACGGTAATCATTCAGGCAGAAAACGCCCGGGGACTGCTGCTTCCGGGGATGACGGCGACGGTTGATTTCGTGGTAGCCCAGGTGAAAAACGCTCTGCTGGTCCCGAACGCTGCCCTGCGCTTCCAACCGAAGACAAATAATCAGGCGCACCAAACCCGCCCCAAAGCGATGACAGCGAACGCCGCCGAAAGAGACAACGGGCTATCTCTACACTCTCGGCGAGGGAGAACGCCCGCAGCGGCTCCGGGTTAAAACGGGACCGAGCGACGGAATATCGACAGCCGTTACCGGCAACGACATCCAACAGGGAATGGAAGTGATCACCGGACTCAGGCAACAGGAGCAAACGGCCCGCAGCGGCAAAGGGTTCTTCAGCATCTTTCGCCCACCGCACCACGGCCGATGAGCGGAGGCGACATGGAGACCATTGTCCTGAAAAACATTCGCAAGGTGTTCACCATGGGCGACACCCGGGTCGAGGCCCTGCGGGGGGTTTCGCTGACCGTCGCCAACGGTGAGTTCGTGGCGATCATGGGGGCCTCGGGATCGGGAAAGTCGACCCTGATGAACATCCTGGGGTGTCTCGACCTGCCGAGCGAGGGGGAACTACTTCCTGGAGGGCGTGCGGGTCAACGGCCTCAACAAACGGCAGCTGGCCGACATCCGCAACCAGAAGATCGGCTTCGTCTTCCAGGGCTTCAACCTGCTGCCGCGCACCACGGCGCTGGACAACGTCGAGCTCCCGCTGCTCTACGGCCGCAGCGGACACGTCCAAGATCCCCGGGCCCAGGCGGTGGCGGCGCTGGAGCAGGTCGGCCTCAGGGACCGGCTGCGCCATGAGCCGACCCAGCTCTCCGGCGGCCAGCAGCAGCGGGTGGCCATCGCCCGCGCCCTGGTCAACCGGCCGGCGATCCTGCTCGCCGACGAGCCGACGGGCAACCTCGACAGCCGCACCACCGTCGAGGTGCTGGCCGTCTTCCAGTCCCTCAACGAGCAGGGGATCACCGTCATTCTCGTCACCCACGAAGCGGAGGTGGCCCACTACGCCAAACGGGTCGTCGAGGTGCGGGACGGGCTGATCCTGCGCGACGAGCCGGTGACCCGCGCCGCCGGGCGGCAGAGGATCTGGAGCAGTGGAGCGCCACGGGGAACTGGTCCGGATTGGGACATAAGGCATGTTAACGCAGAGCCGCCGAGACGCAGAGGAGCCCTTTAATCTTCACTTTTCTTTAGGCCTTGTCCTCGGCGTCTTTGCGACGTGAGAGAGCGACGCGAACGGGCGTTAAAAATAGGTTTGCTTTGGTTTTTCCATCAGAAAATCGGACTCTTAAAGGAAATCGAATTGACCATGAAATGGCAGAAGCTGATCAAAGTCGCCCTGCAGAGCATCGCCAAGAACAAGATGCGCAGCCTGCTCACCATGCTCGGCATCATCATCGGCGTCGGCTCGGTGATCGCTCTGGTCGCCCTCGGGCAGGGCTCCCAGAAGGACATCCAGGGGCAGATCGCTTCGCTGGGGACCAACCTGATCATCATTCACTCGGGAAGCAGCCGGACCGCCGGGGTGCGGGGAGGGGCAGATAGCCTGCAGACCCTCACCATGGACGACGCCGACGCGCCTTCGCTGAGAAAGGCGACCCAACTCCAGGGAGTCTCGCCCGTCATTACCGTGCACGAGCAGGTCATTGCCGGGCGCAACAACTGGAACACCTCGATCACCGGAGTGGCGCCGGAGTATCCGCAGCATCCGTAACTTCAGTATGGCGCAGGGGCACGTTTTTCAGCGCACGGGATGTCAAGACCCGCAAAAAGGTGGCCGTGCTCGGCAAGACGGTCGCCGATCAACTCTTCCCCGGCGAGGACCCCCTCGGGGCGCGCATCCGCGTCCGCAACGTCCCCTTCAAGGTCATCGGGGTCTTGGCGCCCAAGGGACAGACCGCCATGGGCCGAGACCAGGACGACGTGATCCTGGCCCCCTCCACCACCGTTCTTTACCGGTTGAGCGACGGCAAAACAGTGCAGGCCATCATGGCCAGCGCTGTCTCGGCCGACCGGATGGCGGCGGCCAAGAGCGAGATCACCACTCTGCTGCGCGAGACGCACCGCCTGCAGCAGGGGGAGGACGACGATTTTCATATCCGCGACCAGACGGAGATCAACCAGATGGCAACCCGCATCACCGGCACGATGACGTTGCTGCTCAGCTCCATCGCCGGGGTCTCCCTGCTCGTGGGAGGGATCGGCATCATGAACATCATGCTGGTTTCGGTGACCGAACGCACCCGTGAGATCGGCATCCGCATGGCCATCGGCGCCCGCCCCGGCGACGTCCTCATCCAGTTCCTCATCGAGGCGGTCATCCTCAGCGTCCTGGGCGGGGTGGTCGGCATCCTCGGCGGTGTCGGCACCGCGACGCTGCTCGGTTCACTCATGGGCACGAGCGCCGTCATCAGCCCGGCGGTCATTCTCGGTTCGGTGGCTTTCACCGGGGCGGTAGGGATTTTTTTCGGCTTCTACCCCGCACGCAAGGCGGCCAACCTCAATCCCATCGAGGCGCTGCGGTATGAGTAGGGGACGTAAAAAAACCTTAAGCCCGCCTTTTTATTTCATTGACAAAATTTTAGGAGGCTTGGCGAACTCTTAACGGCCGGTTTACCTCGTTCCGGGTATGATGAAAACAATCCAAACGCCGTTAAACCTATCTGGCCCGAGCCCCGTACGGTTCGGGCGAGATCGCAGCGGCACAACGCGAGGTGCACCAGAAAGGAGAACAGGTATGAACAGAAAAAAACTTCTTATCGTATCGGCCGTTTTACTGGCTATGCTGGGCGGGCTTGCCGCACAGGGGATGGCATTTTCCGGCCCCGGTGGCGGGCCACACTGGAAAGGGCACGGCCCGAGAGCCATGCAGGGCAACCGGCTTCAGATCATGGCGATCGTTCTCGACCTCTCCCAGGCCCAACAGGCGAAGGTCAAGGAGATTGCCGCAGCCGAGCGAACCGCGATGAAGCCCTGGACCAAGCAGTTGTGGGAGAACCGACGGGATCTGCGGTCGGCCACGGCCAATGGCGCCTTCGATGAAGCACAGGTCAGGAAACTGGCCACCAAAATCGCCCAGGCCAGAACCGAACTGATCGTTTCCCGGCATCGGATGCGCAGCAAGATCTTCGCCGTCTTGACGCCCAAACAAAAGGCACTGGCTGAAAAGCTCGAACCGCTGCTGAAACACCGCAGGGGCCATCGCCGGTACTAAACCGAAACAACAGCGAAATAAGCAAGCAAAAAAAGGACACGCCCCCGTCGTCGGACGGGGGCGTGTCCTTTTTTCGGCCCAGAGAGGGCCGATTGGGCTCTTGAGCCCCTCCCGGAACTCTTTCCATTGACATCTCAATCCGAGAAATGATGAAAACATGACATTTGCAAGGTTTATGGTAGTCTTTTACCAAACTTGCCGTTTCAATGAGAAATCCAACGACCCCTGGCAGGATTTATACGGCAGGCGAGAGGAAGAGATGCGATGGAAACGTATTACGATCCGAAGGACCTTGGTAAATTTGCCGAAATCGGCCGCGATGCGCCCGAACTGGCTGATAAATTTTTCGACTACTACGGCGCCGTTTTTGCCGAGGGGGCCCTTAGCTCCCGGGAAAAAGCCCTGATCGCGCTGGCCGTCGCCCATGCGGTCCAATGCCCGTATTGCATCGAGGCCTACACCCGCGCCTGCCTGGAAAAGGGGGCCGATATCGAGGAGATGACCGAAGCTCTGCACGTCGTTACCGCTATCCGCGGCGGCGCGTCCCTGGTACACGGGGTGCAGATGCGTAAACTGGTGGAGAAACTTACCCTATAGAGACGAGGGCAGAAAAACGCAAAATGAACGCCATCCCTTCTTTCAGGTTACCTTCCTTTGAAGAGAGCCTGCAGGCCAACAATCGCACTCTCGCGCGGGAAAAGACGCAAACCCTGCAGATTAACGTAGGGCGGCTATGTGATCTGTCCTGCCGCCACTGTCACCTGGAAGCCGGTCCGGGACGGAGCGAGACCATGACTCCGCAGACCATGCAGGCGGTTATCGATTACGCCCATCGCGCCTCGTTCCAGATGATCGACATCACCGGAGGGGCCCCCGAACTCCTCCCCGACCTGCCGTCTCTGCTCAAAGGGCTCGCTGCGGCAACGCCCCGGCTGATGCTGCGCTCCAACCTGACCGCCTTGAGCGAAGAGGGGCGACAACCGCTGTTCGATCTCTGCCGGGACCTCAACGTCACCCTTATCGCCTCCCTGCCGGCCGTCAGCCTTCGCCAGACAGAAGCGCTGCGGGGGGAAGGGGTCTGGGAAAAGAGCCTCACTGCGCTGCGTCGCCTCAACGATCTGGGCTATGGTCGAAAGGAAAGCTGTCTGGAACTGGATCTGGTGGCCAACCCCGCGGGAGCCTTTCTGCCGCCGGACCAGGAGGAAACCGAGCGGCGGTTTCGCCGCGCCTTGACCGAGCGCCTCGGCATCGAATTCAATCATCTCTATCTTTTCGCCAATGCGCCCCTGGGCCGGTATCGCCGTTGGCTCGAAACTTCAGGCAACTATACCGACTACATGGCCAGACTGTTTCACGCCTTCAATCCCTGTGCGACCGATGGGCTCATGTGCCGCACCCTGGTATCGGTCGCCTGGGACGGCACGCTCTACGATTGCGATTTCAACCTGGCGGCTGAGCTTCCCATGACCGGCCGCAGAGTACAGGTGACGGAGATGGACGGTTTGCCTGCCCTCGGCACTCCCATCGCTACCGGCGAGCACTGTTACGCCTGCGCGGCCGGCTCCGGCTTCACATGAGGGGGGAAGATCGCGACCTAGTTGAGGTCGCCGAAAGGACATGCCAATGCAGACTCTAGCGTATACGGGAGGGGGCTGAAGGGACGCCCCCGGGGGGAACAACTCAATTGAGCGGTTCACGCTCCGTGCGTACAAACGAGCTTGACCAACGAGCTCATCCGGGAAGGAGGTGAAAAAGATGAGGAAACTGGTATCGCTGCTGACGGCGATGGTTCTGGCAATCTCCCTTTCCGCGTGTGCGGGTATGCACCACGAGAAGGAAAAGACCATGCATGTCAAATGCCCTGCCTGCGGGTATGAATTCAACGTGCCTGTTCCGCATGGTGGGCCCTAGGGAGAATCTAGCAGTCAACCTGTAAGGGAATGGAAAGGGTCCCGATTCGGGAAAAGAGCCTTCGCCCATGATGACCCGAGGTTGAGGGAAGGCAACAGTGCAAAAAGGACCTTTTCCGGACTGAATCAAGGCAAAATTCCAGCCCGGGCTTAGGTAAAGGGCCCGGGCTGGAATGTCCTCTCCGGAATTGACCGACTTTTTGACAAAGGAGCCAAACCGGAGAGGCTTTTCTCCGGGCCCGCATTCCATGAGAAGAAATTGGAGGGCCCATAAAAAGCCCGCTTGCAAAGGTTCTTATCCTTTTGCGGATCAGCGGCCTGACTGCCGCCTTCTTTGCCTCCGACCTGCAACACGACGTCACCTTCGCCTATCTCAAATCGAGCCGGCACGCCTTTTCCCGATTCTACGCCGCCCACAGATTACCGCCCAACATGGGGATCGATCAAGTGCCGTACCTCACCTCGGACAATATCTGGGAACTGCGGCGGCGACTCGAACGCCTGGTCGTTCTTGGTGGCGACCCGATCGGCTGCGAGCCGGCCCAGACCTTCGCCCGCTTCGGCAGTAACGTGACCCAGATGGAGATGGCGGATCGCCCGCCGGGACGGAAGGACGAGGAGGTTTCGACATTGGTGCAGGGGCAGTCCTGCGAAGTGACACGATTTCCCTTCCGGAAACTCGACCGGACCATCGCCGATGAAGAAGAGCACGGTTTCGCCAAGGTGCTGACCAAACCGGGAAGCGACAGAATTCTCGGCGTCACCATTGTCGGCTCCCATGCCGGCGACCTCATCACCGAGTACATCGGGGCGATGAAAAACGGCATCGGCCTGAATAAAATTCTCAGCACCATCCACATCTACCCGACCCTGGCCGAAGCCAACAAGGCGGTAGCCGGCGAATGGAAAAAGGGCCACGTGCCCGCGGGACTCCTGCGCTTGATCGAGAAGTACCATGCCTGGCGGCGAGGCTGAAGTCGAACCGTCGTTCCGATTTTAAAGGGGGAATCATGCGCCAGAAAAAAATCACCTTCACCAACGCCGAGGGGGTAGAGCTCGCAGCCCTGCTCGACCTGCCGGAGGACGAGCAACCCGTCGCCTGCGCCCTCTTCGCCCACTGCTTCACCTGCACCAAGAATCTCGCCGCCGCGGTCAACATCTCCCGTGCACTCACCCGGCGGCGCATCGCCGTTTTCCGCTTCGACTTCACCGGCCTCGGGGAGAGTCAGGGGGAATTTGCCGAATCCACCTTCTCCTCCGACGTGGGCGACCTGATCGCAGCGGCCCGATACCTCGAAGAGCACTATCAGGGACCGAGCATTCTCGTCGGCCACTCCCTCGGGGGGGCCGCCGTGTTGCAGGCCGCCGGCGAGATCCCCACGGCACTCGCCGTGGCGACCATCGGCGCCCCGGGCCACCCCAGCCATGTCGCGAGCTTGCTCGCCGATTCCCGCGAGCGGATCGAACGCACGGGGGCAGCAACCGTTCAGCTCGCCGGCCGCAGCTTCACCATCAAAAAAACCTTTCTCGATGATCTGGAACGCCAGGACTCCTGGGAAATGATCGGCCGCCTCAAGACCGCGCTGCTGGTGATGCACTCGCCCCGGGACACGGTCGTGGGCATCGACAACGCGGCGAAAATATACCAGGCGGCCAAGCATCCGAAGAGCTTCATCTCCCTCGATCCGGCCGATCATCTGCTCAGCCGGCGGGAGGACGCCCTCTATGCCGGCGACATGATCGCCACCTGGGCCGGCCGCTACCTGGCAACGGGCGATGAGAAAAAGGCCTTCCCCGAGGTGATCGACAACCGGGTGACCGCCCGCACCGGCCCGGAGGGATTCTTTACCGATCTCTTCGTCAACGGCCGCGCCCTGACGGCCGACGAACCCGAAACCTACGGGGGAAGCGGCCTCGGACCTTCTCCCTACGATTACCTGCTCGCCGCCCTCGGCGCCTGCACCACGATGACGGTGCAGATGTACGCCCGCCGCAAGAAGTGGCCGATGGATGCGGCGGTCGTCCGCCTGCGCCATGAAAAGATCCACGCCGAAGACTGCGCAACCTGCGATCAGAATGGGAGCAAGATCGACCGCTTCGAGCGCGAGCTGGAGCTTCAGGGGGACCTCAGTACCGAACAGCGTCGACGGCTTCTGGAAATTGCCGAGAAGTGCCCGGTTCATCGCACGCTGCATTCGGAGGTAAAGATCGAATCCTGGCTGAAAGAGGACGGCAGGGAGGTATGAATCGTTTCGGAATCGCGCCGATTGGATCCCTCCAACAGATCGCACTGCGGAGGATCTGTCTAGGGAATTGGCTGATAATGTGCTAGGATGCGGTGACCTGCAATCTTGAATCCTCTCCTCCATTTCCCCTGCGACATGGAGGAGAATCCGTCATTCCCCGCCAAGGAGCCTGCCGATGGAACCAGAGATCTCCCGCTTTATCCTCGATAAGGATCGCGCCGTCCTGCTCGTTGTGGACGTGCAGGAAAAACTGATTCCGACCCTGCCCGAAAAGGCCTACCGGCGCACCCTGAAGAGCCTCCGATTTCTACTCAAGGGGGCTCGTCTGCTCGACATCCCGGTTGTCGCGACGGAACAATACCCCAAAGGGCTGGGACACACCACACCGGAGCTGGCTGCCACCGAGGCGGACAAGACAATCGAAAAGGTCAGCTTCAGCTGCTGCGGCGAGCCGGCTTTCCTGGAGTTTCTCGAAGAGCGGGGACGCTCCCAGGTCATCTTGACCGGAATGGAAGCCCACGTCTGCGTTTACCAGACAGCTCTGGGCCTGCTGGAAAGGGGCTTCGGGGTGCACGTGGTGCGCGACGCGGTCATCTCCCAGAACAAACGTAACGCCCGCAACGCTCTGCAGCTGGCGGCGCAGGCGGGGGCGATTGTCACCACCGCGGAAACGGCGCTTTTCCAGATGGTCAGAACCTCTGCGGCAGGGGAGTTTAAAGGCCTCTCCCAGCTGGTAAAAGAGTTCAGGGATAACCCGTGATGAAGGAGCCGATCGCCGACCTGCTCGATCATCTCCTGCTGGAGCGTCTGGAGGAGAATCTCTTCCGTGGGGACAGCCGCAGTATCGGCTACCGGAGTGTTTTCGGCGGCCAGGTCCTCGGCCAGGCTCTGACAGCCGCCGCCCGCACCGTGGAAGGACGTCTGGCCCATTCGTTTCACGCCTATTTCCTGCTGCCCGGCGACACGCAAGCCCCGATCATCTACGATGTCGAGCGGATTCGGGACGGACGCAGTTTCACCACCAGACGGGTAGTGGCGATTCAGCACGGCCAGGCGATTTTCAACATGGCCGCCTCCTTCCAGATACGGGATGAGGGAATCGAGCATCAGGCCGAAATGCCCCGCGTCCCGGAGCCGGAAGAGCTGCGGAGCAAAGCGGAATTGAACCAGCAGGCAGCCCAAAACGCCCCGGAAAAGGTACGCAGTTTTCTCCTGCGGCAGCTGCCGATCGAATTTCGGCCCGTCCGCCCCACCGATCCACTCCATCCGCAACCACAGCCCCCCCGGCAGCAGATGTGGTTGCGGGCCGTCGGTCCCTTGCCCGACGACCCGCAAATTCACCAGGCAATCCTGGCCTATGCCTCGGACTTTCCCCTTTTGGGGACCGCCCTTTTACCCCACGGCCTTTCCTTTCTCCAGAAAGGGACCCGGGCTGCGAGCCTCGATCACGCCATGTGGTTCCACCGTGATTTTCGGGTGGACGAGTGGCTTCTCTACGCGATGGAGAGTCCGAGCGCCTCCAATGCCCGCGGATTGAGCTGGGGCCGATTTTTTTCCCGCGACGGCGAGCTCGTTGCCTCGACGGCCCAGGAAGGGATGATCCGGCGGCCCTGAGCGGGACCTACGCACCGGCTAATTTCTTCGCGATTTCGGCAACATGCCGCCCCTGAAAACGGGCGATGGCCAGCTCGTTCTCGCTCGGCTGGCGACTGCCGTCGGCACCGGCCAGCGTGGTGGCACCATAGGGCGCGCCCCCCGTCACCTCGTCCATCACCATCAGCCGCTGCTCGGTGTACGGAACGCCGACAATGATAAATCCCAAGTGAAGCAACGTGCTGTGAAAACTGGTAATCGTCGTCTCCTGGCCGCCGTGCTGGGTGCCGGTGGAAGCGAACACGCTGCCGAGCTTGCCGACCAGGGCCCCTTTCAGCCACAGCCCGCCGGTCTGGTCGAGAAAATTGCGCATCTGGGCGCACATGTTGCCGAAACGGGTGGGCGTGCCGAAGATCACGGCGTCGGCTTCGGCCAGTTGCTCCGGACGAGCGACCGGAACGTGGGCAAAGGCTGCCCGGGCGGCTTTCGCACCGGATTTCTCGAGGACGGCATCGGGAACGAGTTCCGGCACCTGCATGAGAACGGCTTCCGCGCCATCGACCTCGCCGACGCCGGCGGTCACGGCCTCTGCCATCCGGTAAATATGGCCGTACATGCTGTAAAAGACGATCTGCACTTTAATACTTTTCATAAACCCTCCCGGAAACGATAACGGTCGCCGCCAGCATCCTTATGACGGCCTCCTGGTTGATATCTGGAATAATATCACCAGCTTTCGTCGGTGCAACCGAACCGGAAGAGGCAGAGACGGAGTTTCGGGCGACAGGCCGCGACGGAGGAAGGCTCGCTGTCGCGACTTGCCGGCCCGTTGGCTTGTGATCTATTGAAATTCAGCTATTATTTGGCCTATGATTTCCAGATTAAAATTCCACTTTTCTCCATGGCGACGCGATGGTGCTCGCCAAACAGGTGAAGAACTCTGCACCCGGGCCTCCGGCGGTTCAGGCCCCTCGCGAACAGGATGGCCCACGCCACCCCATCTCTGCAGCTTTCCCCCCCGCCGCTGTCTCTCTTTACTCAGCCGCTAAACCGATGGTGCGATGACCATGAACGAATCGGGCGCCGCCAACCAGTCCGCCCGGGATTGGCAACCCAGTGTCAATCCCTGGCTCATCGCCGCTGCGGTGATGATTCCCACCTTCATGGAGGTGCTCGACACCACCATCGCTTCGGTGGCGCTGCCCCATATCGCCGGCAGCCTCTCGGCAACCACCGACGAGGCCACCTGGGTACTGACCAGCTACCTGGTCGCCAACGCCATCATTCTACCGGCCAGCGGCTGGTTCTCCCGTTACTTCGGCCGCAAGCGCTTTCTGATCGCCTGCATCATCATCTTCACCATCTCCTCCTTCCTCAGCGGCGGGGCCCTCTCCCTGGGCATGCTGATCGTCGCCCGCGTCCTGCAGGGGGCGGGCGGCGGAGCCTTGCAACCCCTCTCCCAGGCCATTCTCCTGGAGAGCTTTCCGCCCGAAAAGCGGGGGCAGGCGATGGCAGTCTTCGGACTGGGGGTAGTCTGCGCACCGATTCTCGGGCCGACCCTCGGCGGCTGGCTCACCGACAACGCCTCGTGGCGCTGGGCCTTTTACATCAATATCCCGGTGGGGGTCATCGCCGTTCTGATGATCCTCGCCCTGATCGAAGACCCCCCGTACATCCGCCATGCGCCCCGGCCGGGGCGCATCGACAGCCTCGGCTTCGGACTCATGGCCCTGTCCCTGGGGACCCTGCAGGTCATTCTCGACAAGGGCCAGCAGGAGGACTGGTTCTCGACGGCCTGGATCCGCTGGCTCGCCATCATCAGCGCCCTTTCCCTGATCCTGTTCCTGATCCGGGAACTGCGTACCAGGGATCCGATCGTCCATCTGCGCGTATTTCTCGACCGCAATTTCGCCGCCGGCACCCTGCTTATCACCCTCGTGGGCGTGGTCCTCTACAGCGCCATCACCATGATCCCTCTCTATCTGCAGACCCTTATGGACTATACCGCCCTGCAGAGCGGTATCGCCGTGGCCAGCCGGGGGGTCGGGGCCCTGATGACCATGCCGGTGGTCGGGTATCTCACCAGCAAGATCGATTTCCGCAAACTGGTCGGTTTGGGATTCTTCCTGGTCGCCCTCTCCCTGTGGATCATCGGCGGACTCAACCTCGACATCACCATGTGGGAAATCGCCTGGCCCTCCATCGTCACCGGGGTGGGCCTGGCCATGGTCTTCGTCCCCCTCGCAGCGGTCACCATGGGCAATCTGCCCCAGAGCGAGATGGGCAACGCCAGCGGCATCTTCAATCTGATGCGCAACATCGGCGGCAGCGCCGGCATTTCCCTCTTCACCACCTATCTCGCCCGCCAGGCGCAGGCCAACCAGACCGTTCTGGTCTCTCACGTTACCCCCTTCAACCCGATCTATCACCACCGCTTGCAGACCATGACGCAGCTGCTGCAAACCCGTGTGGGTCCCTTCGATGCCTCGCATAAAGCGCTGGGACTCCTCTACGGAACCGTCAAGCAGCAGGCCGACCTGCTGGCCTACATGAGCGGTTTTCGCACCATGGCCCTCATCGCCCTCGGCTGCATTCTCCTGACCCTTCTCCTGCAGCGGGTGAAGCGGGGAGGCCCGCCCTCTGCTCACTGAGCCATCCCCCCCCAAGGGCTGTTGCCCTATCGTTTTCCAGGAATATTCATTTTCCTGACGGACCCGTTATCCCCAAGGAGAGATCGCACCGGTTCGAACAATGCTGCGTACGTTAGGGCGCTCGGTGCGTCCCTGCATTTTCGTATTTTCCGGCTGCGGTATCCTGCGGGGCCGGACACGCCTGAGACCAAGGAGGCCGCCTCATGAAAAAGCCCCTCACCCATGAAGAGCTGGATAAAATGAACGCCTACTGGATCAGCTGTTGCGGGGGTACGGCTACCGCTCCCACTTCGTCGCGGGGAGCGACCCCGAGGAGGTCCACCATCCTCTGGCGCCGTCCCATCGCCCCCCTCAACTACCTGCTCACCTCCCACGTCTGGCGCCATGACCACTACGGCTTCCGTCAACAGGATCCGGGGTTCATCGACCACATAGTGAACTAGAAAGCCGACATCATCCGCGTCTACCTCCCCCCCCCCGACGCCAACACCCTGCAATCGGTGGCCCTGCCTGCGCAGCCGTCACTACGTCAACGTCATCGTTGCCGGAAAACAGCCCGAATCCGCAACAAATTTGACAATCTTTCTTCGCCCTATATCATTAGCTGTGTTTCATGGCGGATCGCTACCTGACCGGTGCAGGGCAAAGACACCCTTCAGGATTTTGTGACCTTTATTCCCCAAAGGAGGTATTTCATGGTATTGAAATTCCCCGCCGTAATTTCGATGCTTTTTCTGATGGTGTTCGGCATTTCGTCCCTCTCACTCGCAACGCCATCTCTAGCGGCCTCCGCCCCTACCGCCGAAGAACTCAATTCCAGGATCGAATCGTTGGAAAAGAGCCTTGCCGATACCAAAAAAGAGGTCGGCGAGCTGCGTGCGGCGCAAAAACAGGCCCCGAAAAAGGAGGAAAAGGGCATCCACATCGGCGGCGCCCTGCGGGTCAATTACAGCTATCTCGACTGGGATCCGGGCAGCCATGAGCGCGGCGGAGACTTCGCCTTCGATACCTTCCGCCTGAACCTAGACGGCGAACTCGGCAAGATCCTGCTCTCCGCCGAGTACCGCTTCTATCCAGAGTACGGCTTCAACACCATTCACCATGGCTGGATCGGATACAATTTCACCGAAAACCTCCAGGGGCAGATCGGCGTAAGCAAGGTCCCCTTCGGAATCCTGCCCTTCGCTTCCCACAGCTTCTGGTTCAGCGGCGCCTATTATGTGGGTCTGGAGGACGACTACGACCTCGGCATTAAGAGCATCTACAAGCGGGGCCCCTGGAATCTCCAGCTGGCCTTCTACAAAAATGGCGAACTGGGCGATGCCGGCAATGCCGGCCGCTACTCGGTCGATGTCATCAACAACGCCGACGGCGGCTACGCCGGGGCCTTTGCCGACGGCAACGAGGAAACCAACCAGTTCAACGCGCGCCTCGCCTATACCTTCGAGCACGGGGATTTCGGCAGCACCGAGGTGGGAATCAGCGGCATGTGGGGGCAGCTCTACAATACCCAAACCAAGGACAGCGGCGATCACTGGGCCGGATGCGTGCACCTGAACGGCAACTACGGGCGGTGGAATCTGCAGCTCGAAGGGATCGGCTACGGCTACAACCCCGAAGACCCGCGCACGGCCGTCCGACAGCGACATCATCACCATGGGCGCCTACAGCTTCTCCTGGGGCGTCCCCGCCAAGGCCCTGATCGGCACCGCCAACCTCGCCTACGGTCTGCCCGTCAGCTGGGGGCCGATCAGCAAGCTGACTTTCTACTCGGACAACACGGTGATCGAGCCGGACAGGGTCCGCTTTCCCACCATCTGGCAGAACGTGGTCGGCATGCTGGTCACCGCCGGTCCGGTCTACACCTATGTCGATCTCATCTCCGGCCGGAACATGATCTTCATGGGCGGCAACATGGTGGGCGGCCCCGCCGCCAGTTCCGGTCGCAACACCCGGCTGAACATCAATTTCGGCTATTATTTCTGATTAGATCCTTCTCCCCGCCTGCCGTCTCGGGGATCGGAGGTTAAACGAATGGAAAAACCCGGCAGACAGCCATAGCGACAGGACAAACGAAAAAGGCGGCCCCCGGACCGCCTTTTTCGTTTCCCATTGAAAACCGATCAATGCAGCCCCTTGCGGGTCTCCTCCCCAGCCTTCGCGCCGACGCCCCCCTGGACGCTGCGGACATGGGCGCTGATCTGCTTGACCTCGTTGCTGAACTGCTCATAGTCGAGCTGCAGGCCGTTGACGTAGGCGCTCCACCCGGCGGTGAACTTGGCAAAATGGTTCGCGGCCTCGATTTCTTCGGCGGTCGCACCGAAAAGGCGTGCCACTTCCGTATGATAGGTCGCGCAATAGCGGCATTTCGTCACACCGGAGATCGCAATGCCGATCAATTCCCGATACTTCTGGGGGATCGGCCCGTCCTCGAGCTCAATTTGCCGGAACAGTCTCCATTCGTTTTCAAGCATCGATTCGGGAACCTTCTTGAACATCATAGGAACAACGCCCAAGGTCTGCTCTATCTCCCGATAGACTTCCTGTTTTGTCATTTCGACCTTCCTTTCTCCTTCTCTTTCGAAGGCCCCTTCCCTTCATCCCCGGTGGGGTTGGGGTTTTACGTGATAAATTGGTTTTTGCAGTTTTTCCCCCTCAATTTCCCTTTATCACCATTTCCCGGCACGTCAATGGCATAACCATTTAATTTTGCGAACAAACTTCGCCACAGCGATCTCCCCGCCTCAAGATGAACGCAGTGTGACCGGAGGCCGCCCTCCTTTCGCTAGAGCGAGGCAAAATAGGCGGCCATCTTCTCTCTCATGGTGGGGTCGGGCAGCCGGCCAAACCCGGCCGCCATGTTGTCCCGCATGTGACGGACCTTGGCAGTGGCGGGAATCGCGCAGGTGACCGCTGGGTGGGAGACGATGTACTTGAGAAAGAACTGCCCCCAGCTGGTGCAGTCGAACTCGGCCGCCCAGCCGGGAAGCGCCTCGCCGCGGGCTTTGCGGAACAGCTCGCCGCGCTGGAAAGGGCGGTTGACGAGGACCGCCATCCCGCGCTCGGCCGCCAGCGGCAGCAGGCGCTCTTCGGCGACGCGGTTGACGATGTTGTAGCTGAACTGGACGAAGTCGAGCGGTTCGCTGCGCATGAGCGCCTCCAGCTCCCGGTGAAAGCGGCCGTGGGAGGTGGTGATGCCGAGGTAGCGGATTTTCCCTTCGGCTTTCCAGTCCTTGAGGGTCTTCAGCTGGGTCCGCCAGTCGCGCAGGTTGTGGATCTGCATCAGGTCGAAGCGGCGGATGCCCCACTTGCGAAGCGAATCCTCCATCTGCCGGATGCCGGCCTCCCGGCCGTCGGTCCAGACCTTGGTGGCAGCGAAGAGCTTTTCCGCGGTGAGCGACCCGCTTCGAAGGGCACCCCAATGACCTGCTCGGCCGAGCCGTACATGGGCGAGGAATCGATCAGCTCGCCGCCGTTGTCGAAAAACTCCCTCAGAACTTCGGCGAGGCCCGCCAGGGCGGTCTCGTCGTCGTCCACATCGAGGGTCAGCGACGTGCCCAGCCCGATGACCGGCAGAGTTTCCCCCGTGGCCGGAATCGCCTTGCGGATCAGGTCCTTTTCGCCGCCGACAGCGCCGGCGAATCGACCCACACGGCAGCAAGGCGGCGGCCAGGGAGCCGACGAAGGTCCTTCGGGACATCCGATACCGTGTTTGCGTTCATGGCGACACCTCCCCTGATTTGGCTCGTGCTTCCTGCCCTTCCCGAGCTGGTAACAGATCCACGCCCACAGCCCGGACAGCGGAGGGCGATGAAGGCGATGGCCGAAAGGCCGAGACCGAGGGCCTGCAGCCCGGTATAGGCCCAGGCGCTGAGCACATCGCCGCTGCGATAGATGATCGTGTCGATCACGTTCTTCGCCTTGTATTTTTCCTCCTCGGTCGAGGACGACGAAGAGCATTTCCCGGGACGGCTTCATGATGGCATAATTGCCGGCCCGTCGCACCACCTGCACGGCAATCAGCACCCCCAGCAGGGGCGCCACGCCGAGCAGCAGAAAGCCGCCGCCCAGCAGCAGGGGGATCAGCGCCAGAGTCCAGCTCATGCCGAAGGCCCTGACGATGCGGCTGGTGAGAAATATCTGGATGAGCGAGGGTCAGGGCATTGGCGGCAAAATCCATGGCCGCAAAGACCGTGGTGCGCTGCGCCGGGTCGCTGAAACTGTCGCGGACGATGCGGGCCTGCTGAAAATAGAGAAAGGTCGACAGCGTCGTGTAGAGCAGAATCAACAGGCAGATCCCCAGCAGGTAGGGCGATCCGGCGATCAGCCGCAGCCCTTCCCAGGCCCCGCCGCCCAGACCCCGCTCTTGCGCGGCGGCCGGGGCCTCGGCCGGAATTCGCGGTTGACAGTGGCCGGCGCAGGTCGCCGCCCTCGCGCCAGGCAATCAGCCGCTGGATGCAGAGCATCGCCCACCCCAGACCTGCGGCGGAGATCAGCAGCAGGTTGGTCGGCCCCAGGGGGATGGCCAGGGTGGCGGTCAGGGCGGGGCCGGCCAGCGCTCCGGCGGTGCCTCCGGCCGCGATAAATCCGAAGAGGCGCTTGGCCTGGGCATTGCTGAACAGGTCGGCCATGAAACTCCAGAAGACCGAGACGATGAACAGGTTGAACACGCTGGTCCAGATAAAAAAGGCCCGCGCCACCCAGGCGTGGGTCAGCCCCGAGCGAAACAGACGCGAAGAAGAGGAGCAGGTTGGCGATGAAGAAGAGGTAGGTCAGGGGGAGAAACTTTTTGCGGGGGATAGCGCGAGGTCACCCACCCGAAGAGGTGAACGGCGACCAGCATCGCCAGAAAGGTGCCGGTAAAGAGCCACTGCAGATTTTTCACGCCCCCGGCGATGCCCATCGTGTCGCGCATCGGTCGCACGATGTAGTAGGCGCACAGCAGGGCGAAAAAGTAACTGAACGACCAGAAGAGCGCCGGGATCTCCTCCGGTTCGACATTGGCCAACCGTTTAAGCCACTCGTGAACCCGTGAGGTACCGGATTTCGGGAATCTCTCCATCGCCTCTTTCCCCCGGATGCGAACGGAGATTACTTCTCTATTATACCGGAAAACCGGGAGATTCGCAGGGCCTCGACGGGACTCAGGGCAAAACCGTAAGGGGGCAGCTTGAAGAAAGGAGCGAGCCGGGAACCATGCAGCGAGTGCGGAGGGGAAAATAAAAAAAGGGATTTCCGCTTTCCTTACGATCAGCGGAAATCCCTTTCAAATTTTTTGGCGCGCGGTACAGGATTCGAACCTGTGACCTTTGGCTCCGGAGGCCAACGCTCTATCCAGCTGAGCTAACCGCGCACGAGCTGTGTTTTATAACGCATTCGTCGGGGAAATGCAACGGCAAACTTACCGATCCATCCGAGGGGATCTCCATGGGCCCTTGCCTACCTCCCCGACGGCCGGCAATCGGCAGGTTGCAAATGTTCCCGAACGATTATAAATTGTAGGCGGTTTGCATTCCCTCTCAATAGCGAACGGCCAAAAATCCATGACCTCCTTGATTTCCGTCTTCATCATCGATCCGCCCGAGCGCCTCGATCCGCCCACCGACACCTCGCTGGCGCTGATGCGCGAGAGCCTTCGCCGCGGGCACCAGGTCTTTTTCTGCACTCTCGGCGATCTGCGTCTGGAGAAGGGCGCCCTTCGGGGCAGACTGCGTCCCGTGGCCTTTCCGCCGGGAGAGGAGATGTTTCAGGCCGGCGTCGCCGTAGACATGGACCTGGGCTCGATCGATGTTCTCCACATGCGCAAAGATCCGCCTGTCGACGCAGCCTACCTGCATGCGACCTACCTGCTGGACCGGCTTCCCGAAAGTGTTCTTCAGATCAATCCGGCCCGGGCCCTGCGGGATTTCTGCGAAAAGCTGATCCCCCTGCGGTTTCCGGACCTGATGCCGACGACGGTGGTCACCGGCTCGGTGGAGGATCTGGGGGCCTTTCTCGACCGCCAGCGGCATATCGTCATCAAACCGCTGGGAGATTGCAGCGGCCGGGACATCATCGCCCTGACGCGCGATGCCTCTGGGCGGCAGGCCCTGCTCGAGCGGGCCACGGCCGGCGAAACCAGATTCGTTCAGGGGCAGCGTTTTTTGCCTGAAATCCACGAGGGGGACAAACGCATCCTGCTTTTGGACGGCGAGATCCTTGGGTGGGTTCGGCGTGTACCGAAAGAAGGGGAATTTCGCTCCAACATCAACGCCGGGGGCCGCTGCGTCCCCTGTGAACTGAATGCTTCGGACCAGGCCATCTGCAAGCGCATCGGGCCTTGGCTGAGGCGGGAAGGGATCCTGTTCGCCGGGGTGGACATCGTCGGCGCGCACGTGCTGGAAGTCAACATCACCAGCCCCTCATGCCTACGGGAGATGAACCACCTGACCGGCCAGGAGCTGGAACGACAGATTATCGACGCGGTGGAAACCTATTGTCGAAGGCTTGCGCAGCGATAGGCCGGAAGTGTCATTTCGCAGCGGCCGGCCCGGCCACATAGCCGAAAATCGGAATCCGCAGATCGGGCCGATGGGTGCCGCTGACCTTCAGCAGGACATAACCGCTGAACTGGCTCGGATCATTTCCGGCGGCGAGCCGGACGTGCAGGCGGGCCGATTGGCCGGGGGCGAGATCGGTGGCTGAGAGACGGGCCGTCAGACCGGGGGCCGTGGTCTGCAGGGCGGAGAAGGCCACCTTCTTGCCACCCCGATTCGAAAGCCGGATAACCGCATTGCGGACTTGCCCGGGCCTCAGGGCGCCGAAATCGATCCGGGAGGGGGCAAGAGCGATTTCCCGCACGACCCGCCCGCGCAGGGTAAACCGGGCCACCCGCTGGGGAGAGGCGTTGGAATAGAGATAAACGGTCTTGACCACCGGACCCTGAAAGCGGCTCGAATCGAAGATGGCTTTCAGCTCAGCCGAGCCGCCGGGCGGCACGACCGTTGAGGAGACCAGGGCGGCGGTGCAGCCGCAGGTGCTGCGCAGGCGCTCGACCACCAGCGGGGCATCGCCGGTATTGCGAAAATGAAAGGCGTGTGTTACTTTCTGCCCCTGAAATACCTCACCGAAGGAGAATTCCCTCCCCTTCGCGGCCAGGGCAGGACCCGCCGCCCGGGCCAGAGTCGCCCAGCCGAACACTACGACAAAAAAGAGAACCCAGCGGTATCGCTTCATCTCACCGTTTTCCTTTCCGGCCGGTGATTGGTCATTTTCGCACCCCAACGGAGCGAACATACCACAACCTCCTCCCCGGAGCCAGGGTTTCGAAACGGTGCGAATAAATTGACATCAAGAGCCCATCTTGCTATAGAATAAAGCCGCATTAAGCCTTCATTCAGAGAACGGAATATCCGATGTCCCACCCCCCCATGAAGCTTTTATTTTCCCGTGAGTACATCGCCTCCCAAGTGCAACGGCTGGCCGAGGAAATCAGCCGTGACTACCCCGATAGGGAGATTCTGCTGGTGGGAGTGCTCAAAGGCTCCTTCCTCTTTTTCGCCGACCTCGTGCGCGCCATCACCTCTCCGTCCCTGGTCGACTTCATCCGCCTGGCCAGTTACGGCTCCGATACCCAGTCTTCCGGCATCGTCGAACTGCGCAAGGACATGGAGTTGCCGATCAAGGGGCGCGACGTCATTATCATCGAAGATATCGTCGACAGCGGCTACACCCTCGAATTCCTCTATCATCGGCTGCTGCAGCGGGAGCCCCGCTCCCTGAAAATCTGCACCCTGATCGACAAACGGGCGCGCCGGGAGGTAGATATCACCCCCGATTATGTCGGCATCTCCATGGACGACGGCTTTATCATCGGCTACGGCCTCGACTTCGACGAACGGTACCGAAACCTGGCGGACATCTATCTGGTGGGGGAAGCCGAACCCGCCTGAAGGAGATACGGACATGGTCATCCTCTGCCCCCAATGCCGAACCCGTTTCAAGCTGGCGGATGAAAAGATCAAGCCGGGCGGAATCAAGGTTCGCTGCTCCAAATGCCGGAAGGTCTTTTCGGTCGTTCCCCCCGAACCGCCGGAAGCTCCCATAGCAGCCCCGCCGCCGCCAAGTCCGGAACCGTCGGCCGACCTGGCCGGTTCGGACATCTTTGCTGAAGAAGCCTTCGGCGATGCCCCCGAAACGTCTTCCGTAGGCGAGGAGCCGCACACCACCGATGCGGTCAACGAACCGCCGGCCGGCGATACGCCCGCGCCGGAGGAAAACCGGATCTTTTTTCAGGACGACGCTCCCGCCTACGACGAAGAAATGCGTCCCTTCGAGGAAGAGCGTCCGACAGAGCAGCCCGCCGAATCCCCGTTCGAGAGTTGGAATGAAGAAAAATCGTCGACCTTTTCCCTGGACGAGTCCGATCACTTTTCCGATGAGGACGGTGAATTTTCCTGGGATGGCGAGGAAGCGGATGCCTTCGATTTCAGTGAACCTGCCTCACCGCCATTCACCGACCAGGATAGCGATTTCGGCGAGATCACTTTCGCCGAGGAACCGCCCCTCTCAAGTCCCGCAGAGACTGCAGCGGACCTCGAGGCCGGCCCGGAGCGAACAGAGGCGGAACCTCAGCTGCTGCAGAACCGCGAAGAGCTGGTCGTCCCCGAGGGGGAAAGGCCTCCGCCACCACCACCACGGCTGGCGGCCCGCCGTTCCAACCCTTTTCGCACCCTGTTGCTGTGTATTTTTCTGCTGCTGCTGATTTTGAGCGGGACCGCCGCCTATTTCTACTGGAATAGCGGCCTCACCGGCATCGAGCGATTGGTCTCCCGGTGGAGCAGCCCCAGGGGCCGCACTTCGGCAACGAGCGGAATCCATCTGCAGAAGCTGACCGGTTTCTTCATTACCAATCGGGATGCCGGTCAGCTGTTTGTCGTTAACGGCGAAGCGATCAACGACTCTTCCGAAGCCCGCTCGGCGATCCTCGTCAAAGGAGTTCTTTACGATAAGAGCGGCCACGTCCAGTTGCAGAAAACGGTTTATTGCGGAAACCCGCTGACCGAAAAAGACCTGAGATCTTTGCCTTTCAGCAAAATCGAGAGCGCCATGAGCAACCAGTTCGGCGATTCCCTCTCGAACCTCAATGTGGCCAAGGGGGAGATGCTCCCCTTTACCATCGTCTTCAGGAATCTGCCGCCGGACCTCGCCGAATACACCGTTGAAGTCGTTGACTCTCAGCCAGGCTCACGGCAGTAACCATCCCCTTCACCGCTACGGTTCCACGCAAAAAAGCCGCAGAAATGCGGCTTTTTTGCGTGGAGGCCGAAGGCCACCGCCCCGTGCCGGGAACCTCTCAAGGCGCTTCCAAGTTAATCCTTTTTCTTTTCCTCGTCCTTTTCCGCGCCCTTTTCCCCGCCCTCCTCATTTTCATTTTTCGGAGTGACGTCGATTTCGTCAGGCTCGTCGAACCCCTTCTTGAAGCTCCGAATGCCCTTGCCCAGAGAGTTGCCGATCTCGGGCAGCTTCCCCGCCCCGAAAACGATAAGAACCAATACCAGGATGAGGATCAGTTCCGTGGTCCCAAGTCCGAACATGAATGACCTCCTCTTCCCGCCGGAGGGGCCGGTGGGGTCGATTTATGGAGAAAGATTCGGAGGACGGCCGGATAGCCGCCCTCCGAACGGTTCAGGGAGCCAGGATGGCGTCAACGGGGCAGGTATCGGCACAGGCACCGCAATCGGTACAGGTATCCGCATCTATGACGCGGACATCCCCCTGCTCACTGATAGCCTCTACCGGACAGACGGGCTCACAGGCCCCGCAATTAATACACTCTTCGGTAATGGTATAAGCCATTGGAATCACCTCCTCTTTAGCAAGTTATCTAGCGAATTCAACCATGCTACAACAAGTTCCGACCCAGTGTCTACCCCCAAAAACTCCTCGCCGTGCACAAAAATTCTTGCATTTTCCCATCGCTTTTTATAGTCTTTTATAACATGTTTCGCATCTGGATGCCCCTTCATAAGGGCTATTGCGGAATTTTTTTCTCTTACGGGGCGGGTCGCGCATTAAACGCAAAACACTATTTTGACTTTTTTGGGGAGCGACCGGCAGCCCCGCACCAAAACTCTGGAGGAGGTTGTTTTCGTATGGGCATGGAAATTCTTGCACTAAACTGTGGCAGTTCATCGGTCAAATACCAGCTCTTCGACTGGGAGAAAAAAGAGGTCGTCGCCAAAGGCATGGTGGAGCGGGTAACGGTCGGCGGCTCTTTCATCATTCACGAAGTGGCGGGTCGGGAAACCCATAAAGAGAGCCTGGATTGTCCCGATCACCGGACCGCCATCCACTACATCATCAAAGCCTTGACCGATCCGGTCCACGGGGTGGTCACCGACATGAGTCAGATTTCGGCGGTCGGCCACCGAGTCGTGCATGGAGGGGAGAAGTTCACCCGGTCTGTTCTTATCGACGAGAAGGTCCTGGAGGCAATTCGCGAAGTACAGCACCTGGCCCCGCTGCACAACCCCCCCAATATCGCCGGCATCGAGGCCGCGCGTGCGGTGCTGCCCAACGTGCCTCATGTGGCCATTTTCGATACCGCATTCCATCAGACCATGCCGCGGCACGCCTATACCTATCCGCTGCCCTACGAATGGTACGAAAAGTACGGCGTTCGCCGCTATGGCTTTCATGGCACCAGCCACCTGTACGTTTCCAAACGGGCCGCGGTCCTGCTGGGCAAGGACCCCAAGGAGTGCAACCTCGTCACCATGCATATCGGTAACGGGGTCTCCCACTCCGCCATCAAAAATGGCGTCTCCGTGGACACCTCGATGGGCCTGACCCCTCTGGAGGGAGCGATGATGGGAACCCGCTGCGGCGACATCGACCCGGCGATCCCGGCCTTCATCATGGAACTCGAAGGCTGCACCCCGAAGGAAATCGACGCGGTGCTCAACAAGAAATCAGGCGTCCTGGGAATCACCGGCCAGTATACCGATCGCCGGGACGTAATCGAGGGGGCGCAGGGTGGTTGCGAGCGGTGTGCCCTTTCTCTGGACATTGAATCCTATCGCCTCAAAAAGTACATCGGCACCTACGCCGCCGCCATCGGAGGGCTCGACGCCGTGGTTTTCACCGGCGGGGTCGGCGAACTGGGCTGGTCGATTCGTGAAAAGGCCCTCGAAGGGCTGGAGTTCATGGGAATCCTCCTTGACAAGGAAAAGAACCGCAACACCATGACCCGCACCCATGAAAGCGTCATCACCACCCCCGATTCGCCGGTCAAGGTCTTCGTCATCCCCACGGACGAGGAGCGGGTCTTTACCGAGGACGTGGTCGGCATTCTCGAGGGAACCTACCAGGATCACATGAAGTTTTCGTACACCTTCTCCGACACATCCTATACAACCCAATAAAACACTGTTGAATTTTTCGCGTCATGCATGGTATAAGGAAGGGCCGGTGGATAAACCACCGGCCCTTTTTCGCTTTTGTATCAACCCCTTTCCCAACGGAAGAGCGCATGCTTGGTATCGAAAATATAGGGTCCTACATCCCCCCCGGACGCATCTCGAATTACGACCGTCAGGAACAATTCGGCATTGACGCAAATTTCATCGAAGAAAAAATCGGGGTGAAAGGTGTGTCCCGCAAAGGCGCCGATGAGGAAACGTCGGACCTGTGCATCAGGGCTTTTGCCGACCTTAAAGCCCGCTCCGGCCTCGATCCGAGCACCCTGGAGGCCCTGGTGGTCGTCACCCAGAATCCCGACTTTTCCATCCCCCACACCTCCGCATTGGTCCATGGCCGCCTCGGACTGCCGGAAGACTGCGCCTGTTTCGATATCTCTCTGGGCTGTTCGGGATTTGTCTACGGCCTCTCGGCCATCACCTCCTTCATGGCCGCAAACGGAATGAAAAAAGGTGTCCTGATCACCGCCGACCCGTATTCCAAGGTCGTCAGCCCGGAGGACAAGAACACGACCCTTCTGTTCGGCGATGCGGCGGGCGCCGCTCTGATCTCGGACCGCCCGGTGCTGGTTCCAGGAAAGTTCACCTTCGGCACCCTCGGCAGCGAATACGACAAGCTCATCGCCCGCAACGGCACCCTTTTCATGAACGGACGGGCGGTGTTCAACTTCGCGGCCAAAACCGTTCCCCCCGATATCGAGAAGATGGCGGCCCGCAACGGGGTCGCCCTCGGCGATATCGACCGCTTCCTGTTCCATCAGGGCAGCAAGATCATCGTCGAGACGATCGCCAAGAAACTGGGGGTCCCTCTCGACAAGGTCCCCTTTGCCATCTGCGATTACGGCAACAGCTGCGCCTCGACCATCCCCCTGCTGCTGATCGACGAGCTGGACAATCCTGAGGTAAAAACCATCGCCATCAGCGGCTTCGGGGTCGGTCTCTCCTGGGCCAGCGGTCTGCTCAAACGGGTTGCCTGAGACGAAGGGCCGAGGGGGCGACAGATTGTACGCAAAGAGGCCGGCGAAAAAATCGCCGGCCTCTTTGCGTACGAAGAAAAATTGCCTGAGGTTGTACTTTATTCAGGCTCGCTGTGCCTGAACGGCGGTAATGGCGGCCACATTGACGATATCCGCCACCGAACAGCCGCGGGAGAGGTCGTTGACCGGCTTGGCCAGCCCCTGGATGATGGGACCGACGGCCTCTGCACCGGCCACCCGCTCCACCAGCTTGTAGCCGATGTTCCCGGCATCCAGATCGGGAAAGATGAGGGTATTGGCCCGGCCCGCCACGGCTGAACCGGGAGCCTTTTTGGCCCCGACCTTCGGCACCAGGGCCGCATCGGCCTGCAGTTCGCCATCGATTTGCAGCTGCGGGTCGATCCCTTTGGCGATCTCCATCGCTTTCAGCACCTTGTCCACATCGGCATGGCCGGCACTGCCCTTGGTTGAGAAAGAGAGCATGGCGACGCGGCCATCTACCCCCAGAAAACTTCGGCAACTTTGCGCGGTGGCCACCGCGATCTCGGCCAGGGCTTGCGCATCCGGGTTGGGATTGACGGCGCAATCGGCAAAAAGCAGGGTCCCGTTTTCGCCGAATTCGGGATTTTTGGTGACCATCAGAAAAACCGAAGAAACCGTTTTCATCCCCGGCGCGGTGCCGATGACTTGAAAGGCAGCGCGCAGCACATCGCCGGTAGTATTGGCGGCCCCGGCCACGGCGCCGCCGGCATCGCCTTGACGGACCATCATGGCGGCGAAAAAAAGGTGATCTTCGGCGATCAGCAGGCTCCTCGCCTCCTCCCGGGTGAGTCCTTTACTCTTGCGGATTTCCACCAGCTCGTCAACGTAGGCATCGAGCCTGGCATCGGTTCCCGGATCGAGCAGAGTCACCCCCTCAAGAGAAGCCCCAAGTTCCCCGGCCTTGCGATTGAGAGTAACGGGGTTTCCAAGCAGCACGACCCTTGCCAGGCCCTCCGCTGCAATCTTTCCGGCGGCCTCGACCATCCGCTCGTCGTACCCTTCGGGCAGGACGACGGTTTGCCGATCCTGCCGTGCCTGGGCTTTAATCTGTTCCACTAACTCCATAACAAAACCTCCTCCAAAACAGGGTTTAATTACCGCGCCCTTTATAGCCGATGCCCCCTTGCGGGTCAACAATTTTCCCCCATCATCCGGGATCTGAAAGGACAGGATCGGGGTTTTTCGACCAGAAACAGTTTGCCTTCGATAAAACTCTCGGCTATAGTTGCCGAGAGTCGGAATATTTTTTTGAGGATCGATATGCAAATTGCGCACATCGCAACCAACGACCGACGCTCCTATGCCGATGTCACCGGAGTGATCCTGGCCGGCGGCCGCAGCCGGCGCATGGGACAGGACAAGGCGACTCTGGAATGGGACGGGACGTCATTGTTCGGACGCATTCTGAAGCTGATGCAGAAGTTTTTCGACACGGTCCTGATCGCCGGCGATCGCCCCGATCTGGCACAGCCGGGAGTGCCGTATTTTGCCGACCCCTACCCAGGAAGCGCCCTGGGAGGGCTGTATACCGGCCTGCTCCGCTCGCCGACCCCGTGGATTTTTTCGACCCCCTGCGACATGCCCTGCGCTTCAGCAGAACTGGTACGCCTGCTCTTGGCGAGACGGGACGGGGCCGATATCGTCGTGCCGCGTACACCGGCCGGACTCGAAGCCGTTTTCGCCCTCTACCACCGCTCCTGCCTGGAGCCGGTCCGACAGATGCTGGAGGAGGGTCGGTTCCGAATCGTCGATCTCTATCCCCGCATGCGCGTCACTACTCTCGAGTGTCAGGAGCTGCCCCTCGATTGGCAAAAGGCCCTGTGCAACGTCAACACCCCGGAGGATTTCTGCCGGTTGCAGACCTCCGGCGATGACGGTAAACACGCATCAGCATCCTGACCGCAGCGGACGCCTCCGTATCTCGAAACAACGAAGCGAAAGGGCTGCGAGCGTTGTTCTATTCGGACCCCAACGGGTTAACCTGAAAGTTTCTGAGCAGGAGATTGGTCCCATGGAAAAACTTGAAGTGCGCTCCAAAATCTGGATCGAAGTGGCCGGAGAACCGATTCTGGGCGAGGGACGTGAACAGCTTTTGCGCCTGATCCAGGAGTACGGCTCCATCAGCGCCGCGGCACGGCAGATGGGGCTTTCCTACCGCAAGGCCTGGAGCCTGGTACGCACCATGGAAACCAACCTCGGCTTCTCTCTGGTCCTGCGTCAAAAAGGCGGCGCCGGCGGCGGCGAATCGGCCTTGACGCCCCACGCCCTTCAACTTCTTGAAAAATTCGACCGGCTGCAAGCCGGCATTCGAAGCTACGTCAACGGTCGGTTCCAGGAGATTTTTTCGCTCCCGGAGAGCGAAGCGACTCGAGGTTGATAGTAAAGCGGCAACTGTCCAGCCTGTGCTTGTGGCGCCCATGGAGCAGGCGGCACGGGAGCCGTCACCTGGCGACAGAGCAGAGTATGCTGAATTATTCTGAACAGGGAAGGGAGCACCATGCTGAGCTACGATGAAGCGTTGGAGGCAATTGTACGAACCGTCCGCCCCCTGACCCCGGTCGAGGCTTCACTGGAAGAGGCCTTTGGCCGGGTGCTGGCCGAACCGGTGGCGTCCCGCTGGGACCTGCCCCCCGCGGACAACTCCGCCATGGACGGATACGCCTTTGCCTGGCAGGGTCAGAAGGCCGGCGGCCGCCTGGCCGTGACCGGCTTTGTGCCGGCAGGAGCCGCCCCGAGCGGGATGATCCCCGCCGGCACGGCGACCAAAATCATGACCGGAGCGCCCCTGCCACCGGGCTGCGATACGGTCGTTCCGCTGGAGGAGGTGGTCGAGGAGGAAGGCTGTATTCGCCTGGCTGCCGATTCCGCCGCCGGCCGACACATCCGCCGCCGGGGGGAAGAACTCCGCAAAGGCGAAACGCTGCTTTCGGCGGGAAGCGTCATCCGGGCCGGGGAAACGGGTCTGCTTGCCGCCGGCGGCATCGATCGCCTGACGGTCTATCCGAAACCCCGAGTGGCGCTGCTGGCGACGGGAGATGAGTTGGTGGAACTCGGGACCCCGCCGGGGCCGGGACAAATCGTTAATTCCAACATCCACCTCCTGGCGGCCCGCCTGCGAGAGGAGGGGCATCCCGTCATCCCCCTCGGAATCGCGGCCGACGATCCGGACGCTCTGGCGGCCAAAATCCAACAGGGGCTGGAGGCGGATCTGCTGATCACCACGGGGGGCGTTTCCGTCGGCGACCGCGATTACGTCCAAGAGGTGCTGGCCCGCTTCGGCTTCTCCCGAACCTTCTGGAAGGTCGCCATCAAACCCGGCAAACCGCTGCTCTTCGGCATGATCGGCGCCCTTCCGGTCTTCGGCCTGCCGGGCAACCCGGCCGCATCGGCGGCGACCTTCGATCTGTTCGTCCGGCCGGCCCTCCGCCTTCTGGCCGGGCGGAGGCAGATCCTGCATCCCCGCCTGAGGGTAGTGCTGGCCGACGCCGTCAAGGGCGGAGGCCGCCGCCAGAACTTTCTCTGGGGCACGCTGCAGCGCCAAAGTGACGGCACCTACCGGTTCACCCCCTCCTCCCGGCAGGGCTCGGGACAGAACCGAAGCCTGGTCGAAGCCCACGGACTGCTGCCGGTGCCGATCGGTGCCGCCGAGTTGCCTGCGGGGGCCGAGGTCGAGGTGCTGGTCCTGGGGCTGCCCGACGAACCGGCCAGCTGAGCCGGAGGGAGACTTCTGCCATGGAAGATAAACACGGCCGGAAAATCAACTACCTGCGCCTCTCGGTAACCGACCGCTGCAACCTGCGGTGCCGCTACTGCATGCCTGCCGCGGGAGTGCCCAAAGAGACTCACAGCGGCATCCTTCGTTTCGAGGAGCTGCTGCGAATTGCCCGGGTTGCGGTGGCGATGGGGGTGGAGAAGATCCGGGTTACCGGCGGAGAACCGCTGGTTCGAAAGGGGATTCTCCCTTTTCTTCGGGATCTTGGCCAATTGCCGGGGCTCAAACGACTGGTGCTGACCAGCAACGGCTATCGCCTGGCCGAAACAGCCGAGGAACTGCGGGCGGTCGGGGTGGAAAGTCTCAATATCAGCCTCGACTCCCTGCGCCCCGAAGTCTTTGCCGAAATCACCCGGGGCGGCGATCTGCGTCGCGTGCTGGCAGGACTGGCCGCCGCCGAGAGAGCCGGCTTTCCCTTCGTCAAACTCAACGTGGTGGTCATGCGCGGCATCAACGATGACGAGGTGGCCGATTTCGCCGCCATGACCCTCGACAAACCGTACCGGGTACGCTTCATCGAATACATGCCCTCTCTCAAAGAAGAGAACTGGCGCGACCTTTCGGTCCCCGGCGAAGAGCTGCTGGCTAAGCTGGCCCGGCGCTACCGCCTGCACCCGGAGAAGAAAAAGGAAGAGCTGGCCGGCCCTGCCTCCTATTATCGGATCGACGGGGCCGCTGGAAAGATCGGCGTCATCACCCCCGTTTCCTGCCACTTTTGCCGGGACTGCAACCGCATCCGCATCACAGCCACCGGGCTCGGCAAAAGCTGCTTGTTCGATGACCGGGCCCTCGACCTGAAGCCGGTCCTGCGCAGCGGGGATGAAACAGCCTTGCGTGAGGCCCTCGGTCATCTCGTCGCCGCCAAACCGGACCGCCACGCCCTTGACTCCCCGGGGGAAGGGCACAAGCCGTTCACCATGGCCGACGTGGGGGGGTAAAACGAGTGAGGGGGTGAGGAGAAAAAAATATCCCAATCGAAACCTGAAGAAAAAGGAGTAATTGCGCCATGTCGGGAGAAGTGATTGCAGTCTGTATCAGCCAAAAGAAGGGGGAGCGCAAAACCCCCGTTGAGAGGGTCGAATTGCAGGAGAACCACGGCCTCCTTGGGGATGCCCATGCCGGGGACTGGCACCGCCAGGTGAGTCTGCTGGCCCTGGAGAGTATCGAAAAAATGCAGGCCCTCGGCCTAGCGGTCACCACCGGGGATTTCGCCGAGAATATCACCACCCGAGGGCTGGATCTGCCCTCCCTGCCCATCGGCACCCTCTTGGAGGTCGGTCCGGCCCTGCTGGAGGTCACCCAGATCGGCAAGGAGTGTCATACCCGGTGCGCCATCTACCATCAGGCCGGCGACTGCGTCATGCCCAAGGAAGGAATTTTTGCCAAAGTTTTGCGCGGCGGCATGGTTCGGCCCGGCGCCCCGGTGAGTGTCGCCTCCCTGCCGGAATAACCGTCGCCGATTCATTGCTGGCGTCCGTCCCCCTCCTTCGTGTATAATGGCGGCTGTTTTTTCGCTTCTCCGACCGGGTTTCCAACCGGGAACGCCAGCTGAGCGCCGCGCCCTATTTTGAGCGTGAGCTTTATGACTTCAAGGACTTATGGACCTTAATCGCCGGCAAAGCACTCTTCTGGCGGGGTTTATCGCTCTCTCCCTGCTGCTGCATCTGCTCCTGCTCTATCTGCTTCCCCAGAACCATCTTTCTCTCAGCCGAAACCCAAAAAACCGGTGGTGGTAGAACTTCAGCCAAGCCCTCCCCCACCCAAACCGCGCGAACGGGAGCTCGATCTGCCGAACCGGCCTGATGAGAAACGGAAAACGCCGGCGAAACGCCTCGGCCCCTCGGACCATGTGGCGAAGAAGGAAACGGCGCCCAAAGGCAAAGACACCGAGGACCGCACTCCTCGGACCATCCTTCATCCGCAAGTCCGGCCGAAACCACAGCCCAAGCCCCGACCGCAGCCGAAGAGCCATCCGAGCAAAGCTCTTCCGGAACGCCCGAAGCCCGCCACCGCCTTGCCGAAAAACCACGGGGAAGAACCGGAAGCGGGTCACCGGAAAAAAACGCTCCCCGACCTGCGCACCCTGACGCAGCTGGCGCCTCAGACCCTCGCCCGCCTGCAGACCCAGGAACAGCAGTGGCGCCGCAAATACCGAAAGGACGTGGCCGAAGGAGACGCCGTGTGGCTCGATACGGAAAAGGATATCCTCATCTCCTTCTTCCAACGGTTTCGCAACAATATTTACCGTGTCTGGAATTACCCCTCCGAGGCGGCCGCCCGGCGGGAGGAAGGGACCTGTCTGTTGAAAATAAGCATCAGCCGCGAAGGGACGGTCGAAGCGGTCAAGCTGCTGGAAAGCTCCCATTACCCGGTTCTCGACCGTGAGGCGATGGCCGCCGTGCGAAAGGGGGAGCCCTACGGACCCCTCCCCTCAAGCTTACAAGAAAAAAGAGCTCAATATTCTGGCTTTTTTCAAATACAACATGACCGGGCAACGCATCAACTAACCGATGACCGGAAGCGGGTCGAAATCTTCCGCCGTCGACAGCCAAAGATCCTGACACAATTGGGCGTTGCCACCAACGGGCGCATCAGCGACCCCAGCGGATTACTTGCGATGTTTGCGCCGGACCAGGCGCCGCAGGCTGAAAAAGCCGCCGACGGCCGTCAGCGCCCAGATGGTCCAGATCACGATTCGTTCGCTCAGAAGCATGGATTCCGCCTTCAGAATTTTGAAAGAGTTGGTTTTCTTGAACCGATCAAACGTCATTGAAGCAGAAACAGGGCCCTCTTTCCTTGACCTTCGTCAAGGGCCGGGGTTCGCCGCCGACGAGCTTCCGGGCTGAATTCATGGCGCATTGAGAGCGAGCCGGACAAGCCCGTCGTCATATCTTCTGAACAGTTGCATCCCCTTCCATGGGGAGAATAACTTTTGTCTAAAGTTTTGCCGCCAGACGGCCGATATTGGAAATAGGGGAAACCGTGACCAGGGAGGAGTTCATGGTAAAACTGACGAAGCGGGACGGCAGCGAGATATACATCAACGACGAAGCCATCGAGACCATAGAAGAGACGCCTGATACCCACCTCACCCTCCTCAACGGCAATCGCCATCTGGTTTGTGAGTCTGCGGCGGAAATCATCGACAGGATCATTGATTTTAAGGCTTCCGTCCTGCAACGAAGCTCAGCGAAACCGCCTCCGGCCCCGCGAAGGGGGGGAACGCCGCGAAAGGGCTACCGCAACACGCAAAAAGGGAGCTGACCCTGTCGCCTGCCGCTGTGCCGCGCTCACCCCTTCGATCGGATTTTCACCGCAAGGAGACCCGGGCTGACCGTCTGCAAGGACTTTGGGGGGGAAATCCGCCGGAGGGAATGGCGTTGGCGCAGAATCGAAACAGAGGCGGCTGAGGCCGTGCCGCGTGCTAAATAAATTTCAGCAAGGCAAGATGACCATTTTCATGACAAAGGACCCCTAACACGGAACCGGGGCAACAGACTTTATGGAAATCACGACCATTTTCGGCCTGATCATCGGCTTCGGCGCCGTTATCGGAGGGCAGACCCTTGAGGGCGGTCATATCAGCGCCATCCTCCAGCCGACCGCCGCCATCATCGTTCTGGGGGGGACTTTCGGGGCCACCTGCGTCAGCTTCCCCCTGAATGTCGTCATCAAGGCGTTTAAAGATATCATCTATGTCTTCATGCCGCCGAACGCCGATCCGGAACAGGCCATTCAGGACATCGTCGGCTGGGCTGCCAAGGCCCGCAAAAACGGCCTCATCTCTCTCGAGCAGGAAGCCAAAAACGTTCGCGATCCCTTTACCCAGAAAGGCATCACTCTTCTGGTGGACGGAGCCGATCCCCAGCAGTTCCGAGAGACCATGGAGGTTGAAATGGACACCTTCGAGGAGCACGCCAAAACGAGCTCGGAGTTTTTCGAGGCCGCCGGCGGCTTCGCCCCGACCATCGGCATCATCGGCGCGGTTCTCGGCCTCATCCACGTCATGCAGAATCTCTCCGACGCGAGCAAGCTCGGCGAAGGCATCGCGGTGGCCTTCGTCGCTACCATCTACGGCCTGGTCACCGCCAACATCGTCTGCATCCCGATCAGCACCAAGCTCAAGCACCAGATCAAGGAGCAGATGCGGAAGAAGGAGATCATCCTCGAGGGGCTGTACGCCATGCAGAACGGCCAGAATCCCCGCGTCATCGAGGACAAGCTCAAAGCCTATCTGCACGAAGACAGCAACGGGAAAAAGGGACCGGAAAAATGAGCAAACGGAAAAAGGAGCCGGAAAAGGAGGCGAACCTGGAGCGATGGCTGGTTTCCTACGCCGACTTCATCACCCTGTTGTTTGCGGTTTTCGTTACCCTTTACGCAATGGGGCAGGTAGATAAACAAAAGGCGGAGGAAGTCGTCCAGTCGCTGCGCCAGGCCTTCGGACTCAGCCAGACCCTTCCGGCGGTCGGCAGGCCGATGGCCAGCCAGGGGGAGTTGCAGGTCGTGCCGATGCTGAGCCCCGAAGGAACCACCCTGGTCGCCCGACACGACAAGCTCTGGGCGCAACCGAACGACCTGCTCCTGGTCAAGGGATTGCTGGAGAGGGAACTGCAGAAAAAGGGAGCCGGGGACAAGGTGCACGTGGATATGGACCAGCGCGGGTTGATCGTCAGCCTGCAAGCGGCAGATTTTTTCACCCCGGGGCAGGCTAAACTAAAAAAGGAAGCCTACCCGCTGCTGGATAAGATCGCCCGTTCCCTGGGCAAATACAGCAATCCCCTCCGCATCGAAGGCTATACTGACGATACTCCGGTCCATTCGGACCAGTTTCCTTCCAACTGGGAACTCTCAGCCGATCGGGCCCTCACCGTGCTGCATTATCTCCTTGATCGGCATTATTTCGCCACGGACAAACTCTCCGCCACCGGCTACGGCAGTACCCACCCGATCGGCGATAACGCGACCAAAACGGGGCGCGAACTGAATCGACGGGTGGACATCGTCATGCTGGCTCCCGGCAACGATTGGGCCGAGCCCTGAAAAATTCCTTTCTCGGGAAGCTGATTCAGGCCGTTTTTGCCCACCTCCCGGGCACCCCCTCCCTTCTCTGCGGCATCGAGGCTTGTCGATCCTGCCTCAAGGCAGCCGTGGTGTCTCCTCCTTGAGACTCCGCGCGATCACCCTATCCTTTTCCCGCCACAATCCATCGATCCAGCCTTGAAAGCGCCGGCGAAAATCCTGGTCGTTGAGATAGTCTCCCCTCTGGAACTCCTCAGGAACGTCAACCGACCGAAGTTGCACCGACAGCCGCCGAACGCGGCCACAGAGAAAACCCCAGAAGGTGGGCACCCCATCCGGATAGACGATCGTCAGATCGAGAAGGGTGCGGATCTTGCCTTCCATTCCGGCCAGAGCCAGCGCGGCCCCTCCCGCCCTCGGACGCAGCAGATGGCGGTATGGCGACTCCTGCCGAGAGTGTTTTTCGGCCGTGAACCTTGTTCCTTCCAGAAAATTGACAATCGTGACCGGAGCCTGGCGAAAACGGCCGCAGGCCCGGCGGGTCGCCTCCAGGTCCCGCCCACGCCACTCGGGGTGTTTTTTGAGAACTTCCGGCGCATAGCGGCGCATGATCGGAAACTCCAGCGCCCAGATGGCGGGACCGAGGAAGGGGACCCAGAGCATTTCGCGCTTGGAGAAGAACTTCGGAAAGGGGATGCGGTTTCGAAAGGTCTGCAAGAGGGCCATGATGTCGACCCAGGACTGATGGTTGGCAACGACCAGATACCACCGGTCACGACGAAGATCGGCGTTGCCATCGATATCCCAGTCGAGCCGATACAGGTGATCCGTCAAGAAATTGGTGCCCCGAATCCAGCCTTCTGCCAGATGGATCGACCAGCGGATGCAGCGGTCCCGCCAAGCGGGGACGGGAACCAGAAGCCTGACCAGCACCAGGGCATAGATAGGCAGACACCAAAGGGCGGTATTGACCAGATAGAGAGTGAGGGCCAAGGGGCCCAGCACCAGAGGGGGCAGGCGGTTGAACATGCTCAGGCGCTCCCGGAAAAAAAGGGATTGTTATCTATTGTCACCATTGAGCAGATCTCCGAGGGAGCCGAGCAGCGATCCCTCGCCCTTGCTCTCCCCGCCGTATTTGGGCGCGGCGGCCAGGATGCGGTCGGCCAGGCGGCTGAATGGCAGCGACTGGAGCCACACCTTTCCGGGCCCGGTCAGGGTGGCGAAAAAGAGTCCTTCGCCGCCGAACAGGGCGGTCTTGATGCCGCCGACGAATTGGATATCGTAAGCAACTCCCGCCTGCATCGCCACCAGACAGCCGGTGTCGAGGCGCAGGGTTTCGCCGGGGCCGAGGGTCTTTTCGATCAGGGTGCCGCCGGCGTGAACAAACAGTAGCCGTCGCCCTGCAGCCGCTCGAGGATGAAGCCCTCCCCGCCGAACAGACCGACCCCGAGCCGGCGCTGGAAGGCGACCCCGATGGAAACTCCCTTGGCGGCGCACAAAAACGAATCCTTCTGACAGAGCAGTTCGCCCCCGAGGGCGCCAAGGTCCATGGGGAGGATTTTCCCGGGATAGGGGGCGCCGAAGGCAACCCGCTGCTTACCGCGCCCCACCGTTGGTGAAGGCGGTCATGAAGAGGCTCTCGCCGGTCAAAATGCGCTTGCCGGCGCCGAAAATTTTCCCCATGACGCCCTGCGAGCGGGCGCTGCCGTCGCCGAAGATCGTTTCCATACGGATGCCCCCCTCCATGAACATCATCGCCCCGGCCTCGGCCACCACCGTCTCGGCGGGATCGAGTTCGACTTCGACGAACTGCATGTCGTCGCCGAAGATCTCGAAGTCGATCTCATGGGCCTGGGCGAACCCTGTCCGGCCGGCGGGAGAGGTGAAAGCCCTTGCGCTTCAGAAAGACGAGAAAATCATCGAACTGCTCCGGCTCAATGCCGTAACGGGCACAGAGATCCGGCCGCGCCGCGCCGCCGTTGTAATCAGCGACGAAGCGGATGTATTTGTTCATCGGGGTGTCAACAGGTGTCATAGTCATTTTCTCCTCGAGGGTGTGGATGCCGGACTGGAGCTTTCCTCCCCGGCAGATTCACCTAAAAATGGCGGTACGAAGGGAGGTTTGTCAAGGATTAATCCACCTGGGTGAGGTTTCCCTCCGGCGGGAATGCTATAATTGAAAGAACTCAAAGGACGGGCGGATTTCAGGGGAAAATTCCCTGGCTGGCGGCTCCGCCCCGCAGGTTGTCCCGAGCGGTCACGGGGGAAGGGAGGCTCTATGGATGAGAGAGCGAAGAAAAACTTCGTCTGGCAACAGGGGATCAGAGACGCGGACGCGGCCACGTGCTCACGGCAGTATCACGCCCTGATGCTTCAGCCGCGACTGGTCGGCATCCTGGTGGTTTTGGGCCTGATCTTCCAGAACGGGCCGTTCTTCCTCGCCCTCTCGGCGGTCCTCTGGTGGAACGTCGCCGTGCCCGCCCGCAACCCCTTCGATGCCCTCTACAATCGAGTCGTCGCCTCGCCCAAGGGGCTCCCGCCGGTCGCGCCGGCCGCGGCGCCGCGGCGTTTCGCTCAGGGGATGGCCGCCACCTTCATGCTCGCCGTCGGCCTGTGCCTGCTTTTCGACTGGCGACTCGCTGCCTGGATTCTGGAAGGGCTTCTCACCGCGGCGCTTGTCGCCCTGATTTTCGGCAAATTCTGCCTCGGCTCTTACCTCTTTCACCTTCTCCGAGGCGACAGGGCTTTCGCCAATCGAACGCTCCCATGGGCCCGGGAATAGACGGGAGGGGGGATAGGGTGTTATGCTGTCGCCTATCAACCTCTGGCCGCGTATTGAATTCCCCATGTCCTTCCCACTAGACAGGAAGAAATTGAACCACCCCAAGGCGGTCCTCTTCGACCTCGACGGCACCCTGCTGCAGGCCGATATGGGTGCGTTCATCCCCGCTTACATCGAGGGGCTCTCCCGCCATTTCGTCGATGTCTCTTTGCGTACCGCCTTCAGATACGCCCTGCGCGAGGCGATCTCGGCGCTGTTGACCAGTAAAGACGGTTCCATGACCAACGAGGAGCTTGTTCATCGCGACCCTGAGGCGGCGGCTGGGCGTAGGGGCCGGGCTCTTCGCCGAACGCCTGACTCGTTACTGCGCCGACGGCCTGGCCGGCCTCAGCCTGTTCATCCAGCCTCTTGCCTCGGCGCCCAGGATTCTCGACTGCTGCCGGGCGGGCTGGCCTCACCGTCATCCTCGGCGACCAATCCCGTCTTCCCCCGCCCCTGGTCGACGCCCGCCTCGCCTGGGGCGCAATCGACGATTTCCCCTTCGACCTCGTAACCTCCCTCGAAAACACCCGCTACTGCAAACCCGATCCCCGCTACTTCACCGACCTTCTCGAGCTCTTCGGCCTCGCGCTCCGGGGAGGCACTCATGGTCGGCAACGACACCGAGCACGACTTGGCAGCTCGCGAAGTCGGCATCGCCACTTTTCTGGTCGATACCTGGCTCGTCGACCGACTTGACGGCAGGTTCGAGACGGACTTCCGGGGCGGGCACGCCGACCTGCTGCGATTTCTCGAAGAGAGGGCGGGCTCGTTTTCCCGGAGCTGACCGCTTCGGCTCACCACCGCGGACGGCCGTTTTCCCCGCACCTCCCGGGATCGCCCCTGCTCACCTCTGCCGCGGCTAGGACCCCATACGGCCGGCTCTGCGTTTCCGGCTCCACTTCTCCCCCAATTCCTCCAAGCCGGCCGCCTCCAGGTCTTCTGGGCGCATCGCGATGCGGAATTTGCAGTCGGCCTCGAAGTTGAGGAAAAACGGCTCGGCAAATCTGGGAATCTCCGAGGGGTTGTCGAGGTTGACGACGAAGATGGCGCCACGCACCCCTTCCTGCTCGGTGAAATAGGCGGCTTCGGGTTTGATCTCATCCAGGATGCGGCGGATGACCTGCCCCACTTTGCCCTCGCGCACCAACGTGTTGAAGGGCTCGGGCGGAAATTCTACAGAGAGCAGAAGTCTCATTTTGGTCCTCCTTTGCGCGGTCAGAGGGGTAATACTCCCAACCTGGAACCTCTCGTGGTTTTCTGTTCCTAGTTTAGCAGGGAACAATGGGAGCGGTATCGTCAAGGCGCCAGAGAATTGTCTCGAGATCGGATTAAAAATTGACTTTAAATAGAATTTATTTTATTAGATGTTAAATGAAAAGGGTCTTTGGAGGTGTCACTTGAAAATCGTAGTTTGAGGACTTAGACCGCCAAACCGGCTTTCGATAAAGCTGGCTTGGCGGTTTTTGCATGAAGGGGGCGCTGTGGAAACCTCGTTCACCACACTCGCCGCGCAGGTTCCGGCAGACAAATTCTACCCGACCAAATTCGATCCTTCCCGCCAGCTCCTGCGCCGACGATTGATCCAGAATCTCATAAAGGATCGCGGACGGTACAAAAAGGCCATTTTCATTGAAGCCAGAGCCGGCCAGGGTAAAACCACACTCGCCACTCAATTTCTTTCCCACCTCAAAGCGCCCTTTGCCTGGTACCAGGTCGGCCTCGAAGACAACGACCCCATCTTTTTTCTCACCTCACTCTTGACCGCTCTCATGCGGACCCTCTCCGGGTTTCGCTCTCCTCTTCTGGAAAAGATGCTGGGCAAAGGCGAAGTTTCGCCGACGGAACTGCCCCGCGTCATCGATCATCTCCTGGCGACCTTATCCCCTCCATCCGAAAAAAGATATGTGGCTCGCTCTCGACGACCTGCATTTTTTAAAGGAGGGCACATCCAGTGACGCCCTGCTCAGGCACCTTCTTCAAAACGCGCCGCGTCGACTGCACTTTCTCCTTCTCTCCCGCAAACCTGTCTGGGGGGAGCCCCCCGTGCTCGCGGCGGGAGAAGATACACGCCACATCGGAAACCGGGAACTGGCCCTCTCCGCCATCGAAATCGACGAACTTTACAACGACACTCTAAAGATCCCCGTTTCCGGCAAGCGAGTTCTCGAACTTGAAAAAAAACACCGAGGGATGGGCGATGGGACTGGTCCTCATCGCTCATGGTCAAGAGCGTGAAAAAGAAGGGTTTCTCCGCCACAACAATCAACCTGCACTTCCGGCCTATTTCAACAGGGAGGTCCTTCCAGCGCTGCCGGAAGATTTGCGAGAGGCGCTATTCCAACTATCCCTTCTGGAAATGGTCCCGGTCCCACTGGCACAAGAAATTACAGGTCTGGCGGACATCGGCGATCGCCTGAGTGCGCTCAACCGAAAGAATTTCTTCGTCTATAGCCTGGACGAAGATGGCGCCATCTTCCGCCTCCATCACCTGTTCCGGGATTTCATGAAGGAGCAGGCCGAGAAGCACCTCTCGCCGGATGAAATCATTCGAGTACGACGACAAGCCGCCGACTATTTTCTTCAGATGGGCGAACCGCGGCACGCCCTTCCGCAACTCCTGCGCCTGGGAGATTATGCGGACATCGAAGAATTCCTGGGAAGGGAGGGATTGCGCCTGGTCGAGCTCAATCGCATCGCCTCCCTCGACGCCCTGCTGGCGGCCCTCCCGGAGAAGATTATTCTCGACTATCCCTGGATGTCTTATTTTATGGGGATTTCCCTCATGGAAAAAGCCCCCCCGCGGGCCCTTACCTTCTTTGAAAAAGCCAGGCTCCTTTTTTCCCAACAGCGGGGCAGCAAAGGCGAGCTCTTGACGCTCGCTCAATTGATTCAGTTTCACTGCAACATCGACTGCCAGTTTCACCTTGGCAAAGAGCCTCTTTGCCGAGCAAATGAACTGTTTCCCGTGGCCCGCCCCTCCCTCGATTCTCAATCGGTAATTCTGGCCGCGATGTATTTATCCCTTGGATTTTGCATCATCCAGGTGAATCCGGGAAAAGCGAGAGGCTATTGCGACCTGGCGCTCTCCCTGGCACAGAAGGAAGAACTGGTCAATCTGGAAACGTTTGTCCGATTCAACAAGGGAATTCAACACGCCTTTTTCGGCAAACACCGAAAGATGTTGAGGGAGATCGAAAATTCCCTACATCTGCTGCAAGTTCCCCAGGTCAGCAATCTCAATCGTATGATGCTGAGGATTCTACATCTGAACGCACTTGCCCTTGTGGGAGATTTCGAAAATTTCTTCCATCAGGAAGAAGCGTTTCGAAACGACACAAGGGGCGACCTTGTCCTCGAGACGGTTGCCGGTCCGATCCTTCTGATAAACAAGATCGATGCCGCTGTCGCCGAAGGCCGTCTTGACATTGCCCGTGAGAGGATCGAGCAGGGCCTATCCTGGGGAAGCGCTGCCGCCAATCCGCACTTGCGCAGCCAGTTTCTGCATTACCAGGCCTTGGTCCTGGCCCTGGCGGGGCAGCAGGAAGAGACCGTTGCCGTGGCAGAGAGATCTCGGCACCTGCGCCAGATGGCTGGCGGGGAAATCTGGAGCACCGTCAGCGATATGATCCTGGGCGGTGCACTGATGCTGGCGGACCGACCTCAAAAGGCCGAAACGCTGCTGACCAGTGCCATCGAAAAATCCACCCGGTTCGGCGAAAATTTCCTGCGGGCCGGAGCTTATGCCTATCGGGCGTGTCTCTTTCTGAAACAAGGCCGACAGGCATCCGCTCTGGAGGATATCTCCCGATTTCTAAGCTCCATGCGGGAAAACGGCTACTCGCACTTTTTCACATGGACCCCGAAAGTCATGGGCTCACTTCTGGAGACAGCGGTCCGCCACGGCATCGAGGTCGACTATGCCCGCTATTTGGCAGCCAGGCGGCTGCATGCCTCGATACTGGACAACGGCGAATCGATTCCGCTTTTGCGAATCAAAACCTTTGGAGAATTTACCATCAGCGTTGGGGACAGGCGGGTGCTCAGAGCCAGGATCTTACCCGCAGCCAGCGAGAGCTCCTTGCCATCCTCATAACGGTCCCAGGGCAAAAGCCCGACCAGGAAACTCTTCAGCATGATCTTTGGCCGGAAACCTCTCCTGAAAAGGCCCGCTCCAATCTGGATTCCCTCCTGCTGCGACTGCGAAAGACCCTGGGCAACGCGCTCGCCCCGACCCCGGTCCGACATTATCTTTCTCTCCAGAAAGGCTCGCCTGTCTGGAGAACTGCCGGGTCGATGCCGCCGAATTTACCCGAAAGGCGCTGAGAGGCCTCGAACATCATCAATTCGATGAATTGTGGCAGGCCGGCAATTACTTTCACTCGGCCCACAAACACTGGCACGGAACGTTTTTCCCTAGCGGTCCATCGGCCGATGGCGTGGGACACTACAGCAGTGAAATTGAACGCCTTTTTGTCGAAGCTTCCCTCGCCTGGGGGAAAATCCTGCGTAAATCCGGCCGACTGGAAGAAGCTTCAAGGGTCATCGAAAAAGCCCTCCTGTGCCACCGGATCAACGACGATCTGGTTCGTGTCCTCTATAGCCTGTATATCGAACTCGGAAGCACGGTAAAGGCCAGAAACGTCCTGAAAAACTACCGTGCGGCCCTGCTTAAAGAAGACTTTGCACCGCTCGAGATCGAAGAGATCGTACAGGCCGTGATCTTCTCCCCTTCGAGCCTAAATCTCCCCTCCAGGTTCCCGCAAAACAAGACACATCCTCCTGTCGCAATCCCATCGCTGCTTCTTCGAGAGTGGAAAAATTAACTATCTTACTCTCATCCTCCATTTGTGAGAAAAATTTGAGAGCCGGTCAGTAAAGTGAGAGCGGTCGTTTCGATCTTGGCTCCGCTATGGCTCGAAGTCATTCCGGACTCGCAGATTGTCATTGTCCACATTAACTCCTGCTGGTTGAGCGACCTCCGGGGAGGGGGCGGAGGTCGGCTCCCGCAGTCCTTTTTCAATGGAATTTACTTGGAGAGTCCAAGTAAAGGATGTGGCGTCAGAAAGCGTTTTCCAAAAGGAGGAAGAAGGATGAAGGTAAGGAACTGGCTTGGATTGGGTGTATTGATGCTTTCTATGGCTCTCACCGGTTGCGGTGGAGGAGGCGGTGCTGGAAATTCGGATAATCCCCCTCCTTCAGCGCCGCCGACAAGCATCAGCGGGGTCGTGGCCGACGGCTATCTGCGTCGGCGCTACGGTCTTTTCAGACCAGAACGGCAACATGAGATGGGACCAGGGAGAACCGAAGGCGACATCCGGCGAGGGCGGCCAATACACACTGGAAGGCAAAGACGTCGACAAATATCCCGTCGTCGTTTCCGTAGATACGACAACCACCGACGAGGATAATCCCAACACCGCCATTTCCAAAAGCTACGTCCTGACCGCCCCCGCCGGCAAGACGTCATTCATCAGCCCCATGACCACTCTTGTCCAACGGCAGATCGAGGCCAACCCGTCCCTTTCCGGCGACAGTACGCAGAGGACCTCGTCAAGCAACAGATCGGCGCATCGAACCAGGTAAGCCTGTTTGAGAATTATGTCGCCGCCGCCAAGGACGACACGCAATACGCCACCCTGCACAAGGTCGCCCAGGTCGTTGCCGCGACCTTCGGTGAGATGCAGGACCAGGTGAATAAAGCCGCACAGGATGCCGGGTACACCAACCCCGATGAGATCCTGAATGCCCTGGTAACTGACAGCGTCACCCAGAGGGTCATGGAGAAGCTCACGCCATCGCGGTCACGGTGGATCAATCGGGCGGCTCATCATTCGATCCCCCTGCCGTCGCGAGCACCATCGTCAACGAAATCGACACCACGGCCCGATCTCCTCCGAGACCATCACGACCCAGGTCGTGCAGGACCCGGACCCCCCGTCCGCTGCCTCCAGTTCCAGAAGGTACTGGAGGGAGGCGGTGGTAACTACTGGTTCTGGTCGGAACAGTAGGGTGGAACGGTTCCAATACCACTCAATACCCTTGAGTATGGCGTGGTACCCTCGGCACCGCGGCAAGACCCTGGCGGAAAATGACTTTCGAATGACGTTTCGCTGGCCAGCAGTGGAATCCCTATTCGGACAAGCAGAATTACTATCTGTGGTGAACGGCGCTGGAAACAGGCAGCCGCCAGCGCCGGCGGCTTACCGTCACCTTCAATACAGACGGCACCCTGACCGGCGTCAATCCGGAAACCGGTCAGCAAGAGACCGTAACGACGTCCGAATACGAGCTTTCCGGAAAACCGATGGCGGCCTATATCAACTCGGAATTCAGCCATTTCCTGCAGAACTCGTCCGCCACCTTTCCGGCGGGTGCCAAGGCGTACAAGGCGACCTTCAAGGAGGCTGCCGACACCTACGAGGTATGGAGCGACAAGGGAATTCCCTTCGACAGCCTGTTGACCGCCTACCCCAAGAGTTCCGGCAACTTCCTTGATTGGAACGGCATTGCCTTCCAATTCGGTGCCGATCACACGGTCGATGTTTTTGTCGACAATTCTGCCAATACGACGCCGAGGTGGACGGGCACCTGGGAGGAAAAGACGGTCCAGAACCAGATCCTCCTCGTCATCGATATTCCTCAGGTCGCGATCCTGTCAACGGACAATGAAGGGCTTCCGATATTCGTAAAATGGTCCGATGGCAACGCCTGGGAGGGGCAATACCTAGCCGCCGGCAGCATTTATACCAACAACGATTTCGACTTCAACAAGACCGCCTTCGATGCGGTTATGGGGAATCTGAGCCTTGCCGGCAGCAGCAACGGCGGCGGGGCCGCCTCCCCGTCCCAACCGTCAATTGCCGTCAGCTCCCTTGTAGGTACCTGGACGGACAACAATGACCCCACCCTCGGAACCGGGTATTGGCACATCTATCGCGACGGAACCTATACGATGGAATTCCCGGCTACCCCGACGAGGCAACGGGCGCCACGATCAACACGCCGATCGTCATCACGGGGTCGGTTTCCGTCGAGGGGAACACCCTAACGCTGGCCCCCCAGTCAGCAACCACTCGCAGGGGAATGCCATAACCAATTATGATACCTGCTGGTTCTTCAGCCCCTACTACTCATCGTTTTCCATCAGCAATGCAACCTGTCCGCCACCTCCCCGGTGGAGCTCCGCGCAGCACCGAACTGGACCATGCTATCAGCTCCCGCCCACCCGGGAACGTGCGGCAGTGACGGCGACAACATGAATACCAGCGCCGACATCCTTCTCGTCACGCAGGTTTCGACCGACCCGAATTTCGTAGCGCCCGTCACGCCATTCACGCTGACGGAGATCCAGGGGAAAACCTACCAACTTACTGACGTAGATTATCCAACCTGTACGTTCGCCGGACCATCAACAACGACGGCACAACCACGACACCGGATGGCCCACAGCCCTACTCCGTCGTCAACGGTGTAATCGAGGTCACCAGCAACAACGACGAGCTGACAACCTTTAGGTTCTTGCCCGAAATGGCACGACCACCACGACCCTGCTCACCAATTCTGGCGGAAGTTTTGTGGATGAACGGCGCAGTGGGGAGTGGACTTCAGCCCGCTGAATAACGATGCCAATGCCTTGGCTAACAGGTTTATGACCAATGGATTCTGGCCAGGTACGACCCTCACCGCTGATGGGCGAGTTGTGGTGGCGGGCAACCCGGTCGAAGGAAAGTGGCAAATCCAAAACAACATCCTTTATTTCAGTGAGCCTGAAGGCGGATGCGTCGACTACAAAGCCTACAAACTGGAGAACAACCACCTGATGTTTGCAACCGATGCCGACCATACCGCTACCTACACAATGGTGCCGCAATGATCTAAGGCCCTGACAGAGGGACATCCTTACCTATTTTTCATCCGACGGTTTTTGCAAATGATGAACTTATTTTGTTGCCATTCGAAGTAGCAAGGAGGACAAGATGAGATATTTCATTGTGGCAATTTTATTTTCTTCCTTAATCACTGCATGTGCAATGGAACCCAAGAACCTGAACGGTTTGGCGTAGTCAAAACGGTGAAGGTTGAAACAAAAGATCGACAAAAAGACAGGACAGGTTCAACTTATAAAAAGGTGATAGAAGAAAAAGCTGAAAGAAGTGTTGTCGACAAGGATTCGGATGATTAATGACACCACAGAAAGTGGTATCCTTTAAGCAATTTTTCAGCAATTACGCTATCGGTCCTAATGACGACATCCTGGCCAGCGTCTACAATCAAGGCAAAAGCAATGGTTCAGATCGTGGATATACAACAACAGCAAAATGCGATTGACAAATACCAACTACGATCATTGGGCCCGAGTTTCAGCGATGATGGGGATTCGTGTATTTTGTTTCGTACAAGGGGAAGAAAAGATTTGGCCAATTCAGCCAGGATTCTTACATCTGGAAGACATCGGCAACGGTAATGGAGGGATAACGCGGATCGGCTCGCGCGTTTGTGTACGACTCTCCCTCAGCCAACTCCCACTGGCGACAAAATTCTGTTCGCTACCATCGACCTTTACGGGAACCCGCCACATTTGGTACATGAATAAAAACGGCTCCCTACCGACCCAGTTAAAAGCAAGGCATCCAACCCCAGTGGATCAGCAACGATAGAATCCTCTTTGCCGCCAAGGACGAAAGCACCGGCATGTATGCGATATGGAGCTGCAATACTGACGGATCGATGCTGACGGAGATAATTTCAGACAATAATTACAACTGTTTTGCCCCAAGCATTTCGAAAGATGGGCAATACGTTGCCTATGTCAAAGAGAAAATCAAAACTAGATGGTGTACAAAAGGCGACCCAGATTTTTTCTTGATAATCAAGGAAACCAGAGATATTTATGTTTATAAGGTTGCGGATGGATTGTCTCAACAAGTAACCACAAACCAGTCAAGGGATGATCTGCCGAGATGGTCATCCGACGGCAAATATTTGTATTTCCGATCTTCCAGAGGGTCTTGGTGGAGATATCTGGCGATTGAATACCTCTTTCTTGAACCAATAAATCAAATTCTATCGATCATAATTTTTTGGGGGGGTCACCTTTCGGTGGCCCCCTGGTGTCAGTTCCGCTCATCAATGCCTCGCACGCAACTCCCTTTCCTGCCCTTCCCCTTATCACCTCGCTTGCATGAACTCGCCAATGCGCTTGCCGGGTGCGCAAAAACATGCTAAAACCCGACAGCCATCGAAGGAGGTTGCAATGATCATCCAAGGAACTCTCGTCAACATCGCCGCCGTCACGGCGGGACCTGGTCGGCTACTTTCTCGGCAACCGCCTCTCGGAGCGGATCCGCAACACCATGATGGCGGGTCTCGGCCTGGCCGTGCTCTGGTCGGGCTGCAGCTGGCCCTGCAGAGCCAGCAGCTGCTGGTGGTCATCGGCAGCCTCGTGCTGGGCGGGCTGATCGGCGAAATGATGGGGATCGAAAAACGGCTGGAAACCTTCGGCCGGAGGCTGCAGGACGTTTTAGCCGGGGCGGGCAAGGTCGGCGAGGCGTTCGTCACCTCGAGTCTGCTCTACTGCGTCGGCGCCATGGCGATCATGGGCGCGCTGCAGGACGGCGTCGGCGACCAGCCGACGATCCTCTATGCCAAGTCGGCCCTGGACGGCATCGCCTCGGTGGCTCTGGCCTCGACCCTCGGGATCGGCGTGATCTTCTCCACCGCCACTCTGCTGCTCTACCAGGGCGGCATCAGTCTGCTGGCCGGTCTGCTCGGCACGGTACTGACCACCCCCGTGATCACCGAAATGAACGCCGTCGGCGGACTGCTGATCCTGGCCATCGCCTTCGACCTGCTCGGCATAAAACGCCTGCCCGTCGGCAACCTGCTCCCCTCAATCTTCGTCGCCATCGGTCTGCTCTGGCTCTTCGGTATGGCGTAGCCCCGGTACCTCCTCTCCGGAAAGCTTTAATCGAGAGGTGTTGCAGAATGTTTCCCCGGAACGCGGGAAACCCTACCGAGATTCCTGATCTTCGCTCTCTTTACCGGCTTCGACTTCGCCCCTCTCCTGCTCTTCGACCACCTTTTGCTGCTCAGCGACCGACGCTTCATGCTCGAGATCCCCCCCGATCCCCAGCCGGCGCTCGTCGAGTTTCCTGAGAGTCGCGGCACGACCGTAGAGAAGGAGCAGATCGCCCGGCTAATTTCTTGCCAAGGAGCGTATCGGTCCTCATTGGAAACTATAGCACCCCTCCCTCCACAGACAATTCACCTGTCGGCCTTTGGCCGGCGGTCTCCTGTACGTCGGGGAAATCCGGCTACACTTTAAGGGAAGACTCGCAATGATCTGGGAAATAGAGAGCAAAGGAGAGAGGGAATGGATCTGCAACTGACCGGCAAAAAGGCTTTCATATCGGGATCGACCAAGGGGATCGGGCTGGCGATCGCCACCTCGCTGGCCCAGGAGGGGGCACGGGTCGTCCTCAACGGCCGCAGCGACGAATCGGTCGCGACCGCTCTGGACCATGTCCGCAAGGCGGCGCCGAAGGCGGAGGTGGAGGGGTTCAGCGGGGATCTCTCCCGCGCGGAAGATGCGGACCGGCTGCTGAAGCAGGTGCCGTCGGTGGACATTCTGGTGAACAATCTCGGCATCTTCGAACCGAAGCCCTTCGAAGAGATCCCCGACGCCGACTGGCGACGCTTCTTCGAGGTGAACGTGCTGAGCGGCGTCAGGCTTTCCCGGGCCTACCTGCCCGGGATGAAGGAGCGCGATTGGGGAAGGATCATCTTCGTCAGCAGCGAGAGCGCCATCCAGATCCCGGCCGAGATGATCCACTACGGCATGACCAAGACCGCCATGCTGGCGGTCTCCCGCGGCATCGCCGAGACCTGCGCCGGCACCGGGGTCACCGCCAACGCCATCCTGCCCGGCCCGACCCGCACCGCCGGGGTGGACGAATTCGTCGAGCGACTCAGCGGCGGCAAGACCTTCGCCGAATTCGAGCGGGATTTTTTCCAGACGGTGCGCCCCAGCTCCCTGCTGCGCCGCTTCGCCCGGCCCGAGGAGGTCGCCTCCCTGGTCGCCTACGTGTGCAGTCCCCTTTCCAGCGCCACCAACGGCGCGTCCCTGCGAGTCGACGGCGGCGTGGTGCGGACCTGTTTTTGAGTCCCAACAAAGGAAGGGGAGGCAAAGGGTGGCACTGGCTACATCTTTTCCTTGACGCCCTTCTTCAGCAGCCACCAGTTGATCGGGAAGGCTGTGCAGAAGCCGGCGATCATGGCGATCTGCATCATGAACCAGAAAAGCGGGGTATCCTTGGGAATCTCCTCGCCGAAGATCAGGAAGGTGACAACGGCCATCCAGCCGTACATGCCGATCTGCCAGGAAGTCAGTGAAAGGCTGTCGGCTTTGAGCGAGGCGAGAAGTCCCCGAAGGGGATCGAGGCCGCGCATCGGCACGATGGTGAAGTACTGAAAAGCGATGCCGAAACCGAAGGCCACCAGGTAGTCGATGCCCCAGGAAGCAAAGATGGGACGCCCGAGGAAAGTCACGGGGAAAACGAAAAGGACCCATTCGGCCACCAGATCCCCCAGGGTGCAGCCGGCCCCGCAGTGAGTCGCTGCCAGCCCCACCGCCTGCCAGAAGGGCTTTTCAGGAGGATCCTCCTCTGCGCTATTCACTGCCTGCATCTGCCGGACGGTCGAAAGTCGACCGACAGAGAAATAGCTCGCGAGAGCCAGGGGGCCGGCATAGAGGGCCGTAACCGGCCAGACCACGTTCATGATCCACATTTTCTGGCGGTTTCCACGCAGGATATCCGCCGCGATGATCCCACAGCAGAGTCCCGCGATGGAGAGGGAAACGACAGCCAGAAGATTCAACCAGAACGGTACGTACACGACTCCTCCCAAGTGGATGGGGCCCGTATAAACCCTTTAGGAGAATAACAAGCGATTCATCTACCGCCACCTCCTTCACGTTCATGAAGAAAGGCCCGAATCAATCGCCTCATCGACAGAGAAAGACAGCCGGCAATCGGCTACAATGAAAGAGAAGAGTGGGGGCCGTCGCTGTGAGGGCAAAACGAATTCATTGAGAAAGGAGAGGTGTCTTATGATCGAACTGGATCTCAACCCCGAGGAACGCCAGGTGCTCATCGACTCCCTGACCGCCCTGATCGGCGATCTGGGCATGGAGATCGCCGACACGGATCGCCAGGACTACCGCAACGCGTTGAAGCTGCGCAAAGAGACCCTGCAGAAGGTGGTCAAGGCCCTGGGATAACGTGAGCCCCCAAGAAGGCATACTCGGTGAAGACGGGCGGCAAATACGTCGACAACCTCTCAGGCCACCCGAAGCCTCTTGAGGGAGGCCAACGCCTCGCCGCCGCCGATATCCGGCACGATCTTCAGCTCAAGGACCAAGACATCGGCGAGCGCCACGTGGTAGTCCTCGATCTCGACCGAAGATCCGCCGGGAGTGAAGTTGTACTGCTGGCGCACGATTTCCCGGCCCCCCCCGTCCTGGTCGGACGACCAGCACAAGACGAATTCCTGGGTGCGGCCGGCTCCCGCTTCGCCGAATTCGAGGTGGATCCGTGCGATCTTCTGCGGCCTGTCGAACCGCAGGCGCAGGACCTGCTCGCCCGGCTCCGATGCCCGCCACCCAGTCTCGAGACCGGGAATCAGGGCTCCTTCCACGGGATGGGCAGGATCCTCCGAGGTGACTTCGGCCCGGGCGATCTGCTCCAGATCGAGCCATTTTCCCTCAGGCTTGCCGCCTTCGGACTTTTTCCCGATAATTTCCTTGCGCATCTCTGACCTCAATAGGCTGGCGGATCGCTCGAGGGGAACGATCCCCTGGATCCTTCATCCACGTCCCGGCCGCAGGCGGTGTGCTCCGGGCTGGACTGGGCCGACGAGGCCAGGCCGCCGTGGCGCCTCGGCATGTCCCTTCTCGCCGGTTAGGAGCTGGCGCAGAACGTACTGCAGGATGCCTCCGTGGCGGTAATAGAGGGCCTCCTGCGGGGTATCGATGCGCACCAGCGCCGGGAATTCCAGCCGCTCGACCTCCTCGCGCGAGGCGACGACCTTGACCGGATGGCCCTCGCCGCCCTGGCCGAGGGCTTCGGCCACCCCCTCGATGTCGAAGACTTCCTCGCCGGTGAGCTCCAGAGAGTCGATGGAGTCGCCCGAGCGAAACTGCAGGGGAAGGATGCCCATGCCAATCAGGTTGGAGCGGTGGATGCGCTCGTAACTCTCGGCGATCACCGCCTTGACTCCCTGCAGAAAGGGGCCCTTGGCCGCCCAGTCGCGGCTCGAGCCCGAGCCGTACTCCTTCCCCGCCAGCACGATCAGGGGGGCGCCGTCCTTCCGGTAGCGCTCTGCCGCGTCGTAGATCGACAGGATCTCGCTGCTGGGCAGGTAGCGGGTGAAGCCCCCCTCGACCTCCGGCACCAGGCGGTTGCGGATGCGCACGTTGGCGAAGGTGCCCCGCACCATCACCTCGTGGTTGCCGCGCCGGGAGCCGTAGGAGTTGAAATCCCCTGGGCTCGATACCGTGGTCGATCAGATATTCTCCCGCCGGGGAATCCCTGCCGGATGCTTCCCGCCGGCGAGATATGGTCGGTGGTGACGCTGTCGCCGAGAACGGCGAGCGCCCGGGCGCCGCGGATTTCCTCCACCCTGGTCGGGGGCCTGCTTTCTCCATTCCCTGAAAGAAGGTGGGCTGGCGGATATAGGTCGAATCGGACTTCCAGGTGAAGCGGTCGCTCTCCCGAACCTGTCAGAGAATTCCACCATCGCGTCGCCCCGGTAGATCGCTGCGTAGGTACGCGTGGTACATCTCGCGTGCGGATCGCCTGTCCGGTCAGACCGTCGATCTCCTCCCGGCTCGGCCAGATGTCGCGCAGATAGACGGGCTTTCCCTCGCAGGTCGGTTGCCGAGAGGCTCCGATTCAAGGTCGATGTCGATGCGCCCTGCAAGGGCGAAGGCGACTACCAGGGGCGGGGACATCAGATAGTTGGCGCGAACTTCGGGATTGATGCGCCCTTCGAAATTGCGGTTTCCGGAGAGGACCGAGGCGGCCACCAGCCCCTCTTGGCGGATCGCCGCGGAGACCTCCTCCGGCAGCGGTCCGGAGTTGCCGATGCAGGTCGTGCAGCCGTAGCCGACGATGTGGAAGCCGAGTTCTTTCAGGGGCTCGATGAGGCCGCTCCGCTCGTAGTAATCCCGGACGACCTTGGAGCCCGGCGCCAGAGAGGTCTTCACCCACGGCTTGCGGCTCAGCCCCCGCTCCACCGCCTTTTTCGCCAGCAGGCCGGCGGCGAGCATGACCGATGGGTTCGAGGTGTTGGTGCAGCTGGTGATGGCGGCGATGACAACCGCCCCGTGGCTCAACTGATGCGCTTCGCCGCCGATCCTGCACTCCGCCGTGATGCTCAGCGGATCCTTTGCTCTCCTCTCGCCTGGGGCTGGGGGGGCAGCAAAGAGGGCAGATCGTTGCGGAATGCCTCCGCGGCGCGGCCGAGTGGGATGCGATCCTGAGGGCGCCGGGGTCCGGCGATGCTCGGTTCGACGCTGCCCAGGTCGAGCTCGAGGGTGTCGGTGAACCGCGGCTCGGGCGACTCGGGCGTATGAAAGAGCCCCTGCTCGCGCATGTAGCGCTCGACCAGCGCGACCCGCTCGGCGGAGCGGCCCGAGAAACGCAGGTAGTCGAGGGTCTTGTCGTCGACCGGGAAAATGGCGCAGGTAGCCCCGTACTCCGGCGACATGTTGCCGATGGTCGCCCGGTCGGCCACGCTGAGCTGCGCCACGCCGGGGCCGGTGAATTCGACGAACTTGCCGACCACCCCCTTGCGGCGCAGCATCTCCGTCACCGTCAGGACCAGGTCGGTGGAGGTCACCTCCGGCCGCAGTTTCCCCTGCAGGCGAAAGCCGATGACCTTCGGGATCAGCATCGAGATCGGCTGGCCGAGCATCGCCGCCTCCGCCTCGATGCCGCCCACCCCCCAGCCGAGCACGCCGAGGCCGTTGACCATCGGCGTGTGCGAGTCGGTCCCCACCAGGGTATCGGGAAAGATCTGCGGGCGCTCCCCCTGCTGCTGTGGCCCGTCCCCGGCGAGGCCGAAGACGACCCGGGCCAGGTACTCGAGATTGACCTGGTGGCAGATGCCGGCGTTGGGGGGCGTGACCTTGAAGTTGTCGAAGGCCTTCTGCCCCCATTTGAGAAAGGCGTAGCGCTCGCGGTTGCGCTGGTAGTCGAGGTCCTGGTTGATCGCAAAGGCCTCGTCGCTGCCGAAGGCGTCCACCTGGATGGAGTGGTCGATGACCAGCTCCACCGGCTGCAGGGGATTGATCTTTTTCGGATCGCCACCGAGCTCGGCCATGGCGTCGCGCATGACGGCCAGATCGACCACCGCCGGCACGCCGGTGAAATCCTGCAGCAGGATGCGCGCCGGCAAGGAAGGTGATCTCCCGTGCGGCTCCCCCCTTGCGGCGACCAGTCGGCCAGCGCCCGGATGTCCTCCTCGGTGACAGTCACGCCGTCTTCATGGCGCAGCAGGTTCTCCAGCAGAATGCGCAGGGAATAGGGCAGGCGGCCGACGTCGTGACCGGCCTTTGCCAGGGCGTCGAGGCGGAAGATCTCGTAGGTGCGGCTGCCGATCTCCAGATTGGAACGGGCTCCAAAGCTGTCTTTCATTCGGAAACTCCTTTTTCAATCTTCCGGATTGACGAAATCTTTTTTTACCAACCGCTCACTTCGCTCACTAGCGGTCGCTGAGAACGGCTTGAAAGGAGCAGGAACGGCTTCTCGGTGGTGAAAGAGTTCGGGTTTATCTAAAAGGGTGTAACACAAAATTGCGAAAAGTCGTCCCGGGAGGGAAAAAAATAGCGGCCACGCCTCGAAGAGGGGCTGCGGACTAGAGCCCCTGGTCGCGCCGGATGCGCAAAAAGGATGGAAACCGGGGAATGCCGGAGGAGAAGGTGCCGAAATATTTGAAGGTGATCGTGGACCCGATCGGTGGCGGATTCTCTCTTTCCGCGTCGCTGAAGCCGGTACCGACCTTGAATCGCGTGCCATCCGGCAGCGCCACCAGCAGCGCCCCCAGACGGCCGCGATTCCGGCCCCGGCCGGGCAGCTGCTTTAGAACTACCGCTTCGGCGTCCTGGAACTCCTTGACCTTGAGGATATCGGGTCTGCGTCCGGCGACATAGGGCGCATCGGGGCGCCGGATGATGAGTCCCTCGCCCCCGGCCTTCACGATCCGCCGCAATTCCCGTTGCAGCTGGGCCCGGTCGCGAACCGGCCGCTGGGGGATGACGAAGGCATAGGCCGAGGGATGGGCGGCAAACCACCGGCGCGCCTTCGCGATCCGCCGGGTAAAGCCGCCGGGCGCAGCAGGGACGTCGAAAATAGCGAACTTCAGCTTCCGCCACCCCTTATCGGGCTGCTGCTTCAGAACCGTCGCCACGGTCTGCTCGTAAGTGCCCCGGCCGCCCCAGATCTCCCCCTCAAGGGGAAAATCGGGCAGGTTGCGGACAAAGGCCGCCGACGGGTGGAAGAGGTTGCCATGTTTCGACCACAACCTCCGGCCGTCCCAGTAACCCCGCACCCCGTCGAGCTTTTCGCTCATGAGCCAGCCGCTGACGGAAACCTGCCCGCTGTAGACCTCCGGCAGCATCGGCTCCGGCGGCGTGGCGTGGGCGGCGGGCAGAAACCACCCGGCGAGCAGCAGAAAACAGACAAGGTGTAAAAGGACGCTTCCGAGGGCTTTCGGCCCCCTCTTTCGGCAAATGACTTCCATGCTTTCCCCTCCTTTTTTTCAAGTCTGCCGTTTTCTCTAACTCATCGAAAAAACCGCCTCCCGGGACAATGCCACGTCGCTTGGGATCGAGGAATCACCCCCGATCGAAAAAGGGACTTTTGCCGGTGGCGGAGAGGGGGATGCCGTAAGCGATGGCGACGTCCTCGCCGAGAAGGCGGAGTTCCAGCGCCGCCTTGCCGAGAGAGTACATGACGCGGCTGTCGATGCGCAGGTCGGCGGCGCGGCCGACAGCCGAGCCGACGGCGATCCCCAGATCTCCGGTGTTGAAAGCGCAAAAGCCGCCCGCCCTGACCATGGCCCCGCAATCGTCAAAACCACAGGTCCCGCAGTGGGGAAGTCCCAGGGGCTCTTTGCGGGTGCCGAGCAGCACCACCACCTCGACGCCTTCCACATTTCCCGCATCCCGGTTAAAAAAGGCCACCTGGTCCCGCTCGGCGATCTCCCGCATCCTGCGGCAGAGCAGATCCTTTTCCTCGCCCGTAACGATGGCGGTCACCAGCAGATCCTTCCCCTTCCCCTTGGGGGCGGTGCGGGCGGCAACACAGAGCTGTTCGGCGGCCTGGATCAGGGCCGGCTTTTCAGCCTCGGCATTCATTCGAATCATCAGCTCCTCCCTGAAAAATAAATAGGCGTCCTGCATAGGACGCCCAATAGTAATGGAGGATGTCGGTCTTTGGCAAGCAGGGACTGAGGCCAGGGTGACCGTGACGCTCCAATCTTGCTCGTGAAGGCTGAAGTTTCCGAGGAACAGCAAATCTTCTCCAAAGGCAGCAAGGGAGCGGGCGTTTAGTCAAATGACCGTGGGCATTGCCGCAGGCGGTCAGAAGGGAGGCCCCCGGGTGGATCTTTTGGGAGGTCTGGGGGGCGCAGCAGCAATCTAAATCAATCGGGAGCGGAGACTTGGCCCTTTTGTGAGGCGCAATGGCAGGAATCCTGCAGCCATCCCTTGGTTCTCCCCCTCCAGTCACAATGAAAGGTCCTGTGAAATGCGAAAAGTTTTCCCCATCCTGCTCGGTATGATTTTGTTCGGTGCCGTTTCGGCCGCAGCCTCCGGCATCGATTTCGACCTCAACGTCCACCTCGGCGACCGGGCAGCGAAACCGTTAATTGTCAGTGAGCCTCCGCTATTTCTCGAATCGGCGACCCTCGGCTTGCAGGTGTCGGTGGGAACCCCCGACGCCATGTTCCACGTCAACGGCCGCTACTTCCTCTTCCGACACCGACATTGGCTCGTGGCGCCCCGCTACGAGGGACCCTGGAGAACCATCCGCCACGATCGCCTGCCGCCCGGCCTGGCCAGGCGCCACAATCGTGAAATACTCGCCCTGCGCCGGGCGGAATTCGAACGATACAAGCATGGGCATTACCACGGCAGCACCTTTCGTCCCGGCAAGGCCGGCCATAAACACAGAAGAGGCAAAGGACATTGGCACCATGGCCGGAAGTAGCGACACCGCCACTCCCGGCCCCTACCCCCAAGGAGATCCGAAGATGGAAAAATACCTGTTGGCCCCCCTTTTGATCGCTAAGCTGGGAGAGAACGACTCCTTCCGGCGCCTCTTCGCCTGGCTCCTTAGGACCCTGGCAGCCGTCGGCGCCCTCGCCGCCCTGGTGGCCTTTTTTCTCGGCTGGAAGGATCTTTTCGAAATGTCCTCGGCGGCAATGACCGGCGGCATCATCTATCAGCTTGCCTTCGTTGCCGCCGCCTATGTGGCCGTACACTGCACCTTGCTGCGGGCGACGGAGGTGAAGGAATCGAGTCCCGCGATACCCGCCGCGCTCTCCGTTGCCTCGATTGTCCTCAGGCTCGCCGGCGAGACGTGGGGGCTTGCCAGCGCCCTTCTCGGCAGCGGTGGCGCCGTCTATGTCTGGTTCGCCGGGCGCGATGCGCAGGTGCTGCTGATGAGAATGAGGGTGTTCTTCCCCTTCCTGCAGGCCGGACCGGCGTCCTTTTTCAGTGGGGCGGCGTTGATCATTCAGGGGATCCTTTACGGAGCGCTGGCCCTGCTCCTCGGCTACCTGCTGTCGGAGCTTCTGCACCTTCTGCCGGGCGCCCATAAGGACGAAAAAGAGGTCGCGGGGCAATAGAATGGGCCCCTCAACGGCCGCACGAGTTTGATCAGGTGGAGGTTCTCGTCAATGGCCCAACCGGCTTTCGGAAGGGCCATTCGTCATTTAGGCGCCATGCGCGTATTTCCGGCAAAGGGCCCGAGGAGACAGTCAAATCGGTCTGGGGCGGCTGTTGATGCGCGAATTATAACCAGAAACCGGTTGCCCCCGGCAGGCTTTCGATGGTATAAACGCCACCTACGTGAACCACAGGGATCACCCCTGTGGTTTTTTCTTTGACCCAGACAGGAAACAGTGCATCCATGATCAGCGCCCACAATGTGGCTCTCGCCTACGGCAAGAGGGTCATCTTCAAAGACGTCAACATCAAGTTCATCCCCGGCAACTGCTACGGCCTCATCGGCGCCAACGGGGCCGGCAAGTCGACCTTTCTCAAAATCCTCGCCGGCGAGATGGAGGCGGACAAGGGGGAGGTCTCGGTCGGTCCCGGCGAACGGATCGCCATGCTGCGCCAGGACCACTTCGCCTTCGACGAACAGAGCGTCTTCAACACCGTGATGATGGGGCACAAGCGGCTCTACGAAGTGATGGCCGAGCGCGAGGCGATCTATGCCAAGGGCGAATTCACCGAAGAGGACGGCATCCGCTCCGGGGAGCTGGAAGCCGAGTTCGCCGAGATGAACGGCTACGAGGCCGAGTCGGAGGCGGCGGTGCTCCTCAACGGCCTCGGCGTTCCCGAAGAGCTGCGGCACAAGAAGATGAAAGAGCTCGAAGGGGGCGAGAAGGTCCGCGTGCTCCTCGCCCAGGCTCTCTTCGGCAACCCCGACGTGCTGCTCCTCGACGAGCCGACCAACCACCTCGACCTCAAGTCCATCGCCTGGCTGGAGGATTTCCTCGCTCGCTTCCAGAACACGGTCATCGTCGTCTCCCACGACCGCCACTTCCTCAACCAGGTCTGCACCCACGTGGCCGACATCGATTTCGGCAAGATCACCGTCTATGTGGGCAACTACGACTTCTGGTACGAGGCGAGCCAGCTCTCCCTCAAGCAGAAGCAGGAGGAGAACCGCAAGGTCACCGAAAAGGCCAACGAGCTCAAGGAGTTCATCCAGCGCTTCTCCTCGAACGCGTCCAAGGCCAAGCAGGCGACCTCGCGCAAGAAGCTCCTCGAAAAGCTCACCCTCGAGGAGATGCCGGTCTCCTCGCGCAAGTACCCCTTCGTCGTCTTCAAACCCGAGCGCCCCTGCGGCGACATCATCCTCGAAGTCAAGGACCTGTGCAAGACGGTCGACGGGGTGAAGGTGCTCGACAATTTCAGCCTGACCCTCAACAAGGGGGACAAGGTCGCCTTCGTCGGCGGCGGCGCCCTGACCAAGACCACCCTCTTCCAGATCCTCGCCGGGGAGCTCGAACCCGACAGCGGCAGCTTCCGCTTCGGGGTCACCATCACCCCGTGCTATTTCCCCAAGGAGAACGGCCGCTACTTCGAGAACGAGCTGAACCTCATCGAGTGGCTGGGGCAGTTCGCTCCCGGCACCGAAGGGGAGAGCTTCGCCCGCGGCTTTCTCGGCCGCATGCTCTTCTCCGGGGATGAGGCGACCAAGAAGTCCACCGTCCTCTCCGGCGGCGAGAAGGTGCGCTGCATGCTCGCCCGCATGATGCTCGCCGGGGCCAACGTGCTCATCCTCGACGAGCCGACCAACCACCTCGACCTCGAGTCGATCACCGCCCTCAACAACGGGCTGATCGCCTTTTCGGAGGTGATCCTCTTCGCCAGCCACGACCACAAGTTTCTCTCCACGGTCGCCAACCGGATCGTCGAATTCACCCCCGGCGGCTACATCGACCGGACGATGAGCTTCGACGAATACCTGGAGAGCCCCGAGGTCGGCGAAAATCCGCGAGGAGCTCTTCCAGGGGCAGGCCGAGCTGACCCTGTAGGGCGGCCTGCGCAAAGCGACCTTCCTGAGCACTCGTTCCGGGTGGCTGTGGAGGGCCCATCGTTACCCCTTGGGGAGGTGATCGTGGCCGAAAAAGAACCAACCGACCATCACGAAGAAGGAATAGAGGTCCCCTATGATCGGATCGACCCGGAGGCGCTGCGGTCGATGATCCAGGAGTTTGTGACGAGGGACGGGGCGGATTGGGGCGATGCCGGCTGTACGCTGGCGGAGAAGGTCGAGCAGGTTTTTCGGCAACTGCGGAACAAGAAGGTGAAAGTCGTTTTTGACCTGACCTCCCAAACGGCGAATATTGTCGTCTGCCGCTGAAGGTTCTCCGATCAAGGCCTTGCGTGCGTTGGATCAGGCGTCGGCAGCCGGCGGCCGTGGCGACGCCTCCAGGAGCGGCTTAAGAAACCGCTCAAAGGTGACCTGCTGCTTGGCGGTCAGCAAGTCGATGTTGCCGTCGTGGTCGAGTAAAAAGGTGCCGACCCCGATGACGGTGCGCGCCAGATAGCCGGTGCCGGCGACGCTCTTTTCAATCTCATCGGTTCGTTTACTTATCAGGTGCTTCAGCACGTCCAGATCGATTTCCATATTCGGTTCCCCCACAGGGTTATTTTTCCCCTCGCCCCTCCGCCTGCTCCTCTTCATCCCGAACTTCGGGGGAGTCCTCCCCCGGCGCTTCGAAGGAAATCCGCCCGAATTTTCCGCCGCGCAGGGCCCGCAGAAAGAACTCGCCGGCGCGGGTCGCATCGACCCCGCCGCTGAGCAGGCAGCCGTGGCGGCGACCGATCGCTTCGAGCAGAAGGAACGGATCGGTCTCCTCGGCCGCAAAGGGGTAGCTGCGGATCAGCCCCTCGGGATAGCGCTGCAGCATGAAGGCGATGGCAAAGCAGGCCACGTCGACGGTATCGAAGGCGTCGGTACCGATGGCGCCGCTTGCCGCAAGCCGCAGGGCGCCTTGCTGATCGCGCAGATCGGGCCAGAGCAGTCCCGGCGTATCGTCGAGGATGATGTGATTGGGGAGGTTGATCTGCTGCCGGCAGGTGGTGATCGCCGGCTTGTCGCCGACCCGGGCGATCGCTTTTCCCGCCAGGGTATTGATCAGGGTCGACTTACCGACATTGGGGATGCCGACGACCATCACCCGCAGGCTGCGTCCCGGCCGGCCCTTGTGCGGCGCCAGCGACCGGCACCGGCGCAGAATCGCCCCGGTCTCTCTTGCGGTTCTTCGCTTCGACCGGCACTGCCACGACCCCCTTTTGGCCGGCAAAATGGCGCACCCACGCCCTGGTCACGCCCGGGTCGGCGAGGTCCTGCTTGTTGAGGACCTTGACGCACGGTTTGTTCCCGCGCAGTTTCTGCAGGATCGGGTTGGAACTCGACGCCGGCAGGCGGGCATCGACGACCTCAATCACCACGTCGACGCCGGCGAGGGCCTCGGCGATCTCCCGCCGTGCCTTGGTCATATGTCCCGGATACCACTCGATCGTCATGCCCTCATCTCTTTTCTTCGGCAATGGTTCGCCTGTATTCTGCGACGCACGTTAACAGATGTCTCCCTTCTCCACAACCAAAACCGCCGCAGCGCTCGTCACGGGCCCGCAAAAGGCCCACACCGCAAAAAAACAGCCCGGTTTGCAATGCATCTGGAACTGCCGTGGTCTCGGTCCTGCAGCAGACCCGTTATACTTAAGTAAAGCGCGCCCCCCGCAGGCAAGGAGCCTCGGCATGAGCCCCTCAGCTAAAAACAACCGCATCAAAAGGCTGGAGCGCCTGGCCTGGTTTCTGGACAGCGCCATCCCGATCCCCGGGATCGAGGCCCGCGTTGGTTTCGACCCCCTGATCGGGCTCCTGCCGGGAGTCGGCGACAGCCTCGGGGCGCTCTTTTCGAGTTATATTCTTCTCGCGGCGGCTCGCCTCGGAGCTCCCAGGGCGGTCCTGCTGAAGATGGCCTTCAATATCTCTGTGGATGCGGTGATCGGCGCCGTGCCGGTTCTTGGCGATCTCTTCGATTTTGCCTGGAAGGCCAACCAGCGCAACGTAAACCTGCTCGGCGCCTACCTCGACCAGCCTCGCAAAACGGTGGTCACCAGTCGCTTCTTCGTCTGGGGGCTCGGCCTGCTGCTGGCCGGGGTAGTGATATTCGTCGGGCTGCTGAGTTTTCTGCTGGTCCGCGCGCTATGGCACGCGGCCGGCGGTATTTAATCCCCAACCAAGGAAATGGACCATGGATTTCTTGCGGATTCTGATCGCGATTCTTCTGCCCCCGCTTGGCGTTTTCCTGCAGGTGGGATTTGCCGGTGCCTTCTGGCTCAATATCCTGCTGACCCTGCTGGGCTACATCCCCGGGGTGGTTCACGCGGTCTGGATCATTGCCAAGCGCTGAGGCCCCGACTGCGGGGGATAGGGCGTTGACGACGGCTGAGGCAATGGCTCTTGCCAGGCCATAGATTTGACCACGGCAGCTCATCAGCCGGTTACGCCGCCCGATGCTCCCGCCCCGTCTTGTGCAGATAATACTCGTAATCCCCCTCGTAGGCGCGCATTTCGCCGTGGTCGATCTCGAAAACCCGCCCGACCAGGGAGCGCAGGAAGTGGCGGTCGTGGCTGACCAGGAGCACCGTGCCGGTGAAGGCGCGCAGAGCCTCGAGGAGGATCTCCCGGGACTGGATGTCGAGGTGGTTGGTCGGCTCGTCGAGGATGAGCAGGTTCAGGGGGCGGGCGAGGAGGGTGGCGAGAACGACGCGGCTTTTCTCGCCGCCGGAGAGCTTGTCGATGCGCTTGTCGACATCGTCGCCCTGGAAGAGAAAGGCGGCGCAGAGGTTTCGCACCACGCCGATCGTCGCCTGGGGGATCGCCGCCTGCACGGTGTCGAAAACGCTGAGCCGCGGGTCGAGGGTGTCCATGGCGTGCTGGCTGAAGTAGCCGGCGTGGACGCTGGCGCCGATCGCGACGTTCCCCTCCGAGGGGTCGGTCTGCCCGGCGAGGGTCTTGAGGAAGGTCGACTTGCCGGCCCCGTTGACCCCGACAACGGCGATCTTCTCGCCGCGGCGGATCAGCCCCGAGACGCCTGAGAAAACGGGCGTCTCGCCTCCTTCGGGGAGCGGCCAGCTCTTGCCGAGATTCTCGAAGTGAAGGACATCGTCGCCGCTTCGCGGCGGCTCGGCGAACTCGAACCTGATTGTCTTCTGCTCGGGGGGAAGCTCGATGCGTTCGATCTTCTCGAGCTTCTTCACCCTTGATTGGACCTGGGCGGCGTGGGAGGCGCGGGCGGCGAAGCGGGCGATGAACTCCTCCTCCTTGGCGAGCATCTCCTGCTGGCGGCGGTGGCTGGCGAGAAGCTGCTCGCGGCGCACCTCGCGCTCGCGAAGATAAAAGTCGTAGTCGCCGCCGTAGGTGGTGACCGTCCGGTTGGCGACCTCGACGATGCGCCCGACGATGCGGTTCATGAAGTCGCGATCGTGGCTGGTCATCAGCAGCGCCCCCTTGAACTCGTCGGCGAGCCACTCTTCGAGCCAGACGATCGACTCGACGTCGAGGTGATTGGTCGGCTCGTCGAGGAGCAGCACGTCGGGGTTGAGGGTGAGGATGCGGGCGAGGGCGATGCGCATCTTCCAGCCGCCGCTGAAGCTCTCGGTGGGGCGGTGGTGGGCGTCGGGGCCGATGCCGAGACCGGTGAGGACGGCCTTCGCCCGCGCCTCCAGGTCGTAGCCGCCGCGGTGCTCGAACTCCTCCTGGGCGTCGCCGTAGCGCTCCAGGAGCGCGGCGAGCTCCTCGTCCCCCATCGGCTCGCACATCTGCGCCTCCATAGCGCGGATCTGCTCGCCGAGCTCGACGGTGCGGGCGCTGGCGGCCATCACCTCCTCCAGGGCCGAGCGGCCGGCCATCTCGCCCACGTCCTGCGAGAAGTAGCCGATGACGGTCTTTTTGGCGCAGCTGATCTCGCCGGCGTCGGGCTCCTCCTCGCCGGTGATCAGGCGGAAGATGGTGCTCTTGCCGGCGCCATTGGGGCCGACCAGGCCACTGCGGGTACCGGGGAGGATCTGGAAGCTCGCGTCCTTGAACAGGACCTGGGAGCCGTGCTGCTTGCTGATGCCGGTCAGATGGATCATGGCGAATCTCCGAAGGAAAAAAGTCGCGCACTGTTACCACAGCAGGGGAAGGGAGGGCAAGAGGATTCTGCAACCTGCTGCACCGCCCGCCGCCCCTTGACCCTTTCCACAGAGGTCAATCTCGATCAGTCGCGTCTTTACGCTTGCGGTTGGAATGTGTTTCTCCATCTGGCAGATGGCGTGGCGAATCAGATTAAAGCTGCACCATTGACGAAGAGAGAGAGACCCCTTTCTCCTGGCCAAATGGAGGCGTTTGTGCTATTTCAACTGGACCCTGGTTCCCCCAAAGCCAGCACTCGGTTTCCCCTATTTAATATCCTAAGTAATCGTCTTGCAATTCAACTCTTTGACCTTTCAACAATTCTGATAACAGAGAGTTTTTCACCTCCACCATATGCCAGAGACCGTCTTTCTATTCGACCAGCCGACCGGCCGCTGGCTGCTTTTCGAAAGCCCGCGCCGGGTCCTCATCGCCCGCCACCCCGCCGAAGTCCTGCCGGCGCTACGCGCCGTGGAGACGGCCGTGAAGGGCGAGGGGCTGCACGCCGCGGGCTTTCTCGCCTACGAGGCGGCCGCCGCCTTCGACAGCGCTTGCACCGTTCACTCCGCCGGCGACTTTCCCTTGCTCTGGTTCGGCCTCTACGATGCCCCCGAGATCGTCCCTCCCCCCGCGCCGCCGGCCGACGCGCCTTGCCCCGAATGGCGGCCGGCCCTCGGCGAGGCCGCCTTCACGACCTCGGTCGCCGTCATCAAGGAGGCCATCACCCGGGGCGAGACCTACCAGGTCAACTTCACCTTTCCCCTTCACGCCCCCTTCGAGGGCGATCCCCGGGCGTGGTTCGCCGCCCTGGTCCACGGCCAGCGCGCCGGCTTTTCCGCCTTTCTCGACACCGGCCGCTATGTTCTCTGCTCGGCCTCACCGGAGCTCTTCTTCGCCTTGGAGGGGGAGCGGCTGACGACCCGGCCGATGAAGGGAACGGCGGCGCGGGGGCGAAGCGTGCCGGAGGACCGCCGGCAACGGGAGACGCTGGCGACTTCGGCCAAGGACCGGGCCGAGAACCTGATGATTCTCGACATGGTGCGAAACGATCTCGGCCGGCTCGGCGGAACGGTCAGCGTCCCCGAGCTCTTCACGGTGGAGGGCTACCCCACCGTCTGGCAGATGACCTCCGCCGCCGAAACCCGCACCGCCGCCCCCCTGGCGGAGATCTTCGCCGCCCTCTTCCCCTGCGCCTCCATTACCGGCGCCCCCAAGTACCAGACCATGCGGATCATCGCCGGCCTGGAGGGGCGGCCGCGGCGCATCTACACCGGCGCCATCGGCCACGTCGCTCCGGGCCGCCGGGCCCGCTTCAGTGTCGCCATCCGCACCGCCCTCATCGACCGGGAGACGGGATGCGCCGAGTACGGGGTCGGCGCCGGCATCACCTGGGATTCGGAGAGTGGCGCCGAGTACCGCGAGTGCCTGCAGAAGTCGCGCATCCTCGAGCAGCGGATGCCCGGTTTTTCCCTGCTCGAATCGCTGCGCTGGAGCCCGCAGGAGGGATACCGGCTGATCGAGGAGCACCTGGCCCGGCTTTCCGCCTCGGCGGGGTATTTCGACTTTCCCTGTGACCGGCAACTCGTGTTGGCGAAACTCGCCTTCCTCGCCTCAAACCAGCCGCCCTGCCCCCACAAAGTGCGCCTGCTGCTTGGTCCCGACGGGAAACTGCATGCCGAGGCTGCTCCCATCGAGCCGAACCCCGAGCGGCGCCTGCGCCTTCGCCTGGCGACCGCACCGGTAGACGCCGATGATCCCTTCCTCTACCACAAGACCACCCACCGCACCCCCTACGAAAACGCGCGGCGCGGCGCAGGGGAGTGCGACGAGGTACTGCTCTGGAACGATGCAGGAGAGGTGACTGAGGCCGCCACGGCCAACCTGGTCGTGGAACTGGAGGGAAAGCTGGTCACTCCGCCGGTCGCCTGCGGCCTGCTCCCCGGCACCCTGCGCGAGCGGCTTCTCGCCGACGGGAAAATTGTCGAGGGCGTGGTGAGGCGGGAGGATCTGCGCCGGGCCGACCGGCTGTGGCTGGTGAATTCGGTGCGGGGGTGGCGCGAGGGGGTGCTCGTCGAGAGCGGGGACGGATAGCAACTTCGCTAGCCAGAAATAAGGGTTGGATAGACCGGGGAAGAGGCCCGCCGATTTTGCATGTAGGCTGATGAAAAACGTCCATCTGCGGCGTTGCCCCTACATCATCCCCTTAAATATCAACGCCCCCACCACCAGCGCCAACCCCACCCGGTAATAGCCGAAGATCGACAGCCCGTGCTTGTTGAGGTAGTTCACCATCCACTTGACCGACACCACCGCGGCGAGAAAGGCGAACAGCACACCGACGGCGAGGGACAGGGGGGCGAAGGTCTGCACCATGATGTGGCCGTGCTTGAGTCCATCGTAGCCGGTTGCGGCGCCGAGGGTCACCACGCCGAGCAGAAAACTGAATTCCACCGCCGCCGGCAACGAGAGCCCCACCAGCACGCCGCCGACGATGGTGACCAGACTGCGGCTCACCCCCGGCCACATGGCGATGCACTGGGCGAAGCCGATGATCAGCGCCATCCGCCAGGAGAGCGACTCCAGGGGCAGGGCGCTGCGCTCCGGGCGATCCTCCCGCCCCCGCCACCAGGCGACGGCAAGGATCGCCACGCCGCCCAGAAACCAGGCGGCCACCACCGGCCAGGGTCCGAAGAGGTAGGCCTTGATGATCTTGTTGAAGGCCAGGCCGATCACCGCCGCGGGCAGAAAGCCGACGACGACGTTGATCAGCATACGCCGGCCTTCCTCGTCCCGCCCCTTCAGCCCCGCCAGCATCTGCCGGACCCGCCGCCAGTAGAGCCCCAGCACGGCGAGGATTGCGCCGGCTTGAATGCAGATGGTGTAGGCGTCGGCGGCATCCTTGTCGCGCTTCTGCTGGGCGGGCGAGCCGCCCGGATCCTCGCCGATCCCCATGGCCTTTTCAGCCAACAGCAGATGGCCGGTGGAGCTGACCGGCAGGTATTCCGTCAACCCTTCGACCACCCCCAACACCGTGGCCTGGCCCAGGGTCATCCGAGCCCTCGCCGATGCCGGCGGAGCCTCTGCCTGCTGCGCGGCCAGCCCGGAACCGGCGGAGAGAGGGAAAAGGCAGATCAGGAATAAAAGGACGATGCGGTGTTTTTTGCTGAACATGGTTCTCTCCTTCGCCGGACTCTGGCGTAAGACCGGGAAAAATATTTCAAAGGTTTCTATTCAAAGGGCAGAAAAAAGATCGCAAAGCAAACCCGGCGGGCCTGGCCGCCGAAGCCCCAGGCGAAGGCGGGTCGCGTCCCGCCAGACGCCTTCCTTTTGTCCAAACGGCAACAAAAGGAAGCGAAAAATGCCTTTCCCTGCCGGGAGCATTTCTTTTGCCCGGATTCGGATCTTTTTCGAACCGCCGGGGAAATAATCCGGACACTGCTTCCGTGGCAACTCCACGGGATCGGGGCAGTGCCTCACGGTACCCGCCTCACTGCGGCATTGTTAGGGTCGATTGGGCAAACCCCAATATATTTAGGCCCGATTCAGCACACCCCGACATTTTCACCCCGGACCTCGATACGCGGCCGAACCCGCGACCTCCCGGCTGATCGGGCTAATGCGCCTCGCGCCAGTTTTTGCCGACGCCGATGTCGACCACCAGCGGTACATCGAGGGGGATCGCCCCCTCCATCTCCTCGCGCACCAAGGTACGCACCTGTTCCAGTTCCGCCTCGGGCACGTCGAAGACCAGTTCGTCGTGGACCTGGATCACCATTTTGGCCCGCAGCCCCTCCTTTGCGAGCCGCTCGTGGATGCGCACCATGGCGACCTTGATGAGATCGGCGGCCGATCCCTGGATCGGGTAGTTGATGGCGTTGCGCTCGGCAAAGCTTCGGATCGCGCCATTTTTGCTCTGGATCTCGGCGACGGCGCAGCGCCGTCCCAAAAGAGTGGTCACGTAGAGGTTCTCGCGGGCCTGGGTTTTCTTGCTCTCCATGAAGGCCTTGATGCCCGGGTAACGGGCGAAGTAGTTGTCGATGAAGGTCTGCGCCTCGCGGGTGGGGATGCCGAGATCCTTGCCGAGGCTGAAGGCACCCATGCCGTAGATCACCCCGAAGTTGATGGTCTTGGCCTGGCGGCGCATCTCGGGAGTGACCAGTTCGGGAAAGACACCGAACACCTCGCTGGCGGTGCGTTTGTGAATGTCCTCGCCCTGGGCGAAGCTCTCCTTGAGAACCGTCTCGTCGGCCAGGTGGGCGAGAATGCGCAGCTCGACTTGGGAGTAGTCGGCGGAGAGAAGCACGTTGCCCTCGGCAGGAATAAAGGCCTCGCGGATACGCCCCCCCTCTTCGGTGCGGATGGGGATGTTCTGCAGATTCGGTTCGCTCGAGGAGAGCCGGCCGGTGGCGGTCACCGTCTGGTTGAAGGAGGTGTGGATGCGCCCCGTCTCCGGGTGGATCATCTTCGGCAGGGCGTCGGTGTAGGTGCTCTTGAGCTTGGCCAGGGAGCGGTAGTCGAGAATGCGGGCGGCGATGGCGTTATCCTCGGCGAGTTTGGTCAGCACTTCGACGTCCGTCGACCAGCCGGTCTTGGTCTTCCTGCCTCGGGGGAGCCCGAGGCGCTCGAAGAGGACCTCGCCGAGCTGTTTGGGGGAGCCGATGTTGAAAGGCCCCTCGGCCAGGGCATGGATCTGCTGCTCCAGGGTCACCAGCTTCTGCCCCATCTCCCGGGAGAGCTCGCCGAGAAAGGCGTCATTGATGCGCACCCCGGCCCACTCCATGTCGGCGAGCACCGACACCAGCGGCATTTCCACCTCGCGGAAGAGCTTCTCCTGCTCCGCTTCAGCGAGCATCGGCGCCAGCTTCTCGGCCAGGCGCAACGTGATGTCGGCATCCTCGGCAGCGTAGACCACCGCCTTTTCCACCTCCACCTCCTCGAAACCGATCTTCTTGCGACCGCTGCCGGTCATCTCGCTGTAGGAGATCGTCTTGTAGCCAAGCAGCTCGGCGGCCAGGCTGTCCATGCCGTGGGACTTGGCCGCCGGGTTGGCCAGATAGGAGGCAACCATCGGATCGAAGGCGATTCCCCGCACCTCCACACCGGCCCGGCGCAGCACCAGCAGGTCGTACTTGACGTTCTGACCGATCTTGGGGCGGGCCGGGTCTTCCAGTAAGGGGCGAAGCGTCTCGAGTACCCGAGCGCGATCGAGCTGCTCGGGAACGCCCAGGTAACGATGGCCGAGGGGAAGGTACCACGCCTCGCCACGCTTCACCGCAAAGGAGAGCCCTACCAGGTCGGCTCGGGTCGCATCGAGACTGGTGGTCTCGGTGTCGAAGCTGATCTTTTCGGCCTCCCGCAGCGCTTCTACCAGCCGGGCGAGCTCCGCCTCGTCGAGCACCCCGCGATACCCCTCGCCGGTGGCCCGCTCGTCGCTCGAGAACTCCTGGAGCAGCTTGTGAAACTCCATTTCCTTGAAGAGCGCCGTCAGCGCCGCGTTGTCCGGTGGGGAGAGGGCGAAACTGTCGTAGTCGAGATCAAGAGGGACGTCGTCCCGGAGGGACACCAGCTGCCGGGAGAGGCGCGCCTGGTCGGCGAATTCGCGCAGCTTCTCCTGGAGCTTGCCCTTCACCCGGTCGAGGTTGGCGAGCAGATTCTCGACGCTGCCGAACTGCCCGATCAGTTTCACCGCCGTCTTCTCGCCGACGCCGGGAACCCCGGGGACGTTGTCGGAGCTGTCGCCGGCGAGCGCCTGCACCTCGATCACCTTCTCCGGAGCGCCGCCGAAGCGCTCGGCCACCTCCGCCAGCCCCGAGACCTTCTCCTTCATGGTATCAAGCAGCCGGATTCTGTCCGAAACGACCTGCATCAGATCCTTGTCGCCGGTGACCACCGTCACCTCCAGCCCCTCAGCGGCGAAACGCCGGGCCAGGGTAGCGATGATGTCATCGGCCTCGAACCCCTCCTTTTCGATGGCCGGCATGTTGAAGGCGCGCACCACCTCCTTGATGACCGGCACCTGCGGCACCAGGTCCTCCGGCATCTGGGCGCGGTTGGCCTTGTATTCGGGGTAGAGCTTTTTGCGGAAGGTCGGTCCGCGGGCGTCGAAGATCACCGCCAGGTGGTCGGGCTGCTGCTCGCGCACCACCTTGAGCAGCATGTTGATGAAGCCGTAAACGGCGTTGGTGGCCATCCCTTTCGAGTTCGAAAGATGACGGATGGCAAAATAGGCCCGGTAGATATAGCTTGAGCCATCGATAAGGTAGAGCCGTTTGGGTTGATCGGTCATGGATGTCTCCGCTCTCCGGAAAAGGAATGCGGCATTATTTCACAGGGCGGCGGAAAATCCAAGCTTCCTCAGGGGTATAATTATGGGGAAATCTCCGGCCTCGGAGCTTTTCCCATCCTTTTCGCAGCCTTTAAGAAAACTCTTGTGTTCCGGGGGTTTTGACTTTAATCTCGGATTCGGGTATAGTTCCTTTTCAGCCGCACGTCACTCTATTGAGAGTTGCTAATGTTGACATTTTTCCAAAAGTATTTCCAGGTTCTCTGCCTGCTGTTGGTGGTTCTGCTCGGTATTTCGCTGGGACATCTTGCCGCCACCAGCCTCGGGGTTTACCTCAGCCCGGCGTCAGCCATTTCCAACGCGCAGACCAAGGCCCTCCCCGCCCCCGCCAGAAAAGCCTCGCTTTCCGAATTCGGCATCATCCTCCAGCGGGATATTTTTGACTCCTCCGCCCACAACAGCGCCTCTCTGGCCCCCTTGAAAAGCCAGGAAAAAGCGACATCGACCGCCCCCGCGCCACGCACGGACCTCACCCTTCTCGGAACGGTGGTGGCGGGAGATGATTCCCTGGCGGTCATCGCCGCAAACCGGAAAATCGACACCTATCGCCTGAAAGACGAGGTTCCCGGCGGGGGGCATCTCGAGAAAGTCGAACGGGTGCGTGTCACCATTAAAAATGCCGATGGCTCCGAGGGGAACCTTTTCCTGTTCGAGAAGGATCGGAAACAAAGCAAAGCCACCGGCGGTCCCACGGCTTCCCGAGCGGCCCCCGCACCTTCAGCCCGGAGCGCAGGGGTGACGGGGCAGGGAATTCGCTCGCTCGGCGGCAACCGTTTCGTCATCCCCCGGGATGAGGCGGAAAAAGCCCGCGGGAATCTGAACCAGCTGCTCAGCCAGGCGCGCATGGTTCCCAATATGGTCAACGGCAAGACCGACGGCTTTATGGTCAAAATGGTGCAGCCCCGCTCCTTCATCGCCATGCTCGGTCTCAAGCCTGGAGACATCGTCCGGCAGGTGAACGGCGTGGACCTGAACAGTCCGGAGCAGGCACTGCAGATTTTCCAGCAATTGCGGGAGGCCCGGCACATCACCATCGGCCTGGAGCGCAACGGCAAGCCGGAGAGCTTTGAGTATGAAGTGAACTGAGTTTTCGCTGTGCCGGGCTGTGCAGGCCCTTCGTCCGCAGGTAGGTCGACAGGCCATCGACCAGGTCGTCGACGATCCGGAAGCCCTTGTGCATCACGCTGGTGCCCACCTGAACGGTGGTCGCGCCGAGCAGCAGGAACTCGACCGCGTCGCGCCAGTCGGCGATGCCGCCGATGCCCGAGATCGGGACGCGCACCTCCGGATCCGAGGCCAGCGCCGACACCATGTTGAGCGCGATGGGCTTGACCGCCGGACCCGAGTAGCCGCCGTGGCTGCCCTTGCCCCGAACGTCGGGCACGGGTGCCCAGGTGTCGAGGTTGACGCCGATCAGGGAGCTCACGGTGTTGATCAGGGCGATCCCGTCGGCGCCGGCGGCGCTCGCGGCCCGGGCGGGTTGCCGGATGTCGGTCACGTTGGGCGTGAGCTTGACCAGCACCGGCACGTTGGCCGCGCCGATCACCCACTCCGTGATCATGCGCACGTAGTCGGGCACCTGGCCGACCGCCGCGCCCATGCCCCGCTCGCTCATGCCGTGCGGGCAGCCGAAGTTGAGCTCGATCCCGTCGGCGCCGGTGTCGTTGACCATGCGCACGATGTCGTGCCAGGCCTCCGGGCGTGACTCGACCATCAGCGACACCACGATCGCCTGGTTCGGGTAGCGCCGCTTGACGTCGGCGATCTCCGCCAGGTTGACCTCTGTCGGCCGATCGCTGATGAGCTCGATGTTGGACATGCCCACGATCCGCCGGCCATCGACGTCGAGGGCACCCAGCCGCGAGGTGACGTTGCGGATCGGGTCGCCGATCGTCTTCCACACCACGCCACCCCAGCCCGCGTCGAAGGCGCGCGCGACCATCTCGCCCGTGTTGGTCACGGGGCAGCTGGCCAGCCAGAACGGGTTCGGGCTGCGGATGCCCGCGATGTCCGTGAACAGGTCCACACCCGGCAGGGTTGCGTCGCTCGGCCGGACGGGGACGATCGTCGAGGCATCGAGGCCCAGCTCATGCACGATCGAGCGCGCGGCAAGCTTGCCGGCCTGGACGGCGTCGACCACCTCTCGGCCGCCATTGGCGATGTCGCCGATGGCCCACACCCTGGCATTGGCGGTTCGGCCCGTGGCCGGATCGGCGACCACGCGGCCATCGCGCGCCACGACACCCAGCCCGTCGAGCACCTCCTCCAGCCCCGGAGGCTGTTGCTGGCCAACGGCCCGGACCACCGTATCGAGCGTCAGCTCGAGGCGCGGACCGTCGACCGGTGCCGGGCGCCGGCGACCCGAGGCATCAGGCTCGCCGAGCGTCATCGTCGCGAATGCCGCGCCCGCCACATGGCCCGCGTCACCGCGGATCTCGATCGGCGCCGTCAGCCAGCGGATGGCGACGCCCAGCGAGCGTGCGAGCTCGATCGCGTGCGGGTAGGCGGGGCACTCGCGCGCGCTCCGCCGGTAGAACAGGGTCACATCCTCCGCGCCCAGCCGGACCGCCGCGACCGCCGCGTCGAACGCCGTGCTGCCGCCACCGATGACGCCCACCCGCCGGCCCACGATCGGCTCGCCGTTCCGACCTCGGGAGGCGTCCGTACCGCCGGCGATCGCACGCTCGATCAGGTCGAGCGCATCGACGACACCCTCGAGCTCCTCGCCCGGAAGGTCGAGCCGCCGCGCGTGTCCGAGCCCGGCGGCGAGCACGATCGCATCGTGGTCCCGGAGCAACGCCGACGCTTCGAGGTCGCGGCCGATGGCGGTGCCCAGGACGAACCGCGCACCGGCGCGCTCGACCTGCTCCACGTCCATCGCGACCACGTCGCGCGGCAGCCGCCACGGAACGATCCCGTGATCGCCGAGGCCACCGGCGCGTTCCGCCGCGTCGTACAGCGTGACCGCAGCCCCGGCCCTGCGGAGCTCGGCGGCGCAGGCGAGACCCGCCGGCCCGGCACCGATGATCGCCGTCCGAACGGCGACCTCCCTGCCGGGCTCGAAGAATGTCGAACCCGTCGCCGCGTAGTGCTCGACCGCATGGCGCTGGAGTCGCCCGATCGAGATCGGGCGGTCGATCGCGGTGCGCACGCAGGCTCCCTCACACAGGCGCTCGACGGGGCATGCGGCACCACAGGTGGCACCCAGCGGGTTGGCGGCGAGGATCGTGCGCGCGCTGCCCTCCAGGTTGCCGGTCGCGATCTTGCGGATGAACGACGGCACGTCGATCCCGGTGGGGCAGGCGCGCGTGCACGGCGCCTCATAGCAGTAGAGGCAGCGCTCGGCCTCGGTCCGGGCAACGTCCGCGGTCAGCGGCGGCAACGGGAGGAACGGGTCGGGCGGCTGCCCGACCGAGGCGTCGACGGTCATGGTCCAGGGACCTCCATCGGTCGCCGGCAGCGCGACGACGGGTCGGGACGCGCTTTGTCGTCATTGTCGGCGGCCGCTCGCCGGTCCTCCGACGGCCGAAGTGCCCGCAGCCGCCGGGCCAAAGGGCGTGTAGCTGGCCGAGGGCGGCGGCCGTCGGGAGGCGTCCCGTCCGGACGGCGCCGAGGAGCCGACACGGATGGCGGGGTGGCTCGATACTGGCTGCATCGGCGGCATGTCCGTCGGAAAGCGGGAGGTACGCATGCAACGCGTTCGCTTCGGCCTGTTCGTCCCGCAGGGCTGGATCCTCGACCTGGTCGACATCGACGACCCCATCGAGCAGTACGAGGCCATGACCCGGGTGGCGCAAGCAGCCGAGCGGCTCGGGTTCGATTCGATCTGGCTGTTCGACCACTTCCACACCTATTTCCGACCGGTCCTCGAGACCACGTTCGAGGCCTGGACCGCGACGGCCGCGCTGGCGCGCGACACGAGCCGGATCCGGATCGGGCAGATGGTCACCTGCAACAGCTACCGCAACCCGGCGCTGCTGGCCAAGATGGCCTCGACCGTCGACGTGCTCAGCCACGGGCGCCTCGAGTTCGGGATCGGCGCGGGCTGGTACGAGCACGAGTACGACGCCTACGGGTATCCGTTCCCGGGCGTCGGCGACCGGCTGCGGATGATGGGCGAGGCGCTCCAGGTCATCCATGCGATGTGGTCCGAGCCCTATGCCTCGTTCGAAGGCCGGTTCTATCGGATCAACGGCGCGATCAACGAGCCGAAGGGTGTGCAGCGGCCGCATCCGCCGGTGTGGGTCGGCGGCGAGGGCGAGAAGGTCACGCTCCGGCTGGCGGCCCGCTACGGGGATGCCACCAACCTCGGTGGCCATCTCGACGACATGGGCTGGTACCGCCACAAGTACGACGTCATCCGGGGTCACTGCGAGGCGATCGGGCGCGACCCGGACGATCTGATCCGGTCGGCCAACGTGGAGACGACCCTGCTGATGCCGGGCGATGACCCGGAAGCGCTCACGCGGCGCTACCGGCGGGACGACACGCTCGATGACTACCGGACGCACGCGATCGTGGGCGGTGCGCAGGAGGTGATCGACACGTACGGTCGGCTCATTGATGCGGGGGTCAACTACATCATCGTGTCCGATGTGCCCGGGCTGGTGCGGCTCGACGTGCTCGAGGCGCTGGCCACCGAGGTGCTGCCGGCGTTCCGCGATACCACCGTCGCCTGACGGTCCGCCTCCGTGATCCAGCGCTGAGGACCGGGCGCGCACGGCCACCAGGGGGATAGCCCCACCCCAAAGACACCGGGTGCCCGGCTGGTCCACGACCAGGGTGGGTACCTACCGTGATCGACGTCGATCGCGATCGGTGCCGGTCCCGGGTGCGGGACGGCCGGCGCGGCGAGGTGACCCGGCAGGTCGCCGGGGATCCACCGCTCGCACGGACCAGAGGGTCGACACGGAGGTTGGATCCGATGGTCAATCGGAGGTTCCTGTACTGGGGGGTGTTCTTTGTCGCGGGCGGCAGCGTGCTGCTTGCGGCACAGGCGGCGCTGGTGACGCCCGACGGCGTGCGTGCCGCGCTGCAGCTGTGGCCGGTGGTCGTGATGGCGATCGGGGCCGCGCTGCTGCTGCGGCGGACCCGGCTGGGTCTCGCCGGTGGCGTCATCGCCGCGGCGCTGCCGGGCCTGCTGCTGGGTGGTGTCGTGGTCGCTGCGCCAGACGTCAGAACCGACTGCCACGTCGTCGAGCCGGCAAGCTACGCGACGCGCTCGGGGAGCTTCTCCGCGCCGGCTCGGGTGAGCGTCGAGCTCAGTTGCGGCGACGTCGAGGTGGGGGTGTCGCCCGGTAGCGACTGGCAGGTCCGCGTCGGCAACACCGGCGCCGCCGATCCCCGGATCGTGGCGACCGCCGACCAGCTGTCGGTGCGGTCCGCCAGCCGATCCAAGGCGTTCTCGTTCCATGGCGGGGACGTGTGGCGGGTCTCGTTGCCCGATGCCCAGCCGCTCGACCTGTCCGCGGCGATCAACGCCGGACGAGGGCGGTTCGCGCTCGCCGGCGCCCGCCTGGGCAGCGTCGATCTCGACATCAACGCGGGCGAGGGCACCGTCGACCTGACCGGAGCGACGGTCGGCGACCTGACCCTGCACGTCAACGCGGCATCGGCCACCGTCACCCTGCCCGGCGGCAGCGATCTCGTGGCCGACATCTCGGCCAACGCCGGCAAGGTCACCGTCTGCGCGCCGGCCGATCTCGGCCTCAGCGTGCGCCAGACCGTCGTCCTCGGCTCGACCCGCCTCACCGGCCTCGCCCGCAACGGCGACGCCTGGCAGAGCGCCAACTACGCGTCCACCACCCACCACGCGGACGTGACCCTGTCGGTCAACGTTGGTAGCGTGGACATCAACCCGGAGGGAGGCTGCAAGTGAACCCCCGTCGACTGTACCGCTGCCGGCAGGACCGGTGGCTCGCCGGGGTCGCCGGCGGGATGGCTGAGTATCTCGAGGTCGATCCGACCGTCGTCCGAATCCTGTGGATCCTGTCGGCCTTCCTCGGCGGCTTCACGATCCTGCTCTACATCATCCTGGTGTTCATCATCCCGCTCGAGCCGTTGCCGATGCCCGGCGCGCCGTGGGGCAGCGGCGCTCCGTGGGGTCACGGTCCGCAGTGGGGCCCGGGCGCCATGCCCGGTACGGCCGCCGGTCCGTCGACCCCGGCGTCCGGATCCGCCGCGGGTGGATCCGCCGCGGGTGACGCGGAGGCTGCGACCACCGGCTGGGATCCGGCTGCCACGGCGGGTGCCGCGGAACCGGGATCTCCCGGCTCGACGACCCCGCCGGCCTGGACGGCGCCCGCCGGCTGGCAACCCGGCGGCTGGGCGGCTCACCGCCATGGAGCCGACTCGGGCCCGGAGGGGCGCGGTCGCGCGGGCCTGTTCATCGGCATCGTCCTGGTCGTGTTCGGTGCGATCGCGCTCGCGGGTGCGCTCGTGCCGGCCTGGACCGCGGTCGGTCTCGGACCCGCGTTCGTCGTCGCGCTCGGCGTCGCCCTGATCGTGGCGGCGACCCGGCGACCGGCCGCCGAGTCATAGCCGGCGGCCACCCATGATCGGCGCACCGCTCCTCGTCCTCGGCCTGCTCCTCGTCCTGACCGCCCTGCTGGGTGCCCGGGTGACGGAGCGGCCGCGCGGAGCGGTCGCCGACTTTCTGCTCTCCCCCCTGAGCCCCGTCGCGTGGCGCGCCACCGGCTCGATCATCGCCGGGTTCTGGATCGAGCTGCTCGGCTTCACGGCGGTGTTCGCGATCTTCTCCACCGGAGCCTCGCTCCTGGTCGTCGGGGTCGGGTTCGCGCTCATCGGCGTGGGGGTCGAGGTGGCCCGCCTGGTGGCGCGCGTCGAGCGGCGGCGCATGGCGCGCGTGGACCCCCGGCCGCTTGCGGCGCACCGCTACCGGCCGTACGGGAGCGGCCTGCGCGACCTCGTGCTCGCCGTGTTCCTGGACATCAACCGCTGGCGCGACGTCATCTACGTGGTCGTGGCGTTCCCGCTGACGATCCTCGAGGTCACGTTCTCGGTCTCCATGTGGCTGGTCGCCATCTGGCTGCTTTCGTTCCCGATCTGGGCGGCGACGTCCGGGCTCCCGGTCACGGTCGGCACCGGCGGCGAGGCGGCCGCGGCTGCGATGGCCGGCATCGTCGGGCTGGGCCTGGCGACGGTGGCAGCGTCCGTGGCGCGCGGGCTGATGACCCTCCATCGGGCCGTGGTCGCGGGTCTCCTGTGCGAGACCGAGGAGCACCGCCTCCAGCAGCGCGTCGAGACCCTCGAGGGCAGCCGTCGGGCCGTGATCGACGTCGAGGCGAGCGAGCTACGACGGATCGAGCGCGATCTGCACGACGGAGCCCAGCAGCGACTGGTGATGCTGACGATCGACCTGGGGCTCGCCGCGGAACGGATCGAGACCGACCCGGCGTCGGCGCGAACGCTGGTGCTGGACGCCCAGGACCAGGCGCGACAGACGCTGGCCGATCTGCGCAACCTGGTCCGCGGGATCGCACCCTCGATCCTGCTCGATCGGGGGCTGGTTCCCGCGCTCAGCGCGGTGGCCGGACGAAGCCCGGTCTCGACGGTGGTGCTGAGCTCGATGGCGGGCGGCGAGCGGCTGCCCGATTCGGTCGAGCGCGCAGCCTACTTCGTGGTTGCCGAAGCCCTCGCGAACGTCGCCAAGCACGCCCACGCGCAGCGTTGCGAGATCCGCTGCCGGCGCGATCCGGACCGTCTCGTGGTCGAGGTCTGGGACGATGGCACGGGTGGTGCGGGCGTGGTCCCGAGCGGAGGGTTGGCCGGGCTCGCCGGGCGGGTCGAGGCGCTCGATGGCCGGCTGACGATCGAGAGCCCCGAAGGTGGCCCGACCGTGGTGCGCGCCGAGATCCCGGTCCCCGCGCCCGCCGCCGGCTGGCCGGCGTCCCCGCCGGCGACGAGCGGGACGGGGGTGCCGAACCCCGCGGCCGAGCCGGGAGGAACGGCGATGCCGGGCGGGACAGGGCCGCATATCGCAACCCCGGGCACGACGGGGCCACAGAGCGCGACGGGGCCACAGAGCGCGACCACGGTGCCGAACGCGGCGCCCGTGCCGGGAGGAACGGGGGTGCCGAACGCAGCAGGCCCGATCCCGGGCTGGCGGCCGCCCGAGGGTGGATCGTGGATCGGCGGCGGACGGTCGCAGGATGGGCCCGGCCCGGACCCGAGGTAGCGCCGGGCGGGCCGCGGATCTCCGGATGCGGCTGTCAGAGACGGGTGACCGCCTCGGCCGCGCCGTCAGGAGCCCAGGTACGTCAGGACCGCCAGCACTCGCCGGTGGTCGTTCTCCGAATCGGGCAGCTCGAGCTTGCCGAAGATGTTGCTGATGTGCTTCTCGGTGGCCCCCTCGCTGATGCTCAGCAGGGTCGCGATCCCGACGTTGGTGCGACCCTCCGCCATCGCCGCGAGCACCTCGCGCTCGCGTGGCGTCAGCGAATGGAGACGGTCGTCCGCGTGGCGCGGCACCATCAGCTGCGCGACCACCTCCGGGTCCAGCGCCGTGCCGCCCCGGGCCACCCGCCGCAGCGAGTCCATGAACTCCCGGACGTCCGCCACGCGATCCTTGAGCAGGTAGCCGACGCCACCGGCTCGATCCGCCAGCAGCTCGGTCGCGTACTGACGCTCGACGTACTGGCTCAGGACGAGCACCGGCGCGCCGGGCACGCGCTGGCGGGCCTCGATCGCGGCGCGCAGCCCCTCGTCGCGCTGCGTCGGCGGCATGCGCACATCCACCACCGACACGTCGGGCCGGTGCTCGACCACGGCCGCCACGAGCGACGGCCCGTCGCCCACCTTGGCCACGACCTCGCCACCCGAGTCGGAGATCAACCGCGACAGGCCCTCACGGATGAGGGCGGAGTCCTCGGCGATGACGACCCGGAGCCGCTGCTCGTCCACGGCACGATCGTAGGCCATCGGAAGGGTCCCGTACCCTTCACCCATGACGCACGAGTACGTGATCGGTCTGGGCGGGATCGTGGCACCGTATGCCGGCGACGCGGTCCCTGGCGAGCCGGCGACCGCGATCGCCTGGGCGGCGGACCGGATCCTCGCGATCGGGTCGGACGCGGACGTGCGCTCGATCTCGCGCGGCGACTCGATCTTCCTGGACCTGGCGGGCTGCGTGGTCACGCCGCTCCCCGGTGACCCGGCACGGGCCGAGGGCCTGCTCCGGGACGGCGGCTCGCGGATGGACGGCGCGGATCGCCTCGAGCGGGTGCTGGTCGATGCCGGGCTGCTGGCTCCCGATGCCGGGCTGGAGCCCGGATCGCCGGCCGACCTGGCGTTCTGGGCCGGTGATCCCGTGATCCGGCTGCGGGCGACCGTGATCGGCGGCGCGTTCACGGCGGGTGACGAGCACCTCGGCCCGTTCGCCCGCATCCGAACGTCGCCCGATGCGATCGACGGTCGCTAGCCGCCGTACGTACGAACGGCGAGCAGCGCCGCGACGGCCAGCCCGCACACGGCGATCAGCAGCCGAAACACCTGGGCGGGCAACCTGCGGGCGATGGCCGGGCCAACCAGCCCACCGACGAACAGCCCGGCCGCGAGCGGGATGACCATCGACCAGCGAACGGGGCCGAACAGCGCGAAGCCGATGGCGGCGGCGCCGTTGGCCATCCCGGCCAGCACCGCCTTGGCGGCGTTCACGTGCGTCAGCGGCCGGTCGATGATCGCCCCCAGCGAGACCAGCGCCAGCACGCCCCCGGCCGCGCCGAAGTAGCCGATGTAGGTCGCGGTGGCGAAGTACGCGGCGGCGGTGACAGGGGTGATGCCGCGCGGACGGAACCGCGCGTGCCGCTGCAGCCACGGCTGGGCCAGGATCATGGTCGCGGCCGCGCCGATCAGCACGGGCACCAGGAGCTCGAACCACCTCGCGGGCAACACCAGCAGCAGCACCGCACCGGTCGCGCCGCCGGCCGCGGCGACGACCGCCAGACGAAGCAGCGTCGGGCGCTGGCCCTGCAGCTCCGGCCTCGCGCCGAAGGTCGCCCCGAGGCTGTTGGCCGTGAGCGCCACGGTGTTGGTCACGTTGGCGCTGACGGGCGGCAGCCCCAGCGCGAGCAGCATCGGGTACGTGACCAGCGACGCGAGGCTGACCAGGATGCTGACGATGCCACCCGCAAATCCGGTCGCGAGCAGCAGCAGGAACGACGCGGGGTCGAGGCCGGTGAGCTGGATCATCGCGAGGACGCCTCACCCGCCGCCGGCCCCAGGGCCTCCATGACCTGATCCACCGTCGCGTCGATCCCACCCGTCGCCTTGACCACGATCGCGTCACCCGGCGGCTCGAGGTCGCGCAGCTGGCTGTCGAGCAGTGTCGCCGGCATGTAGTGCCTCGGTCGGTGCCGGAGGCGGTCGTCCAGCGTCGACCGATCGACGCTGAGGAAGACCACCGCGACGTTTTCGAGCCCGGCCAGCAGCACGTCACGGTAGGCGGCTTTCAGCGCCGAGCAGGCAACCACGACCTGCCCGGTGGACGATTGTCGGACCGCTGCAACCACGGCATCGTGCACGCTCCGAAGCCACGGCCACCGAGCCTCGTCGTCGAGCGGCACGCCGCTGTGCATGCGGGCCACGTTGGCCGCCGAGTGATAGTCGTCAGCCTCGATGAACGACGCCCCGAGCCTGCCGGCCAGGGCCCGCCCCACGGTCGTCTTGCCCGACCCCGAGACCCCCATGACGAGGATGACCCCGGGAGCAGCCGGGTCGGTCCCCGGCCGGCCGCTCAAGCTCCGGTCCGAAGGTCTGACGATCGGGTCTGCGACCGTGACCAGGCGAGGTAGGACCGCCACGCGAGCACGACCCCGGCCACCGGCACCGCCCCCAGCACGAGCACGCGTCCGAACGTCCCGGAGGCGGGCTCGTCGAAGGCCACCAGACCCAGGTACGCCAGGTACGCGACGTAGAACCCGAGCAGCAGCGCGCCCTCCCGCCGGTCGACCACGAGCCCCGTGTACAGGATCGGCAGGCAGGCCGCGGCTGCCGCCACCATCAGCGGCAGGTCGACGGCCAGCAGATCGGGCGAGACCGCGAGCGGTGAGGGGGACACGATCGCGGTCGCGCCGAGCACCATCAGGATGTTGAAGATGCAGCTGCCGACCACGTTGCCCACGGCGATGTCACGGTGCCCGCGAATGCCGGCCAGGACCGAGGTCGCGATCTCGGGCAGCGACGTGCCGACAGCCACGATGGTCAACCCGACCACGACCTCCGGAATGCCCAGCGAGGTCGCCATGGCGGTCGCGCCGGCAACGATCCAGTCGGCGCCGACGAGGAGGAGCACCAGCCCGGCAACGGCGAGCGCCAGGTTGGCGCCGACGACGCGCGCTCCGCCACCCGGAGGCACGCCGAACTCGGCCTCGAACTCCGCCCTGACGCGCCCCGATTCCCGGCGGCTGGAGCGGGCCAGGAATGCCGAGTAGGCGACGATCCCAGCGAACAGGATCGCCCCCTCGACCCGGTCGATGTGGCCGCTCAGCGCCATCAGCCACAGCACGACCGAGGCCGCGATCATCAGCGGCACCTCGCGCCGGATCACCCGCAGGCCGGCCACGACCGGCGCCGCCAGCGCCGCCAGGCCCAGCACGAGCAGGATGTTGGCGATGTTGCTGCCGACGACGTTGCCCAGCGCGATGTCAGGCTGGCCGGCCAGCGCGGACGACACACCCACGGCGAGCTCGGGCGCGCTGGTCCCGAACGCGACGACGGTCAGGCCGACGACGAGCGGGCTGATACCGAGCGTGGTGGCGAGCCGGCTGGCGCCGCGGACCAGGAGCTCCGCGCCACCGACCAACGCAACCAGTCCGACCACGAACCGGACCAGGGTGAACGCATCCACGGCTCCATCCTACCGGTGGGCGCGGAGGCGCCGGGAGGTGCTGATCGGCCGCGTCGCCGGAGGTGCGGCAGGCCGCGTGAGCCACCAACGCGCCGGATCGACGGAGCGCGAGGTCAGCCGAACCAGAGCAGGCCCGAGGTCAGCGGAGCGCGAGGTCAGCCGAACCAGAGCTCCGCGTCGGGAGCTGTGCGGCGGTCGGTCGGTTCCAGGGTGCGCCGTCGAACGATGTCGCGCCAGGACGGCAGCTGGGTGCCGGCCTCGAGCTCGAGCCAGCGGATCGCGAGCGCGACCGCGGCCGGGTCACGAGCCAGGCGCTGCGCGGCGAGGGGGAACGCCGAGCCGGCCGGGGACGCATCGTCGAGCAGCACCCGGCTGGTCCGGGTGAGCGCGACCCGGGTATGAACGGCGGCCAGCGAGACACGGATCGCCTCGACCCCCTGGGCGAACGTCGCCGACCGCCACAGCGTCGGCGGCTCGTCGTCCCGGGCGATGAGCGAGCGCAGGGCGGTGGCCAGTCGCCAGGCATCGAGGGCGCGATCCGCCGGATCGGGGACCCGGCGGTCATGGATGACTTCGACACGATCAAGCAACGGAACGGCGGTCGTCTCCATGTCGCTCATCATGGGCGCCCAGGATTACGTCCCGGTTATCGGTCGATGATCGATCCGACATCTTGGTCCGATTTCCTGGTCCCACCTTCCGGCGGACGCGATCGGTCCGCGCAGCATCCGCCATTCGGGCACCCCGGCCCTTCCGCGCACGGGCACCCGTTGCGACCATGCGGCTCGACGTCGGCCAGCTCCTACGCCGCGCAACGGACCTCACCGGAGCGCGAACGCGCGCCCTGGTCGCCGGACCGGCGTCCGGATCGGAGGACCCAACCATGAATGTCCTGGTCGCCTACTCCAGCCGTCACGGCGCCACCGGCGGGATTGCCGAGCGGATCGCCGAGACGCTGCGAGACGCCGGCCTCGATGCCCGCGCGAGATCGGTCGAGAGCGTGCGCGACCTCGACGGCTACGACGCGTGCGTGATCGGTGGCGCCGCCTACATGTTCCACTGGCTCAAGGACTCCGTGACGTTTGTCCGCCGCCATCGTCGAGTGCTTGCCTCGATGCCCGTCTGGCTGTTCAGCAGCGGGCCGCTGGGCGAGGGTCCGGTCGACGAGCAGGGTCGCGACAAGAAGACGGCGGCCATCCCGAAGGAGCTGCCCGAGCTGGCCGAGCTCGTCGGTGCTCGCGAGTACCGGGTGTTCTTCGGCGCCTACCGCAAGGGCCAGCAGCCCATCGGGCTGGGCGAGCGGATCGCGTCGATGATCCCCGCGGCCCGCGACGCGATGCCGGATGGCGACTTCCGCGACTGGGCGGAGATCGACGGCTGGGCGCGCGAGATCGCCATCGCCTTGCAGCCGGTGGTCGCCGTTCGGTGACCACGGTGCCGATCAGCCCAGCCGCCTGACCGGCGATCGGGGCGACGCTCCGAACGGTCAGCCAGGCTCGGCGAACACCTCATCGAGCCCCTCGTCGGGCTGATCGTCCCCTTCGTCGTCGGCGCCCGGCGAGCTGTCCTCGACCTCGCCGTGGAGCAGCGTCGCCAGGGCGGGTCTCGCGCTGGGGTTGGCGAAGATCGACAGCCGATCGCCCAGCTCGATCTCTAGGTCGCCCCGAGGCACGAGCACGGCGTCGTTGCGCTCGACGGCGACCAGCACCACGTCGCGCGGCCAGGGGACACTGGACACACGTGTACCGGCGAGCGGCGATCCCCGGCTGATCTCGGTCTCCACGATCACGCCGTCGGCTCGCAGCCCGCGCACCTGCCGCACGTTGCCGTGCAGCGCCGACCGGTAGGCGGTGATGGCATCCCGGACCGAGAGCACGCCCGTGAGCCGGCGACCCGAGGTGACCGGCGCCCAGTCGCGCCGGTGATCGGCCAGCGAGCCCAACGCATCGTCGAGCCCGTCGTCGGCGGCAAGGATCGGCTGGCGCTGGATGAGCCTGCCCGCGATGACCTCGTCCGGCGGCGCGCTGCGGATCGCGTCGAGATCCACCAGCCCGGCCACGGTGCCGTCGCGGGCGATCACGGGCGCGCCGGGCACGTGCGCGGCGACCATCTGCGCACGAGCCGACCCGACCGTGTCATCCGAGTGCACGACGACGCGCGCCTGCCGCGCGGCGTCGCCCACCGGCACGGCGGCCAGCAGGGGCAGGGCGAAGCGGAACCGGTGCGCGGGCGAGTCGGCACGGGTCGCGAGCTGGCTGCTGTAGATCGACTTCTGGCCGACGACGAACGTGGCCAGACCGACCGCGACCATGGCCGGCGCCAGCATCGAGAGGTTGCCGGTCATCTCGGCGACCATGAGCATCACCGCCAGCGGGGCGTGAGCGATGCTCCCGAACAGGGCCATCATGGCCACGATCACGAACGGTGCGGGATCGGCTGGAATGGCCGGCGCCACGGGTTCCAGCAGGCGCCACACGCCGGCACCCAGCAACCCGCCGACGACCATGCCCGGGCCGAAGATGCCACCCGAGCCACCGGAGCCGATCGAGAGCGAGGTGGCCAGGATCTTGGCGAACGGGAGCGCCAGGACGACCCACAGCGGGATGTCCAGCAGCTGCGTCCGGTCGAGGCCCGCCTGGACGAAGCCGTAGCCGGTGCCGAGCACGCCCGGCAGGACGAGTCCGATGGCGCCGACCGCCAGACCGGCGATGGCGGGTCTGACGGCCCGGGGCAGCTGCCACTGCTTGAACCATCGCGTCAGGCCGTAGAAGCCGTTGATGTACAGCAGGCCCACGAGCCCGCACAGCAGCCCGATCAGCCCGTACCAGCCGAGCTCGGCGGGGTTGGAGAAGCGGAACTGCGCCTGGGTGCCGAAGATCGGGCTGAAGCCCTCGACCGCACCGAAGATCGTGTACGCCACGATCGTGCCCACGAACGACGGGACGAGCGCGTCCGACTCGACGTCGTCCCGGTACAGCAGCTCGGCGCCCAGGATGGCGCCGCCCAGCGGCGCGCGGAAGATGGCTCCGATCCCCGCCGCGATGCCGACCGCCACCGCGATCCGCGAGTCCCGGGCGTCGAGGTCCAGGACGCGGCCGAGGAACGAGCCGAACCCCGCGCTGATCTGCGCCGTGGGTCCCTCGCGGCCGGCCGAGCCACCGGAGCCGATGGTCACCGCGGAGGCGACGAGCTTGATCAGCGGCACGCGCGCCCGGATCCCGCGGGGATGGTGATGGAACGCCGCGATCGCGGCATCGGTGCCGTGGCCCTCGGCCTCGGGGGCCCAGCGGAACACGATGAACCCGGAGATCAACCCACCCAGGCCCACGATCAGCGGGATGGCCCAGGGTCGGGCCGCGTCGGCGATGGGCGTGATGGGCGCGCTGCCCTCGCCTGCGGGCGACGGGGGCGTGTATCCCGCGAGCACGCCCAGGAACAGCTGCGTCGCGAGGTCGAGCGCGGTCGTGAACAGGATGGCGCCCAGACCGCCGATCACGCCGATCAGCGCGCCCAGCACCATCCATTTGCGCAGGTAGCTGGCGGCCCGGATGCGCCGCCGGACGCCATGCAGCGCCTGATCGACCACGAGCGAGGCCGCCATCAGGCGTACCGCTCGAACGATTCGGCCAGGGCGTGGATCGTTCGTCCGGATGCGCGCGCCCGCGGCGTACCGGCGCGCTCGGCGATCTCGAGCAGGGCGGACCGCCGGTAGGCGAGGATCGCGTCCCGCACCTCCTGCCCGCGCGGCGTCAGTCGCGCCCGCGTGGCACGCCGATCTGTCTCGTCGGGCCGCAGCGTCACCAGGTCCCGGCGCTCGAGACGTCGAAGCAGCCGGCTGGTCGCGGGCAGCGTGACCCCCACCCGCGCGGCGACCTCGCCCACGCGACAGCCTTCGGCCGAATCACCCAGGATCAGCAGGGCGCGCCACTGCGAGAAGGTCAGGTCGTCGCCGGGCGCCGCCTGCTCCAGCGCCTGGGTGGTGACCCCGACCGCCCCGATGACGATGCGCTCGAGGTCCTCGATCGACCCATCGATCGGCCTGCCCGGCGAGGAGCCGCCCGGGTCACCCGCATCGGGCGATGCGCCCCGGGCATCGCGAGACAGGGGGGAGGTTCCGGGGCTCATGTGACCCAAGCATACCGGATAGTTGCCAGGTGGCTAGTATCGGCCGTTCCAGTCCCGCCATGAACGTCGCCGGGGTGCGTCAGCGGCCCCGGTCGGCCGGGGCATCGCCGCGGCGCTTCCGGCCCCGGTGAGCGCATCCACGAACGGACGGGACACGGCCGTTGCCCGGCCACCTCACCCGCGTTGCCTCGGACACCCACCTCCGTGGGTGCACTTCAGGGCGCCGGTGTCGATGCCCGATCCCGGGCGTATCTGGCTGCAGGGCATGCATCGGGACGAGGATCACCCCACACCGCATCAAGTCGGGATCGACACGGGATCACATCGCGAGGGGACGCGCGCCGGGAGGTCGGGAGATGCAGCTGTCACAGTTCACCGAGGATCTGGCCCTGCTGTTGCCGATCGTGATCCTCGTCGAAGGAATCATCGGCATCGTCGCCTGGTTCTGGTACGGATCGAAGGGTGGTCGCGGTGCGCGCGTTGCCACCTGGCTGGGTCTCGTCACCCTCACCCTGTGGGTCGGCTCGGCCGCGGCCTTCGTCCTGCTCCACCTCCTCTACTTCACCTTCGGGTCCGTGGCGACCATCATCGGTGCGATCGTGGTCACGGCATTCATGCTGCTCATGCCCTTCGGCTGGGCGAGGGTGATCCGCCACCAGGGCCAGGACGGCCCCGGGCACCAGGCGCACTGACCACCGCCGCGATGGCATCGTCGATGTCTCCCTCGCGCGACGAGCCCACCGGGACCGCGGCCGGCCCGGACCAGCTCTCGGTGCTGCTCGCCATCGTCGACTTCCCGATGCTCGACAACGCCTTCCGCGCGGTCATCGACAGCGAACCTGACCTGACGCTGGCGGGCGAGGTCGAGACGCGCGACGACCTCCTGGCCCGAGTCCGAGCCACCACGCCCGACGTCGTGGTCACCGAGTGCGCGCCATTCGGCGGCAACGGGTGCCCCAGCTTCGAGACGCTGCAGGAGATCCGCGACGCCTGCCCCGAGGTGAAGATCATCGCCCTCGACTGCCGGTGCGCCGCGGAGCAGTTCTCGGTTGCGCTCAAGGCGGGTGCGAACGGCTACCTGACCCGCGAGGCGACCGAGACCGACGTGCTCGCCGCGATCCGGAGCGTCGCCGCCGGCCACACCTACGTCAGCCCGGCGATCGTGACCCGGATGATCGACACCTACGTCCGCCGGGCGCCCGACACCGCGTTCGAGGACCCGTACGACACGCTGACCCCGCGCGAGCGCGAGGTGCTGTTGCTGGCCGCCATGGGCCACACCAACCGCGACATCGCCCGCTCCCTCAGGCTCTCCGAACAGACCATCCATTCCCATCGCGCGAACGCGATGGAGAAGCTGGGGCTCCACGACCGGGTGGAGCTGCTCCGCTACTCCGTCCGTCGCGGGATCCTCAACCCATCCACGCTGTGAGCACCATCGAGCGGCTGCGGCGGCTGTGGGCGAGCGTTCGGCCACGCACCCGCCGCGGTCGGCTGCTGGCGGTGATGACCGTGCTGGGCGGGTCCCTCCTCCTGTCGGTCGTGCTGTTCGCGGGCGCCGTCATGGCCTGGTCGCCGTACCTGGACTTCAGCCTCCATCGGGACGTGAACGCCCGATCCTGGGCCGCGCTGGACGTCTCGTTCGCGACCTCCTCGACGTGTGCCCGATGCCACGCACCCGAGGCGACGCGTCTCGCCGGCGACGACCATGCCGGCATCGGCTGCCAGAGCTGCCATGGCCCCCTCCAGGCCCACGTGGATGCCGGCGAGCAGGCGGCCAGCGACACGGTGACGGTGGCGGTACCCACCGACGAGGTCTGTATCCGGTGCCACGTGATGACCGAGGGCCGGCCGGCGACGCAGCAGCAGATCGTGCCGCTCCAGCACTACGTCTCCGAGTGCCTCCAGTGCCACGACCCCCACACGGCGATCGCCGAGCGGCCGCCCGTGGTGCTGCACCCCCTGGACAACCTGCCGCCGTGCCTCACCTGCCATGGACCGGAAGGGTTCAAGGCCCGCAACCAGCGCCACCCGGTGGTCGACACCGATGAGGCGTGCCTCGACTGCCACGCGGCCGGCCGCGGGCCGGCACCGGACGAGGGGACGCGATGAGCGACCAGCTCGAGCGCGCCGACCCGATCCGGGAACCGGAGGCGACGGCCCAGGGGACAGGTCCGGCGGCGGACGTGGACGGGGCGGACATCAAGCTCCCTGTACCCACCGGCGAAGCCGAGGTCGAGGTCGGGGCCACGGACGTGGCGGCCGATGGGACGGTCGAGGCGACCAGCACCGAAGCCGAAGCCCCCGAAGCGGCGGCCGAGGTCGCCGAAGCCGAGGCTCCCCCGGCCGGGGCCGCGGTCGAGACCACCACCGTGGCCGAGGCGGCAGTCGAGATCACCCCGGTGGCCGAAGCCGAGGTCGAGGTCACCCCCGCAACCCCCGTCACGCCCGAGCCCACCGCCTCTCCGGCTCCCGATGCGCAGCCGTTCACCGAGACGGCCGAGACGGCCGAAGCCCTGCCCGCAGAGGCGGCCGCACAGCCGCCGATCGGAACCGCCGACGCCGCAGCCCTGGTGCCGCTCGAGGACATCGCGCCCGCGATCGTCGGCGCCTCGCTGAGCCGACGCGCGTTCCTCGGCTTCGGGCTCATGCTCGCCGGCGGCGTGACCGGTGCCGCGGCGCTGTCCCGCCTGTTCCCCGTGTTCGACGACACCGCGGACGCCGCCAGCCCGATCGTCCCGACCTACGACCCGGCCGGCAAGGCCTGGACGTTCGTCGTCGACACCGCGTCGTGCATCGGCTGCGGCCTGTGCGTGGTGGCATGCAAGGAGGAGAACCACGTCGCCGAGGAGGCCGCGTACACGCGGACCTGGATCGAGCGCCACGTGACGACCGCAGACGGCGCGGTGTTCGTCGACTCGCCCGAGGCCGGCATGTACGGCTTCCCCGCCGAGTCGACCGCCCCGGGCGCGGCCGGCAAGACGGTCGATGCCTCGTTCTTCGAGCCCCGCCTGTGCATGCAGTGCGAGGACTCGCCGTGCACCCAGGTGTGCCCCGTCGGCGCGACCTACAAGACCGAGGACGGCGTGATCCTGGTCGATGCCAGCCGCTGCATCGGCTGCGGCTACTGCGTGGTCGCCTGCCCGTACGGGGCGCGGTACATCACCCCCGCCGGCGCCGACAACCCCAACGACATGCCCGGCGTCGCCGACAAGTGCACCTGGTGCTACCACCGCATCAGCCGCGGTGCCAAGCCTGCGTGCGTCGAGGTGTGCCCGGTGGGCGCCCGCCAGTTCGGCGATGCCAGCGACCCCAACAGCGACATCGCGACGCTCGTGCGCGAGCGCGCTCCCCAGCAGCTCTACCCCGAGTACGGCACCCGGCCGCGCGTGCTCTACCTCGGGCCAGCGATCGAGGAGGCCTGAGGATGCAGGCGACCGGTCTGACCCTCACCCTCAACGGCCGTCCGATCCCGATCGGGCCGCGCGCCGCCGGTCGGGCGATCGCATGCGAGGTGCGCGGCATGTCGCTGGCGATGCGGCTGTGGCTGGCGGGGCTGTCCGCCGTGCTCGCGGTCGCCGCGGTGGCCGCGCTCATCGCGCTGCCGCCCGGCTGGGAGGTGATGGGCACCAGCTCCAGCTTCGAATGGGGCCTGCTGATCGTGGGCTACGTGTTCTTCGCGGTGATGACGAGCGGCCTGTGTCTCGCGTCCTCGCTGGGCACCGTGTTCGGGATCGAGCGGTTCCGGCCCCTGGAGCGCCGGCACGCCGTGCTCGCCCTGCTCAGCCTGACCACCGCGTTCGGGATCATCGCGCTCGACCTCCACTACCCGGTCCGGATGGTGTTCGGCGCCGTGCTCGTCCCCTCCCCCACCTCGCCCATGTGGTGGATGGGCGTGTGTTACGGCATCTACCTCGTCGTGCTCCTGGTCGAGGTGTGGAGCATGTTCAGCCACCACCCCAGGATCCACCAGTACGCCTGCACGGCGGCGACGTGCGTGGCCGTGGTCGCGCCGTCCACGCTCGGCGCGGTGTTCGGGGTGCTTGCCGCCAAGGCGTTCTGGACCGGCCCGTTCACGGTGCTGATGATGGTCGGCGCCGCGTACCTGGCCGGGACCTCGCTGCTCGGCCTGGTGTTCTACGCCGTCTCCCGGCTGGGTCTCCAGGACCACGAGCGGGCGCGCCTGGAGGCGATCCCGTCGATCCGGCAGCTGATCACGATCGCGCTGATGATCGTGATCGTTCTGCTGGCTCGCCAGGTGATCGTCGGTCTGCTCGCCGATGATCGCTGGCTGCGCGAGGCGACGATCGCCCTCATCACCGGGCCGCTGGCGCCCGCCTTCTGGCTCCGGGTCGTGGTCGGGCTCGCGTTGCCGCTGGTCCTGGTGCTGCTGCCGATGACGCGCACGCCGGCCGGCCTTGGCGCGGCGAGCGTGCTGGCCCTGGGCGGCGTGTTCCTGGATCGCTACCTGTTCGTGACCGCCGGTCAGATCGTGCCTGCCACCGCCCATGCCGGCGCGGTGTCCAGCCCGTATGCCTCGTACATGCCGTCGCCGGTCGAGCTGGCGATCATCGCCGGCGCGGTCGCCTTCGTCGCCCTCGGCTACACGCTCGCCGAGCGCTATCTCGACCTGCGCCAGGAGCCCGATCACGTGACCTGGGCGTGGCCGTGGCTCCGCCACGACCACGAGGCACTCGGCGAGGCGGCCCTCGGCGAGGCGGAGGCCGAGGCATGATCCGGATCGCCGTCGCCCGCTACTGGTTCCCGGCGTCGGTCGCGGCGATGCTCACGGCCATCGTCGTGCTCGCCGCATTCCTGCTGGTCGTCGCCGTCCCCGACCTGTCGCGCCAGGCGGCCGCCGAGGCGCCCACCCCCACGCCGGCACCGTCGACCGCGGCGACCGCCAATCCTCTCTCGCCCATGGCCAACTCGCCCATCGGCATCCAGATGTCGGCCAACGCGGACTGCGCCGCGTGCCATGAGACCACCGACGGCACCGTCGGCACCAAGGACATCCCGGTGATGGCCCATCCGCTGTGGGGATGGCGTGACTGCACGGCCTGCCACTCGACGGGCAGCCTGGTCGCCACCGCCCCCGGGCACTCGGGCCTCCACAAGGACGACTGTCTCGTGTGCCACAAGGCGCCCGATCCTGACGCGACGACCACCCACGCGCCGCTCCGTCCCGAGCACATGGGCAACACCCAGCCATGCACCTCGTGCCACGGGGTCGACGATCACGCGCCGCTGCCGGCCTCGATGGCGGACCGCGGCGACAACTGCTGGATCTGCCACAACGGGCCCGAGTTCACCTACCTGTTCGACTCGGACGCCTCGCCCAGCTCCGACTCGGACGCCTCGCCCAGCCCGACGCCGCCGCCGTCCACGAACCCCGCGAGCGGGGAGGGCTGAACCCCGCTCGTCCACGCAGGCCGAGACCCATGCGGTGCAGGCCGAGCCCATTCCCCGCGCAGGCGCAACCTCGCCATCGGGGGAGGTTCGAGCCGCGCGATCAGCGGTCTCGGTCGAGCCGCGCCATCGGGGGAGGTTCGAGCCGCGCGATCAGCGGTCCCTGCCGAGTGCCCCCATCCCTGCCGAACGCCCCCATCCCTGCCGAGCGCCCCCATCCCTGCCGAACGCCCCCATCCCTGCCGAGCGCCCCCATCCCTGCCGAACGCCAAGCGTCCGGATGGTCGCGCGATGGTGTGAGTGGATCGCGCGGCGACCAGCTCGTGCGTCCGCACGCGTGCCGCGCGATAGGCGGAACGCCTGGCGTTCATGCGGTCGCAGGAAGCCGCGTCGGGCGCACCAACTGAACCGTGAGCGTTCCGCGCCGGGTCCGCGCGCGCCAACGCTGCGCCGGGTCCGCGCGCGCCAGCGCTGCGCCGGGTCCGCGCCAACGGGGCACGCGCCGAAGCACTGCGCCGAAGCACGCGCCGAACACCGCGCCAGCGCTGTGCCTGCCCAAGACATTCCGCGTCCCATGTAGGATCGGCGGGCCGCCAGGTCACGGCGGTGTCGCGAGGAGACAGGCCCATGCCCGACGAACGCGCCACGCGGATCCGGCGGCTGATCGAGCCGATGCGCGTGCGGCCGGGACGACGGGTAAGGCTGCCCAGGGACTTCGACCCCGGAGACACCGGCAACCTGATCAAGAAAGTAGACGCCAAGGGCCTGCTGCGAACCGGCGTGGAGCTGCTCGCGGAGTACCAGGAACGGTTGGCCGCCCAGGACAGGTACGCGTTGCTCATCGTGTTCCAGGCGATGGATGCGGCGGGCAAGGACGGCACCATCCGGCACGTGATGACCGGCGTGAACCCGCAGGGCGTGCAGGTCAGCAGCTTCAAGTCGCCGACCACGCATGAGCTCGACCATGACTTCCTGTGGCGGACCGCCGTGCGTCTGCCGGGACGGGGCATGATCGGCATCTTCAACCGCAGCCACTACGAGGAGGTGCTGGTCGCCCGGGTCCACCCCGAGCTCCTGGCCGCGCAGCGCCTGCCGCCCTCGCCGAAGGGAAAGGCGCTCTGGGCCCAGCGCTACCGGGCGATCAACGACTGGGAGCAGCACCTGGCCGAGAACGGGACCCGGATCGTGAAGCTGTTCCTCAACGTGTCCAGGGAGGAGCAGCGGCAGCGGTTCCTGGCTCGGATCGACGAGCCGCACAGCAACTGGAAGTTCTCCGCCAGCGACGCCCGGGAGCGGCGCTACTGGGACGACTACCAGAAGGCGTATGGCGACCTCCTGTCGAGCACGAGCACCGAATGGGCGCCGTGGTACGTGATCCCCGCCGATCACAAGTGGTTCATGCGTGTCGCGGCGTCGGCCGCGATCCTGAACGCGCTGACCGAGATCGACCCGCAATACCCCAAGCCCACCAAGGCTGACCGTGAGGACATGCTCCAGGCGAGAGCGGAGCTGGTCGCCGAAGGCTGACCGGGTCCATCCGACCGCTGCCGCCTGGCTCCTTCTCCGCCGCCGCGGGCAGCGTCGTTGGCGCCGCGGGTTGACGCTCGTGGAGGGGCCAACGGCCCGCCCGAAGACGGGTTGACGCTCGTGGAGGGGCCAACGGCCCGCCCGAAGACGGGTTGACGCTCGTGGAGGGGCCAACGGCCCGCCCGAACCGGCCCGAGCGACCCGTCACCGCGCGCCCGGTGGTGGGGCATGATGGAACGCACCATGGACACCACATCCGGCGCGCCACGGTACAGCCTGCTGCGCGACGCGGTCGCGCTGGTGGTTGTGGCGCTGGCCTGCCCGGCCGCCCTGTTCGGTGGTTCGATGCTGGGCTGCGTGGGTCAGGGCTTCGACCCCTCGTGCGCCCTCAACGCGATCTTCATCTCGCCCATCCTGCTGTTGGCGTCCGGTGTCGCCGCCGGCCTGGTGTCGCGCGGCTGGACAGGGCTGCTGATCACGTTCGTCGGGACCGTCATTGGCATGGCGGCCATCCTGGTGCTGTCGTTCGGCGTGGGCGAGCCGGTGCCCGTCGACCCGATCTCGGGCGTGCTGGCGACGATCTGGTTCTTCACGCCGATCGCGATCGGCTACGCGGCGGGTCGGCTGCTTTGGCGCCTGTTCGCAACACGCGATCCGGGGGCATGATCCTGATCGTGGTGTATGCGGGCCGGGAGCCGCTGTCGACGGTCCCCGGCGAGGACTCCCCGACAGCTCGCGCCGCCCTGGCAGCGTCCGTCGCCTGACTGCCGCCGCGGCAACGGCGGCTGCATGCCGTGCGCTTCCTGAACGCCGCTGCCTCACTGCCGCAGCGTGACCGCCGCTGCCCGGCGCGGCCGGACCGGCGATCAGCTGACACGCTCCTCCGGTGGCCGCAGGCGCACGAACGAGCGGTACAGGAGCAGGTCGTACACGATCTTGAGACCGCCCGACACCAGGAACGGCAGGCTGGCGAGCGCCGCTGTGGCGAACATCGGTCCGGCCAGCAGCGGCGCCGTGGCGACGCCCAGCGAGCGTGCGATGCCGGTGACCCCGGCCGCGGCCGATCGCTCGTCCGGTGCGACGATCGCCATCGTGTAGCTCTGTCGCGTTGGCACGTCCATCTGGCTGATCGAGAAGCGGGCAAGCAGGAACGCAACCGCGAGCGGCAGCGTCGGCATCAGCGGGACCAGCATCAGGAGCACGTTCGACGGCAGGTGGGTGAACACCATCGTGCGCACCAGCCCGAAGCGCGCCGCGAGCCGGCCCGCCGCGAGCGCCGAGAACCCGGCCAGCAGGTTCGCGCCGGCCAGCACGAGCCCGATGACGGCCGGGTCCACGTCGAACCGCTGGTGGAACCAGAAGGCGATGAACGACTGGATGGCGAACCCGCCGGCGAACGCATCGAGCGCGAACAGCGCCGACAGCCGCAGCACGACGCCTCGGGACTGGTGGAGGCCCAGCCGATCGCGGATCCCGGCATCGGGCACCGTGGCTGTGGCCACCTCCACGCGGCCTGACACGCGCGAGAACAGCAGTGCGAGCAGAAGCCCGACGAGCGCATAACCCACGATCACGTACCGGTAGGCCTCGGCCGCGCTCGCCCCGTTGGCGATCGCCGCCTGCGACAGGGCCCCACCGGCCAGCGTGCCCGTGGCCGTGGCCAGCGACCCGGCGAGCTGGTAGCGAGCGAACAGGCTCGTTCGCCGACGATCCGGCACCAGCTGCGCGAGCGACGCCTGCTCGACCGCGAGGAACGGCCCGATCTCGTTGCCGCTGGGGCTGATGACACCGAGCGTCGCCGCCACGAGCAGGATCACGAACACCGGTGTCGCCACGAACACGAGCCCGGCCGCGAGCATCAGGCCCGCACCCACCATCAGGACACGTCGCCGTCCGATCCGGTCGGCATGGGTGGTCAGCCACAGCGAGACGCCGGCATCACCCAGCAGGGTCAGGCCCAGCAGCAGCCCGACCTCCACGCCCGAGAGCCCGACCGCGTCGAGGTACAGAACCAGGACCACGGCCAGGAAGCCGTAGCCGAACATCCGCAGGATCCGGGTCGCGAACAGGAGCGCGATGTCGGCTCGATCCGAGGTCTCCGGGGACCCGACCTGCGCCGAACCGGGCCCGGGCTCGCGCGGGGGCGCTGACGTGCCGGAGGACGCGGGTATGCGCGAGGACGCGGGTATGCGCGAGGACGCGGGTATGCCCGAGGACGCTGCCACGCTCAGGCGCGCCCGCGCACGAGATCGATCAGCCGCCCCAGCACCCGCTCGCCGTCGGCACGCAGGCCGTTGTGCTGGTACTCGTTGGTGATCCACGGCCGGAGACCGCGGACGGCGGCTGCCGTCTCCTCGGCGAACGCCCGCTCCACGTACAGGTCGTCGACGTAGATCGTGGCCGCGACCGGGACCTCGTTGCGGGCCAGCTGCTCCGCGTCGTACAGGCGCGGCCAGACGTGCTCGGCGAGCAGGTTCGCCGCGTCGCGATGCGGTCGGAGCAGGCCGTAGTCCTCGAACATCCAGGGGAACACGTGCTCGGCCGTGAAGGCCTCGCTCGAGGCGATCTCGTCGGGCAGCAGCCGGTGAGCCGACCAGCGGGTCGCAACCCCATCGGCATACGACGACTCGTGAAGCGTCGCGTACAGCGGGTTGCGGGTGAAGCGCACGCCCGCCTCCGCGTCGTGCAGGAAGGCCGGCGACCCGGATGGCAGCTCGAGCACGTGATGCAGCAGCTCGAACCCCGCGCTGTTGCCCAGCCACAGGCCAAGCTGCCGGAATCGCCGGACGGTCAGCCGGTCACCCGACGGCAGGCGCACATCCTCGCTCTCGAGCCGGCGATGGATCTCGCGGACCCGGGCACGATCGTCCGGATACCGCTCGAAGTACCGACGGTTCGCCTCGATCAGGCGCCGGTACGTCGCCCCGTAGATGTCGTCGACGGGGCGGCCGATGGGCGTCAGGCCGCCGGTCAGCAGCGCCTCGCGCAGGCCGTCGGGCGCGATCGAGAGGTAGCACAGCGACGTGAACCCGCCGAAGCTCTGGCCCAGCACGCTCCAGCGGTCGACGCCGAGCTCGCGCCGGATCGCCTCCGCGTCGCGCACGATCGAGTCGGCACGGAAGTGCGTCAGGTACTCGGCCTGGGCCGCCGCGTCCGGGCCCGGGATCTGCGGCCCGACCGGTGTCGAGCGCCCGGTGCCCCGCTGGTCGAGCAGCAGCACCCGATACTCGCGCAGGGCGCGCGCCATCCAGCCCGACGGCGGGCTGGTGGGTCGCACCGCCTCGAAGCCCGGGCCGCCCTGGAGGAACACGAGGTACGGACGGTCCGTGCCGTCGGGGTCGGCGACCTCGCGCGTGAACACCGTGATCTGTGGCCCGTCGGGCTGCGCGTGGTCGAGCGGCAGGCGGTGCTCGCGCTCGGTGAGGATGGCCCCCGGGACTCGATACGTGACGCTCATGGGGCCACGATAGCGATTCCGGTGGCCTCCGCCCGGCCGGACGGGAACGAGGGCCCTGGACGGAAGCAGCGGGCGCCGACCCGGTCCATCTCGCAGCCGCGAACGCCAGCCGTTCGGATGGTCGCGCCGGCGCAGGGCTGGATCGCGCAGCGAGCGGGACGTACCGCCCAGTCCCTTCCGGCGCACGGCTTGATCGCCCCGCGTTCGATGTGATGCTCGGCCCGGCGTCTACTGCACGAGACGAACGCCCAGCGTTCCGTTGGCCGGGGTCATAGCCAGCGTGCCGCGCAGCGGCGCGCGACGCACGACGAGACCGGGCCGCGCAGCGGCGCCCGGCGGCCCGAGAGGATCGGTGGCGCTGATCAGCGACGATGAGTCAGCGCAGGAACGCGCTTCGCTCGCGCTTCACGAACCTGCCGTCCCCCGCCTGGCCCAGCCACTCGCCGTTGTCGACGACGACCTTGCCACGCGACATGACCACGTCCGAGCCGCCCTGGACCACCCGGCCCTCGTAGCAGCTGTAGTCGACGTCCATGTGGTGCGTCTTCGCGCTCAGGGTGTGCCTGCGGTTCGGGTCGTAGACCACGAGATCCGCGTCGTAGCCCACCGCGACCGCGCCCTTGCGGGTGAGCCCGAACAACCTCGCGGCCGCGGTCGAGGTGATCTCGACGAACCGGTTGGGCGTGATCCGCCCCGCGACGACACCGCCGTCGTGGATCAGATCCACCCGCTCCTCGACGCCGGGGAGACCGTTCGGGATCTTGCGGAAGTCGCCGCGCCCGAGCTCCTTCTGGCCATGGAAGTCGAACGGGCAGTGGTCCGTCCCCACCAGGGACAGGTCGCCCTTGATCAGGCCCTTCCAGAGCTCGTCCTGATGCCCCGCGTTGCGGTCGCGCATCGGCGGCGAGCATACGAACTTGGCGCCTTCGAACCCGTTGCCCAGATCGTCGAGCGACAGGAACAGGTACTGCGGGCAGGTTTCGGCGAACGCCGGCAGGCCGTCGTTCTGCGCCGCGCGGAGGACGTTGAGCGCCTCCTTGGCCGACATGTGGACGAAGTAGACGGGCGCCTTCGCAGCCTGGGCGAGCCGGATCACCCGGTTGGTCGCCTCGCCCTCGAAGATCGAGTAGCGGGCCAGGCCGTGCCCGATCGGATCGGTGGTGCCCTGCTCGACCAGCTCGGCCGCGACGACATCGATGACGGGCCCGTTCTCAGCGTGCATCAGGATCAGCCCGCCGTTTTGGGCCGTCTGCTTGAGGGCCTTGAAGATCGCATCGTCGCTGCTCAGGAACACGCCGGGGTACGCCGTGAACAGCTTGAACGTGGTGACGCCCTCGTCGACCAGCTCGTCCATCTCGGGCAGCAGGTCGTCGCGCATGTCGGACACGATCACGTGAAACGCGTAGTCGATGCACGCCTTGCCGTCGGCCTTCTCGTGCCACGTGGCCAGGCCGTCGCGGAACGACCCGCCCCGGGGCTGGACGGCGAAGTCGATGATCGTCGTCGTGCCGCCGAACGCGGCCGCCCGGGTTCCGGTCTCGAACGTGTCCTTGGCGAAGGTGCCGCCGAACGGCAGCTCCATGTGGGTATGGGGGTCGATCCCGCCCGGGATCACCCATCTGCCCGACGCATCGATCGTCCGATCGGCGGGCACCTCGAGCTCCTCACCGATCATGGCGATCCGCTCGCCGTCGACCAGGACGTCACCCGTCATGGTGGCGTCCGCGTTGACGATGGTCCCTCCCTTGAGCAGCGTGCGCATCGTTCCTCCTCGGGCTCCGCGGTCGGCGGGCCGTGCCATGGACGCGGTCGGGATGGGTCGCGCCCGACCTAGGGCTTGATCAGGTCACCGTACATCTCGGGCCGCCGGTCGCGGTAGAACTGCCAGGTCTGGCGGACCTTGCTGATCATGTCCAGGTCGAGATCGCGGACGATGAGCTCCTCGTCGTGCGGGGAGCCGACGGCGCCCACGAACTGGCCCAGGGGATCGCAGAAGTAGCTCTGGCCGTAGAAGTCGTCGGGCCCGATCTCGGCCTCGATGCCCACCCGGTTGATGGTGCCCACGAAGTAGCCGTTGGCGAGGCTGTGGGACACCTGCTCCACCCGCCACAGGTACTCACTCAAGCCCCGGCTGGTGGCCGACGGGATGAGCACGATCTCGGCGCCGTTGAGGCCCAGCGCCCGGGCCCCCTCGGGGAAGTGGCGGTCGTAGCAGATGTACACGCCCACCTTGCCCACCGCGGTCGAGAACACCGGGTAGCCGAGGTTGCCCGGGCGGAAGTAGAACTTCTCCCAGAACCCCGCCACGTGCGGGATGTGGGTCTTGCGGTACTTGCCGAGATACGTCCCATCGGCGTCGATCACGGCCGCCGTGTTGTAGTAGATGCCGGTGGTCTGACTGTCCTCCTCGTACATCGGGACCACCAGCACCATGCCCGTCTCCCGGGCGAGCGCCTGCATGCGCCTGGTGGTGGGGCCGTCGGGGATGTGCTCGGTGTAGGCGTAGTACTGCCGGTCCTGGACCTGGCAGAAGTAGGGCCCGTAGAACAGCTCCTGGAACAGCATCAGCTGGGCGCCGGCCCTGGCGGCCTCGTGGGCATAGCCCTCGTGCTTCTGGATCATCGACTCCTTGTCGCCGGTCCAGGTCGCCTGCAGGAGCGCGCCACGGACGTTGCGGGGCATTCGGGGTCCTCCCATCGCGAAACGCCGGGCGGCCGACGCGGGCCGCCCGCCAACTGGGCCATAGCGTCGCCTCCGAACGACGGGGGCGGCATGAGCCGGAAGCCACGAAGGATTCGGGCTGCGCGGCTCTCTGGCCGACCGACGGTCGCGCCTGCGCCGCCGGCGACGAGATATGCCGGCCAGTCCCGAACGGCGTCGATCTTCGGGACGTCGGACCCCCTGTCGGCGGCTTCCCCAATGGTCTAATCTGCGAACAACTTGCGACGCCCAGTCGCCCGAGGACGTTGACCCGCCCATGGTGAACGCGCGCCACTGGCCGACCCCCGCGTTCGCGACCCGCCTCGACCGCCGGTCGAGTGGCCGCACCGGATCGCCGCTGCGTGTGCCCACCCGCGTTCCACCGGACGGGTCCCACTGATGCCCCGGTCCAGCGCGATCGCCCCAACGCGCGTCGATGCCCGGCAGCCCGGGCCGGACGCGGCCGACGGAGCGAAAGGGGCCGCCCGCGTAGGACCGTCGCCCAGGCGGTGACGTGATCGCCGCCACGCACCCGAAGTGGAGGAGGGTTCATGGCAGGGGTGACAACAGACCAGATCGTCCGGCCCGACGGACGAGTGGAGCTGGACCCGGAGATCGACCACGCGCTCGACGTCTCACCGCTCCACAACGAGGACCTCGCGCCGGTCCCGATCAGCAGGCGCAACTGGACGACCTACAACTACCTCGCGCTGTGGGTCGGCATGTCGATCAACGTCCCGACGTGGCTGCTCGCGTCGGGCCTGATCGACCAGGGCATGGCGTGGTATCAGGCACTGATCATCATCTTCGCCGCCAACCTGATCGTGCTGGTGCCGATGCTGCTCATCAGCCATGCCGGCACGAAGTACGGCATCCCCTATCCGGTGTTCGCCCGGGCGTCGTTCGGCGTGTTCGGGGCGAACCTGCCGGCGCTGATGCGCGCGTTCGTGGCATGCGGCTGGTTCGGCATCCAGACCTGGATCGGCGGCACGGCATTGTTCGCCGTCGTGGCCGCGTTGCTCGGCCCGGACTCCTGGTGGTCCACCGCCGGCCACATCTCGATCGGGATCGGCGTGGCCGCGTCGCAGCCGTGGACGATGTGGCTCAGCTTCGTGGTGTTCTGGCTGGCCAACATCGTGATCATCCTGTGGGGCATGGAGGCCATTCGCCGGTTCGAGAGCTTCGCGGCTCCGTTCCTGATCGTGGTGTTCCTCGGCCTGATGGTGTGGATGATCGCGCAGGCCGGTGGCCTGGGGCCCGTGGTGGAGGAGTCCGGCACCCTCGGCTGGGGATCCGACTTCTGGGCCATCGTCCCGATCTCCCTGATGGGCATGATCGCGTTCTGGTCCACGCTGTCGCTCAACATGCCGGACTTCACCCGGTTCGGCCGGAGCCAGCGCGAGCAGGCCGTTGGCCAGGCCCTGGGCCTGCCGACGACGATGACGCTGTTCCCGCTGGTCGGCGTGCTGACGACCTCGGCCACCGTGATCGTCTACGGCGAGGCCATCTGGGATCCCGTCGCGCTCACCGCGAAGATCGACAACCCGATCGTCCTTCTGGTCATGCTGGTTGCCCTGGCGCTCGCGACGCTGAGCACCAACGTCGCCGCCAACGTGGTCAGCCCGTCGTACGACTTCTCGAACGTGATGCCGCGCTGGATCTCGTTCCGCACCGGCGGCATCATCACCGGCGTCATCGGCGTCGTGATCATGCCCTGGAACCTGCTGGCCGACTCGAGCAGCTACATCTTCACCTGGCTGGGCACCTACGGCGGGGCCACCGGGCCGATCGCGGGCGTCCTGATCGCCGACTACTGGTGGATCCGGCGTCGGCACCTGCGCCTGGCCGACCTGTACCGGCCCGACGGTGCCTATCGCTACGCGGGCGGCTGGAACTGGATCGCGGTCGTCTCGCTGCTCGTGGGCGTGGTGATCGCGATCGGCGGCGCGTACACACCCGCGGGGACGGACGGTCCGTTCCCCGTCGACGGCATCATCCCGTTCCTCAAGTCCGCCTATGACTACAGCTGGGCGATCGGCCTCGTCGTCGCCTTCCTCCTGTATGGCGTCCTGACGATGATCCTCGGCAGCCGCGGTGCCGAGGTCGGACCTGCCGAGACGCCGCAGCCGGCGGCGCCCACCGCCTGATCGAGCGCTACCCGGGCGATCCGACGGCGTCACGAGGCCCCTCCACACGGAGGGGCCTCACCGTGTCCGTCGCGGGGTCCAGCAGGCTACCGGCGGCAATCGCAGGGCTCCCCGCACCAGCCTGACCGCTTGGCGTTCGGTTGGTTCGGCGGCGGGACCAGCCGTTCGATGGCCGTTCAGCCTGTCGCGCCGTGGCCCCGCTCACCCCGACTCGTGGCACGTTCTGAACACCCGGCGAGCACGTCGGCGCGCCATGCGACCACACGATCGCTCGACGTTCAACCGCCGATAGCGCCTGGGATCAGTACCGCGCGTCCGATGCCACCTGGGCTCGCGGCGTCCGCGGACCTGGCGAGAAACCTGGCGCGGAGCTGCGCGGACCTGCGCGGACCTCGCGCCGGCCTAGCAGATGCGCGGCAGCTGCTCGCCCACGAGCATGTCCACGATCCGCTCGCTGCCCACGATCGTGCGCATCGTGACCATGCCCGGGTGATCCGCGACCACCTCGCCGATCCGTGCCGCCTCGGCACCTTCGGGCAGCGCGCGCATGGCATCCAGCACCGCGTCAGCCGACGACGCCGGCACGATCGCCACCAGCTTGCCCTCGTTGGCCACGTGGAGGGGGTCGAGGCCCAGGAACTCGCACGCCGCGCGAACGGGCCCCGGGATCGGGATGGCGGGCTCGTCGAGCACCATGCCCACGCCCGAAGCGCCGGCGATCTCGTTGAGCGCCGACGACAGCCCGCCGCGCGTCGGGTCGCGCAGCACGCGGATATCCGGCTCGACGGCGACGATGGCCGCGACCAAGCGCGTTGAGCGCCTGGGTGTCGGACGCGATCTCGACCTCGAACTCCAGCCCCTCGCGAACGCTCATGATCGCGACGCCGTGGAGCCCGATCGGGCCCGACAGGATCACGGCATCGCCGGGCCGTGCCCGATCCGCCGCTGGTGCCACGCCCTCGGGCACGATCCCGATCCCGGCGGTGTTGACGAACAGCCGGTCGGCGGCCCCCCGACCGACGACCTTGGTGTCGCCGGTGACGATCTTCGCTCCGGCGCGAGCCGCGGCTTCGGCGGCCGAGACCGTGATCAGCCGGAGCTCCTCGAGCGGAAGGCCTTCCTCGATCACGTAGGCGAGGCTGATCGCAAGCGGCTGCGCACCCATCATCGCGAGGTCGTTGAGCGTGCCGTTGACCGCGAGCTCGCCGATGTTCCCGCCCGGGAACCGGATCGGCGACACCACGAACGAGTCGGTGGTGAACGCCAGCCGGCCGGCGGGCACGTCGACCACGGCCGCATCGTTGAGCGGGCCGCCGGGAGCGGCGGCACCGAGCGCGGGTGCCAGGACATCACGCATCAGGGCGTTCGACAGCTGGCCGCCCGAGCCGTGGCCCAGGATCACCCGCTGGTCCTCGGGAATGGGTGCCGGGCACGCGACGCCCTCGGCGTCGATCGTGACCCGGGGCTCGTCAGCGGTCGTCATCGCGTCGCCTCCTTCGGGGAGGATGCCACGGACACAAGCGGCAGGGCGCCCGTGAAGCCGCCGGCTGCCGCCAGCCCTCGGCCCGCGGCGTAGAACGCGGCACAGGTGCCCTCGGAGCTGACCATCGGCGCCCCGAGCGGCTTCTGCGGTGTGCACAAGGTGCCGTAGGCGGTGCAGTCGATGGGCGTCCGCTCGCCGGTCAGGATGGCGCCCGCGATGCAGGCCGGGTGCTCGTTGGTCCGGATGTCGCCCACGTCGAACTTGAGCTCGGCGTCGAACCGGGCGTACTCGGGCCGGAGGCGGTAGCCGGACATCGGGATCTCGCCCACGCCGCGCCACTTGCGGTGACCCACCTCGAACACCTTGAGCACCTGCTGCTGTGCGGCGGGCACGCCTTCACGGGTCACGGCTCGCGTGTACTGGTTCTCGACCTCGAACCGACCCGCCTCGAGCTGGCGGATCGCCATCAGCATCCCTTCGAGCAGGTCGAGCGGCTCGAACCCGGTGACCACGATCGGCACCCGGTACCTGGCCGCGATCGGCTCGTACTCGGTCCAGCCCATGATCGCGCACACATGGCCGGCGGCCAGGAAGGCCTGGACCTGGTTGGTCGGCGAATCGAGCAGCGCCGTCATCGCGGGCGGGACGAGGACGTGCGACACGAGGACGCTGAAGTTGTCGATCCCGCGGCGGGCGGCCTCGGCCACGGCCATGGCGTTGGCGGGCGCGGTCGTCTCGAACCCGACCGCGAAGAACACCACCTGCCGGTCGGGGTTGGCGAGGGCGATCTTCACCGCGTCGAGCGGGCTGTACACGATGCGCACGTCGGCGCCGCGGGCCTTGAGGGCGAGCAGGTCCGTGGTCGAGCCGGGCACGCGCAGCATGTCCCCGTAGCTGGTGAAGATGACGTCCGGGCGGGCGGCGATGGCGAGCGCCTTGTCAACCTGCTCGAGCGGCGTCACGCACACCGGGCAGCCGGGTCCGTGGATCATCCGGACGCCCTCGGGCAGCGCCTCGTCGATCCCCTGCTTCACGATCGTGTGCGTCTGGCCGCCGCACACCTCCATCATCGTCCACGGCCGGGTCGTGATCCGGTGGATCTCGGCGAGCAGCTTGCGGGCGAGCACGGGGTCGCGATACTCGTCGAGATACTTCACGACGCCGGTCCTCCGATCCCCGACGCCGGCCGGCTCGGGTCGAACCTGAGAGCGTCTGGCGAATCGTCGCTGATGAGCTCGGGCTCGTCCATGCCGGGACCCATGGTCATCAGCTCGGGCTCGATCACGCCCATCGTGTTCAGGATCTCGAGCGTCTTGAGCGCCTCTGCCTCATCGACCTTCGAGATCGCGAACCCGACGTGGATGATGACGTAGTCGCCCACCTCGATCTCGGGCAGGTACGCCAGGCAGGCGTCCTTGCGGACCCCGCCGAAGTCGACCTTGCCCATCGCGAGCCCCGCCTCGTCGCGGATCTCGGTGACCTTGCCCGGGATGCCCAGACACATGCCCTCAGCCCTCCTGCCGTGCGGTCGATGCCGCATCGAAGCCACCGGTCGTGGCCCGCCCGCTGGCGTCCGTTGCCAGCCGGGTGGCGCCTGCGGCCAGCCGGGCCGCGGCCACCGCCGCCTGCCCGTAGCTCACGCCCCCGTCGTTGACGGGGACCCGCCGGTTGATGAATCCATTGAATCCGCCTGTCGCCAGCCGGCGAAGCAGCCCCGAGGCGAGGCGCCGGTTCTGGAACACGCCGCCCGAGAGGCACACGGTCCGCACGCCCGTGCTGACCCTCGCCTCGGTCAGGAGCTCCATCGTCACCTCGGCGATGGTCTCCTGGAACGAGGCCGCCAGCACCGGCACCGACCGGCCGAGCGCAACGCCGTCGAGCAGCGCCGCCAGCGTCGGCCGCGGATCGTAGACCAGCAGCCCGCCGCGACGCCGGATCGCGTATGGCAGTGGCGCCGACCTGCGCTCCCCGGCGGCGAGCTCGAGATCGATCGCGGCCTGCGCCTCGTACTCGGCCACGTCCCGGATGCCGAGCAGCGCGGCGACGGCATCGAACAGCCGGCCGGCCGATGATGCGACCGGCGCGTTGAGACCGCGGGCGATCTGCTGCCGCACGAGTGTCACCTCGCGCGGGTCGAGACGCTCGAGCAGGGCGGGGGCGGCCATGCCGAGCTCCCCGGTCCCGTCGGCACCTGGCGCGGCATCGAACGTCTCGGCGCCATCGAACGTCTCGGCCCCGAACAGGTAGCCGAGCGCCATCCGGTACGGGCGCTTCACCGCCAGCGCGCCACCCGGCAGCGGCGCCCGGCCGAACCGGGCGAGGCGCGTGTAGCCACGAAGATCCGCGAGCAGCAGCTCGCCGCCCCACAGCGTGCCGTCATCGCCCATCCCCAGCCCGTCGTAGGCAACGCCCAGGAACGGCTCGGTGATCCCGTGCTCGGCAGCGCACGACGCGACGTGCGCGTGATGGTGCTGGACGGCGACCCGGCGTGCGGCGGGGAAGCGGTCGACGGCGTACTTGGTCGAGAGGTATTCGGGGTGCAGGTCGTGGACGACCACCTCGGGCTCGAGCGCGAGCAGCCGCGACAGGTGGGCGAGGCCGTCGGTGAACGCGCGGTGCGTGGCCAGGTCCTCGAGATCGCCGTTGTGCGGCGCTACGTGCGCGCGGGCGCCCCGGGCGAGGGTGAACGTGTGCTTGAGCTCGGCCCCCACCGCGAGCAGCGGCACTGGCGTCTCGACCGGCAGCGCCAGCGGCTCGGGTGCGTAGCCGCGCGCCCGCCGGACCACCGACTCGCGCCGGGCCACCACGCGCGTCACGGTGTCGTCGTAGCGCGCCCGGATCTCACGATCGTGGGCCAGGAACCCATCGGCCAGCCCGGACAGCCTGGCCAGCGCGTCGTCGTCGTCGGTTGCCAGCGGCTCGTCGGTCAGGTTGCCCGACGTGAGCACGATCGGCCGCCCGATCGCCTCCAGCAGGAGGTGGTGCAGTGGGGTGTACGGGAGGAACACGCCCAGTCGGCGGTTGCCGGCCGCGACCGATGGTGCGAGGCGCGGCAACCCGTCACGGCGAGCGCCCAGGAGCACGATCGGCCGGGCGGGCCCGGTGAGCAGGTCCCGCTCCAGATGACCGATGCGGCACAGCGCCCCGGCCGCTTCGACGTCGCGGACCATGATCGCGAACGGCTTGGCCCAGCGACGCTTGCGATCGCGGAGGCGCGCGACTGCCGCCTCGTCGGTCGCGTCACAGGCCAGGTGGTAGCCGCCGAGGCCCTTGACGGCCACGATCGCCCCGTTGCGAAGAGCGTCGACCGCGAGCTCGAGCGCGACCGCCTCGAGGGCGGTCGGTGCCGGCGCGCCGGTGGGTCGCCAGGCGAGCCGCGGGCCGCACGTGGCACACGCGACCGGCTCGGCGTGGAACCGCCGGTCGGCCGGATCGCGGTACTCGGCGGCGCACGCGGCGCACAGCGGGAAGGCGCGCATCGTGGTCTGGTCGCGGTCGTACGGCAGCTCGTCGATGATCGTCGCCCGGGGACCACAGTTGGTGCAGTTGATGAACGGGTAGCGATACCGGCGGTCGGCCGGATCGAACAGCTCGCGCACGCACTCGTCGCAGGTGGCGATGTCGGGCGGGAACAGCCGCTCCGCGGCGCTGGTGGCAACGCTGTCCTCGATCACGAACGGGACCTGCAGCGGCGCGCCATTCACGGTCAGCGCGGCAACGGCCACTCGCTCGACGCGTGCTCGAGGGGGCGCATCGGCGCGCAGGCGTCGAACGAAGGCGTCGAGCGCGGGTGCGGTGCCGGCGGCGTCGATCTCGACTCGGCCGGCGGCATTGCGGACACGACCGGCGAGCCCGAGCTCGGTCGCCAGACGCCACACGAAGGGACGGAAGCCGACGCCCTGGACCACGCCTTCTACGATGACGGTCCGGGCGGAGTGCGCGGAGCTGGCGGCCAGGACGCGCTCGTCCGGATGGACGGTTGCAGCCATGTGCCAAGCGTCCGACGTGAGCCGTCGCGCTCAATCTGCCGAACGGCCCTCATTGGACCCGCCGATCGCACGATCGCCCGGGTATGCCGATGGGCTGTGTGGCCCCCGCCGCGCGGTCGATCGTGGCAGGAACCGGATCAGCGCACGATCAGGGGCCAGGGTCGGAGCTCGGCGCCGGTGACGTCGCGGTCGGCTCGGGCGTCGCGGTGGGCGCCGGGGTCGGCGAAGGCGTTGGCGACGGCGTCGCCGTTGGGGCCGGCGTCGGCGAAGGCGTTGGGGCCGGCGTCGGCCTGGGCGTGGCTGTCGGAGCCGGTGTCGCTGTCGGGGTCGGCCTGGGCGTGGCTGTCGGAGCCGGGCGTCGGTGTCGGCGTGGGCGTGGGTGTCGGAGCCGGCGTCGGTGTCGGCGTGGGCGTGGGTGTCGGCGTGGGAGCCGGCGTCGGTGTCGGTTTGGGCGTGGCAGGCAGCCCGCTGCGGATCGGCACCACGATCACCCACCGGTGGTACCACTCCGATGTGCCCCGTGACGGCGCCACCGCGCTGCGCACGGTCCCCGCGGTCAACGGGTCGTCGTACGGGCTGTCCGTCTCCCGGTAGGACTGGAAGCGAAGTCGAACCGGACCACGCATGAGCTGTCGCATGCTCAGACGGCGGTTCCTCGCGTGGTCGCTGCGAAGCGGATCTGACAGGTACACGTAGCGCACCTTGAAGTGGCTGGAGACGCGCGGATCCTCACCTGTGACCACGTACCCGGTCATGACCTGTGCGTGACCGCCCGCCCAGCCCAGGATCCCCACGGGCATGCCGCGGCGAGCGATGGCCTTGATCGCCGCCTTCACGGCCTTCCCCATCGTGGAATAGCTGCGATCGTCGTACACGCGCTTGGCCGGGTCGGTCATGGCGTCGGTGCCCCAGCCATAGGCATTGAGCGCGTTGCGCCAGCCGTGGGCGTCCGAGCCGGCCGATGACCCACGCAGCGTGTCGTTGGCACGCTCGAAGGCAAGGATCGACGTGAGGTCGGTGACGTTCGCCGGATTGCTGGAGTTCTTGGTACGCGTCGGCGTCCAGATGAAGCCCGAGCCGCCGGTGCCTCGATAGGCGATCGTGTTGAGCATCGTCATCGCCGATGCCGCGGTGCACGCCGTGTAGTACGGATCCTGGTACATGAACGCCCGGCGCACGTACAGGTTCCGGCTCCAGGTCGTCCCGGCGCTCGCGGCGGCCGGGACGAGGCCGATGAGCAGGACGGCGGCGAGCAGGGACGCGACGATCGCGGCCGAACGTCGGCGCGCCGAGCGCTGGCCGGCTGCACGACGAACGCGCTCGTGGACGGCTGGCTCGGTCCGTCTGCCTGGCAAGGTTCCCCCCAATGGCTTGGGCGATGACACACGGGACGCGCTGACAGGTCAACCATCTCGTGGGAGTGTGCGATGGTCAACCTGTACCTTCGGCCTACCAGCGGCCGGCGCCGGCCGGACCTGGCTCCGCCGCCCGTGGCAGGAGTGGCGCCGGCATGGAGCCGTCGCCGGCACCGCCGGTACACTTCGTTCATGGCCGGGATGAGTGCCGCCGACAGCGGCGGCGATGCAGCAAGCGACGCCCGTGCCATCACCGTCGGCGGGCCGCGACCCGCCCGGACGCTCGGCGTCGTTGATGCCCACGACCATCTGATCATCGACTCACCCGCCCTGCCGGGGCAGGCCATCGGGGACGTCGAGAAGGTCATCGCCGAGGTGCTCGATGCGCGGGCCACGGGTGTCGAGTGCATCGTCGAGATGACCCCGATCGGCCTGGGGCGGGACCCGGCGGCGATGCGGCGAGTGGCGGACGCGACGGGCGTCTCGATCATCGCCGCCACCGGCTACCACCGCGACGCTCATTACCCCGCTGGCCACTGGGTGTACGACGCGACGGTCGAGACGCTGGCCGACCGGATGGTCGCCGACCTCACCGTCGGCATGCACCCGGCGGACTGGCTTGATCCGGCACTCCCCCCGGACCCCGCCCGGGCCGGCGCCATCAAGGGCGGCGCTTCGTACCACCGGGTCAGCCGCGGCGAGCGGCGCCGGCTGGAGGCGATGGCCGGGGCAGCGACGGCGACCGGCGCCGCGGTGCTCGTCCACTCGGAGGTCGGCACGAGCGCGCACGAGATCGTGGACCTGCTCGAGGTGGGCGGGCTGACGCCGGACCGGATCGCCCTCGCCCACCTCGACCGAAACCCGGACCCCGAGCTCCACGCGGAGATCGCCGCCCGCGGCGTGACGCTCGAATACGACACGATCGGGCGCACCAAGTACCACCCGGACAGCCTGATCCTGGACCTCATCGAGGCCGTGGTGGCGGCCGGCCACCTCGATCGGATCGTGCTCGGCCTGGACCTCGGCACCCGCGATTACTACCGCTCGTACGATGGCGGCCCGGGCCTGCGCTACCTGATGGCGACGTTCGTGCCCCGGCTTCGCCGGCGCCTGGGCGCCGACGCCGTGGACCGGATCCTGATCGCCAACCCGGCTCGCCTGTACGCCCTGGCGCCCGCGGCAGGGAGCGCGCCATGAGCGAAGGGACGGTCAGCCACGACATCGTGGTCGTCGGGGCCGGCTCAGCGGGCTCGTCGGCGGCCATCTCGGCCGCCAGGTCAGGCGCTCGGACGCTGCTCGTCGACCGGCTGGCGTTCATGGGCGGGACCTCGACCGCCGTGCTCGACACGTTCTACGCGTTCTACACCCCCGGCGAGCGGCCCCGCCGCGTCGTCGGCGGCCTGGGCTGGGAGGTTGCGAGCGCGCTGAGGGACGCCGGTGTCGCCTTCGAGCGCCCCAACACCTACGGCGCGGGCACGGGGGTGACCTACGACGCGGAGGCGCTCAAGGTCCTGTGGGAGCAGCTGGCCACGGATGCCGGGGTGGAGGTGCTGCTCCACACCTGGGTAACCGGCGCCAGGATCGAGTCGAACCGGCTTCGAGCGGTCCGCCTGTGGAACAAGGGCGGCGAGCGCTGGGTCGAGGCGGCGGCGTTCGTGGATGCCTCGGGCGACGCGGACGTGTGCGCGTTTGCCGGGGTGCCCCACGATTCGCCGGCCGACGGCGGTTCGGTCCAGTCGGCGTCGACCCTGTTCAAGGTGGCCAACGTCGACCTCGAGCGCGCGAAGGCGGTTCCGAAGCGCGAGCTGTGGCAGCACATGCGCGAGGCGGCGGAGAGCGGCGCCTACCGGCTGCCGCGGATCGAGGGCTCCTGGCACCGGACGCCGTACGAGGGCGTGGTGCTGGTGCACATGACCCGGATCCCCAACGTGGACGCGACCGACCCGGCCCAGCTGACGGCGGCCGAGATCGAAGGCCGGCGACAGGTCCAGGAGTACCACCGCTTCCTGCGCGACCGCGTGCCGGGCTTCGAGCGCGCGGTGATCGTGGCGACCAGCCCCGCGATCGGGATCCGCGAGAGCCGTCGGGTGCACGGCGACTACCGGCTGACACGCGAGGACGTGCTCACGGGACGCCGTTTCGACGACGAGATCGCGCTGTGCGGGGCACCGATCGAAGACCATCATGCTGGCGGCGACACCGCCTGGCAGTACGTGGGCGAGGGTGGCGTCTACGGACTGCCCTACCGGTCGCTGCTGCCGCTGGGCGTCGAGGGCCTGCTGGTGGCCGGCCGATGCTTCTCGGCGACGCACGACGCGCACGCCTCGGCGCGCTCGATGGCCACGTGCATGGCGATGGGCCAGGCGGCGGGCACGGCGGCGGCGATGGCGGCGGCCGATGACGTGACGCCGCGAGGGATCGATGCCCGACAGCTGCGCGATCGGCTCGCGCGCGACGGGGCGCTGCTCGAGCCGGTGGACGTGGAGGTGGCTGTGGCATGAGCGTTGACGAGCTTCGTGACGGGCCGGTCGCACGGGCGATCCGGCGGCAGCGGCTGATCGTGGTGCTGCGCCGGATCAGCCCGCTCGAGGCGCTGCTCGCGACCGTGGACGAGCTGGCCGACGCGGGCGCCCGCGCCTTCGAGATCACGTTCGACGCGCCGTCGGCGGCGCCCGATCTGGCGGCCGTTCGGGAGCGACTGACCGCCCGTTCGGACGGCCCGTTCCTGGTGGGCGCCGGCACCGTGACCCGGCACGATCAGCTCGACGCGGCGCGTGGTGCCGGTGCGGATTTCGCGGTCGCGCCGCTGCTCGATCCGGGGCTCGTGACGGCGTCGGTCGAGGCCGGGCTGCCGTTCATCCCGGGCGCGCTCACCCCGACCGAGGTCGCCGCGGCGTGGGCGGCCGGGGCGACGTTCGTGAAGCTGTTCCCGGCCTCCGCCGTCGGCCCGTCGTTCGTGCGCGAGCTGCGGGGACCGATGCGCGAGGTGCCGCTGATCCCGACCGGCGGCGTCGACGGCGACAACGCGGGGACGTTCCTGGACGCCGGGGCCGTGGCGGTTGGGATCGGCGGCGCGATCGTGCGCGCGGACCCGGCCACCCGGCGCGCGATCGTGGCGTCCATCGCACCGGCCGTGGACGCCGCGGGATGAGCGCCGACGCGTTTGCCGGTCGCAACGTGCTGGTGACCGGGTCGACGGGCATGGCCGGATCGGCGATCCGCGCGATCGTGGCGGCGGGTGGCCACGTGTTCGCGGTCTCGCGGACGGAGACCCACCTTCGCGAGCTGGCGGACGATCTGGCCGGCGGTGGCGCCGCGGACCGGATGGCGTGGCACACGGCCGACCTCCGGGACGAGGTCCAGGTCGAGACGGCGTTCGCGGCGTTCGATGCACGGTTCGCTCGGCTTGACGCCGTGTACAGCGTGGCCGGCATCTCGGGACGGCGCTTCGGCGATGGACCGTTGCACCAAGCCACGCTCGAGGGCTGGGAGGCCACCCTGGCGGCCAACGCCACCAGCCAGTTCCTGGTTGCCCGTGCCGCCGTTCGCCGGATGCTCGGGCAGGAACCGGACGCGATGGGCGGCCGGGGCTCGATCCTGCTGATGTCGAGCACGCTCGCCACCCGCCCGGCGCCCGGGTTCTTTGCCACCCACGCATACGCCGCCAGCAAGGGCGCGATCGAGTCGCTGGCGCGCTCACTCGCCGCGTACTACGCGCCGCACGGCATCCGGGTGAACGCCATCGCGCCGTCGCTCATCGCGACCCCGATGAGCCGTCGCGCCCAGGATGATCCGGCGATCCTCGCCTACCTCGGGCACAAGCAGCCGCTGGCGGGCGGCCCGATCGATGCCGATGCCGTGACACCCACCGCGCTCCACCTGCTGAGCGACGGGGCGCGCATGATCACCGGCCAGGTGGTCGCGGTCGACGGGGGCTGGAGCGTGAGCGAGCCGGCAACCTGAGCGGCGACCTGCGCCAGGGTCCCATGTGACCCCGATCCGGGTCAGCGGCCGAGCGTCACTCCGGGCTCGATCCAGCCGCTGCCCCGGGTGACCCGCCGCACGGCGAGGTCGTCGGTGAGCTCCACCAGGTGCGCGAGCCGGCCGACCTCGATCCGCCCGCGATCCGTCTCGCCGAGCAGCGCGGCCGGGTTGGCCGACGCCGCGGTCACGGCCGCGGGCAACGGCATCCCCTCGCGGACCAGGTTCCGGACGGCGGTGTCGAGCGCGATCACCGAGCCCGCGAGCGTCGACGTCCCGACCAGGGTCGCCCGGCCGTCCCGGACCTCGACCTCGAGCCCGCCGACGATCGTGCGGCCATCGCCCATGCCGGCCAGCGGCAGGGCGTCGCTCACCAGCACCAGGCGGTCGACGGGCTTGGTCCGGGTGATGATCGGCCACAGCGCCGGATGGACATGGTTGCCGTCAGCGATCAGCTCCACGTACGCCTCGTCGTCGGTGAGCGCCGCCACCGCGAGCCCGGGAGCCCGATGATCCACGCCGGTCATCGCGTTGAACAGGTGGGTCGTGGTTCGACCTCCGGCCGCGTACCCGGCGCGCGCCTCGATGAGCGTCGCCGCCGAGTGGCCCAGCGAGGCCGCTATCCCGCGCGCGGCCAGCCGCCGAACGAGATCGAGCGCTCCCGGGAGCTCGGGCGCGATCGTCATCACGCGCAGCCCATCGAGCAACGGTTCCACGGCGTCCGCGAGCTGCTCGGGCGTCCGCAGCAGCGCCGGATCGTGCGCTCCCTTCCGCTCGGGCGCGAGGAACGGGCCCTCGAGGTTGAAGCCGAGCGGCTCGGCGCCGTCGGCGGGCGCGGCCGGCATCCAGGATCGGACGCGGTCGGCGAACCGGGGCAGCTCGTCGGCCGACAGGCTGGGTGCGGTCGGCAGGAACGAGGTCACGCCCTGGCGCAGCAGCGCGCGTGCCATCCCCGACAGCGCCGTCGCATCGTCGGTGGCCGAGTGGCCGCCCCAGCCGTGGACATGGACGTCGATGAAGCCGGGGGCGATGAGCGGTCCGCCGATCGCCGAAGCACGAGGCTCCACGGCCGCGATCCGGCCATCCTCGATCTCGATCCGTCCCGGCCGCACGCCATCGGCGAGCACGAGCCGGCCTTCGATCACCTCAACCACCGATCACCTCAACCACCGATCACCTCGCTCGTGGGCCCGCCTGTCGCCCCGCCCCTGGTCTCGCGCATGGCCCGCCACATCGCGAGCACGTTCTCGGCCGGCACGTTGGGCTGGATGTTGTGAACCGTCGCGAACACGAACCCGCCACCCGCCGCGAGATCGTCAACCCGCCGGCGAACCTCGGCTCGAACCTCCTCCGGCGTCCCCGAGCCGAGCACGTGCTGGGTGTCCACGCCACCACCCCAGAACACGAGGTCGCGCCCGAACTCCCGCTTGAGGTCCGCCGTGTCCATGCCCGTCGCCGAGACCTGCACGGGGTTCAGGATATCGACGCCGATCTCGATCAGGTCCGGGATCAGGTCGCGGACCGCGCCACAGGTGTGGAAGAAGACCCGGGCGTCGGTGTGAGCGTGCAGGAACGCGAACAGCTCCCGCTGGAGCGGCTTGACCAGCTCGCGGTAGGTCCGCGGCGAGAACAGGGTGCGGTCCTGGCCGCCCAGGTCGTCGGCCTCGGCAACGACGTCGACGTGACCGTCGACGAGCGGCAACGCCCGCGACCAGTACTCGAGCTTGACCTCGAGGATGTGCTCCATGACCCGGCGCGCCAGCGCGGGATCGCCCGCGAGATCCAGGTAGCCGTCCTCGAACCCGCGGAGCTTGAACAGCCCCTCGGTCAGCCCGCCGCAGATCGAGCCCAGCTGGACCGCGCGGCCCTCGTCGATCGCGTACCGACGCGCCGTCTCCGCCATCCCCTCGTAGCGGCCCGGGTCGACGGCATCCGGCCAGGCGAACGCGTCGACCGCGGCGAGGTCGATCTCCCCCGTCAGCGGCGGCGCGAACGAGTCGTAGTACAGACCGCCATCGAGCGGCATCCGCCGCCCCACGCCCCACTCGTCGACGAACGTTCGGTGCCCATCGATCTCGCGCATCTCGCGCCGGTAGGTCGACGCGCTGCGCGGCGACACACCCCGGACATCCGCGCCCAGCGCGGCGAGCACGTCGGGCTCGACGTCGGCGAGCTGCTGGGTGAGGTCGGCGACACGCGCCTCGCGCGGGGGCAACCCGAGCGCCGGACGCAGCCGCTCGTAGGCCAGGACGTGGATCCCGGTCATGCGCGTGCCGCCCAGGTCGAACGGGATCCGGTCCGGCTCCCGGTGCGCGAGCGCGGTCCGGACGCGATCGCGCGAGGTCATCGACATGCCGGCACGACACGCATCGCAGGCGAGGTCGGCACGATCAGTAGCCCACCGAGGGCATGTACGCGCCCTCGGGCTCCTGGTACAGCCCGATGGTCATCATGTTGAGCACGAAGAACACGCGCAGGCCCTGATCCAGGCACCAGCGGAACAGGTCGTTGTTGGCCAGCGGAACGAGGAACCCGGGCGTGCCGAAGTCGTCGGCCTCGCAGATCAGCGCCCGCATGTCGTCGTTGGTCTCGGCGACCGAGTGCGCGAAGTAGTTGATCCGGGTCGTGTAGCCGGTGATCCGGCCCAGACGCTCGACCACGCGCGCGCTGCCGCTCTCGATCGCCTCGCGCAGCTCGCCGTCCCGCGTGTGGCCGTGGATGCGCAGGCACAGCGAGTTGCACGCGAACTCGTCGTCGGGCGTGGCCGGACGGACGTCGTAGCCGGGCATCGTGCGGCGCAACGGCAGGCCGTGCATCGCGGCAAACGCGCCGCGGACCTCCATGCCCAGCTTCGCGTACAGGCTGAGCGAGCGATTGTGGTAGGCGATCTGGAGCAGCCGCACGCCCGGCGCGTGCTGTGCATGAGCGCGCTCGAGCACCGCGTCCATCAGGATTCGCCCGACATGGTGGTCCTGCGCCGTCGGATCGACGCTGATCGGCCCGATCGCGGAGATCGTGCCCCGCTCATCGAGGAAGTTGGAGCCGACGACCCGACCGTCCAGCTCCGCGACCACGCCGTAGATCCGCGGGTGGTTGATCATCCAGCGGATCGGCTCGGCGGCCGCCTCGACGGTGGGGAAGTCGTGCGGAAAGCCGTGCTGGTCGGCGAGGGTCGCAAATGCCTCGTAGCAGATCCGTCCGGCCTCGGCCCAGTCGGCGTCGGCCGCCTCGCGGATCGTGACGCCCACCTTCTCCCGAACCAGCGTGTCCATCCGGTTTCCTCCTAGCCCGCGGCGGCCGGCACGGCCCCTGCTACCGATGCGGCGCCTCCGCCGGCGGGGGTGTAGAAGCGGCGGTACTCGCCCGGCGACATCGCGCACGAGCGGTAGAACACCTTGTAGAACTGATGCAGGTTGGTGTAGCTGACGGCACGGGCAACCTCGGCCACCGACAGGTCCGTCGACAGCAGCAGGCGCTTGGCCTCGGCCACGCGGACCTGGGTGACGTACTCCTTGAAGCTCACCCCGGTCACGTCCTTGAACACGTGGCGAACTCGCGAGGGGCTCACGTGGACCAGCTCCGAGATGTCGTCGAGCGTGATGCTGTCGTGGCAATGTCCGTCGACGTAGGCCAGCACCGGGCGGATCTGCTCCCGGCGATCGGCGGCCGCGCGCACCGCACCGGCAGCGCCGGTGCCGGCCTGTCCGTGGAGGAGCGCCAGCGCCCGGCGCAGCGTGGCGTCCACGAGGTGCAGCTCGCCGGGGTCGTGACGCTCCCACGTCGCGCGCAGCTCATGGAGCGTTCGAGCCACGTCCGCGGCCCGCTCGGAGGTGCCCGGGACACGCTGCGAGTCGTTGCGCTCGCTCGTCCGGAACGGCGCCAGATAGCCCAGGTCGAGCTCGCGGCAACCGGGTCCCGCGATCAGCTCCGGTCGGAACAGCACCAGCAGCAGCCGCATCGAGCCGTCCGCGTCGGGCATCGCCGCATGCGGCTGCGAGTCGTCGATCAGGAAGATGTCGCCGGGCGCCGCGGGGATCGACCGCCGGCCGAACACGAACGAGCCGGCACCGTCGAGCACCAGGGCGATCTCGAAGTAGTCGTGCCAGTGCATCGGGTCCCGGTCGGCGGACGCGACGTGCTCGATCACGGCGAGCGGGAAGCGGGGGTCCATGTCCTGGGGCCAGACGTATACAGCCACGACCGCACCGTGCCAGCGACGCAGCCGTATCGGACAGGGCCACATGGAGCGTTTCCGGCACTTCCTCCGGGTCCGGCGGCCGCTTCTGCCAGTTCATCGACCCGGTCTGGCATTGCCCCGTTCGACAGCCGGGTCCAGCATCAGGACGTCGAGAACTGCCTATCCCAGGAGCGGCCCGAACATGACCTTCCCTCACCTGTTCAGCCCCCTCCAGCTCGGCTCGATCGAGCTTCCCAACCGCATCGTTCACGTGCCCACGGACATCAGCTCGTCCCACGCCGACGGCGAGGTCAGCGAGCGCGACATCCACCATCACGCCGAGATCGCCAAGGGCGGCACCGGGTTCGTCATCGTGGGCGCCACGACGCCCGACATGAAGACCGGCCGGCCCACCGTGACCTGCCTGGTGGCCGATGGCGACAACTACGTCCCGGGCCTTGCCCGCCTGGCCGAGTCGATGCACCGCTACGGGGCGAAGTGCGCGGTCCAGCTCCAGCACCCGGGGCGCCAGTGCGCGATCCCCCGCTACAACACGCTGGGCGCGACCGACCGCGTGCTCAAGCTGCCCTGGTCGGCGGGACACGAGATCATCTACGAGAACGCCGAGGAGAAGGGCAAGGAGATCCGCGAGGCGTCGATCTCCGAGATCCTGGAGCTGGTCGACCTGTTCAGCGAGGCCGCCTGGCGCGTCAAGCAGGCGGGCTTCGACGCGGTCGAGCTCCACGCAGCCCACGGCTACCTGCTGTCCGAGTTCATGAGCCCGTACCTCAACATGCGCACCGACCGGTTCGGCGGCTCGTTCGAGAACCGGATGCGCTTCCCGCTCGCGGTCATCGACTCGATCAAGAAGAAGTGCGGTCGCAACTACCCGATCCTCGTCCGCTACTCGTTCGAGGAGTGGTGCGAGGGCGGCCGGGGGCTCGAGGAGGGCCTGGAGACGGCCCGGGTCCTGGAGCAGGCCGGCGTGGCCGCGCTTGACCTGTCGCAGGGGATGCAGGAGTCGCCCGGCGCCGGGTTCGACCCGATGCACTACCCCCAGGGGTGGGCAACGTATGCGGCCGAGGCGACCAAGAAGATCGTGAAGATCCCGGTCATCACGTCCCACTCGCTGCGCGATCCCGACTACTGCGAGCAGATCCTGGCCGAGGGCAAGACGGATCTCGTCGGCCTCTCGCGACAGCTGCTCGCCGACCCGTACTGGCCGGTCAAGGCCCAGTACGGCAAGGTTCGCTCGATCCGCAAGTGCATCTCATGCCTCGGCGGCTGCTGGCAGGAATCGCTGATGGCCAAGCACGAGATCCAGTGCTCGATCAACGCGGCCTGCGGCAACGAGGCCTACGCCGACATGAAGCGGACCTCGAAGCCGGTCAAGGTCGCGGTCGTGGGCGGTGGTCCGGCGGGCATGGAGGCGGCCCGGATCGCGACCGAGCGCGGCCACCTGGTGACGCTCTACGAGCAGGGCGGCGAGCTGGGCGGCGCGATGCTCTACGTGTGCATGGTGCCGGGCAAGGAGAAGATGCGCTGGTACCTGGACTGGATCCGCGACCAGCTGCTCGATCTGAACGTTGACATCCGGCTCAATCACGCGCCGACGGTGGACGAGCTGCGCGGGTTCGATCTCGTGCTCAACGCGACCGGCGCCCGGTCATACGTGCCCGATGTCGTGGGCGATACCTCGCGGGTGGTCCCGTTCGAGGAGTCGATGGCGTGCCCGCGGGTGTCCTGCGAGTGCCATCCGGGCGGCCGCAAGATGCACAAGCTGGGGGCGAGGGTGCTGCTGTGGGGCGACCACTACGCGGCGACCGACACCGCCGCCTGGCTGGCCGACATCGGCAAAGAGGTCACGATCGTGACCGAGAACCGCGAGTTCGCCGCGGAGACCGAGGTCATCCACCTGTACGTGCTGCGCAAGCGGTTCGAGCAGGGCGACGCCGAGGTCCTCAAGTCACGGCCGTACAAGCACCCGGTCAAGGTGATCACCTCGACCACCGTGGCCGAGATCCGCGAGGGCTCGGTCGTGCTCCAGGGTGCCGACTTCGGGCGGACAGAGCTCGAGATCGACGACATCGTGACCTGCCACGTGCGGCCCGAGCGCGCGCTGTTCGACCAGCTGAAGGCCGCCGGCGTGCACGTCCTCAACGTGGGCGACTCGGTGCGGCCGCGGAACCTGTACCACGCCGTGAAGGAGGGGTCCGACTTCGGCCTGGCGGTGGACGAGCACCTGCTGTTCAACCCCAATGGCGCGATCCTCAACCACCTGCCGATGGACGTCCTGGCGCAGCTGTCGCGCGAGGAGGGACCCGCCTACACCACGAAGCGCATGGAGGAGCTGCTCGGCGCCAGCTCGTAACCTCGAATCTCCCTCCGCCCCGGGCGGCCGGCCCAACCCCCAGGCCGGTCGCCCGGGACCCTCGCCGGCGTGGCGGTCGATCCGCGAGCCCGCCGGGAGATTGCCTCGTTGGCTTCGTCGTCCTCGTTGTCGTCGTCGTCCTCGTTGTCGTCGTCGTCCTCGCCGCCGGGTCGCGGTCGCCGGGTGGCCTCGTCGCCGGGTGACCTCGTCGTCCTCGTCGCCCTCGTCGCCGGGTGACCTCGTCGTCCTCGTCGTCCTCGCCGCCGGGTGACCTCGTCGCCGGGCCGACGGGCACCGGGTCACCGGGCGCGGTTCGTCGGGTCGCGGTCGCGGTCGCCGGGCCGCGGTCGCGGTCGCGGTCGCCGGGTGACCTCGTCGCCGGGCCGACGGGCACCGGGTCACCGGGCGCGGTTCGTCGGGTCGCGGTCGCGGTCGCCGGGTCCCGGTTCGCGGTCCCCGGGCACAGTCGATCACCTGCCCACATGGTGGGTCGTAACGCGGGATCCGATCGCGGATACCCACGCTGCGCGCCGTCCCCACGCTCGACGGCGAGGCGGTTGGGCGCCGCCACCTGCTCACCTGCCCATCGCGTGCATGTTGGCGCAGGTCGGCGGCGCCGGACTGACGCCACGACCCAGGAGGTGGGTATCTGATCAGGTGCGGCCCCCGTTGCATTCACCTGACGGGTAGGTGCGCAGGTTCGAGTCGGTTCGGTCTTCTTAGCATGCGGGTGGTGGGTATCTGATCAGGTTCGAGCGTCCGGGCGAGACCGGCGCCACCGAGCTACCGGCGGCCGCGACCGAGCGAGTCGCAGAGGCACCGGCGGCGAGACCGGGCACGGAGCACCGAGGCGGCACCGAGCTACCAGCGCCTCCCGCCCCGCTTCCTTCCCTGGCCTATTTGGCCGCCGGGTCGTCGTCTGCGGTCCCTGTCCCCGGCGTCGGCTGCGCGGCGGTCCCCTCTGTCTGGCCGCCCGCGACGTCGAACCGCACGTCGAGCGCATACCGATCACCCGGGTAGCGCGACTCGGTCGCTTCGACGGGCCGGCCGTGAGTATCGGCGATGATCCGGCGCTCGACGAGGAGGGGCGCGCCAGGATCGACCTCCAGCAGCTCCACGTCCTCGGGCGTGGGCGGCTCGGCCGTGATCGTCGCCTGGCCCGCTCGGAGGTGGATGCCGGCCCGACCCAGCGCCTCATGCAGCGATCCGGCCTCGAGGTCGGCCGCCATGACCACGCTCGCGACCGCCCGGATCAGCACGGCCGTCTCGACGGCGATCGGACGGTCATCGGCCAGACGCAGGCGTCGCAGCAGCACGACCGGCTCGGTTGGCGTCAGGCCCAGTGCACGCGCCTCCGCTGCGGTCGACGGCCGGATCTCGCGCGTCAGCAGCCGCGAGCTCGGTGTCCGGCCCGTCCGCCGCATCTCATGGGAGAACGCCATCAGGCGATCGGCGTAGCGATGGGCCGGTGGCGCCGCGGCAAAGGTGCCGCGACCGGGAATACGCCGGACCAGGCCATCCTCGGCCAACCGCTGCATCGCGTTGCGGGCCGTCATCCGGCTGACCCCGAACTCACGGCACAGCTCGTCGTCCGATGGCAGGCGCTCCCCGGGCTGCATGCCTGCCAGCCGGTCGCGAAGGGCCAGCTCGATCTGACGGTAGTGGGGCAGCCAGACCATGGACGTCATGGCGTCATGGCCATCGAGCTCATGACGTCGGGCTGCCGGGGATCCCGGGCGCCGTGATGGCTCCGCGGGTGTCGCCGGCCACATCGGACGCTCCCGCATCCACGCCGCCGATCGGAGCGTCGGCATCCGCGTCGCCGATCGGAACGCCGGCATCCGCGTCGCCGATCGGAACGCCGGCATCCGCGCCGTTCACCAGGCCGGCCGCCTCCGCCCCATGCACCGCGGCGCCGATCGCCCCTGCCCACGTGCCGAGCTCCGCCGGCACCAGCGTCACCTGGTCGATCGAGGTCGTCGTCACGCGACGCGCGATCTCCGCCCGGATGGGCTCGAACAACAGGTCGCCGGCCGCGGCCACCCCGCCACCGATCACGACTCGATCGGGCGAGAAGACGGTGATCATGTTGCCGATGCCGATCCCCAGATAGCGCCCCACACCGGCCAATCCCGCCTGTGCCCGCGCGTCACCCGACAGCGCCGCCCTGACCGCCTCCTCCGCCGTCGCGGTGCCGCAGGCGGCCGCGATCTGATCGGCACGCGCGTACGCCTCGACGCAGCCCCGATTGCCGCAGTTGCACCACGGGCCATCCGGGTCGATCGTCTGGTGGCCCAGCTCCCCGGCCGTGCCGTCGTGACCCTGGTGCACGCGCCCGTTGACCGCGATCACACCGCCGATGCCCGTGCCGAGCGTCAGCCCCACCATCGACGAGGCGCCGCGGCCGGCGCCGAGGCGCAGCTCCGCGAGCCCGAACGCGCGGGCGTCGTTGATGAGGTGGACGGGCACACCGACGGCCGCCGACACGGGCGCCGCGACCGGCTGCCCGGCCCACGGTCCGGGCACGTTGACCAGGAACCGCGTCTGACCCGCGACGGGGTCATACAGCCCCGGCACCCCGACACCCACGCTGAGCACCGGTCCCCACTCGTCGATCGCCACCGCGGCGACCTCGCCCAGCTGCGCGACCACGGCGGCCGGCACCGCGTCCGGATCGTCCGCCACCTGTGTCGGCACCTGGTCGCGCGCGATGGTCGTCCACACGCCGCCCGCGTGCGTCACCACGGCCCACTTGAGATTGGTGGCACCGAGGTCCAGCCCCAGGTGACGGGTCACGACACCGTCGTCGATCGCGTCCAGGGTCATGGCCCCCTCGGTCATCGGTGTCCAGGCCCTCGGATCGCGGCTCAGGATTCCGCCGTCACGCGGGTGTAGGCGGCAGCGACGGCGACGATGATCGAGCCGAACACGATCTGGCGCCACGGCTCGGGCAGACCCACGATCGTGAGCAGCGCGGTCAGCACGGTCAGGATCAGGGCCCCCAGGATGGTGCCGCTGAACGTGCCACGGCCGCCCAGGATCGATGTCCCGCCGATGACCGCGGCGGCCACCGACGGCAGCAGCTGCGACTGGACGAGCGTGACGCTGGCGGTGTTGCCGAGCCCCGAGTACAGCAGGCCGGCGATCCCGGCCAGGATGGCCGAGATGACGTACAGCACGATCAGCACCTGCCACGATCGCGCTCCGGACAGCCGCGCCGCGACCGGGTTGTCCCCGATCGCGAACAGCAGCCGGCCATAGCCGGTCCGCCGCAGGCCGACCAGGATCACCGCGGCCAGCGGCACGAACACGAGCAGGCTGAACGGCACGACACCCGCGAACAGCTCGACGCCCAGCGTCCGCAGCTCGGGCGGCACGCCGGACCCCGTCTGCACCATCTGGAGCTGCCACACGTTCGAGAAGCCGTACACGACCAGGCCCATGCCCAGGGTCATGATCAGCGGGTGGACGCGGAACACGGCGACGCCGAAGCCACTGATGAGGCCGGCGATCGCGGAGACCACCAGGGCGGCCGCGATCGCCATCGGGACGCCACCCAGGGGTCCCACGAGGGTCGCGGTGACGAACCCGGCCATCGAGGCGACGTAGCCGACCGAGAGATCGATGCCGCCGGTCAGCATGGTCAGCGTCTGGCTGGCCGCGAGGATCGCGAGCGGGATGGCCGCCCGAATGATGACACCGGCCCACGAGGGCTGCACCGTGCCGGGCTGGAACAGCTCGACGGCGACGACCAGGATCGCCAGCAATCCGGTGAGCGGCAGGAGCGGATAGTCGCGCATCACGTCGCGAGCCGCCGTCATGGGCGACCTGTCGCGCCGAACCCCGACCGCCGCGCTCATCGCTGGCTCCGTCGGATCTGGATCCAGCTGCCGACCATCAGCACTCCGATGAGGATGAAGCCCTGCGCCACCAGGGCGTAGTTGGGGTTGATCTTCATGAACGTCATGTCGGTCCGGATCAGCTGCAGGATGAGGACGGCGACGATCGGGCCGAACACGCCGCCGATGCCCCCGGCCAGGCTCACGCCGCCGAGCACGACGGCGGCCACGCTGATCAGCGTGTAGGTCGGCTCCGGAACCGGTGTGCCGATCCCCGTGCTGGCGGTCAGTGCCAGCCCACCCAGGGCGGCGAACAGGCCGCCGATGACGTAGGCGATCACCTTGGTGCGACCCACCGATACGCCGCTTCGGAACGCCGCCAGCGGCTGGCTGCCGACGGCGTAGATGGACAGCCCGACGCGCGAGCGCGAGATGGGGATCCAGACCACGGCGACGACCGCGAACAGCACGATGGCCGCCTTGGGGATCAGGTCGTGCCCGACCGAGCCGAGCACGAGGTCCTTGAGCCACGTCGCTGCGCCGCCGCCGGGCGACGGCCGGACCAGCAGGGCGAAGCCGGCCCACACGAAGAAGGTCGCCAGCGTGACCACGATGTCCGGCACGCGGGTCAGCACCACGAGCGTGCCGTTGATCGCGCCCAGCAGCAGGCCGAGCAGGAGGACGCCGAGCACGACGACCACCCCGAACGCCTCGCTCTGGCCCTTCATCGCCTCGGCCGCAACCACGCTGGTGAGCGCCATCATCGAGGCGATCGAGAGGTCGATCCCACCGCCGATGACGATGACCGCCTGCGCGACCGCGGCGAGCGCAAGCGGCAGCACCGCACCCGCCAGGCGCTGGATGCCCAGCGCGTCGTAGTTGGGCTGGATGAGCTTGGTCAGCAGAAGCAGCGCCGCGAAGAACGCGAGCAGCCCGAGCGTCCAGCCGTTGCGCCGGCCGAACCTCGCGACACGCTCTCGCGGGCTGCCGCTGAGGTCCTCGATGGTGCCCGCCGCGACGCTCATGCGCCGCTCCCGGCCGCCACGGCCTCACCGCTGCCCGGGCCGCTCTCGGGCGGCAGGTTGTGGGCGGCCCGCAGCAGCGCCGGTTCGTCGGCGGTGCTGGCGTCCAGCTCGGCGACCACGCGGCCGCCGAAGATGACGATCGTCCGGTCGCACACCAGCTGGATCTCCTTCAGCTCCGAGGTGTACAGCAGCACCGCGGTACCGGCCTCGGCCAGCTCGCGTAACAGCACGTAGATCTGCTGCTTGGTCCGGATGTCGATCCCGCGGGTGGGGTCGAAGCACAGCATCGTCTGCACGCCGCCGGCGACCCAGCGGGCGATGGTGACCTTCTGCTGGTTGCCGCCCGACAGGCGCCGGACCTCGTTGCCGGCCCGGGCGTCGATCTGCAGCTTCTCGACCGCCCCGTCGACGGTCCGGCCCTCGGTGCCCAGGTTGATCAGCCCCCAGCCGCTGAGCCGGGTGCGGAACGGCAGGGCAACGTTCTCGCGGACCGAGCGCTGCATCAGGAGCGCCTCGGCGCGGTCGGCCGGAACGTAGACCAACCCGGCCCGGATCGCGTCGGCGGGGTGGCGGAACGAGACCGGCTTGCCATCGACGCGAAGCTCGCCACCGGCCGGGCGGTCCGAGCCCGCCAGAATGTCGAACAGCTCGTCCTGGCCCTGATCGTCGAGCGCGACGATCCCCAGGACCTCGCCCGGGTACAGGTTGAATGAGGCGTCATGCAGCCGGCGGGTGGCGGCCAGGTTGCGCGCTTCGATCCGCGGTGTGGCGCCCTTGCTCCTGGCAGCTGCGCCTCGGTCCTCGAGCAGACGGGGCGGCATCTCCTCGATCTGGCCCAGCATCAGCTCGACGATGCGCTCCTCGGAGCCCTCGGCGATATCGACCACGCCGACGGTCTCGCCCTCGCGCAGCACCGTGGCCCGATCGCACACGGCGGCAATCTCGATCATGCGATGGGAGATGAAGATCACCGATCGATCGCCGCCGCGCTGGCGGCCGATGACATCGAGCACGCGCTCGGTCAGGTTGGCCGGCAGGGCGGCCGTCATCTCGTCCATCAGCAGCACGTCGGGCTCGATGGCCAGCGCGCGCGCGAGGTCGATGATGCGCAACGAGGCGAGCGGCAGCCGTCGCGCGAGACGGCCGGTGTCCAGGTCGCCGAGCCCGAGCTCGTTGACCCAGTGACGGAAGGGCTCGATGGGCGTCCTGGTCAGGCGCAGGTTGGCGCCGATGTCCAGGTCGGGGATCAGGGCCGGCTCCTGGTAGACGGAGACCAGACCGTGGCGGCGCGCGTCGGCCGGTGAGTGCGATGTACGCTCTCGCCCGCGCACGACGATGCGGCCGCTGTCGGGGTGCACGGCGCCGGTGAGGATCTTGACCAGCGTGCTCTTGCCGGCGCCATTGGCGCCCAGCAGTGCGTGCACCTCCCCCGGGCGCACGGCAAGCGACGCCGAGGTCAGCGCGACGACCGCGCCGTAGGTCTTGGAGATCCCCGTCGCCTCGAGCAGAAGGTCCGAGCTGGTGGAGGTCATGGGCTCCCGGTTGTGAGCATGGGGGACGCCGGCATGGCCGGCGTCCCCCGAGTGATGGAACTGGACGTCAGGCGCCCTGGCAGGACGACGGAACCGTGTTCGGATCGTAGTCGGTCCAGCCGGGGATGGACAGGCTGAGTGGCCACAGCGGGTCCATGCCGGGGACAGAGACCCATGCCTTGAGGTCCGTCCGGCCCTGATCCGTGGTGTTGTCCAGGATCTGCGGGTCGAGCAGGATCGTGTTGGGCTGCGTCGCGTCGGCGCTCGCCTCGGGGGTCTGCCCGCTGAGCAGGTCGTAGGCAAGCTTCACGCCAGCGCCGCCGACAGAGGCGGTGTTGGTGACGGCCGCGCCGACGAGGCCCGGATAGCCCTGGGTGTCGAGCAGCTGGTTGACGAACGCGCCGATGTCGGCATCCGCGATCGGCACGAACGGCTTGTTGGCGGCCTTGATCGCGTCCACGATCTGCGCACCCATGCCGGATGCCCAGATGCCGTCGATCTTGTCGTACTGGCCGCTGGAGATGAAGTCGTTGGCCAGGTTGGTCGTGGTGGCCGGATCCCAGCCGGTGAACACGCCGTTCTCGTCAGGAACGATCTTGATGTCCGGGTAGTCCTTGAGGACGTTCTTGAACCCGATGTCGCGGTCGGAGTCGGCCGGATGGCCGGCGAGCCCGCGGGTGTACCAGACGGTGCCCTTGCCGCCGATCTGATCGAACAGCCACTTGGCGCCGAGCTCGGCGTACTTGACCTGGTTGTTGTACAGGTTCCAGGTGTTGGGATCGGTGACGTAGGCGTCGACCGAAACGGTCGCGATGCCGGCGTCATGCGCTTCCTGGAGCGCGGGGTTCAGCGCGTCCGGATCGTTCGGGTTGAACACGAGCGCGTTGACGCCCGACGAGATCAGGTCGCGCAGGTCGGACAGCTGGCCGGCCGCGTCGGTGTTCCGATGGATCACGGTCAGGCCGGCGATCTTGTCCGTGCCGAGCGCAGCGGCCTCTGCCTTCGCGGTGCAGACCTGCTCCTCGCGGAAGCCGTTGCCCACGCCGCCGCCGTTCGAGTACCCGATGGTGAACGGGCCGGCGTTTGCCGCCGGTGACTCCGGCGCCATGCTCTCGGGCGCCATGCTCTCGGGCGCCTGGGTAGCCGGGGCCTGGGTCGGAGACGGGGTGGCCCCGCTGCTGCAGGCGGCCACGAGGATCGCCGTCACGCCGACGACGATCAGGCCGCGGGCCTTGTCCAGATACTTCATGAGCGACTCTCCTCCTTGCGGCGGTCGTCTGCCCCACCATGGAGCATGATCCGCCATCTGTCTGCATGCATGCCGTTCGCTCGTCGCTTCGTCACCTACCTCCTCGCTGGTCGATCGCGCGGGCGAGCCGCCGCGCATGCTCTCGATAGGCTGCGTCGAACAAGGCTCGGGACCGCTCCGCCCCGACCACGCTGGGCCGGGTCAGGACCGGGGGCATCGACCCCCGCTCGACGAGCAGCTCGGCTGTCCGAACCTTGATCGCATTGACGATCGCGACCGCACCCACGGTCGAGCCGGGACCGACGGGCGTGTCCAGGCCATCGATCGTGACCAGCGCATCGGCGGCCGGGGTGCACACGTCGATCACCAGATCGGCCTCGTCGAGCAACCGGCCACCGGCCGCGGCATCGGGCGTGGTTGCCATCGACTGGGCGACCGAGGTCACTGCGATCACACGCAGGCCACGCGCCTTTGCGCCTCTGGCCATCTCGACCGGCACCGCCGTCGCCCCGCTGGCGGAGAACACCATCATCACGTCGTGCGGTCCGAAGGTGAAGTTGGACAGCACGACCTCGGCCAGCCCCGGCGTCCGCTCGATGAACATCGCCTGGCGCTGACCGTTGGCGCCGACCACCTGGGTGTGGAATGTCATCGACAGCTCGACGATCGGGTTGAACCCGGGATACGAGCCGTAGCGGGGGAACATCTCCTCGACCGGGATCCGGGAGTGCCCGGTGCCGAACAGGTGGACCAGCCCGTCGGCAGCGATCGCCTCGGCACACCAGCCGCTGGCGGTCTCGATCGCGGCGCCCTGCGTGGCCGCCACGCGTTCGAGCACAGCCACGGCCTCGGCGATCCAGGGCACGGTGCGCACAGCCGCCGTCATGCCCCGGTCGCCAGCAGCGAGTCGTCGGTCCGCACGGGCTCCCAGCGTCCGCTTTCGATCGAGCGGTAGGCGGCACCCAGCACCGCGTTGACGATGTACCCGTCTCGGAACGTCTCCTTCGGCGCGCGCCCCTCGGCGAACGCGCCGACCACGTCGGCCATCATCAGGTCATGGCCGTGGACGCGGATCTCGTCGGGCACCGGGAAGATCCAGCCCGTCTCGGCGTCTGCCTTCTCGACCACGTAGCCCGCCGGCCGCTCGACGAACGCTTTGAGCGAGCCGACGCTGATGTCGGTGATCAGCCGGCCAGCGTCGCCGTACGCCTCGAAGCGGCCCTCGAGCCCGCCCTTCGATGACCACGACACATCCATCGTCGCGGCCCGACCATCCGCGAAGCGCATGACCATGATCGCGTTGTCCTCGCCGGTCGTGCGGTCGCCATGGACGAGCGTGGCGCCCCAGGCGAACACGTCGCTGACCACGAGATCCTTGCCGAACAGGAAGCGGGCGTATTCGGCGCCGTGCGAAGCCATGTCCAGCAACGCACCGCCACCCGCCAGCTCCGCGTTCCAGAAGTGCGGCGCGTGCGGGCCCGAGTGCCCCTCGCGCGCGCGAACCGTGGTGAGCCGGCCGATCGAGCCCGCCTCGACCATGTCCCGCATCCGGAGCAGGTCGGGGTTGAAGATCACGTTCTCGAGGTAGGCGTTGAACACGCCGGCCTCGGTCACCGCGCGGAGCATGTCGGCCGCCTCGTCCTCGTTGCGACCGAGCGGCTTGGTGCACGCCACGCCCTTGCCGGCGGCCGCGAGCGCGATGACCGCGTCGCGGTGGAGGTGATTGGGCAAGGACACGACGACCAGGTCGACGTCGTCTGCGGCGCACAGCTCCTCGAGCGTGGCGACGGGCCGGCAGCCGAACCGCTCCGCGTACGCCTCGCGCCGGCCCTGGTCCGCGTCGCACCCCGCGACGAGCCGCGCCTCGCGCACGTAGCGCAGGCCCAGCGCGTGGAACTCGCCGATGAACCCGCAACCGAGCATCCCCACCCGAACCTCGCGCGGCTGCGCAGGCGAGGCGCCCGCCTGAGTGTGCATCAGTAGCCGCTCCCGTCGCTGGCGGTCGTGGCAGCCGGCGCCCGGCCGCCCTTGCGGGCGCGGAAATCCTCGATGATGGTCTGGGTCGCCGTGGCACCGATGCGGGTCACGCCCAGGTCCATCACGGCCAGCAACGCATCGAGCGTGCGCACGCCGCCGGCGGCCTTGACCCCGATGTGGGGCGACGTGTTGGCGCGCATGAGCCGCAGGTCGTCGTGGGTCGCACCGGACGGCGCGAACCCGGTGCTGGTCTTGACGAAGTCGGCGCCTGCGGCCTCCGACAGCCGGCACGCTCGGACCTTCTCGTCGTCGGTCAGGTAGGCGTTCTCGAAGATCACCTTGACGATCGCGCCCGCGGCGTGTGCGACCTCGACAACCGCCGCGATGTCGGCCTGGACGTCCGCGTCGCGTCCCGACCGGAGCGCCGCGATCTGGAGCACCATGTCCAGCTCGGTCGCCCCGTCGGCGAGCGCCTGGCGCGCCTCGAACACCTTGGTCTCCGTCCGGTGGTTGCCGTGCGGAAACCCGATCGTCGTCCCCACCGCGACGTCGGTTCCGGCAAGCAGGGCCACCGCCCGCCGAACGTCCGCCGGCCGGACGCACACCGAGGCCACGTCGTAGCGAGCCGCGAGGCGGCAGCCGTCCTCCACGAACGCGTCGTCCAGCTCCGGCCGGAGGAGCGAGTGGTCGATGGTCTTGGCAATGTCGCGCTCGGTGAGGTCTGCGATCGAAAGGGACATGTCACTCCGAGATGATCGAGATGCCGGTCGTCGCAGCCCGGACGCTACCTGCGCCAGGCGGCGGGCCACTCCGGGTAGCGCTGCGGTACCGGTCGGCTGGCCGTTCAGTAACGTTCGATAATCGATTACCGATGGTAGGAAGGGGGGGGTGCGCCGTCAAGCCCCGATCGGCCGCGGGCGGCAGCCCACCGGAACCGTGGTGCGTGCTGTCATCGGCAGTAGGGCCGCAGAATGTCGCGCGCGATCAGGAAGCCCTGCTTGACCCGCTCGTCGGTGCCCTCGAAGCGCCGATCCTCGTGCTCGATGATGCAGTCGCCCTCGAAGCCCTGGCGGTAGAGCTCGGAGAACACGACGCTCCAGTCCACCTCCCCCAGCCCGGGAATGCGCGGCACCTGCCAGCCCATGCCCATCGAGAAGATGCCGCGCTCGTACAGCCCGTCGACATCGATCATCAGGTCCTTGGCCTGGTAGTGGAGGACGTGCGGTCCGAACTCCTTCAGGAACCGGCGCATGTCGATCATCTGGAGGATCAGGTGGCTCGGGTCGAAGTTGAGCCCGATCGTGTCGCCCCACTGCTCCAGGATCCGGCGCCACATGACGGGCGTGGTCGCGATGTTGTGGCCGCCGGGCCATTCGTCGTAGCTGAACAGCATGGGGCAGTTCTCGAGCGTGATCTTCACGCCCTGGTCCCGCGCGAACGCCACGATGTCGGGCCAGACCCGCAGCGCCTCCTCCCAGTTCTGGTCCTGGTTCCTGGCACCATCGCCGCCCATGAACGTGTTCACCAGGGGCACGCCCATCCGGCGGGCGGCGACCATCACCGCCTTGAGGTGGTCGATGACCTGCGCGCGGTGCGCGAGGTCGGGATGGAGCGGGTTCGGGTAGTAGCCGAGGCCGGAGATCGAGAGACCCTTGGCGGCGAGCTCGCCGACGATCTCGGTCGCCTGCGTGTCGGACAGGTTGACGACGTCGATGTGGCTGGTCCCGGCGTACCGGCGCGTGTCGCCGCCGCTCCGCGGCCAGCAGGCGATCTCGAGCACCTCGAACCCGGCGCCGGTTGCCCAGTCGGCAACGTCCATCAACGGCGTCTCGGGGAACGGGGCGGTCAGGAAGCCGAGCTTCATCGCGGCTGCACCTCTCTCGTGACGGGGCTCTAGATCCGCTGGACCTTGACCCAGGTACCGGCCCTGGCGCTCTCGAGGACCGCGTCCCCGATCAGCATCTCCTCGTGGCCGGCGGCGAAGTTGGCATAGCGCGGGGTGCTGGACGGGCGGCCCGCGAGGACGTCGTCGTAGACGGCGCTGAACACCGCGCCGAAGGTATCGCCGAAGCCCTCGACGTGTCCGCCGGGCAGCCGCGCGGCCGCCGTTCCCGCGGCATTCATGAGGGCCGGGTTTCGGAGCAGCAGCTCGTTGGGCCGGTCGCGATGACCGATCCACAGCGAGTCCGGCTGCTCCGAATCCCAGGCAACGGCGGAGGAGGAGCCGTCGATCTGGTAGGTGAGGCTGTTCTTGCGTCCCGCCGACAGCTGGCTGATGTCGACGCTGCCGCGGGCGCCGCCCTCGAAGCGGAGCAGGATGGACGCCGTGTCCTCGGTGCGAATCTCGACCGGGACCGTGTCGGCGGCCCGTTCCGTGGAGAAGGTGACCACCTCGCCGGCGGGCTTCCGGCGGACCGGGATGAAGGTGGTGAGGTCGGCCATCACCGCCTCGATGTGGAGACCGGTCACGAAGCTGGTCAGGTCGAGCCAGTGGCTGCCGATGTCGCCCACCGCCCGCAGGGCGCCGCCCTGGTCCGCCTCCAGCCGCCAGTTCCAGTCGGTGTCGTACAGCAGCCAGTCCTGGAAGTAGTGACCGGTGACCATGCGGACGTCGCCCAGCCCACCCTCGCGAACGAAGCTCGCGACGTGCTGGTTGATGGGATACCAGCGGATGTTGAAGTTGACCGCGTTGACCAGGCCGCTGTCCGCGGCGAGGCCGACCAGCTCAGCCGACTCCGCGCTGGACATGGCCAGGGGCTTCTCGCATACCACGTGCTTGCCGGCCGCCAGGATCTGCCTGACCTGCGGGTGGTGCAGCTCGTTGGGACTGGTCACGTGCACGACCTGGACGTCGTCCGCAAGCAGCTCCTCGAGCGAGCCGTACGCCTTCGCGACACCCAGGTCGGCGGCGCGACGCCGACCGAGGTCCGGGCTCGCATCCAGGATCCCGGCGACCCGCACGCCGATGCGCCGCAACGCTTCGATGTGCACGGTTCCGATGAACCCGGTCCCGATGACCGCGGAGCTGATGGTGCTGCGTCCCGCCATCTCGATCCGACCAACCTCCCGGGTGGGCGCCGCCGTCCTCCGCGGACGCGGGCGTGCTGCGAACCAGTCTATACAACTAGATGGCCAATCGGAACCCCGGATCGTCCCAGCAGCGGGACGAGCTTCGGAATCTCGACCGGCCGAACGCCGATCCGAACGAGACGCGACGCGGAAGAGACCGTCTGGCGCTTCCGCGTGCAGACGATGGTACTTCGGCATGTCAACCGCAAAAGAGGCTGGACGTCACCATCTCATCGGGCCATGATGCGCATGATGGATACGCGATCTGGGAGCTCCGAACCGGCGATGGACGGGCGCGGGCGGGCGGCGAGCGAGCCGGCGGCGAGCGGACCGGGTCCAGTGCCCGACGAAGCGCTCGACGCCCTGGTCACGATCCTCGACGAGGTCCGCCTCGGGCGCTCCACGTCGCGCGGCGAGCTCGCCACCCGAACGGGACTCGGCCGGGCGGTCGTGGCACAGCGCGTCGGCGAGCTGATCGACCGCGGCCTGGTCACCGAACGAGGTCGCGGCATCAGCACCGGCGGCCGCCCGCCGCGCCGGCTCGCGTTCCGCTCCGACGCCGGGCACATCCTGGTCGCCGATCTCGGAGCCACCGGGATCGACGTCGCCGTCACGAGCCTCGACGGGCGCGTGCTCGGTCATACCGACGAGCCGGCCGACATCGCCGCCGGACCGGATGCCACCCTGGAGCGGGTGGAGGCGCTGTTCGACCAGCTGCTGACCGGGGTTCGCGGCCTGCCCGGTCGCACGTGGGGCATCGGCGTCGGCGTCCCGGGCCCGGTCGAGTTCCGCACCGGCCGGCCGATCTCGCCACCGATCATGCCCGGCTGGGACGGGTTCCCGGTGCGCGAGCGCCTCGCGGCTCGCTACCGGGCGCCGGTCTGGGTGGACAACGACGTGAACATGCTCGCCCTCGGCGAGTGGCGCGCGGGCATCGCAGCCGGCCACGACGACGTCGTGGTGATCAAGGTCGGGACCGGCATCGGCGCGGGCATCATCGCCGGCGGGCGGCTGCATCGAGGTGCCCGCGGCGCGGCGGGCGACGTGGGCCATGTCCAGGTCGTGGATGACCCGACGATCGTCTGCCGCTGCGGCAACATCGGCTGCCTCGAGGCACTGGCGGGTGGCGCGGCCATCGCACGCGACGGTGAGGCCGCCGCGCGTGGCGGACGCAGCAAGCGCCTCGGGTCCGTGCTCGAGGAGCGGGGCCGGGTCACCGCGGCGGATGTCGCCTGGGCGGCGAGCTTCGGGGACCCGGTGGCGGTCGCCCTGATCCAGCAGGCCGGTCGATGGGTGGGCTCGATGCTGGCGACCACCGCCAACATGCTGAACCCTTCGCTGATCGTGCTTGCGGGCGGCGTGGCACGGAGCGGCGACCTGCTGCTGTCCTCGATCCGCGAGACGGTCTACCGGCGATCGCTTCCCCTCGCGACGCGTGACCTCCAGGTGCGCACGTCGTCCCTGGGCAGCCTGGCCGGTGTGATCGGTGCCTCATCGATGGTCCTGGACCAGCTGTTCGCGCGCGAGACCTTCGCGCGCTGGGCAGGCGCAGGCAGCCCGGCCGGGATGCCCGAGGTCGTGCAAGCCGCCACCGGCTAGCACACCCGCTGCCGTCGCCCGACCGGCGGCGCCGGCCGGACCCCCTCCGTGCGAGGGTTCGGGCTATGCGCCGCCCACGATGCGGTCGACGAAGTCGCCCGTGGCCGGATCCTTGAGGATCAGGCGCTCGCGCCCGTCGGGCAGCACCTCGCGCTTGATCACGACCTGGCCGTCGAGCAGCTCCGGGGTGGCTGCGATCCGCGTCGCGGAGCCGCCCCGCCACTCGAACAGCTCGACCGGCTCCCAGGCACGGCTCTTCGCGGACCGGTAGGCCGCGTCCATGACCGCATTCACGACGTAGCCGTCATAGAAGGTCTCGCGCGGCGCCACGCCCCGGTCGAGCGCGGTGAACTGGTCGGCGAACATGTCCACGTAGCCCAGCTCCGCCGCCTCGTCGCCCACGGGGAACAGCCAGCCGGCGGCGGTCTCGGCCTTCTCGGCCACGTACCCGCTGCCGCCGCCCGCGGTGAACATCTCGTAGCCGGTCCGCAGGAAGTGGTTGAGCCAGATCGTGCCGTGCGTGCCTGCCACCTCGTCGCGCAGGTCCATGCCGCCACGGAACGTCCAGCTGACCTCGAACTGACCGATGGCGCCCGACTCGAAGCGGATGAGCGCGATCGCGTTGTCCTCGTCATCGATCGGGTGCACGAGCGTGTCGGTCGTGCACATCACCTCGACCGGACGGTTGCCCTTGCCCATGAAGCTCCGGATGATCTCGACGCAGTGGCAGCCCATGTCGATGATCACACCGCCACCCGTGTAGCGGCCATCCCAGAACCAGGCGCTGTGCGGGCCCGGATGCGCTTCGCGGGATCGAACCCAGGTCACGTCACCGACGGCACCTGCCTCGACCGAGGCGATCGCCTTGAGCGTCTTGGGCGTGTAGCACAGGTCCTCGAGGTAGCCCGCGAACACGCCCGCCCGCTCCACCGCCTCGAGCATCCGCTGCGCCTCGGCGGCGTTGCGGCCCAACGGCTTGGTGCACAGCACGGGCTTACCCGCCGCGGCGACGGCCTTCACGGCCTCCTCGTGCAGGTGGTTCGGCAGCGCCACCACCACGACGTCCGTCTCCGGGTGGCGGATGGCCGCCTCCATGTCGGTGGTCACATGCGGGACAGCCCACCGCTCGGCGAACGATCGCGCCCGGTCCTCGCTGCGGGAGTACACGACCCTCACCCTGTCGACGCCACGCTGACCGTGGAGCGTGGTGGTGTAGAAGTCCCCGATGAACCCGGCACCGAGCATGGTGATGGCGTGCTGCTGCATATCCGCGGACTCCTGTGGTGTCGAACAACGGGGGCGCCTGACTGGCTCGAATTCTAGGAAACGTGCGCCGTCCGCGGCGCGAGGCCGTGCGTACCGCCGCGTCAGGCCGGCAGCGTCACCGAGAACTCGGTCCAGCCGCCGCCGGACGTGACGCCCACCCGGCCGCCGGCAGACTCCACGAGCTGGCGCACGATGGCAAGCCCGATGCCGGCCCCTCCACGCTCGCGGTCGCGGGACTTCTCGACGCGGTAGAAGCGCTCCCAGATGCGCGGCAGGTCGTCGGGCGGGATGCCCGGGCCGGTGTTGGCGACCCGGATGTCCAGCCCGTTCTCGGCCCGCAGGGCGGTGACCCGGACCTCGCCACCCTCGGCGGTGTAGCGCACGGCATTCTGGAGCAGGTTGGACAGCACCTGGGTCAGCTGGTCGGCACGCAGGCGAGCGTGGATCCGCGGGGCGACGTCGACCGTGAGCGCGATCGAGCGCCGGGCGAGGGCGGGCGTGACGAGCTCGGCGGCATTCCGGACGAGGACGCTGACGTCGACGTCCTCGGGAGCGCCGGGCTGCTCGCCGCTCCCGGCAAGCACGTCGAGCGAGGCGGCCAGCCGTGACAGACGGTCGACCTCCTCGCGCAGCGAATCGAACAGGGCGGGGTCCGATGGCAGCACGCCGTCGCGCAGCGCTTCGAGGTAGCCCTGGAGATTGGTGAGCGGCGTCCGCAGCTCGTGTGACGCGTTGACGATGAACTCGCGGCGGATCGCCTCCTGCTCGGCGAGCCGGGCCGCCATCGTGTTGTAGGAGGCCGCCAGCGCCCGAAGCTCCTCGGGTCCCTGCTCGGTGACGCGCGCGGTCAGATCGCCGTCAGCGATATGTGCGGCCGCAACCGCCAGGTCCTCGATCGGCCGGGCCAGCCGGCGGGCAAGCACCATGGCCAGCGTGATCGCCACCACGGCCGCCACCAGCGCCGCCACCGCGAACACGACCGTGACGCTGGAGTCGAACATCTCGTGGGCGTGCTCGGTGCTCGCGCCCGCGGCGACCATCAGGGCCTCGAACGAGTCCTGCCCGACGCGCAGCACGCCCACCGCCACGATCGCCAGCGCGATCCCGGCGACCGCCAGCGATGCCGACAGGATCCGGGCCGAGATGCCCACGCGCGGCCTCATCGCCGAGCCCGCTGGCTCATCGCTCGGGGCTCCGTCGCTCGACGGGTAGCGCGGCCCGGTAGCCGGCGCCACGGACCGTTGCCACGTAGCGCGGCTCGGCGGCGTCATCACCGAGCTTCTCGCGCAGGCGCTTGATGTACTGATCGATCGATCGGTCGAGCACATCTCCCTCGCCGGCGCCGTGGATCGCGTCGAGCAGCTGGTCGCGGGTGAGCACCCGTCCATCGGCATCGAGCAGGGCCCACAGCAGCCGCAGCTCGAGGGTGCTGAGGGACACGGGACGACCGGCGATGGTGGCCTCGTGGCGGGCCGGGTCGAGCTCCAGATCGCCGCTCACGAGCAGCATCTCCGCCGGTGGCAGACCACCGGGTCGCTCGACGCGCCGCAGGATGGTTCGCACGCGCACCACCAGCTCGGCCGGTGAGAACGGCTTGGGCAGGTAGTCGTCGGCCCCTTCGGACAGGCCAAGGATCCGGTCGCCAACGGCGCCGCGCGCGCTCAGGATCAGGATCGGGACGTCGCCCAGCTCGCGCGCGCGCCGGATCACCGCCAGGCCATCGAGCTCGGGGATCATCAGGTCGAGCACGACCAGGCGGGGCGAGCGTTCCTCGATCAGCCGCAGCGCGGCGCGTCCGTCGGTGGCGGTCACCACCGGGAATCGCTCGCGCTCGAGGTAGGTTCGGACGAGGGTGACGATCTTGGGATCGTCATCCACCACCAGGATCGGCGGCCCCGCGGCGGTCGTCGGCATCAGCGTCATCATCGCCGCCCGAAGGCTGGTCGGCAACGATGACGGGTTCGTGACCGCGGGTCATCGTCGCGTCGCCCGCGGTCGCGAGGCTGCGCCGCAACCCGGACGCCCTCCGGGTGGGCCCAAGCCGATCGGCCCGTTGATCGGTCGCTGGAGGATCCCGGATGTTCAAGCGTCTCGCCATCGGCTCCGTCGCAGCCGTCATGCTTCTCTCGCTCGCGGCCGGCTCGGTCGCCGCCAAGAACGGCAACGGTCCGCCGTCGCTCGCGTTCTACGCCGACGGCGTGCGCTGGCGCACGGTCGTCACCCCCACCGACCTGAGCCATACGGGCGCACCCGACAGCTCGTTCGAGCCCATCTACGTCCTGGGTGGCGACCTGATCAACGTCGCAGAGGCGGCACCCGGTCAGCCCGGCTTCCGCGGAGGCCGCTGGATGGTGCTCCCGGTGACCTGGACCGGTGTCGTGCCGCCGACCCAGCTGACGAGCGGGCCGCAGGTCCACGAGTACGAGGCAAACGGGTGGCTCACGATCTCCGACACACCGGTCAAGGAGTTCGTCTGTCCGATCATTCGAGCGCACTAGGCATTCGCCCGCGACGGGGAGACGGCTGTCGCCGTCTTCCCGGACGTACCGTCAGGGCAGAACATCGCCACGGCGCCGTTGGCGGGCCATTGCCACGGCGCCGTTGACGTACCCGAAACGGGGCGGGACATGGCACCCGCCGTCTGCGCGTGCTCGGCGCCTAAACGCGCTCGCCGCGCGTTCGCGTGCCCGGCGCCTCAAGCGTGCTCGGCGCCGTCGTCCACCCGTGGCGGTGACCACGTCTCCTCGGCCCGCACCGGGATCGAGGCGAGCGGTTCGGAGCGCGAGATCCGCTCCCGGTTGACGAGCACAACGTCCATGTGCAGCGGATCGCCGCCGCGTCCCGTCACCCGGACGAACGCATCCGTCACGGGCACGAAGCGTGACCAGCGTGAGAGCGATGCCATCGGCTGTGCGTGCGGCGGCCGATGGAGGTTCCCGGTGACCCGGAACGGCCCGAGCTCGAGCTGGACCAGCTCCTCGACCGTCCGGAGTCGTCGCGAGGGGTCGCCGCGCCGGCCCTCCACCTCGACCAGGTGGAGCTCACGTCGCTCGACCTCGAGCTCATCGACGATCACCGCGTGGCCATCGTCGAGGGACTCCAACGTGGCCGCGTGGAACGTCAGCAGGCCGCCGTCGTTGATCTGGTCGCTGATCCGCCCTTCGGCGAGATCGACGCCACCACGGACCCGGCAGTCCTCTGCCCAGGCCACCAACTGCTCGCGCACGCTCAACTCCACATCACGGGTTCAACGCCCCCGGGCGAGCGCCCGAAGGCAGCATACGCTTGCCATCGATCGCCTGGAAGGGCACGGGCGGGAGCCGATCCGTACCGGGTCAGGGCCCGCTTCCGCGATCTCGAGCCCTCAGCCGGGCTGCACCCGGTCAGGGCAGCCCGGCAATCGCCTCCGCGGCGAGCGCCGGGTCGTCCGTCGTGATCGAGATCACCACGCCGTTGTGGGTCAGGACATAGTCCAGGGCACCCTCGTCACCGCGATCGACCCGGGTCACCTCGATGCCCGAGAGCGTCACCGTGTCAGTCGTGATCCCGGCGCCCGTTGCGGACAGCCAGGAGTCGAGGACCAGGCTCTCCAGCGCCTTGAGCTTCATGCCATCGACCGAGAACACCGTCATCTCGAACGACGACCCGCTGGCGTCGTCGTAGCCGTAGCCGTCGGCGACCCGGAGATCGGCGGGCTCCTTGCCCTCCGCCCGCAGCGCGGCAATGATCGCGCGGCTGTTCGGGTCGTCGGCAAGGATCGCATCGCCCGTCTGGCTCGAGATCGAGAGCTCGATGCCGCCCACGGTCGATGGGATGAGCGCCTCAAGCTCCGGCGCGACGGGCGATTCGCTCGCACCGGCCGCGCTCGATTCATCGGGACCGATGCTCTCCGAGGCGCTGGGTGTCGGGATGTCGAGCGTACCGACCGGAGCCTGACCGCCGTCGCCACCCATGGCGACGTCCAACGCGGACGCGATGGTCTGGACCTCGTTCTGCGTGCCGCTCGCCGCCACCAGGTACACCACCAGGTTGCCGTGGCGGAACTGGAGCAGCGTGGCACCGGTCGAATCGACCGCGCTGAAGCCCTGGTCCCCGAGGTCATCGCGCGCGGTCACGCTCTCCCCGGAAGCGGCGATCGCATCGCGCGATCGGGTGACCGAGTCGGCCGCGCCATCCGCAAAGCAGGTGATCGTCGCATCGATCGACAGCTGGCTGCTGGTGGTGTCGCTGGGTATCGGCCCCAGGAACCGTATGTACTTGCGATTGATGTCGTACTGGCTTGCGCTGATCGTCCAGCCGGTCGGCAGGTTGCCCGCGCTGGGAGATGTGTCCCAGGCCGCCGTCTGGCAGGAGCTCGCGCCCCGGCCCACGAACAGCCACACCGCAAGAACCATCGCGACGACCGCGATCAGACCAGCCCCCAACGCGATCCTGCGGGTGGTGCGATCGGCGGCCAGGATGCGTTCGTCCGATGGCCGGAGACGCCCGGGGCCGGGTGGAGGCACGGAGCTGCTGCGGCGCGGGGCGGTCATGATACTAAGCATGCCCGGCCCGGATGAGTCTTGCCTGAGAATGTCGCCGATCGACGGACCCTAGCGCGCTCTGACGCGATTGTTGCGCGGGTTGTGCTCGAGCTCGACCAGCCCGAGCGCCTCGAGCAGTGGTGGCAGGTAGACGCCGAACCGGCCGCGGTAACCCTTGCGGAGCCCGTACCACCCGCCGATCGGGTTTGCCTCGGATCGACCCCAGGCCTCCACCGATCCCTCGGCCGCGGGCCGCTGCTCGTCGGCGCCGCCGAGCGGCACCCAGTCACCGACGGACGTGAGCCAGGCGTGGAGATCCTCGATCGCCTCGAGCCGGTATCGGAGCTGGGTGCTGCCGACCTGGCACAGGAGCGCAGGTGGATCGGCCGCCTCGTCGCGCCACATCCGATACGACGATCCGCCGTTGGCCGTCGTCAGCTGCCACGGATCCTCGCGGCTGCCCGTTCCCGCCATGTGCGACACCTCCATCATCTCGTGGCCAGGCGGCCATGATCGTCCATGCTCGTGGCCAGGCGGCCATGCCATCCCATCCTCGAACCGAATGACCCACCGCTCCGTGAGCCACTGATGTGGGTCGCTCGACCGGGCCCCGCCGCGCGGCTACGATTCCGGGCTCAGGCGGCGCGGAGACCCCGGTTGGCATCGCGGGCGATGATGGCATCCTCGGCAGATGATCGTCGGGCTGATCGCGTGCCGTGAAGCCCGGAGCGCGGAGGAGCATGTGATGCAGGAGTGGTCCCGATGCGGCTGCGCCTGATCACGTGCGACATCCTGGCCCGCCCCGCATACCTGTGCGCCGCCCGGTCGCCGCACGTGGTCGACGTCACGATGCTGCCCCGGGGTCTGCACGCCGAGCCGCCCGACCTGCGCTCGCGGCTCCAGGCAGCGATCGACGCCTCGCCGTCGGGCTACGACGCGATCGTGCTCGGCTACGGGTTGTGTGGCGGGGCGACCGCCGGGCTGCAGGCGCGCGCCATCCCGATCGTGCTGCCTCGCGCCCACGACTGCATCACGCTGTTCCTGGGGTCACGTGATCGATACCGGACCGAGACGCAGGACCGCGATCCCACCTACTGGTACGTGAACGACCAGCTGGAGCGCGAGTACGGGGCGACCACGGGTTCCGTTGGCGCGGGGATCGGCGCCGGTGGCGACACGGACGACGGGCTCGACGAGCTCCGGGAGACGTACGTCGAGAAGTACGGCGAGGACAACGCGGACTACCTGATGGAGGTCATGGGCGCCTGGCGCAGTCACTACCGGCGGGCCGGGTTCATCGCGCTGGGCGTGACCGACGAGTCGGCGGCGGAGGCCACCGCCCGCGCACAGGCCGAGCGGCGTGGCTGGCAGTTCGAACGGGTGGAGGGCAGTCTCCTGCTGCTGCGGCAACTGATCGACGGCGACTGGAGCGACGACGTCCTGGTGCTTCGCCCGGGCGAGCGGCTGGCGATGAGCTACGACGACGACGTGGTCAGGGCCGTGCCTGCCGCCGGCTCCTGAGCGACGGCCGCGATCGAGCGCGGCGACCCGTGTCAGGCGCCGCAGTAGGGCGACGCCGGTGCATCCAGGTGCGTCGTCTGGGTCACCGAGCCGTCCGCGGCGACCACCAGCCACAGGGACCCGGGCGAGCCATCGCCGGCCGGTTGCCCGGCGGTGACGTCGAAGGTCCCCTCCACACCCTCGATCGTGACCGTGATCCCGTACGAGCCGGGCTCGAGGTCACGTGCCGTACGCGCGCAGGCCGGCATCGCCACGCTGCCCGTGGCGCCGGTCTGGTCGACCCAGGTCAGCGTCCCCCCCGACCGGCGCCTGGTTGAACACGACCAGCGTGGGCGGCGGTTGCTCCGCCGTGGCACACCCTGCCGCAAGCGTTGCGACGACGAGCACCCCGACCAGGGTCGAACGGATAGCCATCGCGGCCCCCCTTTTCCGATGTCACCCCACCGGGGCGAGCTCTCCGGCACGAAACGCCGCCACGTACGCGCCGCCGAAGGCGTCGCGCCCGAGGAGCATGTCGGCGGCCAGCTGATACGGCCGGGTCTCCCGGTCGGCACCAAACACCCGCGTGAGATCGGACGCCACGGGGTCGATGATGCCGCTGTCGATGCCCGCATCGGCCGCGAGATCGATGAACACGTCGTTGAGCAGCCGGCGCTCGGGCATCCCGAACGACACGTTCGACAGCCCGCCGGTCAGGTGGATCGCATCGCCGTACCTTGCCCGCAGCTGGCGGGCCGCCTCGAGCACGTGCCCCGGAGCGTCCGGCTCGACCGCCACGGGCAGCACCAGGGGATCGACGTACAGCAGCTCGGGCGGGATCCGGCGCGCGATCGCCTCCTCCACCACGGCCACCGCGTTGGCGACCCGCTCATCGGCGTTGGCGGGCATCCCGCTGCGACCGCTGGCGGCGATGATCACGGCGGTGGCGCTCTCTGCGGCGAGATCGAGGACCTCGGGCCGCTCGAGCGACGCCGAGTTGAGCAGCAGCCGGCCGGCGGGCTGCGCCGAGGCGGCGACACCCGCGGCGAGCACGGCCACGTCTGACGAGTCGATCGCCACCGGCACGCCGGCGGTCGCCTCCACCATCGTCACCAGCCAGGCCATCGCTCGTGCCCGGGTCGCGGAGTCGGCCGCGACCTCGTCGGCGTTGAGATCCAGCCAGTCGGCACCTGCCGCCTCCTGTCGCGCCGCCAGCGCGCGAACGTAGTCGGCCGCGAGATCCGCGTGCTCGCCCCCGTCCAGACCCCAGCGGACAGCGCTGGCCACGTGCTTGATCTTGCCGGCGCCGAAATCGCGGGCCGCCGGCGAGCTGCGGGTGGACGGGCAGGACCGCGCGGGCGCCGTCGGGGCGCTCGAACGCGATCCCCACCGCGCCGTCGTCCAGCTCGACCGCATGGCGACCGGTGCGCTTGACCACCCGCGTGGCGTGGATGTTCTCGCCCACGACCCGGAACGGTGCGCCGGTGCGATCCGGCCTCATGCCCCGGTCCCCCGCCGGCGCGCGAAATGATCGCGCCCCAGGAACGTGTTGGCCCAGGCGCTGGTGCGCCGCAGCGCGCTGTCCTGGATCACGGGTGGCCGATCGAGCATCGATTCCTCCTCGCCGTAGGGCTTGAGCCGGCGGTATGCCTCGGCCCAGATGCAGGGCTTGCCCGGAACCTCACACCAGCCGTCGTGCGACCCACCGCACGGTCCGTTGCGCTGGTTCTTGGCGCACTGGCTCTCGGGACACAGGTAGGCGATGTCGGGTAGCGAGCAGTCACCGCAGTCCCGGCAGTCGAACAGGGGCACCTTGACCGCCTGCTCCAGCACGTGCAGCGGACGGGCGATGTGGGCCCGCTCGATCCCGTCGTAGATCCGCGCCCAGGCCTGGAAGCCGGGCGTGCCCGGCTCGAACACGCGCTCATGGAGCTGGCGGTTGACCTTGTAGAACGGCGCCACGTGGCGGCGTGCCCGGCGCCGGGCCGCCGGCTCGAGCGAGGCGAGATAGGCACGGCTGGGCTGGTCGGTGTTGAGACCCGCGCCGTCAGGCTCGAACAGCTGGAACGAGCCGGGGATCGGGAACGAGACATCGCGCACGAGGTCCTGCCAGTCGCCGTCGGCGAACGCGTCCGCGAACTCCAGGATCCGTCCGACCTCGGTCGCGTCGCGATGACCCGACAGGTAGATCCCGCGGTAGCCGATGCCGCGCGCCACCACGAGCTGCTTGGCGGCGAGCTCGAGGAAGAAGGCCCGCCCCTTGTCGGGTGACGCGGCGTGGCGCTCGACCAGCGCCAGCAGGTCGTCGGTGACGACGCACCCGGGCACATGGCCGGCGTGGAAGGCGCGCGCGACCCCCCGGTTGAGGACGTACGCGTTGGCGATGGCCGGGATCGCGATTGCGTCCCGCCGCATGACCCGCAGCAGCTCGTCCTGCTTGCGGGCGTCATAGCCCACCTGGCTGATCACGTAGCCGGCTCCGCTGCGAACCTTGAGCGCCAGCTTCTGGTACTGCGGGATGACCTCCCGCTCGAAGCGCTTGACGTTCGAGATCGCGCAGCCCAGGAAGAACGAGCGCGCCCCCGGGTCAGGGACGCCCTCGGTCGCCGCGCGTGCGACTGCCGCCTCGCCCAGCTCCCGGAACAGCCCCAGCAGCCCGACCGAGTCGATGTCGAACACCGGCTTGGACAGGCCCTCGTACCCCTCGACCGGGTAGTCGCCGCTGACCGCGAGGACGGTCGACAGGCCGCGGCTCAGCAGGTCCCAGCCCAGGCTCTGCAGGGCGTTTCGGTTCCGGTCACGGCAGGCGACGTGGACGATCACGTCGTGGCCCAGCGCCACCACCGGCTGGGCCGGCGTGCCCGGGCTCAGCCGCGCATGACCACCGGCGTTGTCGGTGATCGAGAGCGCCGTGATCCGCGGGTCACCCGCCAGGTCGACCGCCATCTTGAGCGGTCGCTCCCCGCGGGCGTCGTCCAGCTCACCCGCCCAGGGAACGAGCTCCACCACGGTGGCGAAGTCGGTGGTCTCGATGAGCGTGTGGCGAAGCGACATGCGCGGATCCTTCTATGAGGCGATCGGCTCGAACAGGCAGCCGTCGGTGAACAGGTCGAAGAAGTCGGGCTCGGACTCCAGCTCAGCGTGGTCGATTCTGGCGACCAGCGCGTCCAGCGCGTCGCGCCGGCGCCGGGACAGCAGCAGCGATCGAGCCCCGGCGATGGACGCGTTGCCGGCCCGGATGACACGATCCGCGGTCACCGGCACGAGCAGCCCGATCTCGATCGCGGAGCCGGCGTCGAGGGCGTTGGCGAAGCCGCCTGCCAGGTAGACGCGGTCGAGATCGCCCGGACGCAGCCCGAGACGGCGGAGCAGCACGCGCTCGCCGACGGCCGTCGCGGCCTTGGCGACGGACAGGTGGCCCACGTCGGCGCTGGTGAGCCCGATGTGCGGCTCGGCCACGATCGGGATCTCGCGCCAGTGATGGCGGAAGCCGCCCCGATTGGTCATCCACGCGGCTCGACGAAGCTCGGCCAGGAGGTCCACCAGCCCCGACCCGCAGATCCCCTCGGGCACCGTCTCGCCGATCGTCCGCACGTCGAACTGCTCATCGAGCAGCCGGACCGCTTCGATCGCACCCTCGGCCCCGGGCATCCCATAGCGCACTCCCCCACCCTCGAACGCCGGACCCGCCGGGCCCGAGGCGGCCACGACACGCGACCCGTCGGAAGCCAGCACCTCGGTGTTGGTCCCGATGTCGACCAGCAGGAACGACCCACCGCGCTCGACGGCGTCGACCGCGATCAGGTCCGCCGCCGCGTCGGCACCGACGTGGCTCGCGATGAGCGGCCCGCCGATGACGCGAGCCTGCGGGTTGACCAGCATCCCCAGCTCGTGGGCGCGGCGGATCACCACGGTCGATCGCGCCGCTCCGGCACGGAGCGCCGTCTCGGTCACGGATTGATACGGCAGCCGGCCCAGCGGGCTCACGTCCAGACCGAAGGCCAGGTCACGCATGGTCGGGTTGCCCACCAGGTACACCTCGACCAGCCGGCGACGATCGATGCCCAGCGTGGCGTACAGCCGTCGCAGCTCGTGGTTGATCGCGCGGCGGAGCGCCTGCCGCAGCTCGCCCGGATGCTCCGCGTCATACGAGATCCGGGTCATGACGTCGCTGCCGCCGAACCGCTGCGGGTTCTCGAACGCGGCCACCGCGAGCACCGTGCCCCGCTCGAGATCGACGATCTCGAGCACGACCGTGGTCGTGCCCACATCGATCGCCGCGCCCAGGAGCGACCCGCGCACCGGACCGAGGTCGGTGCCGTCGTCGGCGATCACGCGGCCGTCGACCACGGACACCGCCGGATCGATGTCGGCCACCGCGGCCTCCGGCGCCAGCTGGATCCGCAGGCGGCGGCGTAGGACGGCGAACTCGACGTCCGCTTCGGCACGCTCGACCCGTGCCTGGCACGCGAGCCGGAAGCCGGGCGCGAGGAAGCGTTCGGCGTCGGTCGGCGGCGACAGCTGCTCGGCGCCCGAGCGGATCTCGACCACGCACTCGTGGCAGCGACCCGTGCGCTGGCAGGAGGCGGGCACGACCACCGCCAGCTCGGCGGCGTCGTCGAACAGCAGACGGCCGGGCACGAGCGGCCGGCGCTCGGGCCCGTGAACGATGTCGGGCATCGCTCCCCAGTGTCCGCTGCGCACCGGACGCGTCGGATGGTCCGTCGGACCCTTGCCGGGGGACCTTCCGCCCTATCGCGGACGCGACCCCGGGGGCGACGCTGGCACCAGCCGACCCGCCATCGAGGGCTCCGTGGCTGTTCACGCCCCGCGTTCGATCGCTCCTGCCGCCCGTTCGCCGCGCTATGACCGGCTGCCAGCGGCAGCATCCGCACGCCTCCACGAGGCCGCCGTCTCGATCCTGGAACGGACCGGCGTCCGGCTCCACGACGCCGAGGCCGTGGAACGGCTGCACGGTGCCGGCGCCCGGGTGGGCGACGACGGTCGGGTGTTCGTGCCCGGCTCGCTGGTCGAGTGGGCGCTGTCGGTCGCCCCGCGCTCGGTGACGCTCCACGATCGCTCGGGAGCGACGGCGCTTGCGCTCGAGGGCGACAACGTCTGGTTCGGGCCCGGCTCCGACTGCCTGAACGTGCTCGACCACCGGACCGGCGAGCGGCGACCGGCGCTGCTGGCAGACGTGGAGGCCGGCATCTCGCTGGTCGACGCGCTCCCCAACATGGCGTTCGCGATGTCCATGTTCCTGCCGTCGGACGTCGATCCAGCGCTGGCCGACCGTCGCCAGATGGCCGTGATGCTGGCCCGTACGACCAAGCCGCTGGTGGTCGTGACCTACGACGTCGAGGCGATGCTCGACGCGATCGCGATGGCCGAGGCCGTCGCGGGTGGGCCGGCGGCCCTGCGCGAGCGCCCGACCCTGGCCCTGTACATCAACGTCACCCGCGGCCTGGTCCACAACGGCGACTCGCTGCGCAAGCTGCTGATCCTCGCCGAGCGCGGCCTGCCCGCGATCTGGGTGCCCGTGACCTCGGGCGGAACGACCGGGCCCGTGACCACCGCCGGCAACCTCGCGCTCAACACCGCGGGCGTGCTGGTCGGGGTGGTGCTGGCGCAGCTGGTGCGCGAGGGCGCGCCGGTGATCATCCCCTCGTTCGGGGGCGACGCGCTCGACCTGCGAACCATGGTCGATCCCTACGCCGAGCCCGATCACCGCGGATCGGCCGCTGCCCTGGCACACCACTACGGGCTGCCGATGTTCAGCCTCGGCGGCGGCAGCGACGCGAAGGTGGTCGATCAGCAGGCCGCCGCCGAGGCGTCGCTCACGATGCTCATGGACGCGCTCGGGGGCGGGCACCTGATCCACGACAGCGGCTACCTGGAGTCCGGACGCACGGGGTCGCTCGCGCAGCTCGCGATCTGCGACGAGATCGCCGCCTGGATCCGGGCCTCGATCTCCCCGATCGAGATCGACGACGAGACGCTGGCGCTCGACCTGATCGACGAGCTCGGGCCCGACGGCTCGTTCCTCGACACGCCGCACACGTTCGCCCACTTCCGCGAGCGCTGGTACCCGACCCTCATCGAGCGGGCGAGCCACGGCGCCTGGGCCGCACGTGGCGCCCTGACCATGGGCCAGCGGGCGGGCGCGCGAGTGGACGAGCTGCTGGCGGCGCACAAGCCGCCGCCCCTGCCCGATGCGGTTGCCGCCGCGATCGACGAGATCCTGGTCCGCGCGTCGGCGACGTCCGGCCTGTCACGCGCCTGACGCGCCGCCCGGCGTCCCGCCCACCCCGGACCCACCCCGACGAACCCGTCACCACCCGAGCGAAGGAGCCCACCATGACCGAGCAGCTGTTCTCCTCGATGCGCCAGGCGATCATCGACGGCGACCCGGCACGCGCCACCCAGCTGGCCGAGGAGGCGCTCGCCGCCGGCGTCGCGCCGCTGGCGGCCATCGAGGAGGGGTTCGTGCCCGGGCTGTCGTACGTGGGCGAGCAGTTCGGTGCTGGCGAGCTGTTCCTGCCCGACATGATGCTCGCGGCGCGCGCGATGCAGCAGGCGGTCGCCGTGCTCGAGCCCGAGATGCAGCGCCAGGCCACGGCACGCACGGTCGCCGGCCGGGTCGTCATCGGCACCGTGAAGGGCGACATCCACGAGATCGGCAAGAACCTGGTCGGCATGATGCTGTCCACGTCCGGGTTCGAGGTCCACGACCTGGGCGTGGACGTGGCACCCGAGCGGTTCGTCGAGGCGGCGCGCGAGCACGACGCTGACCTCATCGGCGTGTCGGCGCTGCTGACCACGACCATGGCCGGTCAGCGAACGGTCGTCGAGGCGCTGGCGACGGCCGGGCTGCGGCCGAAGGTCAAGGTGATGGTCGGCGGGGCGCCCGCGAGCAGCGAATGGGCGACCGAGATCGGCGCCGACGGCTACAGCGAAGACGCGATCGGCGCGGTCGAGCTCGCCCGGCAGCTCCTGGGCGTCGGCGGCGCGGCAGCGGTCTGAGAGGTACCACGATGACCACCACTGCTGCTCCCACCACGACGACCGCGGCGAACCCGCCGCGGCTCGAGATCCTGTCGCCGGCCGAGATCCGGCGCATCCACGAGGCCACCCTCGAGATCATCGAGCGGGTCGGCGTCAGGTTCCCCTCCGCGCGCGCGCTCGACCTGTGGGCTGCGCATGGCGCGACCGTCGATCGCGACACGTCCGTCGTGCGCGTCCCGGGCGACGTCATCGAGGCAGCCCTGCGCACGGCGCCGCCGGTGTACCCGCTCGCAGCGCGCGATCCGGCCCGCGACCTGCCGCTCGACGGCCACCACGTGTACCTGGCCACCGACGGCTGCGGGATCGAGGTGCTCGATCCCTGGACGCTCGAGGTGCGGCGCTCCTCGCTGGCGGACGTGGCGGACATCGCGCGCGTCGCCGATGCGCTCGATCCGATCGCGTTCCACTGGGTCGCCGTGTCCGCGCAGGACCGGCCGCCCGAGACCCGTGCGCTGGAGGAGGTGCTCGCCGTCTGGCGCAGCTCGACCAAGCACGTCCAGACCGAGAGCATCGTCACCCCCGAGGAGACGCACACCGCGGTCGAGATGGCCGCGGCGATCGCCGGCGGGCGCGACGCGCTCCGGGAGCGACCGGTGCTGTCGCTGATGCAGTGCACGATCAGCCCGCTGGCCCATGACGGTGGCGCGATCGACGCGGCGCTCGTGTCGGCCGAGGCGGGCGTGCCCGTCGGGTTCATGACCATGGCGTCGTGTGCCTTCAGCGGCCCGGCCACGGTCGCCGGCTCGCTGGTCGTGGGCAATGCCGAGGTGATCTCGGCGCTCGCCCTGATGCAGCTCGCCCACCCCGGATCGCCCGTCTACTACGCCGCCGCCCAGACGGCGATGGACCTGCGCTCGGGCGCCTACACGGGTGGTGGGCCCGAGGACTTCCTGTTCGGTGCGGTCACCAACCAGCTGTCCGACTTCTACGACGTCCCGCTCTCGATGGGCGCCTACGCCACCGGCGCGAAGCGATCGGACTGGCAGGCCGGGCTCGAGAACGGGCTGTCATCGTTCATGGCCTCGGCCACCGGCTCGGACATGCTGCTTGGCGCCGGGCTGCTCCACGGCAGCCGGATCTGGTCCTACGAGCAGCTCGTGCTCGACACCGAGATCGACGGGATCGTCAAGGCGATGCTCCGCGGGATCCCCGTGGACGACGCGTCGCTCGCGCTCGACGTCATCGCCGAGGTGGGACCGGGCGGCGAGTACCTGACCGCCCCGCATACGCGGGCCACGATGCGCGGCCTGTGGCAGGCGAAGTACCTCGATCGCCGGCCGTACAGCCAGTGGGAAGCCGATCCCGACAAGCCGCACCGCGAGGCGCTCGAGCGTGCCCGCGCGCTGCTCAAGGATCACCGCCCGGAGCCGCTGGACCCGGCGCTCGACGCCGAGCTGGCGGGCATGGTCGCCGCCCACGCCGCGCAGTACGGCGCGACCGACGGGGCGGCCTGAGCGATGCGACCCCGGTTCGAGCTCCTCGAGCGTGAGCTCGTGGAGCGCATCGTCGACGAGGCGCTGCAGCTCCTTCGCCGGCCGGGCATCAAGGTCGAGGAGCCGGAGGCGATCCAGCTCCTGGTCGGCGCCGGTGCCGAGGCCGACGGCGATCGGGTCAGGATCCCCGAGGCGATGGTCCGGCGGGCGCTCGACTCGGCACCTGCCGCGTTCGACCTGTTCGACCGGTCCGGCAACCCGGCGGTCCGCTACGGGCAGGGCGCCGTCCACTTCGACCCCGGCTCGTCCGGCGTCGCGGTGCTCGACCCCGACACGCTCGAGACGCGCCAGTCACAGGCGGCGGATCTCGCCCGCCTGACGCGGGTGGCGGACGCGCTGCCCGCGTACGACGCCGTGTCGACGGCCATCGTGTGTCACGACGTGCCGACGGAGATCGGCGACCTGTACCGGTTGTTCGTCGTCCTGCGCAACTCGGACAAGCCGGTCGTCACGGGCGCGTTCACCCCGCGCGGCTCGGCGGTCATGATCGACCTGCTGGCGATCGATGCCGGGGGCCGCGATGCGCTCGCCGAGCGGCCGCGCGCCGTGTTCGACGTGTGTCCGTCGCCGCCGCTGACCTGGTCCGAGTTCGCGTGCCGGAACGTGATGGATCTGGGCCGGGCGGGCGTTCCCGCCGAGCTGATCTCGATGCCGCTGGCCGGGGTCGCTGCCCCGGTGACCCTGGTCGGCGCGATCGTCCAGCATGCGGCGGAGTCGCTGGCCGGGGTCGTCCTGCATCAGCTGGCGGCCCCCGGTGCCCCGATCGTGTGGGGCGGCGCGCCGACGATCGTCGACATGCGCACCGGCTCGACGCCGATGGGTGCCATCGAGACGGGCATGATCGACGCCGGCTACGCGGCCGTCGGCCAGTCGCTGAGGCTGCCAACGCATGCGTATCTGGGCGCGACCGACGCCAAGGTGATCGACGCCCAGGCCGGGCTCGAGACCGGGATGACCGCGCTCGTCGGCGGTCTGGCCGGGATCGACATGATCTCGGGCGCCGGGATGCTCGACTTCCTGCTCGCCCAGAGCCCTGAGAAGCTCGTCATCGACGCCGAGGCGATCGGGATGGTCCAGCGGCTGCTGCGCGGGATCGGCACCCCGACCGAGACGCTGGCCACTGGCTTCTTCGAGGCCACGGGTCCCGAGGGCCGGTTCCTCGAGCTCCAGGAGACCCGGCGCCTGTTCCGCGGCGAGCAGTTCCTGCCCTCGTCGATCATCGACCGCCAGTCGCGCCGCGCCTGGCTCGATGCCGGCGGGCAGGATGCGTTCGCGCGTGCCCGCGTCCGCGCCGACGAGCTGGTGGGGAGTCATCCGCTGCCGGTGATCGACGCCTCGGTGACGGACGCGCTCGAGGCTCGGGTTCTGGACGCCGGTTTGCCGTACGGGCTCACCGAGCTGCCGGGCGTTCCCGGTCGGTAGGCTCGCGCCTCAGATCTCGGCCGGCCGCGGCTCCGGGACGTGCCTGATCGCGCCCTCGAGCAGCTCGTCGTCGGTGACGGCACGCACCCAGTCGACCGCATCCCGGTTCGCGATGATGGTGCCGATGGCGTGCCTGGTCCGCTGCCCGCCTGACCAGTATTCGATCCAGGCATCGGTCAGCGGGACCATGCCCGCTCGTCGGCGGAAGCCGTCCACGGGATCCACGCCGGGCGTGGCGTGCAGGTGGCCGCCGATCAGGTAGTTGCCGCTCTGGATGGCCAGCGGATGGGTGCGGGTCCGAACCCGTCGCGACGCGTCGCCGCGCGGTCCGCTGGCGTGCACGGCGACCAGCTCGCGGACATCGACCAGGATCCGGTCGATCACGCGCGCGTGACCATGTTCGAGGCTTTCGATCTCGACGTCGCACAGGTCGAGCTCTCGGTGTGCGTTGAGCAGGTCGGTCAGCCGCTCGGCCCGCAGGTGCACCCAGCCGGACAGCCGGTGCTCGCGTGCATAGGCGACGAATCGCACCAGCGGTTCCTCGGAGACGGCGTCCGGCTCGAACACCTCCTCCGAGGTGCGCTGCAGGATGAACCGCAGGCGGGCGTCGCGGGCAGGGTGATCCATCGCGCTGCACGCTAGGCGTGGTCCGCACCGGCGGACACCACCCGAAGGTACCCGCGGGGTGAGCGCCCGGCCCGCGCCGGGAGGACCCTGCTCAGGTCACGGCAACGCGCGCCCGACGGGCGGCCCGGCCCGCCGGCGTGCGACCAGCATGAGCGAGATGGCGGAGACGGCGAGCAGGCCAACGACGAGGGCGAAGCCGCCCAGCCCGACATCGACCGCATCCGGATTGGGGGGCACGCCCGCCGCGGCCACCGGCGCCGGTGTGGGTGGCGCCACCTGCGCTGTCAGCGGCGTGATGCCGCCGGGGACGACCGCGTCACCGACGACCCCGATCGGGAGATCGCTCGTCCCGTGGATGCCGATCTCGATCCTGGCTACGCCACCGTCCGGCACGACCAGCCGGACGACGTAGTGCCCCGGCGCCGTCTCCCGGCCGAGATCCCAGGTCGAGGCGGCATCACCCGGTCCGAACAGCCGCAGGTACACGGGCGTGCCCTCGACCGGACGCGGCGTCGTCCCGTCGGGGACCGTGACGGTCATCCCGACCAGCAGCACGCTGCCCGCGGGTGTGTCCCGCGCGATCGGCGCGTCGAGGCGAGCCTGCATATCGCCCTTCGCGAGCGCCGGAAGCGGCGCCGCCAGCAGCAGGATCACCACCAGCGCCACTGACAGCGGACGGAGACGGTCTTGGATCGCGGTCGGCATCGGGAGCCTCCGCAGCGGATCGTTCGCCGTTGCTACACCGGACGCCTGCGATCGGTTCCCGGTGCGGGTCGGGTCCGCGGCCGGCCACCGGCGCGGTAGGTCGGCGCTCGAAGCTCGTGGCCGACCGCCCGCTCGATGAACGACGACGCGACCAGGACGCCGTCCAGATCGGCACCGTGCCGGATCCCGAGACCGTCGAGCAGGTAGATGAGGTCCTCGGTCGCCAGGTTGCCGACGGCGCCCGGACCGGCGAACGGACAGCCACCGAGCCCGCCCGCGGAGCTGTCGATGATCGCGACGCCTCGCCGCATCGCCGCGTACACGTTGGCCAGCGCCTGCCCGCGCGTGTCATGCGCGTGAAGGCCCAGCCGCTCGACCCCGGCAACAGGGAGCACGGCATCGAGCACCCGATCAACGTCGCCCGGCGTCGCCGCTCCGATCGTGTCACCCAGGCTTATGTCGTCACACCCGAGGTCGATCAGCCGCCGGGCGACCGCTGCCGTCTGAGCCGCCTCGACCGCCCCCTCGTACGGGCAGCCGAAGGCCACCGACACGTAGCCACGCGCGCGCATGCCGCGCGCCTTCGCCGCCCCGACGACCATGGAGGCGTCTACGAGCGCCTCCTCGACCGTGCGGTTGAGGTTCGCCCGATTGAACGAGTCCGTCGCCCCGATGACCACCGCGACCTCGTCGGCACCGGCCTTGACGGCTCGCTCCAGGCCGCGCGGGGTCGGGACGAGGACCGGGTAGCGGACGCCGGGCCGGCGGGCGATCGACGGGAACAGGGTGTCGGCATCGGCGAGCTGGGGCACTGCGCGCGGCTGGACGAAGGAGGTCGCCTCGATCACCGGCAGGCCCGCAGCACCGAGGCGCTCGATGAACCCCAGCTTGATTTCGGTCGGGATCGGGTTCGCTTCGTTCTGGAGGCCGTCCCGTGGCCCGACCTCGACGATCGTGACCGCCGCCGGCAGCGTCATCCCGGGCCTCCTTCCGCCACGTCGAGGTCGACCAGCGCGGCGCCTCGGGCGACCTGATCGCCCACCGCGACGTGGATGCGCGTCACGCGGCCGGGCGCCGCGGCCGCGATGATGTGCTCCATCTTCATCGCCTCGAGGATCAGCAGCGGCGCGTTCGCGACGACATGATCGCCCTCGGCGACGTGGAGGCGGGCGATCCGCCCGGGCATCGGCGCGTTCAGCGCGTCGGGCTCGTCCTGCTCCGGAGCCAGGCTGCCGATCGCCGGGGGCGATGCGAGCGCCAGGCGATGGTGGCGCCCATGCCAGGCCACCGTCCCAACCGATCGCCCTGCGGCAGCCGGACGCACGACCACGGTCTCGCCCCCGACCTCCACCAACCAGCCGTCCTGCTCGCTGCCACCGAGCAGCCGGACATCGAAGGTCCGACCCATCGTCTCGACCCGCCCCCGCTCGCCGCCGGGCTCCAATGTGGTGAGCGCGTCGCACGTACCACGGCCCGTGCGCCAGCGGGTCGGCTCGCCGATCCGACCGATGCGCCACGGGACGGGGAGCCGCCACGCGTCGGAGACCGGGGCACGCGGCGCCAACGACCTGGTACCGGCCGCCGCCGCAATGACCTCGTCCGGGACATCGGCCAGGCGCTCCACCATGCGGTGATCCTCGAGGAACCCTGTGTGCAGCTCGCCTGCGACGAACGCCGGCTCGTCGAGCACAGCGGCGAGCAGGTCGACGTTCGTGGCCACGCCCTCGATCCGCGTCCCGTCGAGCGCGTCGGCCAGCTGCCGCACGCACGCCGCCCGGTCGGGTCCATGGGCGATGATCTTGGCGATCAGCGAGTCGTAGTGCGGCGAGATCACCGAGCCCGCCTCGACCCCCGTGTCGACCCGCACGCCGGATGGGCGGTCGAACGCGGACACCACCCCGGTCGCGGGCAGGAACCCTGCCGCCACGTCTTCCGCAACCACACGCAGCTCCATGGCGTGGCCGTCGAGCCGGACGTCCGACTGGTCGAAGCCGAGCGACTCGCCCGCCGCGACCCGCAGCTGCTGCTCGACGAGATCGAGGCCCGTGACCGCCTCCGTCACCGGGTGCTCCACCTGCAACCGCGCGTTCACCTCGAGGAAGTAGAACGCGCCCGCATCGTCGAGCAGGAACTCGACCGTCCCCGCGCTCGTGTACCCGGCAGCCCGCGCCAGTCGCAGGGCCGCGTCGCCCATCGCCCCGCGCATCGCCGCCGTCACGGCCGGCGACGGCGACTCCTCGATCAGCTTCTGATGCCGTCGCTGGATGCTGCATTCGCGCTCGCCCAGGTGGACCAGGCTCCCGTGCGCGTCGCCCAGGATCTGGACCTCAACGTGCCGCGGTCGCTCCACATATCGCTCGAGCAGCAACCGGTCGTCCCCGAACCCCGCGGCGGCCTCCCGGCGCGCCGACGCCAGCGCCTCCGGCAACGATGCGCCGTCGCGCACGACCCGCATCCCGCGTCCGCCGCCGCCCGCGCTCGCCTTGATCAGCAGCGGGTACCCGATGATCGCCGCCTGCTCGGTCAGATCGTCGTCTGTCGGACCTCCTCGAGCACCCGGAGCACCGTCGCCCGGGTCACCATCGCTCGGGTCTCCGTCGCCGTCGCCTGCTACCACGGCAGCATCGTTGCCTGCTACCACGTCACCGTGATAGCCAGGTAGCACGGGAACATGGTTTGCCATCGCCAGCGCCTTGGCCCGCGCCTTGTCGCCCAGCGCTCGCATGGCGGCCGGCGGCGGCCCGATCCACGTCAGTCCGGCGGCTTGCACGGCCTCGGCGAAGACCGCGCTCTCGGCCAGGAACCCGTAGCCCGGATGGATCGACCGGGCACCGGTCGATCGGGCCGCGTCGATGAGCCGGTCCGCCCGCAGGTAGCTCTCGCTCGCCGGACCGGGTCCGATACGGACGACGGAATCGGCCTCGCGAACGTGCGGCGACGCCCAGTCCGCGTCGGAGCACACGGCAACCGTCCGGAGGCCAAGCCGGCGGCAGGTCCGGATGACGCGCAGCGCGATCTCGCCGCGGTTCGCGACGAGCACGGGCGAGAGCCCAGGGACGCCGGACATCGATCCGCGCTACATCCGGAACACGCCGAACGACGTGTCGTGGATCGGGGCGTTGAGGGCGGCCGACAAGCCGAGACCGAGCACCATCCGGGTGTCCACGGGGTCGATGATCCCGTCGTCCCACAGCCGTGCGGTCGAGTAGTAGGGCGATCCCTCGTGCTCGTAGGCCGCCAGTGTCGGCGCGGTGAACGCCTCGCGCTCCTCGGCGGTCAGGTCCCGTCCCTCGCGTGCCAGCGCGTCCAGCCGAACCTGCAGCAGCACCCCCGCCGCCTGCTGGCCGCCCATCACGCTGATCCGCGCGTTGGGCCACATCCACAGCTGGCGCGGGCTGTACGCCCGGCCGCACATGCCGTAGTTGCCGGCCCCGAACGAGCCGCCGACGATCACCGTGAGCTTGGGCACCCGCGCGTTCGCGACCGCCATCACCATCTTCGCGCCGTCGCGCGCCAGGCCGCGGTTCTCGTACTCGCGACCGACCATGAACCCGGTGATGTTCTGGAGGAACACCAGCGGGATCCGTCGCTTCGCGCACAGCTCGATGAAATGGGCACCCTTGAGCGAGCTCTCGCTGAACAGGATCCCGTTGTTGGCCACGATCCCGACCGGGTAGCCCATGATCCGCGCGAACCCGGTGACGAGCGTGGTCCCGTAGCGGGCCTTGAACTCGTCGAGCTCGGAGCCGTCGACGATGCGCGCGATCACGTCGCGGATCTCGAACGAGGTCCGCAGGTCGGCCGGCACCAGGCCGTACAGATCGGCCGGGTCGTAGAGCGGCTCGCGCGCTGGCAGGATCGCCCATGGCGGATCCTTGCGCGCGACCGGGACGTCGGCCAGGATCTGCCGCGCGATCGCCAGCGCATGGGGATCGTCGTCGGCGAAATGGTCGGCGACACCGGAGATCCGCGTGTGGACGTCGGCCCCGCCGAGCTCCTCGGCCGTCACCTCCTCGCCGGTGGCCGCCTTCACCAGCGGCGGCCCCCCGATGAAGATCGTCCCCGTGCCGCGGACGATGACCGTCTCGTCGCTCATCGCCGGGACGTACGCGCCACCGGCAGTCGAGGAGCCCATCACGACCGCGATCTGCGCGATGCCCGCCGCCGACAGGTTGGCCTGGTTGTAGAAGATCCGTCCGAAGTGATCCCGGTCCGGGAACACCTCGGCCTGGAGCGGCAGGAACGCCCCACCGCTGTCGACCAGGTACACGCACGGCAGGCGGTTCTCGGCCGCGATCTCCTGGAGGCGGAGATGCTTCTTGACCGTCATCGGGAAGTAGGTGCCGCCCTTGACGGTCGCGTCGTTGGCCACGATCGCGACCTCGCGACCGCCGACGACGCCGATCCCGGTCACGATCCCCGCCGACGGTGCCCCGCCGTCGTACATGTCCCATGCGGCGAGGGGGGACAGCTCGAGGAACGGCGAGCCGGGGTCGACGAGGAGATCGATACGCTCGCGCGCCAGCAGCTTGCCCCGGCTGCGATGGCGTGCCACGGCCGCCTCGCCGCCGCCCGCCCGCACCAGCGCCAGACGATCGCGAAGCTCGGCCACGAGGGCAAGGCTGGCGTCCCGGTTGGCCTCGAAGGCGGGCCCTCGCGGAGCGTCGGGGATGACCGTCATCGTCCGGTCGAGGGCGCCGGCCAGCGCGTCATCAGGCCCACGGGCAGGATCCTCCGCTTCGAGATGTGGCCCCTAGCATGCCGGACGTGGCACGGACACGGCCTCCCCGGTTCCCGCGCACGGGCGCCGATGAGCAAAAGCCATGCCTACCGTCCCCGGTAGCGTGGCGTGCGTTTCTCGGCGAACGCGGCGAACCCCTCCCGACGATCCTCCGATCGAAGCACCGCCTCGTACAGCTCGTTCTCCGCCTCGAGACCGGCCGCCAGCGCCAGGTGCGCGCCGCGGATCGCCGCCTTGGCCTGCCGGATCCCGAGCGGTGCGCCCTCTGCGATCGTGTCTGCGAGCTCGATTGCCGACGCGAGCGCCGTTCCGGGCGGCGCCAGCCGTGCCACGATCCCCCATCGCCCCGCCTCGTCCGCGGACAGACGGCGCCCGGTCAGGATGACGTCTCGCGCCCGTGCGGGCCCGACCAGCCAGGTGAGCGTGCGGGTCGATCCACCACCCGGGAAGATGCCCACCTTGACCTCGGGCAGCGCGAACGTCGCCGTGGTCGACGCCACGATCAGGTCGCACGCGAGCGCGACCTCGAAGCCACCGGCCATCGCAAACCCCTCGACGGCCGCGATCGTCGGGGACGGCAGCTCGTGCAGCCGACGAATGAGGGCGACGATCCGGGATCGCTGGGCGCGCAGCGAGTCGTCGTCGAACCCGGCGCGCTCCTTGAGGTCCATGCCGGTGCAGAAGGCTCGGCCACCGGCACCCGTGAGGATGACCGCGCGCGGGGCCTCCCCTGCCTCGATCCCGTCGAGGGCCTCGTGCAGCGCACCCAGCAGCGCGTTGTCGATCGCGTTGAGGACGTCCGGCCGGTCGAGCGTCAGGAGGACGAACTCGCCGTCCGCACCCGCACGCTCGACGCGCAGCACATCGCGCTCGTTGGTCATCGCCGCGACGCTACCCCATCCGGGGCCGCCGGTCCATGCCGGCGGACGGCGAAAGCTCGCCACGACCCCTCGCCCGGAGCGAGCGGTACATGGAGAAGCCGGGATCCGCGAGGGTCCCGGCTTCTCCGGCTCTCGTCGAGCCAGGCGAATGGTGCCGCTGGGCCGCAGGCTACCGGCGGCGCGTCCGCTCCGGCTCGACCGGCAGCAACAGCAGGATCCCGGCCAGGATCCCGGCCATGCCGAGGAGCAGGAGACGCCATGAATCGTTGGGGCTGTCGGAGGTCGATGTCAGCGAATCGGTCGGCGGAGGCGTGATCTCCGGCGTTCCCGTCTCGGCCTCGACGCTGCCACTCGGTGTCGGCGTTCCAGTCTCGGCCTCGACGCTGCCACTCGGTGTGGCGGTCGGCGTGGGCGTCGGCTCGACCGTCGGGGTCGGGGTCGGCTCCACGGTGGGGGTCGGGGTCGGCTCCACGGTGGGGGTCGGGGTCGGCTCCACGGTCGGCGTGGGGTCGGCTCGACGGTGGGGGTCGGGGTCGGCTCCACGGTGGGGGTCGGGGTCGGCTCCACGGTGGGGGTCGGGGTCGGCTCCACGGTGGGGGTCGGGGTCGGCTCCACGGTGGGGGTCGGGGTCGGCTCCACGGTGGGGGTCGGGGTCGGCTCGACCGTCGGGGTCGGGGTCGGCTCCACGGTCGGCGTGGGCGTCGGCTCCACGCAAACCTCGAGGGTCAGGTTGTATGTCCGCGTCCAATGGCGGCTCCCCGTCGGGTCATCCCAGGCGTAGATGGCCACGGTGGCCGTGTGTGCCTCGGTACCCGGCAGCACCGGCCAGGAGCGGCTGAAGCTCGCCCCGAACGCGAACGGCGAGCCGTCGACGGGCGAGCCGTCGATCGAGACCGCCACGCTGTTAGGTGTCGGATGATGGCGGTACGTCGTGTATGCCGACAGGTGAACCACGAGGCCGTCGTTGCAGGTCAGCGTGACGTTCGGTGTGTGGCCAAGCGCCGTTCCAGAGAACGGGAACAAGGCCAGCCCAATCATGCTGGCAACCATCAGCCAGCCAAGCCACCTGGCACGCACACGGTGGCGTCTGTTCTGCATGCTCATCGAGCTGCTCCCCGGTATGTGGCGGCACAAGCCGCGTTATGAATCCTCGCTACCCGTTGACAGGGCCCCGGAGCGGATAGCCCGTCCGGAGTCGAGTAGCACCCTTTGATCGTGATGGATCGACCGTGACTCGTCCAGTACTGTTGTCCTAACAGGTCGCGCATCCAACCGCACCGGACAACCCCCAACCACACGTCGACGTTGTGATGCGGTGTTCCGTGTCACCGGCAATCTGCAGGACCGGGGCAGGACTTTGGAGGGAGTCAGCTCGGACGGCCCTCCGGTGAAGCGCGACCAGACAGCACCAGGATCTCCGGGACCGGCCGCCCAGGGGGACGCGATCAGCCACCGTCCGGGTCTGCCCGCCGATCGGCGAGCGGACCTACGCTGGAAGCGCGTCGGTCCCAGCGAGCGGGTCGAACGATTCGGTCCGCTCGGCCACCGCGTCCGCCCCCAGCCGACTCGCGGGGATGCCCATCGGCCGGTCCACGAGGGCTGACCAGCCGGACCGCTCGAGCAGATCGAGCGTCGAGGCGGCTGCTCGCACGACCGCGGTCAGGTGCGATGCGGCGGCACCTTGCAGACCCGGTGTGGTTCTCGACGGCCACAGGCCCGACGCGACCGCCGCAGCCTCGAGCGTGGTCGTCGCCCGGGCCGCGACGCCCATCGATCCGTCGCCGGGCCGCCGGACGATGACCTCGGCCTCGGGCGTGTCGACCAGCAGCGCAGCCACGAGCGCCTGCCAGCGCTGTGACCCCGCGGTGTCGAGGTCCGGCTCGAGGAACGCAAGCGGGTGCTCGGGCAGCAGCGCTCGCCGGACGGCGACCTCCGCCATCGCCCGCGCCGGGGCGTCGCTCTCGTCGAGGATCCAGGGCGGCACCGCATCCACGACGACATCGCCATGGACCAGTCCGCCGCGGACCGCGATCGACACCGCCAGCAGCTGAAGCACGAGCGCGCGACCGGCACGCGTCGCGGCGTCGGACGGCATGCCGGCCTCAAGATCCTGGGCCACCACGAGCGGTCCGGTGGGGATCACGGCGCGGGTTCCGGCGCGTGCCAGCAGACGTTGCGCGAAGGCGTGATCCGCAAGCGCACGGTCCGGATCGACGCGCCCCGTGATGATCTCGCCCATGGGGTCGCCGACCATCAGATCCACGCGCTCGAATGCGGCCACGACGGCTTGATCCGGTGCCGCGAGGGCCGGGGTATCGGTCATCAGCCGGACGTAGCCGTGACCGCGCGCCCCGGCCTCGTCGATGAACCGGCGCAGGACGGCAAGGGCACGCTGCGCACCGCTCGGGATCGGCTGCACGGCCGGATCGGGGGCATCGAGACCACCGCGGGACGACGGTGCCGCATGCCAGCGCTGGACCGGGGACCCCAGCCGCGCCATGCGTTGCGTCAGCTCGCGGCCGGGCGGGATATCCACCCGCAGCACCCGCGCGCCGGCATCGATCGCGGCCCGGGCCTCATCAAGCGCGTCGACGATTGCGGGCGATCCGAGCGCGAGACCGACCAGCGGCCCGGACGGATCACCCAGCAGACCGATCAGCTCGCGGCGAGCCGTTCGGTTGGCGTCGATGCGCTCGGTTGCGGCACGGGCGAGCGCGCTCGCGTCGGCGACTGCCACCGCGCGGCGGTCCGGCTCGGCCAGCAGCTCCGCCTCGAGTCCGAGATCGACGTTGCCCGCCGCAACCTCGAGCGCAAGCTCCTGCGGCGGCAGGTCGTACTCCGCCATGGCCATCGCAAACGGGAGCGCGATGCCGCCACCGAGCCGTCGCGGGTCGGGCGCCAGGTAGCGGTCGACCACCTCGGCCGCCAGCGGCCGCCCGGCACGATCGAGACCCGTGATCCCGAACAGGCGGAGGATGGCCCGCTCCTGGCCGACCGTCGTCGACCGCACGGCGCGCGCGCTCCAGGCCGCCGCCAGCGCCGTCGAGCGATCGAGCAGCGAGGCCAGATCCTCACGCGCACCCAGCGGCACGGGGTCCATCGGCCGGGACCGGTCGCTCGAACGTGCGGACACCCGTGCCCCACCCTCGCGCCGACCCTGCGCACCGTCCTCCCGCTGCATGCCGTCAGTATGGAGGCAGGCGCCACCGATCGGCTGGACCCTGGCTCAGCCCAGCTTCGGCTGGACCCTGGCTCAGCCCGCCTGCGGCGGCATGGTCCGCGCCGGGTCGCCGATCCAGACGTGCCCGTCCTCGAACTGCTCCGCCTTCCAGATCGGAGCGCGGGCCTTCGTCTCGTCGATCGCGTAGCGCGCGGCGCCGAAGGCCGCATCGCGGTGCGGCGCCGCGGCGACGACCACCACCGACACATGGCCGAGCGGCACCGCGCCCGTGCGATGGACGATGGCCAGGCGTCGCACACCGAACCTGGCCTCGATCTCATCGGCGATCTGCTCGAGGACCGCGAGCGCCATCGGCTCGAAGGCTTCGTACTCGAGTCCCTCGACCACCCGCCCGGCGTGCCGAGCGGCCTCGGCTTCCTGCCCGGGCGCCGGCGTCCCGGGCGTGACCCGGGTACGGCCGACGAACGTCACCACGCCGCCGTCGCCGTCCGTCGCGAGGCTGCTGGCGAGCTCGGTCGCGAGATCATCGGGCAGCGGGTCGGCCCTGATCTCGAGCACCCGCCTGCGGCCGTCCCTGGCCACCTCGCCCGCGACACCGCCGATGTCGTCCCCGGCCGCGTCGCCGGAGCCGCCGCTGACCGGCGGGATGCATGCGATCTCGTCGCCGTCGGAGAGAAGCGTGTCCGGGTCCGCGTAGGAGCCGTTGACCGCGAACCGGAGCGCAGCGCGTCCCGGGGCGAGCGCCGGCACCGTGGCCACCATGGCGGCCCACACGTCGTCGACCGTGGCGGGGGCCGGCACCTCGATCCGCAGCTCGCGCGCCCCGGCGACCTCCCGCTGCATCGCGAACAGGCGGACGCGGATCCGAAGCGGCGATGTCGTTCCCACGTCGTCCATCACGGCGCGTCCCTCCTCACACCAGCAGCCCGGCGCCGAAGTAGAGCCCGGCGGCGAGGATCGTGCCGGCTGCGATCGCGCCGACGTCGATGTACAGCAGCCCGGTCGCCGACTCCATCGATCGCGTCCGGGCCGTCTGGAGCGCGGCCCACGACACGATCAGCGGAAACACCAGGCCCACGATCAGCCGCAGCCAGACGAACAGCGCCCAGGGTCCGACCAGGGCACCGAACGGTCCGCTGCTCGCGACCCCCGCGCCCGGGCCGATCCCGAACCCGACCCAACCCGCGAACAGCACGACCTGCAAGGCCACGATCCACATCAGCCGTTGCGAGACCAGCACCAGCGGTCCCTCGGGCAGCCTGGGCGTGACCAGGTACCAGTGGCCGAGGATCATCGCGGCGAACGCGCCACCCGTCGCGGCAGCCAGGATCAGCAGCTGGATCGCGAGCGGCACCGCGCCGACCAGGTCCTCGCCCCAGGTCAGGGCTCCCAGGACCAGCACGGCGATCCCGGCCGTCATGCCGGCCAGCAAGGGCAGGCGCGCGAAGCCACCGCGGGCGATCGCCAGGGTCGAGGCCAGCGACAGGACGACGAACAGGACGAGCGCGACCCGGCGCGGCAGGTCGAACGTGGGGTCCGCGATGATCGGCGAACCCGCCGCGACCGGCGGCAGCCCGACATCCGAAAGGTAGCCCAGCACGCCGAACGCGGCAGCGCACACGGCGGCGAACGCCAGGTAGCCGCGCGTGACCTGTGTTCGCAGCCGGGTGAGGACGACGACAGCGAACGTCCCGACCGCCAGACCGGTCAGCACGGTCCAGTTGATCAGGGCGAGGTTCGAGGCGATCCGGTCCGCGGGCACGGCCGGAGTGTAGCCGTCGTGCGGCGGATAATGACCGGAAAGCCCGACGCGAGACGCCGCCCAGCGCGGCAGGAGGTTCCGGCATGGCGCTCGCTCCCGACACCTCGATCACCTGGCTCGGTCACGCCGGGGTGGAGATCGTCACGCCCGGCGGGGCGACCGTGCTCATCGATCCCTGGTTCGGCAACCCCAACAGCCCGCGCACCCAGGAGCAGCAGTCCGCCTGCGACGTGCTGCTGCTGACACACGGGCACTTCGATCATTTCGATGCCGACACGCTCGCCCTGGCTCGACGGCTTCACCCGACGATGCCCTGCATCCACGAGCTCAGCCTGTACCTCACCGGTGAGCTGGGCGAGGCGGCGGAGATCATCGGCATGAATGTCGGTGGGACCGTCGAGACCCACGGGCTCAAGGTCAGCATGGTTCCGGCAGAGCACTCGAGCGGCGACACGATGGGTGCCGACACCGTCCGCTACTTCGGCGACCCCAAGGGGTTCGTGGTCGAGCTCGAGAATGGCTATCGCATCTACCACTCGGGCGACACGGCCGTGTTCGGCGACATGTCGCTGATCCGCGAGCTGTACGAACCCGATCTCGCGCTGCTGTCAATCGGCGGCCACTTCACGATGGGGCCCGAGGCGGCGGCGATCGCAGTCGGTCTGCTGGGCGTCAAGGACGTGCTGCCGATCCACTGGGGGACGTTCCCGATCCTGGCCGGGACACCCACAGCCCTCGAGGCTGCGGTCAACGCCCGCGGGCTCTCCGCCACGATCCACGACTGGCGCCCCGGCGACACGCTGCGCTGAGCGCGGGCGTCACGACCCCGAACTAGTTGTAGTCCGCGATCGCGCTCGCGCCCTGAGCCAAGTCGTGGCGCATCGAACGTGCCTCATCGCCGCGCGTCTCGGGCCCGGTCCGTCCGACCAGCATCCCGATGCCGGCACCGAACACGAACACGGCCCCTGCGACGAGCAGGACCACTATCAGCGGTCCGATGAGGTCGATGAGCATCGTGCGCATCCCCCAAGCTTGCAGTTTCGAGCGCGACGGTCGATGGGCCCACTCTGGCCGGACGGGCCAGGGAGCGTCAATGCGCAAGGGCCCCTATTCCGTGGGCCATCGGTCCACTGCGGGAGGTCGGACACGCGGTGCAACGGCGCTGGCGCTGGGGGGTCAGAGGCTCCAGCGGCGAATGCCCACCGGGACGCCTTCGCTCGGGATGACGGACTTGACGTCGATGAGCACCCCGCCCGATCGCAGCCGGCTGGCGATCCGCTGCACATCGGCGAGGTATTCGGCGTGCGGTACGGCCAGGATGAGCCCGTCGAGGTCGGTCAGGTCATCGAGCGGCCGCAGGGTGATGCCGTACTCATGCGACGCCTGGTCAGGCGAGCACAACGGGTCGTGCACCAGGGCGCTGATCCCGAACTGCTCGAGCTCACGCACGATGTCCGGCACGCGGCTGTTCCGGAGATCGGAGACGTTCTCCTTGAACGTGAGACCCATGATCCCGACCCGAGCACGTTTCACGGGTACGTCCGCGTCGATCAGCAACTTGACGAGCTTGTCGGCGATGAACTCCCCCATCCGGTTGTTGATCCTGCGCCCGGCCAGGATCACCTCGGGCTGATAGCCGACCTGCTCAGCCCTGGTTGTCAGGTAGTAGGGGTCGACACCGATGCAGTGGCCGCCCACCAGCCCCGGCTGGAACGGCAGGAAGTTCCACTTGGTGCTGGCCGCGGCGAGCACGTCGGCTGTGCGGATCCCAAGTCGATCACAGATCATCGCCAGCTCGTTCATGAGGGCGATGTTCAGGTCGCGCTGCGTGTTCTCGAGAACCTTTGCCGCCTCGGCAACCTGGATCGACGGAGCCCGGTGCACGCCGGCGCTCACCACCCGACCATACGCCGTCGCGACGCGATCGAGCGTCCGCTCGTCGAGCCCGGCGACGACCTTCGTGATGCGGTCGAGGGTGTGCTCCCGGTCCCCGGGATTGATCCGTTCTGGCGAGTAGCCGATGCTGAACTCTGTGCCCACTCGCAGACCGGAGGCCTGCTCCAGGATCGGTCCGCAGATGTCCTCGGTGACGCCCGGATACACAGTCGATTCGTAGACCACGACCGAGCCCCCGGACAGCGCTCGACCCACCGTGTGCGATGCGGCCACGACCGGTGACAGGTTCGGGCGGTTGTCCTCGTCGACAGGTGTCGGCACCGCAACCACGAAGAACGTGCGTCCCGACAGCTCTTCGGGGTCAGCCGTCAGCCGAAGCGCGCTGCTGCGCAGGTCGTCTTCGCTCTGCTCGCCCGACCGATCGTGACCCTGCCGCAGCTCGTCGACCCGGCGGGCGTCGATGTCGTAACCGATCGTTCCCGGATACTCGCGCGCAAACGCGAGCGCAACCGGCAACCCGACGTACCCCAGCCCGATGACCGCAACCTTCTCGTCCACCATGCCTCCCGTGGCTTCCGGACGCCTCCCTGCGGAGACGATCACGTCTGCGCCCTGGCTCTCGAACAGGGCATCGCGGCGCATGGTCGGGCGGCGCGACTGCGGCGCCTGCGCCATCGTATCGGCCGGCCGGCCCGCATCGGCACACCGCCGCGCAGCGCCTTCGTCCGCCGTAGCTCCGTCATCGGGGCAACGCATCCACATCGGGCACCCGATCGACGGTCGCGCCGAGCGCCCGCAGGAAGGCACCGAGCAACGCGCCCGCCAGCAGCCCCAGCACCAACCCGGTCAGGTTGTCGATCACGTCGATGCCCTGGCACCCGCGGTGCAGGGTCGGCAACAGCAGCTGCGTCGTCTCGATCACGAACGGCGTGGCAACCGCGCCCAGGATGAGCACCGTGGTCCGACGTGACCTGGGCAGCAGGCCGAGGGCTACCCCGAGCGGCACGAACAGCACGACGTTCAGGCTGCGGTCGTTGCGATGCAGCAGCTCGTGGAGCGGGACCAGGCCGAGGTTGGATAGATCGCATTGGCCGGCACCAGCGGCGGACGGCTCGAACACGCCGTACAGGGGAGCCAGCGTCGCGAAACCGATGGCCGCAAGGCTCACGACGAGCAACCAGGCGACCGCCGCATGGGTTCCCAGCCGCCGTGCCAGCGGCCGGCTTACGAACAGGCCGATCACGGCAAACGCGATCGTCCCGGGCACCAGCCATGGGAGCGGGTGCGGACCAACCATGTCGCTCCCTTGCCTCAGTCCGCGCCACACCATGCGGCCCGGGCGACATACCCGGTGGTCCGGTGGTCCAGGGGTCGTCCGAACCACCATAGCAGGCGTCCGGTCGAGGCCATCCGCGACCACCTGCGATGCGCGACCAGGGCACAACAGAGCGCGTTGTCGTGGGCGCTACGCAAGCCGATCGAGCCGAGGCGCGCGATAAGCAGGGAAGTAGGCCTGGTCGAGCGGCGGCGCGTCGTGACCCTCGCGCTCGCGACGAGCCTCGGTCAACGCGTGGTACGCCGAGGCATCGAGCACCCACCGCCCCGTGTGGAAGTCGTGACGCCGGCGCGAGAACTCGCCCTTGAACCGGAACAGCGAATCCGCGCGGCCACCCCGCCCGCCGCCCAGGTGCACCAGCCGGTCTCCGCGAGACCGCGCCCACATGCGCACGTCATCGAGCAGGATCTTGAACGGCGAATGAGCGCGCAGGTCAGCGTTGGTGCCTACGAGGTGCGACTGCACGATGCCATCGAACTCTGTGAAGATCCCCACCGCGCCGATCGTCCCGTCGAGCCTGGTCACGATGAGATGCAGCTGACCCGGCAATGCCGCGCGCAGGCGCTGGAAGTAGTCGAGATCGAAGAAGTAGTAGTCGCTGGCGCCGTTGCGGGCCATCGTCTGACGGTACAGCTCGACGAAGTCCGGCAGGGCCGTCCACTGTTCGTCGAGCTCGGTCGTCAGGCCCGCTGCCCGACCGTTCCGGATGTGCTGCCGCAATGCGCGGGCATACCCGGCCGTCGCCTCCTCGTCGGTCAGCGTGCAATCGATCGACACGGTGGGCCCGACGACGGCGACCGGATCGCCCTGGAGCGGGCCGCCATCGGTCCATGGGATGTCGACGACCAGCGATGCGTTCCCGAGCAGCGGGTGAAAGCGGGTGAACGCGCTGACCGCGCCCTGATCGCGCCACACCCGGACCACCTCGGACCAGGCTTGCTCGAGGAATGGATCGCCGGCAGCGCAACCCCAGGCCACCGGTCCCGGGTAGCCGTACACGGAGCCGACGTCGGTGGCGTCAGAGCCCTCGAGGCCGCTGATGGCATCGACCCGCCGCAGGAGGTACGGCCAGGCGAACCCGCGATCATGATCGCCGACGACCACGAGATACGGGCTGCCTTCCCCGCATTGACGCGCGAACTCGTGATAGCCGGCCAATTGGTAGACGTCACGCGCTGCCTCGCCGAACAGACCATCCCAGTGTCCGTCGGCGCCCTCAACCACATGCACCGGCACCTTCCGCGCCAGGCGGTGCGTATCCACCACGAGCCAACCCCCGGCTGTATCGATCTGTCCCCGTGAACGTACGTGCCCGAAGGCGCGTCTTGGTCCCAGCACGATTGCCGGTGGGACGAGCATCACAGGGTAGCCGATCAGCGAGGCTGCACCGCGGCACCGGGCCGTTCACACACCCTTGCCAATGGCTCCGGCCACAGTTTCGGTTGCGTGCATGCACCGGTGCCCGTGCGAGGTGGAGAGGCGGGACCGGGCGTGCTCCCGGGGGCCAATCGGCGAGGACCGATATGATGGCCATGGGTACGCAGCCCCGCGTCGCATGGACGAGGGAGGTTGTCCCGAGCCAGCCGCCGGGCACATGGAGGCCGCACGAACCAGACGTGACTACGACGCAGCTGATCTCGGTCACACCGACCATCCGCCGCGACCCGGCGATGCTGCTCCCGGGCATGTGGGTTGAGGTGCTCCCTCTCTCGGAGATCCTCGAGACGCTTGACGAGAACCAGAGTCTCGAGGGCATCCCGTTCATGCCCGAGATGCTCCCGTACTGCGGGCGCCGGTTCCGGGTCGCCGTGCGGGCGGAGCGCACCTGCGTCCATCCACCCGAGGTCCCGTTCCGGCGACTCGGAGGCACAGTCGTGCTCGAGGGCCTGCGCTGCGACGGCTCGCTCCACGGTGGCTGCCAGCTGGGCTGCATGATGCTGTGGAAGGAGGCCTGGCTTCGAAGGATCCCGGCGAGCCAGGCCACCCAGGAGCCGGCCGCGCCGGCCGTGGATGCGGCACAGGCCGCCGAGCTTCGGGCGACCCGGGTCGACAACCCCGAGCTGTACTTCTGCCAGGCAACGGCCCTCCCCGCCGCAACCACGCCCGGTGAGCCGCTGTGGATGCCGGGGCAGTACCTGCGCGCCCTCAAGGTCCGCACGTACTCGCTGTCCGAGTTCGTCATGATGTTCGCCCGGCCTGTCATGCGGCGCATTGCGCGCGTCGCCCGCCTGGTCGTGCCTCGCAATGCGCCGGACGGCGTCACCCCGGAGCCCTCGCTCGGTCTGCAGCCCGGGGAGCTGGCCGAGGTTCGCAGCGCGGACGAGATCCGGCAGACCCTCGACGAGAGCCGGATGCTGAAGGGCCTGACGTTCGCCGGCGGGATGTATGAGCACTGCGGCCAGCAGCTGCGCGTCCTGCAGCGGGTGGATCGGCTCATCGAGGAGAAGACCGGGCGGCTCCGGCCCGTAACCGATACGGTGATCCTCGAGGGCTCGACATGCAGCCGTTACTTCGGATGCGCCCGCCAGATGCCGTACCTGTGGCGCGAGAGCTGGCTCAAGCGACCCGAGGGTGCTGGGACGACGGTTGAGCCGGCGTCTCGGACAGGTGGGCAGCCCACGTAGGACGGTTTGGCGCGCCGCACCGACGGGGAATGGCGGCGCTGATCCTTGATCCTTGATCCCGCGCCAGCGTCAGCCGTGACCCGCCACCCGGGGTCAGGCTTCAGGGGAAATGTGCCCGCCGGGTTGCGACTCGTTTCTCGCGCGGTTCTCAGGCGCTGCGTCAGCGCCCGCGTCCACATCCGTGAATGCCGTCCTGAACCGAGCCGGGAACTCGATCTCATCGAGGTTCTGCGCTGAGCTCACGCTGTCCCTGCCCAGCACCTGGGCGATGGTCATCGCCAGGATCCTGAGGTCGAGGCCAAGGCTCCAGTTGTCGACATACCAGACATCAAGCTCGAGCCGCTCCTCGAAGCGCAGCGTGTGCCGCCCACTGACCGCCGCCCAGCCGGTGATGCCCGGCCGCATCTCGTGGCGCCGGGCTTCCCGAGCCGTGTAGCGCGGCAGGTACTCCGTGAGCAGCGGGCGTGGCCCGACGAGGCTCATGTCGCCGCGGAGCACGTTCCATAGCTCCGGAAGCTCATCGAGGCTGGAGGTCCGAAGGAAGCTGCCCAGCCGCGTCACGCGGACTGCATCGGTGCCGATCATCGGCTCGCCTCGGCGCGGTCCGCGCATCGTCCGGAACTTGGCAATGGTGAAGATCCTGCCGTCGCGACCCGGACGCTGCTGTCGGAACAGGATCGGCTGGCCCATGGTGGCCAGAACTGCCAGCGCGGTCCAGGCGAGGACGGGCGACAGGAGGATCAGCCCCAGCAGCGCACCGGCGATGTCCATGGCCCGCTTGATCGCGAGCCCGATCGCCCTGCGCCCGGATGTCGTGCGTCGCCGGACGGGCGACGCTGTGCGGGCGCGCGCCGGCACCCGATCGCTGAGGCGCCGGGCAACCCCCAGGGGGAGCCTCCGCACGCAGCCCAGCACGTACGCAAACCAGTCGCCCCCATACGGCACGTACACGCGGACGGCATGACCGTCGCCGAGCAGCCGGTCGAGGAGCTCGGGCATGACGCCCAGGAGCATCTGGAACTCAAAGTCGTCGCGGCGGCGACCGAGATCAGCGGCGGTCCGGAGGGCGACCTCGACGGCGGCCGGGTCATGCGTCGCGATGGCCGGATGGCTGCCATCGCGGATCAACCGCTCGATGTCCGCGTAGAACGCACGATCGACGTCCTCTCGGGTCTTGAACACGACCTCCGGCAGCTCCCAGTACCCGCCACGTACGAGGCGGATGGACGAGCCTCCGCTGATCAGGCGCTCGAGGTCGTCGCGCCGCTGCCGCAGGTATGACTGGACCACGATGCCCACGCGGTCCGCGCCATACGCGTCGCGAACCTCCTCGAACAGGTCGATGGTGCGCTCGACATACGGCGACTCCTCCATGTCGATACGGACGAAGACACCGGTCTCGGCGGCAACGTCCAGGATGCGTCGCAGCTGTTTCCGGCACAGCTCCAGGTCGATGTCGAGCCCGATCTGGGTGAGCTTGAGCGAGAGCGAAGATTCCACCGCTGCGTCGTGGATCGCACGGATCGCGGCGATCACCTCGTCGACCGCGGCGAGCGCCACCGACTCGTCGCGCACGTGGGTGCCGACGTAGCTCAGCGTCCCCGTGGCACCGCGCGCGTTGAGCGCCCGGACTGTGGCGATGCCCGACGCGAGGTCCTCTCCGGCGACGAAGCGCCAGGCAAGGTCGCGCACGAACGGCGCGCTGACGATCATCTTCCGTACCTGGCTGTTCCCTGCGACCCCGCCAAGCAGGCGCCGCTTGAGCGACCGTCGCGGGCGTTCCGTCGACGCCCCTGCCGCGCTCACGCGACCACCTCGCGCAGGCTTGTGGCGACCTCGGCCACCTGGGCATCGGTCAGGCGGCTCGAGAACGGCAGCGCCAGCGTGGACGCGGCGACCCGCTCGGTGACCGGGAAATCGCCGGGCTCAAACCCGAACGACGCGCGATAGAAGGGCTGCAGGTGCAACGGCGAGAAGTACGGGCGGGCCGGGATCCCTCGCTCCGCAAGCCGTGCGATCACCCCGTCCCGGTCGATCCGGTGGTCGAGCCGGACCACATAGACGAACCAGTCGACGACCTCGCCGGGGCCCGCGGTGGGTAGTCGTACCCAGTCCTTGCCGCCGAGTGCCCGCTGGTACGCGGCAGCGACTCTCGCGCGCCCGGCGCGCAGCTCGGACAGCCGCTCGACCTGGGCTACCCCCAGCGCCGCGGACAGCTCGTCCAGCCGGTAGTTGTAGCCCAGGCGAATGTGCCGCAACCAGGTACCGTCCAGATCGCGCCCCTGGTTGCGCAGGCTTCGCATCACGTCTGCGAGAGCGGCGTCGTCGGTCACGACCATGCCGCCCTCCCCGGTCGTGATCTGCTTGTTCGGATAGAAGGCGAACACGGCGACGTCACCGAAGCTACCAAGAGGTCGCCCGTTGATCGACGACCCGAGGCCCTCGCACGCATCCTCGATGAGCCGCCAGCCGTGGGCCCGGGTGGTCGCCTCGATCGCCTCGATCCGGCATGGCCGGCCGAACACGTGCACCGGCAGCACCGCGCGCGTACGGGATGTCGCCGCCTGCGGGATCTGATCCGGATCCAGGCCCAGGCTGTCGTCCTCGATATCCACGAAACGCGGAACCGCGCGCTCGTACAACAGGCAGTTGGCCGATGCCACGAAACTGAACGGGGTGGTGATGACCTCGTCGCCCTCGGAGATGTCGAGGGCTCGAACGCCAAGATGGAGTCCCGCCGTACCGCTGGAGCAGGCAACGGCCTCCTCCCGCCCGGCGAGATCCGCGACCAGCGCCTCGAACTGCTTCGCGAACGGACCCAGGGCCAGAACATCGCTGCGCAGGACGGCAGTCACCAGCTCGAGCTCGCGGTCCCCGATATCCGGCGAAGCGAGCGGAATCGACCGACGCACGGCGGTCGCTGGGGATGTTCGCATCGGTTCTCCACGCGTCATCGGCTGCTCCCCCGTGAGCGACGCGCCCGGGGCGTTCGCACCCTACCACGCCGGATCGGGAGCATGGCGCGTCACTCACGGGCCTGGTGCCTGACTGCAACACCCGAGGCCTGCCGCCGGCCCGGGCAAGGATCCGTCATTCGCGCCGGACGTGCGTTCACGATATCTGCACTACCCTTGCCTACCCCCTGTCCAGTCGACCGCAGCGAGGAGCCGAGACCGAGCAGCCCCGTGGATCTTCGTGTGGTGAGCCCCGGCGACGAGCTGCTGCTGGCCGAGCTCTTCGACCACCTCGACACCACGTTCTTCAGGCCACACTCGTTCGGCGTGGAGGGGGCGCACGGCATCACCCGGTTGACAGGCCGCGACGTGTACGTGCTGCTGGTCGAAGGTGATCGGGGCATCGCATACGGGATGCTCCGTGGATGGGACGAGGGCTATCCGACGCCATCACTGGGCATCGCCGTTCGAGTAGAGAGGCAGCGACAGGGCATCGGCCGACGGATGATGGCGGAGCTCCATGAGATCGCCCGGAGGTGCGGAGCCGATCGCGTGCGGCTGCGCGTCCATCGCAACAACAGCCCGGCACGGCGTCTGTACGAATCGGTTGGCTACCACTACACGGGGACGGAGCGTGGGGAGCTGGTGATGGAGCGCAGCCTGTAGCGCGCGGAGCTCGGAGGGGCGCGGGCGGCTGGTCGGGTGGCCACAGCACCAGCTCGACGATGCGGGGCCACGGCGACTGACGGGGCACGACGTGGCATGGCCGCGCGTCCCTGCCGGACGGCCGTCGCGACGCCAAGCGGTGCGTCCTGGCACAACCGGATTGGGCGCTTTCGGCTCGTCCCTGCCGCATTGTCCACATCGCTGGCACTGCGGTGAGGTCCGGGGTCGTCGGCGCTAGTCCGTCACGGCCTTAAGTCCGTACCAATGCACACCTGTCGCTGTGGGCACCACGGGCGCTAGGCTCGACGTGCGTCCCCCAATAGCGTTGGCTGTCCGCGATCGCCGTGACGGCCTCCCTGCCAATAGCACACCCGCCGCGAGGCGGGGTCGCAAAGCCACGGGGCTCACTCGAGTCAGCCGGGTTGCCGAAAGGAGCGCCCATCTCATGTTCTGGGATGGCTCGCGTTGGATCGACGAACGCGCCAACGCCGACGGGCGGATCGCTGCCCGTGCCGTATCGAAGCACGGTTCATACATAACGCTGGCGATCAGCGCCGTCCTCATTGGGCTGACCGTGCTCAGCGTCTCGTCGGTGCAGCCCGTCGCGGCTGGATATCGCTCCGGCGTGCTCACGGCGTCGTGGGGAACCGGCTACACGATGGACATCGTGCAGGAGTCGGCGCGGGCAGTAGCAACGACCGGTACCTGGCTTCGGAAGACACACAGCGGCTTCCTCGGCCGCCACGTCCTGACGTCCTGGGATCGCGGGGCGACCATCACCTATAGGTTCACGGGCACGGGCATCGCGATCGTCGGCCCCACCAGCCGCCAACGCGGCAAGGCGCGCCTGTACATCGACGGCAAGTACCTGACAACGATCAACACGCACTCGCGCAAGTACCACCGGCACGCGACACTGTTCGCGACCAGCTGGACCACCGAGCAGACGCACACGGTCTCGATCACCGTGCTGGGTCGGACCAGGGCCACGAAGTTCTCGGTCGACGCGTTCCTCGTCCGCCATCCGAAGGACAAGGCCAAGGGTCAGCCGAGCCCACTGCCCACCACACGACCCAGTCCTACCACGAAACCAGCCGATCCAACGAAGGCACCGAATCCGTCTGTCGGCCCGCTGGAGATCAGCGCCGTCTCCGCGCACGACGTCGCGGACACATCCGCCAAGGTCACCTGGACCGTCTCCGAGCCGGCGACCGGCCAGATCGAGTACGGCACCTCGACCCGGTACGGCCAGATGTCGAGCCTCGAGCCTTCGTTCGACTACTCCACCCACGTCCAGGCACTCTCCGGGCTGATCCCTGGAACCCAGTACCACTTCCGCACTCACTCGACCGCGGCGGACGGCCGGAGCGCATACAGCGCCGACCACACGTTCACGACCTCACCGGCCGGCGCGGCTCCGACGCCGAGCCCCACCTCCAGGCCGACGGCGGCGCACGACCCCGACGCCCACCCGCGCACCCACGCCTGCACCGACGGCGGCGCCGACCCCGACGCCTGCCCCCACGGCGACGCCATCGCCCACGCCCGCTCCGGCCGGGGGCACCGCCACCGTGCCCTCGTCGATCAACGCGACCTGTGCCAGCGATGTCAGCTCGGCGCTCAACGCCTGGATCAAGAGTCGGCCCAACGGCAGCACGCTGGTGTTCCCGTCGGGCTCCTGCTACCGCCTGGGCAGTGACAGCGGGCTCAACCTCAAGGGCCGCAGCCACCTGACCCTGGTGGGCACCGGGAGCACGCTCCAGCTGCGCACCAGCGGAGCCAGCAACTACTCGGCCGCGTTCTTCCTGCAGGACAGCTCCCACATCACGATCCGTGGGTTCAGTGTGGACGGCGGCAACACCGCCACCGGCACCACCGGCGCGAGATCGGCGGTCAACGAGCGCAAGAACGGTGCCGCGATCCGGTCCGGGAGCAGCTACATCGAGTTCGACCACGTGTCCTGGGACCGGCTGTACGGCTTCGGGATCATCATCAGCACCGACGGCGGCTCGACCTGGCCCTCGGACATCTCGATCCATGACTCGTTCATCCGGGGCGGCGAGATGGGCGTGGCCGTGGTCGCCGGCCGCCGGATCCAGATCGTCCGCAACACGATCAACGACTCGGTCTGGTACGCGATCGACTTCGAGCCCGACAGCACCAACGCCGGGCCCAACGGGCAGGCGGGCTACGGCGGCGGGTTCCAGGATGTCCTGGTCTCGGACAACGACGTCACCCGCTACGGCTGGGGCCAGACGATGACCAGCTGGTTCCTGGCGGCGTGCCCCCAGGACGCGGTCGTGGACACCGCCGTCATGGATGGGCTCACCGTCACCGGCAACCGCATCCACGTCGGCGCAGCCACCGGCGACAACGGCAACTACGACGGCCTGGGCGGCCTGGGCATCCGTGCCGACAAGGCGAACTCCAAGTCAAACTTCGTGGTCACCAACAACACGACCGGCGACAACGACACCCAGTCGTCGAGCCGCGCCGTGCTCTATCTCGCCAACGTGCACAACCTCACCGTCACGGGCAACCGCCAGCCGATCGCCAACGGCGCGTCGCTGGTGCACGACAACGGCACCTCGGGGACACGTGCCGTCAGCGGCAACGACGTCAGCCCCTGAGCGGGCCGGGCAGCCCAGGGCGACCGCGTTGCGGTTGTATGCGACACTCCCTGGTGCCGGCAGGCACCGATTGGTCACCGGGATGCGCGGATCGAGATCTGCCTGGCACGGGACCGGGCGGCCCGTGATCCGGACCCGCCCGCTCAACAGGACAGGAGCAGTCTTCGAACGGCCACCAACGAACCTGGTGGCGGAGCGCGCATGGCCAAGCGCGTTGCTCCGCCACCGTCGATGGCCATCCCGAGCGGTGCTTCGAGCTCATCTGGCGCGATGCCCGTCAGGCCCCGAACGCGTTCCGCTCCATGGCTCGTCCAACTCCCACCTGCCTGATCTGCGACCCAGCTGCCACCACCCGAAGGGCCACGTCCGCGCGCCGGGAGTCGGCCTTCGGTTGCACCAGCACCAGGAGGTGCCAATTGCCTGAGCCGCTCACTGACTACACCGCACCTCGCCACCGCCGATCCCTTCGAGCGCTGGCTGGCGTGCTGCTGAGCGCCATGATGGGGACCGTCATCGTCCTGACTGCAGCCCCGGCGCCAGTGGCTGCCAAGAGCTCCGTAAAGGTTGCTGTCATCGTCGGCCCCGCCGGAGCCCGCACTGCGACCAACAAGGTCTGGGGCAAGGCCGCGGCGGCCAAGGCCCGCCTGTACACGACCAACGTGGTCACCGTGTACAGCCCGCACGCGACCTGGGCTCGTGTGAAGGCGGCCATGACCGGCGCGACCCTGGTCATCTACATCGGGCGCGGCTACGGCTATCCGTCCCGAACCAGCGCCCGCAAGACGGGGACGCAGGACGGATTCGCCCTCAACCCCTACGACGGGAGCGGCAACACGAAGCGGCGGTACTACGGCGAGGCCTCTATCCGCTCCGTCAACCTCGCTCCGAATGCCGTCGTGATCCTCTCGCACACGGCCTACGCTTCCGGAAACCATGGGCGTCCGACGCGCAAGGTGGCCCGCTATCGCGTCGACAACTACGGCGCGGGGTTTCTGGCCGCGGGCGCGTCGGTCGTGATCGCCGACTACAGTCACCGACCGACCTACTACGTGCGTGCGATCTTCACGACCAACCAGTCGATGTTCAACGTGTGGCGTCACTCGCCGTCGTTCCACGGTCATCCGTGGGCATTCGCTTCGACTCGCACGCCGGGGGTCAAGGGTCGCCTCGACCCGGTTCGCAAGTGGTCGGGCTATGACCATTCGATCATCGGGCACACCGGCACGGTGACCTCGGCCGTGCGGCAGGAGTCCGCTCCGGCCGGGGGCACCGCCACCGTGCCCTCGTCGATCAACGCGACCTGTGCCAGCGATGTCAGCTCGGCGCTCAACGCCTGGATCAAGAGTCGGCCCAACGGCAGCACGCTGGTGTTCCCGTCGGGCTCCTGCTACCGCCTGGGCAGTGACAGCGGGCTCAACCTCAAGGGCCGCAGCCACCTGACCCTGGTGGGCACCGGGAGCACGCTCCAGCTGCGCACCAGCGGAGCCAGCAACTACTCGGCCGCGTTCTTCCTGCAGGACAGCTCCCACATCACGATCCGTGGGTTCAGTGTGGACGGCGGCAACACCGCCACCGGCACCACCGGCGCGAGATCGGCGGTCAACGAGCGCAAGAACGGTGCCGCGATCCGGTCCGGGAGCAGCTACATCGAGTTCGACCACGTGTCCTGGGACCGGCTGTACGGCTTCGGGATCATCATCAGCACCGACGGCGGCTCGACCTGGCCCTCGGACATCTCGATCCATGACTCGTTCATCCGGGGCGGCGAGATGGGCGTGGCCGTGGTCGCCGGCCGCCGGATCCAGATCGTCCGCAACACGATCAACGACTCGGTCTGGTACGCGATCGACTTCGAGCCCGACAGCACCAACGCCGGGCCCAACGGGCAGGCGGGCTACGGCGGCGGGTTCCAGGATGTCCTGGTCTCGGACAACGACGTCACCCGCTACGGCTGGGGCCAGACGATGACCAGCTGGTTCCTGGCGGCGTGCCCCCAGGACGCGGTCGTGGACACCGCCGTCATGGATGGGCTCACCGTCACCGGCAACCGCATCCACGTCGGCGCAGCCACCGGCGACAACGGCAACTACGACGGCCTGGGCGGCCTGGGCATCCGTGCCGACAAGGCGAACTCCAAGTCAAACTTCGTGGTCACCAACAACACGACCGGCGACAACGACACCCAGTCGTCGAGCCGCGCCGTGCTCTATCTCGCCAACGTGCACAACCTCACCGTCACGGGCAACCGCCAGCCGATCGCCAACGGCGCGTCGCTGGTGCACGACAACGGCACCTCGGGGACACGTGCCGTCAGCGGCAACGACGTCAGCCCCTGAGCGGGCCGGGCAGCCCAGGGCGACCGCGTTGCGGTTGTATGCCCAGCGGCCGGCAGCGAGCCCGCCGGGTCGGGGTCGCTGCTAGCATCAGCCCTCCCCGGAACGGGCTGCTCGGGCCCTGGGCCCCGGGGTCGTGCATTGGAGGTTCGCCGTCATACGGCTCGCCGCGTCACGGGCAGGTCGATCGGCCTCGATGGCACATGCGCGTGGCGCGAGCTCCGCGCCGGCCGTGCGCGCTCGAGTCGCCATCGGCCTGCTGGCGGCGGTGACGCTGGCGGCCTGCGCACCGAGCCCGGACCCGTCGGCGGCAGGTGGTTCCCCTGCACGAACGCCGACCTCTGGGCCGAGCCGAGTGCCCGGGCCCAGCCAGCCATCAGACCCTCCGTTCGCGGCCCCCGTGACCGATGGCACGTTCACCGTCCCGGCCTCGATCGACGCAGGCTGCTCAAAGGGGGTGTCGACGGCGCTCAACAGCTGGATCCAGGGCGTGCCCGACGGCAGCACGCTGATCTTTCCATCTGGCTCGTGCTACCTGCTCGACGGCGATGCCGGCATCGACCTGTCGCTCCGCTCGAACCTGGTGCTCGAGGGGACAGGAGCTCGGATCACGGCGGCAACCGACGGGACCTCGAACCGCTCATCGACCTTCTTCATCGACCACGGTCACGACATCGTCATTCGCGGCTTCAGCATCGACGGCGGCAACGAGAGCACCGGCACGCCCATGCCTGACGAGGTGGAGACACGTAATGCGGCCGCCGTACGCGCCGGGTCGTTCAACATCGAGTTCGATCACGTCACGTGGGACCGCACCTTCGGCTTCGGCGTGTGGCTCGGGTCCGACGAGACGCATGATGTCGGCGACGGCGCCCCGTGGCCACACGACATCTGGGTTCACGACTGCAGCCTGCGCGGCGGGGAACAGGGTCTCGCGATCACGGCGGCACGAAGCGTGCTGTTCGAGCGCAGCACGGTGACGGACGTCAGTCGCAGCGCGTTCGATCTCGAGCCGGACGCCTCCCAGTCCGGCGGCGGCGGATTCGAGAACGTCACGATCAGGGACAACACGATCGACGGCTACGGCTGGTACAGCGCCGAGTCGAACTGGCTGCTGGCGAGCGTGCCCGATGACGCGGTGGTGGGGACCGCCACGATGAGGGGCCTGACCTTCTCGGGCAACACCGTGATCCGTGGCGTGGCAACCGGAGATAACGGCAACTTCGACGGCCTGGGCGGGCTCGGAATCCGCGCCGACAAGGCGAACCCCAAGGTCGACTATGTGATCGCCGACAACACGACCAGCATCCCCAACACCGGCCCCTCGAGCGTCATGTGGTTTGCCAACGTGGACAACCTCTTCGTGACCGGCAACCACCAGCCGATCGCCAACGGCGCCGCCCTGGTGCGTGACTCGGGAACCAGCGGCGAGCGGATCGTCGACGGCAACGACACGGGCTCGTGACCGAGAGCCGTGCGATCACGACGCCCGCCCGCGGAGCGACGTGGGGCGTGGAGTCACCGCCATTCGGCCGCGGCAGCCGGTCGCCGGGCGACCATCTGGTAGATTTCCCCGCGACGCCAGACCACGAGCTCGGGGCGTGCCGGATCGGCGCGGATCGTGCGCGTCGGCTGCTCGCCCGATCGACGACCCGAGCCAGGCGGCCGACCAGTCTCGATGGGTTGCGGCCCAAGATAGCTGGCTGCGAATCGAGGAGGGCGGGGACACATGCCACAGGCTGACGCAGTCGCCGTCGTCGGTTGCGGCTATGTGGGCCTCGTCACTGCCGTTGGCCTCGCGGAGCAGGGACTGCGAGTGCGCGCCTACGATGTCGACCCGACCCGTATCGCCGCGTGTCGCCGCCTCGAGTTTCCGATGGTCGAGCCCGGGCTCGAGGAGGCAGCGCGCAGCGCAGGGGATCGGCTCACGTTCCACGACACGAGCGAGGAGGCGTGGACGCGCGCGGCATTCACGTTCCTGGCGGTGCCGACGCCGCAGGGCGAGGCCGGCTATCCAAACCTGATGATGCTGCGCCAGGCCCTCCTCTGGATCGCGGACGCCCCCCATTCCGCGAGCGCCGACACGATCCTCGTGATCCGCAGCACGGTGCCGCCCGGCACGGCGCGCTGGGCACAGGGTGAGATCGCGCGACTGATCGGCGACGAGATACCGGTCGTGGCCAACCCCGAGTTCCTTCAGGAAGGCCGAGCCCTGCAGGACTTCCGCGACCCTTCGCGCATCGTCATCGGATCCGAGGATCGCGAGGCTGCGGCTCGGCTGCGGGATCTGATGGCGTTCACGTCCGCCGAAACGGTCATCACCGATACGAGCACAGCAGAGCTCGTCAAGTACGGATCCAATGCCTTCCTCGCGATGCGGATCTCGTTTGCGAACGAGATGGCGCGGCTGGCCGAGCGCGAAGGGGCTGACCCCCTTGTGGCGCTCCAGGCGATCGGCATGGATCCGCGGATCGGCAGTGGCTACCTGATGCCGGGCGTGGGCTACGGGGGCAGCTGCCTGCCCAAGGATGTGGCGGCGCTGGTAAGCATGGGTAATGCCTCGAGCTCACCCATGGAGCTGATGCGCGCGACCCAGGACGTGAACAAATCGCAGCGGCGGCGCCTGGTCCGGGCGCTCGCCGACGGGCTGGACGGGCTGGGCGGACGCCGGATCGCCGTGCTCGGCCTCGCGTTCAAGCCCGGCACGAACGACATTCGAGAGAGTCCGGGTGTCCACGTCGCCCACGAGCTCGAGGTCGCCGGCGCCGACGTGATCACCTGGGACCCGGCGGTGACCGCCGACCTGCTGTCCAGCGGTGGGGTGCACATTCCCGTCGCGCCGAGCCTGCGCGACGCGCTTCGCGGCGCCGATGCCGCGGTGCTGTGCACGGACTGGCCGGAGCTCATCGACCTCGATTTCGCCGAGGTCGCAGGTACCATGCGCGGCACCCTGCTCGTCGACGGGCGGTACGTCTGGCAGCCAGCTCGGGTCGCGGCCGCCGGCCTCGACCTCGTTCGCATCGGCTCGGCGCGCCCGGTCCGGGCGCGGCCCGATCCCGGGTGAGCCGCTCGGTCTACGGGCTTCGCCGCTCGGGCCACGGCCCTCAGCGCCGATGACCGTGCTCGTGACCGGTGTCGCCGGCTTCATCGGGTCCCACGTCGCCGGACGCCTGCTCGATCGAGGGGAACAGGTCCTGGGGGTCGACTGCCTGACCGACTACTACGCCGTCGAGCTCAAGAGGGCCCGACTGCACGCCCTGCAGGCCCGCGTCGGCTTCCATTTCGAGCCGCTCGATCTCGCCCGTGATGACCTCGTGCCCGCCGTCGACGCTGCCACGCGTGTCTACCACCTCGCTGGCCAGCCTGGCGTGCGGGCGAGCTGGGGCGACGCCTTCGAGGGCTACGTACGCAACAACATCACCGCCACCCAGCGCCTGCTCGAAGCGATGCGGGGATCGTCGGCGCGGCTCGTGTTCGCCTCGTCCTCGTCGGTGTATGGCGACGCGGAGCGGCTGCCTACCTCCGAGGACGACGTCCCGCGACCTATCTCGCCCTACGGCGTCACCAAGCTGTGTGCCGAGCAGCTGGTGCTGGCCTATCGGCGGTCGGCGGCGGTGGACGGGCGGTGCGTCCGCTACTTCACGGTCTATGGGCCGGGCCAGCGTCCGGACATGGCGTTCTCGCGGTTCATCGCGGCGGCGCTTCGCGATGCGCCCATCAGTCTGTATGGCGACGGCAGCCAGGTGCGCGACTTCACCTACGTGGACGACGCGGTAGAGGCCACGCTGCGAGCAGGGTCGGTCGACGATCCGGGCGAGGCTGTGTTCAACGTGGGTGGCGGGTCGCGGGTGACGGTGCGCCACGTGCTGGACACCCTCGAGGCCATCCTTGCGCGGCCGATGCGCATCCGCACGGAGGGGACGCAGCTGGGCGATGTCCGGGCCACCGGGGCAGACCTGCGGCGCGCTGAGCGCATCCTCGGCTGGCATCCGGTCACCACGCTCGAGGACGGCCTGCGTGCCCAGGTCAGCGCGGCCGCGGCTGCCGGCTGAGCCGGTGGGCTCCGCCGGATCCGAGATGGTTGCCGAAAGCGAGGACCGGACAACCGCGGCTAGATCGGGTCATCGGGTCGTCCTGCTCATCCGCGACCTCAACATCGGGGGAGCCCAGCGCCAGCTGATCGAGCTGGCGACCGGCATGCAGCGGGCGGGCCGATCGGTACGTGTCGTCATCTTCTATGGTGGCGGGCCCCTCGAGGGCGACCTGCGCGCCCGTGGCGTGCCCCTGACGGTCCTCGGCAAGCGCGGTCGCTGGGACCTCATCGGCTTCTGGCTGCGCCTGCTGCGGGCCATCCGACGCGAGCGGCCCGCCGTCCTCCACTCCTACCTGGGTGCCGAGAACATCCTGAGCGTCACGCTCCGCCCGTTCCTCCGCGGGACGCGGGTCGTGTGGGGCGTTCGCTCGTCGAACATGGATCTCCGCCGCTACGGGAGGCTGCCGGCGCTGATGGGGATGGTCGAACGACGCCTGGCGCGGTTCGCTGATCTCGTCATCTGCAACTCGTCGACCGGCCGGGACGTCGTCATCGCTCACGGCTACCCAGCGCAGCGAACCGTCGTGGTCCCCAACGGCATCGACGTCGAACGGTTCCGGCCCGACCCGCCGGCGCGGTCGGACGTCCGTGCTCAATGGGCGATCGGCGAGAACGAGGTCCTGGTCGGCCGCGTGGCCAGGCTCGACCCGAAGAAGGACCATGCCGCGTTCCTTGGCGCCGCGGCCGCGGTGGTGGCGGTTCGGGACGACGTCCGGTTCGTGTGTGTCGGCGATGGTCCCGACAGCTACCGGATCGAGCTGGAGCGGATGGGCCATGACCTGGGCCTGGACCGCCACCTCATCTGGGCCGGCGAGCGCCTGGACATGTCCCGCGTCTACAACGCGCTCGATCTTCTCGTCTCGTCCTCGTCCTGGGGCGAGGGGTTCCCGAACGTGGTCGCCGAGGCGATGGCGAGCGGCGTACCGTGCCTGGTCACCGATGCGGGTGACTCGGCGCTCGTGGTCGGCGACAGCGGTTGGGTGTGCCGAGCCCAGGACCCAGGCGACCTGATCCGGGCCCTGCGGTCCGCGCTGGACCACGACGGGGCAGCCGGAGGCGAAGAGCTGCGCGCGATCGGCGAGCGGGCCCGCCGGCGGATCGTCGAGCAGTTCAGCGTCGAGGCGCTGGTGCTGGCCACGACGGCGCAGCTCGATCGCCTGGTCGACGGCGCGTCCGGCGCACCATGAGCAACACGTCGCGGCCCACGGGCGATGAGGTCAGGCTGGGGCAGACGGCGAGTGCCGCGAGCGGGCACCGGACACCGCTTCGATATGGCGTCGTCCTCGAGGAGCGAGCGGTGGCCTGGCAGGCGAGCGTCTTGCGACACCTCGTGGCATCGGATGCGGCGCGCCTCGCCCTGGTCGTGATCGCCGGGCAGGACACGCGTCGCGAAGGCCGTGAAGCGCGGACACGAGCCGCGGGGGCACGAGCCCGGCTCGCGACTGCCGCGTTCGATGTGTATGCGACCCGCTTGTCGCGCGCCCGTGCCCTCCGTCCCGTACGCGTGGCCGCCTGGCCGGCGGGCGTGGCGGTCACCCACGCAGCGGTCCACGGAGCCGACCCTGCCACGGCCGTGCTGGAGAGCAACGGCATCGAGGCCGTCCGTCGGGCAGGCATCGACCTCTTGTTGTGGCTCGCGCCGGGGATACCCACGGGACGCGTCCATGAGGCCTGCCCGCTCGGCGTGTGGTCGTTCCGGTGGACCGACCCGGACGGCGATCCGGGCCGGCCGCTGGCGGTCGACGAGCTGCTCGACGGCCGGCCCGTCGTCCGCGGCGCGTTGCTCCGAACGCCGGGCCCCGGCGGGAACGAGGTCGTCCTGCGGGAAGGCTGGTTCGCATGCATCCCGGACAGCCTTGCGAGAACGCGCGACCGGCTTCTGTTTGGAGCGGCGAGCTGGCCGGCGCGAGCGATTCGCGAGCTGGCCGGCGATCCGCTCCCGGCGACCTCCGCGCCGCCGAGGACCACCCCGGCAGCGGCTCCAACCGTACGGGGCGGACGGGCCGTCGCAGCCACGTCGGCGACCGAATCGGGACACGCCTCGGCGCAGGTTACGCAGCGGGTTTCGTTCGCACAGCTCGGCCGGCTATTGACGCTGGTGGCCCGGGCGCGGGCGCGGGCGCTGTGGCACCACGGTCTGCGGCACGACGACTGGAACATCGGCGTCGTGGACGCACCCGTCACGTCCCTGCTGACGGCGGACACGCTCCCGTCCGTCGACTGGGCGCCGACGCGCAGGGGTCGGTACGCGGCTGATCCGTTCGGCTGGCGGCGTGGCTCCTCGCTCGAGGTGCTGTTCGAGGACTACGACCATGGCACCGGCCGAGCGTCGATCGCGCGGCGCACCTGGAGCCGCGATGATGGGTGGGGCCCGGTCGAGCCAGCGCTCGATATCGGCACCCACCTTTCGTATCCGTTCCTGGCCGACGACGAGGGCCGATGGCTCATGCTCCCGGAGTCGCGGGCGGGTGGCGCCCTGGTCCTCTACGGGTCGCGCGATCAGTCCGGACCATGGGAGCCACGGGCGGTGCTCGACATCGACGGCGGCGTGGCGGATGCGACGTTGCTACGACACGGTGGTCGATGGTGGCTGTTCGCGGCGCTGCCCGACCGGCTCAACCCGTCGACCCAGCTGGGGCTGTGGTTCGCGGAGCAGCCGCACGGACCGTGGTACGAGCATCCCGAGAGCCCCGTCGTCGTCGATGCGCGTGCGGCCCGACCGGCGGGGCCATGCTTCACGATTGACGGCGAGCTGTACCGGCCCGCTCAGGATTGCTCGACGGGTTACGGCGACCGGGTGACCCTGCGCCGGATCACGCGGCTGACGACCGAACGCTTCGCCGAGGAGACGGTCGGCGTCATCCGTCCGACCCAGCACGGGCCGTTCCCGTACGGACTGCACACGGTGACCGGGGTGGGAAGCGTGACGCTCGTGGACGGCAAGCGGCGCGTGTGGCAGACGGGGGCCCTGGTTCGCATCCTCCGCGGCCGCCTGCGAGGGTAGGCGGGCGCGGCATCGATCGGTCCTCGGCGCTATCCCGGTCGAGACTCGTGACGATGCCGTGAAGCGGCAGCCAGCTCCTCGTACAGGTCGGCATACGCGCCGACGAACCGGGTCATCGAGAACGACCGGGCGACGTGCGCCCGGGCCGCGACGCCCATACGCTGTCGCAGGTCCGCATTCCCGATCGCCCGCTGCAGGGCACCCACCAGCGCGTCCTCGTCGCCGTCGGGGACCAGCAGGCCCGTCTGTCCGTCGATCACGACCTCGGACGTTCCGCCTACATCGGTCGCGATGACCGGGACGCCCGCGGCGGCAGCCTCGAGCAGGACGTTCGGCAGGCCCTCGCTCAGCGACGCCTGGGCAACGATGTCGAACGCCCCGTACAGCGGGCGAGGGTCGTGCTCGGCGCCATGGAGCCGCACCCTGCCCGTCAGGCCGCGTTCCCGGATCTGACGCTCGAGCGACTCTCGGAGCGAACCCTCCCCCACGAGGACCAGGGCGACCGGACGGCCAGCTGCCAGCCGGGCAAAGGCGTCGATGAGCCTGGCGTGCCCCTTGACGGTCTGCAGACGGCCGACGCAGCCCACGAGCAGCTCACCTTCCTCCACTCCGAGGTGGCGCCGCCAGCGCCTGCGATCCGCCTCGCTCAGGGGTGGCATCAGCTCCACGCCGTTGTGGATGACCCGCAGCCTGGAGGGGTCCGTGTGATGCGCTCGCACCGCGTTGCGAGCGGCCGCCGCGGAGTTCGCGACGACCATCTCGGTACGCCGATCCACGAGGCGGTCGATCGTGCCTCGCAGGGGACCGAAGCGATCGTGCGCGTGGACGTTCCGGCGCCCGGACATCACGACCGGGGTGGCAGTGAGGCCGCGCAGGAGCGCCACCAGCACGTCATCCGGATACAGCCAGGCATCGACGATGTCGTACCCGCCCATTCGGACGGCACGGACGTAGCGGCGGAGCAACGCGACCCGCCGGCGCTGCCTCGCGAGCGTCGTGTCACCGGGCCTCGGGCGCACCGCCAGATGGATCACCCGGGCGCCGGCATCCCTGGCCCGCTGGTCGTACTCGCCCGGACCGCCGAGGGTCAGGAAATCGACCTGGAACCGCTCCCGGGGCAGGCCTTCGGCAAGGGCGACCTCCTGTCGCTGTGCGCCGCCGGCAACGAGGCTCGTGACGACGTGAGCCACACGCAACGGCTCCATCACGACGACCTCGCAGCGAGGCGGCCGCGTGCCAGCCAGCGGCGCGCTGCGCCCACCACCAGCGCCGGCTCAGCCAGACCGAGGCGCGTCGCGAGGAGGACGTAGACCGCCAGACCCAGCAGACCGGCCACGGCCAACGTCACCATGCCCGCCGGCAATCCGGCCGGATATCGTCCCGTCCACGCGAGCAGCCCGAAGATGAGCGCGGATGGGATCGACGCGACCCCCGCGATCCGAAGCCTGCGCCCGATCGCGGCGAGATCGAAGGCCGGCTCCAGCGCGGCCAGCCGGCGCGCCTTGAACGTGGCGACGACGATCGCAGTGACAGACGATGACAGCGCGATCCCAGCCACGCCGAACGGCAGGCCGAACACCACGTCCAGCGTGCAGTTGGTCACCACGTTCGTCGCCCCGGCGGCGAGCAGGATCGCGCCGCGGCGGCGGGCGTTGAGCGCACCGGTAAGCGTCTGCGACAGCATCTGCGTGACTACCAGTGGTGCGAAGCCGGCAACCACCAGCGCGGTCAGGTGCAGCGCATCGGCCGTGAACGCTCCGCGCCCGTACGCGACGGCCACGGCGATGGGTGCCACGGCAAGCGTCAGGGCGGATACCGGCATGAACACGGCGGCGACGTAGCTCATTGAGCGTTCGGCGGCCGACGCCAGCCCCGAGCGCTCGGTCCGTTGCGTGGACCGCACGAGCGCCGGGTAGATCGCGGCGCCCCAGGCGGGGCTGATGGCGCCGGTCGGCACCCGGACGAGCGTGTCGCCGTAGCGGAGCGCGCTGACCGCCCCGGGCCCGATCAACGATGCGATCGCGCGATCGAAGATCGTGTTGATCTGCAGGATCGCCGAGCTCACCGTGAGCGGGGCCGCATGGCGGGCGAAGGCGCCCAGCCCGAGTCCGCGCGATACGAGCCTCGGTCGCGGCGCGATCCGCCGCAGGATGGTTGCCGCGGTCATGATCACCAGCGCCACGATCGGTCCCAGGAGGTTGCCCAGAGCGAACGCCATCAGGCCGAGCTGACCCCACAACGCGATGAGGGTCGCAAGCGTCACCGCGGCCCCGGAGATGATCGCCAACGCGATCATGGCGAACCGCTCCTCCGCCTGCAGCACCGCGTACATCGTGCTTGTCATGGACGCCACCAGCGCCATCGGTGCCAGCATCCGAAGGTAGCCGGTGGCGGCCTCTCGGCCCGCGTCGCTCAGTCCCGGCCCGATGACCGCGATGGCCGGTGCCGCGACGAGCTCGAGCAATCCGGTGAGCGCCAGACCCGCGATACCGAGCCAGACCAGCACCGTGCCGGCAAGGCGGCGCGCGCCCTCGGGTCCGTGTGCGGCCCGGGCCTCCAGATACGCGGGGACCATCGCCGTCTGCGGCCCCGAGGTCAGGATGTTGGCGAGCGTCATGGGCAGAACCCAACCGATCAGCAGCGCGTCGAGATCCGCCGACACGCCGGCGTTGGCCGCCAGGAACAGCTCCCGGACGATGGCCAGCAGCTGCACGCCGGCGGTTGCGCCGGTCAGGATGACTGCGGCACGCCCGACGTTTGCGAGCGAGACCCCGCTATCGTCGGCGTCGGTCACGTCAGGTCCCGCGGCGATGGGCGGGTCGCCGCATCAGCGGCCGTGATCCTGAAACCACGCCACGGTACGGTTCACGCCCTCCGCGAACGGCACCACAACCCGGTAGCCAAGCTCGCGTTGGGCAGCCGAGATGTCAGCGTGCGAGTGCACGATATCGCCCACGCGCGGCGGTCCGAAGATCGGATCGGCCGGTCGGCCGGCCGCCGAGCAGATCGCATCGAGCAGCTCGACCAGCGTATGGCGGACGCCACCCGCCAGGTTGCACACGATCCCGCTCGGCGCGTCCCGACGCGCAGCCAGCAGGTTCGCGGACACGACGTTCTCGATGTACGTGAAGTCCCTCGAGATGTCGCCACGGCCGTTGATCGTGGGCTGACGCCCGTCCAGCACCGCGGTGACGAAGCGGGGCACCACCGCGGCGTATTCCGACGCCGGGTCCTGTCCGGGCCCGAATACGTTGAAGTACCGCAGCGTGACCGTGTCCACGCCGTGGAGCCGACCGATCGTGCGGACGTAGTGCTCGGCGGCGAGCTTGCTCACGCCATACGGGGACTCGGGCATGGGCCGGAAGGTCTCACGACATGGCAGCGAGTCCGGGATCCCGTACACAGACGAGGAGCCAGCGTAGATGACCCGACGCACCCCGTGGCGAGCCGCGGCCAGCATGACCTCGATCGTGCCCTGGACGTTGACCCGGTTCGAGCGGACCGGGTCGGCGACGGATCGTGCGACCGAGGGGATGGCCGCCTCATGAAGCACGACCTCGCATCCCTCCATCGCGGCGTCGAGCGCCTCTGGATCGAGGATGCTGCCCTCGATGAGCGAGATCCGGTCGAGAACCGGCGCGAGCCTCATCCGGTCACCGGTCGAGAAGTCGTCGATGACGCTGACCTCGTCAGCGCGCGCCAGCAGCGCTCCGACGAGATGATGGCCGATGAACCCACCACCACCGGTGACCAGCGTCCTCAAGAGCCCTCCTCCGCAAGACAGCCGGCCGACCTGCTACTGTCGCGTGGCGCGACCCACTGCGATTCTCGAGGCTGCGTCTGGTGCTCGCGCGGTCGACAACCTACCACAGTCCAGCGACGCCATCGCCTTCCGGGGATCGGTCCGCAACGCGACCGGGCTCGTCGGCACATCCGCGTCAGAAGGGCGAGTGGAGCCACCTGGACGCGGACGGGGGATGGGGTGGATGACGTGAGCGCCAGCAGCGAGGGATCACAGGCGGTGAGCGGTCATCCGGCTGGCGATCCCGCGGCGGACCGCCCATCGATCCTGATGGTCACCACGATCTCGGTCACCCTTGGGTTCCTGCTCCCGCACGCCGCTCATCTGCGCAGGCTCGGCTGGCGGGTGGATGCGGCCGCCAGCGGTGCGACGACGGACCCCAACGCGATCGGTCACTTCGACGCCCTGCACGACCTGCCACTGTCGCGGTCGGTCCTGCGGGCAGACGCGTTGGTCAGGGGCGCGATCGCCCTCTCGAACGTCCTGGAGTTCCCCTACGACATCGTCCACGTTCACACACCCATCGCCGGTTTTCTCGTCCGCGCGGCCATCCGACGACGCCCGCCCGACATCCGACCGGCGGCCGTCTACACCGCGCACGGGTTCCATTTCCACCCTCACGGCGACCCGGTCAGGAACACGTTGTTCAGGACCGCCGAGCGGCTCGCCGGTCGCTGGACGGACCGCCTGATCGTGATCAATGAGTGGGATCGGGACCAGGTGCTCGAGCACCACATCGTGCCCGCCCGGCGCCTCGTGTACATGCCCGGCATCGGCGTCGACACGAAGCGCTTCGCGCGCTCCCAGGTCGACGAGCAGGATGCGGCCCGAGTCAGGGCCGACCTTGGCATCGCGACGGACGCGCCGCTGTTCGTGTACGCCGGGGAGCTGTCCCAGCGGAAGCGACCCTTCGATGCAGTGGCTGCGCTGGCGCGGATGCAGCACCGGGAAGCGCACCTCGTGCTGCTCGGCACCGGCCCGTTGCGCCATCGTGTCGAGACATTGATCCGAGACCTCGGGCTCGAGGACCGGGCCCACCTGCTGGGCTGGGTCAGCGATGTTCGCCCCGCGTTCCGCGCCTCGTCAGCGCTGGTGCTGGCGAGCAGGCAGGAGGGGCTGCCGATGTGCGTCATGGAGGCACTCAGCCTGGAGACTCCCGTGATCACGACCGACTGTCGCGGGGGACCCGACCTCGTGATGCCCGATGCGGGGCTGGTGGTGCCGATCGGCAGGCCCGATGCGATGGCGGCTGCGATGGATGCGATCCTCGATGACCCCGAGGCGGCGTCGGAGATGGGTCGCCGAGGTCATTCGCGGATCGTTGACCACTTTGATCGGGCCGCGATCACGGTGGCCCACGAGCATATCTACCGGGAGCTGCTCGCTGAGCGTCGCGGCGGCGCCGGCGGATCCTAGGTCGGCGCCGGCGGATCCCAGGTCGGCGCCGGCGGATCCCAGGTCGGCGCCGGCGGATCCCAGGTCGGCGCCGGCCAGAGCAGAGACCGCGGTGACCCCCCTCGTAGCGGCCGGCTCATGCGGCGCAAAGCCGCGCGGCGGCCGGCTCACGCGACTCGATCGCGAGTCGACGCTGCCGCAAGGCGCAGATAGACCTCGCCCAGGAGCTGCGCGAGACGCGCCGGCGAGAACTCATACGAGCGCTGCAGCGCCGCCTGGCCCAGCCGTTGCCGGAGATGTTGGTCGCCGGCCAATCGTTCCAGCGCCTCGGCGAGCCCGGCCGCATCATTCCGCCCCACGAGGAGCCCGTCCACGCCGGACGTGACGATCTCGCCCGTGCCTCCGACGTCGGTCGCGACGATCGGCAGACCCGCCGCGGCCGCCTCGAGCACGGTGTTCGGTAGACCTTCGCTGTCCGAAGCCTGGATCGCGATGTCGAACGCACCGTACAGCGGCCTGGCGTCACGCTCGTCGGTGCGCAGCGAGACGAGCCCTTCCAGGTGCCGCCGCCGGATCTCGGTCTCAACCCAGCCACGGAGCGGTCCGTCCCCGATCAGCACATACCTGAGCCGGGGGCAGCGTTCGCGCAGACGGTCCACGACGTCGAGCAGCAATCCGTGGCCCTTGCCGGGCTTGAGGTTGCCGACACAGCCGGCGACGAGCTCGTCACCGGACCAGCCCCACGCAGCCCGGGTCGCATCCCGCCGGACCGGGGGCTCGGCCGGGCGGACCGCGTTTCGCACCACGTGAACCCGATCCCGATCGATGTGCTCGATCGCGATCGCCTGATCGGCAGCCGCCTGCGAGTTGGCCACAACCGCGTCGACGCTGCGCATCGCCAGCCGCTCCGCCATCCCCCGGTACCAGGTCCGGGTTCGGCGGACATCCAGCGCTGATCTCCGCCCTGCCAGCAGCACCGGAACGCGTGCGACCGGCTGCATGATGCCGGCGAACGTGTAGGCGGGAACGAGCCAGGCGTCGACGACGTCGATCCGGCGGGCAAGCCGGAGGTACCGATCGGCGGCTCGTACGGCGACACGTGGGCAGCGGAGGGTCAACCTGGCGCACGCCTCACGCCGCAACCCCAGCACCCGAACCGGCATGCCCATCTCCCGCGCCTCCGCGGCGAGCGAGCCCGGTTCCGACAGGGCGATGAACTGAAGATCGAACACCTCGCGCGGCAGCGCGGACGCGAGCATCAGCATCTGACGCTCCGCGCCACCGGGATCGAGCGACGGGGTCAGCAGCGCCACCCTTACGCGTCGGGTCATCGTCCTATCGCGCGATGCGGGCGAGCGAGATGGGCGGGTGGTGCCGACTCAACGTGACACCTGCGGCAGGGGCGGGCGAGTGGATCGGCGGTGGGCCGGATCGGCACCCCGTTCGCGAACGGGATCCGGCTCGCCCCAGTTGGCGACCAGCGCGGCGGTCAGGGTCACCGCGGGAATGATGCCCGTCTGGAACTGCGTAGGCGGCTCGAGGAACATGCAACCGACGATGGCAGCCGCGAACATCGCGAACCCGGCCGTCCGTGGCCGCACAGGACGGGTGCGGAGCCAGCTGGCGACGGCGATCAGCAGCAGCGCCCACAGGACGATCCCGATGATCCCTTGCTCGGCCAGCACCGTCCCGTACCAGTTGTGGGCGACCAGCCCGGCTCCGGAGTCGGACACCAGCGCGCTCATGTACTTGTACTGACCGAACCCGATGCCGAACACGGGCGACGTCGCGAACAGGGCCGGCCCCGCCAGGACCGCGCCCAGTCGACCGGCGTCGCTCTCGGCGAGACCGGCCAGCGCTGACGCGGAGGTCGAGCCGACGTCGATGGCCAGGCGGAACTGGACGAACAGCGGGTAGCCAACGGCCACCAGCAGGACCCCGGCCACGGCCACGGCCAACCCGGCGCGTCGGCTGTGACCGAACGCCAGGGCGACGAGGCCGACGAAGCATGTGGCCGCGGCACCCCGCGACAGCGAGAGGACGAGGCCGTACGCAAGCACCACACTGATCGCGATCAGCCCCCAGCGCACCACTGGGGATCGGGTGATGCTGAACCAGCTGGTGGCCAGAACGATGCCGTAGGCGAGCAGCTGGCCGAAGTTGTTCGGGTTGCCGAATGGGCCGGTCGTTCGGGATCCGATGTCCGACGGCGGGATCAGGTTGCGGAGCGCGCCGCCCGCGCCGTCCGTGGTGAGCGCTGCGAGTGCCGCCGCGAACGTCGCTGACAGCAGCAGCGCCGCGAACACTGGATAGGGAGACCGGCCGCGCAGGACGAAGCCGGCGACAAGGACCGTGCCGAACCCAGCCCCAAGCTGGTAGAACAGGTAGCCGATGTCGTGCGCCTCGACGGTGTCGTACCCCGATAGCAGCTGGGGCAGCTGTTGCAGGAACGCGTAGATCACGAACGCCCCGAGCGCGACCAGCGCCGGGCTGACGCGGATCCGCGTGCGGTCCACGGGAAGCCGGTACAGGCAGCCGACAAGCGCGGCGCCGGCGAGTGCAACGTTGAAGCCGGGCGCGGGGAGCACGAGGGGCATCCGGAGCGGACCCATCGTTGCCAGGACGATCATCGCGAGCGGCGGATAGACGACGCCTCCGGCCAGCGCCACAAACGTGCCGCCGAGCAGCAGGAGACGAGAGTCGAGCACCATCCCGACCACGATGAGGCCGGCGATCGCAAGACCGGCCAGCGGCACCTTGCCGCCCATCCAGGGGTCGATCGCCGCGCTCTCCTCGTCCTGGTCCCGGCCGCGGAGGGACTGCCTCGCTGTGGCGGATCTCGCCCCCCCGTCCATCCGGATCGGCACGCTCGACATCCCGGCTGGGTGCTCCTTCTTGCTCGGGCCCGCAGGCTCGGGGCGAGCGCCGGGGCGGATGACCCTGACGCGCGTCGCTCAGGCGGGTGCCACGGTCGAAATCGGTCTCCTTGGCCGCCGGATGGCCGGTCCCGGCCTGGCTGGTCCCGACGCTCTCAGGCTCAGCGTAGTAGCCGTAGTAGCCGGCCTGCGCGCCCTCGGGAACGCGATTGAGCACGACACCCAGGATCCTGGCGCCGGCCCTGGCGAGCGCCTCGCGGCTCCGACGCACGGAGTTGCGCCGGCTGGTGTCGGCATCGATCACCATGATCGTGCCGTCGATGAACGAGCTCAGGATGGCCGCATCGGTGACTGCCTGGACGGGCGGGCTGTCGAAGACGATCAGGTCATGGTCACGCTGCAAGCGCTCCACGACCTTGCGCATCCGCTGGGAGCCGAACAGCTCCGCCGGGTTGGGCGGGAGAGGACCGGCGGTCAGCAGCTGGAGACCGGCCTGCTCGGAGGGCACGATGACCGTGGCCGGGCTGACATCCGGGTCACGAAGCAGGGTCGTCAGGCCCTGGGTGTTGGGCAGGTTGAAGATGCGATGCACACCCGGCTTGCGGAGGTCCGCGTCGACGAGCAGGACTGAGCGGCCGGTCTGCGCGAAGAGCGTCGCCAGGTTCGCCGCGGTCACCGTCTTGCCCTCTCCGGGCACCGAGCTGGTGATCAGGAGCGTGCGCATCGGATCGTCGATCGCCGCGAACTCGATGTTCGCGCGGAGGATGCGATACGCCTCCGACGCGGAGGATCTCGGGTAGAGCAGGGCCACCAGGCGGTACATCTCGCCACGTGCGCGATCGCCCTTCACACGCGGGACCGACCCGAGCGTTGCCAGCCCGACGACGTCCTCGACCGTGGCCGGATCCCGGAGGCGGTCATCGAGATACTCGCGAAGCGCCACGATCCCACCGCCGACCAGCAGGCCCCCGAAGGCGCCCAGCAACGTGTAATAGAAGGTCAGCGGACCGACCTTGAGGGCGCCCAGGGCATCGGCCTTCTCGATGACCTGCAGGCCTCCCTTCGTTGTGCTCTGCGACGCGCTGAGAGAGTCGTACAGGGTCTGCAGCTGGCGCAGGACGGCGATCGAGTTGGAGAGTTCGAGCTCATCCGATGCGCTCCGTGGCTGCGGCAGTGCCTGCAGGCGCTCGTACTCGGCCTCCGTATCCAGCATCCGCTGTCGCACCGACGCGATGTCGGCCTGCAGCGCCTCGTCAGACGTCGCCGTCGACGACCGCTCCTCGATCGCGGTGCCCAAAGCATTGGCGAGGGCGGCCGCTCCCCCCGGGTCACCCGCCCGGGCCCTGATGGTGAGCGCGGCAGTGTCGTAGTTGATCTGCGTGTCGACCTGCTTGGCTAGCTCCTCGACAGGCTCGGTGATATCGAGCTTCGTCGCGACGTCCGACAGCACCTCCTGGCTGCGTGCGATGAACGCGTAGTTCGTGGACAGACTCACCAGGCGGCTGACCGACACGTTCGCGTAGTCGACGCCGTTGCCGGGCATCAGCTGCTCGGGCAGCAGCGTGGTCGAGGCCTGGTAGACATCGGGACGCGTATGCATGAACAGGAAGGTGGCGACGCCTCCCAGCAGCGTGGTCGCCAACAGCAGCGGCAGCCATGCCCGAACGATGGCGAACTGTCGGCGTAACTCCACGGATGACTCCTCGGCGCGATGGGTAGCTGATGGCGCGACGGGCACCACACAGACCCACGGACGGCGATGCGATGATCGGGCCCCGGTGCCCGATCGTCAACAACATGCTCCGGTGCCGCGTCTCGATGTCCCCCGTACCGTTCCCGGTTCGGCGGACGGTTCCGTGCGTGCTGCTTGGTGCGCCCTGACACCGCCGAATCGGTCGATATGGGCCTCGAAACCCCAGAAGTACTAGGCACCCGGGGACGAATCGGCTAGCGTGGCCACAGCCGTTGGGTCGGAAGGGGAAACCCGGCGAGCACGGGGGTTGGGCACTCATGGGTATCGGGGGAGATATGACGCTGTTTCAGGGGGAGCCGGTCGTTGGCTGACCGCCTGCGGACCCGTTTTGTCGCGCCGGTTGCCCGGCGTGTGGCATCCAGCACAGACGGGCCGAGGACGAGCACACATTTCGCGGTTCGCATCGCGAATCGATCCTACGGACCGTATCTGTTCGTGATCGATCTGGTGGGCGTAGCCATCGCCGCCTATCTGGCCGTTGCGCTTCGCTTCGATCGGGTAAGTGGTCCGATGTTCGTGCCGGCGTTCCCGCTCGTGACCGTCCTGCTGCTTGCCGTGCGCACGCTGACGAGCCGTGGCTGCGGCCTCTACGCGCGCCGCTGGCGGCACGCGGGTGTGCCCGACCTGGAGCGGATCGTGGCGGCGATCCTGCTCGGGTCCGTGATCGCCATGACCATCTTCTACGGCGGCACCTATCTTGCGGGCACCTCCTGGACCGAGGGCTTTCCGCGCTCGTTCTGGCCGATCGAGCTGCTGCTTAGCACCGCCATCATCGGCGGCGTCCGGTTCGGCATCCGTGCCGCCTACGACCTTGCACCGGGAGGCTCACGGAGCTCCGCCGCGGTGTCGCACGCCACTCTCCTGTACGGTGCCGGCGAGACCGGAGCGATCCTGGCGAGATCCGCGAAGCGCCACTGGGACGCAGGGGTGCAGCCCGTCGGCTTTCTGGACGACGATCCGACGTTGGCCGGCAGCATCATCGGCGGGTTGCGAGTCTTCGGCGGACTCGAGGCACTGGATCGCGCCGTCACCGAGACTGGCGCCGGAGTCCTGCTGATCACGATGCCCAGCGCATCGGGCAATGCCGTCCGCCGGGTGGTTGACGCTGCCCTCACTCGCCAGCTCGAGGTCCGAACCGTGCCGTCCATGTCGGACCTGCTCGATGGAACGATCGATGCCTATCGCGTTCGTCAGGTCCGCGTCGAGGATCTGCTGCGGCGGCCAATGATCACGCAGCACGCCGCGGGCGTGGAGGACATCATCCGGGACCGCACCGTGCTGATCACTGGTGGCGGTGGGTCGATCGGCTCCGAGCTGGCTCGCCAGGTGTACGCGCTCGGGCCGCGCAGGCTCGTCCTGGTCGATCGCGCCGAGAGCCCGCTGTACATGCTCCAGCGAGAGCTGGAGGCCAGACGGGAGCACGGCCGGGGCACCGGGGAGGTCCACGCCCACCTGGGCAATGTGGCGAGCCGGGTGCCGATGCATCGACTGATCGCTGCCGAAGCACCCAGCGTCATCTTCCATGCGGCGGCCTACAAGCACGTGCCGATGATGGAGGACCACCCTTCGGACGCGGTCCACGTGAACATCGGCGGCACGCTTTCGATGCTGGACGCGGCAGCCGATGCGGGAGTCGAGCGGTTCGTCCTGGTGTCCACGGACAAGGCAGTTCGTCCAAGCAGCGTCATGGGTGCCAGCAAACGCGTTGCGGAGATGCTGGTCGCCGACAGCGCGCGCCGCACGGGTCGGGCCTATGTGTCGGTCCGGTTCGGGAACGTGCTGGGCTCCAACGGCAGCGTGATCCCGATCTTCCAGGAGCAGCTGGAGAAGGGCCAGGCCCTCACGATCACGCATCCCGACATGACGCGCTTCTTCATGACCATCCCCGAGGCATCGTGGCTCATCCTCGATGCCGCGGCGCTGGGCCGCGAAGGCGACCTGTTCGTGCTCGACATGGGCGAGCCGGTGCGGATCCTGGATCTCGCCCACGACCTGATCCGTCTGTCGGGCCGGGATCCCGAATGCCAACCGATCGAGATCGTCGGTCTGCGGCCGGGCGAGAAGCTCCACGAGGAGCTGTTCTACGACGCCGAAGCGGTCGAATCCACCGCGAGCGCAAAGGTGCTGCGAGCCGTCGCACCACCCCCGGCGTGGGACGTCGGCGACCATGCGCGGGCAATGCTGGCGATGGCATCGGGCGATCGCGATGACGAGCTGCGCGAGCTGGTCCTGCGCTACGCGACGGCAAACGGGGATGCCACCCGCGAACGGCCCACGGACGCACGCGATGCGCTTGGCCTCCCGCGGATCACGCGCTCCGGCGGCGCCGCCGAGGTACCGGGGGCCGTGGCGAGCTCCTGGTAGCCCCAACGTCGCCCGCCAGGCACCTGCGATCTGGCCGGGCGCCGTGTTCGGGCGGTGCGTCGACGCACAGGATTTTGCGAGGCCCTGGAGCCCTGGTGGGACCATACATGACCGGTTCGGGCCACTCGAGTGGGGTTGGCGAAGGGTACAGACGCGCCACCTTAATGCCCCTCCGACGAACCATGGCTGGGCGGTCGCTGGCGGCCTATGCTCAGCGCGTTGGATCAGGAGGAGCTCCTGGTCAACTCACCCGGACGCACCGGGGGCCTCCGGGACCCGATCAAGGCAAACCCGTCGCGAGGCGGGGACGCAAAGCCACGGGACTGGCACGACGACCCACACGGGCGCTGCCAGTCAGCCGGGTTGCCGGAGGTATACGCCATGTCGTACTGGACTGGCACGCACTGGGAGCAGGCCGATGCTGCCGTGCCCCCCGAGACTCGCCCAGGCCGGCGTCGTCACGCCCTGGCGGCCCTGGCCGAGGGTACGCTCGTCGCCCTGCTGGCCGTCGGCCTGGTGGCCGGCACGACACTCGCCGCCAAGGGCGGCAACAGCGCGCATCAGGGCGGTGGCGGTGGCGCAAGCCTCACCGTCGATGATGGCTACTTCGGGTCCACGACCACGGCGCATGCGAGCGGATCCAATGCCGCCTGGGTCCACGCCATGTGCTATCAGGACGGCATGATGGTCTACGAGCAGTACCGATCGCTGAGCAGCGACGGAACCGCAACGCTCACGCTCGGGCCGACGCCGAGCTGGAGCTCCGGCGGCGCGTCCTGCACGGCAGAGGCCGGGTACTGGTTCCACGGGTCCAGGTGGCGGGTCGCGGCGACCACCACCTTCGACGCCCTGCCCTGACCGACGGCCAGGGGTCCTCGTGGACAAGCGAAACGGCCGGGTCGGTCGACCCGGCCGTTTCTTCATGTGCCCGTGAGCGCTAGCGCACTACGGTGTCGGGACGTTCTTCGGGATGGTCACCGCCGGGGTGTAGGTCCCCTCGTCCAGTGACCCGTAGCTGGCGCCGGGCAGCGCGCACAGGTCTGCCTCGGTGAGCGGCACATAGCCGCCGTTGCCGTCGCTCTTGAACCAGCCGAGGTTGGCGAGATCGGACGCGTCCAGCGTGTCCTTGCCATCCCCGTCCAGGTCGACCGAGCTCACGACGAGCTCCTTGGAGATGTCGTCGCAGGTCAGCACGATCAGACGGAACGCCTTCGAGTTCACGAACGGATCGGTGATCTCGAGCGTCGTGCTGCTGGTGGTCATCGCACCGGCGGACACAGCGTCCGGGTTGTCGATGTAGTAGCCGGTCGGAGCGGCGGTCTCCCGAACCGTGTAGGTCCCGAGAACGAGGCCGCTGAGCTCGAAGTCACCGTCGGCAGGATCCTCGTCGGCCTTCTCGCCGGCACCGGGTGCGGTGTTGTTGTCGGTCACGGACCAGCAGACGTCAGCGGTGTCGTCCTGGCTGTCCGTCATGCTGTTGTAGCTGGTCGTGCGGCACACCTGGAAGGTCGCGCCGGCGAGTCGGTTGCCGTGGTTGTCGTTCTTGTGCCACACGAGCGTGCCGTCGACGAATGTCTTGATAACGCTCGGTCCCGACGATGCATTCGTGTCAGACGTGGACACCGTCATCGGCACACCGGACACGGTCAGCATCGAGGATGCCGATCCGGTCACCGTGCCCGCGGTGTTCGATGTGAACACGACCACGCACTGTCCGTTGCTGTCGGTGCCCGTGCCGTCGAACGCGTCTCCCGGCACGTCGCACGTCGTCTGTCCCTCATCGAGCTCATGGCTCGCGCCCAGGGCATCCACCAGGGTCACGTCGACCTGCTCGTCAGCCGCCGGCACAAAGCCGGCACCATCACCGAGGTCCTTCTCGACCGTGACCGTGAACGTGTGCGGCTCGCCGATGCCGTTGGTGTCGGTGCCGCTGATGCCGATGCGGGCATCGACCCACGTCTTGAGGACGCTGGCGTTGGCCGGGACCGTGTAGTCGGTGCTGGAGTCCACGGCGATGTCCAGGCCGCCGACCGTGATCGTCGCCGACGCGGTGCCGGTCGTGGTGCCGGTCGTGTCGGAGCTGATGGTGACGGCGCAGGTCCCGAAATCAGGATCCTGGTCGTTGGCCTCCGTGGCGCAGGTGGCGGTCGCAGGGCCCGTGTCGGCGCCATGAGCATCGACCAGGGCCACTGTCACGTCCACGCCGCCGACCTTGACGAAGGCGTTGCCGTCGCCCGTATCGGCGTACGTCGTGACGATGAAATCGTGATCGTCGCCGACCCGGTTGGTGCCGTCGTTCGTGATGTCGATCGCGGCGTCCACCCAGGTCTTGGTCAGGTTCACGCTGTTCGGGGCGCCGGTGCCCGTCGTCCGGGTCATCGAGGCGCCGTCGACCGAGATCGTGAAGCTCGCGCTGACGACCGTCACCCCGGTCGCGTTCGAGGTCAGGGTCACGGTGCAGTTGCCGTCCCCCCCGTCAACGGCGCAGCTCGACGCGCTCAGCGACCCCGGACCGCTTTCGATGTTGAAGTTGATCGTGGTGCCATTCGGCGCGGTCACGAAGCCAAGGCCGTCACCGTAGTCGACGTACGCCGTGCCGGTTACGGTGTGATCGTCGCCGACAGCGTTGGTCGCCGACTCGCCGATCGTCACCTTGGCGTCGACCCAGGTCTTGAGCACGCTCTGGTTGGCCGCGATCGTCGCGTCGGTCGTCGTGTCGACGGCGACGTCCACGCCATGGACGCTGATCGTCGCCGAGGCGGTCCCGGTCGTGGTTCCGCTGGTGGCGGAGTTGATCGTCACCGAGCAGGTCCCGTCGGCGGCCGTCGTGCACGTGTTGGTGGCTGCGCTGGTGTCGGCGCCGTTGGCGTCGGTCAGCGCGACGGTCACGTTCACGCCGCTGGCCGGATGGTTCGCGCTGCCGTCGCCATCATTGGCATACGCCGTGACGGTGAACTGGTGGTCGTTGCCGATCTCGTTGGTACCGTCACCGGTGATGTCGAGATAGGCGCTCGGCTTGTAGTTGGTGTAGGTGCACACGACGTTGTCGCCGAAGCCCATCTCGACCGTCGCGACGCCGCTCGAGGTGTCGGTGCTGCCGTCGGCGAGCGTGAACGCCTCGCCGTTCTTGGTACAGCTGATGTCGTTCAGATACCAGCCCGAGGCGGAGGCGTCAGCCTCGGTGATCGTGTACGTGCCGGGCGGCACCGCTGACCAGGTGACCTGGTCGGGGTTCGTATCCGGCGTCCCGTCCGCGGGGTCGGTATCGAGCGTGAAGGCGTCGTCGATGTTGTCGTTGCCCGCGGGCTCGGTCGTGGTGAACGAGAAGTCCTGCGGATCGGTTGTGTCCGGGCCGGTCACCTTCACGACCTTGAGCGAGCCGCACGCGGCGAGCTCGCCGCTGGCGTAGTCATACAGGGTGGCCGTGGTCTCCTGCGAGGACCGCGTGTCTGCCAGGAAGCTGTTGAAGCACGAGTTCTGGAACACAGTTCCCGTGAGCTTGATCCCGCCCTCGAAGAACGTGGCCGGCGGATAGCTGTTGTTGAGGCCGGTTGTCTTGGAGGCGTGCGGCCAGATCGGCGTCTGGTCGAGGATGTTGGTCGTGGCGCACGTGTCGTAGGTCGTGTCTGCATCCGCCCCACGAACACAGTCGACGCCCACCTCGACAGGGTCACTGCTCAACGAGCCGGGCTGCGACGGGTCCGGCCGGTTCCAGCGGTAGGCCTTGATCGTGCTCACGCCACCGCCCTTGGTGAACTCGGACACGATCAGCGCATCGCCATCGTGGTGCTCACCGACGAACGCGTTGCCATTGCCCGTGCCGCCTTCCTGGCAGCCGAACGACCCATCCGCGAGGAACCAGAACCCGACGTTGTTGGATCCGTTGTCGATGTACTTCTCGAGTCCGAAGTACAGGATCCGGTCACCGGCATCATTGCGGAACACGGTGGCATAGGCGTTCATGATGTCGCCCTTGTCAGTCACGTTGTTGGCGCCAACGCACCGCCACTCGTTGATGTTGAGGATGTCCTTGGACCCGGTGGTGAAGGTCGTACCGTCCGAGGTGTCGAAGACGGTGTTCTGGCCTTTCTGCTTGGTTCCGAAGTCCTTCAGGAAGGTCGCATCGAGGAAGCCGGGCGGCAACGGATCCCGCTTCGCCCCGGTGCTGTCGAACAGGCTGTCCCAGTCGTATGGACCCGCGAAGGCGCCCGAGAGCGTGCTGTCCGGGTTGGGATAGCCGGTCGTCAGATCGTCCTTGAGCGTGTTGCCGTCGAGCTGGAACCCCTCGTCGTGCACGGCAAGCACCATGCCCGCGACGAGCAGGGTCAGCGCAGCAATGGCGCCCAGCGCGAGGAGCCAGCGCGGCTTCGCGCGGCGATGCCTTGGATTCAGCGTCATGTGCCACCCCTCCAGGTGTGCGTGGGACTCACCCACTGCCGATTGGCGTCACGCGGACAGGGCGTGACCCCACTCTGCCCTTGGTGAACTGCTCGACGGCGCGGCGAACCTGCATCGGCATGCCGTAGCCCACGGGTACGGATGCGTTGGGTTGCCGGGCGACGCGCGCCAGTCGACGTGCGTCAGCGATTGATCCGTCGCCTCATCGAGCCTCTCTTCCCCCGGATGGAAGAAAGGGTCGGCCTCCCCCAGATCGAATGGCCGCTATCCCCTCACCGAGTGCGGCCCCCGCGACGCTCCCTCGAGTTCCAGAGTCTCCCAGTACGTTGGTACTAGGTCAATAGCCTTAACCGTCCCAATCCGTGCCAGTCGGACGGTTGTCAGCGGTTTGACACTCAACCCCGTGCGCGTCGCGGTGCACGCCGGCAACGGGTGGCGCAGGGTGGGACATCCGGTCGAGCCCGAATCCCCGGTGCTCCGCCGCTCTCCCCACCTGGGGGATGGCCCGGTGCGTGACGGGGGACGCCCGGAACCTGAGGGCAAGCCGGAGCGGGCGTGCTCCCGGCGGCCCGACGTCCGCTACCGGCGCGACCTCACTGGGGCCAGGCGAGCACCATGAGCCGCAGCTCGGTCATGTCCTCGATCGACCAGCGGAGACCCTCGCGACCCAGGCCCGAATCCTTGACGCCACCGTAGGGCATGTGGTCGATCCGGTAGGTCGGGATGTCGTTGACGATGACCCCGCCGACCTCCAGCCGGTGGAACGCCGCCCAGGCATGGTCGAGGTCGTTGGTGAACACGCCCGTCTGCAGCCCGAACAGGCTGTCGTTCACGGCGTCGATCGCGTCGCCGATGGCGTGGAACGGAAACGCGACGACCAGCGGCGCGAACGCCTCGCTGCTGCACACCCGGGCCGTGACCGGCGTGTCGGTCAGGATCGTGGGCGGGAAGTAGGTGCCGTCCGCGGTCCCGCCCAGCAGGACCTTTCCCCCCGCCGCGCGTGCTTCGTCGACCCAGGCCTGGGTACGCAGGGCATTGGCCTCATCGACCATCGGCCCCACGTCGGTCGTGGGATCCGCCGGATCGCCCACCTTGAGCGCCCCGGCCGCCGCGACGAACCGCTCCATGAACGCGTCCCACACGGCCTCGTGCACGAACAGGCGCTGGACGCTGATGCACACCTGGCCGCTGTACGCGAAGGCTCCGGTGACGATGCGCTTGATCGCCCAGTCGAGATCGGCATTGTGGTCCACGATCACGCCCGCGTTGCCACCCAGCTCGAGCACGACCTTCTTCTTGCCGGCCCGCTCCTTCATCCGCCAGCCGACCGCGGGGCTGCCCGTGAACGTCAGCAGCTTGAACCGCTCGTCGGACACCATCCGGTCGCCCAGCTCGCGGCTCATGGGCAGGATGCTCACCGAGCCTTCGGGCACGCCGGCGGCATCGATGATCTCGCCCACCGTCAACATCACCAGCGGGTCCTTGGACGGCGGCTTGAGCACGATCGGGTTGCCCGATGCGATGGCCGGGGCGACCTTGTGGGCGGCGAGGTTCAACGGGAAGTTGAACGGGCTGATCCCGGCGATCGGTCCGATCGGGAAGCGCCGCGTGATGCCGACCCGGCCCTTGCTCGACGCCATCAGGTCGAGCGGGATGGTCTCGCCCGTCATCCGCTCGGCTTCCTCGGCGCCCAGGCGGAACGTCAGGACCGCGCGATCGACCTCACCCAGGGCGTCGCGGATCGGCTTGCCGGCCTCGGCGGCGATGAGCGCACCCAGCTCTTCGCGCCTGGCCTTGATCCCGGCGCTGATCTCGCGCAGGATCCGGCCGCGCTCGTAGGCAGGCAGCGTGCGGGTCACCTCGAACGCCCGAACGGCGGCCGCGACCGCTTCCTCGTACTGCTCGGGCGTCGCCTGGTAGGTGGCGCCCGCCGGCTCGCCGGGACGGGCGGGGTTGGCGATCGTGAGCGTGTCAGGCGAGTCGACCCACTGCCCGGCGAGATAGATGGGATGCGGAACGGTGGCGGAGGTCGTGACCATGGCGGAGCACCTCGGGAGGCGGCGATCTTGCGCGCAGCGGGACGCTCCGATTGTAGGCGTCACCATGCCGGCCGGATGAGGATGGCAGTCCGGTGGACGGGGTGTCAGTCCTCGGAGGCGCGCGGGTAGCTGCCCAGGATCCGGACCAGCTCTGTCTCGTCGCGCAGCGCCTCGATGGCGGCCGCACAGGCCGGGTCGCCCGGATCGGCATCGAGGTCGACCCAGAACAGGTACTCCCAGCGGGCGCCGCGTGCGGTCCACGGTCGCGACTCCAGGCGCGACAGGTTGAGCCCGCGGTCGGCGAACGCGCCGAGCGACCGGTAGAGCGAGCCGGGGACGTTCCGGACGGCGAACACGAGCGTCGTCCGTGGCGCGCCGCTGATCGCACCGGGCCGGGCGGCTCGCAGGACGATAGCCTCGCTCTGCGGGCGGGCGATGACCGCGAACCTGGTCCGGTTGCCCTCACCTGTCTGGATGCCGTCGGCGAGGACCTTGAGCCCGTAGATCCCCGCGACGCGTGCCGATGCCACGGCCGCTGCGCCACGCTCGCCACGGTCCGCGACCTGCTTCGCCGCGCCGGCGGTGTTGTAGGTGGTCTGGATCGTCCACGGCCGCGAGCGCAGGAACTCGTCGGCCTGACCCAGCGCGGCCGCGATCGAGTAGACGCGCTCGATCGTGTCCAGCCGCTCGCCGGGCAGGGCGAGCAGGGCGAGCCGCACCGGCACCGACACCTCGCCCACGATCGGCAGCTCGAACGCGTGCAGCAGGTCCAGGTTCTCGCGGATGGTGCCGAGGCGCGAGCTCTCGACCGGGACCACGCCCGCGGCCACGTCGCCATCGCGCACGGCCTCGAACACGGCACGGAACGAGGACACGGGTCGTGCCTCCGGGCGGGCGAAGAATGCGAGCACGGCCTCCTCGGCGAACGCTCCGGGCTCACCCGTGTAGGCGACGACGATTCGTTCGGAGGCCCGCGTCATGGGGCTCGTCGGGTCGACGCGCGCGGCACCGGCCATCCTCCCGTCAGCGGTTGAACCACTCGGTAGCGTCGATCGGGACGCCCTCCTCGTCGAACTCGGCAACGGTGTCGCTTGCCGTCTCCGCGCTGCGCGACCGCACGCGACCGCGGGTGCCGGCCTCCTCGGCCGCACCGGCCCAGGACTCGTCGCCCAGCATCGCGTTGAGCGCCCTGACGTAGGCCTCGACCGAGGCCGCCACGATGTTGGTGCTGGTGACCTCGCCCGTGAACCGGCCATCGCTCCTGGCACCCTCGGCCGACTCCGGTGGCGCGATCCGCACCGTCACCTGGCCCTGGGCGTCAGGACCCTGGGCCAGCGCATGGACGTCGTAGGCCAGCAGCAACGGGTGACCGCCGAGCACATCGGACAGGGCGCGGTCGACCGCCTGGTAGAGCGCGTCGACCGCGCCGTTGCCCTCGGCCGACGCCTTCCAGTCGTGACCGCCGGCGTGGATCACGACCGCCGCCCGGCTGCCGACGCTGCTGCCCGTGGTCACGGTCCAGCGGGACAGGTGGGCGGGCTCGGGGCGCGTGGTCGCATCGCTCATGCGGAACCTCCCGGTGTGGTCGGGGTCGTGGCCTGATCGTGGGTCGTCGTGAACTGGCGTTCATCGCGGCGACGGAGCTCGGCGCCCGACTTCCAGATCGCGTACTCGAGCGAGTCGACCAGCGCCTGCGCCGAGGCCGCGATGATGTTGGTGTCGCTGCCCATGGTGGACCACGTCCGGGATCCGTCCTGCGAATCGATGATGACGCGTGTGCGTGCCGCCGTCGCGGTGGTCCCGTCGAGGATCCGTACCTTGTAGTCGACCAGGTGGACCGCATCGAGCACCGGATAGAACGCACCCAACGCCTTGCGCAGCGCACCGTCGAGGGCGTTGACCGGACCGTTGCCATCGGCGGCCGTGTGGAGCACCTCGCCCGCCACCTCGACCTTGACGGTGGCCTCCGCGAGCAGCTCCCGGCCCGACCGCTGCTCCACCAGCGCCGTGTAGTCGACGATCCGGAACGGCGCCTCGTAGCCGGGGCTGTTGCGCCGGATCAGGAGCTCGAACGACGCCTCGGCGCCCTCGAACGCGAGCCCCTCGTTCTCGAGCTCCTTGATCAGCTTCGAGAGCTCGCGCGGGTCGAGCACGCCCTCGAGCTCGTGTCCCAGCTGACGGGCGCGGATCGCGGTGTTCGCCCTGCCTCCGAGCTCCGAGACCACCAGCCGGCCGGCGTTGCCGACCGTGCCCGGATCGACGTGCTGGTAGCTCCGCTCCACCTTGGCCACCGCCGCACCGTGCACGCCGCCCTTGTGCGCGAACGCCGACCGCCCCACGTACGGCTGGTAGTCGTTGGGGGTCACGTTGGCGATCTCGGCCACAGACCGGCTGAGCTCGGTGAGGGCGGCCAGGTCGCCCCCGCCGGTGGGCGTCAGCTCGTTGGGGGTCTTGAGCGCCAGGTTGGCCAGGATCGAGACCATGTTGGCGTTGCCGCAGCGCTCGCCATAGCCGTTGATGGTGGCCTGCACGTGTCGTACGCCGGCCTGGACCGCCGCGATCGAGTTGGCCACCGCGAGCTCGGCGTCGTTGTGGGTGTGGATGCCCCAGGTCACCGACGGCGCGTCCGGGTCGGCTTCGAGCGACCCGCGCACGTCCACCAGGATCCGGGTGAGGTCGTCGGTGAGCGTGCCACCGTTCGTGTCGCACAGGACGAGCGTGCGCGAGCCGGCGTCGCGTGCCGCACGGAGCGTGGCCAGCGCATAGTCGCGGTCCGCCCGGTAGCCGTCGAAGAAGTGCTCGGCGTCGTACACCGCCTCGCGTCCGTGATCGACGACGAAGCCGATGGAGTCCGCGATCATGTCCAGGTTCTGGGCCGGGGTCGCACCCAGGACGTCGGTCACGTGGAGCAGCCAGCTCTTGCCGAAGATCGTGACCACGGGCGTCTCGGCCGCCACCAGCGCGCGCAGGTTGGGATCCTCGCCGGGCTTGTTCGACCGGTGCCGGGTCGAGCCGAACGCGGCCAACCGCGCATGCGCCCAGCGCTGCCGCCGGGCGGCGGCGAAGAACTCGATGTCCTTGGGGTTCGAGCCGGGCCAGCCGCCCTCGATGAACGGGAACCCGTACTCGTCGAGCATGCGCGCGATGCGCAGCTTGTCGGCCAGCGAGAGCGTGATGTTCTCGCCCTGGGTGCCATCGCGAAGGGTCGTGTCGTAGAGGGTGACCGGAAGGTCGGCGGGGGTGGTCATCTCGGTTCGTGGGTCCAGTGCCGCTGCAGGGGGGATCGTCGTTGCGCGCCGGCCGGTGCCCCGCCGTCAGGCGGTCACCGGCCGCGAAATCGCGATCCGCTCCCCCACTGCCCGGGCCATCGCCGTCGTTCCGACGACCGTGCACGCCGCGGCTGCCTCGGGATCGGCCGGCACCAGGTCCCTGGTCCGGAAACCGTCGGCCAGCACGCCGTGCACCGCAGCCTCGACCGCCTCCGCGGCGGCAGCCTGTCCCAGCGACCAGCGCAGCATCATCGCCGCCGACAGGATCGTCCCGAGCGGGTTGGCGATGTCCTGACCGGCGATGTCCGGCGCGGAGCCGTGGATCGGCTCGTACAGCCCGTGGCGGCCGTGCGCCGTGGTGCGCGTCCCGAGCGACGCCGAGGGCAGCATCCCCAGCGAGCCGGTGATGACCGCCGCCTCGTCGGACAGGATGTCGCCGAACAGGTTCTCGGTGACGATGACATCGAACACGGCCGGGCGACTGGCCAGGACCATCGCGGCGGAGTCGACCAGCCGATGCTCCAGCGCCACGTCCGGGAAGCCCGTCCGGACCTCCTCGGTCACCTTGCGCCACAGCCGCGACGTTGCCAGCACGTTGGCCTTGTCGACCTGCGTCACCCTGCGCCGACGGTCCCGCGCGAGCTCGAACGCGAGCGTCACGATGCGCCGGATCTCACCCTCCGTGTACCACAGGGTGTCGATCGCAGCCCGACCGTCGGCCATCTCGCGCTGCTCGGACGGCTTGCCGAAGTAGAGGCCCGAGGTCAGCTCGCGCACGATCAGGCAGTCGACGCCCTCGAGCAGCTCGGGCCGCAGCGGGGAGGCGGCGATCAATGCCGGATGAACGGTGATCGGGCGCAGGTTGGCGAACAGGCCGAGGCCCCCGCGCAACGCGAACAGCGCCTGCTCGGGCCGCACCATGGCATCGGGATCGTCCCATCTCGGCCCCCCGACGGCGCCCAGCAGCACCGCATCGGCGTCGCGGCAGACCTCGACGTCGCCCGGTCGGATCGCCACCCCGTACGCGTCGATCCCGGCGCCGCCCACGGTGAGCTCGGTCCAGTCGAACCCGAAGCCGAACGCCCGGGCCGTCGTCTCGAGCACCTCGACGGCCGCCGCCTCGACCTCGGGCCCCACCCCGTCGCCGGGGATGAGCGCGACCCGATACCTCGACACGGTGTCTGTCACGGGAGCTCCTGCGCCGTGTGCCGTCCGACGAACGCTACCTCGACCCCGTTGATCTCGGCGCCGTGGAGCTTGTTGGCGGCGACCACATAGGCGTCGAGCGAGGCCTCGATGATGTTCGTCGACAACCCGTGGCCGGTGACGACGAGCGCCCCCGGTCCCTCGTCCGATGACCGGCGGCAGCGCACGAGCACCTGGCCCTGCGCGTCCTCGCCGCCCGACACGGCCTTGATCTCGTACTCGGCCAGCACGGGATGCCAGCCCAGGACGGGCTGGACCGCCTCGTCCACCGCCGCGAACAGCGCGTTCACCGGTCCGTTCCCGGTCGCGTTGGCGGCCTTCGGCTCGCCCGCGACGACCAGCGAGACGCTGCCCACCGAGTGACCGCCGCTGGCCGAGCTGATGTTCCAGCCCAGCAGCTCGATCGACCGCGGGACGTCCGCCTTGCGCTGCTCGACCAGTGCGAGCAGGTCGGCGTCGGTCACCTCCTTCTTGGCATCCGCGAGCGCGATCGCGTCGCGATACAGCGCGTCGAGCGCCTCGCCCTCCAGGTCGTGGCCCAGCTCGCGGAGCTTGCCCTGGAGGCCGCGCCGGCCGGACAGCTTGCCGATCGACAGCGTGCTGCCCGACAGGCCGACCGACTGCGGCGTCATGATCTCGTAGGTCAGCGGGTTCTTGAGGTACCCGTCCTGGTGGATGCCCGACTCGTGGGCGAACGCGTTGGCACCCACGATCGCCTTGTTGGGCTGGATCGTGAACCCGGTCAGATACGACACCAGCCGCGACGCCGGCGTGATCTGGTCCGTCTGCACGCTCGCGGCGAGATCGGGGAACTGCGTCGGTCGGGTCCGGAGGGCCATCACGACCTCCTCCAGCGACGCGTTTCCGGCCCGCTCGCCGAGGCCGTTGATCGTGACCTCGACCTGGCGCGCGCCCGCCTGGACGGCGGCCAGCGTGTTGGCGGTGGCGAGCCCGAGATCGTTGTGGCAGTGGACGCTCACCGTGGCGTCAGCCCCCACGAGGTCGACGACCCTGCCCACCAGCGAGCCGAACTCGGCAGGGATGGCGTACCCGACCGTATCGGGGATGTTGACCGTCGATGCGCCCGCCTCGACCACCGCCTGGTAGACCTGGAGCAGGAACGCCTCCTCGGTCCGGGACGCGTCCTCGGCCGAGAACTCGATCTCGGCGTTTGGCCCGAGCGTCTGGCGTGCCCACGACACCCAGCGCCGAGCCTCGGCGAGCGCGTCCTCGCGCGACATCCGGAGCTTGTGCTTGAGGTGAATGTCGCTGGTGGCGATGAACAGGTGCAGATGCGGGCGCTCCGCCACGCTGATGGCCTCGACGGCCCGTTGCGGATCCCCGTCCCGGCAGCGAGCGAGCGCCGCCACGGCGATCCCGCCCTTGGTCTCCTCGGCGATCCGCCGGACCGCCTCGAAGTCACCCGGAGACGCGGCCGGGAAGCCGGCCTCGATCACGTCGACGTTGAGACGGGCGAGCTGGCGTGCCACCTCCAGCTTCTCGGCCGCGGTGAGGCCCGCGCCGGGTGCCTGCTCACCGTCCCGCAGCGTGGTGTCGAAGATGCGGACCGCACCCGCGGCGACCCCGCCGCCATAGGTCGGGTGCGTGGCCTCGAACGTCATCCTGGGACCTCCCCGGGTACCGAGCTCGCCACCGCCTGCGCCTGGCCTGCGTCGACGACGACCGGCTTGAGGAACGGCATCTTGGCGCGCAGCTCGGCGCCCACCTGTTCGATCTGATGGTTGCGATCCTGCTCGCGAAGCTGCTGGAACTCCTCACCGCCGGCCTCCTGGACGGCGATCCAGCGGGTGGCGAACGAGCCGCTCTGGATATCGGTGAGCACGTCCTGCATCGCCGCCTTGACGCCCTCGGTCACCCGCGGTCCGGACACGTAATCGCCGAACTCGGCCGTGTCGCTCACGCTGAAGCGCATGAAGTTGAGCCCGCCGCGGTACATCAGGTCCACGATCAGCTTGAGCTCGTGCATCGTCTCGAAGTACGCGAGCTCGGGCTGGTAGCCCGCCTCGACCAGGGTCTCGAAGGCGGCCTTGATCAGCGCCGAGACGCCGCCGCACAGGAGTGCCTGCTCGCCGAACAGGTCGGTCTCGGTCTCCTCCTTGAACGTGGTCTCGAGCACACCGGCGCGGGTGGCCCCGATGCCGCGGGCGTAGGCGAGGGTTCGGGCGCGGGCCGTGCCCGACGGGTCCTGCTCGACGGCGAACAGCGCCGGCACGCCGCCACCCTGCTCGTACACACTGCGCAGCAGGTGCCCCGGGCCCTTGGGCGCGACCATGCCCACGTCCACACCGTCGGGCGGCGAGATCCGGCCGAACCGGATGTTGAATCCGTGGGCGAACATCAGCAGCGCGCCGGGTCGCAGGTTGGGTCCGACCTCCGCGTCGTACACGGCCTTCTGAACGGTGTCCGGGACCGCGATCATCACCACGTCGGCCGCCCGAACCGCATCGGCCACGTCGAGCACGCGGAACCCGGCAGCCTCGGCCAGCGCCCGGCTCTTGGAGCTCGGCGCGAGACCCACCACGACGTCAACGCCGCTGTCGCGCAGGTTGAGCGCATGCGCGTGGCCCTGGCTGCCGTAGCCGATGACGGCGACCGTCTGCCCATCAAGAGCGGACAGATCCGCGTCCGCGTCGTAGTACATCCTGGCAGTCACAGAATCCGGTCCTTCCTCGACACTTGGTTGCGAAGCTCGCTCCGGGCGCCGGCGGGGCACTTCGCGACCCCACCGACCCGAGGACTCACAGCTTGAGCGTCTCCTCGATCGAGCCCGCACCGCGCAGCATGACCACCGCGCCGGTGCGTACGAGCTCCTTGATCCCGTAGCTGCGCAGCAGGGCCACGAGGGCATCGATCTCGCCCTCGGTTCCCGTGGCCTCCACGATCACCGACTCGGGGGCGATGTCGACGATCCGGCCCTTGTACAGCTCGACGATCTTGATCACCTCGGCCCGGTTCGCGCTCGAGGCGCGGACCTTGATGAACGCCAGCTCGTGCTCCACGACCTGGTCCGAGGTCATGTCCTGGACCTTGAGCACGTCGACCAGGCGGTAGAGCTGCTTGGCCGCCTGCTCGACCGCGACGTCGTCGCCGTGCAGGGTGAGCGTCATCCGGCTGATGTGCGGCTTGTCGGTGCGTGACACGGCAAGCGAGTCGATGTTGAAGTTCCTCGCCCGCATCAGGCTGGACACGCGGTTCAGGACGCCGGGTCGGTCCATCACCAGCACGACCAGCAGGTGGCGATGCGCCTCGCCGGTGCCCGGGACGGCGCGCGGCGGCGGGGTCGTCGTGTGGGCGGGATGGATGTGCTCGCCGTTGGGACTCTGCTCGGTGGTCATTCCTCCGGCGCTCCCCAGGTCTCGATCAGATCCGACAGACCCTTGCCCGCCGGCATCATCGGGAACACGTTCTGCTCCTCGGCGATCTCGAACCAGATCAACGCGGGGCCGTCGACCGCCTGCGCGGCCTTGATCGTCCGGTCGACATCGTCGGTCGTGGTCGCCTTGAAGGCCGGGATGCCGTAGGCATCGGCGAGCTTCACGAAGTCTGGGCCGGGCAGATGCGCGGAGTGGTAGTTGCCGGCGTACACGATCTCCTGCCACTGGCGGATCATGCCCAGCTTCTTGTTGTCGAGCACCGCGATCTTGACGGGGATCCGATCGGCAGCCAGGGTCATCAGCTCCTGGCTCGTCATCTGGAACCCGCCGTCGCCGGTGATCGCCCAGGTCTCGGCCGCCGGGTTGCCCAGCGCGGCCCCCATCGCGGCGGGCACCGAGTAGCCCATGGTGCCCAGTCCGCCCGAGCTGAGGTGGCTGTGCGGGCGACGGAACTTCGTGTACCGAGCCAGCCACATCTGGTTCTGGCCGACGTCGGCGACGTAGGTCGCCACGTGGTCGGTGAGCTCGCCGATCCGCTGCACCACGAAGTCGGCCGACAGCAGGCCGTCGCGCCAGGCGCCCGACCCGTGCCACGATGAGCCCTCCGACTCGCGACGCCATTCCGCGAGCTGGGCGAGATACTCGGCTCGGGTCGCCGGGTCGACCGCGGAGGTCATCCGGCACAGACCCTCGAGCACGTGCCTGGCATCGCCGACGATGGGCACCTCGACGGCCACGTTCTTGCCGATCTCGGCCGGGTCGATGTCCGCGTGGATGATCCGGGCGTAGGGCGCGTAGGTTCGGACGCTGCCCGTCACGCGATCATCGAACCGCATCCCGATCGCGATGAGCAGGTCGGCGGACTGGATCGCGCGGTTGACGTGCTTCCAGCCGTGCATCCCCATGTAGCCGTAGGCGAGCGGATGCTCCTCGTCGATCGCCCCGATGCCCAGCAGCGTCCAGGCCACCGGGATCTGGGTCTTCTCGGCGAACGTGCGCAGCTCATCCCATGCCTCGGCGATCAGGACCCCGTGACCGGCCAGGATCAGCGGGCGCTTGGCGGCCGCGATCTCCTTCGCGGCGATCTTGAGCTGCCTGGGGTGGCCCTCGATCTTTGGCCGGAACCCGGGCAACCCGGCGACGATCTCCTCGGTGCTGGGGTGCTCGGCGTTGGTCTCCTGCTGGAGCGCATCCTTGGTGATGTCGATGTGCACGGGGCCGGGCCGCCCGTGCTTGGCGAGGTAGAACGCCTCCGCGACCACGCGCGGGATGTCATCGGCGTCGCGCACCAGGTAGTTGTGCTTGGTCATGGGCAGCGTGATGCCCGTGATGTCGATCTCCTGGAACGCGTCCTTGCCGATGAGCGCGGCGGGCACGTTGCCGGTGATCGCGACCACGGGCACCGAGTCGAGCTGAGCCGTTGCCAGCGCCGTGACCAGGTTGGTCGCGCCCGGTCCGCTGGTCCCCATGCACACGCCGACCTTGCCGCTCGCCCGCGCGTAGCCATCCGCGGCGTGACCGCCACCCTGCTCGTGGCGGACCAGGACGTGGCGGATCTCCGGGTAGTCACCCAGGATGTCGTAGACCGGGAGGATGACGCCGCCGGGATAGCTGAACAGGACGTCTGCGCCCTGCACGATGAGCGCTTCCATCAGCGCGTCGGCGCCGATGCGTGTCCGCTTGCGCATGCGACCCTCGTGCAGCATCTCGCGCCGAGCCTGCTCCACGGCCACCGCCGTCGTGGATCCATCGCCGGGCACGTGACTGCGAGGCGCGCGGGGCGCGTGCCCGGCGTCCGGCGGATCGACCGAACCGGCGTCCGGCGGATCGACCGAACCCGCGGCCTGTCCGGCCGGTGGCTCACCTCGGGTCATGGTCATCGTCATCGGTCCTCCGTCCGCCGATCCCGGAAACCGGCCGGACATGTAAAGACCCTCGCCACCCGGCGAGGGTCCCTTCGGTGTTCGGTGGTGGGCGCTTCAGCGGCGCTCGCTCCTCCGCGTTCCTCCGTTCTCCCGCCGGGAGCCGGTAATGAGGAGACCCAGAAGGTCCTCAAGCCCGGCAAGAAGCGAGCGAAGCACGCCAAGAAGGGATACGTCGCGGGGCTCCAGGTCACGCAGGGGCACGCTCACGCGGCGGCCATCGGTCGTGACCACGACCGCGACCTTGCTGCGCTGGCGATCCGAGAAGAAGCCCAAGCGACCTGACTCCCGTGCTCCCGCACGTGGCGGGTTCGGGCAGCATAGCCGTCCATCGGAAGAGGCGCAACCACCCCGGCCGCAACCTTTCGAGCGAGCGGCCGGTCCTTCGAGCGAGCGGCCGGTGGCCGAGCACCTGCGCCCGGCCCGACAGCAGGAGACCGCCGGTTGTCCGGCGGTCCCATGAGTGCGATGCGAGCGCGACGCCCGCTAGCTCCAGCGCTGCTGGCAGTCGACCAGCGGCGCGCCTGTCGGCGTCACCAGCACCACCGCATTCCTGCGCCCGAGATCAGGGCCATGGCGGCGAGCGTCGCCAGTGCCCAGGTGAAGCGCGCCAGGTTCGCCTTCACGTCGTCTGACTCCTTCTGAGTCGTGCCGTTGGCGTCTTCGGCTCCGGCAACCGGGCTGCCTTCCGGGGAAGGTCCCTGGCTTTGCGTCCCCGCCTCGCGACGGGTTTGCCCTGGACAGAGTCGGGACGGAGGTTTCGTGCCTCATGGCCGACCGTACCCCCGACGATCGGCCGCATCTCCCGCCCGGAGGTACTAGCCGCGTACGGCGTCGGGGCCAGTGCCAGATCGCAACGGCCCGACGCCGGACGGTGCGTCCTGCCCCGCCCGCATCGCGATCACCACGGTGACCACGATGCCCACCCCGATCAGCACATCTCCCACGCTGAAGATGTTCGCGCCGGGCAGCCAGCGGGGCATCGCGAAGATGTCGGTCAGCGGGGCGAGCACCGGATCGGGCATCAGCGCGCTGTTGCTGTACCCCGCCGGCGCCAGCTTGCCCATGGCGGCCACGGCGGATGAACCCGCGGGCATGTACCCGCCATTGGCGACGATGGCCAGCAGGTTGGATGCCGCGCCCGCGGCCACCAGCGGGATCCCCGGGATCGCCCAGTTGCGAACGATGGCCAGCACCACGAGGAGGGTCGTTCCCACGTACATGAGAGGCCCCAGATCTCCGATCCGCGAGGTCACCGGGTCCGAGAACAGCACGACCTGTGCGACCAGGCCGAGCAGGATGGCCGGAGCCCACCGAAAACGCAGCGAGCCGAGGCGGCCGAGGCGGCCGCCGACCAGCAGCCCGAGGGCGAGCCCGAAAACGAGCGGGTACAGGATGAACATCAGCCGCCCACCAGCGACGCTGCGGGGCGCGGCTCACGACCATCGGACGGTCCCCCGCCCGGCTGTCCTGCCGAGGGCGGTCGCTGGCCCGACGCGGCGGCGCGCGACGCACCGAACGCGCCGACGGGCTGCCCGAGCATCTCCGCCAACACCGACCGCGGGACAGGACGGGCGAACAGGAAGCCCTGTCCCAGCTCGCAGCCCAGCTCGCGCAACCGGTCGAGCTGAGCATCGTCCTCGATCCCTTCGGCCACGATGCGCAGGCCCAGGGTCCGACCAAGGGCGACGATCGCGTGGGCGAACGCCCAGCCATCCGGCCCGGCATCGCCGGCGACCACGAACTCGCGCGCGATCTTGAGGATGTCCACCTGGAAGCGGCGCAGATATCCGAGCGACGAGTAGCCGGTGCCGAAATCGTCGACCGCGATCTGGACGCCCAGGTCGCGCACCGACGCAAGCCGAGCGATCGTCGTCTGCGTGTCGTGGAACATCGCGGTCTCGGTCAGCTCGAGCACGAGGCGTTCGGCCGGGAGACCCGAGACCTGCAGAATGTCCTCGAGATCGCTGACGAAGCCTTCGTGCTGCAGCTGCGCCGGCGCCAGGTTGACCGCGAGCGCCAGTGGCTCACCCCGGTCGTTGTGCCACGGCGCCACGTCACAGCAGGCGCGATACAGGACGCTCCGGCCCAGCGCCAGGATGGCGCCGCTCTCCTCCGCCAGCGGGATGAACTCGTCCGGGCCCACCAGACCGCGCGTCGGGTGATGCCAGCGCGCGAGCGCCTCGACCCCGGCAATCCGCCCCGCCGCCAGCGACACGATCGGCTGGTAGAAGACATCGATCTGGTCGCTCGAGACCCCTCGTGTCAGCTCGTTGGACAGCGCGTGGCGCGCGACGATCGCGGCGTGCATCGTGGACTCGAACACGGCGAACCGGTTCTTCCCGGCCTGTTTCGCGGTGTACATCGCCACATCGGCATTGCGCAGCAGCTCATCGGCGTGGCCGGCGCCGGCCGGGCTCGCGGCGATCCCGATGCTGGCGGTGACCAGCAGATCCTGACCCTCGACCGGGACCGTCATCGCCATCACCTCGATCAGACGCGTGGCGACCATCACGGCGGCTGACAGGCCACGGTCGTCGTACAGCAGGACCGCGAACTCGTCGCCTCCGAGCCGGGCGGCGAGATCCACGCTGCGAACGCATGACCGCACGCGATCCGCGACTGTGACCAGCAGCCGATCTCCCGCCGCATGGCCCAGGGAATCGTTGACGTCCTTGAAATTGTCGAGGTCGAGGAACAGCACGACCGGGACCTGCTCGCCGCTGGCGCGCGCCATGGCCTCGTTCACCTGCTCGACGAACAGGCTGCGGTTGGCCAGACCCGTGAGCGGATCGTGATACGCCTGGTAGCGCAGCTCCTCCTTGAGCCGCGAGAGCTCGGCGAGCGACTGCTCCAGCTGGCCGTTCTCGAGTGCGACCGCGGACTGGTTGGCGAGCGTCTCGAGCAGCCGCAGATCATCGTCGCCGAACGTGGTGCCCGCGGTGATCCGGTTGGCGATCACGATCGACCCGATGAGCCCGGACTCACCGAGCAGTGGGGTTGCCATCGCGTTCCGGATCCCGTCCGAGCCGGCGTGCGGTTCGGTCTCGAGGAAGGCCCGCCGGTCGGCGGCCACTTGCTGGTGGAGGCGCCCGGCCCGGGACGCCGCGGTCGGCTCCATCGCCGACGCGGCGCCGTCGGCCGTGCAGGTGGTGAGCAATCCATCGTCCCCGTCACCGCGCGGCCGGATAAGGATCTCCGCCCGCTCCGCTCGGAACATCTCGCGTGCGTGCTCGAGCAGCGCCGCGAGCGCGGAGTCGAGCTCCGGCGAGTGCTGCAGGATCCGGCTGGACTGGTACAGGAGCTCCAGGCGCTGGTGCTTCTCCCGCTCCGAGACGTAGGCACCGTAGGCGAGGAACACGGCCACCAGCGGCACCACCAGCAGCGCCAGCAGCTGTGGCTCGAGCTGCATCAGCGAGACCGCGAGCAGGCCGAGGCTGGTGTTGGCGATCGCCACCAGCGCCCCGAACTGGATCATCTCGGGCAGCTTCTCGAACTGCGGCGCGCCGCCCGAGATCGAGATGACCGTCGCGATCGAGAACGAGCTCAGGATTGCTCCGACCAGGGTGGCGGCGAAGGCTGCCATCCACGCCCAGGGGCCGGTCGTCGGGCCAAGGGCAAGGAGCCCATGGAACACGGTGAGCGTCACGGCGGCGGTGAACGCGAAATGGGCCAGGTTGAACACGGTCTTGATGGGTGAGCCGCGGTCCAGCGCGAGGGCGGCACCGCTGCCGATCAGCAGGGCCAGGAAGTAGTCCGTCGGGGTGAGCAGGAAGAAGCTCATGACCGCCGGGAGCTCGCTCAGCGAGTACGAATGGCGCTCGCGCCGGAAATGGACCACCACCACCTTCAGCTCGGCCGCGAAGAAGCCGACCGCCATCACGGGCCACGGCACGCTGAGGTCCGTGAGGACCGCGGGCTGCCCGTACAGGAACTGGCTGAAGATCAGGACCGCGGCCGCGGCCACGCCGGCGGTGAGCACGACCAGCCGGACCGCGACAGGGATGCGATCCAGGTGGCGGCGGGGCGCCGCGAGCCGCGCCTTGGGACGCGAGGCGGCTCGGGCCGAGGGCGCCGGAGTCCTGGTCTGCTTGCTCGTTGGGATCATGGGCATGGCGTTGACGTCCGACCCGGCGCGGGCCGGCCTGGACTCCCCGGCGGCCTCTGACACAGGCTCAGTCTGCGCCCCGTTCCTCCCACCCCACCGCCCCCCGAAAGTACCAGCCTGCCGTTCACCGCAGGCGCGGCGCCCGTCCCGCAGCAGCCGCATGGCTGGGTCGATGGACGCGCTGGTACGCTTGGGCCCCCGCAACCGCAGCAGGACAGTCGTCGCCGCATGAGCAGACCGCGCACCCTTGTCGAGAAGATCTGGGACGAGCACGTCGTCGCCGAGGAGCCGGGTGCGCCCGCGATCCTCGCGATCGACCTCCACCTCGTCCACGAGGTGACCAGCCCGCAGGCATTCACCGGGCTTCGCAACCGTGGCCTCCCGGTGCGCCGACCCGACAAGACGGTGGCAACCGCCGATCACTCCACGCCGACCGCGCCGCGCGGGCTGCCGATCGTCGACCTGCAGGCCGCGGCACAGATCTCGCAGCTCGATGCCAACTGCCGCGACTTCGGGATTCCGCTTCACGCCTTCGGCAGCGATACCCAGGGGATCGTCCATGTCATCGGGCCCGAGCTGGGCCTCACGCAGCCGGGGATGACCATCGTGTGCGGCGACTCGCACACGGCGACCCACGGCGCGTTCGGGGCACTGGCGTTCGGCATCGGGACCAGCGAGGTCGAGATGGTGCTGGCGACCCAGACGCTGCTCCAGCGCCGGCCGAAGACGTACGAGGTCCGGGTCGACGGGCGGCTGCGGCCGGGGGTGAGCGCGAAGGACATCATCCTGGCGCTGATCGCCCGGATCGGCATCGGCGGCGGCACCGGCCACGTGTTCGAGTACCGCGGCGAGGCGATCCGCGCCCTGTCGATGGAACAGCGCATGACGATCTGCAACATGAGCATCGAGGGCGGCGCTCGGGCCGGTCTGGTCGCACCCGACGACACCACGTTCGAGTACGTCCATGGCCGCCGGCATGCGCCGCAGGGCGCGGCATGGGACGAGGCCCTGGCCCGCTGGCGAACGCTGCCCAGCGATGACGGGGCGCCGTTCGACAGGTCGATCGTGCTCGATGCCGCGACGCTCGAGCCGATGGTCACCTGGGGCACCAACCCGGGCATGGGCATCTCGGTCACGGGCCACGTCCCCGATCCGGCGGACATCGACGATGGCCCGGCACGACGGGCGACCGTGCACGCGCTGGAGTACATGGAGCTGCGCCCGGGCCAGGCGATCGCGGGTCAGCCCGTCAACGTCGTGTTCATCGGGTCGTGCACCAACAGCCGGATCAGCGACCTGCGCCTGGCGGCGAGCGTGCTCAAGGGGCGCCATGCGGCCGACGGTGTGCGGCTGATGATCGTGCCCGGCTCGCAGCAGGTGAAGGCCCAGGCCGAGCGCGAGGGGCTGCACGAGATCTTCCGGGCCGCCGGGGCCGAGTGGCGGGAGTCCGGCTGCTCGATGTGCATCGCGATGAACGGTGACCAGCTGTCGCCCGGGCAGTACGCGGTAAGCACGTCCAACCGCAACTTCGAGGGTCGCCAGGGGAAGGGTGGCCGGACGTTCCTCGCGTCGCCCCTGACCGCCGCGGCGTCGGCGGTGAGCGGCGTCGTCACCGACCCGCGGACGCTTCCGGGCATCGAGGCCCCCGTGGCCGTGGGCGGAGGGTACTGACATGGCCGAAGGTTTCCGAGGCTTCAGCTCGAAGGTGGTTCCGCTGCCCGCGGAGAACGTCGACACCGACCAGATCGTTCCGGCCCGCTACCTCAAGGTGACCGACAAGGCCGGGCTGGCCGACGCGCTGTTCCGGGACTGGCGGTTCAACGAGGACGGGTCGCGCAAGGACCCGCCGTTCGTGATCGATCGCCCGGGGATGGACGGTCGCAAGGTGCTGCTGGCGGGCGACAACTTCGGTTGCGGCAGCTCGCGCGAGCATGCGCCATGGGCCCTCCGCTCGTGGGGCGTCCAGGCGATCCTGTCGACCTCGTTCGCCGACATCTTCCGTAGCAACTCGCTCAAGAACGGCGTGCTCCCCATCGTCGTGGATGCCGACACGCATCGACGCCTGTTCGAGCTGGTCGAAGCGGATCCCGACGCCGAGCTCCGGATCGACCTTGCCGAGCAGGGGGTGTTGCTGCCCGATGGCTCCACGATCGACTTCGAGATCGACCCGTTCGCCAAGGCGATGCTGCTCGCCGGCACCGACGAGGTCGGCTATGTCCTGGCCCGCGACGATGCGATCTCGGCCTGGGAGGCGGAGCATCCGGCCCGGGTCGATACCACGCTGGGGATGACCTCGGCCGGTTGACCACCGCCTAGAGACACCCGATGGCGTTGGAACCTCGCCCTCCCGGTCGCCGTCCATCGCCCATGACCACCACGTCCGCTCGGGTGCCCGCCGGTGCCCTGGCTCTCGTCATCGCCGTGGCGGCGTGCACCTCGGGAGGGTCCACGCCGTCGAGCGTGGCAACGGTCGCCCCTCCCACCGAGCCGCCGCCCACCGCGGTCCCCGCCCCCTCGGGCGGTGCCGGCAGCTCCGGCAACCCGGGCATCGGGGTGCCGATCCCCGTCGAGCCCGGCGGCGGGATCGGCTCGGGTGGTGGTCCGCCGCAACCGGAGCCCACCATCGTCAGCCCGGTCTCGGGGCTGCTCGGCGTGCACTCCGTGGGAGCCGTGGCGCTCGACGGCCAGGTCGATGGGCGCCACGCGTCGGTCCGGGTCTCGTGGTGGAGCGGGGTCGAGCCGTGCAACTCGCTGGCCGGCGTCGATGTCGCCCGCGACGGCAGCACGTTCAACCTGACGGTTCGCGAGGGCGCCAGCCGCCTGGACGTGGCGTGCATCGAGATCGCGGTGTACAAGGCGACCGTGGTCGATCTCGGCGAGCTCGATCCCGGCGACTACACCGTCACCGCGTTCGGCGACGCGCCCCCATTGCCGCTGTCCATCGGCGGCTGACGGTCGCGGCTAACCGTCGGCGGCTGACCGCCCGCGGCTGACCGCCCGCGGCAGGTTTCGGACACCTCCCCGATACTCCCCCGGTGAACCTGTTCGACGTCGTCGCGCTGCTCGGGCTCGCGGCGGCGATCATCGCCGGCATCCGGACTGGCGCGCTGCCCCAGGTCGGCGGCATCGCGGGCGCCGCGGGCGGGATCGTGGTCATCCTCGCGCTCGCGCCCTGGCTGCTCGGCACCACCAGCGGGCTCGAGCCGATCCCGCGCGCGCTCGTCGTGCTGGCATCCGTGCTCGGCTCGGTGCTCCTGTTCGAGGCGATCGGCTCGGGGATCGGCCGGGCGCTGGCCGGGCAGCTGCGGCACGGCGTCCTGTCCGGCGCGGACCGGCTGGTCGGCGGGTTCGTGGGGGCGGGCCAGGCCATCCTCATCATCTGGCTGGCCGGGGGCCTGCTGGCCGCGGGCCCGTTCCCCACCCTGGCCCGGAGCGCGACGCAGTCGGCGGTCGTTCGAGGGGTGGACGGGATCCTGCCCCCGCCGACCGAGGTCGTGGGCGAGATCGCCGGCGCGCTCGACGCCTCGGGTCTGCCCGACGTGTTCATCGGGCTCGACCCGCTGCCGCTGCCGGCCGTCGACACCCCGACCGATCGGCAGGCCCAGCGGATCGCCGGGGCAGCGCTCGCGAGCACGGGACGGATCACGAGTCGCGCCTGCACGAGCCAGGTCACGGGCACCGGCTTCCTGATCCAGCGCGGCTACATGGTGACCAACGCCCACGTCATCGCCGGTGCCTCGACCATCCGCATCGCCCTCGGTGACCGGCTCGTGGACGGGACCCCGGTCCTGTTCGACCCGGAGCTCGACGTGGCGGTGCTGTACGCACCGGGCCTCACGGCGCCGGGGCTCGCGCTGGCCACGTCGGTGCCGGACCGCGGTGCGACCGGTGCCGCCCTCGGGTACGCGGGCGGCGGACCGCTGGTCGTACTGCCGGCCGCGGTTGCCGGCTCGTACCCCGCGACCGGACGCGACATCTACGACCGGAGCCGGGTGACGCGCGAGATCATCGAGCTGCGCGCGGCCGTCGAGCCGGGCGATTCGGGGGGACCGTTCGTCCTGGAGGACGGCACCGTGGGCGGGCTCGTGTTCGCGGAGTCACGCTCCGACCCCAACGTCGGCTATGCGTTGAGCCCGGAGAGCGTCGCCTCGCACGTCACCCCCGCGATCGGACGCACGGCGCCGGTCGACGTCGGTGGCTGCCTGCGCTGACCGACCGGTAGCATGGGCCGATGCGTACGACCCGAACCGATCTGACCGAGCCCTCCGGCGACGCGGCCCACGCCGCGCTCGACGCGCTCGCCGCCGAGTACTGGGCGACGACCCTCGAGCTCGACCCGCTGTTCGCGACCGCGATCGGCGAGCGTGGGTTCGACGCTGCCATGCCCGACCCGAGCCGCGCGGCCGGCGCGGCTGGCCGCACCCGACTGGCCGACCTTCGCGATCGCGCCCGGGCGCTTGACGGCCGGGATCTCGAGGGCGAGGCCCGAACGACGTTGCTCGCGCTCCGCGATGCGCTCGATGCCGCGATCGCGGGCGTCGATGCCGGACTCGACGACTGGAACGTCGACCCGCTCGAGGGCGTGCCCGCCGGGCTGCTGCAGGTCGCCGATTATCAGCGGCTCGAGTCGCCCGACGATGGGCGCCGGATGGTCGAGCGCTGGCAGGCGATGGCCGGCTACGTCGACGCGCACCTGGCACGGCTCCGGCTGGGCCTCGCCGAGGGTCGGGCCGCGTGCCGCGCGCCGGTCGCACGCACGCTCGACATCCTGGATTCGCTGCTCGCATCGCCGGATGCGCAGTGGCCGCTGCTCGCGCCGGCGTCGCGAGCAGCCGAGCTGCCGGGCTGGACAGACGGTGAGCGCCAGCGGTTCGCCGCCGACCTCGCAGGGGCCGTTCGCGAGGGCGTGCGACCTGCCTTCGACCGGCTGCGTGACGCCCTGGCCACCGAGATCCTGCCCGCGGCACGGACGGATGATGCGCCGGGCATGGTCCACGTCCCGGGCGGTCAGGCGGGCTACCTCGGCCTGGTCCGCGGCCACACCACGCTCGAGCTCGAGCCCGAGGCGATCCACCGCATCGGGCTGGACGAGATCGCGCGCATCGACGATGAGCTGGCATCGCTCGCCGGCCGGGTGCTCGCCACCGCTTCGCTGTCCGAGGCGCTGGCGCGGCTGCGCGGCGATCCGTCCCTCCACTTCTCCACGCGCGACGAGGTGTTCGCGTCGGCCGCCGGCTCGCTCGCGCGCGCCGAGGCGGCCGTCCCGGCATGGTTCGGCCGGCTCCCGCTCACTCCGTGCGAGGTCGTCCGCATGGGCGCGCACGAGGAGGCCCATTCAACGATCGCCTACTACCGGCAGCCGGCGATGGACGGCTCGCGCCCCGGGCGCTACTACATCAACACCTCGGAACCCGAGACGCGGCCGCGATACGAGGCGCAGGCGCTCGCGTTCCACGAGTCGGTCCCGGGCCACCACCTGCAGATCGCGATCGCGCAGGAGCTGCCCGGCCTGCCCGCGTTTCGGCGCCATCTGGGCGCGACGGCGTTCGTCGAAGGATGGGGGCTGTACACCGAGCGGCTGGCCGACGAGATGGGTCTCTACGCCGGTGACCTGGATCGGATCGGCGTGCTCTCGTTCGACGCCTGGCGCGCGGCGCGGCTCGTCGTGGACACGGGCATGCACGCGCTGGGCTGGACGCGCGACCGGGCGGTGGCGTTCATGCTCGAGCACACGGCCCTGGCGGCGAACAACATCGACAACGAGGTCGATCGCTACATCGTGATGCCGGGACAGGCGCTCGCCTACAAGATGGGCCAGCTGGAGCTGCTTCGGCTGCGGGCCGCGGCGAAGGCGCGGCTCGGCGACGCGTTCGACATCCGGGACTTCCACGACATCGTCCTGAGCAGCGGCGCGCTGCCGCTGGCCGTGCTGCGGGCGAACGTGGAGGCGTGGATGGAGGGCGCCGTCACTGGCTGACCGTCGCGGTTGATCGGCGGACCCGTGGCGCGATCAGGTGGCCGCGGCGTCCAGATTGATCAGGTGGCCGCGGCGTCCAGATTACGGACCCGCTCGGCGAGCGCCCGGAGCACGCACGACCGCACGTCGGGCTCGTCGTCGACGAGCGTGTGGAACTCGCGGCTGGCCAGCACCAGCAGGCGCGTGGGGCTCGTCGTCCGTGCCGTCGCGGACCGCGGGCCGCCGTCGACCAGGGCGATCTCGCCCAGGAAGTCACCCGGACCCAGCGTGTTGAGCACCCCACCGTCGCGGCTGATCTCGACGCTGCCGTCGATGATGATGAAGAACTCGGCGCCGGTCCCGCCCTCTCGCGTCAGGGCCGTGCCGGCCGCGACATCCACCTCGTCGGTCAGCGCGGCCACGCGCTCCAGCGACCGGCCGCCGAGCCGGGCGAACAGCGGAACCTGGCTGAGCAGCTTCGTCTTGGCGTCCATCGGCACCTCATCGACGCAGGGCGCCGCACGGCGCCGTCCCGCGAGCATACGAGCCAGCAGCGGAGGCCACAAGGCCGGAGGGACGCCGGCCCGTCGCGCACCATGGCGCCATGGAGCCTTGCGGGTGTGGCGGCGTCGGGCGCACCCGTACCCCGCTTGCGGCCTTACCCTGTTGGCTGCAACCGCCCCTGCAGCCCGACGCGAGGACCACCGATGCCCGCCGATCACGCCGTTCCCTACGGCCGACCCACCGACCCCGGCAAGCGCCACAGCCACGCCCTTACCGATGGGCCCGACCGTGCGGCCGCGCGCGCCATGCTCAAGGCGGTCGGGTTCACCGACGACGACCTCGCCCAGCCGCTGATCGGCGTCGCGACGTCCTGGATCGAGACCATGCCCTGCAACCTCAACCAGCGGCGCCTGGCAGAGTCCGTCAAGGAAGGCATCCGGTCGGCCGGCGGCACGCCCATGGAGTTCAACACGATCGCCATCTCGGACGGCGTATCCATGGGCAGCGAGGGCATGAAGGCGTCGCTCGTGAGCCGCGAGGTGATCGCCGACTCGATCGAGCTGGTCGCTCGCGGCCACCTGTTCGACGGCCTGGTGGTGCTGGTGGGCTGCGACAAGACGATCCCGGCCGGGGCGATGGCCCTGGGCCGTCTCGACATCCCCGGGCTCGTCCTCTACAACGGCACCATCTACCCCGGCACCTACAAGGGCCAGCCGGCCGACGTGGTGACCGTGTTCGAGGCGATCGGCGCCTACCGGGCGGGCAAGATCACGCTCGAGGAGCTGTACGAGGCCGAGAACGGGGCGTGCCCGGGTGCCGGCGCGTGTGGCGGCCAGTTCACGGCCAACACGATGTCCACCGTGCTCGAGTACCTGGGCCTGTCGCCCGCCGGGCTCAACGGGATCCCCGCCGAGGACCCCCGGAAGGAGGAGGCGGCGCGGCGCTGCGGCGAGCTGGTGATGACGCTCGTCCACCACGACATCCGCCCGCGCTCGATCGTGACCCGCGGTTCGCTCGAGAACGCCGTGGCGTCCGTGTCGGCGACCGGCGGCAGCACCAACGCCGCGCTCCACATCCCGGCCATCGCGGCCGACTTCGGGCTGCCGTTCACGCTGCCCGACTTCGCCTCGGTCATCGACCGGACCCCGCTGCTCGCCGACATGCGCCCGGGCGGGCGCTATGCCGCGGCGGACATGTACGACGCGGGTGGCGTGGCGCTGGTCATGCGCGAGCTGCTGAAGCGCGACCTGCTCCACGGCGATGAGCGAACCGTGGACGGCCGGACGATCGCGAAGATCGCATCCGACGTGGTCGAGACGCCGGGGCAGCAGGTGGTGCACCCGATCGAGCATCCGATCAAGGAGACCGGGGGGCACGCGATCCTGTTCGGCAGCCTCGCGCCCGAGGGCTCGATCGTGAAGCTCGCGGGTCACGAGCGAAGGTTCCACCGCGGGCCAGCCCGCGTGTTCGACTCCGAGAATGCGTGCTACGAGGCCGTGCGCGAGCGCCGCATCCACGAGGGCGATGTGGTCGTGATCCGGTACGAGGGACCCGTCGGCGGACCCGGGATGCAGGAGATGCTGTCGGTGACCGGCGCGCTCGTGGGCGAGGGCCTCGGCGAGTCGGTGGCGCTGCTCACCGACGGCCGGTTCTCGGGTGGCACGCACGGCCTGATGCTGGGCCACGTGGCGCCCGAGGCGGCCGTGGGTGGCCCGATCGCGCTGGTCGAGGAGGGGGATCCGATCGTGGTCGACGTCGACGCGCGCGAGCTCAACCTCGAGGTCAGCGAGGACGATCTGGCGGCGCGGCGCGCCCGCTGGAACCCGCCCGTGCCGCGCTACGCGACCGGCGCGATGGCCAAGTACGCGGCGCTCGTGTCGTCGGCGTCGGAGGGCGCGATCACCAGCGGGGCCGAGCTGCGAGCATCCCTGGCTGCCCGTGCCAGCGTGCCGGCCGAGCCCGTGTCGTGACCTCCCGGGCGACGTCATGGGCGCACCCATGAGCCGCACACCCGGGTTGTCGCGCCCGGGGCTGGTGGGGTTCCGCCTGTCGGCGACCGAGTCGGCAGGGCTCGATTGGTCCCGGCTGGACGAGACCTGGGCGCTGGCCGGGACGATCGACGCGTTCAGCGCGGGCTGGATCAGCGACCACCTGTCCGACGCGAGCCGGGAGCGCAACGGCCCGGCGTTCGAGTCGCTGACGACGATCGCCGCACTCGCCCACCGCGTCCCGGGCCGGTGGGTCGGCGTCGCCGTGCTGGCCAACACCTTCCGGCACCCGGCCGTGCTGGCCAAGTCCGCGACCGTGATCGACAACGTCACCGGCGGCCGGTTCGTGCTCGGCCTGGGCTCCGGTTGGCACGAGGGCGAGCACGACGCATTCGGGATCCCGCTGCCACCGCTGCCCGAGCGATACGATCGCTTCGAGAGCTCGCTGCGGGTGCTGTCGGCCCTGTTCTCGGACGAGGCTCGCCGGGCGCCCGGCGTCACGCTCGACGATCCGTTCTTCCCGCTTCGGGGTGCCACCAACGAGCCACCACCAGTCCGGCCCGCCGGACCGGCCATCTGGCTCGGCGGCCAGAAGCGGCGCGGCATCGCGCTCGCGGCTCGCTACGCGGAGGGCTGGCCGTTGCCCGGCAATCGGCCCGGGGACGTCGACTACTTCCGCGACAGGCGCGACGAGATCTCGCGCGCGCTCGAGGCCCAAGGGCGAGATCCTGCCGCGTTCACGTTCGCGGCACAGCTCTCGTGTGGCTCCACCCGCGCCTCCCGGAAGGCCGCGCTGGAGACGTCCCGGGCGTTCGTGCGCGCGGGCGCGAACCACATGATCCTGGGTGTCCCGGCAGGATCGGCACCCGAGGGTCTCACGGCGATGGCCCGAGAGGTCGCCGAGCCGCTGGTGGCTGCATGAGCGCCCATCGCGTGCGCCGTATCGAGGCCACGGACGCGGCGGGTCTCGATGCCTACATCCGCATCCGAACGACGGTTGCGCCCGAGAACCCGGACTCGCTCGATCAGGTTCGCTGGGAGGACGCGACGTACCCGGGCCAGGTCACGAGATTGCTGATCGAGGAGGACGGCCGTCCGGTGGCGACCGGGACCACCGGGCGAGTCTGGATGAACCGGCCAGACTATCCCCGCTACTGGCTGGGGCTGTGGGTGCTGCCCGGCTCCCGGCGTCGGGGGTTCGGCTCCGTGCTGTACCGGGCCGTCAGCGACATCGCCCGCGACGCAGGCAAGACCGGGTTCCAGACCGAGCTGTCCGAGGTCCACGACGACGGTGTTCGGTTCCTCGTCAACCGGGGCTTCAGGGTCTCCGGGCGCGCCAAGATGGTCAGGCTGCAGCTCGAGGGCATGACAGCCCCGACGGTATCGGCACCGCCCGGCATCTCGCTGACCACGCTCGCCGATCGCCCCGATCTGATCCGCGGCGTGCATGCGACCGCCGTGGAGGCGCTGCCCGACATCCCGACCAGCGACGAACCCATCGAGGCCGGCTCGCTCGAGGCGTTCGTGGCCCGCGACGTGGACCGCGTCGGGGTCCCCAGGGACAGCTTCGCCGTCGCGATCGACGAGCCCAGCGGCATGGTCGTGGGCTACGCGAGCCTCATCTTCGCGCCCGGCAGCACCGTCCTTGCGTACCACGACATGACGGCGGTGCGGCCCGCGTGGCGGGGACGGGGCATCGCCACCGCGCTCAAGCAGGCGACGATCGCCTGGGCCATCGAGCATCGGCTGGAGGCGCTCGAGACCGGCAACGACGTGGAGAACTCGCCGATGCGGGCGATCAACCTCGCGCTCGGCTACCGGCCGATACCCGATTCGCTCGAGCTCCTTGGCCCCCTTGCGTCCGAGGCACCCCAGGCCTGAGGACGGGCTGTCGCGAGCAGCGCCGCCGTGCGGCAGGGCATACTGCAGGGCGATGGGCGCAATCGACCTCAACGGGATCCGGCTGCGCAACCGGCTCGTGACCTCGGCCAGCCTGCTCGGCTACGGTGCCTCGAAGCGCCGGCTCATCCTGTACGGGCTGAGCCCGATCGCCCAGTGGGTCCCCCTGGAGCGGTTCGGCGCCGTCACCACGCGGACGATGACCCTGGAACCGCGCGACGGCCACTTCACGCTGCGCGAGGATTGGCCGCCGACGGCCTTCCCCGAGATGCTTCGCCTGTACGGGCGTGCCCTGCGCAAGGTCGACGCCGGCTGGATCAACGCCTTCGGCTGGTCGAACATCGGCATCGCCCGCTACTTCGACGAGTACTTCGAGCGGACCGCCGGCCTCAACCGGATCGTCTCGGTGGGTGGCTTCAGCGCCGACGAGATCGAGCGGCTGATCGAGACCGTCAACGAACGGGCGGCGCCCGGCGAGATCGCCGCCGTCGAGCTCAACGCCTCGTGCCACAACGTCAACTTCCCGTTCGGCGAGATCCTCGAGGAAAGCCTCATGCGCGCTGTGCCCCGCAGCCGCCACCCGGTCATCCTCAAGGTCTCGCCCGATGAGGACTACGTGTGGCAGGCGCGTCTCGCCGAGCGCGCGGGTTGTGCGGCGATCACGGCGATCAACACGGTCAAGGGCCTGCGACTCGACCCGGACACCGGCGAGCCGTGGCTCAGGAACCGATTTGGCTCGATCTCCGGGCGGGCGATCAAACCGATCGGGCTGCGCGTCGTGGCCGAGCTGCGCGATGCGGGGCTGCGGCTGCCGATCATCGCCAACGGCGGCATCCGCGACTTCGACGACTGTCGTGAGTACTTCTGGGCGGGGGCCGACGCGGTGAGCCTGGGCAGCGAGGTCTGGCTCAAGCGCATGCCGCTGTACGCGCTGGGACCGATCGAGGGCCTCCGGATCCGGCGCCTCATCGGCCGGGTCGCCGCCTTCACGCCGCCCGAGACGGCCCCTCACTGGCAACCGGGGCGCGCTCCGGCCACGACCGAAGCCGTCGCGCCCGCCGGGGCCGAAGCCGTCGCGCCCGCCGGGGCCCAGCCGGCCGCCGGCACCGAGATCCGCGACGCCGGCACCGAGATCCGCGACGCCGTCGAGTCCGTGCTGCCCGTCGGATGAGCGCCGCGCGAGTCGCCGTCGTGACCACCGGCGGCACGATCGACTCGCTGGGCATCGATCGCCTCGACCTGGCCGCCTACCTCGAGACCGGGAAACGCCTGGAGCCCGGCGAGCTGCTCGCGTCGATCCCGGAGCTCGCGTCGGTCGCCGATGTGACCGAGGTTCCGTTCCGCCGGCTGCGCGCCCATGCGATGACCGACGCCGACCTCGCCGAGCTTCGCGCGCTGGTCGCGCGGCTGGTCGGCGGTGAGGCCGATGGCGTGGTCATCACGCACGGCACCAACACGCTCGACGAGACGGCCTGGCTGCTCCATCTGACCGTTGCGACCGATCGGCCGATCGTCCTCACGGGGGCGATGCGGCCGGCCTCGGCACTGTCGGCCGACGGGCCGCTCAACGTGCTCGACGCGGTCCGTGTCGCGGCGGACCCGGCGACCCGCGGGCTCGGTGTGCTGGTCGTCCTCGACGATACGATCCACGGCGCACGGGACGTGGTCAAGGCGAACACCCTGCGAACCGGTGCGTTCGCCGATGGGGCCGCTGGGCCGCTGGGCTGGACCGATGGTGACGGCCGGGTGGTGATCGCGAGCCGTCCAGGCCGGGGCGAGCGCCTCCACGGCCGGTTCGCGGGCGTCGAGCTGACCGCGCTCCCGCGGGTCGACATCGTGATCTCGTACCAGGGAGCCGACGGTGCGCTGGTCGATGCGGCGGTAGCGGCCGGCGCCCGCGGGATCGTCAGCGCCGGCACGGGCGCCGGGTATCCCACGCCGGCCGAGGTCGAGGCGCTCGAGCGCGCGTCGGCCGCCGGCGTCGTGGTGTGCCAGGCGTCACGCGTGGGCTCGGGACGCGTGCCGCGAGTGCCCTCGCTGGTGGCGCGCGGCTGGCTGGCCGCCGATGATCTCGCTCCCTGGAAGGCACGGACGTTGCTCCGGCTGGGCATCGCTGCCGCCGACGTCGCCGGGATTGACGAGCTCCAGGCGTTGTTCGACGCGAGCTGAGGCTCAAGCACCGCCCCGTCCTGTCGCGGCGGGCCGCGCGGTGGGGCATCATGACGGTGTGACCGACAGCCATGACCACCCGGCGTCCCTGCCGCCCGATCCCGTCCAGTACGACGCCATCCGCAACGAGCACGCCCGGCGACGCGGCCTCAAGCAGGCATACATCGGCGGCGGCAACGATCCCGAGCTGGCGGAGACGCTGCGCCGGGAGCGCTTCTACCTCCGGTTGCTGATCGCCATGGTCGTGCTGATCGTCGTGGTCGGGTTCGGGCTCGGCATCATCGAGGCGCTGATGGCTCCGGCCGGCTGAGCGTGACCCCCGCGTCGCCAGCTCCTGATCGTGGTCACCAGCCGGCGTCGGGCACCCTGCCCTCGGCAGCCATCGGCGACGACGCCTGGGACGCCGCGCACGAGGCGCTCATCGCCTTCCTGCGCGACCTGATCCGGATCCCCTCGATCAACCCGCCCGACCCGCCCGGACCCGAGCTCGACGCTGCGAACCGAATCGCCGGGGACCTGCGCGCCGCCGGGCTGGCACCCGAGGTCATGGAGCCATTCCCGGGCCGCGGTACCGTGATCGCCCGCCTTCGCAGTGACGGCACGGGCGGCGATCCGCTGCTCCTCCTCTCGCATCACGACGTCGTCCCGGCCGATCCGGCGACATGGTCCCATCCACCGTTCGCCGCCGATGTGGCCGATGGCTACGTCTGGGGTCGCGGGGCGGTCGACATGAAATCGATGGTCGCGATGGAGGTCGCGGTGCTGGGCCTGCTGGCCGAACGGGCCCGGAACGCCGGTCTCGATCCGGCAACGGATGCCGTGCCGGGCCTGCGGCGGGACGTGCTGTTCGCCTGTACCTCCGACGAGGAGGCGGGCGGCTGGCAGGGCGCGGGCTGGCTGGTCGAGCACCGGCCCGAGGCCGTGCGAGCAGCCGGCGCGCTCAACGAGGCGGGTGGCGTCTCGGTCGAGCTTGCCGGCCGGCGCTTCTATCCGATCCAGGTCGCCGAGAAGGGGTTCGAGGTCTACCGGATCCGGGTGACGGGCACCTGGGGTCACGGGTCGATGCCGCGCGACGACAACGCCGCGGTACGGGCGGCCCAGGTGGTGACCCGGCTGGCACGACCGGGCGAGCCCAATCTGACGGCACCCGTCCGGCGATTGCTCGAGGAGCTCGCCGCGGGCCTGCCCGAGGAGCAGGCCCGGCTGGTGGAGGCGATCGGCGGCGAGGACCCGAGGCGGGCCGAGGCCGCACTCCGGGCCCTGTGCGATCCGATGTACGCGCGGGCGCTCCGCGCGCTCATGCGCGACACGATCAGCCCCGATGTGATCCACGCCGGGATCAAGTACAACGTCATCCCCGGCGAGGCCGTGATCGAGCTCGATTGCCGGACGCTGCCCGGCACGACCGAGGGCGATGTCCGCGAGGCGATCCTGGCCCGGCTGGGCGACCTCGCGCCCCACTGCCGGGTGGAGCACTCGCACGGTGCCGTGCCGGTCGAGGCTGCGGCCGGCGGCGAGCTGTATGACCTGCTCGCCGCCACGATCCGAGCCCACGACCCCGAGGGCATCCCCGTCCCCGTGATGGCGCCGTTCGCGACCGACGCCAAGCATCTCATCCGTGTGGGCGTTCCGAGCTACGGCTTCTCGCCCCTCCGCCTCGACCCCGGGGAGCGGTTCCTGGAACGGTTCCACGGCGTGGACGAGCGGGTGGGCATCGACGCCCTGCGCTGGGGTCTGCCGGTGCTGTACGACGTGGTGGCGGCCTACTGCGGGCAGCCGCGGCGGGAGTAGTCGGCGGGGCCGGGGCCGGGCGACCGCGTCGGGGCCGGGCAATGTGCCGGGGCCGGGCAATGTGCCGGTCAGTGCCCCGCTTCGGTTTCCTGGACGTCGGTATCGCCCCGCTGGACTGACAGCACTTCAGCACACGTGCGGCAGCGGAAGATCTTCCGACGGCTCCAGCCCCGCTCGGGGTCGTGCTCGGTCGGGGCGTGGTGTGACGGCGTGGCATCCATCTCGGCCCACGACCCGTCCTTGTGGCGATGCATCAGCTGGAGCTCAAGGTCAGGGGCGCGCAGACTCATCGACTTCCTCCTCGGGTGGGTGCATTGTCCGTCACGCTGTCGAGTCGTCGCTCCGCTCGACCGCCGAGAGACGCCCGTCAGGTGCCACTTCGGACCAGCCTGCCACGCCGGCTGATGGCGTGGTTCGCGAGCGCGGCCACGCCCATCGCGATCAGCGCCCGCTCGCCGCGGGGCATCGGGCGCATCGCGGCCAGGAACTGCTCGGCCCTGGCGCGGTCGACGATGCGAAGGACCGCGTGCCCGCGCGGCGTGAGCCACACCGATCGCTGCCGCCCATCGTCCGCCTCGCGCCGTCGCTCGACGAGCCGGCGCCTGACCAGGCCGTCCACCAGCCGGGACGTGGCCGACGGGGAGCGCCCGATGGTCTCGGCCAGGTCGGCAACGGTGGTGGTGGCACCGTCGGCGAGCACATACAGTGCGGCCAGCTGCGTGAAGCCCAGGTTGAGCTCCCCCAGCTGCGAGGCGAAGCCCACCACCAGCTCGCGCCACAGGGCGCGGCCCATCGCCACCCGCTCCGAGATCTGGCGCACGTTCTGGAGGCGAGTGCCGGCGGCCACGACCGGCGCCGACAGGTCCGCCTCGAACATCCGCGCGATCGCGCGGCTGGACGCCCCGCGTCGGCGGCGGCGCACCAGCGCTTCCGGAAGCTCGGGCCCGGCGGCGGGATCGCTGGCGCGCACCCGGCGCGGCCTGGGGCGCGGCGACGGACGTGACTCGGGCGAGGCCGGATGCGGGTCGGATGCGAGGCGATCGGGGGCAGCCACGAGGTCATCCTGCATCAGCCGAGCGTAGGAGCACCCATCAATTCCTGCAACCGTGCACGCATCTCGTGGGTCATACGCCAATCCGGGTCTACGCTCGCATCGATGAGTCAGATCGCATTCGTGTTTCCCGGCCAGGGAAGCCAGTACGTGGGCATGGGCCGGGCCCTCGCCGAATCGTCCGAGATCGCCGCGGGTGTGTTCCGGACGGTCGACGAGGCCCTCGGCGAGCCGCTCTCGAGCCTGGCCTGGGATGGGCCTGACGACCGGCTCAACCTGACCGAGAACGCCCAGCCCGCGTTGCTCGCCACGTCGATCGCCTACCTCGAGGTCGTTCGCCGTCGCTGGGCGGAGCTCGACGTGGACGTCCCTGCGCCCGCCTTCGCGGCAGGGCACTCGATGGGGCAGTACAGCGCCCTCGTCGCGGCGGGCGCGCTCGACCTCGCCGATGCCGCCCGCCTGGTTCGGTTCCGCGGGGAGCGGATGCAGGCATCGGGCACCGGCCGCGAGGGGCGGATGGCGGCCATCATCGGGCTCGCCGATGCCCGCCTGCCCGAGCTCGTCGAGCTCGCATCCGTGCACGGCGTGTTCGGGGTCGCCAACCGAAACTCGCCGGGCCAGGTCGTCGTGTCCGGGGAGCGTCCGGCCGTGGAGGCATCGGTCGAGATCGCCCGGACCCTGGGCGCCCGGCGTGCGCAGCTGCTGCCCGTCTCGGTCGCGGCACACTCGCCCCTGATGGCGCAGGCGGCCGCCGACATGCGTGCCGAGCTGGCCGGATCGACGTTTCACGATCCGCACCCGCCGTTGCTTGCCAACGCCGATGCTCACCCGATCAGCACGGCCGATGCGTGCCGCGCCGAGCTCGTCGAGCACCTCACCACCGGCGTGGACTGGGTGGGCGCAGTGCAGGCGATGCATGCGGCCGGCGTCACCACGTTCATCGAGGTCGGGCCGGGACGCGTCCTGGCCGGCCTCATCAAGCGGATCGCCCCGGACGCTGTTGCGCTTCCCCTGGATGACGCGGCCGCGGTCGATCGGCTGTCCATCCCGTTCGCGGATGCGGCGGCCAACGAAGCCACATCCGAAATCGGCGGTCTAGGTCCGCCGGGCAGCACCCACATCGAGAGGATCCCGTGCGTCAACCCGATTACACCCGGCGCGTCGTCGTCACCGGTCTCGGCGTCATCAGCTCCGTCGGCAACGACAAGGACACCGCCTGGGCGAACCTGGTCAACGGCGTGTCCGGCCTGGGCGAGATCACCAAGTTCGACGTCACCCCGTACACCCATCGGGCCGGCGGTGAGGTGAAGGACTTCGTTCCGACGGACTGGATGGACGCGAAGGCGGTCCGGCGCAGCGAGCCCGCGATGTGGTACGGCGTGGCGTCCGCGAAGCAGGCCATCGCCGATGCCGGTCTCGAGATCACCGACGCCAACCGCGAGGATATCGGGGTCGTGTTCGGGACCGGAGCCGGTGGCCAGACGCTGATGGTCGACAACTGGGGTGTGCTCCACGACAAGGGGCCGTCCCGCGTGGCGCCCACCTTCATCGCCAACGGGCTGGTGGACAGCACCTCGGGCATGATCGCGATCGAGACGGGTGCGATCGGCCACAACATGTGCGTCGTGACAGCGTGCTCGACGGGCACCAACTGCGTGGGCGAGGGGGCGGAGCTCATCCGGCGCGGGGACGTACACACGGTGATCGCGGGCTCTTCGGAGATGCCGCTGCTCGAGGTGGCGCACGCCGGGTTCGGGAACATGCGCGGGCTCGGCTCGCCACGCCCGGGCGAGCCGCTGGCCGACATCAGCCGCCCGTTCGATCGCAGCCGCGACGGGTTCGTGCTGGGCGAAGGCGGTGCCGCCCTGATCCTCGAGGATCTCGAGCGGGCACAGGCCCGTGGCGCGAGGATCTACGCCGAGGTGGTGGGCTACGGCGCCGCAGCCGATGGTTGGGACATGATCCAGCCCGTGGAGCACGGGGTGGGCTCGGCTCGGGCAATGCGGGCCGCGCTGGAGCGACGGGGCGTCCCGGCCGATGAGGTCGATGTCATCAACCCCCATGGCACCTCCACGCCGCTGGGCGACAAGCGCGAGGCGGAGGCGATCTGGACGGTGTTCGGCGACCGGGTGGCGCGTGATCGACATTCGCTCGCGGTCAGCGGAACCAAGTCGATGACCGGGCACATGATGGGCGCCGCGGGTGCGTTCGAGGCGTACGCCACCGTGATGACGGTTGCCGAGCAGTGTGTGCCACCGACCATCAACTTCCGGGAGTTCGATCCCGAGGCGGATGTGTGGGTGTCGACCGAGGCGATGGCCATGCACGTCCGGTATGCCCTGTCCAACAACATCGGTCTCGGGGGGCACAACGCCGCCGTGATCTTCAAGCGCTGGGACGGTCGCTAGCCGGGCTGTTGCCGGCCTCGCCCGATCGTCTCGCTGCGGGCCGCACGGGCAGGGCGGCCGCGCAACGTACAATCCCGGCTATCCCCGGTGTCGAACCCGACACGGAACGAACGAGGTGCTCGTGCCACCGTCTGCTGACCTCGCGCGCCGCGCCGTCGTCACCGGCATGGGCGCGGTCATGCCCAACGGCAACGACTTCGAGACGTACTGGTCGAACCTCCAGCATGCGGTCACCGGTACGCGGCTGATCCAATCCTTCGATGCGTCGGCCTTCGAGGTCCGGATCGCCGCCGAGGTGCTCGACTTCGACCCGACCACCGCAATGGATCGCAAGATGGCCCGCCGGATGAGCCGGTTCATCCACCTGGCGATGGCTGCCGGCAAGGAGGCGGTGACGTCATCGGGAATCGATTTCGAGGCGATGACCGAGGACGAGCGGGATCGCGTGGGGGTGGTGGTCAACACCGGTGGCGGTGGGATCGAGGCGATCATCGAGGGCACGCACGTCCACGACCAGAAGGGCGCGCGGTTCGTGTCCGCGTTCGCGGTACCCGCCCTGTCGGGCTCGATGGCCAGCTGCCTGCTGTCGATGGAATACCGGCTGACCGGTCCGGTCATGACCCAGGTCGCCGCGTGTGCCACATCGGTGATCGCGTTCCATGACGCCCTCCGGCTGATCGCCACCGGCGAGTGCGACGTGGTGCTGACCGGCGGCTCCGAGGCGCCGGTCGTCCCGATGGGTGTCGCCGCGCTGGCCAACATGGGCGCGCTCTCGAAGCGCAACGACTCTCCCGAGACGGCCTCCCGGCCGTTCGACCGGACCCGGGACGGGTTCGTGCTGGGCGAAGGGGCGGGCGTCGTCGTGGTCGAGTCGGCCGAGCACGCGCTGGCTCGCGGCGCCACGCCGATCGCCGAGGTCATCGGTGGCGCCCTGACCGCGGACGCGTTCCACATCTCGGCCCCGGATCCCTCGGGCCGCGGACAGGCCCGCGCGATGTCGCTGGCCCTGCGCAACGCGGGGGTCGCTCCCGACGAGATCGACTGGATCGTGGCCCACGGGACGTCGACGCCGCTCAACGATACGACCGAGACGCGCGCGATCAAGGCGGCCTACGGGTCGGCGGCCGCGACCCGGGCCATCAGCTCGCCCAAGTCGATGGTCGGACACCTGGTCGGCGCGGCGGGCATCGCGTCCTCGCTGGCGGCGCTGGGCGGCATCCGCGACGGCGTGATCTCGCCGACTGCGAACCTTCACGAGCCGGATCCCGAATGCGATCTCGACTACGTGCCGCTGGTGGCGCGCAGGAAGCAGGTCGACACGGTCGCCGTGAACGGCTTTGGCTTCGGCGGCCAGAACGCGGTCACGATCTTCCGCCGCTTCGAGGTCTAGCCGCCCGGGAATCGCCCGCCCGTTGAGCGGACGGCCTGCCCGCGCAGCGGACGGCCTATCCGCGCAGTCGATGCCCTTCGTACGCCTCGAGCCGCTCGACGACGTCATCGGGCACTGGCAGCGGTCGAGCGGTGGCGTAGTCGTACAGCACCTGGACCGCGTGCGCCGTGGCGACCAGCCGGGCGTGACCGCGCGGCGACTCGGCGGCGGTGATCCGATGCTCGAGCGTGAATGACGTCCGACCGATGCGCCCGAGCCGCGTCTCGACCGTGAGCAGCTCGCCGAAATAGGCGGGCGATCGGTAGGCGACGTGGATGTCGGCCAGGATCATCGACTCCTCGGCACCGTGCGTGGGCAATCCGATGGGCTGCCCGGTCGCCTTCTCCCAGTACGCGAGCCGCGCCGACTCGCAGTAGGTCAGGAATCGAGCGTTGTTCGCGTGGCCCATCGCGTCCGTGTCGCCGAACCGGACCTCGACCGGCATCCGATGCCTGAACGTCCCCGGCAGGTCGCGCGCATCCGGTGGGACCTCGATCCTCGATCCGGTGGGCGCAGCCGTGGGATCGTGCCGTGCGTCGGTCATGCAGCTGAGTCTACGTGGCAGGCATCGCCGGCGGGCGGAGGCTCGTGCCGTTGGGTGCCGGCCGGTCAGCGCGGCGAGACGACCAGCGACCCGGCCGCCCCACCCTGGCCGTCGATCGAGGTCTGGATCCGGTAGGTTCCCGGTCGGTCCAGCACGAAGCGCAGCAGCGCCGTCTCGCCCGGCCGGGCGACGACATCGAGGTTCGGCACGCCGTCGACCTTCCACTCCCGGACGACGGTGTCCTCGTTGCGCAGCTCGAGCACGGTCCACCGGCCCTGGGTCACCTGGAGGGTCTCGGGGCTCAGCGTTCCCGCCGGCGTCGCCGTCACCGCCAGGTGCGGCAGCGAGGCATCGACCGCACGATCGGCGGCCATCACCCCGCCGGCCAGGATCAGGGCCAGGGCTCCGACCACGACCAGGAACGCGGCGTCACGCACCATGTCGAGCCGGGTTCGAGTCAGCTGGGTCGTATTGCCCGGGCGAACGTCGACCTTCCGCAGGCGGAGCGAGTTGGTGACCACGCTGACCGAGGACAGCGCCATCGCGCCGGCCGCCATCGCGGGGTTGATCGTGATCCCGAAGCCGGGGTACAGGATGCCCATCGCGATCGGGATCAGCAGCACGTTGTAGGCGAACGCCCAGAACAGGTTCTGGCGGATGGTGCGCACCGTTGCGCGTGACAGCGCGATCGCCGAAGCCACGAGTCGGGGGTCGCCACCCACCAGCGTCACGTCCGAGGCCTCGATGGCCACGTCAGCCCCGGTCCCGATCGCCACCCCCAGATCGGCTCGCGCCAGCGCGGGCGCGTCGTTGATCCCGTCGCCGACCATCGCCACCCGGTGCCCGGCCGCCTGCAGCCGGGACACGGCGGCATCCTTGTCACCCGGCAGCACCTCGGCGATCACGCGGTCCCCGGGGATCCCGACCTGTCGTGCAACCGCCTCCGCGGTCACCCGTGCGTCCCCCGTGAGCAGCCATACGTCGAGCCCCGCGTCGCGCAGCCCGGCCACCGCCTCGCGCGACTCGGCCCTCACCGGATCGGCGATCGTGATGCAGCCAGCCGCAGCGCCGTCGATCGCGACGAACACGACGGTCCCACCGTCGGCGGCCGCGGCTCGCGCCGGCTCGGCCAGCGCCGCGAGGTCAACATCGTGATCGGCCATCAGTCGCCGGTTGCCGACCAGCACGGTCGTCCCGTCGACCTCCCCCGTCGCGCCCAATCCGACGAGCGCCTCGAACCCTGCGACCGTCCCGAACCCGAGCTCGGTCTCGCGAGCCTTGCGCACGATCGCCTCCGCCAGCGGATGCTCGGAGCGCGTCTCGAGCGACGCGGCGAGGTCGAGGACGCGGACGGGCTCGAACCCGGGGGCCGGGACGACGGCCGTGACCGCCGGACGGCCCAGGGTGAGCGTGCCGGTCTTGTCCATCACCACGGTGTCGACCCGGCCGGCGATCTCGAGCGCCTCGCCGCCGCGCACGAGGATCCCAGCCTCCGCCCCCTTCCCTGTGCCCACCATGATGGCCGTCGGCGTGGCCAGGCCCATCGCGCAGGGACAGGCGATCACGACCACGCCGATGAACGCCGTCAGTGCGAGGGTGATCCGCGGCTCCGGCCCGAACAGGAACCACAGGGCGAAGGTGACGGCCGCGATCGCCAGCACGGCCGGCACGAACACGGCGCTGATCTGGTCCGCAAGCCGCTGGATCGGTGCCTTCGAACCCTGCGCGCGCTGGACCAGATCCACGATCCGCGCGAGCGCCGTGTCCCGGCCCACGCGCGTGGCGCGCATGACGAACGAGCCGGTGGTGTTGAGGGTGGCCCCGATCACCTCGTCGCCGGTCGCCTTGACGACCGGGATCGGCTCCCCGGTGAGCATCGATTCGTCGACCGCGGATGTGCCCTCGACCAGGACACCGTCGACCGGGATCTTGTCTCCGGGTCGGACGCGCAGCAGGTCGCCCGCCACGACGACCGCCAGGTCCACGTCCTCCTCGACGCCGTTGCGCAGCCGCCGGGCGGTGGTTGCCTGGAGCCCGACCAGCCGCCGGATGGCGCCTGTCGTCCGCCCCTTGGCGGTGCCTTCGAGCCATTTGCCCATCAGGATCAGCCCGATGATGATCGTGGCCGAGTCGAAGTAGGTCTCGGGACGGAGACCGGCCGCATGGACGACGTCGGGCCACATCGTGACGAACACCGAGTACGCCCAGGCCGCGCTGGTGCCAACCGCGACGAGCGTGTCCATCGTCGCCCCGCCGTGCTTCGCGGCCCGCCACGCAGCCCGGTAGAAACGACCACCCGCCCAGACCTGGATGACCGTTGCCGGCCACAGGATCAGCTTGTTGAGATCCTCCATCGCGATCACGGTCTGAGGCACGAACATCAGGACCATGAACACGACCGCGGCCACGATCGCGACCAGCGACTGGATCAACGTCAGGCGCTGCGCTCGCTCACGCTCGAGGTCCTCGGCGGTGATCTCGGCCTCGAGCGACGTTGGCGCGGCTGAATCCACGGCCGGTTCCGCCCTGACCTCGTAGCCGGCGGCCTCGATCGCCTGGACCAGCTCGTCGCGTCCCGCAACCGCGGGGTCAACGCTGACGGTGGCCCGCTCGGTGGCCAGGTTCACCGCCGCCTGCGCGACGCCCGGCGTCTTGTTGAGGAAGCGCTCGATGCGGTTCACGCACGACGCGCAGGTCATGCCCTCGATGGGCAGGACGATCTCGATCGGATGGGTGGGGTCGGGAACGCTTGTCATACTCTAGGGGAGTATACCGCCATGGGCGCCGCGACCCAGCCGGGCCACCAGACCCGAAGCAGCCCTGCCGGGTGTCACCCGGGGCGGGACGGCGGTCCCGGACACGCCGGGACCCCGTGGCTGCGCGCCGCTGAGGCAACACGGCCCCGCCTGAAGGGCCTGTCCGAACCTCGATCAGGGCAGCGGTGGCTGGAGCTCGAGGGCCACCCCGCGCAGCGCCCACACATAAGCGGCAACGATCAGGAACGAGGCACCAGCGGAGATCGTGACCGCGGCGACGAACGTCCGGGCGGGCGCCGGACCCACGGCCAGCCATTCGCGGACGGGCACCGGTCCGACCAGCACCGCCGCCAGCCCGAGCGCACCCGCAAGGACGGCGGCCGTGCCGATCAGCGTCGCCGGTCCCGTGGCGCCGCCACCCAGACCGCGACGCCATGTCCGCCTCGGCATCCACCCCTGGGCGACGACCAGCACCGCGGTTGCGACGGACGCCCAGCTGAGCACGATGAGCATGGCGCCCACGACATCGGCCAATCGGTGCCAGCCGGCCGCGATGGTGCTGGTGCCCACGATCGCCATCGCCAGCGCGGCAAGGATCGCCGCCGGCGTGCGAACGGCCCGCGGCGCCACCAGAACGGCCGCCAGGACGAGCGAGCCGACGAGCGCCACGTGCCCGCTCGGGAAGCTGTTGCCGAGGGCATAGGCCGCGTCGCCCATGAGGTTCGGACGGTCGAGGTTGTCCTTGAGCAGCTGGCTCGTGACATTCGGCGCCGCGAGAATCACCACGACCGTGAGGAACAGGCCGAGGCCGCCTCGCAGCAGGGCCAGGATGCCCAGGCCCAGCGCCGCCATCGCGGCCATCGCGAGGCTCACCGTGGCCAGCGTGTCGCGCGCCGCCCCCAGCACGGCCGGGGCAGCGAGGACCCGCCCGTACAGGATGAGATCGGCCAGCCGCTGGCCCTCGTGCGTCTGCGTGGTGACGAGCCACAGCGGGAAGACCAGCAGAGCGGCGCCGAGGCCCACGACGAGCAGCCGGATGGCGCTCTGGCGCGGCGTGGCGACGGGCGTCCGGACCCCGCGAAACCGCGGGCGGCGAAGGCGGGCGACTCGTGAGGGCGACATGGGATGGAGATGATTGTGCGCCACGCCCGGCAGGTTTCCCGGGTCGCTCAGGCATCCGGCATGGCGTCCGCCTGCCAGTCGAGCCAGGTCTCGGGCTCGATGCGCGGACGGGCGGCCCATGCTGCTCCACCGCGCAGGGCGATCTCGGCGGGCAGCGCGTGGGACAGGAAGAACGACATCGACTCCGTCGCGCCGTACGCCCCGACGTCGAGCACGGCGATCAGGTCGCCGGGTTCCGGTAGGCGCATGACCGCCGATTGGGCGAACACGTCGAGACCGGTGCACAGCGGCCCGGCGACGGTGACCGGCTGCGGACGGTGATCCGGGAGCGTCGGGTCAACGGGGATGTCCGGCCCGGAAGCCAGCAGCCGAACCCGGTTCTCCTGCCCCACCAGCACGGGCCGCAGGACGTGGTGGATCCCGCCATCGACGATGGCCAGCTGCCGGCCACCCAGGGTCTTGCGGTCCACGACCCGGGCCACGTACGCGCCGGCGGTGGCGACCAGGAACCGCCCGGGCTCCAGCATGAGCCGCGTTTCGCGCGTCGCCGGATCGGACCGCAGACGCCGCTGCGTGGCGGCCAGCCGGGCTCCGAGCACGGCGAGGTCGAGCTCGGGCTCATCGGGTCCGTACGGGATCCCCAGCCCGCCCCCGGCGTCGATGAGGCGGAGCGGGAAGCCTGCCGTCGACGCCACCTCGCACGCCAGGCGCACGGTCGCGTCGACATGATCGGCGAGCGCAGCGGCATCGAGCACGTTGGAGACTCCGAACGCGTGGACGCCGAGCGGCTCCAGCCACGGCGATGTCACGGCTGTCCTTGCCGCCAACCGCAGATCGTCAGCATCCATGCCGAACTTGCCGCTCGTCTCGTCGCCCAGAAGACGCCCGCGCTCGTGGCTTGCCGGGTGCGAGACGGCGGCGCGCAGCAGGATCGGCTGACGCCGCCCGTGACGCTCGGCGATCGCGGCGAGCCGGCGCAGCTCGCCCGGCGATTCCACGGTCACGGCCCCGATGGCCGCCTCGACGGCCGCTGCCAGCTCCTCGTCACGCTTGCCGGGCCCGGTCAGAACCACGCGGCCGGGCTCGAACCCGGCACGCAGCGCGTGACGCAGCTCGCCGCCCGAGGCGACGTCGGCGCCCGCGCCCAGCCCGGCGAGGTGGCGGAGGATCGCGAGGTTCGGGTTCGCCTTGACCGCGTACGCGACATCGAGGGTCGCCGGCAATGCCACGCGCAGCGCCTCGAGCTGGTGCGCGACGACATCGAGGTCGTAGGCAAAGTACGGCGTGCCAAAGCGTGCGGCGAGCTCGACGGGGTCGTGATCGCCCAGCATGCCCCCGCGCAGGATCTCGTTGGGGGCCGGCCGGGGGGCGAGCCGCTCGGGCGTCGAGCCGTCGGCCGTGCGCGGACCCCGACCCACACCCCGACCCGTGCTCATCGCAAGGCGTCCTCCAGGGCGACCCGGGCGTCCGTGCCCGCGTCGCGATCCTTGACCAGCAACGCCACCGCGGCGCCCAGCCCATGCTCCGCGGCGAACGATCCTCCGAGGGCTCGGGTTCCCGGGATCACGACGGCGCGCGGCGGGACGGCGAGCGGCGCGTCCCTGGTCCCGATCAGCACCCTGCCACGCACCAGATCGTACAGGCGTGACGTGCCGGTCAGCATGACCCCCGCACCGATCACCGCGCCCGCGCCGACCAGCGCCCCTTCGAGCAGGAGGGTTCCCGCGCCGACGAACGCGTCGTCCTCGACGATCACCGGACGCGCGCCGGCGGGCTCGAGCACGCCGCCGATCGAGACCCCCGCCGACAGGTGCACCCGCTCCCCGACCTGGGCGCACGACCCGACCAGCACGTGAGAGTCGATCATCGTGTCCCCGCCGATCCACGCCCCGACGTTGACGTACGAGGGTGGCATGATCACGACACCGGGCTCGAGGTGGACGCCCGCCCGCACGGACGTGCCCCCGGGCACGATCCGCCAGGGCCGACCGGCGTCCATCGCCGCGCTGGCGTGCGGCCCGTCGAGCAGGCGCTTCAGGGGCAGGTCCGCCCGGTCGCGGAACTGCAGACCGTCGAGATCCCAGGCCCGGGTCGCCCGGCCGCGAAACCGCTCGAGGATGGCCGCCTTCACAAGACGATCGACGCGCCAGCCGCCAGGCGCCGCCGGATCGGGCCACGCAGCGCGCCGGCGTCCATCGTCCAGGTCATCGAGGATGCCTGCTGCCCACCCGTCGCCGGTCTGCTCCGGGCCGGTCACGCCGAGGTCCCTGCACGCGCGGTCCGGTGGGCGCGACGGCCCGGGCCGGCAGCCCGCTCCGTGCCGGCGCGGCTCGCCGGCTGTCGCCCGCCACCATCGACCAGGCCGAGCGTGCGCAGGATGGCCCCCAGATGCTCGCGGGGCTCATCCGCCAGCGGCAGCAACGGCCGGCGCAGGTCATCGCGCTCGATCAGACCCATCGCGCGCATCGCAGCCTTGGCGGGAACCGGATTGGGCGCACCCTGGAAGTTCGCCCGGAACAGCGGCAGCCATCGATCGTGCGCACGCCGCGCTGCATCCCATTCGCCATCGAGCGCGGCGCGGACCATGCGGGCCAGCTCGCCCGGGACCTCGTTGCCGGCCACCGAGATCACCCCGTCCCCGCCCATCGCCAGCACAGCCAGCGCCGCCACGTCGTCGCCGGCCAGGACGGCCACGTCGCGCGGCCGGTCGCGGCAGATCACGGCGATCTGCTCGATATTGCCGCTCGCCTCCTTGACGGCCACCACGCGGGGATGCTCCGCAAGCCGCAGGAACGTGTCGGCGGCAACGTTGGCGCCGGTCCGGGACGGCACGTTGTAGACGACGATCGGCAGGCCGCCCTCATCGGCGACCGCCCGGAAATGCCCCTCGAGCATCCGCTGGTCGGGGCGGTTGTAGTACGGGGTCACAACAAGCGCGGCGTCCGCACCGAGCGCGGCCGCCCGTCGGGTCGCGTCGATCGACGCTCGGGTGTCATTGGTGCCGGTGCCGGCGACGACCGGGATCCGGCGGTCCTGGGCGCGCTCGGCGGCGGTGACCACCGCGATCTCGATCAAACGCTCGCGCTCACCCGCCGTGAGCGTGGGGGCCTCACCGGTGGTGCCCACCGGGACGAGGCCGTCGATGCCGGCCAGGATCTGCCAGCCGATCAAGCGACGATAGGCATGCTCGTCCACCGCCCCAGTGGCGGTGAACGGGGTCACGAGCGCCGTGAACGCGCCGCGCAGGCGGCTCGGCGACGGTTGGACCGGTAGCGGTGTCGTGGTCACGAGGGACTCCTTCCTGGCTGACGGGTTCAGGCGGGGACGGACATGCGAGGGGATGGGGACAGCAGGTCGTCGATGACGGCGTCGAACGGGTGCAGGCCCGGACCGCGCGGCTCACGCGCCAGCCAGCGCGCGGCGGCCAGCGCCCCGTCCGCGTAGGCGGACCGATCGCGCGCCGTCAGACGAAGCTCGACCGACTCACCCGCTCCATCGAACGTGACCAGGTGGCAGCCGGGTGCCGAACCCGACCGGATGCCCGCGATCTCGATGACCGGCCGATCGTGGGCGGCGGCGTCCGTGCCGGACCAGCGGGGATCGGCGGCCACGATCCGACGAGCGATCTCGCGCGCCGTGCCGCTCGGCCGGTCCGCCTTGCCCCGGCGGTGCCATTCGACGATCGAGGGCTCGAAGCTGCCGGCCACCGCGTACCAGCCGGCCGCGATCGCGGTCAGACGCAGGAACAGGGCGGCACCCAGCGAGAGGTTGGGGGCGGCGATCGCGGCGGCGTCGTGGGCAACCAGGAGATCGCGGACCCGCGGCGCATCATCGTCCCAGCCCGTGGCCGCGACGACGAACGCGCGGTTCCCGGCGTCCAGGGCGTGCCTGAGGTTGGCGATGACCGCCGCCCCGGTCGAGGCGTCGATGACGGCGTCCACGAGAGCCGCGGGCGGGCGATCGGCATGAGCCACCGGACGCCCGAGCGTCAGGGGTTCCGGCCAGCGCGCGGCGACCGCCGCGCCGGCGATCGCGCCGCCGAGCCGGCCGCGACCGTAGATCAGGAGCTGCATGCTTCGAACATCCTCCAAAGGGGAGCGCGGGTTCGGAGGTCCGAAGAATCACAAGAGCCGCGGCACCGGTCGTGGTGTCCGCGGCCCCTCGGCGCCTCCGGTCCCGGAGGCTCCGTGGTGTCGTCGCTCGCGCGCCGTCAGAGCCCCAGGGCCCGAGCCTTCCGGCAGGGCCGCCAGTGCTTCTTCTTGGCGTCGAAGCTGACGAGGTGGTGCGACATGGCTCGCGCAGTCTGCCGCACTCTCGCCGAACATGCAAGAATTCATGCATCGAGAGCGGACTGGAGTGGATGAGGACGACACGGTGACCGATGACCGACTGCCCGGGCATCTGGTCGGCGCGGTTGCCGACGGTCCCTGGGGCCCCGCCCGGATCGCGGCCGGCGCGCACGGCGTCGTGGCCCTTGCGCTTCTGGCGCCGATCGAGACCTTCGAGGCCGGACTGGCCAGGCGGGGGTTCGCGCCGCCCATTTCGCTCGAGACCGCGTCCGACAGCCCCGCGGCCCGGCTGGCAGCCGACACCCGCGATCGCCTGACGGCGTTCCTTGCCGGCGAGGCTGTGCCGCTGGCCGACATACCCGTCGATCTGTCGGACCGGTCGGCCTGGGATCGCCTGGTCCTGGAGGCGGTGCGGGCCATCCCGCGCGGCGAGGTCATGGGCTACGGCGAGGTCGCCCGCCGAATCGGCCGCACCGGCGCGGCCCGGGCAGTGGGTGGCGCAGTGGGGCGCAACCCGGTCGGGCTGCTCGTCCCGTGCCACCGCGTGATCGCAGGCGATGGGTCGCTGGGCGGCTACGGCGTGGCCGCCTGGGGTGGTCGCGAAGCGGCGCTCGAACTCAAGCGTGCGCTGCTCGCGCTCGAGGACGTGCACATCCGCTGAGTGGGACGGGTCACGCAACCGGCCGGATCGCCACCATCGGGCTCGATACACTTCGTCAAGCCTCGCGTCCGGGGCTCTGCTCGGCGCTCCCGTGCTCTTCGCGTTCGGGCTGTGGAAACGTGCTGCGCTGCCGATGGCGACCGCTCGGAGCTGCGCGAGCTGCGCACGCGGACTCCCGGAGGCGACCCTGCGGGCCTGTCCGGCACACCGGCATGATCGCTGCCCCGGGCCACCCGGCCGACGGTCTGGCGCGCAACTCGTAGACTCCTCAACCATGGACGCTGTCCTGTGCCCCTCGTGCGGGGAGGAGAACCCGGGCAAGTTCCGGCTGTGCGGGTTCTGCGGGACAGCGCTGGCCCCACCCGAGAGCGTCCTGTGCCCATCGTGCGGGGAGGAGAACCCGGGCAAGTTCCGGCTGTGCGGGTTCTGCGGGACAGCGCTCCAGGGCGCGACCCCGGCCCAGGCAGCGCCCGTGCCGGGAGCGGCAACCACGCACACCCAGGGCTCGCCCGCCTCGCTCAGCCCGGGCACGCCCGGACTCGTGGACCCGCCAAGCTCGATCGTCGTGACCGCCCCCGCTCCGCCGGCCGCGACCCTGCCCGCCGCCGAGGTCCGCAAGCCCGCCACCTTCATCTTCGTCGACCTCAAGGGCTCGACCGCGCTCACCGAGCGTATCGACCAGGAGGCGATGAACGAGATCAAGAAGCGCTACTTCACCGAGATGGCGGCCCAGATCGAGCGTCACGGCGGCACGATCGAGAAGTACATCGGGGACGCGATCATGGCCGTGTTCGGGATCCCGAAGGCCCGCGAGGACGACGCGCTCCGTGCCGTGCGGGCCGCGCACGGGATGCAGCAGGAGCTGGTTCGCCTCAACGCCGAGTTCCTGCCGTTCTACGGGGTTGAGCTGGCCAACCGGACGGGCGTCAACACGGGCGAGGTGGTTGCGAACACCGATCCCACCGCCAATCAGCAGCTTGCCACGGGCGACACCGTCAACGTCGCGGCGCGCCTCGAGCAGGCGGCGCCCGCGAACGAGATCCTGATCGGCGAGACGACGTTCGACCTGGTGCGTGCCAACGTCCAGGTGGAGCCGGTCGAGCCGCTCGAGCTCAAGGGCAAGTCCGAGCGCGTCATGGCCTACCGGCTGGTGTCGGTGCGCGGGGCCGCGGCGGAGGGGACGCAGGTCGCCCGTCGGGCGCCGCTCATCGGGCGCGAGGCGGAGATGGCGCACATCCGCGCTGCGTTCGACGACGCTCGCTCGGCAGGCGGTGCGCGCCTCGTGACGCTGGTCGGAGAGGCCGGCGTGGGCAAGTCGCGCATCCTCGACGACCTCGAGCGAGAGGTCGCCGACACGGCGACCGTCGTCCGCGGGCGGTGTCTGCCCTACGGCGACGGCATCACGTTCTGGCCCATCGTCGAGGCGGTCCGCGGCGCCGCCGGGATCGCCGACGACGATACGCCGGATGAGGCACGCAGACGGATCGCGAGCCTGCTGGCGGGGAGCGCGGACCAGGAGCAGATCCTGGAGCGGCTCACCTCGGTCATCGGTCTGTCGCCGTCCGGATATCCGGTTGCCGAGGTGTTCTGGGCGACGCGCAAGCTGCTCGAGGTGATGGCAGCCGAGCGGCCCGTGCTGGTGCTGCTCGAGGACATCCACAACGCCGAGCCGACCTTCCTCGATCTCGTCGAGCATCTGGTCGAGACACTGCCCGCGGCAGTGTCAGTGCTCATCCTGTGCGCTGCGCGACTGCCGTTGCTGGACAAGCGGGACGACTGGGCGAGCGGCGAGCGCGCGATCCGCATCGCGCTGCCGGCACTGGCGGACCCGGACACGGGACGGCTGGTCGCTGCCCTGCTCGACGGCCCCGTCGAGCCCGAGATCAGCCGCTGGATCGTCAGGGCAACGGAGGGCAATGCGCTGTTCACGGAGCAGCTCGTCTCGATGCTGGTCGACAAGGGTCATGTCAGGCGAACGGACGACGGCTGGGTGTCGGTCGACGACATCTCGGCACTTGCCGTTCCCGCGACGATCCAGGCATTGCTGGCCGCGCGCCTCGACGACCTCTCGCGCGAGGAGCGGGCGACGATCGAGCCCGCATCCGTCATCGGGCTCACGTTCGCGCAGCCGGCCGTCACCGAGCTCGTCCCGGCGGCGCTCCGGTCGTCGGTGCCGGCCCAGCTGGCCGCGATGGACCGCAAGCAGCTGCTCCAGCGCGAGGGTTCCGCCTCGCCCGACACCGACGCGGATGCCCGCGACGACGCGTCGGCCGCGGCCGACGACGATGCCTATCGCTTCCGAAATCTGTTGATCCGCGACGCGACCTACGGCAGCCTGCTCAAGCGTGCGAGGGCGCAGCTGCACGAGCGGTTCGTGGAGTGGGCCGAGCGCGTGAACAGGGAGCGCGGCCGCGAGGAGGAGTTCGAGGAGATCCTGGGCTACCACCTCGAGCAGGCGTACCGCTACCGGACCGAGCTCGGTCCGGTCGATGACGAGGGGCGCTCGATCGCCGCTCGCGCGGCAGCCAAGCTGGGCAACGCGGGACGGCGGGCGTTCGCGCGCGGCGACCTCCCCGCGGCGGCCAGCCTGCTCCGGCGAGCCAGCGACCTGCTGTCACATGACGTCGCCGCGGCCGCCCAGCTTCGCGTCGAGCTCGCCGAGGTGCAGGCGGAGGCGGGTGAGTTCGCCGATAGTGCGGCGAACAGCGACAGCGCGCTCGAGGCGGGTCGCTCGATCGGAGACGAACGGCTGATCGCCCGCGCCCGGCTGGTCCGCCTCCAGGTGGAGATCTACTCCGGGCAGTCCGAGGGTGGCGGCGGACGATACCTCGACGAGGCACGGGCGACGCTGGCGGTGCTCGAGGCGGCCGGTGACGAGGCGGGGCTCGCCGTCGCCTGGCAGGTCATCGGCAGCGTCCACGGTCTGCTGGGCGAGCTCGAGCAGGCGGCAGAGGCCGCGGAGGCCATCGTCGCGCACGCGGTCAGGGCAGGCGACCGTCGGCTCGCGTCCCGGGCCGCTGCCGCCGCCGCGACGATCTCACTGGCGGGACCGACGCCCGCAGCGGACGTCGTCGGCCGCTGCGAGTACCTCCTGACGCAGGTCACCGGTGATCGGAAGGCCGAGGCGACCATCCTCGCGGAGGTCGCCGTTGCCGAGGCGATGCTCGGGCGGTTCGATGAGGCGAGGGCACGTCATGCGCACGCTCGGGCCACGCTGACCGAGCTCGGCCAGAGCATCACCGCCGCTTCGACCTCGATCGAGGGGTCGAGGATCGAGCGGCTCGCGGGCGACCACGCTGCCGCCGAGACGCTCCTCCTGGCCGACGATGCACAGCTGGCTGCCATCGGCGAGCGCTACTTCCGCTCGACGGTCGCGGGACTGCTTGCGAACACGCTTGAAGCGCAAGGGAGGCTCGAGGACGCGGACCGGTACGCCAGCCTGTCAGCGGAGCTCGCGGACGAGGACGACACGACGTCGCAGGTGCTGTGGCGGCTGGCGCGCGCAAAGCTCGAGGCGCGGACGGGCCACGCGGACGAGGCCGTCGCGCTGGCCGAGGAATCGCTGGCGCTGCTCGAGGGGACCTCCGACATCGATCTCGTCGGCGATGCGCAGAGTGACTTCGCGGTCGTCCTCGGCGAGCTCGGGCGACCCGCCGATGCCGCGGAGCGGTATCGCCTTGCGCTCACGAGCTATGAGCGCAAGGGCGATCTTGCCCGCATGGACGCGGTCCGAGCCGCGGCCGCCACCGCGCCCGCCTAGCCCCACGGCGCCACTCGGCGACTGCCGCCCGAGCGTCACCGATGCGACAGGCCGCCGCCCTCTCGCGGGGCGAGGCGAGCCTTAGAGGAAGCGGATCTTGCCGTTCCCCTTGGTGACCACGACCACGGTGAGGATGTCGTAGCCGCCGACGGTGGTGATGGTCGGCTCGCCATACAGACACCCGGTGTCCGTGTCCGACTTGCACAGGCTCTTGTGCTTCGTGTCGAGCACCAGGTCAGGCGTCGTCGCGCCGTCCTTGAAGTGGTAGACCATGAGCTTGTTGAGGTTGAGATTGAGCCCCGTGACATCGACCTGGATGGTCCACTTGACGGCCCCCGTGAACGGGATGGCGATGTCAGCGGTCGAGGCGTCCCCGATGCAGGTCGCACCCGCGATCGGGCAGTCCTCCGCGGACTCACCGACCGTGATCGCGGTCGGGGTGGCACCGTTCACGAATTCCACCTTGGTGGACTGCGGGTTGCTGCCCGAGATCTCCTGGCATGTGTCGACGGGGTTGGCGTTGTACGGAAGCAGATAGGTCGAGACGAGGTCGCAGCCACCGTTCACGACGGTCAACGCTCCCTCGGCGGCGAAGGTGTCCTGGTTACCGCCGTTGTCGTTGGTGTTCTCGCTGACCTTCGTCACAGCCTTGACGGGGATCGCACCGGGCGTGGCTGCCGACAGCACGACCTGGAGCTTGAACGATTGGCCCTTGCGCAGCGTCCCGACGTTGCAGCTGATTGGCCCGACGTCCGCGGCGCCGAGGGTGCACGTATCGCCCATGGGCGCAAACGTGAGGACCGTCAATCCGCTGTCGGCGGGGAACGCCACCGGGAAGGTCGGAGTCAGGTCGACGGTCACGGGACGCGCACTCTCATCGCGCGTGTCGCTGTCGTAGCCCACCGAGAGGCTGACGTCGTTGATGTTCTGCCCGCCGTCGTTCATCACCACGACGTCGAAGAACGTCAGGCCCCCGGCGGTCACCGGCGTGAAGCTGAGGGTGGCGTGGCCGTCGCCGTTGGGTCCGGGATCCTGCACGCCACCCGATCCGTCGCTGGACCCGATCAGGATGCTCTTGCTGGTATTGCGTCCCTTGGCGGATACAGGGGCCGCTGCCACGGCGATCGCGAGCGACGCAGCGACCGTCAGCGACAACGCCCGCCACAGCTGCTTCCTGGTCAACGTGGACCTCCAAGCTCCCCGAAATGCGACTGCGCGCCGCCGTCGCTCGTCATCCAATGTGGTCTGAGACGGCCGTTCGGGGTGGACTCGGGACGAAAGTCCTGCCGACCATGGGCCGAAGGTCATGCCACGGTGTCATCCGTGTGTGTGCCTGTCAAGGTCGGGGAGGTGACAGGGTGTCGACAGGACGCACCGGCAATCGGATCCGGCGCACCCGCGGATCGTTGGCGGGGACGTGGATCCGCGCGACCCGACCGTCGGTTGCGCCGGACGCAACGCGCCGGGCGCACTCGCGGGTTCGGGCCCGGCCGGCGTGGTCAGGTTCGCGGGACGGGACGCATCGGGTACACACCGACGACCATCGGTGCGGCCGGGTCGAGCGACAGCTCGTAGCCCACATCGCCGCCAGCAAGAAGGTCCGCCATCAGGCGACCCTCGGCGCCCGGCAACCCGATGAACAGGTGCTGACCGGCGACGGTGATCGAGGTCACGTCGTCGTCGCTGCCATCGATCCCGAACCGGCGGCGCAGCTCGTGCATCGGCACCCACGGGCGGCTCTTGATGAAACGCCGGAGCTGGGCGACCGTGCAGGCGGCAGTCGATACCCGGGCTGGCGGAGGCGTGCCTTGCCCGCCATCGGGCTCGGCCGCGCCCGCTGACCGGGCGCCATCCATCCCGTTCCGCGCGACGACCGGGCGAAGATGCTCGCGCTCACGCGCATCGTCGCCGCGCTGGGGCCGATGGCGCGGTTGCGCTCCGGAGCCGGGCGCATCGCTGATCGACCCGGCGTCCGTGCGAAGCGCCGTCCCCGGCTGATCTCGACGGTCGACCGGCTCAGCGGTCCCGGTCGCTCGCCCATCGGGCTCGGGCGTTGACGGCTGGTCGGATGCGCTCGTGGCCGCATGTCCCGATCTGGTCGTCGGGGCTGCGTGCGCATATCGGCTGCGCCGGCCGTGCCGGCTCATGCGGCCTGGGTCCGCAGGTGCGGCGCCCGCGGGTGGTGATGCGTCATCGGGTTGGGCTCTCGGTTCGGTCGGCCGATCATACCTCCCGATCCCCACGTTCGCCCTCGGAGCCATCGGCGCGTGTGAGGTGGTGCGCCGGCCATCACCCCGGCACGACCAGCAGCTCGCGCGAGAGCTCGTTGAGCACGAGCGGCCCGTGCTCGCCGCAGATCACGATGTCTTCGATCCGGGCACCGTACCGACCCTCGAGGTAGATACCGGGCTCCACGCTGAATGCCATCCCGGGCTCGAGCGGCTGAACGCTGCCCGAGACGATGTACGGCTCCTCGTGGCCCTCGAGACCGATCCCGTGGCCGGTGCGGTGGACGAAGGCATCGCCATAGCCGGCGGCCGTGATGACCTCTCGCGCGACGGCGTCGATCCGCTCGCACGGCAGGTCCGGGCGAACAGCGGCGACGGCCATTGCCTGCGCGTCCCGGAGAACCTCGTACAGCCGCCGGAAGTCGTCGTCCGGCTCCGCGCCGGGATCCCCGCCGGTGACCCACAGGGTGCGCGTCGTGTCGCTGCCGTAGCCACCCAGCGTGCCACCGATGTCGAGCACGATCGCGTCCCCCGCCCGGATCACGCGCTCGCCCGGATGATGGTGCGGGGAGGCACTGTTGGGCCCCGAGGCCACGATCGCGAACTCCGCCTGCTGGTGACCCTCGGCGACCAGTCGGTCACGCACCTCCCGGGCCACGTCCGCCTCGGTTCGGCCGATCAGCGGCCCGGTCGCGATCGACGAGATCACGCGATCAGCGGCCCGGGCGGCGGCTCGCAGGAGCTCGATCTCGCCGGCATCCTTGCGCATCCGCAGCCTCCGCAGCACCACCGAGGCCAGCGAGAACCGGGCTCCCGGCAGCACGCGCTGGAGACCCAGCACGAAGGCGGCGCGCAGGTCATCGGATACGGCGACCGCCGCGACACCCCGTGCGTCGCGGCCGGTTGCCTGGGCGAGCCGATCAGCGACCAGCTCCATCGGATCCGCGGTCTCCGCCCAGGTCTCCAGGATCACGGCGCCAGTGGCCGCCGCCGGGCAGGCACCTGCGGGGGCGGCCTCCAGGCGGGGGGCGATGAGGGTGGCCGGCGCATCGGCACCGGCGGGAAGGATCAGCAGCGTCAGCCGTTCCAGCGCGAGAGCGTCATAGCCGGCGAGATATCGCAGGTCCGCCCCGACGCCGACCAGCAGCGCGTCGAGCTCGGCCGCGGCGGTTGCCGTCCGCGCCGCCTCGAGCCGCTCAGCGTGGCGTGCCGCAGTGATCGTCGGTTGACCGCCCATCACGTTGCCCGTCCGGAGGCGGGCAGCGTCGCGACCCACGCCCCGAGCTCGCGGTCAGCGTGCTCGAACAGGGTCCGGTAGGCGTATACGTGGCCGGCTCCTGCCTGTCGCGCCGCCCGACGCAGTGAGGCGTCATCGTGCTGGGCCACCGCGATGACCGGGACGCCCGAGCGGACCGCGGCCAGGATCGCCTCGATGCCGTCGTATGCGCGCGCGGTCAGGTCGACCACGCATCCGGTCGCCGAGCCGAGCTCGGCCTCGAGCGACGCGAGCGAGCGCGCTCCAACGGGCTCGCCGCCGGCCAGCCGCACGCCGTCGGTGAGGCGCGTCGCCCAGATGAGATCGTCGGCCAGGATCGCGATCCGTGGCGCCGAGGGCCCGGCGCCGCCGCTCACCCGAGCGAGGCGACGATGTGCCGGAACACGTCGGCGGCGGATACGACGCCGATGGGCCGGTGGTCGTCGTCCACGATCGCGATGTGCCGGAACCCGCCGATGGCCATCTTGTGGATCGCGATCGCCAGCGTGTCCTCGCTGCGCAGCACGACCGGGTCGGCGGTCATGAAGTCCCGGACCTTGTACAGCTGCAGGCGCTTGTCGACGGCCTTCACGAACGCGTCCCGGTCGGTGAAGATGCCGACCAGCCGCCCGTCCTCATGCACGAGCAGGCAATCCGTCTCGTGCTGGTGCATCTGGCGGATGGCATCAGCGACGCCCAGCCCCGGGTCCACCAGCTCGGGCGAGCCGATGCCCAGCGTGTCGAGATGCTCGCCGAGCACGGTGACGTGGTAGTCGGCGAGCTCCTGGGGAACGTCGGATGTGGACAGGTCCGCGCCACAGTTGGCGCAGCTGTCCTCTCCCTCGAAGTTGTCGTGATGACAGACGGGACAGAGCATCGTTCGACCTGCCTACTCGACGGTCCAGGTCTCGCCGGCCACGAGGACCGAGCCGAGATCGCCTTCGCCCGACTTCTCGATGACCTGCGCGATCTGCGCGTCGACGAGATCCGAATGTGTGGGCCGGTCGACGTCGCGGAGAACGCCCACCGGAACCGGATAGTCGGGCCAGAACATGCGCGACACGATGAGCGCCAGGTTCGGATCCTCCGCATGAGCGTCGTGGACGAGCAGGTCGTCCTCGGTGACCCCGTTCTCGCCGATGACGACCACCTCGGGGTGCAGCCCGTTGAGGCGGATGCCGCGGTCACGGTCCTTGCCGAAGATCATCGGCTTGCCATGCTCGAGCACGAGCATCCGGTCGTCGCGGACGTCGCGCTCGGTGAACTCACGCCACGCGCCGTCATTGAAGATGTTGCAGTTCTGGAGCACCTCGACGAACGACGCGCCGTGATGCCGGCCGGCGGCCTCGAGCGTCTGCTGGAGGTGCTCGGTATGGGTATCGACGGTGCGGGCCACGAATGTCGCCTCGGCGGCGAGGGCCAGCGTGAGCGGCATCATCGGCCGGTCCACCGAGCCCTGGGGCGTGGACTTGGTCCGCTTGCCGAACTCGGACGTGGGCGACGTCTGGCCCTTGGTGAGCCCGTAGATCCGGTTGTTGTGCATGACCATCGTGAGGTCAACGTTCCGGCGCATCGAGTGCAGGAAGTGGTTGCCCCCGATGGACAGCGCGTCGCCGTCGCCGGTGATCACCCAGACCATCAGGTCCGGCCGCGCCAGCTTGAGCCCGGTCGCGAGCGTCGGCGCCCGGCCGTGGATCGAATGGAACCCGTAGGTGTTCATGTAGTAGGGCAGCCGCCCGGAGCAGCCGATGCCCGAGATGAACACGATGTTCTCGCGCGGCACGCCGAAGTCCGGCATCACCTTCTGGGTCTGGGCCAGGATCGAGTAGTCGCCGCAGCCCGGGCACCAGCGCACCTCCTGGTCGGACACGAAGTCCTTCCGGGTGAGCACGATCGGCTGGGCTTCGGTGGAAGGGGTCAGCGGTTGAGTCATGATCGTGCCCCTGGGCCAAGGATCCGCTCCGCCTCGTCGACGATCTCGGTGATCCGGAACGGCTTGCCGCGCACCCGGCCGTAGCTGATCGCATCAACCAGGAACGTCGCCCGGATCATCAGCGCCAGCTGCCCCAGGTTGACCTCGGGGACGACCACGGCGCGGTAGCGCGACAGGACATCGCGGGTGTTGGCAGGGAACGGGTTGAGGTAGCGAAGGTGCCCGTGGGCAACCTGATGGCCGGCCGCGAGCAGGCGCTCCGTCGCACTGCGCAGCGCGCCGTACGTGGAGCCCCAGCCCAGGATCAGCAGCTCGCCGCGGTCGGCGCCGAAGGTCTCGAGCGGCGGGATGTCGCTCGCGATGCCCGCGACCTTGCGGGCGCGCAGCTCGCTCATCCGGTGATGGTTCTCGGGGTCGTAGCTGACGTTACCCAGACCGTCGGACTTCTCCAGGCCGCCGATCCGGTGCTCGAGCCCGGGCGTCCCCGGCAGCGCCCACGGCCGGGCGAGCGTCTCGGGATCTCGCGAGTAGGGCAGGAACGTGCCGTCGACGTGGGTCACATCGGGCACCACCAGCGACGGCAGCTCACCGAGCGACGGCACCCGCCAGGGCTCGGCACCGTTGGCGACGAAGGCATCCGAGAGGTAGATCACCGGGGTCATGTACTTGAGCGCGATGCGCGATGCCTCGATCGCGATCGAGAAGCATTCGGCCGGCGTCGCGGGCGCGACGACCGGGAGCGGGGACTCGCCGTTGCGCCCGTACATCGCCTGGAGCAGGTCCGCCTGCTCGACCTTGGTCGGCATCCCGGTCGAGGGTCCGGCGCGTTGCACGTTGACGATCACCATCGGCAGCTCGGTCATCACGGCCAGGCCGACAGCCTCGGTCTTGAGCGCCAGGCCCGGTCCCGAGGTCCCGGTGAGCGCGAGCGCCCCGCCGTACGCGGCGCCGATCGTGGCGCCCATGGCGGCGATCTCGTCCTCCGCCTGGAACGTTCGAACGCCGAACTGCTTGTAGGACGAGAGCTGGTGCAGGATGTCCGACGCGGGGGTGATCGGATAGGAGCCGTAGAACAGCGATCGGCGCGACAGCTGCGAGGCGGCGAGGAATCCGAGCCCGGTGGCCTCGTTGCCGGTGATGTTCCGGTAGGTGCCCGGCGCGAGCTTGGCCCGTGGCACCCGGTAGGTGGTGTGGAACATCTCGGTCGTCTCGCCGTAGGCGTGACCGGCCTTGAGCGCGCGCCGGTTGGCCTCGGCGATCACCGGCCGGGCAGAGAACTTGCTGTCGATCCAGGTGAGCGTCGGGTCCATCGACCGCTCGTACAGCCAGAACATCAGGCCGAGCGCGAAGAAGTTCTTGGTCAGGTCGACCTGCTTGCTGGTCATCTCGAGCCCTTCGAGGGCACGAGCGTTGAGCGAGCTGATCGGTACCTCGAACACGCGGTACGCCTTGAGCGATCCGTCCGTGAGCGGGTTGGACTCGTAGGCAGCCTTGTTGAGGTTGCCCTTGGTGAACGCGTCGCTGTTCACGATGACCGCGCCACCGGCTGGGAGATCGCCGACGTTCGTCTTGAGGGCGGCCGGGTTCATGGCCACCAGCACGTCGGGGGCGTCACCGGGCGTGTGGATGTCGCTGGCGGCGAAGCTGATCTGGAAGCCCGACACGCCGGGTAGCGAACCCGCCGGCGCCCGGATCTCCGCCGGGTAATCGGGGAAGGTGCTGATGTCGTTGCCGAACACCGCGGCCGTGCGGGTGAACTGCGTCCCGGTCAGCTGCATCCCGTCGCCGGAGTCCCCGGCGAAGCGGATGGTGACCCGATCGAGCTCCTGAACCTCGTGATCGATCTGCTCGGTCGTCGCCGTCATCCGCCGTCGACCTGCTCGATCCGCTGATGGGGACGCGGCGGAAGGTTGAGCAGCTCCTCGGGGAAGGACTCGGCGAGGAACTTGAGGATGTCGACCTGCCGGACGACGCCCACCAGGTGCCGCTGATCATCGATGACCGGGAGGTTGCGGTAGCGGCTCGACTGCATCAGCCCGATCGCATCGAGCACGCTCTGGTCGAGACGCAGCGTGCGCGGCTCGGTGTTCATCAGGCTCTCGACGGAGGCGTCGACGTCGACACCCGCCGCGACATCCGGTCCGACCAGCCGGCCGAACACGTCACCCTCTGTGAGCACGCCCACGAGACAGCCGTCGGCGTCGGTCACGAACACCAAATCGCCGGTGCCCGTGGATTGGATCGTGCGCAGGCACTCGCCGATCGTGGTGCCTGGCGCAACGGTCACCGGCTCGCGGCGGCCGACGACCATCAGGGGCTGGGAGACGAGGTCTGGCACGCGCGCCGCGACGGCGCGTTCGGTGAGTTCAGTCACCGTGCCAGTGTACCCACAGGTGGCCCAACCGGCCCTGCCACGGGATCCACAGCGACAGTCCGCAGGTAACGCGCCTTCGCTACCCTCGGCCCGTGGACCGCAGTCGCCTCATCGGTATCGCCCTGGTGATCGCGAGCGCCGTCGCCTTCGGCTCCGGCGGCCTGTTCGCCAAGCCCGTCTACACGACCGGAACGGACTGGCTGACGCTGATGGCATGGCGGTTCGCGATCGCCGGCGGGCTCGCGTGGGCACTGCTCGCCGTCCGCCCCGGCGCGCGTCGCGCACTGGCCGCGCTGCCTCGCACGACGCTCCTGGCCACCATCGGGCTGGGTGTCCTGTACGTGGGCAACACGGCGACCTATTACGCCGGCATCCAGACGGTGCCGCTCGGGTTGTCGGCGCTCATCGTGTACCTCTATCCGCCCGTGGTCGCGGTGCTCGCGCTGCGCCTCGGCCGGCCGTTGCAGGGGCGGCGGGCGTGGACGGCGCTGGGCATCGCCGTCCTGGGTGTGGTGCTCGCGGTGGGCGGGATCCCGGCCGAGACGGCACCTCCGATCGATGGCCTGATCCTGATCCTCGCATCACCCCTCATCTACTCGGTCTGGATCATCCTCGCCGCCCGCCACTCGGGCGAGCGGAGCGACCGAGTGGGCCGGGAGGCCGAGGATGGCGCGAGCGCGACGGCGATCGGCGCGGTCATGCTGTCGTCTACCGCGGTCGTGTACTGGATCGTCTGCCTCGGCATCGGTCACCCGGTCCTGCCCACCTCCGTCGCACCCGACGCATGGCCGGGGATCGTCGCGGTGGGCGTCGTCGCCGGGTACATCCCGGTCCAGGCGTTCTATGCGGGGGCGCAGCGTATCGGCGCCGCCCAGGCATCTCTGGTGTCCACGGTGGAGCCGCTGTGGACGATCGCCGCTGCCGCCGTGATCTTCGGCGAGCGCCTGGAGCCCATCCAGCTCGTCGGTGGGGCGCTGATCCTGATGGGTGTCATCGTGTCCCAGACCCGGCGATCCGGGACCGGACGAGGTCGCATCCGGGGTGACGGGACAGGGCCGGGCGATCCACGCTCCGACAGCCTCGAGGAGCCCGTCCTGCCACAGCCCCTGGTCCGACTGGCTGAGGAATAGCCCTCACCGGCCTCCGGCAGCCCGGGCGTCTCGAACGACGCGCGCAGCCTCACCCATCACGTACCCGGAGTCCGACCCCACGCCGATGAACGTGAAGCCGCGCTCGACGATGCCCGCCACGGCCGCGGGCTCCCGGAGCAGGATGCCGGCCGCCTTGCCCTGGGCGCGGCACGCGGCAACGACCCGGTCGAGGGCCGCGAGGAACGGTGGCGCGTCGAGCTGACCCGGGATCCCCATCGCATGCGACAGGTCGGCCGGCCCGACGAACAGCACGTCCACGCCCTCAATGGCGGCCACGGCACCAGCCATGTCGACCGCCGCCGGCGACTCGACCTGGAACACACCGACCACGCGCGGATTGACCGTCGACGCGAGCTCCGCGTGCGGAACGGCCGAATAGCCGGCACCCCGGGTCGATGCCGCCACACCACGGATCCCGGCCGGCGGATACCGCATCCAGCCCAGCGTCTCGGTGATCTCGGGCAGCGTGTCCAGGCGCGGGATCATGACACCGTCGGCACCCGCATCGAGCACCCGCCCGACCGGAAGCCGGGCAGCGTGCGAGACCCTGACGAGCGCTGCGGTCGACGTTCCCTGCACCGCCAGCAGCTGCGGGTAGAGGTCGGCCTCGGTGCCGGCTCCGTGCTCCAGGTCGATCACCACCCAATCGAAGCCGGCGCGAGCCACGAGCTCCGCAGCCACCGACGAGCCGAGGTTGAGGAACGCGCCGATCGTCACCTCGCCGGCGAGCACGCGGCGGCGAAGGTCGTTGGGTGCAGATGCTCCGGGCAGGTTCGTCATGGACAGATGATGCCCCATCGTGAACGCGCGGCCGACCGACCCGTCGCGCGCTGCGACCTCGGTCCGGCCCGTGGCCCGCCGGCACGCGTCACCCGGGCGCAACCCCAAGAACCCGGGCCAACCCCCCCGAAGGAGCAGGGGGTACCAGTACCTCCGGGTCATTCCTTAAGGCTGGGTCGCCGGGCTACGTTCAGGGTCCTCCAATCGAAGGAGCCCACCTAGCGATCCGACGAAGGGAACCGGGATGAAGTCGACTCTCAAGTGGTACGCCCACCGCGCCACCCTCTTCCTCGGCGCCAGCGCAGCGATGATCTTCTTCTTCGCAGAGGGCGCCAAGCGCTGGTAGCCCATCTCCGACACCTCGACACCGCCGAGGCCTGAGCCGCCGGGGGCCCACCCGGCGGCTCGTGGATTCCCGGGGGTCAGCTCCGGCCGCGCTCCCGCCACAGGTTGCGCAGCAGGAATGACACGTTGGCCGGTCGCTCGGCCAGGCGGCGCATGAAATACGGATACCACTGCCCGCCGAACGGCACGTAGGTCCGAACGCGCCAGCCCGCGTCGACGAGCTGCTCCTGGATGTCGCGGCGGACGCCGTACAGCATCTGGAACTCGAACGCGTCCCGGGCGATACCGTCGGCGCGCGCGACCTCGACAGCGCGCTTGATGAGCCGGACGTCATGCGTCGCGATCGCCGGCTCGCGCCCATCGTGCAGGAGGCGCAGCATCAGCTGCTCGTACACGGCATCGACCTCGGACTTGTCGACGTATGCAACCGTGGACGGCTCCTTGTAGGCGCCCTTGCACAGCCGGACCCGACCGCCGGCCTCGATCAGCGCCTCCACGTCCCCGGGACTGCGGCGCAACGCTGCCTGGACCACCACCCCAACGTCGGCACCGCTGCCATCCGCCGGCCGCACCGCGCGCCACAGGTCCAGCGTCGCGTCGGTCGTCGTGTGGTCCTCCATGTCGATACGCACGAACGCGCCGAGCTCGACCGCCCGGGCCACGATCGCCGTGATGTTCTCGCGCGCCAGCGCGGGGTCGATCTGGAGGCCCATCTGACTCGGCTTGAGCGACACGTTGCGATCGAGGCCGTTGACGGCCAGGGCATCCAGCGTCGCGAGGTACCGGGCACAGGCGGCGCGAGCGTCATCCTCCACCGTGACCGCCTCGCCCAGCACATCCACCGTGGTGCGCAGCCCGCGGACGTGGAGCCGCTCGATCGCGGGCAGGACCTCGTCGAGGGCCTCGCCCGCGACGAACCGTCGGACCATGGGTCGTGTGACCGGAATGCGCGTGGCCAGGCGGCCGAGGGATCGGCGGTGGGAGAGGGTCAGCAGCGTCGAGCGCATGGCGCGCTCGGCCATGTCGCTGACGGCAGATCGGTCGGCCATCGGGAGCGAGCATACCGCCGGAACGCCGGGCCGGGAGCGAGCCCGGCCGGTAAATTCGAGCCATCGGGAGAATCGACAGGAGGCCGACGTGACGATCCCGGACCTGGGCTCGGGGCTGCTCGATGTGGTGGCGCGCACGGCCATCGTCTACGTCGCGATCCTCGTGATCCTGCGGGCGGCCGGCAAGCGCGAGGTCGGGCAGCTGTCCATCCTGGATCTGGCGTTGCTGCTGCTGATCGCGAATGCCGTGCAGAACGCGATGGTCGGCTCCAACGTCAGCGTCGCGGCCGGGCTCACCGCCGCGGTCACGCTGGTCGTGCTCGACCGCGTGCTGGGCATGATCGAAGGACGGTCGACCCGGGTCCGGCGAGCCGTCGAGGGCGAGCCCCGGCTGCTGATCCGCAACGGGATCGTCCTGGCCCGGGCGCTGGATCGGGAGGGGATCACGGATGACGAGCTGCTGGCCGCGCTCCGCCAGCATGGTGTGGCGAGCGTCGGCGAGGTGGAGCTGGCCGTCCTCGAGACGAGCGGCGCGATCAGCGTGATCGCGGGGCAGACGGCTGACGCGACAGCCGTGCCGCGCGACGCCACGCCGGGAACGAGCCCCGGCGGACCCGCGTGAGCCCGGCGCCTCCTGCCGGGCCGTCGCAGCGACGGCTGCTTCGCGGTGCTAGCGACCCTTGCGTCCCGAGCGCGGTCCGGTCCGGCCGGGCTCGGTCGAGGCGTCGGCACCTGCCGCCGCCGGACGCGCCCCCAGCTGCGCCTCCATCTGGTCACCCAGCTCGACCGTCCGCCGGAAGGCCGCCCACACCGCCTCGCTGAGCACCGTGCGCAGCCGCCCCGACTCGAGCTCGTGGATCGCGGCCGCGCTGGTCCCGGCGGGCGAGGTGACCATGTTGCGCAGCACCGCCGGATGGTCGCCCGACTGCTTCGCGAAGCGGGTGCTGCCCTCGAGCGTCTCGATCACGATGTCGTGCGCGATATGACGCGGGAAGCCGAGGTGAACGGCGGCGTCGATCAGTGCCTCCATCACCAGGAACACGTACGCCGGACCCGTGCCCGACACCGCGGTGGCCATCGCCACCCACTTCTCGTCCTCGACCTCGAGCTCCGCGCCCAGTGCTCCCAGCAGCGCCTTTGCCTGTGCGCGCTGGTCGCCCGTGGTGGCGGGCGTCGCGTACCACACGGTCATCCCATTGCCGATGCGCGCCGGCGTGTTGGGCATCGCCCGCACGACCTGGTCATGGGACAGCGTCGACACCAGCGCGTTCGTGGTGGGACCGGCAAGCACCGACAGGACCAGCTGGCCGCGTCGCAGGTGGGGCCCGATCTCCTGCCCCACGCGCGCGAGCGTCTGTGGCTTGACCGCCAGGATCACGACGTCGGCGCCATCGACCGCCTCCACGTTCGAGGCGACGGTACGGATCCCGTGGGCGGCTTCGAGCTCCTCCCGGCGCGCGACCCGGGGATGGCTGGCGACGACCTGCGAGGGCGCCACGAGCTGGCCGCGCAGCAGGCCGGCGATCATCGCCTCGGCCATGACGCCCGACCCGACGGTGGCGATCGTCCGGTCCGCCAACGGAGACATCGCCCGAGTATTGCACCTCTCGCCCGCCGCGGGGCCCTTGCCGTGACCTTCAGCGAACAGCGTGGCCGAGCACGAAGAACCGGCCCGTCGTCGTCACCTCGGCGCTGCCGAAGCCGGCGGCACCGAGCGCCACCTCGAGCTCGCGTGGCTCGTAGTAGACCTTGACGATCTCGAACTCACGCCCGTCGGACAGGCGCCGGATCGAGCGATCGTCGGCGGGCTGTGGGTGATCGGCGGCGCCGGATTGCGGATCGGGCAACGAGTCGATGAACGCGAAGGTGCCGCCGGGCCGGAGCCAGCGTCCCACGAGCTCGAGAAACGAGGCCAGGCGCTCGCGCGGCACGTGGCTCAACCAGAAGCCGGCAAAGAGTGCGTCCACCTGGCGGTCGGGCTCGGCCCAAGCGTCCCGGACGTGGATGTGGGCCCGAAGCCCGTGGGCGACGAGCCGATCCCGGGCTCGATCCAGCGGGCTCTCGGCCGCGTCGTAGAGGGACAGCTCCCCCTTCGAGGCGAGCAGCGGCGACCACCAGCCGGTGCCCGCCGCGAGCTCGACGATCTGCCCACCGATCGGCAGCGTGTCGAGCCAGCGGCCCGCGGTGTCAAGCTCGGCCTGCCAGGCGGTGTCGTGGATCGGGCCACGAGCGTACCTGCCACGCCGCAGATACCAGTCGTCGTACTCGGGGGCGCGAGCCTCGTAGTAGGCGACCATGTCGTCGCCGGGGGCGGTGCCGGCCCGACGGGCGGTGCCGGCCTGACCCATCGATGCGCCTCGGTCGTCATGCGTCGGCGGGCCATCCGGGGCGAGCACCGCCGGCGAACCCCGCGAGCGACCGCGCTCGTTGAGCGCGTCGCGGAGGCGGAAACGGAGGAAGCCGTTGTCACCGGCCCTGCCGATGCACGTCGGGCACAGCTTCGCCCAGCCCTCGATGTCGTTCGGTCCACGGCACGCATGCGGCGTCCCGCACCACAGGCAGTCGAACGTCGACCGGTACGTCATCGCCTGCGACCGGAGCTCAGGACACCCGCTCCCAGCTCGCGGGCGGTGACATCCCGTCGAACGCGATCGGATCGATCAGCTCGGTGAGGACCTCGATGCCATCGACCACCCGCGGTCCAGGGCGCCCGAAGTAGGCGGCGCCATCGACGGCGAACACGCGGCCGTCGCGGACCGCGCGCAGGTCACCCCAGCTCGGAGGTCGCGGCGTGCCCTCCCAGGCGGCGATCGTGCCCGGCAGATCCAGACCGGGCGGCATGAGAATGAGGATCTCCGGATCCACCTCGCGCACGGCCGCCCAGGTCGTCGCGACGGGCGGACCACCCTCGGACCCCAGCAGCTCCCACCCGCCGGCGAGCCGCACCTGCTCCGGGACCCACAGGCCCATCGTGGACGGCGCCGCAAGATCCCCGATCGCGGCCACCCGGGCCGGTCGGAAGCCGTGGTCCCGCCTCCCCACGACGATCTCCTCGACGGCCTGGAGTCGCTCGCGCAGGCCCTCGACCACGAACATCGCCGAGTCCTCGGACGAGGTCATCGCCCCCACCGTCTGGATCGAGTTCAGGATCCCCTCGACCGAGGTGGGCCCCAGGCGCAGCAGGGTCACGTCGGTGCCCAGCCGGCGAGTCGCGTCGCTCAGGACCGCATCACGCTCGTCCGCTGTCTCGGCGGCCCGACCCTGCATGGGGTCACGCGGCGCCGCGCCCCGGGGTCGGCGCCAGGAGCGCGGCTCGGGTGCCAGGATGAGGTCCGGCTCGGCCGACACCAGCGCCTCGAGGTCGATCACGCCATCGTGGCTGAGGACGTTGAGATCCTGTGCCTCGGGCGGATAGTCGCAGCGATCGGTGACCCCGACCAGGTCTTCCCCAAGCCCGAGTGCGAACACGATCTCGGTAGCCGACGGAAGCAGCGACACGATGCGCATCGGCACCAGTCTACGGTCCTCGTCCGGCTGCGACCGTTGCGGCCGGCGCGCATCTCGGCAGTCCGCGGCGGTGAATCAGGACGGCCCCGCAGCTGACTGCGGGGCCGTGTCGGCGGCAGGCTCGGTGCCCGCCGGCGCGCTGCGCGCCGGCGCCGAGCGCGATCAGCGCGGCTTCAGGGCGTCGATCTGCGCGCGGGCCGCTGCCTTGTCGGTGAACCAGAGGGCGTTGGGCTCGGTGTACCCGGCCCACTCCGGCGGCACGCTCTCCTCGGGGAAGATCGCGTTCACCGGGCACTCCGGCTCGCACGCACCGCAGTCGATGCACTCGTTGGGGTCGATGAACAGCGTGCGATCGACGCCTTCCTCGAAGTGGATGCAGTCCACCGGGCAGACGGACACACACGCCTGATCCATGACATCGACGCAGGGCTCGGCAATGACGTAGGTCATGGTCTGAAACTTCTCCTGAAGGGCCTGATCGTGGGGCGCGGAGGAGGCTGCGCCACGCGAAAAGCGTACCACCGAGCGACCGTCGCGGACGCGAACCCGCGCGCTGCCCGCACCCCGGCGATCTGCGTGCGCAGGCGGCGGATCGGGCGTTAGCCGCCGGGCGTCGGGATCGGCAGCGGCGGTGGTGAGCCGAGCGGCACGCCGTCAGCACCGACGAACCGGATCGGGACGACCATTCCCTTTGCCCAATGACCCGGGATATGGCAGCCGACGAACCAGCCGGCAGGCGAGGTCGCCGCGTCCGCCGGAACGGTCCAGGTGACGTCGACGCGCTCGCCCGATCCGGCCACGATGCGCACGCCATCGAACCCGACCGGGCTCGGAATGGCTGGTGTCGGGCCAGGCGGGCTACCGATCGTCGCCGCCTCGGCCGCCTCGTAGTCCAGCTGGGCATCCAGGGTGCCGATCACCGCCTCGTGGGTGTCGAGCCCTCCATTGATCACGTGGATGATGACGGTCTCGCCGGGCACGAGGTCGACCACGGACGGGCTGTACCCGTAATCGCGCTCGACGATATTGACCTCGCGAGGCGCCGTCGACGTGCCGGGCGTGATCCTGGGCGTGGCCTGGGGCTCGCCTCCCGAGCACGCGGCGACTGCGAGGCCCAGGCCAACAAGGACGAGCGCGCGACGGTCCGGCCGCTGCATTGCCTCATGATGCGGGACGATTCGCGACCGTGTGGCTGGCCATACCACGCCCCGCGACCCATGGTCGCCGCCGATGGCCACCGTGGTTCGTCAGCCGGGCGGAAGGGGATCCTTCAGTCCTGCGCCGGCAGGCCCGCAGCCTACCAGCGGCGCCCGAGCCGGCAGCCGCCGGCGTCGACATCCCGCGTGGTCGTCACCATCGCTTGGCCCCCTCGGTGATCACGGCCACTACCGCCAGCCCCACTGGAAGCAGGGCGCTCAAGGACATGAGGGCACGACGAAATCGCGCAGGCATCAGTCATCCTCCACCCGGCCGCGCCGGGCTCGACACCCGCCGGCGATCCCTCGATGCGTGCCCGATCGATCCGGACGGGTTGTCAGTCTGCCGTCGGCCGCTTATGCGCGACTTAACTCGCCGCGCGGCGCAGCTACATGCCCTGCGGCTCGTACGCGGGGTCGAGGTACTTGTCGGGGTCGTCCTTGAACTCGAGCAGGCAACCCTTCCCGCAGAACCAGTACGTCTTGCCGTCGTGCTCGAGTGACAACGTAGAGGTCTCGGTGTCGACGTCCATCCCGCACACGGGATCCTTCTCGATGGCCATGTTCGATTGCTCCAGCGCTGGGGTGAGGCGGCCCCGGGGGCCGCGGGTATCACCGATGGATCGGCCGAACGGCCCTTCCGCCGTCACGGCGTGTCGGGACTAGGATGGCACGATGGACGAGTCCACCGCCTCGGCCGCTTTTCGTGCAGCGCTCCTCGAGGAGCGTGACCGCGTGTCCGTCGAGCTCGCCGAGGGCGAGGTCGAAGCCCCGGGCCAGATGACGTACGGCTCGCAGGCAGCCGCTGCCGCTCACGTCTTCGAACAGCAACGGGACCTCGCCCTGCGGGATCACAACCAGCAGCACCTGGCCGCGATCGACGCCGCCCTGGCCCGGCTTGATGCGGGCACATTCGGGCGCTGCACCTCGTGCCATCGCGACATCCCCGCCGAGCGCCTCGAGGCCAGGCCCTGGGCGGCCCTGTGCATCGACTGTCAGCGCGCCGCCGGCCGGCGATGACCCTGCCCAGCGCCGACGATCCCCTGACCCACGAACCGCCGCTCGTCGAGCTGCCCGCGATCCGTGCCGCGGCGGAGCTGCTGCGGGGTATCGCCGTCCGCACGCCGCTGGTGCCGTTCGGTGCTGCGGACGGGCGTCAGTGGCTCAAGGCAGAGTCGCTGCAGCCGATCGGGGCGTTCAAGCTCCGCGGTGCCTACAACGCCGCCGCGACGCTCGCCCCCGCCGATCGGGCACGTGGCCTGATCACCTACTCGTCCGGCAACCATGCACAGGGCGTGGCCAGGGCGGCGCGGCTGCTGGGCGTGCCCGCGGTGATCGTCATGCCGTCCGACGCTCCGGACGTCAAGCGCGTTCGGGTCGCGGCCGACGGTGCCGAGATCGTGATCGTGGGCACGGCGTCCGATGAGCGTCGTCGTGTGGCCGAGCAGATCGCTGCCGAGCGAGGGCTCGCGATCATCCCGCCCTATGACGATCCACGGATCGTGGCCGGACAGGGAACGGTCGGGCTCGAGATCGCCCAGGACCTGCCGGACGTCGCCGTCGTCCTCGTGCCGGTTGGCGGCGGCGGCCTGGCCGCCGGCGTCGCGGCGGCGCTGACGGCCCTGGCGCCGAACGCGCGCCTGATCGGGGTCGAGCCCGAGCTCGCGGCCGATGCTCGCGACTCGCTCGCTGCGGGCCACATCGTCGCCTGGCCGGCCGAGCTCGTGAGCCGGACGATCGCCGATGGCACGCGAACGCAATCGCTGGGCCGCCTGACCTTCGCCCACCTGCGTGCGCAGCTGGACGCCATCATCACGGTGTCGGAGGCGGAGATCGCGGCGGCCGTCCGCCTCGCCGCCGAGGAGGCGCGACTGGTGGTCGAGCCGTCCGGTGCGCTGCCGGTGGCCGCGATCCGATTCCATGCGCGCGAGGCCGGGCTCAACGACCTCGACGGGCCGATCGTCGGTGTTGTCTCGGGCGGCAACGTGGATCCCGACCGCTATCTCGGCTACCTGACGGCGCCGGTCCCGCCCGAAGGTTGACGCTCGTCGCACGGACGGTTGACGCTCGTCGCACGCGACGGTCGGCACCCCCCCAACCCGAGGGCTGCGACGGCTCATTCAGCGACCGATCGGGTCGCCGCCTCCCGCCTCTGCCGCGCGGCGTGCCGCCAGTCTGACCTCGCGCTCGCGGATCGCCTCACGCTCGACCTCCAGCCGGCGATCCTCGCTCACGGCGCGCCGCTCGTCGTCCTTCATCCAGACCCACATGAACAGCATCACGGCGACCATGAACACCAGGCTGCCGCCGACCCACATGATGCCGCCGGCCAGCTGCTGGTCGGCCAGGGGCGAGGGTCCCCATGCGCGCGCGGTCGTCGCATAGTGGTGGTAGAGCGGCACCGACGCCATGTACACGGCGACACCCAGGAAGGTGTTCTGGGGCATCTGGAGACCTGCGTACAGCACGCGTGCCGGCGGACGCAGCTTCCAGGGCGAGGGGTCCGGGCCGACGGCCGGCCACCAGAACAGCAGCGCGGCCGCCAGGTACAGCGCGTGCTCCAGGCGATGCGCCCAGTCGTTCTCGAGCGCCACGTCGAACAGCGGTGAGAAGTGGCTGCCCCACATCACCGCGGCAAACAGCAGCCACGCCACCACCGGGTGCGAGATCGCCCGCACCACCCGCGCATGCAGCACCGGCAGGATCCATCGGCGTCGCGTCTCGGGTGACGATGCCTGGAGCAGCAGCGTGATCGGCCCCGCGAGCAGCAGCAGCGGTGGCGCGATCATGGTCAGCAGCAGGTGCTGGATCATGTGCATCGAGAACAGCGTGGTGTCGTAGGCGGCGAAGCCGGAATCGATCGCATACAGCACGGTGAGCACGCCGGCCACCCAGTACCAGGTTCGGCGTGGCGCCACAGGGTGCGCGGGATGCTCGCGGTTGACCTTTCGGACAGCGGTCCGCCACAGCAGCAGGGCCACGATGGCCGGCAGCCAGGCGAGCGGATCGAACGTCCAGCCGAACACGAGCGTCGCCAGGTCGGGCGGCCCGGCGGGAACATAGCCCCCGTGGGCGAGCGCAACCGGCGGGGCAAGGAGGATCAACAGGCCCACAAGGACGGCACCGGCAACACGACGCGAGGGTCCGCTCACGCGCACATTGTTGCGCCGATCGCGACGCCGGGCGCCCCGGGGCCCCGACAGGGCCATTTGACACGGCTTGCGAGGACATTTGGCACCCACGAGGCGCCTGCTCGGGTATGATGCGCGACGTCCGGCGCCCCCGCGAGGCGGTGCGTGTCCCCCGGACGGCGACACCTCTGTGCTGATGCGGTCGCGCTCGCGGCCGGGTCGACCATCCTCGAGGAGCCCGATGTCGATGTCCTCCCGGTCGCGGACCGGGTCCGGCCCGCTGCTCGCCGGCCTGCTCATCGCCGTGGCTGTCGCGATCGCGGTGATCGTCCTCGCTGCCGCCGGCGCCACGCCGCAGTCGGTGTGGAACAGCTTCTTCCCGGTCGATGCCACGACCCCGGTCACGGATCGCTCGCAGAGCACCCGGTCGCTGTACGACATCGTGTTCTACATCGCGGTCGTGATCTTCTTCCTGGTCGAAGGGCTGATCATCTTCTCGGCGTTCCGCTACCGGCGCAAGCCGGGCGACGACGAGCTGCCGCCCCAGACACACGGAAACAACGTCGTCGAGGTCATCTGGACGGTGATCCCGACCGCGATCGTGGCGTTCCTGTTCCTGATGTCCTGGCAGACGCTCAACACCGTCGATGCCAAGACCACGTCCGACGTCCACGTGCGCGCGATCGCCCAGCGCTTCCAGTGGTCGTTCGAGTATCTCGACGGACCCGGCGATCAGGCGAAGCCGCTGTTCACCCAGATCATCCCGGTCGGCGACGACGGCGGGATGTTCGTGCCGGTGGGCAAGCCGGTGCGGGTCGACCTGGCGTCCAGGGACGTGATCCACGCGTTCTACGTGCCCAAGTTCCTGTTCAAGCGTGACGCGGTGCCGGGCAAGACCAACACGTTCGACTTCACGGTCGACGTGGCCGGCACCTATCGAGGCCAGTGCGCCGAGCTGTGCGGGCCGGGGCACGGGGCGATGGTGTTCGACGTCCACGCCGTTGACCAGGCCACGTTCGACACCTGGTTCCAGGACCAGGTCGCGAAGGCGCAGGCAACACCGACGCCGCCGCCCTCGGCCGGTCCGACGGCCTCGGGTGGCGCTCCGGCCCCATCGGGCGCGGCGCAGGGACCGGCGCTCGAGCTCAGCGCCCAGAACATCGCCTACTCGACCGACAGCCTCCAGGCCCCCGCGGACGCCCCGTTCACGATCCACTTCAAGAACGACGACACGGGAGTGCCGCACAACGTGGCGATCAAGGACACGTCGGGAACCGAGGTGTTCAAGGGCGACATCATCACCGGACCGGCGGAGGCCGACTACAACGTGCCCGCGCTCAAGGCCGGAACCTACACGTTCGTGTGCTCGGTCCATCCGAGCATGACGGGCACGATCACGGTCCAGTAAGGGAGCGCAGGGCATGGCCACGACGACCCTCCACCCCGCCGCCCCCGCGTACCGCAGCGCGCTGTACGAGTGGCTCACGACCACCGATCACAAGAAGATCGGGATCATGTACCTGATCAACTCGTTCGTGTTCTTCCTGGCCGGCGGGATCCTGGCCTTGATCGTTCGGCTGCAGCTGGTCATCCCCAAGGACGCAACGACGATCGGCGGGCTGGTATCGCCCGAGTTCTACAACCAGGCGTTCACGATGCACGCCTCGTTCATGCTGTTCCTGTTCATCATCCCGGTCCTGGCCGGGTTCGGGAACTACGCCGTACCGCTCCAGATCGGCGCGCCGGACATGGCCTTCCCGCGCATCAACGCGCTGTCGCTGTGGCTGCTGCCCCTGGGTGGTGCGCTGATGGCGTCCGGCTTCCTCGCCTCGGGCGGTGCGGCGGCATCGGGCTGGACCGAGTACCCGCCGCTCTCGGGCGCCAAGTACAACGGACCCGGGACCGACCTGTGGATCATGGGCCTCACGCTGATCGGTACCAGCTCGATCCTGGGTGCGATCAACTTCCTGGTCACGATATTCAAGATGCGCGCGCCGGGCATGACGCTGTTCCGAATGCCGATCATGGTCTGGACCATCCTGGTCACCAGCGTCCTGGTGCTGATGGCGACGCCGGTGCTGACCAGCGCCCTGATCATGCTGTTCATCGACCGCAACTACGGCGGTCATTTCTTCGATCCGGCAAACGGGGGCAACGCGATCCTGTACCAGAACGTGTTCTGGTTCTACTCGCACCCCGCGGTGTACATCATGATCCTGCCGGCGATGGGGATCGTGTCCGAGGTGCTGCCGGTGTTCAGCCGCAAGCCGCTGTTCGGCTACAAGGCGTTCGTGTTCGCGACCGTCGCCATCGGCGCGCTCGGCTTCTCGGTGTGGGCGCACCACATGTTCACCACGGGCGCCGTGTTCCTGCCGTTCTTCAGCCTCATGACGTTCCTGATCGCGGTCCCGACCGGGGTCAAGATGTTCAACTGGATCGCGACCATGTGGCGGGGCAAGCTCACATTCTCGACCCCGCTGCTGTACGCCACCGGGTTCCTGACGATGTTCCTGATCGGCGGGCTCAACGGCGCGTTCTCGGCGGCCGTGCCCGTCGACTTCGCGATCCACGACACGTACTGGGTGGTGGCGCACCTCCACTACGTCCTGTTCGGCGGCTCGGTGTTCGGCGTGTTCGCCGGGATCTACTACTGGTTCCCCAAGATGACCGGCCGGATGCTCAACGAGACCCTGGGCAAGCTCCAGTTCGTGATCATGTTCGTCGGCTTCAACCTGACCTTCTTCCCGATGCACCAGCTGGGCCTCGCCGGGATGCCGCGCCGGATCGCCGACTACTCGGCGAGCGCCGGCTGGACCGACCTCAACATCGTGGCCACCATCGGCGGGTTCACGATCGCGGCCAGCATCCTGCCGTTCCTGTGGAACGTGCTGATCTCGCTGCGCAGCGGCAAGATCGCGGGCGACGACCCGTGGGAGGCCAACACGCTCGAATGGGCAACCTCCTCGCCGCCGCCGCCCTACAACTTCGACCACCTGCCCGAGATCCGCACCGAGCGGCCGGTGTTCGACGTCCGTCACGGCCAGGCGGCCGCGCACTGAAGGGGCATCGACGATGACTGCTGACGCGACCGCCCTCACCGCCCACGAGCCTTCGGCCGCCGAATTCCACGGCAGCGGCGGGATGGGCACCCCGGTGCTCGGGATGCTGCTGTTCATCACCTCCGAGGTGATGTTCTTCGCCGGGCTGTTCGCCGCCTACTTCTCGATCCGCGCCGGATACACGGAGGTGATCAACGGCGTCGCCACGCACGTGTGGCCGCCGACGGAGTTCGCGAAGCTGCTGAACCCGTTCACCCTGACCACCGAGTCGGGTGCGCTCAACCTGATCCTGCCGGCCACGGTCATCCTGATCGCATCGTCGGTCACCTGCCAGATCGGTGTGGCGGCGATCCGGCGGAACGATCACCGCGGCTTCGTCCGAGCGTTCGCGATCACGATGCTGATGGGCATCACCTTCCTGCTGCTCCAGGCGTTCGACTACAGCGTGCTGTTCCACGAAGGCCTGACGATGGGCTCGACGACGTTCGGGACCACCTACTTCACGCTGACCGGGTTCCATGGCGCGCACGTGTTCGGCGGCGTGCTGATGCTCGCGGTGGTGGTCTACCGCGGGATGGCCGGCCAGTTCTCGGCCCGCCACCACGACATGGTCGAGGCGGTGGCGTTGTACTGGCACTTCGTCGACATCGTGTGGATCCTGCTGTTCTCGATCCTGTACCTGCTGCCCGGAACACCGGCATGAGACCGCGTCGGGTCGCACTGGCCGGGGTCGTGTTCGTCGTGATCGCCTTCTTCTACCTGGGCTTCACGCAGGCCGTCGACCCCGCGTCCATCATCGATGACTACGCCGGGTTCACGCTGCTGATCGCGCTGGGTGTGGCGATGTCGATCATGGCCTACGTCCTGTTCTCCGGGGCACGGAACAGCTAGCGATCCGCCGATGATCGAGGACATCTGGACCGGCATCATCGACTTCTCGGCCCAGTTCGTGACCCCGGACTGGGGCTCGCTGGTGGGTCTGATCCCCGTCCTGCTGGCCGCCGTGGTCGTGCTGTTCCTGACCTGGACCGTGTTCCGCTTTGCGACCGCCGGTCCCATCCGGCGCGGCCGGCGCCGGCTGCCCCCGGTGCCGCCGGCGGGCACGCATATGCCCGGCCCGTCGTTCGCGCCGGTCCTGGGCGCGTTCGGGGCGTTCATGCTCGTGTTCGGGATGGTCGCGGGTGGCCCCTGGCTCGCGGTCGGCGGCGTCGTGCTGGTCGTGGCGCTGCTCTACTGGGGGCGGGAGGCGCTCCACGAGTACGACCGGCTCCAGACCGCCGAGGCCGCCGGTGCCTCGACCGCGCTGATCCCCGCGGGCGCGCTGCCGGCGCCGCAGGGCACGCCGCCGTCCGGCGTGCACATGCCACCGCCCTCGTTCCGGCCCGTGCTGGTCGCGCTGGCGATGACGCTCCTGGTCGCCGGTCTGATCGTAGGTGGCTGGGCGCTGATCCTGGGCGCGGTGGCTGTCGTGGTCACCGGGCTCGGCTGGTTGCGCGATGCGCGCCGCGAGTACGCGGCGGTCGAGGACGCGGACCGAACCGGTCACCTGGATTCGGGTGGCGCGCCCGCCTGGCCGATGGCCACGTTCGCGGTGCTCGCGCTGATCCTGGCCGGCGGCCTGTTGCTGAGCTCGGGCCTGCTTCCCAACTCGGGTAGCGGCGGCGCGCCGGTCGCCAGCGCCGGGGCCGGCGGTGGCGGCGGCGGCGCTGCCGGTGGTGGGGCCGCGGGTGGTGGCGCCGGGTCGGCGACGGAGGCACCCAGCCTGCCGGCTACGGACGTCACCCTGACCGCCCAGGGGATCGCGTATCTGGAGTCCTCGATCACGGCACCGGCGGGCCAGGCGTTCACGATCGGGTTCGACAACCGCGACGGCGGCGTCCCCCACAACGTCGCGATCAAGGACGCGTCGGGCAAGGAGCTGTTCAAGGGCGACATCATCACGGGACCGGCCGCCACGGTCTACGATGTCCCGGCGCTGCCCGCTGGCAGCTACACCTTCGTGTGCTCGGTTCATCCGAACATGACGGGAACGCTCACCGTTCAGTAGGCACGCCACGAACCACGCGATCCACCGACGAACCCTGGCCGTCAGCCTGCTGGTCGTCGCGCTGCTGACCGCCGCGTGCGGCGGCGCGAACGAGATGCACATCGACGGGGCCGCGCCGCCCATCACGGGTACCACGCTCGACGGTCAGACCCTGGATCTGGCTTCGTATCGGGGGCATCCGGTGGTGGTCAACTTCTGGGCGTCGTGGTGCACGCCATGCCGCGATGAGTTCCCGCTGTTCCGGGACCGGCTGGCGGCCCTCGGCGCATCCGACGGGCTGGTGGTCGTCGGCGTGCTATACAAGGACCAGTCCGACCTCGCCCGCAGGTTCCTGGACGAGTTCGGCGCCACCTGGCCGACGGTCACCGATCCCGACGGATCGATCGCCGCCGCATACCGGGTCGTTGCACCGCCGCAGACGTACTTCATCGACAGCGACGGGGTCGTGCGGGGGATGCAGATCGGACAGGTCCAGCCCGAGGATTTCGCCACGCAGTACGCGAAGATCGCGCCCCGATGACCGTCGCTCCCACCACCGCCGATGCGCCCGGCGCACCGGCCGTCGACCGTGATGGCGAGATCGCCGTCCGCGTCACCGACGTTCGGAAGCGCTACGGGCAGCGCGAGATCCTGACCGGCGTGTCCTTCGAGGTCCGGCGCGGCGAGCTGTTCTCGCTCCTGGGACCCAACGGCGCCGGCAAGACGACCACGGTCGAGATCGTGGAGGGCTACCGGCGAGCGGACGGCGGATCGGTCTCGGTGCTCGGCTGCGATCCGGTCCGGGACGGGGCCCGGCTCCGGCCGCGGATCGGGCTGATGCTGCAGGAAGGCGGCATCGACAACCGGACCACGCCCCGCGAGGTGCTGCACCTGTACGCGCGCTTCTACCGCGACCCCGAGGACCCTGACCGGCTGCTCGAGATGGTCGACCTCGAGCGCTCGGCGGGCACCCGGTACCGGCGACTCTCGGGTGGCGAGCGCCAGCGACTCAGCCTGGCGCTGGCGCTGCTCGGACGCCCGGAGCTGCTCGTGCTCGACGAGCCGACGGCGGGGATGGACCCGGCCGCCAAGCAGGCGACGCGCGAGCGGATCGCGGCGCTCCGCGCTGCGGGCACGACGATCCTGCTGACGACCCACGAGCTGATCGATGTCGAGCGGCTGGCAGACCACGTTGCCGTGCTCGACCGGGGGCGGCTGGTCGCCTTCGGCACCCCGGCGGAGCTCACCGGCAGCGGCGCACCCCGGATCCGGTTCCGGCTCTCGCGGCCGCTCGACGACGCGGATGACGTCTCGCTCGCAGCCCTTGCGGCGAGCCTCGCCGGTGGCTCGCCGCGCGTCGTCTCGGCCGGGGCAGGAGCTGCGTACGAGATCCAGGATCTGGCCCGGGCACCGGATCCCGGCCTGGTGGCCGGCCTCGCGAGCTGGTGCGCCGAGCGCGGCCTGCTCCTGACCGAGCTGCGGCTGGGCGCGGCGAGCCTCGAGGAACGCTACCTCGAGCTCGTGGGGAGCGACGTGGCCGGTGAGGCGGAGGGCGAGGCATGAGCGTCGCGGATCGGGCGGACCATGCGACGGTCGGAGTCACGCTCGGTGCCGGGACGCCCGCGCGGCCGGCCGGCTGGCTGCGAATGGCGCTCGCCCTCGGCAGCCACGAGCTCCGCCTGGTCGCCCGTCGCGGCGAGGGGCTGCTGATCACGTTCGTGATCCCGGCCGGCGTGCTGCTGGTGTTCAGCTCGTTCGACATGACCGGCGGAACTGCCGTCGGACGGCCGGTCGACCGCCTGCTTCCGGGATCGATCAGCCTGGCCGTCATCGCGGCTGCGCTCGTGTCGCTCGCGATCTCAACCGCGTTCGAGCGCCAGTACGGCGTGATCAAGCGCCTCGGCGGCAGCCCCGCGGGGTCATCGGTCGTGGTCGCCGCCAAGACCGTGTCGGTCATCGTGGTCGAGATCGTGCAGATGATCCTGCTGATCGGGATCGCCATCCTCGCCCTGGGTTGGGTCGCCGGCCCCGGCGCGTCGTGGGCGCTCACGCTCGCCGCCCTCATCCTGGGCACGATCGCGTTCGCGGGCCTGGGGCTGCTGATGGCCGGCACGTTGCGCGCCGAAGCCACGCTCGCCCTGGCCAACCTGCTGTTCCTGGTGTTTCTCGTGCTGGGCGGGATCGTGCTGCCCCTCGACCGCCTACCGGGCGTCGTGGCCACGGTTGCGGAGGGCCTTCCGGCAGCCGCGCTCACCCAGACGCTGTCGATCGGGCTGGGCTACCAGGCGGGCGACGCGACCGAGCCGTTGATCCTGCTCGCGGGCTGGGCGGCCGCCCTCGCGTTCCTCGCGGCACGCCAGTTCCACTGGGACTGAGCGACCGGGCCACGGCCCGGGCGGGAGGCCCGGACGGCCGAGCGGGCGATCCACGCGGGCGGTAGCAGTATCACGTCGGGCCTGCCATGCGCGCCCGAACGCCTCGTCCTCGTCCCTGCCAGGCGCGCCCAACGCCTCGTCCTCGTCCCTGCCATGCGCGCCCGAACGCCTCGGCCTCGTCCCAGCCAGGCGCGCCCAACGCCTCGTCCTCGTCCCTGCCATGCGCGCCCGAACGCCTGGCGTTCGAGTGAGCCCAGGGGCCGCCTTGCGTCGCATGATCTGAACGCGTGGCGTGCGGAACAACGCACGGAGCGGCCGCCACGGGCCAGCCTGCACCCGGGGCGTTCGCGATGGCTCCCGCCGCGACGACGCGAACGCCAGGCGTTCGGCGAGAGCCGAAGAGGCGTAGCGGCGTGGGGGCGTGGAGGCGCGGCAGCTCAGGCAGGCGCCGTGCGCGCGAATGTGTCCGTCAGGATCGAGACGAACCGCGCCTCGTCGGCATCGAGCGCGACGTGGACGTTCGGCTTGCCCGACCCGCGCAGGTTCGTATCGACCACCGTCTCGCCCACGGTCAGGGTCCCGTGCGTCTCGACGTCGACGTGCAGAAACCGCGTCGAGATCACCGCCGGGTCGATGATCGACGCGACCGCCAGCGCGTCGTGCACCGGTGCCGCGTGTGGCCGGGCCATCGGCTGGGTGGTGTCGTAGCCCTGGATCCGACGCTCGGTGAACCGGGCCGCGGCCTCACCGGCTGGCGTCCCGAGGGCGCGCAGCCGGGCGCAGTCGTCGAGCGATACGAGCGCCCTGTGCGTGGCGTCGAGCGGGACCAGCGTGATCTTCGCCACGCCGCTGGTCAGCACGATATGCGCGGCTTCCGGATCCGCCCAGATGTTGAACTCGGCGCGCGGCGTGACGTTCCCGTAGCGGTTGGCGCCGCCCATGATCACGAGCTCGGGGACCAGCTCCGCCATCCGCGGCTCGACCGTGAACGCGGTGGCGATGTTGGACAGCGGGCCCACCGGCACCAGGATGATCGGCTGCGTCGCCGCGCGATAGGTCTCGACCAGGAACTCGACGGCGCCCGTCGCGTGCTTGCGGGATCGCGCCGCCGGGATGTCCAGATACTGCCCGTGGACGGCGCCCGTGCTCCGGATCGACGGTCTCGGGATCGGGAAGTCGTGGCGGGCGATCGGTCGCGTCACACCCTCGTGCACCGGCACCGAAACGCCGATGTGATCGAACACCCGAAGCGAGTTCTCGGTGCAGAACTCGACCGCGACATTGCCGTTCACGGTGGTCGCGCCGATCAGCTCGAGATCCGGGTGGAGCGCCGCGAGCATGAGCGCGACGGCGTCGTCGGTACCCGTGTCGACGTCCAGGATCAGCTGCTGTGCCATGACGCGAGTGTACGTTCGCAACCCATTGCCGGGGGCGGCGGGAGCCGGCGATACTGAGGACGTGTCCGCGTCCCACGTCGCCAACCGAGATGGCTGACCTGCCGCCCGAGCGCTACCTGCTGCGCGCGAAGGATCTCGTGGACTCGCGGTACGCGGAGCCGCTGGACGTCGACGATCTGGCCCGGGAGGCCGGGCTGTCCCGCGCCCATTTCTCGGCCGAGTTCCGGCGTGCGTTCGGCGAGACGCCTCATGCCTACCTGCTGACGCGCCGCCTCGAGCGGGCAGCCGCGCTGCTGCGGACGACCGACCATTCGGTGACCGATATCTGCATGTCCGTCGGCCTCTCGAGCCTGGGCTCGTTCACGACGACCTTCCGGCGCATGTTCGGGCGCACGCCGACGGCGTACCGCGCCGCCTACCCGCCGGCGGCGAGCCTGGCGCAGATCCCCGAGTGCGTGCTTCGGGTCTACGGACGCCCCAGGAACCGGACGTTTCGAGAAGCCGGGGCACGGGGCTCGATCCTAGGATCGAGAGTGTCACCCCACCAAGATCAGGAGACGAGATGATCCGCATCGCGAGCACCCAGCTGTGGGTGCATGACCAGGCCGAGGCCCTCGAGTTCTGGACCCGCAAGGTCGGCTGGCAGGTCACGGCCGATGTCACCGTGCCCGAGATGGGCAACTTCCGGTGGCTCGCCGTCTCGCCGCCCGATCAGCCCGACGTGTCGCTGGTGCTGATGGCGATCCCCGGGCCGCCCGTCATGGATGCGGGGACGGCGGACCAGGTGCGAGCCCTGATGAGCCGCGGGTACGCGGGCACCCTGTTCCTGACGACCGAGGACTGCCAGGCTGCGTACGAGGACCTGCAAAGCCGTGGTGTGGAGTTCACCGAAGCGCCGTCGGAGCGACCGTACGGGCTGGACGCGGCGTTCCACGACCCGTCCGGCAACTCGATCAGGCTCGCCCAGCTCCGGCCGATGGGCTGACCCACGCCACGTCCGGTGCCGCCGGCGGCAGCCGTCGGCGGCACCTGAGTCGGCCACGAAGCCACGCCTCGGGAGGGGTTTGCCAAACGCACCAATGGCCCTCGAGGGAATCGTCGACGCACGATAACGCTCGATAGGCACTCCTGCCTTGCCATGCGTGGCCGCTAGGGCACCCGAACGAGCCAGTAGGCGAGGCTCGGAGCGAACGTCCAACTGTCACGGACGAGCGGTGCCGCCAGTTGGATCACATAGCTGCCCGACTCGGTCGGCAGCGTGATCCGCACCTTCCGATCCGGGCCAATCCCGCTCGCGAGAAGACGGCCAACCTTCTTCGGCATGCCCGTCGACCCGACCTCGAGGCCCTCGAGATCGCTCGCCGGCGCGATCCTCACCGACCAGCCATCGGGCAGATTGGCGTCGATCGCCGAGAATACATAGTGCGGGGGTGCGGCGATCGTGACCTGCTCTCCCGGTGAGAACGCGATGGGCTTGGCTCGCAGCACCTCGTCGAAACCCACTGGACCGCACTGGTCACTCGTGGACATCTCAGACAGGTAGTACACCGCGCGGCACCCCGCCTCGAGCGAAGACGCATGGCCGTCGAGCGTGGGGGTCCGAGGGAACGGGGGGATGGTCGGCAGTGGCGTCGCTATCGGCTCAGCGGACGGTGAGCTGGTCGCAGTCGGACCTGGAGCGGGAGCATCGACGACGCCGACCCCGAAGCGCGAGTCGAGTGAGCACGTGCTTGCAGGCGGGACGACCCACGTCATCGTAGCGGCCCACTCCGCACCCGAGACACCGCTCTCGGCCTCACTGTCGGCGCCGCCTCCAAGAACCACGGGATCCCCGTCGCGCACCGTGGCGATCGTCCCGTCGTAGTTCGTGAACGTGATTGCACGTGCTGCCTCGTCCCAGGACACGCGGTCGGCTGGCCAGAAGAGGAACATCTCCTCCCCGCCCTGGTCGAGATAGGCACAGGCGTCGGTGATCCGCAGGGTGCCCTGCGCGCGTGCGAGGTCGGTCCCGTCCTGTGGTGGGATGATGGCCAGAGGCCCCCACGAGACGGTCGCCGAAGCGGACGGTGCCGGCGTCAGACTCGGGACTGCGGGCGGCAGTGATGGCGCAACGGTGGTCGAAGGTGACGCCGAAGGCGTGGCAGCGACGCAGGCTCCTGCTGCGAGCGCGATGGCCCCGAGCACGCCCCACGACCCGAGCGATCTCACTGTTTGCCCCCCTGTGCTGCCTACGTCCTGTGGGACGGCGTGTCGCGGAGAGGGTGTGATGACCAGGTGCCAACGTCAACCCAATCCTCGGCGGTTCCGTTCATCTGCACATCCCGCGGTGCGTTCGGTACGCGCCTCTTGGCGCGTTGCTTCGCGTCCGGACAAAGAAGAACCCCGGGTGGTCGGTCCCGGGGTTCAGGCGAATCGAGTTGGTTGCGGGGAGGGGATTCGAACCCCTGACCTTCGGGTTATGAGCCCGACGAGCTGCCGCTGCTCCACCCCGCGAAGGCTTAACACTCTACCCGCGATCGGCGAATCCGTCAAAGTTGCCCTTCGGGAACAACCTCCTCCGGGACCTCACGGCCGCCGGCCGACCCGCCAGCAGCAGGCCTCGTGGCGGCTACGTTCGGCCGGGGCTGCATCGCGTCCCACAGCCGGCGCCGACCCAGCGCCAGCCCGATCAGCAGCGCGGCCATGGCGCCCAGCCCCGTGGCATAGAACGGGTACCGCAGGTCGACGTCGGCCAGCACGCCCGCCAGGAGCGAGGCGACGATCGTGCCACTGGTTCCGGCGGCACCCACCAGCCCCTGAGCGGTAGAGCTGCGACCGGGTGGCGACGCGCGGGACACGAGCAGGAACAGCGCCGGCGACAGGAAGGCGAATGCGGTGCCTTCCGCGATCCCCACCACGACCACGAACCAGACCTCGGGAACGAGCGGGTACAGGAGGCCGCAGATCGCGATGCCCGCCATGCCGCCCACCAGGGCCAGGAAGCCACCCTGGTGGTCGATGAACCGGCCCAGCATCGGCGACAGGAGCATCACCGGCAGCGCGAACGACAGGAAGGTGAGCCCGATCGCGGCGAGCCCGGCGCCGAGCGAGGTCAGATACAGGCTCCACACAACCTCGTAGGTACCACCGGCGAAGTAGCTGCCGACGTTGAACGCGATCGCGGCGATCAGGAGCTGGTTGACCAGGCGGCTGGGTCGGGACGCGAAGTCGTTCGAGCCGGCTTCGCCGCCGGCCGCGGCCGCCACGCTTCCGTCCGACTGACCGTCGGCGGCCTCGCGTCCCACGCTCGCGGGCTCTGCCGGTCTCGGCGTCTCGGGCACTCGAACCAGGATCACGAGCGCGGATGCGAGCAGCGTCGCGCCCGCGACCCAGAACACGATCGTCGGCTGGTGGGTGACGGCCGCCGCCACGCCGCCGATGGCCGGGCCGAGCATCAGGCCACCCATCTGCGCCGACCCGTAGAGCCCGAACGTCTCGCCCTGTCGGTCGGCCGGATTGGCGTCGACCAGGTAGCCGCGGGCCGCCGGGTCGTAGATCGCGGCCGATAGCCCGGCCAGCGCCCGGAGCGCGATGAACGCGACCGGCCCGACGAGGAGCAGTGGACCGACGGTGAAGGCGGCCGACAGGACGAGCCCCAGCACCATCATCAGCTTGCGCGAGGTCCGGTCGGCGAGCCATCCGAACAGCGGCGAGCCCACGAGGTTCGCCGCCGGCCACGCCGCGGCCACGACGCCGAGTGTCGGTAGGTCGACCCCGTGCTCGGTGAAGTAGAGCGGCAGGATCGGCAGGAGCGCGCCGAAGCCGACCCAGACCGTCGCCTCGGCAACGAGGAGAGGAACGATCGGGCCCCAGGTGGCGAGCCAGATTCGGGCGCGTCGGGTCACGGATGGTCCTTGTATCGGGAAGGGCGATCCATCGTATCGAGCGTCCCGTGGCGCGCGCCAGCGGGTGCACCATCGGCCGGGACATCGGGGCTGGCCACATCCCCGGCTCTATGATCGGGGGAGGATGCCCGCCTCCCTCCTGATCCTCCTCCTGGTCGCCGGCCTGCTCGCGCTTATCCCCGTCTGGCGTCTGCACGTTGCCGGCTGGCCGGTCCGCTCGCTGCTCACGGCCTGGGTCGTGTATGCCGCCTGGATCTTCCTGACCATCCGGCTTCCGGGCCCGCTCCGCTACCTGATCCCGATCCTCGTGCTCGCGTACGTGGCGCCGTTCGTGGCCGGACCCGAGCGGCTGTCGCGCGTGCTCTCGGGACGGCGACGGGCCGAGCCAGGTGTCGTGATCGACGTCACACCGCGACCGCCGGCGGGGTTGCCGGAGCCTCCCCGCCACGTGGAGGGCGAGGTGCTCGACGAGAAGCGTGACGGAGATCGGGACGAGGATCGGGAGCCACGCCGCTGAGCGGGTTGCTGGCGCTCCATGGCGGCGGCGAGTACATCGCCGGGGACGAGCCCGCGATGGACGCGCTCATCGACGCCGCCGTGGCGGCGTCCGGTGCCCACACGCCGGCCATCGTGGTCGTGCCCAGCGCCGTCGCAAGACATCGCCCGGACCTCGCGGTCGCACATGGCCGCCGCGCGTTCGAGCAGGCGGCCGGGCGCGCGGGCTGCTCGGTGGAGGTGTCCGCCGTCGAGCTGTTGCGGCGGGACGATGCGGAACGGGCTCCGGCAGCGGTGATCGACCGGCTCGAGCGAGCCGACCTCATTCACCTGCCCGGTGGCGACCCGGATCTGATCCCGACCGTGCTCCGCGACACTCCCGCGTGGGCGGCGATCCTCCGTGCGGTCGACCGCGGCGCGTGCCTGGCGGGCGCCAGCGCGGGCGCCATGGCCCTGGCCGGACGCCTCTGGACCCGGGACGGGCCGATCGATGGTCTCGACCTGCTCCCTGGTCTCGTCGTGCTGCCCCACTTCGCCCCGGACCGCCTGGGCGCCTGGCGGCGGGTCGTCGATGGCGCGCAGCCACTGACCTGGGTCGGGATCGACGAGCAGACGCTGGTCCTGGGGCGGCCCGGCGAGCCGTGGCGCATCGCAGGCCGGGGGGTGGTCCGGTTGTTCTTGCCGGGCATGGTCCAACCCGAACGGCTGGCGGGTGCCGGGGCGACGATCGACCTCGGCTGAGACCGGCACCGAACAGCGCGCAGGCGCTTCCCCCGTCGGCTATCGTCGAGCCGTGGCCAACCGGACCTTCGACCGCGCGCCGTGGCTGCTCGAGCCGGGCATCTCGTTCCTCAACCACGGGTCGTTCGGCGCCTGCCCGACGCCCGTGCTCGAGGCCCAGCGCGCATGGCGGGAGCGCATGGAGGCCGATCCGGTCCGGTTCCTGGACCGCGAGCTCGAGGGACACCTCGACGATGTCCGCCGCGAGCTGGCGCAGTTCCTGCACGCCGATCCCGAGGGCATCGCGTTCGTGCCCAACGCCACCACCGCCGTCTCGACCGTGCTCGGCTCATTGCGCTTCCAGCCCGGCGACGAGCTGATCGCCGGCAACCACGAGTACAACGCCACCCTCAACGCGATGCGGTCGGCCGCGGAGCGAGACGGCGCGCGGCTGACGGTGGTCAGGATCCCGTTCCCGGTCCACGATCCCGCGGAGGCGGTCGAGGCCTACCTCGAGGCGGTCACGCCGAGGACGCGGCTGGCGCTGGTCAGCCAGGTCACGTCACCCACAGCGCTCGTGCTGCCGGTCGAGGCCCTGGTTCGCGAGCTGGACCGACGGGGTGTCGACACGCTCGTCGACGGCGCCCACGCGCCGGGCATGGTCGACGTCGACCTGGGGATGCTGGGCGCGGCCTATTGGACCGGCAACGGTCACAAGTGGCTGTGCGGGCCGAAGGGCGCGGCGGTCCTCCACGTCCGGGCCGATGTGCGCCCGAAGATCCACCCTCTGGTGACCTCGCATGCCGCGAACACCAGCCGTCGCGATCGCCCCCAGTACCGCCTCGAGTTCGACTGGACCGGCACCTCCGACCCGTCGGCGATCCTGGCACTGCCGGCCGCGATCCGCTACGTCGGCGGGCTCGACGAGGACGGGTGGCGGGGCTACATGGCGACCAACGCATCGCTCGCCCGAGGCGCGCGCGACACCCTGTGCGACGCGCTCGAGGTGCCGGCGCCGGCGCCGGATGGGATGCTGGGTGCGATGGCGGCCGTGCCGCTGCCCGGGCTGTCGCCGACCGCGGCGGCCGCGATCCGGCTGCAGGCCGCTCTGTTCGACGAGGACCGGATCGAGGTTCAGGTCGTCGCCTTTCCGGTGGCCGCGGCCATCGAGCCGGGCGCCGAGCCCGAGACGCTGCTGGTCCGCGCTTCCGCGCAGCGCTACAACCGGCCGGAGGAGTACGCCTATCTGGCCGAGTCGCTCGCACGACGGCTCCGTGAACGGTCATCGCCCAGAGCCCTGCTCGGGCGGCTGCGGCGCAGCTGACGGCAGGCAGGACGCCACGGAGCCAGCGTCGAGACGGCCAGCCGCGAGGGTCCTGCCGCGGCTCCGCCTACCCGGTGCCGAGCGTGATCCGCTCGCCGTTGATGGTCGCGGAGGCGCGAGATGCAAGGAAGGCGATCACCTCGGCGATCTCGTCCGGTGTTGCCATGCCCATCTTCCTGGGGGCCACCTCCACGCCGGGATCCCCGCCCGGATCATCCGCCAGGCCTCGGATGGTGACCACGTTGGCGGTCACGCCGGTGCCTGCCAGCTCGCGCGCGAGCGATCGAAGGAGCACCTCCTCGCTGGACTTGGCGATCGCATAGCCTGCCTGTCTCGCCACCGGGGTCGACGCAACCGGCGACGAGACGGCGACCATCCGGCCGAAGCCACGCGCGATCATCCCGGGCACGACCGCCTGGGCGACGTTGAGCGTCGACCACAGATGCCGATCCAGCAGCCCACGCACCTCGGCAGGATCCAGATCGACCACCGGCGTCCCGCCCGCCCAGCCACCGACGAGGTGGACCAGGGCGTCGATCCGCCCGTAGCGCGCCTCGACCGTCGCCGCAACGGCCCGTGCCGCCTCCGCGTCCCGCACGTCGCCGACCACCTTGGTCCACGATCCCGCCGCGGCGGCCGCGTCGACCCCCGGCATCGCACTCAACGCCGCTGCGAGCTCCGCCGCCATCGTGTCCAGCCGTGCCCGGTCCCGGCCGACCATCGCCAGACGGGCACCCTGAGCCGCAAGCCGGCGCGCGACCGAACGCCCCACCGGTCCGGTCACCCCGGTGATCAGCGCGACCGGCGAGTCGACAGCATCGATATCCGCCATCTCGATCGAGTCTCCTGTCATGCCGGCCTCCGGCCCTTGCGGGGATAGACGATCAGGATCCGGCCCGGCTCGGCGCCGACGTTCTCGACGTCATGGGGCACGCTCGGGTCCCAGGCCAGGTAGTCGCCGGGTCCCAGCTCGATGACGTGGTCTCCCTGCGTCATGCGCCAGCGACCCGACAGCACGAGATGATGCTCGTCGCCGTTGTGCGCGTGGACCCCCGTGGCAAGGCCGGGGGGAGCGGTCACCTCGAGGATGCAGACGTCGCGGGACGTGCCGGCGTCCACCTCGGTCATCTCGGCCCCGCCCGGACCATCGATCCGTGGCCGCTCGGCGGCCCGGACGACCCGCGGCGCGGTCGTTGAATCAAGCAGCAGCCATGCCGCGGGGACGTCGAGCGCCGCGGCAATCGATGCCAGCGCCTCGAGCGACGGCATGGCCTTCTCGTTCTCGATCTGGCTCAGGTAGCCGAGGTTGAGGCCGCTCCGCTCGCTGACCTGGGCCAGGGTGAGGCCCCGGTTCCCCCGCCAGCGGCGCGCCTCGCGGCCCACGTTGAGGCTGGCTGAGGCCGCCTTCGATTCCCCGACGCTGGATTTGTCCACAGCAAACCTGCTTGACTGTCCGCTACAACCGTGCGAGATTCGACTTGTCGGCAATCTAGGTTTGCCGACAGCAATAGTCAAGCCGGAGGGCGCCCGTCACCCCGCGTTGCGTCCCCCGGCAGGACCCTCTACCGTTCGACTCGCCACCCGCTGGCAACAAGGCCTGAGATCACATGACCGACCCGCGTCCCACGCCAGACCCCATCCCGACCATCGACGTCCCACCCGGCGATGGCCGTCTGCCGGCGCTGTACCTGGGCCACGGTGCGCCGCCCCTGCTCGACGATGCTCTGTGGATGGCGCAGCTCTCTGGCTGGGCACGTGACCTGCCTCGGCCGAAGGCCATCCTCATCGTCAGCGCCCACTGGCAGACCGCGCCGATGGCGATCAGCGCGACCACGTCGGTGCCCCTGGTGTACGACTTCTATGGGTTCCCCCAGCGCTACTACGACCTCGCCTACCCGGCGCCCGGAGCTCCCGACCTGGCAGCGAGCGTCAAGGCGCTGATGCCGGCCAACGAGCCGATCCTCGAGCGACCGCAACGTGGCCTCGACCATGGGGCCTGGGTGCCGCTGATGGCGATGTACCCCGAGGCGGACGTCCCGGTCCTCCAGCTCTCGATGCCCGATCTCGACCCGCGCCACCTGTTCGACGTCGGCCGCCGGCTGGCCCCGCTGCGCGACGATGGGGTGCTCGTCATCGGGTCGGGGTTCATGACCCACGGGCTGCCGTTCATCGCCGAATACTTCATGGGCAAGCCCGGCGCCCCGCAGTGGTCGATCGAGTTCGACCGCTGGGCCGCGGAGGCGATGGCGAAGGGTGACCTGGACACGCTGTTCGCGTTCCGCGACAAGGCGCCCGGGATGCCGTTCGCGCACCCGACGGTCGAGCATTTCGCGCCGCTGTTCGTGACGCTCGGTGCCGCGGCGAAGCCGGACGACGCACCGAAGACGGCGATCGAGGGCTTCTTCATCGGCCTCTCGAAGCGCTCGATCGAGGCGCGGTAGGCGGCGATCAGCCGATATCGACCGGCGATGACCCGATCGACCGGAGCGCCTCCTCGCCACGCGGTGACAACCGGTAGACGCCCCGGTCGACGCGCTCGAACCAGCCGTAGACGTCGCGCTGCAGGATCGATGCGGCATTCGGTGCCTGGGCAGTCGGCCTGAGCACGCGGAGCGCGGTCGGACCGTCGCGCAGCGCGTGCAGGCAGCGAACGGCCTCCTGCCGGTAGGCGGTCATGATCGGCTGCCGGGACACGCCACCGGGGCTCGGGTCACCGACGCGACGGCGATGCTCCCCGAGCAGGCGCGCCGTTCTCGCGCGGTTGCGACGGGGCGTGTAGGGGATGGGATCGAGCAGCACCTCGGCGCGACCGGCGGAGACGACGATCACGCCAACGCCGATCCGCCGGCACAGTCGCCGCACGTCGGCGAGGTTACGCGGCCACGCGCCGACCGCGAGGTAGACGGCATCGGTCAGCGCCAGCCGGTCGATCCCCTGGAGGACGATGTCGAGCCCGAACCGGCGCTTGAGCTCGACGATGACCGGCGGCTCGTCGCCGCGGAGGCCGACGACGTCGCAGCCGGCGATCTCGCCCTTGACCTCATAGCCCTGGCTTGCGAGCAACGCCTTGACCGGCGCGTAGAGCGCGGACTCGGGCGGGTCGGAGCGACGGCGCGGCATGGGGTTCACAGCACGCTATTCGATGATCGGGTGGCTGGTGAGCCCGCTGGGATTCGAACCCAGGACCGGAGGATTAAAAGTCCCCTGCTCTACCGCTGAGCTACGGGCCCACGCCGGGACGCTACCACGTCCGGGTTGGGCGCTTCAGGTACCCGGGTGGCGACGGCCGCCTCGTCGTCAGGCGTCGCCGGAAACCTCCGCGAGCTCGTCATCGGCCCACGTGGCGCCCGCGGCATGCTCGGCGAGGAAGGCGTCAGCCGCGCCCGGTTCACCGGACAGCGTCCACAGCCGCTTCCAGATACGTTGCAGCGCCCGTCTGTCCGCCGGGGCGGCGGCGGCCTCCTCCGGGTCGATCGTGTCGTCGTCGTTCGACCTCTGGCCGATCCGGGCAACCCACTCCGCGAGCTCCTTCTGGAGGCGGTCGGCCTCGAGATGGTCACCAGCTTCGTAGGCCTGCCGGACCCGATCGACGTGATCGGCCATCCGCGTGGGGAACTGCGGCCCGGGATCCTGGCCGGTGCTGTCGGCGATGGCGCGTCGTCTTCGGTTCGCAGTGACCCGGAGCTCCGTCCCGAGCAGGCGCAGCCAGCGGAGCGTCCGGACGTCGTCGCGCGGGAGTGACGTGCCAGGCGCTGCCGGGGCCAGCCAGTCAATGGGTGATCGGCCGATGACCCTGCGGATCAGGGCGAAGATCGCCCAGCCCATGACGCCATAGCCGACGAGCAGGACGGCCGAGAACACACCCTCCGTACCGCCGGGAACCTTGATCGCGTGGACACCGATGACGGCCCCGACCACGGCGACGATGACCGCTCCGACCGCCACGTAGATCATCACGGGTACGACGAGCCGCAACATGGTCTACGAGTATGCGCTACTGATGGAGCGCAGCACCGTCAGCCCGGCAGCAGCGCGCGGACCACGGCGGCAACCTCGTCGGGCGCGAACTCGAGCGTGGCATCGCCAACGGTCAGCTCCACGCGCCGGATCCCGGGCGTGTCGGTGGGCATCGAGCCCGCCCACGTCCAGAGCCGCTCCTCGGTCGCGAGGCGCCGGATGCCCGCGATGGCAGCCGCAGGTGTCGTCCGCAGATGGATGTGCATCATCGGGGTCTGGGGTGGGTCGGGCACGACATCCACCCCCTCGATCGATGCCACGGCGGCCGCGATGGCCCGGGCATGGTCGACCCAGGCGGGCATCCGCGACAGCCGGAGCCGCAGACCGGCGAGCGCCGACGCCGCGTACGGCCACAGCTGATACAGGGTGCCGCCGTGCCGGTGGCGCCACAGCCGGGCCTCGGCGATCACGTCCTCCTCGCCCAGCAGCATGCTGCCGGCCGTGCCGCCCAGACCCTTGTAGAAGGACACGTAGACCGAGTCGAACAGGCCGGCGATCTCGGCCAGCGATCGACCGTAGAACGGCGCCGACTCCCAGACGCGCGCCCCGTCGAGGTGGACCGCGGCGCCGTTGCCGTGCGCCCACGAGACCTGGGCCACGAGGTCGTCCCAGTCCGGCAGGCGCCCGCCGATCTCGCGCTGCGGCAGCTCGATCAGCAGCGCGGCAAGCGGCTCCCTGATCGCCTCGAGATCCGCCAGCGTCATCAGCGTCCGGGCATCGCCCACGGTCCGTCCGACGAGCCCATGCAGCCGCTGATACGCCTTGTCCTCGTGGAGCTCGAGATGACACGTAGGGTGGAACGCCACGACCCGCCGGTTGCGACGATCGGCATGGATCCGCAGCGCGGTCTGCTGGGCCATGGTGCCACTGGGCATGAACACGGCGGCCGGCTTGCCCAGCAGGCCGCGCACCTCTGTCTCGAGCACGCCGACGGTCCCGCCCTCCCCGTAGATGTCGGCGCTCAGGTCGCCGGCGGGGAGCGTCGCGAGCTCCTCGAGCGCGGTCGCCGGCGTGCGGGCACCGTGGCCGGCCAGGAACCGGTCACACGCGGCGCGCAGCTCGATCCGCTCGGCGACGGACAGGCTGTCCGCCTCGATCGGCTTCGATCGATGCGCTCGACGGCTGCTGACGCGCTGGCCTGCCATGCCGCCAACCATACCCGAGCGCGACCCTCGGAGCGGTGGCCGAGCCGGCACGCTCGGGTCGTCAGGGCGTCAGCAGCGTGTCGGTCACCAGCTGACTGACCGTCACCGGGTTGGGTACCAGCCCCAGCGTGGTCATGAAGTCGAGCGACTGCTGCCAGCCGTCGCGATCGATCGTGCCGTACGGCGCCCCCGTCCGCGCGTTCTTCCAGGTGGAGATCGTCGCGTCCAGGATCTGCCGCTGGAGCCCCGGATCGGACGCAAGATCCGGCACGGCCGCAAAGGCGGCGTCGATCCCCTTCTGGGGGTCGGCCGTGATCTCGTCCATCGCGCGCAACGTGGCCGCGGTGAACGCCCGCAGCGCATCGCCCTTGCTGGCCAGCGTCGCCGTCCCCGTCACGAGCCCCGGTCCCGGCAGCGGGGTGATGTTGTCGATCGTGAGCACCACCGGATCGATCCCGGCCTGTCGCAGCTGGATCGGCTCGTTGTTGGCGAACCCGGTGATGGCGTCGACGACGCCCTGCTGGAGCGCCGCCGCCTGGCTGAAGTCCGGGTACTCCACGATGGTGACGTCATCGACGGTCAGCCCGGCGGACTGGAGCAGGGCCTGGAGCATGATCCAGTTGGTGCCGTACCTGCCGGGCGTGCCGATCTTCCTGCCCTTGAGATCGGCGGCCGTCTTGATGCCCGAGTCGGCGTTCGCGATCACGACGGCGGGGAAGCTGCCGTAGATCGTCGCGGCGTACACGACCGGGATCCCCTGGCTGACGGCGGGGATGACCGAGGTGCCGTCGCCGTTCCCGATGTCGACCGCGCCCTGGCCGAGCAGCGTGATCAGGTCGGGGTCGATCTTGTTCTGGAGCGAGACCTCGAGCCCGGCATCACGGTAGTAGCCGGCCTGATCGGCCAGGTAGAACTGGGCGAACTGGACGCTCGGGATGTAGCCGAGCCCGACCGTGAGGGGGACGGCTGCGGACGGGGACGGTGTCGCGGAGCTCCCGCAGGCGGCCAGGCTCAGGGCGAGGGCCGCGAGCACCGCGAGCAGGGACCGGCGGGAGCAAGGGCGTGTGGTCACGGATCGAAGAGCCTCCTGCGATCGAGGGTGTTGACGGCTCACCGCTCGCCGACCAGCCGACGCTCGATGAGGACCATGACGAGATACAGGCTCACGCCCATCAGCGCCAGGGTGGCCAGCGCGGCGAACATGAGCGGGGTGTCGAACAGCGAGGCCCGGGCGATGTTGATGAGCACGCCCAGGCCCTTCTCACCACCGGCCCATTCGGCCACGATGGCGCCGATCACGGCCAGGGTGACGCCCACCCGCATCCCGCCCAGGATCGCCGGCAGCGCCGCCGGGACCTCCACCCGGGTCACGGTCTGCCAGCTGGTGGCGCGGAAGCTGCGGGCCATCTCGAGCAGCCGGGGATCTACCGACCTGATGCCGACCATGGTCGCCACCGCAACGGGGAAGAACACGATCAGCGTGGTGATCACGAGCTTCGAGATCAGCCCGTTACCGAACCACAGGGCGATCAGCGGCGCCAGCGCGAGCACCGGCGTGGCCTGCGCCGCCACGAGGTAGGGGCTGAGCAGCCGCTCGGCCAGACGCGAGCGCGCGAGCAGGATACCGACGGCCACCGCCAGCGCGGCACCCACGGCGAAGCCCAGCAACACCTCGGTCAGGGTCTGCGCGAAATGCGGCCACATGGTGCCGCTGGTCCAGGCGGAGACGAACCGCTTGAACACCGTCAGCGGCCCCGGCAGGACGTACGTCTGGAGGCCGGACAAGAACACGACGAGCTGCCATCCGATGATGAACGTGACGAGGCTCACGACGATCGGCCATCCGGTGCCGAGCACACGCCGACGTCGTTCGCGCTCGCTGGTGGTGACCGGCGTCCCGCGTCCGACGCCGGTGGGAGCGGTGGCTCGCAGCTCGCTCACCCCTCGTCCTCCGGGCGGAAGGGATCGAACCAGGCGGGCGTCCCGGGCGCGGTCTCCTCGTGGCTCGGCAGGCTGCCGGGCCGGCCGCCTGCGGGGGTCGCCGTCCGCGCCTCGATCATCGCGATGCGGTCATCGGTCGTATCGACGAGATGCGCGCGCACCTGCGCTGCCACGGACGACACGAACGCTGAATCGAGATCCGCCAGGCGCCGCGGACGCGGCATGTCCACGCGGACCTCGGCCACGATCCGCCCGGGCCGCGGGGACATCACGAGCACGCGGTCGGCGAGGAACACCGCCTCGGGAATGCTGTGGGTCACGAGCACGATCGTGGTCCCGGTCCGCTGCCACAGGTTGAGCAGCTCCGCGTTGAAGCGCTCACGCGTCAGCGCATCGAGCGCCGAGAACGGCTCATCGAGCAGCAGCACGGCCGGATCCAGGGCGAGCGCGCGGGCGATCGAGACCCGCTGCCTGGTACCGCCGGACAGCGTCGACGGCCTAGCCCGGGCGAACTCACGCAGCCCGACCAGCGCCAGCAGATCGCTCGCTCGCGCCTCCTGGCGCGACCTCGACCAGCCGGCCAGCTCCATCGGGAAGCGAACGTTGTCCTCGGCGCTGCGCCAGCTGAGCAGCCGCGGCTCCTGGAACACCAGCCCGACCCTGGGATCGGGGCCCCTGATCGCGTCACCGTCGATCGCCACGGAGCCGGTGTCGGGCGCGATGAGCCCGGCCAGCACGCGCAGCAACGTGCTCTTGCCGCAACCGTTGGGACCGATGAGCGCGACCACCTCGCGCGGGGCGACATCGATCGAGATGCCGTCGAGCACATGGGTCGTCCGGGCGCCGCGGAACGTGAGCGACACCGTGTCGACGCGAATGCCGGCGCCGGGGCCGGGGCCGGGGCCCGGCGCATGGTCCGCCGCCGGGATCGCCGCCATGGACGGCCGGACGCGATCGGGACCGCTTGCCGGCTGTCCGTCCATCATCATCGCCACCTCCGTCGAGCGCGCTGGGCGCAACGGGGCAGGTGGCGCGGACGGTGTCCCAGGCGGGACGAACCGGCGCATGGCCTTCTTCCATCCGGACTGTACCGTCGGCTCCGGTCGGCGAGGCGTCCGCCTCGCTTCGGATCTGCCGCACCCTGGAGGTCATCCAGCGCGCCGCTCGTGGGCTCGACCCGCAGCCGCGGGCCCTACCACCGGTCGGGAATCGCACCCTGCCCCGAAGGCTCGGCGCGATCCTATCACTCCGCGGCTGAGGAGCCGCTGAGCGCGTGCATGCTCGATGCCAGGGCCGGATACAGACCCCGGTACAGCCCGTACATGGCGTCGTACCGGTCCCGGCTCGTCCGATCCGGTTCGAGTCGCCGGGCAACCGAGGTCATGGCCGACACACCGGCCTCCGGACCCGTGACGGCTCCCACGCCGGACGCCGCGAGGATGGCGGCTCCGAGCACCGCTGTCTCTCCCACGGCCGGGATGGCGGCAGGGATGCCCAGCACATCGGCCTTGATCCGCGCCCAGACATCGTCCGGAGACGGGCGACCCGCAAGCCGCAGCTCTTGAACGGGCGCGCCCGCGTCGGCGATGGGCGAGGCGACATGACGCATCGCGTACGCCGCCCCCTCGAGCACCGCGCGCGCCAGCTGCGCCCGGCCGTGACCGAGCGTGAGCCCGACGAACGCGCCGCGCGCCCGGTCGTCGAACAGCGGTGCACGCTCCCCGGCCAGATACGGCAGGAAGATGAGGCCATCGGCGCCGGGCGGGACGGCGGCAGCCTCACGAAGCAGCACATCCAGTCCGACCGCGCCCGCGAGCGCCTGGCCGCGCAGCCACTCGAGCGAGGCGCCCAGCGCGGCCATCGCGCCGCCGACGACCCATCGGTCCGGCAGCGGCGCGGGCGCGCAGAACACGCCCGGCAGCGTGATGGGCCGGTCCGCATAGATGCCGATCCCACCCGACGTCCCGCCCGTGTCCACGGCGTCGCCCGCGTGCTGCAGGCCGGCACCGAGGATGCTCGCCGTTCCGTCGTTCACCCCGGCGATCACCGGTATGCCGGCGGGCAGGCCCAGCGCCTCGGCCGCCGCTCGCCGGAGCGACCCGAGCCGCGCGCCGAACGGCAGCGCGGCCGGGATCCGGGCCGGATCGACACCGGCCGCCGCCAGCGCTCCCGCGTCCAACGCCGACTCGTGCCCCTGCACGGACGTTGCCGCCTCGCCCGACAGCCACAGGCCGAGCGAATCCCAGCTGGTCAGCAGCCAGCGCGCCCGCGCGATCGACGCTTCCTCGTGGCCCGCCAGCCAGGCGATCTTGGGCAGCAGCCCGAAGCCGCCGTCACCTGCCCGCCGATCCTGCCACGTGATCGCCGGTCGCACGGGCGTGGCATCGTCGTCGACGACCACCAGCGTCGGCCCCTGCCCCACCCCGCACACGGCCAGCACCTCGACCGACCCGGCCACGGATCGCGGATCGCGGCTCGCTCGTACCGCGCTCGAGACCGCCGCCCACCAGTCGGTCGGTGACTGTTCGGCCCGCCCGTCAGGCCCGGTGTCGAGCGGATAGGCCGCCCGGCCCATGCCCAGCAGCGTCCCGTCGAGCCCGATCAGACCGGCCTTCGCCTCGGTCGTCCCGAGGTCGATCCCGAGCACGGCCGGCGTTCGGAGCGTCTCAGTCACCGACGCGTCCGGCCTGCGCGACCACCTCCTCGGGCAGCCAGAACCAGCGCAGCGCCTCGAAGTCCGGGCCCACGTCACCCGGATCGATCGACGCGCTGGTCACGGCCCGTGGCGGCCGGCCCAGGATCTCGCGCGCCTCGTCGAGGTAGCCGGCAAGACGCGACTCCGGCTCACGGTGGTGATGAGCGGGCCATGCCATCCGGCCGTCGGCGTAGGTCACCGCGTGCAGGCTGGCAGGCGGCTCCGGGCGTCCGTCGCGGTGATGCCACAACCCGGTCGATGGCTCGAATCGATAGTCGGGCAGCAGGCGCCACCCGTCGCGGGCCACGAGGTCCACGGCGTCGAGCAGGAAATCGAACACCGCCTCGCTGATGAAGTAGTTGAAGTTGACGCGCACCCAGCCCGGCTTGATCCCCTCGCAGCCGCGTGCGATCTCACGCTCGAACTCATGCGAGGTCTCGACATCGATGCCCAGCAGCCGGTGACCGTACGGGCCGGCGCACGAGCAGCCGCCTCGCGACTGGATCCCGAACAGGTCGTTGAGCACGGCCACCACGAAGTTGTGGTGCAGGTAGCGCCCATCGTGTCGCACGACGAACGACACGATCGACAGCCGGTCGGCCTCGTGGCTGCCGAGGATCTCGATCGAAGGGTTGGCCGCCCAGCGGTGGAGGGCGCGATGGATGAAGTCCTGCTCACGCTCGCGGATCGCCTCGATGCCAACCGCGGACTTGAGCTGGAACACCAGGCCGGCACGGATCGACTCCACGATCGCCGGAGTGCCGCCCTCCTCGCGATGCTCGATGTCCGACAGGTACACGTGCTCGACGGGGTTCACGTAGGCGACCGTGCCTCCGCCCGGCATCCCGGGCACCCGGTTGCGGAACAGCTCCCGTCTCGCGACCAGGACCCCGGGCGTGCCCGGACCGCCGATCAGCTTGTGCGGGCTCAGGAACACCGCGTCTTTGTACCCGAGCGGGTCATCCGGCGGATCCATCTCGATCTCGACGTACGGCGCGGCGGCCGCGAAGTCGAACAGGGACAGCGCCCCGTGCTGGTGGAGCAGGCGCGAGATGGCGTACGTGTCGCTCACGATGCCGGTCACGTTGGACGCCGCCGAGAACGAGCCGATCCGCAGCGGACGGGTCGCATACCGCCGCAGCTCGTCCGCCAGCTGGTCGAGGTCGATGAGCCCGTTAGGGTCCTCGCGGATCATCACCACGTCCGCGATCGACTCCCGCCACGGCAGCTCGTTGCTGTGATGCTCGTACGGCCCGATGAACACGACCGGTCGCTGGTCGGGCGGGATGTGCGACCGCAGGTTCCAGCGGTCGTCGAGATCCGCCGGCAGGCGCAGGTTGAGCACGTCGACCAGACGGTTGATGGCGGCGGTCGAGCCCGAGCCGCAGAACACGACGGCGTGGCGCGCCGGATCCCCGCCGACGCCCTCGAGCACCAGGCGTCTGGCCTCCTCGCGGAACCGGGTGGTCTGGAGCCCGGTGCCCGACGACTCCGTATGCGTGTTCGCGTACAGCGGCAGCACCTGATCGCGGAGGTAGTCCTCGACGAACGACAGGCTCCGCCCGGACGCCGTGTAGTCCGCATAGGTGACCCGCCGGATGCCGTACGGACCGGCGACCGCCTCGTCGTCGCCGATCAGCGAGGCGCGAACCAGCTCGACCATGGCGTTGGGGCCGGGTCTGCGATATGGCTGGTGATCCGGGTGCTCGCGTTGATCCGTCGGCGGCCGGTCGCCCGAGCCGGCAGGGCGGTCCGCGGCGGACGGGACGTCTCTGATCCTCATACGGCCGCAGTCTAGGCGATGCACAGTCGCGAGCCCTACGAAGGCCGGGCTGGCGACAGCGGCGCTACTTGATCAGGACCGGGGCGAAGTTGGTCAGGCGGTACCGATCGAGGTCGACGTTGCCGCTGATCCCGTTCACCGAGCCGCTCGAGCTGTACTGCCAGAACGTCCAGCCGTTGCCGGCCCAGTCGTCAGCCGGCACGCTCGGCTCGGATGCGGTCGTCCAGTGGGCGATCCAGAGCATCTTGTAGCCATTGAGGGCGAACCAGGTCGAGTCGCCCATGTTGGACGACCAGAAATAGGGCGAGACATAGATCATGGCCCGGACGCCGGTCCGGTCATAGATGTGATCGAGGAACGTCCTGACCCAGGTCTGAAGCGCCGTCGTCGACAGCTTGCCGCGGTCTTCGAGATCGAGGACCGGCAGCAGGTCGCCCGAGCTCCACTGCGCCGTATCGATGAAGTGGTCGGCTTCGGCCACCGGATCGCTGGGGGTGACGCAGCTCTTGCCGTCACCGGACAGCTGCTCGCATGGGCGGGCGAAGTGATACGCCCCAACGTACAGCCCGTTGGCCTTCGCCTGGGCGCGGTTCGTCAGGTACTTGCCGTCCACGAAGTCGGTGGACTCCGACGCCTTGATGAACGCGAACTGCTTGCCGGCGGCCGCCACCTGTGGCCAGCTGATGGTCCCCTGCCAGTGGCTGACGTCGATCCCCTCAATGAACGCGGGGTCCGGGGCCGGGGTCGGCGTGGGCGTGGGCGTCGGCGTGGGCGTGGGCGTCGGCGTGGGCGTGGGGGTCGGGATCGACACAAAGCCCCGCGTGAACAGGCCCGTCGCACCGTACAGGGCGCTGACCCCATAGAGCGACTTCACGCTCTTGCCCTTCACTCTGATGATCTTGTACCAGGTGTTGCCGGTCACCTTGGAGCCGCCGCAGGTCGTGCTCCAGGTGCTGCCCCTGACCGTCCTGTTGGCGATGAGCTGGGTCCCCGCCCCAACTCTCACCCTGGTCTTGGATGACGTCGACGCGCTCGTCCGCAACCGGGTCCCGTTGCACATCGCAGTGAGCCGGAACTTGTACGTCTTGAGCAGGCTCTTGGCCACGTAGACGTACTTGACGCCGTACAGACGCTGGACGCTCTTGCCGTTGATGACCGAGATCCGGTACCACGCATTGCCGGTCCTGGTGCCACCGCAGTTCGTCTTCCAGGATGCGCCCTTGACCGTCGCGACCGAGACCACCTTTGTGTTCTTGGGCAGCTTGGCGACGCGACGGGCGGAAGTGCTTGGCTTGGCCCGCACGACGGTGCTGGGACAGCGGACCAGCTGAACGGTCGAGGCGAAGGTCGCCGACGGGACCGCCGCATTGAGGGCGGTCAGCAACAGGGCCACGGCGAGCGCGGTCGCAAGCAGCGAAGCGAAGCCGCGGCGACCGGCCGGGCGCGGTGTGACGGCAGGCGGAGAAAGGTGTAGGGCGGGCATCGAGGGCGGAGAACCTCCCTTCAGGTGCTCCCAAGATTCGGCGCCCAAAGGCATGGAGACCATGGGTCCATGGGGCCAATGCGCGCGGCGGATCTGACCATGCCGCACCACTTGGCGGACGTCAAGGCCGGTGAGTGCCCTATTCGACCAGATCGGCAGGCACATGGGCGCACCCGTCGCCGCGGGTGCCTGAACCGCGTCGGGTGCCTGAACCGCGTCGGGCGCCTGAACCGCGTCGGGCGCCTGAACCGCGTCGGGCCGCCCCCGCCCAACGGGTGATTGCAGGGACGTGGCTACAATCGATGAGTGGTGCAGTTCTACTCGCTCGACGACGCAAACCGACTGCTGCCCGAGCTGGCACAGGTCGCGGGCCGCCTCCGCGATCAGCGGGAAGAGCTGGTCGCGTTGCGCGACGCGTACCGGGACCGCGAGTCGGTGGTGGTCACCGAGGTGACCGGGGAGGCGCCCGGGGACGACAACGGCGACGACGAGCTTCGTCGCCTGCGGCTCCGCATGCGCGGGATCGTCGACCAGATGCAGGCCGACGTGGCCTGGCTGGACGAGCGTTCCATCATGCTCCGGGACATTCCCACCGGGTTGCTCGATCTGCCGGCGCTCGCGGAGGGCCGTCCCGTGTGGCTCTGCTGGCGGCTGGGGGAAGACTCAGTTGCGTTCTGGCATGGCCAGGATGACGGCTTTGCCGGCCGGCTCCCGCTGGCGTTTCTCGGCGACGGCGCAGCCCGCGCCTGAGCCGAGCGTCGCTGCATCGGCCCCGGAGACCGGCGGGCTACACTCAGACGCGATGCCCGATCTCGAAGCCGTTCCCACCCCGGCCCGCTCCACCCCGACCCGCTCCACCCCGACCCGCTCCACCCCGGCCCGCATCCGCCAGGGAGACCGCGAGAAGGCGTACCGGCCGCTTCCCATCGCCGCTCGCCGGATGGCGTTCGATGAAGGCCTCGAGGCGTATGCGCGAGGCGACTTCTTCGCGGCGCACGAGGCGCTCGAGCCGGCCTGGATGGGCACCGACGATCTCGCCGAGCGCGCGCTCCACCAGGGACTGATCAAGCTCGCGGCCGCCTACGTGCACGCCGTCCGCGGCAACCCCCTGGGTACCGAGAAGAATCTCACCGGAGCGCGGCGTCACCTCGCGGGTGCGGGTCCCGCAGGGCCGACGTGGGGCGTCGACGTGCCGGTTCTCCTCGCCGCGATCGACGAGCGGCTCGAGCATCCTGACCCGACGGGCTCGACCGTCCGCGCACCGATCATCCCGCGGCTGCGGCCCTCATGAGTCGCCCCGGCGCGATCCCTGCCCTCGACCCGCTCTACGCGGACATCCGGCGCCGCGACGCAGATCGGCCTGCCATCCTGCTCGATGTCCGCGAGCCCGACGAGTTCATCGCGATGCGCGTCGAGGGCTCTCTGCTCATCCCGATGTCCCAGCTCGGGGCCCGGCTGAACGAGGTCCCCAGGGACCGGCCCGTGATGGTCATCTGCGCGACGGGCAACCGCTCTGGCAACGTGGTCGGCTATCTCCTGTCGGCGGGCTGGACCGATGTCGGCAACGTGGCCGGTGGCATCGAGACCTGGGCGCGGATGGGCCTGCCCGTGCGCCGCGGGCCGGTCGAGCCAGGAGAAGGACTGCCGGCGGACTGACGCTCGGGCGACGCGTTGAGTGTGCGGGAGGCGCGATGGGATGGTCGGCTGCGCTGGTGCGCCGGCTGCGCGCCGATGCAGCGGTTGCGCCCTGGTACGGCGGCTGCGCCCTGGTACGGCGGCTGCGCGCTTCAGGCCGACACTTGGTCATCTACCCGCCCGGCGGGTGGTGGCGGGCAACCCGATCAGCGGGCGACGCCGCTCGGGCCTCCTCACGCACCCGCCAACGACCGGACCCGGTCAGGTACCCGTGGCGTGGGTGGTAGCGCGGGTCGACCCGACACGGATCCGCGCGTGTACCCGCCCGGTGGGTAAACGTCCGAGTCGAAGGCGGTTTGGCCGCGTTTGTACCCGCCCGGTTGGTGAACGCGGGATTTGAGCGCGGTTGGGCCGCGGTTGTACCCGCCAGACGGGTACCTGATCAGATTCCCGGATCGCGGCAGGGGTAGCACCCCGTGTGGTGGGCGGGTGCCTGGACCGCGGCCGCGCAAGCCGTAGAGCGGAGGCGGGCGTGACGCAAGCCGCACCGCGGGGCGGGCGTGACGCAAGCCGCACCGCGGGGCGGGCGTGACGCAAGCCGCACCGCGGGGCGGGCGTGACGCAAGCCGCACCGCGGGGCGGGCGTGACGCAAGCCGCACCGCGGGGCGGGCGTGACGCAAGCCGGGCAGCGCGGGGCGCCCGTGACGCAGGCCGGGCGAGGGCCGCTGCTCCATCGCCGCAAACGGCTGCCGCGCGCGAGGAACATGCCTGGGGAACGCATCGCCGCAAACGGCAGCAACAGGTCCACCCGCAGTCGGCGACCGCCGGCAGGTCCACCCGCAGTCGGCGACCGCCGGCAGGTCCACATGCCGTCGGCGATCGCCGGCAGGGACGCCCGCCTGGAGGGTCAGCCGCGACGGCGCCGTCGCGCGGCGACGATCTCGCGCACCCGATCCTTGTGGGCGAACCCCCAGCCGACCAGCAGCAGGATGACGAAGTTCACGGTGCCCGCGCCAGCCGCGTTGAGGTAGCCGATCTGCTGGCCGATCTCGCCGTCCAGCTTGAGCGCGGGGATGGTGGCACCCAGGATGCCCAGCTGGAAGAACGGCGGCTGGGGCGCCAGGTTGGCGCGGGCGATGTTGTTGATCGGCCCCGCACCGGTGGCACCGGCGATGAGGAACGCGTCGGAGCCGGAGGCGACCGCGGCTGCGCCCTCGATGCCCTGGCCGAGGTCGGTCTGCGCCAGGTTGTGCCACTCGGTCACGGCGCCGCTCGCGTCCGGCTCGCCCCACCACGTGGCGGCCTGCGGGGCCCCACCGTCCGAGCCACCCTGCACGTAGATCGAGCCGTTGGCGGAGAAGGCGGACAGGTTCGTGCGGGCCGCGGGCAGGGCAGTCTGCGCGCTCGACGCCCAGGGGCCGGCGATCGCGTTGGGATCGTCCGCGGTCGCCTGAGGTCCGCCGATCGCCCCGAGCTGGACGGTCGCGACCACGTCGCCGGCCGCGTTGCGCCCGCCCATGAGCAAGATGTTGTCGCCATCGTGAACGGCCGCGCCGTCCACGTTCGGCTCCACCAGCGGTGCCTGCTCCGCCCACGCCCCGAGCGCCTTCGACGACGCGTCCTGCTGGGTCTTCCAGACCGTGTTCGTCGCGGAGCTGCCGTCGGTGCCCCCCATGACCACGATCCCGTCGGACACGGCAACGGCCGACGCCCCGGCCCGCGGCGACGGCAGCGCGTTGTCCTCGGTCACCCAGGCCCCCAGGCTGCCGTCGTTCTCGACCGAGATGCTGTACACGGTGCTGGTGGGCTGGCCGTCCGGGCCATAGCCACCGAGCACGAACAGGGTGTTGCCCAGCACGGCCGAGGCGGCATCGGTGCGCGCCTCCGGCATGGCCGGCCCCTCGCTCCAGGTATCGAGGTTGCCGCTGCCGACCGCGTGCGACACGTACAGCGTGGCGACCGGCGCCGTTCCGTCGCTCCCGCCGGCGTAGAGGTATGTCTGTCCGAGCACCGCCGCCGCGCCGTCCGTACGAGCCGCGGGAAGCTGGACCTGCTCGGGCGCCAGGTGCCAGGGAAGCGTCGCGCCCGCCGGGGCCGGACACGGAAGCGTCTCGTTCTCAGGCGGGCAGAAGTTGATCGGTGACCATGCCAGCAGCCCGATATCGAGGGTCTTCTGGACCGTGAAGTAGTAGGCGCGGTCCGGGATGTAGCCCAGGAGGATGATGATCAGCAGGAACCAGAACGCGGCCTTGACACCGGCCCAGCCCCAGCCGTCGGCGTCGAACAGGCCGAAGAATGCCCGCCGCCGGGTGGTCTGCTGGGATCGCTGCGTCGAAAGTGCGGTCTCGGCCATGATCAGCCCCCCACCGTGAGGGTGCCGGTCATGTTGGGATGGACCGAGCACACGAAGGTGTAGGTCCCGGCGGCCAGGGCCGGCACCTGGTAGTCGGCCTGCGCGGGACCCGTGATGATGTCGCCCTTGAACACCTCGGTGCCCGACGCGTCCTTGATGGCCACGTTGTGCGGGACGCCCGCGTCCTTGTTGTCGAAGTGGATCGTGAACCCGGTACCGGCGGGGGCCGAGATCTGTGACTGCTCGTACGCGATGTTGACCGCCGACACCTGGACCACCGGACCCGACGCCTCACCCGACGGTGCAGCCGAGGGACCGGGCGCGCCCGAGGCGCCGGGCGAGCCGGAGGGCGCCGGTGACGACGGCTGGGTGAACTCGTCCTTCCAGCACGCGGGGTACGGCGTGGCCCCGGGCGCGGGCGTGTAGTTCGGGTCGACCCAACCCTCGAACGTCGTCTTACCGGTGTTCGGATCCGACGATGGCTCGAGGGTGTTCGGATCGAGGATCCGGTACTCCGTGCCCTTCTCGGCGCGGATGAACGCGATCACGTTCTCGATCTGCTTGTAGTTGAGCGGCCCCGGCGGTGTCCCCGTGTTCGACCACACCGGCATCACGCTGTTCGCGTCACCGCACGCGTACCGCCCACCCACCTGAAGCATGGTGCGGATGTAGTCCGGGTTGAGGTGTGCGAACAGCTTGTCCTGGCGATTCAGCGTGGGACCGATGCCGCCCTCACCGTTGACCCCGTGGCAACGAGCGCAGTTCGCCTCGTACAGGTTGTAGCCGCGCTCGACCGCGGTCACCGCCTGGGCCGTTGCCTCGGCCTGGAGCCGCGACACGGTCAGACCGCCCGGCACGCCCAGCTCATAGAAGTAGTAGACGATGACGAACAGGGCGACGAACACGACGGCGAGGAAGCCGACCCAGCGAGCGCTGGCCGATTGACGGACGATCCCGGCGGCGCGCTCCGGCGTCAGGTCGTTGCGGTGCGCCGACGGCGGTGCCGTGAAGCGGTCGGCCGGCTCCGGCGCCGACGACGGCCGCGGGGCGGGCAGGCGCTCCTCGGACGGGGGGCCGGGCTGGTCGGTCATCGGTCTCCTCAGTGGGCGGGATGGGCAGTGAAGGGGGCGATCAGATGCAGCCGGTGGGGGTGCGCGGCGGGATGATCCCGGGCTGACCGACGGCCACCGGGAGCGGACCCAGGGTGATCTTGCCGGTGTTGATCGTCAGCACGCCCGCAGAATCGACGGTGGTCGCGAAGCGATCCATGCTCCGCGGCGCCGGCCCGTACTGCGCCCCGGCGGCCTTGATGCCCAGCCGGTCGTAGCGCGACCCGTGGCACGGGCACTCGAGCCAGAAGTTCTTGAGGCACGGGTTCGGCTTGCAGCCCAGGTGCGGGCAGCGCTGGTAGAGAGCTCGGACGTTCTCGGACGTCCCGTCGCCGGTCGGGTCCGCGCCCGGGATGAACCGCTGCTGCGACGTGTCGATCAGGATCACGAACGCCTTGGCTGACGAGTAGTAGGCGGGGAAGCCCTCGTCGATCGGCAGGCTCGAGTTCGCGGTCTTGACGTCGTCGAACGAGCCGATCTTGACCTCGCCCCCGAAGCGGCCCTGGAGATTTGGCCACAGGAAGCCGACCGTCCCGGCCGTCACCTCGAGCAGCCACAGCCCGATCCCCGCCGCGAGGGAGCCGCGCAGGATCTCGCGCCGGGAGATCCCCTGGACCTGCTCGTGGCGAAGCGACTTGAGCGCCTCCTTGGTCAGCGCCTGCGGCTTGTTCGCTGGTTCGACGTGGTAGTTGCTCATCGCACGGAATCCTTCGAATCAGAGGGCGAAATGAAGGCCCGGCGTCCCGATCGGAAAGAACGTCAGGTACGGGATCACCAGCGAGTAGCCGGGGCCCCGGAAGAAGATGCCGACGAAGGTCACGAACAGACCCAGCGTGGCGAACAATGAGAACAGCACGACCGCGGTCTTGCGGTCCGAGGGTCGTGTGGCGAGCACGTTGCCCCGGTCGACGAACGGGATCAGGGCAGCGCCAACGAGCACGAAGGTGGGCACCAGGACACCGGCCACCGTCGGGTGGAAGTAGGCCAGCAGCTCCTGGAGCCCGAGGAAGTACCAGGGTGCCTTGGCGACGGCGGGGGTGACGTTGCCGTTGGCGAGGTCCTCGAGCGGTGCGTTGATGAACAGGCCCATCAGCAACAGCATGATGCTCAGCACGGCGGCCGCCAGGAACTCGATGGCCAGCAGGTGCGGCCAGGTCATGACCGTGTCGTCGGGCTCCTTCTGAACCCGCACCACGGCGTCCTGCTTGACCAGCGCCAGCAGGCGGTAGGGGCGCGCGGACATCGGCACGCGCTGCTTGTCGATCTCCGTCCTTCTGGCCGGGTCGACCGGTGTCACAACGCGGGCTTCTTCCGCCTTCCTGGTATCCGTCATCGAGGGCTCCCGGTCAGGCAGCGATCAGAGCGGGCCACTGATGCCTCCGTCCTTCCGGATTCGCCAGAAGTGGACGGCCAGGAATATGGCCGCCACCAGCGGCAGCACCATGATGTGGAGGACATAGAACCGCAGCAGCGTGTTCTGGCCCACCTCGATCCCGCCCAGCAGCAGCAGCTTGGACGGAGTGTTGAACAGCGGTGCGTAGCCGGCCATGTTGGTGCCGATCGTGATCGCCCAGTACGCGATCTGGTCCCAGGGCAGCAGGTAGCCGGTGAAGCTGAGCATGATCGTCAGGAACAGCAGCACCACCCCGACCACCCAGTTGAACTCGCGCGGCGGCTTGTATGCCCCGTGATAGAAGACCCGCATCATGTGCAGGAAGACGAAGAACACCATCAGGTGGGCCGCCCACCGGTGGATGTTGCGGGTCAGCAGGCCGAACACCACCCGGCTCTGGATGTCGAGGATGTTGGAGTAGGCCTGGGTATCCGACGGGATGTAGAAGAACATCAGGTACACGCCGGTCACGGTCAGCACCAGGAACAGGAAGAAGCTCAAGCCGCCAAGGCAGAACGTGTAGGCGAACTTGACCGCGTGCTGACGCACCCGAACCGGATGCAGGTGCAGGAACACGTTGTTCATCACCGCGTACGCCCGCGACCGCTCGTCGTTGGGGTACGGGTTGCGGAAGATCGAGCGCCAGACGGGGCTCCGCCGGATGCTCTGGTCGACCCGCTCGAGGAAACTCACCTACGCGCCTCCTGCCACGCCGATCGTTCCGGCGAGTTGGGCATCACGGTACGACTCCTTGTAGAGGCGCCCGTCGCTCGAGATCTCCTGGAGCTCGAACCGCTCCATGGTGATGGCATCGAAGGGACAGCGCTTGACGCACAGCGCGCACCGAATGCAGCGCTCCTCATCGAGCACCATGGCCGCCCCCTGCGACCAACCGTATGCCTCCTCGATCTCGGGCAGCAACCCTTCGGTCTTGAGCTGGTTCACGTCCACCATGTGGATCACGCCCTCGGGGCACACATCGGCGCACGCACCGCACAGCACGCACCGGAAGGCGTCGAACCAGATGTTGTAGTTGCACATCAGGCAACGCGTGGACTCGGCGACCGCGGCCGTGCCGTCGTAGCCAAGCTCGACCGAGGTGGTGAAGTTGACGGTCGGATCGGTCGATGGCATCCGCGCGGGCAGGTCGACCATCGGGATGTGCTGGCGCGGCAGGACGTCATACAGCTCGGGCATCTCGTGGCGCCAGGAGCTCGTGACCTTGACGTTGGGCGTCACCGTCACGTCGGTTCGCCCGGCCAGGTAGCGGTCGATCGCGTAGGCACACTTCTTGCCGTGACCCGCTGCCTCGATCAGGGTCGTCGGGCCGGTCACGAAGTCGCCGCACGCGAACACGCCACGCACGTTGGTGGCGTAGGTCGCAGGGTCGACCTTGATCCGCCCGCGGTTGACCTCGAACGCCGACTCGACGGGCAGGAAGCTGAGATCGGCCGCCTGCGACACGGCGGGGATCACGGTGTCCGCGGGGACCACGAACTCGGAGCCGGGGATGGGCACCGGCGAGCGGCGACCGGACGCATCGGGCTCACCGAGCTTGTTGCGGATGAACCGAACGCCGGTCAGGTGCCCGTCCTCGCCGATCAGCTCGATCGGGCTGACCAGGAACTCGAGGTTCACGCCCTCGCGCTCAGTCTCGCCCAGCTCCTCCTCGTCGACCACCAGCTCGGACCGCGTCCGCCGGTAGGCGATGGTCACGTTCTCGGCACCGTAGCGAAGGCTCGTGCGCGAGCAGTCCATCGCGGTGTAGCCGCCGCCGATCACGACCACGTTGCGCCCGACCTCGAGCTCCTGGCCGAGGTTCGCCTTCTTCATGAAGTCGACGCCGTACTGCACCCCGTCGAGATCTGCGCCCGGAACGTCGAGATAGACAGGGTTCATGGCGCCCGCCGTGATCGCGATCCCGTCGAAATCCCGCTGGAGATCCTCGAACGGGATGTCGATCCCGATGCTGGTGTCGAACACGAACCGCACGCCCAACCGCTCCACCAGGCGAACGTCCATCTCGATCGCCTCGCGCGGCAGGCGGAATGCCGGCACGCCGATCAGCATCGTGCCGCCGCCGAACGGCAGGCTGTCGAACACGGTCACCTGGTAGCCGCGGCTCGCCAGCTCGCGGCTGACGGCGAGACCGGCCGGCCCGGCGCCGACGACCGCGACCCGCTCCTCACGCGGGGTGATCGCGGGCATGACATCCGGGATGCCCGAGGCCTCGTGCCATTCGACCAGGAAGCGCTTCATCGCTCGGATCGCCAGCGGCCGATCGATGTCGCCACGGCGGCACGCTCGCTCACACGGCGCGGAGCACACGTACGAGCACATCGCGGCCACGGGGTTGGGTTCGCGCGCGAGGATGTACCCCTCCTCGAACCGGCCTTCGGCGGCCAGGTTGAGGTAGCCGCGGCAGTTGGTGCCGACGGGGCATGCCTCCTGGCACTCGATGTTGCACTGGAGCCATGCAGCATCGACCGGCTGGACGAGGAACTCCTGGGTCTGGTCGAGGGTCACGAAGTGGACGCGCCTTTCCTGCGTGAGCTCGGCAAGCGGGGGTGCCGGCGACGAATGCCGCCAACCGCTTCGGAATCTACCAAGCCCACGCTGGCGCTGCACACCATGAGGTGCCATTGGGCCCCGATTCACCGGTACGAATCGACCTAGTGTCGCACCGTGCGGTCCGGAAAGGCGGAGCACGACGCCTTCAGACGGGTGGACATGCGTCCCCGGCGATGGACCGGCGGCCGGGTATGAGACGATGGGCCGGACCCTCCAGGCGGCCCCAGGCACCCGCCACCGTGGGCCTCCGGGCCCTCGCATTGCATGGCCAATGGATACGTTTGACGATGCGTACGGGCGCAGCTACGCTGGCGACGCGGCGAACCGCGAGGCGCCGCCATGGGAGTGATGTGAGCTCGTCCGAGATTGCCTTCCTGGCCCTGGGTCTCGTGCTCGGCGCCGCCATCGGCGCGGCGATCGTGGAGATCATCGGCTCGAGACCCGCTCCCCGCCGCGAGGTCCGGCTCACGATCGCGCCGAACTCGGTCAACCGCCGGCCCAGCGCGACGCTGTCCGGCGCGGGCTCAGCAACCAGTCGAGCCCCGATCCCCGGCTCCCCCGACGAAGGGGCCTGGCAGGATCGCCTCGGGGACACACCGGCTCCGGGCTCGCGGTCCGCTCCGAGCGCCGTCCCGACAGGTCACAGCCGAACGCACGTTCCATCCTCGCCGATCGGTGTTCCCGAAGGGGCGGTCGCGATCCCCGTCGATCGGCCGGTGGCCGGGTCGGCCGGGATTGCGATCCACACGAGCCAGGAGCCGCTTCCCGAGTCGCCCGGCAGCGCATCGGCCCCGGCCGGTGAGCGCTCCGAGGGGGCGCTCGCGATGCTGGCCACGCTGACGGCGATCGATTCGGCCGACGCGCCGGACCCCTCGAGCTTCGCTGGAAGGAGCCCGGACCATCGTCCGGATGCCGCTCGCTCGGACGGCTGGCGGCTCGGTCAGGCCGCATCGTCCGACGGCATGGGGTCGCCGGCCGGCGTTCCCGGACGCGATCCGGCACTGCCGACCACGCTCGACATCGGCCGCGAACCCCCGGACCCCACCGTGCGGCCCCGGCCACCGGCCCAGCCGTCGCCGGTTCGAGTCCCGCCGGCTGCCGTCGCGGTGATCGCCAGCTCGGCGGCCCCCGACGATCCGTCCAGCCCCGTCGTCGCCGGGTCGCCATCGAGCAGGATGAGCGCGACGTCGTCGAGCCGGCCGAGCTCCGGCGCGGATCCATGCGCCGGCGCTCGCACGCTGGTCGAGGAGCGATGTGCCGTGGCGACCAGCGCCCGGGAGCATGCGAAGGCCGCGGCCGATGCGCTGCGGGACGCGCAGCGTGCGTACGACGATCTGCGGGAACGGGTCGAGGCGGCGCAGGCACAGGCAGATCCACGCGAGGTGGCGGCGGCGAAGGAAGCCCTGCACCGCGGGTTCCGTGCCGCCACGGCTTCGGCCGCCAGCGCGGAGGCAACCGAGCGCGCGGCACGCGAGTGGCTGGACCAGATCAACGAGCTCAATCGCCGAACTCGCGAGGCTGCACGGCTGGTCGAAAGCGGCGCCAGGGAGATGCGCGCTGCGGTGCCCCGGCTCGACCGGCTCACCGTTGACGCGGACGCGGCGCGGATCGCCGCGGAGAGCGCGGAGCTGGCCTGCCGGGAGGCGCGCGAGGCCCTGGCACGGTGCGAGGAGCCGGAGGCCGAGGAGGCCACGGCCGCGTCGGTGGCAGCCGGTGGCGAGCCGCCGTGGGCCCCGGCCTGGCCGGCGAGCGTGGGGCCGGTCGACGAGGCGATGCCGCCCGGCGTTGCCGCTGACGCCCCGGGCCTGCCGCTCATCGTCCGGATCCTGCATGGTGATCGCGCCGCGCGGGATCGGCTGGTGGCGGCGATCGCGCGAGACGACGCCGCGGCGGCAAACGACTGGCAGCTGCGCGTGGCCCAGCTGGTCGACGCGATCGGCGCCAGGGCGATCGAGGACGGGTACCTCGACCTGCCCGAGGACGATCCCTTCTGGGGCCTGTTCCCGGCGCGCGAGCGGCGTGAGATCGTGGGTGCCCTGTCCGCGCTGGGCTTCCGTTTCGACGGCCTGGGTGGGTTCGCCGACGATCGGGTTCCGGCGACTCGAGATCTGTCGCTGGCGGTGGGGTATGCCGGTCTCGATCGGATGCGTATCCGAGCCTGGCCCCGGGAGGACGATCTACCGCGGCTCTACGCCCGAGCGAGCGTCGCCGCGGATGAATGGCTGATCCACGAGGCGGGCGATCTCTCGCTGGGCGAGATGGTCGACGCGCTGGGTGCCCGGGCGGCGGATCTGGCCGACGTCTGGAACGTCTGGGGCCGGCTTCGACCGGCGCTGCTGGCTACGAGCTGAGCCGGGGACAGGGCAAGGTCCGGGCTGCCGCAACATCCCCGGGCCACGGTCTCACGCGGGTTCGCCCCCGCCGGCTCCAGCCTCGGGCTCCTCGTCGTCGTCGATGACGATCACGCGCAGCGCCTCGGCAAGGCCGACGCCGGCAACGGCGCCCTCCTCGGCAGCCCAGCTCCGGATCCGGCTCTCGAGCTCCCCGGGTCGCCGAAGCTGGCTCGGATGCTCCCGGAGCGCGGCGAGCTTGCGATCGAGCGTGCCGGTCACATCGATCCAGGCGTTGGGCGTGTTCGACCAGAACAGGTACAGGCGCCGGACGGCATGGGCGTCGAAACCGTCCCGTGCCAGCCACGGGAACGCCATCGGGTTGCGCGCCGCCGGATACACGGCATCCACCGCAGCCATGCCCGCGGTGCGGTGGTCGGTGTGGTTCACGCCCCCGTCCGAATAGAACACCGTCTCGGGATCCACCGCGAGCACGGCGTCGGGGCGAAAGGTTCTGATCTCGCGCACCAGCTGCTCGCGCAGCGCGAGATCGTTGGCCAGCGCGCCGTCGGGTTGATGGAGGAACGACACCCCCGCATAGCCCACGATGCGGGCCGCGGCTCGCTGCTCCTCCTCGCGCAGGATCGCCAGCTGTGTCGGATCGGTCTTCCAGTCGTCCGCCCCGGCGTCGCCGCTGGTACAGCACACCAGCCAGGCGCTTGACCCCGCGTCGATCCACGCAGCCGCGGTCGCCGCCGGCCCGAAGTCGGCGTCATCGGGATGCGCGACGATGACCATGAACCGCTCCGGCCGCCAGGTGTGAGGGGTCTGGGTGGGTGCGTCGGACATCGGCTGGGACCTCTCCATCTTCGGTGCCTCCGGGCATCGGTTCGCGGTGCCTAACCATGCCGTCGGGCCATGTGGGTGTGCTAGATTCGCCGCCGAGGCTTCGCTCGTCTCCCCCCACGGGCGAAGCCTCTCTGTGTGCCCGCTGCGGGCCTCGGTCACCCGCGGTCCCGAGACGCCGGCACGGCACCGCTCACGGCAAGCGCGGCGCGGCTCAACCGCCCTGCGCCGACCGCAGCGCGTCCAGGACCTCGGCGGCGTGACCCTCGGCACGCACGTTGGGCCACGCCCGAGCGATCCTGCCGTCAGGGCCGACGAGGTAGCTCGACCTGGCGACGCCCCAGTAGGTCCGGCCGTACTTGTTCTTCTCGCGCCACGCGCCCCAGGCATCGGCGACCGCGTGATCCGGGTCGGAGAGCAGCGTGAAGTTCAGGCCGAACTTCGCCCGGAATGCGGCATGGCTCGCTGCGCCGTCGGGGCTCACGCCCCAGACGACGGCTCCGCCCGCCTCGACATCATCACGGAGGTCCCGGAACTCGCACGCCTCGGTGGTGCAGCCGGGCGTGTCGTCCTTGGGGTAGAAGTACACCACCGTCCAGCTGCCGCGACGGTCGGCCAGACGATGGACCTCGCCCTGCTCGTCGGACAGCTCCAGCTGCGGGGCCGGATCGCCGGCCTGGGGGATCGTCATCAGCAGAAGCTCCTTACGATTGCGAGGATAGTCCTCAGTCGCGGATCGTGGATTCGATGATCAGCAGGCGTCCCCGACGGATCGTGACCGACGCGTCAGGGGCCTCGCGGACGTTGGACAGCCCGCGCGCAGGCCCGACGGGCAACGGCTCATCGCGGAGCGGGTAGCGCAGGCCGCTGGTCGTCACCCCCACGACGTCACCGCCCAGCGGCAGCAACGAGATCGTGGCACCCGGCTGGCCTGGTAGCGACGCTGTGACCGCCGGCCGAGAGCCATCGGCGGTGAGGAGTGACAGGCGAACGCCCGCATCGATCAGCACCGTTCGGGTGTCTGACAGGTCCCCGTGCGCCAGCAGCCCGACGTTGGCGAGCGTGTGGTCGAAACGCCGTCCGCCCAGTGCTCCGAGGATCGTGATCCGCCGCGCACCCAGCCGGAGGGCGGCGAGCACGGCAAGCTCGGTGTCGGATTCGTCCTTGTCGGCGCTCGAGCGCTCGACGACCAGGCCACCGGCGATGGCCCCGGGCAGCAGCGCGGGGTCCAGCGAGTCGAGATCGCCGACGAGGCGATCGGGCTCGAGGCCCAGGCGCCTGGCTCGGGCGAAGCCGGCGTCGGCGGCGATCACGAGGTCGATGCCCGCGTCCCAGCCCGGCCAGTCCGAATCGAGGGTCGCACGATCCGGCACATCACCATCGGCGACCACGAGCGCGTGGTGCCCGGTCTGCACCGCACCGCCGGCCGGGTCGTCCTGTCGCGGCGTCATCGACGCATCGTACCGGCGAGCGCGTCGTGCCCGTCCGGGCGGTCATGTCCGAGGTCGGCCTCGTGTAGACTCCGGCCGTGTCCGAGACCGCGCTTCCGGTGTCGATTCAACGGGTCGTCGATGCGGCTTCCCGCAAAGGGGTCACGCTGGACATTCACGCGTTCACCGAGTCGACCCATACGGCCGAGGATGCGGCGGCGGCCGTCGGTGCCGAGCTGGGCCAGATCGTCAAGTCGCTGGTGTTCGTGGCACCTGGTGAGGGCGGCGAGCTGACGCCGATCATCTGCCTCGTGTCCGGCCCCAACCGCGTCGACGTGGCGCGGCTCGCGGCAGTCGTGAGCGAGCCGGAGGTCCGGCGGGCGAGCGCGAACGAGGCGCGGGAGCTCACGGGCTTCTCGATCGGCGGGATCCCACCGATCGGCCACAGCGGGCCGGTGCGCGTCGTGATGGACCCCGATCTCGGCCGGTTCCAGGTGGTGTGGGCGGCGGCCGGCACGCCGACGGCCGTGTTCCCGGTTCCCCCGGCCACGCTACGGATGCTGTCGAATGCGCACGTCGCGCCTATCTGCGAGGACCGTCGCCAGGCCGACGTGCTTGCAGAGGGCGCCGGGCTGACTGGAACCCGGCCGGCATCGCAGAACGCCGGCGCCTGAGAGCGGCGCCTCGAGGCGGCCGATGACCACGGAGCCCCGTCACGCCGTCGTGGCCTACCCCGGCGGGTTGCGGGCACACCTGCGCTGGGCAGGCAGTGGCGGCGCCGCCGCGGTGTTCGCGTTGAGCGAGACTGGCGGGCCACTGACCGATCTGGGCGACCTGACGGGGCCCGATCCCGATCGGCGATGTCGTGCCGAGATCCGGGTTGATGCACCCTCGGGGCCCTGGACCGTGCGCCTGGCCTCGCTGATCAGCGATGAGCCGGCCGGCGTCCTGTGGGACACCGAAGGGCTGCTCGCGATCAAGTACGGCTTCTTCAGCTACGGGTTCGAGGCGCGAACCGGTGCCCTGCGCTGGAGCCATCGCTCCCACTCGCCGGTGCTGGCGGTGTTCGCGTCATCGCGCCTTCCGCACCTGCTGATCCAGGCCGAGATCGAAACCTTCGCGATCGAGCCCGACGGCACCGTCGCGTGGCGGATCGCCCATTCCGACGTGGTCACCCAAGCCGAGCTGGTGGGCGGCCGGCTGGTGCTCACGAGCTTCGACGGCCAGGTTCGGGCAATCGATCCACGCACCGGTCGCGACGCGTCCTGAGCCAGGGACCCCGCGCAATCCGGGGCAGCGCAGTGACGGACCCGAGCCGCAGACCCCTCGAGGCGTGGACGATCGGTGGACAACTGACGACGATTGAGCGGTGAGTGGTGGATAAGGCCGTTGACCGGCAACCACCCGTCAAGTAGCGTGGATTCAGCCCGAAGGGGCCGAGCGATGCTAACGGCGGCGATGACATCAACGCCCACGCGTCGAGTAGGTTCCTTCGGGCTACTGATTCCCCCGGGTTCCTCGATTGGTGCGGCTCGTCGTTGCGGGTCGTGACGATCCAGCCGGGTCGGCAGCGATGGCGGCTATGATCGCGCCGTGATCCCCACGATCCTTCTGCTGGCCGGCGTCGCCCTGCTCGTCGCCGGCTGGTGGCTGCTCCGGGGGCTCGGACCCCGCGCCCGTGTCGGGCGGATCCTGGCAACCACGCCGATGGTGTCCATTGCGCGCGCGCGCGAGCTGGCCGATCGCGGCGATGTGCGGTACGTGGGGGTCACGGGTCGAATCGACGCCGAGGAGCCGTTCGAGGACGAGCACCATCGACCGCTGGTATACCGGCGGAGCCGCCTCGAGACGCGATCTGGTCGCCGCTGGTCCGCCGTCGAGCATCACCGCGACCTCGTCCCGTTCGAGCTCGTCGACGGGCTCGACCGGCTGGCGGTGAGCGCCGAGGAGCTCGACGCGGGGCTCATCGTCGTCGTTCGCGAGGCGGAGGGAACGGCCGCGGACGTTCCGGACCGGGTGCCGTCCGACACGCCCGAGGCGACACCCGTCCGTCTCCGGGTGGAGCAGGTCAGCGGTGTGGAGCATGCATTGGCGATGGGTGTGCCGGACATCGATCCTGACCGCGGTGCCATCCTGCGTCCCGGTCATGGACGACCGCTCATCCTGACCACGCTCGAGCGGTCGGAGGCGATGCGCGTGCTTGCGGTCGACCACCGCGGGACCACGCGAGCGGCGGCAGTCCTGCTGGCCGCCGGCGTGCTGGCGGCGATCACCGGACTGGGCTGGTGGGTGATCGATGCGCTTGCGTGATGCGCGACGCCTCGGCACGACGGTCGTCGCGATGCTGATGACCGTGGCGCTGCCCACGATCGCGCTCGCTGCGACGCCTGCCCCGAGCCAGCCGGGGGTTGGAGATCCTCGCAGCTCCGGCCAGGGGCCCGGGCTGGTGGGCGACCCGCTGATGGCGCTGGTCATCGTCATCGCGATCGCCGCGCTCAGCGCGATCGTCACGCTGGCATACGTCCGGGCGACGGCCGACCGCAACGGCGCACGACCGCGCTGACGACGACTGCCGGGGCGCTCACGACGACTGCCGGGGGCGCTCACGACCACCCCCGAAGCGCCGACGAGCCTCGAGGGCACTGCCCGGACGCACCGCAACCGCGGCGATCAGACGTTCGTCCTATTGTCAATTGCTGTTAAGCGGTCGACAGTCGGGCCCGAACGTCAATGCTTCCCAAATCCCACATCTCGACCACTGCCGCTCGTCTCGTGCGACCCGGTGACGCGACCCTGTCGGTCACCAAGGCCGCACGTGTCCTGGGTGTCCACCCCAACACGGTGCGAGCCTGGAGCGATGCCGGGCGGTTGCACTACTACCGGATCAACGAGCGAGGAGATCGCCGGTACCGGCTGGTGGATCTGCAGCGGTTCCTGGCGGCCGCCTCGAGCGACGGCGCGTCGCACGACGGCGCGATCGCCGGACGCGGCTCGCGGCGTGAGTCACCGGCGTCGGTCACCCTCAGCGAGTCCCCCGCCGGCTTCGATCTGCTCGCCGCGCTGGCCGAGATCGCATCGTTCCCGAGCGGGCTCGACCCGGCTCTCGAGGAAGCGTGCCGCCAGATTCGGCTGACGACGGGGGCGGCCCTGGTCGGCATCTGGGAGCGACGACCCGGCGGCCTGGTCCCGCGCGCGGTCGCCGTCGAGGGCCCGGGTGTCAGCGCCGGACGTGCGTTGCCCGGCGCGCACAACCTGTTCGCGGAGGCGCTCGAGTCGCCGGAGCCGATCCACGTGCGTCCGGGTGCGCCCCTGCCGGCCCCGGTGCTGGGGACCGGGACCGACGAGCTGATCGTCCGCATCCCCGGTGGCGAGGCTCCGTGGGGCGTGATGGTGATCGCGGGCGGGGTACAGCTCGGCGCCGACGACGGCCGGCGGCTCTCGCTCGCGATCGCACGCACGCTCGGGGTGCTGGTCCAGGGCTCCAACGCGACCGAGCAGGCGACCAGCCGGCTGCGTCGATCCGAGGCGCTGCGGCGCGTCGCGACGGATCTCGCGTCGCGACTCGACGTGGGGGACGTGGTCCGCGATCTCGGCGATCACGCCCGGGTGCTGTTCGGTGCGGACAGGGTCGGCGTCGTGCTCCGCGACGCCGACGGGCGCGTCTCGTCTCCGGGCGGGAGCGGGTTCAGCGACGCGTTCACGGCCTCGGTCCGCGCCACCGAGGCGGCGCGGACCACCACTGGCGAGCTCCCGCCACGACGCCCATCGCTGCTGCTCGGTCCGGACGCTCCGCACACGATCGATCCGGTGCGTGCGGCGGGCGTCCAGGAGGGCGTGACGACGCTCCTGGCCATTCCCCTGGTCGACGGTCACGACCTGCTGGGCATGCTGTACCTGGGTCACGATCGGCCGCATCGCTGGCGGGAGGTGGACCTCGACGGCGCCGAGGCTCTGGCGAGTGACGCGGCGATCGCCATCCGATCGGCGCGCACGTTCGGGCACATGGCGACGTGGGCGGCCCAGCTCCAATCCATCCAGCGGCTCGGCGCCCGGCTCTCCGGCCGCACCGGGGTACGAGAGATCGGACACGCCATCGCGACCGAGCTGCGCCAGCTGATCGACTACCAGAATGTCCGCGTGTACCGGGTGCGGGACGAGGATCTCATCCCGGTCGCCACGCTGGGCGAGGGTGCGCTCTACTCGGAGGAGAGCGACGAGAGCCTGGCCGTCAAGGTGGGCGAGGGCATCACCGGCTGGGTCGCCCGGTTCCGTGTCCCCCAGCTGGTCGATGACACCGCCAACGATCCGCGCGCGATCACGATCCCGGGTTCGGAGCCCGATATCGATGAGTCGATGCTTCTCGCGCCGATGGTCCACGAGGGCCAGTGCCTGGGTGTCCTGGTGCTGGTGAGCCAGGGGCTCAACCAGTTCACCGAGGACGACCTCCGCCTGCTGGTCATCTACGCCTCGTTCGCGGCGCAGGCGATGGCCAATGCCGACTCGACGGAGCGTCTGCGCGGGCAGTCGAAGGCGCTGGAACGCCAGCTGCTCGCCCAGCGCGAGCTGCTGCGGACGACCGAGTCGATCCTGACCACGCTCGACCAGCGGGCGGTGCTGGAGCAGATCACCGATCGGCTGGGAACCCTGGTCGCGTGCGACCACGTCGCCATCCAGATCGTCGACGGTGCGACGGGCGACCTGGTCCCGCTGACCGCCCGTGGGACACCCGGGGTCGAGGGTCTCGAGCTCCGGGAGCGGGGCGGGGAGGCGATCGCCGGCTGGGTGGTCGATCACAACGTGCCGGTGCTGGTGCGCGACGGCCGGGGCGATGGCAGTCTGGCCGGCCTGCCCGTCCCGGACCGGATGGAAGGCAGCCTGATCGTGGTTCCCCTGCTGGGACCCAACCGCGCGGCCGGTGTCCTGACCCTCGAGCGCACGCGCTCCGCGGTCCCGTTCGACGACCAGGAGTTCGAGCTCGTCAAGCTGTTCGCCGGCCAGGTGTCGATCGCGCTCCGCAACGCGGAGACCTACCAGGCGGCCGAGGTCCGGGCACGAACCGATGATCTGACGGGTCTGCTGAACTCGCGCACCTTCAAGGACCAGCTCGCCCGCGGGACCGCCGGCCAGGATCCGTTCGGGCTGGTGATGATCGATCTCGACGACTTCAAGGCCGTCAACGACACCCTCGGTCATCAGGCCGGCGACCGGCTGCTGCGCGACATCGCCATGGCCATCCGGTCTGCCGCGCGCGAGTCCGATGCGGTGTTCCGCTACGGCGGCGACGAGTTTGCGGTGATCCTGCCCAACAGCGACAGCGAGGGCCTGGCGGCGGCGGCCGATCGGATCGTGCGCGCGGTCGGTCGCGTGGGTGACGCCGGCGGCGCCTGGCACGATGGTGGCGTTCCCGTGAGCGCCTCGATCGGAACGGCGGCCTTCCCGTCCGATGGCGCTCGCGCCGAGGACGTTCTCCTCGCGGCCGACCGTGCGTGCTTCGTCGCAAAGCGGCGCGGCCGTGGCCAGGTGGCGACGGCAGCGGAGGGCCTTGCGCTCGCGCGGCGGTTCACGCTCTCCGAGCCAACCCCGGTCGACCCACCCAGCCGGAATGACGGGACCGTCGACGTCGACACCCCGGAGGCACCGGTCGTCGATGAGCCCGTCTGACCGTCACGGCGAGCTGATACCCGGCGGGCGACAGTCCTCTCGGGCGACGACGTCCGGTCCCGCGATCGCCGTTCTCGCCGCCCTCCTGGGCGCCTCGATCGCCATCGGCGGCTGCCTGCCATCCTCGATCCGACCGACGCCGACGGCGGTGCCCTCGCCAAGCCCCACCCCCACGGCTCCGCCGACACCCACGCCCACGCCGGGACCTCCGACGCCCACCCCCGCTCCGACCTTTGCCGTCTACACCGTCAAGCACGGCGACACGCTGCTCGTGCTCGCCAAGCAGTTCAAGACGACCGGGCGGAGCATCGCCTACTGGAACCGCGATGCATATCCATCGCTGGATCCCGAGTCACCTGACTACGCGCCCGACCGGCTGCAGGTGGGGTGGTCCCTCAGGATCCTCCCGGGGCAGGAGTACGTGCCGTCGCCGAGCGACTTCGAGACCGGCATCGACGTCACGCCGACACCCGACGACGAGGACTACGAGTCCCCCGGTCCTGGCGACAGCACCGGTCCCTGATCGGCCGGGCGCCGTGCCGGCCGGCTGACTGCCGGGCGGCGTCTGCCGGCCAGCGGACTGCCGCCCATCAGACGTTATCCTCCGCGTCATGCCACCGCCCGCCCGCACGCCGCGCATCGTGGTCACGCTCATGGTCGCCGCGGACCAGGCGGACCCGGCGCTCGCGGCCCGCAAGAACGCGCTGTACCTGGGCAGCGTCGCCCGTCATGGCGCCGCGCCGATCGAGCTCGATGCCACGGCGTCACCAGCCGAGCGCAAGGCGGCGTTCGAGTCGATGGACGGGCTGCTGCTCAGCGGAGGCGCCGACGTCGAGCCGGCGCGGTACGGCGCGCCGGACGAGGGTTCGCAGGGCATCGAGCCGGCGCGTGACGAGCTCGAGGCCGAGGCATGGGCCGCCGCGGAGACGCGGGGCGTGCCGGTGCTGGGCATCTGCCGCGGGTTCCAGGCGATGAACGTGTTCGCCGGTGGCCGGCTGCTCCAGGACGTCGCCGGCCATGAGGGACCTGGCTGGGGATCCGGGCCTGCCCACACCCATCCACTGCGGTTGGCGCGCGGGACACGCCTCGCCCGCATCCTGTCGCCGACCAACGTCGGCGGGGGTGTGCTGACGGTCAACAGCTATCACCACCAGGGCATCCGGGCATCGGACCTCGCCCCGAGGTTCAGCGCCAGCGCCCACGCAACGAGCCCTGCCGGCGAGCTGGTCGAGGCGTTCGAGTCGACGACGGGGCCGTTCCGGATGGCCGTCCAGTGCCACCCCGAGCGGACCGAGTCGACGCCGCCCGCGTTCGAGCGGCTGTTCGGCTTCTTCGTCGATGCCTGCCGGGGACCGGCCGCGGCGCGCTGACGTCCGTACCGGCGCGCCTGACGTACAAGCCGCCCGCCTCGAGACCTACAGGCGGCCTGCCTCGAGACCTACAGGCGGCCTGCCTCGATGATCCGGTTGAGGAACTGGCGGGTGCGTGGCTCGCGGGGGTCCTCGAACATCTGGGCCGGCGGACCCTGCTCGAGGATCCGCCCATCATCGAGGAAGCACACCCGGCTCGCGATGTCGCGCGCGAAGCCCATCTCGTGAGTGGCGAGCAGCATCGTCATCCCGCCGCCCGCCAGCTCGCGGATCACGTTGAGCACCTCGGCCACGAGCTCGGGGTCGAGGGCCGAGGTGACCTCGTCGAGCAGCAGCAGGTCAGGCTGCATGGCCAGCGCGCGGACGATCGCCACGCGCTGCTGCTGGCCGCCCGACAGCCGGTCCGGATAGTCGCGGGCCTTGTCGCCGAGCCCGAACCGATCGAGCAGCGTGAGCGCGGCGGCCTCCGCATCCGACGACGACATGCCGAGCGCCTTGCGCGGGCCGAGCGTGACGTTGTCGATGATGCGCATGTGCGGAAACAGGTTGAACGACTGGAACACGATCCCCACGCGGCGCCGGATGCGGTCCACCTTCACGCCGCGGGCCGTGATCTCCTCGCCCTTGATCAGGATCCGGCCCGCATCGATCGGCTCGAGCAGGTTGATGCACCGCAGCAGCGTGGACTTGCCGCTCCCCGAGGCGCCAATGAGCGCGATGACCTCGTGCTCCGCGACGTCGAGGTCGATGCCGCGCAACACCTCGAGCTGGCCGAACGACTTGTGGAGGCCCTGGATCGACAGGGCGGGCGGGGTCATGCTCGCAACCGGAGCAGGCGAGGGCGGCGGCTGCCGGCGATCGGCGTGTTGCCGCCCATCCGACGACCCTTCTCCCGCCTGAGCATCCAGTCGGTGAACCGGGCCATCGGGATCGTGATCACGAGGAACACGAGCGCGGTCGCGAGCAGCGGCGTGAAGTTGAACTTCGCGCTCTGGATGATCGTGCTCTCGCGGAAGATCTCGACCACGCCGATCGTGGACACGAGGACGGTGTCCTTCTGCAACCCGATGAAGTCGTTGAGCAGCGGCGGGATCACCCGGCGGATCGCCTGTGGGACCACGACGAAGCGCAGCGCCTGGATCTCGGACAGGCCCAGCGAGCGCGCCGCGGCCGCCTGGCTGGGGTGGATGGACTCGATGCCCGCGCGGTAGACCTCCGATACGTAGGCCGAGTACAGCAAGGTCAGCGCGACGACGCCCCAGAAGAACGGGTCGATCGGGACGCCTTCGATCCCCAGACCCGGGATGCCGAAACCCAGGATCGCGATGACGAGCAGGCCCGGCAGGGCACGGAACACATCGACGTAGATGGTCGCCAGCAGGCGGACCGGGAAGAAGACGGGTCCCGGCACGCTGCGCATCACGGCCAGCGCCAGGCCCCAGGCGAGGATCAGGACCTCCGCAATCAGGAACAGCCGGACGTTCACCCAGAACTTGTCCACGACCAGCGGCAGCGAGTACCAGAACCACTGCGCGTTGAGGAACTTGAACTGGAACGCAGACCACCCGGGCGCGTTGGTCACCACCAGCGTGAGGATGGCGAATACGACGACGGTCGAGACCGTCGCCACCAGGATCGAACGGCCCCCCTCGCCGAGGGGGATGCGGGGGCCGGGGGCGCGGGACGTCGACGAGGTCGTCGCGTCGCGCGGATCCCCGGCCGTCATCGGTGGGTCAGGGCTGGAATTCCGGGGCGCTCGCCTTGTCGGACAGCCATTCCTTGGTGATCGAGTCCAGGGTGCCGTCCGCCTTGAGCGCGGCGATCGCGCCGTTGACGCACGCGGTCAGCGGGCTGTCCTTCTGGAGCACGATGCTGAAGTGCTCCGCATCGGCCCCGCTGGGGGTCGGGAACTGGCCGACGATCACGCCATTCTTCGCCTCGCCCGAGCCCACGATGTAGAACGCGGTGGGTAGGTCAACGACGATGCCGTCGATCTGCTTGGCGTCGAGCGCCGCGATGGCGCCGGTGTTGTCGTTATAGACGGACGCCTCGGCCGTGGGCTTGATCGTGTCGGTGATGAACTGATAGCTCGTGGTGCCCTGCTGGGCACCCAGCTTGAATGCCGCCAGGCCGGAGATCGTGGTGACCTTCGTGATCGGCGTGCCGGCGTTGGCGACCAGCGCCTGGTTCACGGTGTAGTAGCCGTCCGACATGTCGACCGCGGTGGCACGGTCCGCCGTGTAGGAGATCTGGTTGATGTCGAAGTCGAACGCCTTGGCCCCGGGCGCGTACGAGCTGTCGAACGGGACGTAGGTCCAGGCGACGCTCCCACTGTCGAACCCGAGCTTGGCAGCCACCGCGTAGGCAACCGCGCTCTCGAAGCCGCGGCCGTTGGTCGGGTCGCCCAGCTCCCACGGAGCGGTGGCGGTCTCACCGTCGGCGGGCGGATCGAAGTACGGCGGGAAGGCCGGGTTGTCGGTGCCGATCGTGAGGACGCCCGTCGACACGGTCGCCAGGTTGTCCGTCGCACAGGCGTCGGGCGAGGCCGTCGGGGCCTCGCTGGGTGACGGCGACGCCGGGGCCATGCTGGGCTCCGGGGTCGGTGTCGCGGGCACCGGGGTGGGCGTGGAACCGCCGCCGGTGCAGGCAGCGGCGACCACGGCAACGAGGGCGAGCACGGACAGCCCGTTCACGGTTCGCATGGCTGGTATCTCCTCCTGGGGCACCGGGCATCCAGGGTGCCCGGCCGCAGTGTAGCGGGCGGGGCACCTGTGAACAGGTCTCGGACCGGCGGATACACCCCGAAGCGACGCCGGGAGGAGGACGGCGCCGCTTCGGTGGGCAGTCGGCTGCAACCGGAGGAGGGAGAGCCCGTTGCAGCCGTGAGGTGTTCGGTTGTGGGCACTGCACCGTGGTGCGGTTGGTTCACTATGGGGTGCGAAGGTCCGGTCCTTCGATGACCCGGGAGTCCCGGGGGCGCGGGTACTTTGCTCACGTTCGACGTGGGACCTCGATCGCTGGCCCAGCGTTCGAGCCCCGGATCGGCGGTGCCTGGCCGCCCCGACGGTGCCTCGCGCCCGGGGATCGGGGACACGATCGGTAGACTCCAGGCGTGCGCGTACGGACGATCGAGCTGCGGATCCTGGGGGCCGTCCTGGTAGCCCTCTGGTTCGCGGTGTTCGCGGTCCTGATCGCCGGCTACCATCCCGGTGGCCCGGCCGATGGCGTGGTCGCACTCGCATCGATCGGGCCCGTCCTGATCGCGCTCGCATCGGTGGCCTGGCCGCCGGTCGCCCGGGGGGATCGCGCGTTCGCCGGGATCGCCTGGCTGGCCCTGGCCGGCGCGCTGCTGCTGGTGCCGTCGATCGCGAGCATCGTGTCCCAGCTGGCCAGCCTGGGGCCGCAGACGCTGCTGCCGTCGCCCGAGGCCGCTTACCCGTGGCTGCTGGCCCTGATCGCCACCGCGCTGTTCGCGGGATTGGGAATGGCGCGCCGACGTCTGGGCGAGAGCGCGCTCCGGCGCCGCCGGCTCGTCATGGGCACCGCGTTCGCCCTGCTCATGGTGCTGGGCGCCGGCTCGCTGTTCGGGGCGACCGCGGTCGTCAACGAGGTCGCGCTCGGCAACCGACCGGCGATCTCGTCCCGCTTCGGGCCGACCGACCCGGCCCTCGAGCCGCCCGAATGCAACGGCCGGCTGACCGTCGGCACCACGGCCAGCGTCGAGCTCCACATGGATGCGTCCATCGACGATCGCCGGACCGGGCAGGTCGTGATCCAGGGCAGCCGCGACGGGATCGACGTCCGCTGGACCGGGTTCGCCGCCACTTCGCAGATGGTGGGTCAGGTGGGCGCGATCCGGGTCGACAACGAGGGCTGGCAACGAGTCCCCGGCACCGGCTGGATCCCGGTCTCGCCCGATTCGATCGCCGCCCAGGACCTCGATCGACAGCTGGTGGTGGAGGCCCTCGCACCCCCCAACAGGTCCGTGGCCGAGGATCGTGGCCTGTCCTACATCGAGGGTGCCCGGGCACGCCATTGCCGGGTCACGATCGACGGCGACACGCTGCGTCGTGCCCTGCCCCAGATCTCGCTCCTGATCGGCGACGTTGACATCAGCCGCTGGCGTTGCGATCTCGACTACTGGGTGTTCGCGGACGGCGAGCTCGGACAGGCCGACGGGCGGGCGACCGGCCCGGCGGGTGGGCTTGCGGACGACGCGCTCCTGGCGACGATCCGCTTCCGGATGACGGCCGTGGATCGCGGCCGCCGCGTCGTGATCGCGGTTCCGGCGAGCTGAGCCCGACGATGGACGACCTGGACCTGGACGGCGAGCGACTCGAGGGCAAGCGCGACCGGCTGGCGCGGCTGTTGAGCGTGCTGCGGGTCCTGCATGCGCATGGCGACTCGGGCGTCCGGCCGTCCGAGATCGCGCGACGCACGGGGATGGCGACGAGAACCGTGTATCGCGACCTCAAGGCGCTCGAGACCGAGATGCAGGTCCCCTTGTGGAGCGAGAACGGGCGATGGGGCGTCCAGCCGGGTGCGTTCCTGCCGCCCCTGCGGTTGACGCTGCCCGAGGCGATGGCGGTGTTCCTCTCCGCGCGCCTGGTGACGCGCTACGCCGACAAGTACGAGCCCAACCTTGCATCTGCGTTCGTGAAGCTGGAGGAGGGCTTGCCGGATGCGCTCAGGGAGCACGTCGAGCGCACCCTGGACGACCTTGCGCAGCGCCGGCTGGACACCGAGTTCAACAGCCATGTCGAGGACCTGACGCGCGCCTGGGCCCAGCGACGGGTCGTACGGTTCCGGTACGCCCCGGCGGCGTACGACGGTGCCGAACGGCAGCCCCGCTGGGCAGAGGTCCGGCCCTACCTGCTCGAGCCGTCGCTGGCCACTCATGCGCTGTACCTGATCGGTCACGACGAGACGCGGGATGCGATCCGGACGTTCAAGGTCGAGCGGATCCTGGATCTGTCGCTGACGCCGCGAACGTTCGAGGCACCGGTCGCGGCCGATCTCGCCGCCACCCTCCGTCGCGCGTGGGACATCATCGCCGACCAGCCCGAGACCGAGGTCGTCCTGCGCTTCGCTCCGGGTGTCAGCGCCCGGGTGCGCGAGGCAACCTGGCATCCCAGCCAGAGCGTGCGCGAGCTGGGGGATGGCTCGCTCGAGTGGCGGGCGACCGTGGCGGGAACGATCGAGATCCGATTGTGGATCCTGTCCTGGGGTGACGAGGTCGAGGTCATCCGGCCCGAGGCGCTGCGTGACGATGTCGCCGCCACGCTCCGCCGGGCAGCCGCGAGGTACCCCGAACCCGATTCCGACCGGCGGTAGCAGGGTCCAGATCGTGACCGCCGGGCCCCGACCCACGGGACCAGTGGGGAATACCCGCGCGGTCGCGACCTCGGGTAGGCTTGGGTCCACGGCTCGCCGCCCGGAGGCCCGTGCACCCGGAGGTTCTCGTTATCGACGCAACCGTGCCCGCCCGCCCGTCCACGCGTCCGTCGGCCTGGAGCCGTCTGGGCCTGATCCTCGCCTCGGCGATTCTCGTCGCAACCGTGCTGGGCGTCACCGCCGCCCCTGCCGCGGCATCCTCGACGACCGCGCAAACGATGGCCAGCCGCGTCATGGCGCTCATGAACAAGGACCGGAGGGCGCGCGGTCTCGTTCCCTATCGCAAGTGGTCGGCGCTCAACACGCTGGCCGCCGATCGGGCGGAGAGCATGGCTACCGTGAACACACTGTCGCACGATGCCGCGGGTGGAAGCGTGGGGAGCGCGCTCAACAGTCGCGGCCTCCAGTGGTACGCGTACGGCGAGATCATCGGAACCGCAAACGCCTCATGGGGCACCACCGCTGCCGAGTACATCTACAAGCTCTGGAAGTCGAGCAGCTACCACGCCGGCGTGATGTTCAGCAGGTCCTACAACTACATCGGAATCGGGTTCGCGCACCGCGCCAGCAACGGCACGACGTGGGCTTCGGTCGTGTTCGTCGACTCGCGCGACCACACGCGGCCCGTCGCGACGAGCAAGCGGCTCACGAGGAGCGGGACCACCATCCGGTTCACCTGGGGTGGCCACGACAAGAAGCTCCAGACACACACCGCGGGCCTCAGGTCGTTCGACGTCCAGATGCGACGCGACAAGGGCACGTGGCGCACCGTCCGTGACGGCACCACCTCGACGTCGCTCACGAAGCGGCACCGCAGGCACGGCCACTACTTCTGGTTCCGTGTCCGGTCGGAGGATCGGCGCGGTAACCTCTCGAGGTGGACCAAGCCGGTTCGGATCTGGGTGCCGTAGCGTCAAGCCAGTCGGCCGCGCCGGGGCGCCGCCTGCCGTTTGCGGCGGTCAACCTGATCAGCGATCCCGTCCATCGCTACGTCGAGCTCACCAAACGCCTGTCCGCCGCTGAATCGCGCGCGGCGGACCTGCCCCCCGAGGACGCCGCCGAGGACGACCTGCTCGACACGGCCTGGGTCCAGCGGCTGCGCCGGATCAGCCAGCTCCAGAGCGCCCGCTGGGTGTTCCCGACGGCCGAGCACTCGCGCTTCACCCACGGGCTGGGGGTGATGCACGAGGCGGGTCTGTGGGCGCGATCGCTGTACCCCAGCCTGCGGACGTCGCTGACCTCCGTCGCGCCCACGGAAAGGGTCCCGTCCGAAGGCCTTGTCGTCGAGACGCTCCGTGTCGCCGGCCTGCTCCACGACGTGGGGCACGGGCCATTCGCCCATTTCTTCGACCACCACGTCCTGTCCGCCTTTCCCGCCCCGGCCGATCCACGGCGACCGGGAGCGAAGACGCTCAGCCACGAGGACCTGTCGCAGCTGGTGATCGAACGCGAGCTGGGGCCCCTGATCAGCGTGCTGCGACGGGCGCCGGGGGCAACCGCCGAACGCGACCGGTTCGACGACGGCGAGTCGATCGAGCCGCGCTGGGTGTCGTTCCTGGTCTCCAAGCCACCGCTGCTCGACGATTCGATGCCTGCCTGGGTACGCCTCCTGCAGCCGTTGCTCTCGGGGGTGTTCACGGTCGACAACCTGGACTACGTGCGGCGCGACGCCTATCTCACCGGGGTCTCGATGGGGCCTGTCGATGCCGAGCGGCTCAGGCGCTACGCGTTCGTGTCCGAGCGCGGCCTGTCGCTCTACGAATCCGGGGTCGGTGCGCTGGAGATGTTCCTGACCGCTCGCCTGTTCATGTACCAGCACGTGTACCTCCACCGAACGGTGCGCGCCATTGACCTCGACCTGGCCGATGTGTTCGGGCCGTCGATCCGGGCGGTGTTCGGGGACGCATCGCCGGCGGAGCGGCTGGGTGCGTTCGCGAACCTCGACGAGTACGCACTCCTCCACCAGGCGGCGCTGTGGGCGCGGGGTGAGCAGCTGTCCGCGACGCCCAGCCCGGGCGACGGGACGGTCACCCGCAGCGTGGGGGATGCGTGGCGAGCGATCCTGCTGCGCCGCCCGCGCTGGCGGTCCGAGCACGAGGTCCGGATCGAGTCCGCAACCGACACGTGGCCGGCCGACGCGCTCGCGGAGCTGGGGCGCGACGAGCCGGGCAGCGTGCACGTCGATCTCACCGGCGTCGATGCCCGGCCCGGTGCGGATCGGCCGCCGGCGCTGGTCATCGAGCGCCGCGACGGCGGCCCGGGTCCGTCCCTTGACGTGGCGCTTTCACGGCTTCCGGCGTGGCTGCTCCTGGGGCGCCGCTACCGACGGGTGGGCTGAGCGCGACAACACCGATGCGGGCGCCACCGCCCGCAGGTGAGCACCCGGGGGAGCCCGGTCAGGGAGAAGCCTGATCGAGCGGGATCGTCTGCGCGTTCGTGGGTGACTGCTCGGCAGTCGTGCCCGCCTTCGGGGCGTTGATGCCGCGCTTGGGGGGCAGCACCAGCAGCGGATCCACGCGTGCAATCTCCCTGGTGGGCAGCCTCATGCGCTGCGCGACGTCCTTGCGGATCTTGAACGTCGCGGTCTCGAGCGGCGAGAACAGGCTGTAGTGCAGGTGGCAACCAGTCGCATGCCCGGTGGCCCCCTCGTACCCAAGCAGCTGCCCGGCGTGGACCTCCTGGCCGGTCTGCACCTTGATGCGCTCGAAATGTGCGTACACGCTGCGGTAGCCGTTCCCGTCATCGATCACGACCACGATCGGCAGCTCGAACCAGAGGTTCTTCCTGCTCAGGCGCCTGAGGTACGGCTCGAGGTCACCCACCCAACCCAGCAGTCGATCGAAGTGACGGCCGGCGGCGATCACGATCCCGTCATGAGCGGCAACGATCCGATCGCCGCAGAACGTGGCCAGGTCGACGCCGTCGTGGAAGCGCTCGCCGTCGACGACGCGCGTGCCCCACACGGTGGGCCCGAACGGGAGGGTCAGGCGCGGGTGCGCGATCGGCCACTGGTAGCCCGTCAACGTGTCGATCGGCGCCGGCGTGGGCGACGGGCTGGGTGTCGGCGCCGGGGTGGGCGTCTCGCTGGCGACCGGGGCAGGCGGCGTCGCCGACGGGGCAACACCCTGAGCCGCGACGCTGCCGGGTTCAGCCGGCGACCCCGCGAGCTCCAGCACCTCGCCGTGTGGCCCGGCGCCCGGCAGGACCAGGATCACCAGAGCCGCGGCAAGTAGCGCAAACAGCACGCGGGGGACGCGACGCGCGCGACGACGCGGGCGCGACGGGGTCGCGTACAGATACGGCACCGCCGGAGTGTGCCGCAGGGCGGATGCCGACCGCAAGTCGCGGCGCCGCGGGACATGCCAAACGCACTGCCACGGGGGCCACCGGCGATGCATCGGGCATGGCCCGCACCCCAGGTGTTCGAGTGGTCCCATCACGAGACCGTCTGCCCGCCATGCGGCCAAGCTGTCTCGCGCGAGGTCTGCCGCGGATCAGACGGCTCGAGCAGCGTTCAGCCCGGCGCGGCCTCCGCTGTCCGCGCGACATTCCGAACGCTCCGCGTTCACCCGGCCTCGGGCGAGACAGGGGACCGCCGTCCGCTGAGCCGCCAATGGCTGCGGCGCGGCGGTATCATGCCCGGGCCGCGCGCCCGTAGCTCAGTGGACCAGAGCATCGGTCTTCGGAACCGAGTGTCGGGGGTTCGAATCCCCTCCGGGCGCGCCACCTACCGGCGCGTCAGGCTATTGGTCGGTCCCGCCGACAGCCCACCATCACGCCACGAGTGGGTCGGCTGTGACGGCGCGGACGCCCGGAACTGTCGGTTCGGGTCGCGACCGAAGCGCAGTTGGCGTTGACGGTGTCCCCAGCAACCCTGCGTCCTAGCGGCATTGCGGCCACGGGAACGAAGAGGTGCAGATGATCTGACGAGGCAGTCTCGGAGGTGACCGCGCAGCCGGGCAGAGGCATACTTCTCCGACGAGTCTCCGGTGCGGCCACCTGAAACCGAGGCGCCCCATGCCTGTTCGTCCACTCCGGCTTCGCGGCGTCGTCCTGCCCATGGGGGAGCGACGTGACCTGTTCGTCGATGGCGGAAGGCTCTCCTTCACGCCGATCGACGGCGCGGAAACGATCGTCGAGGACGGCTGGCTGCTTCCCGGGCTGGTCGATGCCCACGCCCACCTCGCGCTGGCGAGCCCGGCCCCGGAAGGCTCGCCGGTCGCGGTGGCCGTCCGGGCCAGCGCGAAGGCCCAGCTCGACAGCGGCGTGCTCGCGATCCGCGAGCCTGGCGGCCCGACCCGCCACTCCTCGGAGATCGGACCGGACGATGGCCTTCCGCGCGTCTTCAGCGGCGGACGCTTTCTGGCCGCGCCGGGTGGCTACTTCCCGGGCCTGGCGCGCGAGGTCGAGCCTGGCGGCCTGGCAGCCGCGGCCGTCGAGGAGTCCCAGGCCTCCGGTCATTGGGCCAAGGTCGTGGGCGACTTCATCGACGGGCGCGGTGTGTTCGCGCCGACCCTGGAGCCGGGAGCGCTCCGGGCGGCCGTCGAAGCCGTTCATGCCGTCGGCGGCCAGCTTGCCATCCACGCGATGACGGCAGGGGCCATCGAGATGGCGATCGAAGCCGGGGTGGACTCGATCGAGCATGCGACCGAGCTGGCCCCGGAGCACCTGCCCGCCATCGCTCGCAAGGGGATCGCACTGGTGCCGACGATGCTGATCCGCGAGCCGATCCTTGACACAGCCCGGGGCATGGGCCTGCCGGACGGCGAGCAGCGGCGATGGGAGGAGGCACTCGACCGGCAGCCGGAGATGGTGCGACGCGCCTCGGCGGCGGGCGTGCTCATCCTGGCCGGGACCGACGCAGGCATGGTTGCCCATGGGCTCATCCTCGACGAGGTGGCCCGACTGATGGAGGCGGGTCTGGCCGGCGAAATCGCGCTCGGTGGGGCGTCGTGGACGGCGCGTCGCTTCCTCGGATTGCCTGGCATCGAGGAAGGAGCGCCCGCGGACCTCGTCGCCTTCGGTGGCGACCCGAGGCTGCCCGGGCGGGCGGGCCCGCCGCTTGTCCGGATCCTCGACGGGTACGTCGTCGGCTGATTCCTGCGCCATCACCGGCTGAGAAGGCAAGCCCACGTCGCCGGAGCGGTGACGCTCCTGGCTCGAGTCGTTGTTGTTCGCGCGCGCTTGCAGCCCTCCGGGCGCGCCATTGACTCGCAGGCGAGACGACCCCCAGGAAGACGGGTCCCGGGTCGCTTCGCCCGATCGCTCCATCCGGCTGCTGGCTGGCGCAATCGAGTCGCCCGGATCGCCGGCTGCCCGGCGCACTTGACACGCCTCCCCGGACCTGAGAGTATCGGCGCACGATATATCGTGCAGCGTCATATCATGACCCTCCGACCGGGAGGCGTCAGCTCACTGGAGGCCATCGACCGTCATGCCCTCGGATCTCGCCGATCTCGGTCGGTTCACCGAACCGTCCATCGCAATCCTGGTGTCCCTCAGCGACGGACCAAAGCACGGGTACGCGATCATGGCCGACGTCGAGGCGACTGCGGGCCAACCACTCGGTCCGGGCACCCTGTACGCCGCCCTGGGGCGGCTGGAGCGACGGGGCCTGGTTGAGGCCCTGCCGGCCGAGGACCGAAGGCGGCCCTATCGGCTCACCGGCCTGGGTGCCACCGCCCTGCGCGCGCATCTCGACCAGCTCGACCGGTTCGTTCAGGCGGGCCTGATCCGACTCAACGGAAACGCCGAATTGGGCGCTGGAGGCTGACCGGATGGCCGCGTCCCAATCCCGACCCACTCGAATCTCGATACTGCTGCGCCTGTATCCGCGAGGCTGGCGAGCTCGCTACGCCGACGAGTTCGCCACGCTGCTGGCGGACACGGCGCTGACGCCCGCGAAGGTGCTGGATATCGCCTTCGCTGCGCTCGACGCGCGCTGGAGCGCCGACTACCCATCGGCCGCGGGCGATGACAGAAAGGTCCGACGTCCCATGGTTGATCGTCCTGCAGCCCTCCTGACCGCCGCCGGGGGCATCTACTTCGCGGCACTGATGGCCGTCACCCTGGTCGCTGCCGTACCGGAGGAGGGCAGCCTGGCATATGTCGCGCTGCTCGTGGTCCCCATCGCCATGGCCGCGCTCGCGCTCGGGATCGTCGGCCTGTCTCTTGGCAGCCCAAACACGGATACGGTCGCCCGAGCGCTGGGCCTCCTGACCGGCGCGCTGGCGGGCGGAGTCACGCTCGCGATCCTGTATCTGTTCCTTGTTGGCGATGCCGGATGGGACACCCTGATCGCCCTGTTCCTCGGGTTCGCAACAGCCACCGGCCTGGTCGGCCTGCGGATCTCGCTCTCGCAGCGAGACCGTCTCGAGGGCGTCGTGCTCCTCGCTGCCGGAGCGTTCGCGACGCTTGCATGGTTGGTGGCCATGCTGCCGGCAGATGGCCCAGCGGACGTCACCGCCCTGGACTTCGGGATCGTGACCGCCGCCTGGGGCGTGGTGGGGTCCTCCGCTCCGGTGTCGAGCCCCAATTGCGACCACCGCCTGACGCAAGGCGATCTCGATCCCTGCCAAGCGTTCAGACAGACGAGGAGAACCGCCCCATGAAGCGTCCTGCCGACACGTTGCACATGACTCTGCTGATTGCCTCGATGATCCTGCTCGGTGGTCTCGCGCTGCTGTTCGCGATCGTGCCAGGTGCCGTGCTGGCACGCATGGGCGTGTCAGTCGGCGATCAGGTCCCGGGGATCCTGCGCGTCGGAAGCGCACCATTGCTCGCCGAGGTCGTGGCCGTGGCGATCGCGCTTGGATCCAGGTCGCGTGAGAGCATCCGCCTGGTCACGATCCTGCTCGTCATCCACTTCACCGCCGAGACAGCGCTCCGGACAGTCAACTTCGGGGGCAGGTGTCAGCGACACGTTGCTGACGGCCGCGCCGCAGGCGATCCTGGCAGCGGGGCTGGCGATGGTGCTGGTGAGGGGTTCATCGGCCGATACCCTGGTCGCAGGCCGCGATCGATCCGCCGATGGCTCGCCCTCGGTACGTACCTCGTAGGGACGGCACCGCTGGGACGGGCGAGCCGGGCTTGAGAGGCTCAGCTCGCTGAAGCAGAACGTCACCGATGGCCGTGGTAGCCGACCCCCCGCGGGCACGTGCTCGCATCACCCCGCACCCAGGCAGCACACGGTTCCGAGTGTTTGCCTCGCCCTGCTGGACTGCGGTCGTTGCACGCCGTTTGCTCAGCCCGCCGCCGCGTTCGAGCGCCGGCCGCCGGGCTGTCCGACGATCCGGTACCCGATTGGCGCGAAGGTGCTCGTAGTGCGGCGAGCAGGATGATCACCGCCTCGAGGGTCGGCTGGATCACGCCCAGCTCGACGCCGATGCGCGCCACCACGATGATCAACGACAGGCGGGCTGACAGCAGCATCCCGGCCGCGGCGCCTGACCGCAACCCGTGCCGTCGCCCGAGCACGGCGATCGACGGGACAAGCTTGACCCCAAAGGCCACGGCGACCAGCAGCGCCACGAACGCGATGGCGCCCGGATCGCTGACCGCGGTGAGGCTGAAGCTCAGCCCCACGCCGATGAAGAAGATGGGGATCAGGAACCCGTAGGCGAGGCCATCGAGCGTGTGGTCCAGCTCGCCTCGGGACCGGAACACGGTCGCGACACCCGTGCCCGCGAGGAACGCACCCAGCGCCGGCTCGATGCCCAGCGCCGCTGCGAGCCCGGCGCCACCGAGAACCATCGCCATCGCGAAGCGAACGCCGAGCGCCTCGGGGTCGCGACGGTCGAAGAAGCGGCCGAACGGCTCGGGCCACCACCAGGCGACCGCCCTGAGGGTGGCAAATGACGCGACGACCAGGCCCATGAACAGGGGGAACGCGAGCAGCTCGGCGTCGAGCCCGACGCGGATCACCAGCGAGGCGAGGGAGACCGCCACGAGCGTCGCGAAGTCGGCGATCAGCGCCGCCATCAGATGTCCTGCCCGAACGGCGTCGACAGGCTGCGATCGGAGCGCAGGGTCGGCACCACCAGGCCGACCGAGGTCGTCGCGAGGATCAGGGTCGCGAAGATGCCGAGACCCAGCGCCAGCGCCGCCACGGCGGCCAGGGCGAGTGTCAGCCCGAACAGGAGCGATCCACGCAGCACCGGCCAAGGCCCGGATCGCTCGAACACCTGGAGGTCGATCTCGAACCCGGCCAGGAACAGCAGCAACAGGAAGCCGAAGCCCACCCAGCGACTCCACCAGCGCGTCGGGGCTGACCAGCAGCAGCACGGGGCCCACGAGGATGCCGAACAGGATCTTGAGCACCACAGCGGGCAGGCGGACGAGGGTCGCGAGCGGCGGCAGCCCGAGGGCCGCCAGGGCGATGAGCAGCAGCGCGCCGGATTTGCTCACCGCTGCGGACGCGGATGGGACGGCACGACGAGCAGCGAGCCCGCCACGTCGGTGGCGACGGCGGCGGTGAACCCCGGCCGGAACAGTCCACCGGTGTCATGGCCATAGCCGAGCACGAGCAGCGCGGACGGCGGCACGCGCCGGAACAGGCGAACCGGGTTGGACCTGACGATCCGTCCGGTGACCTCGACCGATCGGACCGAGCCCTCATCACGCAGCCGCATCACCGCGTCGCGCACAGCCTGCTCGTCGTCATCGGTCACGAGGAACCGCGGGGTGCTCGCGCCGAGTGCCTCGACGGGCAGCGAGTCGTCCGCCGCGAGATCGAGCGCCACCCAGGCGGCCTCCCACGCCCCCTGGCTGTCGCGCGCCGGGATGACGATGCGCTCGTACCGCGACGTACCGGCGCTGAGCAGGCTCGGGAGGCCGGTTTGCGCCAACCGGGTGAGCAGCCGGACGGTCGAGCGCAGGCCGCGAGGCCGCGGCACCACGATGCAGCCCAGGTGCTCGCGCTCGCGGAGATCGATGAGGTCGCGCAACCCGACGTCCTCGCCGGCGCCCTCGGCGAACTCAGTTCGGGCCGCTGGCGCCGAGCGCCTCCAGGCGCTGGTCGAGCTGCTTCGATGACGCCCCGTCGAGCCGCGCGCGGGGTGGATGGATGACGACCAGCGCCTCGGCGGCGGTGAGGCGGGTGAACGTCTGCGCCTCGGCGATGACCGCGTCCTCGCCCGCGTCCATCAGCACCCCCACCCGGCGACCGTAGGCGAGCGGAAACCGGGCTTCGCCCGCGGTGAACACACGGACCATCGCGGCATGGTCCGTCGCGGGTCCGACCACGGTCACGCGGTCGCCGGCGGCCAGCGACGTCCGGCCGTGCGGAACGATGAGCTCGCCGTCGCGCAGCACCGAGACGAGCAGCCAGCCGTGCAGGCCCAGCTCGGCGAGCGAGCGCCCGGCGAGCGTCGAGTCGGGCGCGAGCCGGAACTCGATCGCCTCGGCCTGCCCGTCCGCGAAGGCCGCAGACGCGACACGGCGCGGCTCGAGGGTCAGCTCCACCTGGCGGGCTGCCAGGCGATCCGGTTGCACGGCTGTGACCTGTAGCCGGGTGAAGTCCGCAAGCCGCGACGGTGACACCACCATCGAGACGACCCGCGGCACGTTGGCGCCCCTCGCAAGCCGGCACACCTCGAGCGCGACATCGTCATCGCGAAGCGCGACGACCACGGCGTCGGCCTCGCCCAGCCCGGCACGATCGAGCGTCACGCGGCTGGATCCGTCACCGTGGATCGTCTGGACCAGGCGATCGGCCGCCAGCTCGGCCAGCCGATCCGCGTCGACGTCGATCGCGGTCACGCTCCAGTGCTCGCCCAGCCGCTCCAGCACGGCGCGCCCGACACCACCCGCACCCACCAGGATCGCGCGCACCGATACCTCCCCTGACGGACCCGACGCGGCCTGGCGGACCCACGCGGCGGGTCGAGCCGGGGCTCCGGCGCCAAGCCTACGGCATCGATCGTGGCAGGCATGGCCGTGGTGACGGATGATCGGTCCACAACAACGGCCGGAGGTACACCATGCTGCTCGATAACAAGGTTGCGATCGTCACCGGGGGCGATAGCGGCATCGGCCACGCGATCGCACTGGAGCTGGCCTCCGAGGGTGCCAGCGTCACGGTCAACTACCACCGGGACGCCGAGGCAGCCGCCGCGACGCTTCGGGCCATCGAGCAGGCCGGCGGTCGGGGGCGAGTCCAGCAGGCCGATGTCTCGAGCGTCCCGGACATCGGCGCCCTGGTCGACGAGACGGTGAAGGCCTTCGGGCGGCTCGACGTCATGGTCAACAACGCCGGCATGGAGACGCGGACCTCGGTTCTCGACACCACCGAGGACCAGTTCGACCGGGTGATCGGGGTCGATCTCAAGAGCGCCTTCTTCGGCACCCAGGCCGCGGCCCGGCAGATGATCGCCCAGGGCGGTGGGGGCCGGATCATCAACATCTCGTCGATCCACGAGGACTGGCCGATGCCCGGCAATGCGCCGTACTGCGCCGCCAAGGGGGGCGTGCGGATGCTCACGCGAACCGCCGGCGTGGAGCTGGCGCCGCACGGATCACCGTGGTGGGCGTGGCGCCGGGCGCGGTGCACACGCCCATCGACAGGCCCGCTCGCGGACCCCGGCGGCGCGCCAGGCTCGAGTCCGCGATCCCGCTGGGCCGCGTCGCCGAGCCCGAGGAGATCGCGCGCCTGGTCGCGTTCCTGGCCTCCGACAAGGCCTCGTACGGCACCGCGGCAAGCTACACGATCGACCGCGGCATGATGCAGGCGAGCGTGGGCCTCTGACCATCGACCCGGCGCCGCGTGGCACACGCGCACCGACGTCCGGTCTGCGAACGCAGAACAGGCGCGTTCGCGCACCAGACGGCCTCCCGATGGCTGGCAGGGGCGCGATACTAGGGGCCTCGGTGCCGTGCCCCGCGCCCCGGCATGCCCGACAGCCTCCGACGGAACGAGGTCCGTGGTGAAACTGCGCAAGTCGAAGAAATCCAAAATCGGGCGGGCATCGTCACGTTGCCCCCCGTGACCTCCGTGCCCCCCGTGACCCCCGTGACCCCCGCCGACCGACTCCGAGGGCCTCGCGTGAGGCCGTCGCCGACGCGGATAGCGGCGGTGGCCCGGATGTCGACGCCTCGCGGGCGGTGCACGAAGGCAACGGTCGAGAATCCGAGGCCGACGAGCGCACGGAGATCGTCGAGGCCATGTTCAAGGCAGCTGTCGTGCGCACCGAGCTGGCCGAGGCGCGGGAACGGGCCGCGGCGGAGCGCGACTCGATCGCCAACACGAGAGACAAGGCCGCGGCGGAGCGCGACTCGATCGCCAACACGAGAGACAAGGCCGCGGCGGAGCGCGACTCGATCGTGACCTCGCGCCTCGCGACCCGGCCGGATGCCGGGTCCGAGGACGGGGAAGATCCGGAGCTCGAGCGGGCGCGCCTCGAGGCCAGGCTGGAGCGCGCGCACCTCGACTCGCTGACCGGGGCCTTCCGGCGCGAGATCGGCCGGCTCGCGCTGCGAAACGAGATCGACCGGGCACGACGGGCCGACGGCAACTTCGTCATCGCCTTCATCGATGTCGACGGCCTCAAGGGCGTCAACGATCGCGACGGGCACGTTGCCGGTGATCGCGTGCTCCGGATGCTGGTGGCGATCATGCGGGCCAACCTGCGCTCGTACGACCCGATCGTTCGGTTCGGCGGGGACGAGTTCGTGTGCGGGATCGCCTGGATCGACCCGGGCGAGGTACAGCAGCGGATCACCCTCATCGATCAGTCGCTGCGGCACGCCACCAGCGTCGGGGTCACGGCCGGGCTGGCCTCGCTCTCGTCGGACGAGAGCCTCGACGAGCTCACGGCGAGGGCGGACGCCGCACTGCTCGAGGCCAAGCGAAGCCGGGAAGCGTAGCCGCGCGGTACGGGTTCTTCCGACCGCCTGCCGCCGCCTCGCGCCGCCGCTCAGACCTGCGCGATCGCCACGGGCAGGCGACGTGCGCCCAGTGCCCGGCCGTCGCTTCGAGCACGCCCGGCAACCGCGTGCCGCAGCGGCGACAGCATGCCGCCTCGTCCAGCCCCCACTCGCCGAGGTCATACCAGTCGCGCTCGATCAGCAGGGCACCGCAGGCGTGACACCACGTGCTCTGCCCGGTGCGATCGTGACGTTGCCCGTAGGCGTATCGGACGCCGTTCGCCGTCGCGATCGCACGCGCGCGGGTGAGCGTTGCCGGCGGGGTGGGCGGCGTGTCGCGCATCCGGTAGTCGGGATGGAACGCCGTGAAATGGACGGGCACATCGGGACCCAGCTCCTCAACGATCCACCGGCTGAGCGCATCGGCCCGACCTGGCATCTTCCAGCCCGGGATCATGAGGTTGGTGATCTTGAGCCACACGTCGGTCTCGTGGCGCACGTAGCGCAGCGTGTCCTTGACCGGCTCCAGGTGTCCCGCCGCCAGATCGGCGTAGAACCGCTCGCTGAATCCTTTGAGGTCGACGTTCGCGGCGTCCACGTGGCGGTACAGCTCGGCGCGTGGCGCCGGGTTGATGTAACCGGCGGTGACCGCGACCGTGCGCAGCCCCCGGTCGCGACAGGCGTCCGCGACGTCGATCGCGTACTCCATGAAGATGACCGGGTCGTTGTAGGTGAAGGCGACGCTGCGGCAGCCGAGTCGAAGGGCGATATCGGCGATCG
>CAVTJD010000013.1:0-291323 GCA_963734995.1 uncultured Chloroflexia bacterium
TCGGCCGATGTCGTGGCATCGAGGAAGTGCTTCCAGGAGGCGATCTCGAGCATGATCGGCCGGCTCCCGATCCTGAGGCGACCGCCTCGGACTCGTCGAACAGCCTCCGGCACTCGTTGCGCCGGCCCTGCTGAGGTACAGTACCGCGAGACGACATCAGGGCCTCGTAGCGGGCCGCGTCCAGCTCGGAGCATGACGGTTGGGCGTCGAGCTCCTCGAGCGCCTGCTGGAGCATGGCATCCGCCCCGGCGACGGGTTGCCGGGCCCGGCGCTCGTAGCCGGACATCTCCACCAGCATCCTGGCCGCCTTTATCCCGTTGCCCGCCGCGAGGTGATGCTCGCGCGCCGTTGCGGCCGCCACGCCCGCGACGTCACACAGGTCGACCGAGGCCGCGGCGTTGCTGAAGGCGGTCCAAACCTCCGCCAGGTCGGCCTCGGACAGATCGCCGGGCAGGTTGGCCATGGCGCGCGTGTACAGGTCAAAGGCTTCACGGCGGCTGGACAGTGCCTCGGCCGACCTGGCCCCGGCGAGGGCTGCGCGGTATGCCTGCGCCCGCAGCCCGGCCCGCTCGAAATGCGCCGACGCGTGGATCTCGGTCGAGCCGACCAGTTCCGCCCCGAACTCGCCGGCCCGGGCATGGAGCCGCCGAAGGTCGGCCTGGCCGATGCTCCCGTACACGGCGTCGCGCAGCAGCTGGTGGCGGAAGTCGTAGTAGCCGTGATCCAGGTACTCGAACGGGTACAGCACGCCGCTCGAGACCAGCTCCTCGAGGGGCGCGTCGAGCTCGGCCGGCGACCGATCCATGACGCCGGCGAGGACGTCCGGGACGAAGCATCGCCCGATCACGGCCCCGGCGCGCGCCACCGCGCGCGCCTCGTCGGACAGCCGCGCCACCCGGGCCAGCACCGTGTCTTCGATGGTGCTCGGCACGGCAGCGCTGCGGATCGCGCCTCCGTCGCCTCGCGCGTCGTCGCCGAGCATTCCCAGCAGCTCCTCGATGTGGAGCGGGATCCCGTCCGTCCGGTCGTACACCGCGTTGACCACGTCGCGCGGCGCCGGCAGGCCCGTGTCCAGGATGAGCGTGGTGACGAGCGCGGTCTGCTCGTGGGTGAGCGGCTCGAGCGCGGCCTCGTCCCCCAGCCGCTGGCTGAGCAGCCGGGCGCGCCATTCGCGCGCACCCGAACCGGGCGGCAGCTCATCGAGCCGGTAGGCGGCGACGAGCAGCAGCGGCCGGTCATGGATGATTTGCGCCAGCTCGGCGATCACCTCGAGCGACATCTCGTCCGCCCACTGGAGATCATCGAACGCGAGCAGCGTGGGCTGGTCCACCACGGCGATGATGCGCTCTGCGATGCCGACCACGAGCCGCCGGCGGCGGCCGAGACCGTCGCCGGTCGACGGCGGCTGGGTCTCGAGCAGGTCGTCGCCCAGCGACCCGAAGGCGGCATCGCCGCGCATCGTCCGGGCGAGATCGAGGATCGACGCGAGCGGAACCTCGCGGTCCTGCGGCGCCAGGTCGCCCTGGGAGACCCGGAAGCCCGCGCCCCGCGCCTTCCTGATCACGGAGGCGATGAACCGGGTCTTTCCGATGCCGGCCTCACCCGACAGCATCAGCAACTGACCGTGACCCGCCATCACATCGTCGATCCGGCGGTCCGCGAGAGCGAGCAGCTCGTCGCGACCGACCAGCAGCGGGCTGAGGAGGGGCCCCACATTGCCCATTCGCGGAGTGTAGAACGCCATGCAGATCGTGGCATCCGTCATTCGACCGACCTGCCCACCGGACACAGCCGGTTGCGATCCATGGGCCTCACGTGACCCGCCATGCTCACGCTCGACACGCACAACCAACGCAGTCTCCGACCCGTGGATAGGTCATCTGGCCCCCCTGCATAGGTCATTCGACCCCCAGCGTTGACCATCGAGCTTCATCCATGTCGGCCGAAACCCCGATGACCAATCAAACCTGTGGCGCGAGTGTTCTGCACACGGCGCCATCGGGCGTCAAGGAAACAGGAGGCCGCAAGCCAGGCCCTGGAATGGCAGCTGACCGGACCGGCCAGGCTCGTGAAGGAGGTCATCAATGTCGGCAACCAGCCGCGCACTTGCTCCCGCTCGCCACGGCACCTTCGCGCGCCAGGGCAGGAATTCGACCAGGGTCGTCATCGCGTCGGTCGCCGTCGCCGCTGCGATCGTGTTGGCCGCGGCCGCGGTGGCGATGAGCCAGGGCTCGGCGGCTCCGGTTGCCGCACAGGGCGGCACAGGCCATAGCGCGCCCATGACGTCGGCCTTCGAGCGCGCGATCGAGGCAGGATCGGCGGTCAGCGTCGCGACGGACGCGGCGACCGGGACGTTGACGACGATCGGACCGTCGGCCCTGACGGTCGACTCAGGGGCTACTGGCCTGGCCGCTCGGGTCCCGTCGGCCAGCTCGCCCATGGAGCAGGCGATCGAGTCGCGACTGGGGTCCGGCACGGCCGTCGCACAGACGATCGTGCTGACCGGGGCCACAGGCCTCGCTGCTCGCGTGCCGTCTGCCACCTCGCCGATGGAGCAGGCGGTCGAGTCGCAGTCAGACGCGGGCACCGTCACGCCGACGGTGCTGATCACGAACGCGAGCGGCCTCGATCATCGACTGCCGCTCCGCTGACCGTCGAGGTCAGCCGCGATCCGGCGCTGGCATCGACCGAGGTGCCGGCGCCTGATCGAGGGCTGCTCGGGCTCGTGGCCGCACGCGAGCAGCGGTTGCGTACGCAACGAGTGATGGGACTGGTCGGGGCGAGAGGATTTGAACCGGTCGGTCCCGTGCCCCGCATCGTGAATACCGTCAGGATCAGAGAGGTCCCGGTACCCGACTCGGTGGTGCATGGATGGTCGCGAAGCCTCCGCTGCATCCGAAGCCCAGGCCGCCGCTAACCTGTGCTCGAGCCCGACGATCACCGTTCGGGTCCCGGCTGAGGCGACCGCGATGGCCATGGTCGTCGTCGCGCCGCTGAAACCCGACAGCGGAACCCGGCGGCGGCCGTCGCTCGACGCGAACGCCACCGCCTCCGCCGGTGGCTGCTGAACCCCGACGGCGACCAGCCCGCCCGGCATGTCGCCGACCCCGAACAGCTGGTTCTCGGCGAGTTCGTGGCAGGGATCGCAGAAGTAGCCGGGTTCAAGGGACGGCGCACTCGCGACCGCGAAGGGGCATTGCCACATCGGCGTCCTGCCACGGCTGGCTCACAGACATGACCGGCGAGCCCGTCGCCGTCGCCGTCGGCGACGGGCTCGGGGCGACGGTGTTGCAGCCTGCGATGAGGATGACGAGCAGGATCACCAGGCTCTCGCGTATCGCATCGTGGCGCTCTTGGCTCCTGAACTGGTCGCATGATTGGCAAGTGCGCCCGAAGCGCATCACCACCCCATGGTGCGGGACGCGGATACGCTCGCCCAACGCGGCTATGTGCCTGTGGGCCAGAGCTGGGGTGACGGGCGGTGGGATGGTGGCCACTTCCTCATCTGAGCTGCGCGTCCTGGCGGTCTCGCCGCACCATGGACCGGCGGCCACGTGTCGGCAGCGTGTCGAGGCCGCAGCCGGGGCCGTATCATCCAGACTGGAAAGGAGCGTCCCCGTGGCCACTGTCAGCGTTCGCTACTTCGTCCGCGACATCGACGTCGCCATCGACTTCTACTGCGAGTTGCTCGCTTTCCACGTGGTCATGCACCCCAACGCGTCGTTCGCCATGCTCTCGCGTGGGGATCTCCGGCTGGTGCTCAGTGTCCCAGGCGGGGGGCCGGGTGGTGGCCAGGCGACGCCTGACGGCAGGCTACCCGAACCGGGTGGCTGGAACCGCTTCCAGCTCGAGGTTGCTGATCTCGCAGCCACCGTGGAGACGCTGCGCGCCCGCGGAGCCCACTTCCGCAGCGACATCGTCGTCGGCGTCGGCGTCAACCAGATCGTGGTCGACGACCCCTCCGGCAACCCGATCGAGATCGACCAGCCGACGATACCCGAGGCGAGACAGGCGCTGCCGACGTAAGGCGGGAGTGCGCGGCGCGCCTGGATCCGGTGTGTCCGGGCGGTGCCGTACGACTACCCGTGGCATCCGGGCTCGCGGACGCCCGCGCGATCCGCTTGCGATCGAATTGCGATCGGAGTCCACCATCCGCCCGAACGAGTCCCGGAAGACCTGGCGCGCCTTGGCGGTCGTCTCCCGAAGGTCGCGCATCGCGTGGAGCTTGAGCGCCCCAATCCGACCCTGGAGGCGGAGGTCGGCCGGATCGCGCCGGCGTCGATCCGCCACTAACGCCGCCCCGCTAGGCGCTCGGCGGAGCATCAGTCGACCGAACGCTCTCCTCATCCATCTCGAGCAGCCCCGGGCCAATCCCTGGGCTGTACAACTGCGTGTCCGAGATGCGAAGGGCGGCCCGAACTGCTGGTGCAGGACGTGATGATGCCGCGCCTCTCTGGCTTCGGCCGTCTCGACCGTGTGGCCGTCGCGCACGAGGCAGGCGCGCACCACGTCGACAACGTCCGGTTCGTCGTCCGCAACCCTGGTCCGTGAGCGTCGGCGTCAGCTCCGCTCGGCGGACCTACTGGTAGTGCGTCCACATGCGGAGCACCTTCACGGTCCTGGCATCGTCGAGGACCTGGTAGACCAGGCGATGCTGAATGCTGATGCGCCGGGAATACGCGCCTGACAGATCGCCGACGAGCTTCTCGAAGGGGGGTGGCGTCTGGTAGGGGTTCTCCACGAGGACTGCCAGCAGAGATCGAGCCTTCGGCTTGAGGCCGGCTGCGGCCAGCTTCTGAGCGTCCTTCTGGGCCTGCTTCGTGTACACGAGCCGCCAGCTCACCAGCGGAGTTCGCCGTCGAGCTCCTCCGCAGGCGTCGCCATGCCCTCGAGGATGGACTCGCGCATCCCGGGAATGGACACGAGGTACAGGGTCTCCTGAACGGCGCGCCAGTCATCCTCCCCCACCAGCACGGCATTGCCACGCTTGCCGGTGATCTGGACCGGCTCATGCGAGTTGGACACGTCGTCCAGAAGCTTGTAGAGCTGCTTGCGCGCTTCGGTTGCGGTGATGGTTGTCATGGCGGAGGATCCCTGATACGTACGTCCTACCGTACGCGTATGCGGGTGGTACGTCAAGCCGCCGCGCTGTGGGTGTCGGAGGACAGCGAACCCGACGACTGGCCGCCGAGGCATACCAACTGGTAGCGATGGCTGGGTGCGCGGCGGATCAAGACGCGTCTCGAGGGCTGACCATCGCCGCTCGAGCATTCACGGAGCTCACGGCCGACGCGGGCGATGGGCGTGGGGTCCGCGGTTCTGAGGTCGCAATAGAACAAATGATCGGGCTACCGCCGCGGACTCCTGCCACTCGAGGCTAGCAGCGCGTTCTCCAGTCACGATCGACACGAGCGGAATGGCCCAAGTTATTGTCAGCTCGCGATCGTCATGTGTCGTGGACAGGCTACTGCGCACATCTCGGGTTGATATCGGCGGCCGATCATGCCTACCATCGGCCGAGGTTCGATGCTGTCCTAAGTTGTCGGCCCTCGCAGCATGGCGGCCGGGATCCCGGACGGGACACGGCACGTGGCGCACGTTCGAGCGTGCGCTATACTCCGCCTCCGGCGTGGGGCTATAGCTCAGCTGGGAGAGCGTCTGAATGGCATTCAGAAGGTCAGGGGTTCGAATCCCCTTAGCTCCACCATCTCCCATCACCAACCTCCTTCTCGAGGGCACCCTCGACGCTCGGTAGCGGGCGGCGACGCATCGTCGAGGTCGCGCACAACTGATCAACCCCTCGCCGGCAGCGGCGGGGGGTCTTCTATGCTTGGAGCACCATCGAACGCAAGGAACCAGCCGTGACGACGACAGGCGACACCAGAAATACCGGCACCGCCGGCGGCGCCACCCCCAGCGGGCGGCGCCATGCCGAGCGATACGACCCTCCGGCCATCGAGCCCAAATGGCAGGCGCGCTGGGCCGAGCTCGGGCTGTACGACACCGACCTGTCCGATGAGTCGAAGCCGCGGTTCTACCTGCTGACGATGTACCCGTACCCGTCGGGGGCGCTGCACATCGGGCACTGGTACATCAAGACGCCGACCGATGCGATCGCCCGCTACAAGCGCATGCACGGGTTCAACGTGTTCCTGCCGATCGGGTTCGATGCGTTCGGGCTGCCGGCGGAGAACGCGGCGATCAAGAACCGGATCAACCCGCGCGAATGGACGATGGCCAACATCGAGACCATGCGCCGCCAGCTGCGCTCGATGGGGGCCACGTTCGCGTGGGACAGCGAGGTCGTCACCTGCGATCCCGGCTTCTACCGCTGGAACCAGTGGATGTTCGTCCAGTTCATGAAGCGCGGGCTGGCCTACCGGGCCGTCTCGGCCGTGGACTGGTGCCCCAACGACGGCACGCTGGCGCGCGAGCAGGTCGAGGGCACCGACCGTCACTGCTGGCGCTGCGGCGCCAAGGTCGAGAAGCGCGAGCTGCCGCAGTGGTACCTGCGGATCACGGACTACGCGGACGAGCTGCTGGACTTCGAGGGCATCGACTGGCCGGACCCGATCCGGATCATGCAGACCAACTGGATCGGACGCTCGTCGGGGGCCGAGGTCGTGTTCGAGACGGCCCCGTCAGCGCATCACGCCGGTGGCGAGGAGCTACGGGTGTTCACGACGCGCCCGGACACGCTGTTCGGGGCGACGTTCATGGTCCTGGCTCCCGAGCATCCGCTGGTCGAGTCGCTGACCGCGCCGGAGCGGAGGGCGGAGGTCGATGCGTACGTCGCGCAGGCAGCCGCCCGGACCGAGATCGACCGCCTGTCGACCGAGCGCGAGAAGACGGGCGTGGCGATCGGCGCCGATGCGATCAACCCCGTCAACGGCGAGCGGATCCCGATCTTCATCGCGGACTACGTGCTGGCCAGCTACGGGACCGGGGCGATCATGGCCGTGCCGGCGCACGACGAGCGCGACTTCGCGTTCGCGCAGCAGTTCGGGCTGCCGATCCGGCGCGTCATCATGCCCGCCGGCGGCGACCCCGACGCGCCGATGACCGAGGCGTTCACCGAGAAGGAGCAGCTGGCCGCCGAGGACGCACCGGAGCCATCCACGCACCTGCCGTGGCTGCGCGAGATCGAGGAGATCGTGACCGCGCAGCAGGCGGTGGCGGGCCTGGTGATGGTCAACTCGGGCCAGTTCAGCGGCCTGCCGGCCACCAAGGGCTTCCAGGGCATCGTCGAGTGGCTGACCGAGCAGGGCAAGGGCGAAGAGGCGGTGACCTACCGCCTGCGCGACTGGCTGGTCAGCCGTCAGCGCTACTGGGGCACGCCGATCCCGGTCATCCACTGCGAGCAGTGCGGCGCGGTACCCGTTCCCGAGGAGGACCTGCCGGTGGTGCTGCCCGAGACCGTCGACTACCAGGGCTCGGGCGAGAACCCGCTCAATCGCGACGAGGCGTTCCTCAACGTCCCCTGCCCATCGTGCGCCGGACCGGCTCGGCGCGAGACCGACACGATGGACACGTTCGTCGATTCCTCGTGGTACTGGTTCCGCTATCTGTCCCCGAACAAGGACGACGGCGCGGTCGATGCCGAGATGGTCGGCGAGTGGACACCGGTCGACCAGTACACGGGCGGGGCCGAGCACGCCGTGATGCACCTGCTGTACAGCCGCTTCTTCACCAAGGCCATGCGCGACATCGGACTGGTCCAGGAGAGCGAGCCGTTCAAGCGCCTGTTCAACCAGGGCCAGATCCTGGGGGCCGACGGCGAGCGGATGAGCAAGAGCCGCGGCAACGTCCAGGACCCCGACGAGCTGGTCGCGCGCTACGGCGCGGACACCGTCCGGCTGTTCCTGATGTTCATGGGGCCCTGGGACCAGGGTGGCCCATGGAGCCCGACGGGGATCGGCGGGGTCAGCAAGTTCCTCAATCGCGTGTGGGCGATCGTGGTGGATCCGCACGGTCGCGAAGCCGGTGACCAGTCGGGCGGCGAGCTGCCGGCCGGGGAGTCCGAGCACGACGCACGGAACCGGATGCGCGCGGCGGCGCACCGGACGCTGCGCGACGTGACCGGGGACTACGACGGCTTCCGCTGGAACACGATGGTCGCCAAGCTGATGGAGCTGTCCAACCTGCTGTATCGCTATCGCGGCACGTCGGTCGCCGGGCTGCCCGAGTGGGACGAGGCCGTGCGCCTGCTGCTGCTGATGCTGGCTCCGGCCGCCCCGCACATCACCGAGGAGCTGTGGGAACGACTGGCCGAGGCACGTGGCGAGGCATGGGAATCCGTCCACGTACAGCACTGGCCGGAGGTCGATGACAGTGCGATCGTCGAGGCGACGCGCGAGGTCCCGATCCAGGTCAACGGCAAGCTGCGCGACCGGGTGACGGTGCCGGCCGGTATCTCCGAGGTGGAGCTGGAGCAGATCGTGCTCTCGCGCGACAGGATCGTCGCCGTGCTCGATGGCCGCCCGCCGGAGCGCGTGATCCACGCCGGAGGCGGCAAGCTCGTCAACATCGTGGTTCGCTGACGTCCGCCCCTGCCCGCCGGCGCCCGGCCATGGATGGCGTGCCCGACCGTGGATGACCCGCCCGGCAAGTCGGTGATGCCCGAGTCGGCTGAGCCCGGCCAGTCGGTTGAGCCCGGGCGGACAGCTGAGCCCGGCCAGTCGGCGGTGATCGTCCCGATCGATCTCCCAGCCCAGCTGGCGGCGGTCCGCGCCCTCGAGGACCCCATGGCGAGGCTAGGTGTGCCGGCGCACGTGACGATTCTCTTCCCGTTCCTCCCGACCGAGGCGCTCACGCCGGCGGTCCGCAGCGTCCTGGCCGGCGTGGCTGCCGAGGCGAGCCCGTTCACGGCTCTCTTCGAGCGGGTTGAGCGCCGCGAGCAGATGGTGTGGCTGGTACCGACCGACCAGGAGCCCTTCCTCCGACTCACCGAACGCGTCTCGTCGCTGTGGCCGGAGCACCCGCCCTACGGTGGCGCGCACGACGAGCTGGTCGCGCACCTGACGCTGGTCGACGCGCCGACGGCCCGGCTACAGGACGCCGTGCACGCGGAGGCCGTGAAGGCGGGCCCGTTCGAGGTTCGGGTCGACGAGCTCGCCGTCGTGGCGGAGACCCCACAAGGGACGTGGCGCACCCGCTGGCGGCTGCCCCTGGACCACTGACCTGCGTCGTGGACGCCGTCGCGGCGCCGTCACTCCCCGCGACCCAGGTCCGCGCGCCCCGACCCGAGCTCCGCGCGCAACGTCGCCCGGGCTCGCGAGATCCAGCTGGCGATCGTGCCCTCCGGTACCCCCAGCATCATCCCGATCTCGCGCTGTGTGTAGCCGTCGAGCGCGCTCGCGAGGAGCGCGGCGCGAACCCTGGGCTCGAGCCTGCCGATGGCCGCCCACAGGTCAGGGTCCACGACGTCCTCGTAGGCCGCGGGAGCCGGCCGGTGCAGCAGAAGACGGAGTCGCCGTCGACGCGTCCGGAGGTGGTCGAACGCGAGCCTGAGACCGATCGTGTACAGCCAGCCGCGCACGTCGCGGCCGTCGAACCTGGACCAGGCCCGGAATGCGCGGAGGTACGCCTCCTGGGCGACATCCTCGGCGTCGCTCGCATCACCCAGCACGACGGTGAGCCGGCGGACGAGCGGCCCGTACCAGGGGCCGACGGCAACCACGAAACCATCCGCATCGTCACCGGCCCTGGCCGATTCCATCGCCGCGTCGCCATTGGTCGCCCGGACCTCGGCTGCCGCGAGTGCCTCCGCGCTCACGGCATCGGCTCGCCGGCACATGCGCCGGACCCCGTCGCGCCGGATCGCTGGTCGACGACCATCAGCAGCGTTCCGTCGACGATGGATCCGGGCACGACGTACCCGTGCGCGGGTGGCACGTCGACCTGGACCGAGTGGCCGGTCTTGCCGGTCAGATCACCCGTCTCGACCTGCCATACGACGTTCGCGAACCCATGGTTCAAGAGATATGCGGCCGCCTCCGGAGGCGACATGCATTCGAGCTGGGCGCCTGCCAGTGGCTGGCCGGGGTTCTCGACGCCAGGGTGCGCCTGGATCAGTCCCGCGACACCCGCGGCACCGACGACGGTCGCCGACGCGAGCACGAGAACGGCTGCGACCGCGACGGGCGCGAACCTGAACCGCCGGTGAGCGGCCAGCGCCGGCCGAGCGGGCGTCGAAACCCGAGCCTCGAGAGCGAGCAGCCGGGCGTCGAGCTCGTCCATTGGGGTCATCGCAATGCTCCTTGCAGGGTAGAGGGTGCGTCTCCTGCTGCCTACAACGTCGCCAGGCCCGGGATCCTTGCATCGGCCGTGGGGGCAGGGTTCGGCGGGCACCGTCCTGTCGGCGTTCTAGACTTGGGACATGCGCAACCGGCTGACGGTTATCGCCCGGGTCGCCGTCATCGCGACGGCCATCCTCCTCGCGCTCGTGCGCTTCGTGGCACTCGATGCGAGCTCCCATTCCGCGAGCGACACGCTGCGTCCGTGGCTGATCGAGGTCGCGCTCATCGCGATCGCGGCAACGCTGGTGGTCGTGGTGATCGGGCGGCTCTCGACCGCGAGCCGCTAGGCACGTCGGGCGCACCGAGCGGGGCCATGCCACCGGATGCACGACAGCCCGGATCCATGGCCGATCACGTATCCATGCACAGGCGATCGCAGTCGGGGCAACACTCGTCGCCGAGCAACTCATCGGGCGACGGCACGCGGGGCGGCGGCACGCGGGGCGCCAGCAGCGAGGAGATCTGGGTGAGCAACGAACAGATGGCGCCTCAGACATACGGTGTCGCCGAGAAGGTGCTGGCGACGGTCGATCTGGCTGAGGAGATCGAGGGCATGGCAGGGCGCCAGCTGCGGATGCGCATGGTGACCATCGAACCTGGAGGCGTCCTCGGCCCGATCCATAATCACGTCGGGAGACCAGGCATCGTGTACATCCTGGAGGGAACGATCACCGACCATCGAAACGGGGTCGCCACGGATTACGGGCCGGGGGTGGGCTGGCCCGAGGATCGGAACACGACGCATTGGCTCGAGAACGGGGGATCGGTTGCGGCGGTGGAGATCTCGGTCGACATCGTCCGGCAGGCGTGAGTCAGGGAGAGGCTGCCGACGCTCGGTGGCCGCCTCGCGGATCGGTTGTGCTAGGGGCTGCCATTGATGGCCAGGATCGCTCGCCGTGTCGGGATCGCCCTCGGCTCGTTCGTGATCGCGTGGCTCGCGGTGTCGCTCGTGGCGGGGAAGGCTCTTCGGCTCCGGTAACATCCTCGTCTGGGTGATCGCTGCCGTCGTGGGTGCCGCTGTCTACCTCGACCTCCTGCGGCGAGACCGACGCGTCGGCTAGCGCTGTGCGGACGAGGAGGCAACGTTGGGTGAAGTCAAGATCGGCGCCCTTTGCTGGAACCAGTACACCGACTGGCCCTCGCTGCTACAGGCGGGTATCCGCGCCGACGAACTTGGATACACAAGTCTGTGGACCTGGGATCACCTCTACCCCATCGTCGGCGACTCGAACGGGCCGAACTACGAGGGCTGGCTGACGCTCACGGCCTGGGCCCAGGCCACGAAGCAGATCCGCATCGGGCTCATGGTCGGCGCGAACACATTCCGGACGCCGACCCTGACGGCCAAGCTGGCGACCACGCTCGACCACATCTCGGGAGGGCGCGCGATCCTGGGCATCGGTGGCGCCTGGTTCGAGGAGGAGCACGAGGCATTCGGCCTCGACTTCGGCTCGGGCTTCCCGGAGCGCCTGCGCTGGCTGGGCGAGGCGCTGCCGGTGATGCGCGGCATGCTCGACGGCACCGAGCCCTCGGCAGCGGGCCCCCATTACAGCGCGAAACGCACCCGGAACCTGCCCGCCCCGGTTCAGGCGCACCTCCCGATCTGCATCGGCGGCGGTGGGGAGAAGGTCACCCTCAAGCTCGTCGCGAGATACGCCGACATGAACAACGTCGGCGGCGGCGTGAGCGAGGTGCGCCACAAGGAGCAGGTCCTGCTCCAGCATTGCGAGGCGGTGGGTCGCGATCCGGGCGAGATCGAGCGCACGACCGGCGTCGGCACCGTGTTCATCCGCGATGACCGGGCCGAGGCCGAGCGGCTGTTCCACGAGGCGTTCGATCGCAACCGGGTGGCCCACCACTGGGAGGACCAGCCCGTGGGCACGCCCGAGGACGTCGCCGAGAAGCTCGCCCCGTACCTGGAGATCGGTTATCGCCACCTGATCGCGGGCGTGCCCGCGATGTATGACGAGGAGTCGATGACCCGGTTCGCGACCGAGGTCCGGCCGATGCTCGAGAAGGGCTGACGGTCCTTCGTCAGTCGGATGGCGGCGCCTCGTCGCCATCGGTCCGCTGTCGCGACCGGAAGCGGCGAACCTTCGCCCGGTTGCCACACGTGGTCATGTCGCACCACCGTCGCCGCCCTCCGCGCGACGTGTCCTCGAACGCCCATCGGCAGCCGTCGTTGGCGCAGATCCGGAAGCGACCGGTCTCGTGGGCGGCGATCGCGTCCACCAATGGCTGGATGACCCGGGCCAGCGCCTCGCCGGTGGGGTCGTCAGCCGAGTGGCGATGGCCGACACCGCAGCAGGTGTCGCTGCGGACCAGCTCGATCCTGGGTGCCTCGCGCAGCGTGGCGTTGACCAGATCGAGGGCCGCCTGATCCGGGAAACGCTCCTCGACCTCGGCGTCCCAGACCTCGCGCAGGGCGCCACGCAGCCGGTGGATCCGACCCAGCCACGGCCCGTCTCCCTCCTGGTCGATCTGCGCCCGGAGGGACGGCTCGTGCGCGAGCCCACGAAGGGTGAAGTACGCGACGGCGTCGTCGGCCGTCGGCAGGTGCTCCTCGGGGATCCGGTCGGTGAGCTCCTCGCTGTTGATCAGGTCGAGGCAGGCGTCGATGCCGACGGCATGGGCGTGACCGGAGCCGGAGCCCGGGCCGTCGATGATCGAGATTGGGGTGCTGTTGGAGGTCGTCGTGCTCATGGCGCAATTGATGACAGGTTCGTACCGGTAACCACTGTATACCTATTGACAGGTTACAGGCAACACGGTACAGTTCGTAACTGATAAAGACATGTTATTCGGTTACGGCAAGCAAGCCGACGGAGGGCCCGCCATGGACATTCTCGTCCCCATCGCTCTGTCCATGCTGATCGTCCTCGGACTCGTGGGCGCAATCGCCGGCTACGAGAGCCGGGACGGCTACCAGCCGCGCGACGGATATCGATCCAGCTGACAACCACGGCCCGGCCGCGACGGCCGGCGCCACGACCTCGACGACGACCACGAACGCGAACGCACCGGAGAGACGACGACATGTGGATGTACAACGCGCTGACCGCCATCGAGCTCGCCAATGAGCGGGCGCGGGAGGCCGAGCGTGACGCATTGCGCTGGCGCCTCGCTCGCGAGCAGTGGGGCGAGACGCACACGGACGTGCCGCGCCGGAGCCGGTTGCGTGCCGGGATCGCCCGGCCCGTCCGCTCGGCGAGCCAGCTGATGCACGCGGTCTCCGAGGCCGCCTGCACGCTCGCTACCCGCATCGAGGGCCGGCCGGCATAGCCTTGGGCCCTTGCGCCGGCCACCGGTGTGACCGCCGACCGCATGCCGGGGCCGACGAATCCAAGATCTCGCCACGGATTCCTGGGCGCCCGATCGAATCGACCTGTTCTGGGTCGACGCTGATCGGGTGCTGTGGCCTCGGGCGCTGACGGATGCGGCGGCGCTGCGCGTGAGCGGTATCGAGGTCGCATCGAACCCGGCCGAGGTGCGCGACGCGCAGCCGGCCCCAGCGGAAGGAGCTCCCGTGGAGGCCGTACCAACGTCACCCTCGCGTTGGCGGGTCCGGCGAGCGCTGCACACGCACCGACGGTCCGACGCAGGTAAGTCGCAGGTAAGGGAGCGGCGCTAGAGTACGGCCCGGACATCTGCCCTCGCCGGACGTGCCCCCTACGAGGCGGATGTCCACCTCCACCGCCCGCCGCGGCCCGCCAGGGAGTCCGTGACACCGTGGAGCCGTCCGGCGCGCCGTGGCGCGTCCTCGATGCCGCCGAACCGGAAACCGCGACGCAGCCACCGACCAATGTCCGCCGCTTCCCGTGGCTGCCCATCGCCGGAACGGTGCTGGCGGCGGCCGTGGCGCTCGTCGCCCTGCTGTTCGCGCTGCGTCCCGATCCTGGGACGCTTGTCGACGCCCCGATGGTCTCGGGGATGTCCGGGCAGCTGGCGGGGACGACGCCCGCGAGCTCCCCCACCCAGCCGACGGTCGTCGTGGTCGATGTCGGTGGTGCCGTGGCCGAGCCAGGCGTGTACCGCCTCGGTGCCGGGGCACGTGTCGGGGATGCGATCGCGGCGGCCGGCGGATACAGCCCTCGAGTGGACGCGGAGCGTGCCGACGTGCAGCTCAACCTGGCGGCTGTGATCCATGACGGTGATCAGATCCATGTCCCGGCGCGCGGTGAGGCGGCGGCGGATTCGGGGGGCGGCGCCACGGATCCGGGCGGAACGAACGGGCCCATCGACCTCAACCGTGCGACGTCGGAGCAGCTGGACACGTTGCCGGGCGTGGGGCCGGTGACGGCGGCCAAGATCATCGCGGCCCGGGAGCAGCAGCCGTTCGCCTCGGTCGATGACCTCGCGACCCGCAAGGTGGTGGGCAACGCGACGCTGGACAAGATCCGGGACCTGGTGACGGTCGGGCCATGACATCGGCTGATCGGGTTCGGGCAAGCGTAAATCGGCGACGAAGGCAGGGTCACGGACGCGGGGCACGCGGCCGGGGCTCGTGAGCTCGAGCAGAACCCGCCTGCCGCGCAACGTCTGGCTGGCGGTCGGAGCGGCCGGCGGCGCAGCCATCACCATGGCCGGCGTGCCAGGCCCGGTCGCGGTCTCCGTCGGCGCGGCTCTGGTCGCGATGGCGGGCGCCTGGTGGGGATGGCGTCCCGGCGCGGCCCGCATCGTCGCGATTGCCGGGCTGGGGCTCGTCATTCTCGGCCTGCGGGTGACCCTGGGCCCCGGGGCCGATCCGCCACCACCCCTGGCCGCCGCCGGAGATGGCCCGTGGAACGCGGTCGTCGAGTCGATGGGGTCGCCACGGGACGGAGATCAGGTCGCGCGTCTGCGACTCGACGCGGATGGCGGCTCGGTCACCGTCGCGGCAACCTTGCCCGGCTATCCGGAGGTTCGTGCCGGCGACCGCGTCCTGGTCGACGGACGCCTCCGTCCGCCTCCGGAGGATGATCCGTACGGGGCCTACCTCACGCGTACGGGGGCATCGGGGTCGCTCGACGGTCGGAGCCTGCGGATCGTGGGGCCCGGTGATGCCGTCTCGATCCAGTCGGTCAGAGATGACGCCGGGGACGCTCTGCGACGCGCCCTGCCCGAGCCCGAGGCGGGACTGGCCGCCGCGATCCTGATCGGCCTCAGGGAACGCGTCGACAGGGAGCTCGCTGCGGCCTTCGCAACCGCGGGCGTCAGCCACATCGTCGCGATCTCGGGCTGGAACATCGCGATCGTGGCCGGCATCGTCGCCGCGCTCCTTCGCGGCCGGCCCCGGCGCCTGATCACCGTCGCGATCGGGGCGACGATCGGCGGCTATGTCATCGTGGCCGGCGGTTCGCCGTCGATCGTGCGCGCGGCGGTGATGGCCGCCGTCGTGCTGATCGCCCGCGAAAGCGGTCGCGCCGGACGGGCGCCGGCCGCGCTCGCCTGGGCTGCGGTGGTCCTGCTGCTGGTCGAGCCGGCGATGATCGCCGACGCCGGGTTCCGGCTGTCGGTGGCCGCCACCGCCGGGCTGCTGGCGTGGTCGACACCGCTCGGTCGATGGATCGGCCGGGTGACCGGGGATCGCCTGCCAGGCTGGCTCACCGAGAGCCTCGGCATCTCGCTCGCGGCCCAGGTCGCCACCCTTCCCGACGTCCTGGCGACCTTCGGGCGGCTGTCGCTCGTCGCACCCGTCGTGAACGTGCTCGTGGTGCCGATCGTGCCGCTGGCGATGGCCGGCGGCGTGATCGCCCTCCTGGGGGGCTGGGCGTCCACGCTCGGCGCACCCGCGTGGATCGCCACCCTGGCAGGACTCCCCGCCTGGCTCCTGCTCCACCTGATCGTGACGATCATCCGTGCCGGTGCGGCCGTGCCGGTCGCGGCCGTGTCGATCCCGGCCGAGCTCACCCTCCCGGTCAGCGCCCTGGCGGCGATCATGATCGCGATCGTGCTGGGCTGGCGGCGACGCCGACGACCACACCGCGGGCGGCCAGATGGGGCAGCCACTGCCCCGCCACCGGGACCGTCCCGAGACACCGAGCGGAAACGTTCGGCCACCAAGGGCCGCCGACGACGCCCGGTGCTGCCAACCCTGAGCGTGGCCGCCCGCGCGGTGCTGATCGGAACGCTGGTGGCCGGCTCGCTCGGCGCCGGGATCGTCGCCAGCTCCACGTCGCGGGCGACCCGGCTGACGGTCCTCGACGTCGGGCAGGGCGACGCCATCCTGGTCGAGAGCGCGAGCGGGCCCCGGATGCTCGTCGACGGCGGCCCTGATCCGAGCCGCCTGATGCTGCTGCTCGACGAGCGGATCCCACCCTGGGACCGGCGAATCGACATCGTGGTGCTGACCCATCCGCACGAAGATCACGTCGCCGGGCTCGTCCGGGTGCTGCAACGCTACGACGTGGGTCGCGTGTACGAGCCGGGCATGCATGGCCCGGGCCCCGGATGGCGGGCCTGGGACGCAGAGCTGCAGGACGGGCCGCCACGGGGCACCCTGTCGACGGGCGAGCACATCGGGCTCGCGGAGATCCAGCTCGACGTGCTGTGGCCAGATCCGGGAACCGTCCCGGTCGAGCCCGGGGCAACCGGGCGCGCGATCAACGACATCTCGATCGTCCTGCTGGGCACGGCCAACGGCCGCCGATTCCTGCTCACGGGCGACGCCGAGGACGATGTCGATCCGGAGCTGATCGCGCGTGGCCTCCCGCATGTCGATGTGCTCAAGGTCGCACACCACGGCAGCGCGACGGCGACCAGCCAGGCGTTGATCGACGCCCTCCAGCCGTCGGTCGCGGTGGTGTCGGTGGGCGCCCGCAACGATTACGGACACCCCTCGTCCGCCACGCTGGAACGGCTCCGCTCGAGCGGCGCCCGGGTGTACCGGACCGACCGCGACGGTACGGTCTCGCTCGAGCTTCGGACGACCGGCGTGCTCGTCCGGACCACCGGCGGGCGCACCGCCGCAGCCGAACCGTCGTCCGTGACCGCCTCCGCGCCGAGGGCACGCGATGACGCCGGTGGCATCGCTGCCCCTGCGCGCTCGATCGCTCGTACCGGCTACGATCGCAGCGATGACGATCCCCGATCGCCGGACGGCCGCCGGCCTGCTGCACTCGCTCCAGCCCAGCGACTGGTTCCTGCGACACGCATGCGTGGTCGGCGACGTCGCCGGGTGGCTCGCCCGGAAGGCGAGCGAGCAGGGCGCCGCGATCGACACGCGGCTGGTGGAGACGGCCGCGCTGCTGCACGACGTCGACAAGCTGCCCGCCGTCCAGCCGCCCGGCCACCCCCCGCATGGTGCGGGGTCGGCGGCGTGGCTCGAGGCCAGCGGCTTCGCCGAGCTCGGTCCGATCGTCCGCGACCATCCGGTGACGAGCCTGGCGAACCCGGGCTACGTGACGTGGGCTCGAACGGCGCCGCTCGAGGCGAAGATCGTCGCCTACGCGGACAAGCGCGGCGGTCAGCGGCTCGAGTCGATGTCCTCGCGGTTCGGCTCGTGGCGTCGTCGGTATCCGCCCGGGTCGGGGGCCCGCGTCAAGCGGACCGGTGGCGCAGCGTGGAGCGAGGAGACGATGCGCCTCGTCGAGGAGCGGGCACGTCTGCTGGAACGTGAGGTGTGTGCGGCCGCCGGGGTGAGGCCGGACGAGGTCCGCCGCCTTCGCTGGTCGCGCCGCGCGATGCGCGAGGTCTCGAGATGAGCGGTGACTACCCGATCCTCGCCTACTACCGCGGCGACGACGGCTACGGGATCGACCACCGGATCGCGCGCCTGGCGCATCAGCTCGAGGAGGCGTCCGGCGCGCGGCCAGAGCGGTGGCGCATGCAGGGGGCGGAGACCGATGCTGCCGCGATCGGGGAGCGTGTCGCCACGGCGCCCATGTTCGGCGGTGGCACGGTGGCGGTGATCGTGGATCCGGCGCCGCTGCTGCGATCGAAGGCGGAGCGCCAGGCCGTCGAGCAGGCGCTCGCGACGGTCGCACCCGGCAATGCGCTGGTGTTCGTGGAGATCGGGGACCGCTCAGCGCGACGATCGGCTGCGCTCCAGGGTCTCGAGACGGCGGTCGAGCGAGCCGGCGGGGAGGCCCGCACGTTCAAGGCGCCGCAGGCGGGTGAGCTGGCCGGCTGGATCGAGGCACGGGCGAGGGAGCGTGAGATCCGACTGGGTCCGGGCGCGGCCAGGGAGCTGGCGCGACGGGTCGGCGGGTTCGTGCGTGAGGGCGACGTCGACCGGGCGAGGCAGGGAGCGCTCGCGGTCGCGGAGCTCGAGAAGCTTGCGCTCTACCGGCTGTCCGAGGCGGTCACCGAGGCGGACGTGTCGGCACTGGTGCCCGAGGTCGTGCCGGATTCGACATGGGCAATGCTCGACGCCATCGCGGAGCGGCGGGCAGACATCGCGGGGCCGGCGCTCGATCGCCTCCTGGAAACGACGCCCGAGCCGGTGATCCTCACCCAGCTGCATCGCCGGTTGCGGGAGATCACCCTGGTTGCGGGTCACCTGGCAGACGGCGCAACCCCTGGCAGCCTCGTCCGCACGCTGGGCATGAAGCCCTTCCGGGTGGACAAGCTCGTGGGTCAGGCCCGGCGCTGGACGCTGCCGGCGCTCGCGGACGCGCTGGACGGGCTCCTCGAGCTCGACGCGATGGTCAAGGGAGCGCCCGGTTCAGGCGCGACGGAAGGGCAGCGACGGCTGGCGTTCTCGGTCTGGGTGCGCGATCACGTGTCGACGAACCCGGCCTGACAGGCCGGCCAGCTACTCGGCGGAGGACCAGGCCTCTTCCTGGACGACCACGTCGCTCTCGATCGCGAACACACATCGGCCTTCGCCCAGATCGAGCAGCTCGATCAGCTCGGGGTCGATGTACAGCTGGTGACAGTCCTCGCACAGGCCACCGGGGATCCCGAAGCACAGCCGCTCCGTCCGGTCGGGGAGCCGGAACGTGGTGTCGAACCGCGTGATGATGAGGCGGCGACTGCATCCGGGGCAGCGATCTCGCAGGCCCGACATCAAGGTCGATCTCCGGTGGCGTTGACCGTTGGTGGCCAACGGCTCGTGACCGATGCTAGGAACGGTGGTGCACGGAGGACATGACCCAGGGGTACCGCTCTCGGCGGTACTCAGCCGGGCAGCCGCGGACGGACGGGAGCGGTGGCCGCAGATGGTCCGGGGAGGGTCCGGGACCGCGGCCTGCAGTCCGGTCTTACGTGGGCCCGGTCAGGTGCGGCGCAGTTCCCTGGTGGCCAGCGATCGGGTCGAGGTTGCCGCTACTGCACCCGGAGCACGGTTCGCGCGCCCGACCAGTGCCGCTCGAGCTGGTAGTAGTCGCGCTCCGGCGGCGTGAACACGTGGACGATGACGGCGCCGAAGTCCAGCAGCACCCAGTGCGACTCCGGTGTCCCCTCGCGGCCGATGGGCTTGACGCGCTCCTCGCGCAATCCCTCGAGGATCCCGTTGGCGATGGCGTTCAGCTGGCGCTCGGACCCACCCGAGCAGATGACGAACGCATCGGCGACCGTCGTCAGCCCGGCCAGATCGAGGAGCACGATGTCGGCCGCCTTCTTGTCCTCCGCGAGCTCGACGATCCGCCGGGCGAGATCGAGCGCCGCGCGATCGGCGGCGGGCGCGGCGGTGTCCCGGGACGGCAGGCCGTCCGGTCGAGGGGCGCTGGTCGAGGCGGCGGGCTTGGTCACGTGCTCAGGTCCCTCCCGGGGGTTCGGCGTACAGGTGGTGATCGGCGATATAGCGGGCGACGGCGTCGGGCACGAGGTAGCGGATCGATCGTCCGGCAGCGACCCGGCGTCGCACCACGCTACCGGAGATGGGCAACAGCGGCCCCGCGAGGAACGTGAACCGGTCCTCGCGGCCCGGAAACCGGCGCACGACCGCAGCGGCGTCGCTCTCTGCGTAACCACCGCGCGGTACCACCGCGAGCCGGCCCAGCTCGAGGATCCGATCGGGTCGCCGCCAGCCGGGAAACCCCTCGAGCGCCTCCGATGACAGGATGAACCAGGGATCGGTCACGCCGGTGCCACGGAGCGCCTCCAGCGTGTCGACCGTATACGACACGCCGCCTCGGTCGAGCTCGATGCGGCTGACCTCGAAGCTCGGGTTTCCGTCGAGCGCCAGGTCCAGCATGGCCAACCGATGCTCGGCGGCCGAGATCGGGCGGTCGAGCTTGTGTGGCGGCGCTGCGGCCGGGATGAACAGCACGCGCTCCAGGCCGAGCACCTCGCGCGCCTCCTCCGCGATGGCCAGATGCCCATGATGCACCGGATCGAACGTGCCACCCAGGATGCCCAGCGAGCCCGGCATGATCGGTGTCGGGGGAGCGATCCCATCGCGAGCCACCCCGGGCTCACCCATTGCCCGCGACGGGTCCAGGGGGACGTTCAATCGGCGCCCCCGGGTGGATCCCACTCGAGCTCGGATGCGCCGATCCGGACCTGGTCCCCTGGCCGCACGCCGGCCTTGCGCAGCGCCCCGTCGATGCCCAGCCGGACGAGCTCCCGCTGGAAACGCTCGGCCGACTCCTCGTTGTCGAAGTTCGTCTGCGCGACCAACCGCTCGATGCGCTTGCCTCGAACACGGAGAACCCCATCCTCATGATCGAGCGCGAACCCGTCGCCCGCGGCCTCGAGCCGGTGGACGACGACCCCGGCGGGCTCCGGCGGCTCGTCGAACCTCGCAGCATCGGGCAGCAGACGCCCGATCGCATCGCGCAGCTCGGACAGCCCGGTGCCCTGCTCTGCGGAGACCGCAAGCGACGCGACGCCCGCCTCGTCCATCGCTGCCCTGAACGCCGGCCACGCCTCGCGCGCCGGCGCGAGATCCACCTTGTTGAGCACCACCAGCATCGGCTTGGCCAGGAGCGCGGGGTCGTGCGCGCGCAGCTCATCGCGGATGACCTCGTGGTCCCATCGGGGGTCGCGGGCGGCCCCGTCCACGACGTGCACCAGCACCCTCGTGCGCTCGACATGGCGCAGGAACGCATGACCCAGCCCGGCCCCGCTCGAGGCACCCTCGATGAGCCCCGGGACGTCGGCGATCGTCGGGCGACGGTCGTCGTCGATCCCGAGGTCCATCACCCCCAGGTTGGGCTCGAGGGTGGTGAACGGGTATGACGCGATCTTTGGCCGGGCCGCGGTGAGCGCGGCCAGCAGCGTGGACTTGCCCGCGTTGGGGAGCCCGACCAGACCGACGTCGGCGATCAGTCGCAGCTCCAGCCGGATCGAACGCTCCTCGCCCGGCTCACCCTTCTGGGCATGGCGCGGCGCCTGGTGCGTGGCGGTGGCGAAGTGCGTGTTCCCGAGCCCGCCCCGCCCACCGCGCGCGACCATGACCTCCTGACCGGCCGCCACCAGATCGGCGATCAGGGCATCCGTCTCGCCGTCGAGCACTGCCGTCCCGGGAGGCACGGACAGGATCAGGTCCTCACCCGCCTTGCCATGGCGTCGCGAGCGCTCGCCGCGCCCGCCCGATGTCGCACTGAACCGGTGCCGGTAGCGGTAATCGAGCAACGTCGTCTGGCCGATGTCGACGCGGAGATGGATCGATCCGCCACGACCGCCGTCGCCGCCGTCGGGGCCGCCGCGCGGCACGTGGGCCTCACGCCGGAACGTGGCCGCCCCATCGCCACCGGCGCCGGCACGCACGACGATCCTGACGTCATCGAGGAACATCTGCTGCATTGTCGCACGGCCCCGACGCCGCGCCGCGGAACGCGACGGTCAGAAGTAGCGCAGCGGGTTGACCCGCGTGCCGCCGCTCCACACGGGCCCGATCCAGACCTCGAAGTGGAGGTGAGGCCCGGTCGCCCAGCCGGTCTGCCCGATCCGGCCCACCTGCTGCCCGCGACCGACGGTCTGACCCCGCGCGACGGTGATGGCGGACATGTGGTTGTAGGTCGTGTACATGTTGCCGCCGTGGGAGATCCAGACCTGGTACCCGCCGCCGTTCGACTTCCAGCCGGCAAAGATGACCTTGCCGCCGGCGGCCGCGACGACCTTGGAGCCGTAGTCGGCGGCGATGTCGATCGCCTCATGGCCGTAGTGGAAGTACTGGCTGATGTAGTTGCCACCGCCGATGACCGGCCAGTGGAGCTTGCCGCCCGTGTAATGGACCGGGCCGCTGCTGCGGCTGGTGGAGGTCGACGTGCGCGTCGTGGCCCGGTGGGTGGGCTTGGGTGTGGGCTTGGGTGTCGGGATCGGTTCGCCCTTGGCGCCCGGCAGCACGAGGACCTGGCCGACGACGAGGGTCGGGTCGACGAGACCGTTGAGCTTGACGACGTCGCTCGCGTCCACCTTGTAGTGGGCGGCCACCGCATCCAGCGTGTCCGACGCCTTGACCGTGTACACGAGACCCGAAACGGGCGGGATCTTGAGCACCTGGCCGACATGGAGCGCGTCCTTCGACTCGAGCTTGTTCGCCCACCACAGCGTCATCATCGAGACGCCGAACTTGTGCGCGATGCCGACCAGCGTGTCGCCCGACTTGACCTTGTAGGTGTCGATCAGATCCGAGCCGTCCTCGACCGTCGTCTCGGGTGCGTAGCCGGCGATCAGGGTGCCATCGTCGAGCACTGCGGCCGGCTCGGCGGATGCCTGCTCCACGCTTGCGCCGGTCGAGATCTCGTCCGGGATCGTGATCGGCTGGAAGCTCGGATCGGCGACCGATCCGGGGCCGCTCAGCGCGCCGTACGCGCCGTATGCCCCGTACGCGGAAACCGTGTCCGAACCCGCAGCGACGCCGTCGTCGGTCGCGCCGTCAAGCGGTACCCCGCCGCCGATCGCGATCCTGACATCGCCGCCACCGCCCTGGGTGCGACCGACGGCCGGGGACGAGGATGACGGCAGCACCGCCAGCAGGGACGCCACGGCGACGATCACGGCGACCGTGATCGGCAGCGCCCGCTCCGCGCTGGCGAGCGGCCGAACCGCGTTGGTGATGACGGTCAGAAGCGCGCGCGGGGAGAGGCGACCACCCTCAAGCCGCGCCTGGATCGAACGCGCGGCACGAATGCTCAGCCTGTTGATGCGCGTGGCGATGGGTGCTCGAGCATGGCCAGGACGCGATGGGTCACGCTGAGCGCCGGCCGCGGGCTTCTGCAATACGGTCTCCTGGCACGAAGATCGATCCGTCGGGACATCGCCGCGGGGCGTCGGCCGATCTTCCGGGGTCGCGATAGGGTCCTCGTCTCGGTCGTCCCCCAAGGCCGATCCGGTATTCCGGCTCGACCAGCAACTCGCGGCCGAACCGTACCAGACCGCGGACGGGGGCCGCAAACCCCAGGGCGCGCCTCGACGGGGCCACTGGTCACGGAATTCGAGTCAGGTGGTCGGAATCTGGGTAAATCTGGGACCTTGAGAGCCGGGATCTGCCGCCCGCGCGCGCCTGCGGTTGCCGCTGGCCCTCAGTCCAGGCTCTTGGTCAGCGTGGCCAGGAACTGCGCGTTGTTGTCGGTCTTGGCGATCCGATTGAGCAGCAGCTCGATGCCCTCGTTGGTCCCGACCGCCGACAGCATCCGGCGCATCGTCCATACCATCTTGAGCGTGCCGTCCTCGAGCAGCAGCTCCTCGCGGCGAGTTCCGGAGCGCTGGACGTCGATGGCCGGGAAGATCCGCTTCTCGGACAGCTTGCGATCGAGGATGAGCTCGCTGTTGCCGGTGCCCTTGAACTCCTCGTAGATCACGTCGTCCATCCGGGAGCCGGTGTCGACGAGGCAGGTCGCGATGATCGTCAGGCTGCCGCCCTCCTCGATATTCCGCGCGGCACCGAAGAAGCGCTTGGGCGGATAGAGGGCAATCGGATCGATGCCGCCGGACAGCGTGCGACCGGACGGCGGCAGGGCCAGGTTGTAGGCGCGCGCGAGACGGGTGATCGAGTCGAGCAGGATCACGACGTCCCGACCCGTCTCCACCTGTCGCTTGGCGATCTCCAGGGCCATCTCGGCCACGTGGGTGTGGTTCTCGGTGGGCTCGTCAAAGGTGGAGCTGATGACCTCGCCGTGGACGGACCGGCGCATGTCGGTCACCTCCTCCGGCCGCTCTCCGATGAGGGCGACCATGAGCAGGATGTCCGGGTAGTTGTCGCTGATCCCGTTGGCGATGTTCTTGAGCAGCATCGTCTTGCCGGCCTTGGGCGGGCTGACGATCAGTGCGCGCTGACCCTTGCCCAGGGGGTTGACCAGGTTCACGAGCCGCTGACTGAGGTTCTTGGGGTCGGACTCGAGATTGATCAGGTCATCCGGATGGACCGGCGTCAGGTCATTGAAGTAGGGCCGCCGGCGCGCCGAATCCGTGTCCACGCCATTGACGGAGTCGACCCGGATCAGGCCCCAGTACTTCTCGCCCTCACGCGGAGCGCGAACGGCTCCCGTGACGCGATCGCCGACGCGCAGACCAAACCGGCGCACCTGGCTGGACGAGACGTAGACGTCGTCCGAGCTCGGCAGCAGGCCATGGCGACGCATGAACCCGTAGCCCTCGTCGACGATGTCCAGGATCCCGAACGCGTAGTCCAGTCCGGCGCGTTCGGTCTGGCGCTGGAGGATGAGGTCGACAAGGTCCTCGGTGCGCTCGGGAGGCTCCGCGTCGATCTCCAGCCGGGCACCGACCTCGCGCAGCTCCTTGACCGACATCTCGCGCAGATCGCGGACATTGAGATCGTTGCGTTCGCGGGCAGCCTCGAGCTCGGCGACCTCGTCCTGCTCGGTCACCGGGAGGCGGCTCTGCTGGGGTCGACGGCGCGGCCGGCGATTGCGGCTCGGCCGCTGGTCGGAACCATTCGGCATGGGTGTGGGCAAACCTCGACGGGTTGGAGACCGGCTGCGGGCGGCAGGCCCGCTGGTCGGCGATGGGTCCAGCCACGGGCACGGTACGCGCGGAATCCAGAGCCGATCGCGCGCTGCCGGTGGGGGTGTCGGGAGGATATCCTGCGCTGCGCCGCCCCGTCAACGGGTGGCAGCATCGGGGTGACGTAGCGTCGTGTGTCCGGTCGCGCGCCGCTACCAGACCGGCTCGCGCAGGAGGTCGACACGGATGACCGGATACCCGCCCACGTTGCAGCGGTCGATCCGGCCTCCGTCATCGCGCAGGAACACGAGCGGCTCGCCGCCCGGTCGTCCGCCCTGCATCGTGAACACCAACGGGTCACCGGTCGGGACAAGCTCATGGACCTCGGCGTCCTGCTCGGCGTCGGTCATCACCAGCTTGCCGTCCCGCCACTCGATCAGCGTGTCGTCACCACCCTCCGGGTCGCGGTAGGCACCGAGCAGCTCACGGTACGCCTCGGGCACGGGCACGAACGGGGGCACGTCCTCGCGATCGCGCGCCTCGTCGACGGCCGGCAACAGGACCTCGAGCAGCTCGCGAGCGAGCGCGGCCGCATCGCCCATGCCATTCAACAGCACGATGGCACCGACCTTGCCGCGGGCGGAGAAGGAGATGTTGCTCCGGAACCCCCACAGCGCTCCCCCATGCCCGATCAGGATCGTCTCGCCCTTGCGGGTCCCATACCAGCCGAGGCCCTGCGCGAAGGTCCATTTCGCGTCCGCGACCCAGGTCGGCCGGTGCATCTCGGCCAGCGTCCGGCCCGCCAGCACCTGCCCCGGGCCAACCTCGGCAGCCGGATCTGCGCGCAGCTGCTGACCGAGCCAGGTGCCCAGGTCCTCGACCGTCGACCACAGCCCGCCGTCGGCCACGAACTTGCCCGAATCGAGATGCCTGGCCCGGCGGGGCGTATCGTCGTGGTTCCGTGCGTCGTAACCCACGGCCTGACGGGCGGCCTGGTCCGCATCCGGTGTCCACGTCGTGTCGCGCATGCCCAGCGGATCGAGGATCTCGGCCCGCACGTAGTCCACGAAGTCTCGTCCCGCGACCCGCGCGACCACCAGGCCCAGCAGCTCGAACCCGAAGTTGCTGTACTTGCGCGCGACCTCGGGCGGGGTGCTCACGGTCCCGAGCCGCAGCACGCCCGGCAGCTCGTCGATGGTGTACGTCCAGAAGCGCTCGTCGTCCTGCCACGGCAGCTCGCCCTGCAGCCCGGACGTGTGCATCAGCAGCCTGCGGACGGTGACCTGCTCGATCGGGCCGTGCGGGTTCGCCACCTGTGCCAGCTCGGGCAGGTGCCGGACGACCGGGTCGTCGAGCCCCAGGCGACCCTCATCCCGCAGCTTGAGCACCGCGGTGGCGGTCACCGTCTTGGTGATCGAGGCCACGCGGTGGAGCGTCCGCTGATCACCACGACGGCCCGCCTCGATGTCCGAGAACCCCGCTGCGTGCCACCACCGGAGCCCATCGACCGTGGCGACCCCGGCCACCACGCCCGGCAGGCGATGCGTTCGTCGGAAGGCTCCGATCCGCGCCTGAAGAGCCGGTTCGACCGACGCGATGACTTCGTCCATCTCGAGATCTCTCCGGGAGCGCCCGGTCGGCCACCGCCGAGGGCGAGGATCCTGACTCAGGAGGCCGGGGTCACCTCGACGGAGGCGTCGCCCGCGGGATGCTGCGCGTCCGCATCGGGCCCCGGCCCGACCCTGGCCAGCACCGGCTCGCGACCCTCCTGGAGCGCGAGCGCCGTGGACACGAACCCGTGGAACAGCGGGTGCGGGCGCTCGGGCCGCGATTTGAACTCGGGGTGGAACTGGCTGGCCACGAACCATGGGTGATCGCGCAGCTCGACGATCTCGACCAGCCGGCTGTCGGGCGAGATGCCGGACAGCACCATGCCCGCGGCCTCGAGCGCCTGGCGGTACCGGTTGTTGACCTCGAACCGGTGGCGGTGGCGCTCGTAGACGACCTCCTCGCCGTACACCGCCCGAGCCTTGGACCCGGCCAGCAGCTTCGCCGGGTACAGGCCGAGGCGCATCGTGCCGCCCTTGTCCTCGAGATCCCGCTGATCGGGCATGAAGTCGATCACCGGGTTGGCCGTGAACATGTCGAACTCCGTCGAGTTGACGTCCTGGGTGTCGAGCACCTCGCGCGCGAACTCGATCACGGCGCACTGGAGCCCCAGGCACAGACCGAGGTACGGCCGGCCGTTCGTCCGCGCCCAGCGCGCGGCGAGGACCTTGCCCTCGATGCCGCGATGGCCGAACCCACCGGGCACCAGCACGCCGGCCGCGCCGGCCAGCCGCTCGTCGACGTTGTCCGGCGTCAGCGCCTCGCTGTCGACCCAGCGAACGTGCGCGTCCACGCCGCTCGCCCAGGCCGCGTGCTTGAGCGACTCGGTGACCGACAGGTAGGCGTCGGGCAGCTCGATGTACTTGCCGACCAGCGCCACCTCGAGCGACGGCTTGGGGGTCTTGATGCGCGCCACCAGGGCTCGCCAGCCGGCCAGATCGGGGACCGCCTCGGGATCGCCCAGCGCGAGCTCGCGCACGAGCAGCCGCCCGAACCCGAACGCCTCGAACTGGAGCGGCACCTCGTAGATGGTGTCGGCCGTGGGCGCCGGGATGACCGCGTCGACGTCGACGTCGGTGAACAGGGCGATCTTCTCCCGGATCTCGTCCGGCACCTCGCTGTCTGACCGGAGCACGATCGCATCGGGCTGGATTCCGATGCCTCGCAGCTCCTTGACCGAGTGCTGGGTGGGCTTGGTCTTGAGCTCGCCGGTCGCGGCCAGCGCCGGCAGCAGCGTCACGTGCACATAGAGCACGTTCGCGCGGCCCTGGTCCTTGCGCATCTGGCGGATCGCTTCGAGGAACGGGAGGCTCTCGATGTCGCCGACGGTGCCACCGACCTCGACGATCACCACGTCGGGCTCGCCGGTGCGCGCGACGCGGGTGATCCGTTCCTTGATCTCGTTGGTGATGTGCGGGATCACCTGCACCGTGCCGCCCAGGTAGTCGCCGCGCCGCTCCTTGGCGATGACAGCCTGGTAGATGCGCCCGGTCGTGACGTTCGACCCCTGCGACAGGTTCTCGTCGATGAACCGCTCGTAGTGCCCGAGGTCGAGGTCCGTCTCGGCGCCGTCGTCGGTGACGAACACCTCGCCGTGCTGATAGGGGCTCATCGTCCCCGGGTCGACGTTGATGTACGGGTCGAGCTTGAGGACGGAGACCCGGAGACCGCGGGCCTTGAGCAACCGGCCGATGCTGGCGGCGGTGATGCCCTTGCCAAGTGAGGAGGTGACGCCTCCGGTCACAAAGACATACTTCGCCACAGGTCAGGTCCTCCGGGGTTTTTCCAATGCTATCGGATGCGGGACCCGCAGGACAAGGTGCGAGCGCCTGGCTCGCGCAACGCCAGCCGGAGGTGCTCATGGAATTCACCGACGTCGTGATGCATCGACGCGCCGTTCGCCGGTTCGAGGATGGTGGCGTGGAGCCGGAGGTGATCGAGCGCATCGCGCGGCTCGCCCAGCGGACCCCGTCGGCTGGGTTCAGCCAGGGTCAGCGCCTGGTGGTGGTCACGGATCCCGATCGCCGGCGAGCGGTCGCCCGCGCGTGCGGCGAGGATCCGGACGATCCGGTGTTCGGTCCCTGGGTCAGCCGCTGCGCCGCGCAGTTCATCCCGTGTGCCAGCGAGGCGATCTACCACCGGCGGTATCAGGAGCCGGACAAGCTCCGCGAGGACGGCACCGAGATCGACTGGCCGGTCCCCTACTGGTGGGTCGACGTCGGCGCGACGATGCAGAACGTGATGCTGGCCGCGGTGAACGAGGGGCTGGGCTGCGGGTTCGCGGGGCCGGCCGAGGGGATCGCGGCCCTGCGCGAGGTGCTCGGCATCCCCGTGGAGTTCGTCCCGATCGGCGTCATGCCGGTGGGACGGCCGTTGCCGGACGTCCGCTCGCCCAGCCTCAAGCGCGGCTGGCTGCCGTTCGAGTCGTTCGCCCACTGGGACCGCTGGTAGGCGGCGCCGGTGCCGCGCGCCGATCCCGTGCGCCGACGTCAGCGTTCGGGTGCGGGGTCGAAGCGGCCCGGGCCCCACACCTCGGCACCGCAGAACAGCGGATGCCGGCGCGGTCCGGGCAGCGACGTGGGGTCGTCCCGGAAGGCGTCGAGGGTACGCGCCAGCCAGGCGTCGATCTCGGCAAACTCGGACCAGCGCTCGAACGGCCATCCCGACTCGAGGCAGATCTGCTCCAGAGCGTGCTTCGCGAACACCACGTCCGAGTAGCCGGCCGCGTATCGATCCGAGGGTCCGTCGCCGATGAACACCACGGCCCGGCCAGCCGCCTGGTGGGCCAGGACGCGGTTGCGCTTGCAGGTACCGCACACGAAGCAGTCGGGGCTGCCGTGCGGAAACTCGATGCGTGGGCCTGCCGCGTCGAACGTGGTTCGCGCCGTGACCACGGGGACCTGCGGCACGCCCAGCGCACGCATCGCGGGTTCGATGAAGAAGCCGAACCCGTCCGACACGACCTCGATCGGGACGCCTGCCTCGAGCGCGCGCTCCGCGAACGGCCGGAAGCCGGGGTCGTGCGGCTGTCGGGCGGCGGTCGCCATAAGCGCTGCGGGTTCCGCGTCGATCAGGCTGATCTCCCAGCTCATCAGCCGGCGTGATCCCGTCCGACCCGCGTCGTACTCCGCGACGTGCGCCTCCCAGTCGGCGGTGACGAAGCCGGCCAGGATCGTGTCGGAGACATCGGTGCGCGCGATGGTGCCGTCGTAGTCGACCAGGATCGCCAGCGGCGGCTGGCCCGGGTCGAGGGGCGGAATCTCGACCGGCGGTGCAGCGATGGCGAGGCCGTCGGATCCCGAGGGCGGATCGGGCAGGGGCGGCATCATCGCCGGACCATGACAGGTCGTGCCGGGCGGCGCGCCGGCAGGATCGACATCTGGCGGGTAAGCCATACGCCCAGCACGATCACCACGCCACCGACGACCTGTGCGGCACCGATGGGCTCGGCCAGGAACACGGCCCCGAGCACGACGGCACCCGCCGGCACCAGCAGGGTCATGGCCGTCGCCCGCGTTGGCCCGATGAAGCGGATCGCATTGAACATGAACACGTTCGAGATACCCGCGGCCAGGCTGCCCGAGACCAGAACCGCAAGGATGACGCCGGGGCCGACGACCGGCCATGGCCCGGTCGCGGCCTCGATGAGGCCGATCGGCAGCAGGACCAGGGCGCCGCCGGTGACCGTCCAGGCTGTCGCCTGGAGCGGATCGACGGTACGCAGGACCCGCGTCCCGCCGAGCGTGTAGATCGCCCACAGAAAGGACGCCGCGAGCGTCAGCAGATCACCGAGCAGCGAGGATCCGAGTCCCAGATCGTCGCCGGCCACGATCACGATGGCAACACCGGCGAACGCGATCAGGGCACCCACGCCTTTCGGGGCGGTCAGGCGATCGAGCCCGACCATCGCGGCCAGGACGGCGGTCAGGACCGGGGCCGCGGCCACGATCAGGGCCGAGTCGCCCGCGGTGATGCCGGTCAGCCCGATGGTCCACAGGATCTGGTACCCACCGAACCCCAGCGCGCCGAGACCCAGCAGGATCGGCAGCTGACGTGCCCCGGGCATGACGTGTCCCTGCCGCCAGCGCAGGATCGCGAGCAGCGTGATGGCCGCCACCAGGAACCTCGCGGACGAGAACGTCAGCGGTCCGATCACACCGATCGCGCCTTTGACCAGGGCGAAGTTGGCCGACCAGATGACGACCGTCGCAAGCACGCCGATCTCGGCCAGCCGGCGCGCGGTGCCGGACGGGTCAGGGTGGGTTGCGGCCGGGTCAACAGGGCCCTCGGTCGGGTGCCGGTTCGCGGTCATCGGGGACACGGAAACGCCCGCCGCACCGGCGGGCGTTTCGCTCGATACGAGGGATCCGGCCGGTGCGTCGCCCGGCGGGTCCTGGATCTCGATCAGGCGCCCTCCTGCTCCAGCTCGAGCGCCTCCTCGTCGTCCTCCTCGGTCAGCTTGAGCCACACGAACAGGCCCGCCAGCACGACCAGTGGGATCACGATCAACGCACCCAGGGTGACCCCGAGCGCGACGGCCACCGTCCGCAGCGCCTTCATCGGTGTGGGCCTCCTTTCACTAATGCCTGAGGTCGCGATTGTGCCCGTGCGGCGCGCCGTTGTCATGCGGCGACTGCCGTGTGCGGGCAGACCATCCGGCCCGGACGAGCCCCCGGCTCAGGCGCTCGCCGCCGGTGGGCTGGTGTCGCCATCCGGCCCCGCAGCTGCGCCGGCGGCGGCCCCGGCCGGGGTGCGAAGCGACGGCGCGCGATCGATCAGGCTCGCGATGTCCTCCTTGGTGAACTCCGCGAGCTCGTGGCGCGGTCCCGCCTGGCTGGCCATCTGGAGCCGCACGACGTATGCCCCGTCCTGTTCGAACAGGAACACGTCCTTGGGCTTCTCCTCGTCGATCCAGCGCCCGATCACGCGCAGCGCGGCCTCATGCGTGCCGGCGTGCGTGCCCTGGGTCGCGTTCTGGCCGCGCCGGGTGGCCGCCTCCTCCATGAACCGCGCGATGTCGTCATCGAGGAAGCTCAGGGTCTCCTTGGCGATCGAGCCGACCGATTCCGACCAGCTGCCACCGGCCTCACCGGCCGCGGCCAGGCCCTGGACGACAAAGCCGTCGGGCACTTCGAGGACCAGGATGTCACGCAGCCCCTTGGAGTCCAGGAACGCGCCGATGGACCGAAAGACCTCTTCGAAGTCCTGACGCGGGCTGCCCTCGTAGATCCGCATACGCTGCTCCCTCACCGAGGCGCTCGCCGCCCCCGGTCGGCGCCCGGCAGCTACGAGCCGGTCGTCCCGGTCCAGCAGGCCACACATCCGCCTGAGACGCGTGCTGGATCGGAGAATGGCGGTCCCCGCGAGTGTAGCCAGCGCCATGACCCGGCACAAGGCGCAGGCGGCGGTCTCCGTCCCGCCGGGGCCGGTTCCGGTGACCGCGCGCCACGGGCTCGATCGGCATCCGGGCCACGGTCAGCGACGGCCGGTGGCGCACGTGGCAACAGGGCGTGGCGCTCGACGCACTGGTTCAGCCCGTTGGTGCTGCCCGGTGCTTCAGCGCGCGAGCTCGGTCGCCAGCACGCCACCCGCGTGGGCGTTGTTGACGATCAAGGCGATGTTGGCCCGGACCGAGGCTCCCTCGGTGATCGATGCCACCCGGGCGAGCAGCCAGGGGGTGAGCGCGGTGCCGGAGACGCCCGTGTGCTCCGCCTCGCGAACGGCGCGCTCGACCGCATTGCGCGTGACCTCGTCGGGCAGCGCATCGGCCGCGGGAACGGGGATGCCGATGACCAGCCCTGAGCCAAGCCCCAGCTCGTTGTGGGCACGGACGACATCGGCCGCCGCGGCGAGATCGGGCACGCTGATCGGCGCCGGGATCCCGCTGCCCCGGGCATAGAAGCCGGGCACCTCCTCGATGCCCACCGCGACGACGGGGACCCCTCTGGTCTCGAGGTACTCGAGCGTGAGCGGGACGTCCAGGATCGCTTTTGGCCCGGCGCAGATCACCGCGACCGGCGTCCGCGCGAGCTCCTCGAGATCGGCCGAGATGTCCAGGCTGGGCGTGGAAGCGCCGGGCCCGGCCCCCAGGGCACCGCGGTGCACGCCACCGATCCCACCGGTCGCGAACACGCGGATCCCGGCCGCGTGGGCCGCGATCATCGTGGCCGCGACGGTCGTGCCACCCCAGCCGCCGGCCGCGATCGCGGCGCCCAGGCTGGCCCGGGAAACCTTGCGCACGCTGCCGGACGAGCTCGCCAGCGTCTCGAGCTGATCCGTCGCGAGGCCCACCAGCAGACGACCGTCGTGAACAGCGACGGTGGCCGGCTCCGCACCGGCCTCACGGACGGCGGCCTCGGAGGCCAGGGCGACCTCGACGTTCTGCGGGTACGGCAGCCCGTGGCTGATCAAGGTCGACTCGAGCGCGACCACCGGCCGCCCATCGTGGAGCGCATCGGCGATGACGGGGGCGATGGCCAGGCGATCGGGGCTCAACATCCGTTGAGCGTAGCGCGCCCGGCCGGTCCGGGCCGCAAGCCGGGGGTTCCCGTCGCCGCCACGAGCCGGCCCACGGCGCGGGCCAACGCTGACGCTGAGAGCCACCGGCCGATACGCTGGCGGCATGAGCGACATTTCGAGCCGAACGACCCGGCTCCCGAGCCCAGAGATTCTCCGGCGCCAGGTCGTCATCGAGGAGCACGATCTCGCCCCCGACGGCCGGTTCGCGATCTTCTCGCGGCGGGTGGTGGATGGCGAGCACTATGTCTCGCACCTGTGGCGGGTGACGATCGACGCGGCCGGGCGCGCGGGAACGCCGAGCAGGCTGACGACAGGACACGTCCGGGACACGTTCCCCACCATCTCGCCCGACGGTGGGCGGCTGGCCTTCGCGCGGCGAGACCCGTCCGATGACGACGCCGGCACGTCGATCCGGGTGCTGGATCTCGCCGGGGGCGAGCCGATCGAGCTGCCACTCGGCGACCTTTCGGCGGGTGAGATCGCCTGGGCGCCGGATGGCCGGTCGATCGCCTTCACCGCCGAGACCGACCCGCAGCGTCTCATCGTGGGCGCGAAGCCGAAGACGGGTGAGCCGCGGGCTCGCCGGGTGACCCGGCTCGACTACCGGCTCGACGAGGTTGGCTACCTCGATCGCGCCAGCCAGCTGCACCTGGTTGCCGCCGACGGCACCGGTCATCCTCGTCGCCTGACCGACGTCGAGGGGGGCGTGTCCGGGATCGCCTGGCGCCCTGATGGCAGCGAGGTCGCCTTCGTCGCCGATCCGCGCCCCAACGCCGACCGCGAGCCGCGAACCTCGATCTGGACGGTTGCGACGAGCGCCGGCAATCGAGGGACCACGGCGATGCCGGAGCCACGCGAGATCCTCGCCCTGGCCGGCCCGGTCCGGGCCCCCGCCTGGTCGCCCGATGGTGCCTGGATCGCGGGCATCGGGATCGACGTGGAGCAGCCGCTCGACGACCTGTCGCCCACCGTGTTCGTGGGCTCGTCCGATGGCGCCCGGCCAGCGGTGTCGCTGGCGCCCGACCTGGACCGGCCGGTCGGCAACTGGGCCGACACGGACCTCACCGGCTGGATGACCGAGGCCCGTCCCGGGCCGTGCTGGGCGGGTTCCGCCGCCGTCGTCGCGCTGGTCTCGGACCGGGGACGTACGCAACCGTGGCGCTTTGCCCTCGATCCTGCGACGGGTAGCCCCGTCGGTGAGCCACAGCGCCTGGCCGGCGGCGATGTCATGTGCCAGACGCTGGCACTCGGGGCGGACAGGATCACCGTGACGGCCACCGTGGGCGCCCGTCCGCCCGAGCTGTGCCTCGTCGGCCCGGACGCTCGGATTCGGCCGTTGACCGCGACCGGATCGTCGTGGACCCGGCGGTTCGCCTGGCCGGAGATGCGGGTCGTCGATGCGCCCGGACCCGGTGGCCCGATCGAGACCTGGATCGCGTCCCCGGCGGGATCCGACGATTCACCGCTGCCGACCATCGTCGACGTGCACGGCGGACCGCTGGGTGCCTGGTCACCCGCGCCATCGATGGAGGTCGTGCTCCTGTGCGCACGCGGCTACCGGGTCGTGCTCCCCAACATCCGTGGCTCGGCCAGCTACGGCGCCGACTGGATCGCGCCCCAGCTCGGCGACTGGGGCGGCGTCGATGCCGCGGACGTCCATGCGGCGTTGGACCACGCGATCGCGCTCGGCCTGGCGGACCCCGAACGGCTCGGCGCGCTCGGGCTCTCGTACGGCGGGTTCATGATCAACTGGCTGGTGGGCACGACCGACCGGTTCCGGGCGGCGGTGTCCGAGAACGGCGTGACCAACCAGGTATCGGCGTGGGCCCACAGCGACGTCGGCCCGACGTATTGCCGAAGCGCGAAGATGGGCGATCCGACCACGCCCGAGGGCGTCGAGCAGCTGTGGCGCCAGTCACCGCTGCGCAACGTGGCCAACGTCCACACACCCCTGCTGCTGCTCCAATCGGAGGCCGATCGCCGCTGCCCGAGCTCGGACAATGAGCAGTACTTCGCGGCGCTACGATGGCTGCGGCGCGAGGTCGAGTATGTGCTGTACCCCGAGGAGTTCCACGTGATCCAGGCGACCGGCCGCATCGACCGCCGGATCGACCGGATGACGCGCGTGCTCGAGTGGTTCGACCGGCACGTGTAGCGGTGGCTCGGGGCCGGGGTCCGACCGGGCGCGGGGCGAGGCATCGGCCACCGCCCGCTCGTTCGATCGACCTGCCGATGCTGACGCCGTTCGTCGGTGGGGTGCTCGAAGCGCGCGGTGACCATGAGGCGGTCGATCTTGCCGGCCTTGACCTGTCCGGCCAGCGCGCGGACGCCCCCGGGTTCCTGCAATGTCGGTTCGTGCGCTGCCGCATGGACGAGCTCGCGCTGCCCCGGGCGCGGATCTCCGAGTGTCTGCTCCGCGAATGCGGTGGGACCCGGGTCGACCTGACGGGCTCCGTCGTGCGCGACACGCTGATCGAAGACGGCCGGATCGGCGTGCTCGGCGCGGCGGGGGCAACCTGGTCCAGCGTCCGCCTCCGCGGGGGCAAGGTCGACCTCGTCGACCTGAGTGTCGGGAGACACGGTGATCTCGCGTTCGAGGGGTGCACCCTGGGCGTGCTCGACCTCACGGGCTCGCAGGTGCGCACGGTTCGGTTCGAGGCATGCGAGGTCGGGGAGCTGGTGCTCGACGATGCGCGGCTCGCCGACGTGGACCTGACCGGGGCGACGCTCCGAGTGGTGCGCGGGATCGGGCAGCTTCGTGGTGTGACCGTATCGCGGGAACAGCTCGTGGATATCGCGCCGCTGCTCGCGGCCCACGTCGGCCTCGCGATCCGCGACGACTGAGCCTCAGCCGAGACTGAGCTCCCCCGGCGGGTTCGACAGGTGACGCAGCGCCGTCCGGTTGCCGACGATCGCGCCTCGCTGGAGGGCGGCGGGTTGTGCCCGTCCGCGCCGCTTCGCATCGAGCCAGCCGGACAGGAAGCCGGCATCGAAGGCATCACCGGCGCCCGTCGTATCGGTCGCCCTGATGGGCCTGGTCGCCACCTCGAAGCGGAGCGCACCACGGGCGTCCGGCGCCTCGGCCCGGGCCATGATCGTGGCACCCTTGCGGCCGCCCTTGACGACCGCCGTCGGCGCCAGCTCCAGCAGACGCTCCTCGCGGTCCGTGCCGACGAGCGCCCTGGTCTCGTCGCGGGTCGCGAACAGCAGGTCGGGCGCCGCCGCCTCGATCAGGCTCTCGGCCGAGCGCCGTCCATCGGCGAGCAGCGGGGCGATCGACGCGAGATCCACGGCGATGATGGCGCCTGCCTCGCGCGCGAGGCCGATCGCGGCCAGGCCCGCCCGCCCGAGCGGCTCATCGAGCAACGAGTAGATGGGCAGGTGCAGGGCATCGGCGCCCGCGAACCAGGACGGATGCAGGTCCTCCGGGTGAAGGCGCAGAGCGGCCGCCCGGTCCTGCACGAACGACCGTTCCCCGTCCGGCTCGACGACCACCCCGATCCTGCCGGTATGGGCACCCGCGACACGGACGGCGTGCACGGCCACCCCGTCGGCGGTGACCGCCGCGATGAGCGCTCGGGCGGCACCGTCACGCCCGACCGCGCACACCAGGCTGCTCCGGACCCCGAGCCGGCCGAGCCAGCGGGCGGTGGTGGTCGCCGAGCCGCCCTGGCGGACGAGCACGCGACCGGCCACGTCGCTCCCCCGCACGAGCGCCGCCGCCGGCGCGACCACGACGTCCAGGACGAGGTCGCCAAGCACGACGACCCGGGGCCGCTCGACGGTCTGGCGGCGGCGAGGTCGAATGCGGCACGAGGCGCGCAGCACGGGCATGGGTGCTCCTCGATGGCTGCTGCCGTCGGCGCGATGGCGCACCGACAACCGACAGGGTGACACAGCGCAGGCAGGTGTGGCTGGATGGCGCCGCTCGCTCGTCGCGATCGCGACCCGGCCCGCGGCATCGCGCCACGCGCTGAGCGTCCCGGTGACCCAGCGCGGACGAGGCATCGGCCCTACCATCGCCACGGTGAGCTCCGAGCGATGGGTGGTCCTCGACGTCGGCGAGACGCTGATCGACGAGACGCGGATCTGGTCGGCCTGGGCGGACGAGCTCGCGATCCCGCGTCTGACGTTCATGGCGGCGCTGGGCGCCGTCATCGCGCGCGGCGACGATCATCGCGATGTGTTCGAGCTCCTTGGCGTCGCCCGCTGGCGCGACCATGCCGACGCGGTCGAGGCACGGCACGGCGGGTTCACGGCCGACGACCTCTACCCAGATGCAATCGGCGCGATCGACGCCCTGCGCGCGTCCGGCAACAGGATCGCCGTGATCGCCAATCAGCCCGCCATCCGCGCCGCGCAGCTGCGGGCACTGGGCGTCGAGCCCGATGTGATGGCGATGTCGGAGGCGATCGGCGTGGGCAAGCCCGATCCGGCCTTCTTCGCGCGGACCCTCGAGCTGCTGGGGAACCCGCCACCGGACCGTGCGGCGTACGTCGGCGATCGCGTGGACAACGACGTCCTTCCGTCCCTGCGCGCGGGTCTGCGCCCGGCCTGGCTGAGGCGTGGGCCATGGGGCCTCATCCAGCAGCTGGAACCCGGGACGGCGGGCGTGCTCGTGGTCGACTCGCTGGCCGAGCTCGTCGGTCGGCAGGCCGAGCTGTGGCCCGACGCCGGCGAGGTTCCATCGGATCGCTCGATCTCGGGGGCCGGTCCCGAGTCTGCGGGGTAGGATTGGAGCCTCGGCCACGGCCCATCGTGCCCCGCCGTGCCAGGTCCAGACACCGTTTCGCCGGGCTGTGTGCCCAGCCGGTCCGCCGGCCATCCCAGCCCGTCCGATCAGCGTCTCGCATCCGGAGACATTGATGACGCTCGACGCCAACCGCCTCGACCAGCTGGCCATCGATACCATCCGGACCCTGTCCATCGACGGGGTCCAGCAGGCGAACTCGGGACACCCGGGCGCCCCGATGGGTGCGGCGCCGATGGCCTACGCGCTCTGGACTCGCCACCTGCGCCACTCTCCCACGCAGCCCGACTGGCCGAACCGCGATCGGTTCGTGCTCTCGGCCGGGCATGCCTCGATGCTCCTCTACTCGTTGCTCCACCTGACGGGCTACGCGGTCTCGCTCGAGGACCTAGAGACGTTCCGGCAGTGGGGCTCGATCACGCCGGGGCATCCCGAGTACCGGCTCACCCCGGGCGTGGAGGCGACGACCGGCCCGCTCGGGCAGGGCCTCACCAACGGCATCGGGATGGCGATCGCCGAACGCCGGCTGGCGGCCGAGTTCAACCGGCCCGGGCATGACGTCGTCGACCACCGGACATTCGTGCTGTGCTCGGACGGTGACCTCCAGGAAGGCATCGCATCCGAGGCGTGCTCGCTGGCGGGCCATCTCCGTCTGGGCAAGCTGATCGCGCTCTACGACGACAACCACATCCAGCTCGACGGCCCGACGGCCTGGGCGTTCAGCGAGGATGTTCTCGGCCGGTTCGATGCCTACGGCTGGCACACCCAGCGCGTGGAGGACGGCAACGACGTCGAGGCGATATCAGCGGCGATCGAGGCGGCCAAGGCCGACGATCGGCCGTCGCTCATCGCGGTCAGGACCCACATCGGCTTTGGGAGCCCCAACAAGCACGACAGCCAGAAGGCCCACGGCTCGCCGCTCGGCCCGGACGAGGTCCGGCTGACCAAGGAGGCGTACGGCTGGGACCCGGACCGGACGTTCTACGTGCCGGACGAAGCCGGCGAGCTGTTCCGGCGCGCCGTCGACACGGGGCGTGACCTGGTCGCGACGTGGAGCTCGCGCCTCGACGCGTACGCCTCCGCGTTCCCGGCGGAGGCCGGTGAGCTCCAGCGTCGGCTGTCCGGGGCGCTGCCCGCCGGCTGGGACGCCACGCTGCCGGGCTACGAGGTCGGCTCGCAGGTGGCCACCCGGAACGCCAGCGCGGACACCATCCAGTCGATCGCGGCGTCGGTACCGGAGCTGTTCGGCGGCTCGGCAGACCTGTCCGAGTCGAACCTGACCGACGTCAAGGCCAACGGACCCGACCATTTCGAGGCCGACCACCCCGGCCGCAACCTGCGCTTTGGGGTACGCGAGCACGCCATGGGCGGGATCGTCAACGGGATCGCCTATCACGGCGGCTTCGTGCCGTACGCGGCCACGTTCCTCACGTTCAGCGACTACATGCGCGGCGCCGTGCGGCTGGCCGCGCTGAGCGGTCTGCACGTCACCTATGTCTGGACCCATGACAGCGTGGGCCTGGGCGAGGACGGCCCCACGCACCAGCCGGTGGAGCATTACGCGGCGCTGCGCGCGATCCCCAACCTGTGGTTCGTGCGGCCCGGGGATGCGAACGAGGCGGTGGCCGCGTGGGCACTCGCCACGGAGCGGCCCGCGATCCCGGGAGCCACGCCCGGTCCGGTGGCCCTCGCGCTCACCCGCCAGAAGCTGCCGACGCTGCCCGGGACCGCCGAGCTGGCGCGCGACGGCGTCCGGCGCGGCGGCTACGTGCTCCGCGAGGCGTCGACGGGCACACCCGAGCTGATCCTGATCGGCACCGGGTCGGAGCTCGCGTTGTGCGCCGCGGCGGCCGACGAGCTCGAGGCTGACGGCATCCCGACCCGGGTCGTGAGCCTTCCGTGCTGGGAGCGGTTCGAGGCGCAGGACGCCGGGTACCGGGACGCCGTGCTGCCACCCGGCGTGCGCAAGCGCGCGTCCGTCGAGGCGGGCGTCTCGCTGGGCTGGGAGCGCTGGGTCGGCGACGAGGGTGCGGTCCTGGGGCTCGATCGGTTCGGCGCCAGCGCGCCGGCTGCGAAGATCTTCGAGGCGTTCGGGTTCACCGTGGCCCACGTGACTGAGATCGGGAGGGGGGTCGTACGCGACGGGCTGCGCGGCCGAGTCGGGGTCACGGATCCCGCGATCGGCCACGGGCACACTGGCTGAGGAGCGAGCGATGCGTGTTGCGATCGCGGCGGACCACGCGGGTGTCACCTTCAAGCGGGAGCTGATCGAGGCGCTGACGATCGCCGTCGGCGACCGGCATCAGCTGATCGACCTGGGCGGGGACGGCTCGGACCCGGAGGACGACTACCCCGATTTTTCCCAGGCCCTGGGGCTCGCCATCCAGGACGGTCGCGCCGACCGGGGCATCCTGGTCTGCGGCTCCGGCGTAGGCGCGTCGATCGCAGCCAACAAGATGCGTGGGGTACGGGCCGCGATCTGCCACGACACCTACTCGGCGCACCAGGGTGTCGAGCACGACGACATGAACGTGCTCACGATGGGCGCGCGCGTGATCGGCGTCCAGCCCGCCGTGGAGTGCGCGGAAGCCTTCCTTGCGGCCGTGTTCTCGGGCGCGCCGAGGCATCAGCGGCGGCTGAACAAGGTCCTCGCGATCGAGGCCGCCTCGATGGGCAGGCCTTGAGCATGACGGCGGCCCAGGGGCGCCTCCCGGCACGCGGGCCTATGCTCTAGCCAACGAGTGGTCGTCGCTCGGCCGACACCGCCGGGCCGTCCGAAGCCCCCGCCTCGGCCCGGCAACCCAATCGATTCACCAGTCAGCGAGACGGAGACCTGTCCAATGCGCATCGGCTTCATCGGACTCGGGCGGATGGGGGCGAACATGGTTCGCCGGCTGCTCCGGGACGACCACGAGGTCGTCGCCTTCAACCGCACGCCCGAGAAGATCAGGGAGATCGCGGGTGAGGGCGCGATCCCGGCGTTCTCGATCGCCGAGCTCGTGTCCAAGCTCGAGAAGCCACGGGCCGTGTGGGTCATGGTGCCGGCCGGCGATGCGACCGAGGCTCAGATCGAGGATCTGCTCGAGCATCTCGAGCCGGGCGACACGATCATCGACGGCGGCAACACCAACTTCCACGACGATCTGCGCCGCCATCCCAAGCTGCAGGAGCGCGGAATCCACTACGTAGACGCCGGCGTGTCGGGCGGGGTGTGGGGCCTCCAGGTGGGCTACTGCCTGATGGTCGGTGGCGATGCCGAGGCGGTGGAGCCGCTGGTCCCGGTGTTCACGACGCTCGCGCCGCCCAAGGGCTACCTGCACGTGGGCGGCCCGGGGGCCGGGCACTACGTGAAGATGGTCCACAACGGGATCGAGTACGGGATGATGCAGGCGTACGCGGAGGGCTTCGAGATCCTGCACGCCTCGGACTACGAGCTCGATCTCCACGGCATCGCAGACCTGTGGGGCCAGGGGTCGGTGGTGCGGTCGTGGCTGCTGGAGCTGCTCAGCAGCGCGTTCGAGACGCAGGGCCAGGACCTCGCCCACCTCAAGGACTGGGTCGAGGACTCCGGTGAGGGGCGCTGGACGGTCCAGGAGGCGATCGATCGCGACGTTCCCGCACCGGTGATCACGCTGTCGCTCCAGGCGCGGTTCCGCTCGCGCCAGGATGAGTCGTATGGCGCCAAGGTGCTGGCGGCGCTGCGCAACGAGTTCGGCGGCCATGCCGTGAAGACGGAATAGCCCGAGGATGAGCGCTCGCAGGGCAGCGGGCAACCCGGCCGGGTCCGGCTCGCCCTCGACGGCTGTCGCGAAGACCGCCACGGGCTCCTCGAAGACCGCCACGGGCTCCTCGAGGACAGCTGCGTCGCCGGCGTCTCGCAAGGACGCGCCGCGGACCATGCGCGAGCTCCGGCTCGCCGCCGAGTCCCGGCGTCGATCGGCGACGCGGGCGTTGGACAACCCGCTCCGGGAGGGCCTGCGCCTGGAGCGCGTCCCCGATCCGGCGGCGTTCGTCCTGTTCGGCGCGACCGGCGATCTCGCCCACCGCAAGGTCATTCCCGCGCTCTACCAGCTGTGGCGCACGCATCTGCTCCCCCACGAGTTCACGCTGGTCGCCGTCGGCCGCCGCCCGTACACCGACCAGTCGTTCCGCGATGACCTTCGGGCCTCGCTCGACCGTTACTCGAGGGTGCTGCCGGTCGACCAGGAGACGTGGGACGACCTCGCCTCGCGGATCGTGTATCACCGTGGCGACTTCGCCGACGGCAGCTCGTTCGAGTCGCTGGCTGCCCGCCTCGACGACATGGACCACGAGCGCGGCACGCGCGGCAACCGCCTGTTCTACCTCGCCACCCAGCCGTCGGCGTTTCCCGAGATCGTGGGACAGCTCGGCCGGGTTGGCCTCGACCACGAGCGCCATGACGGCGGCTGGCGGCGGGTCGTCATCGAAAAGCCGTTCGGCCGCGACCTCGACTCGGCGGTCCGCCTCAATCGCGAGGTGGGCAAGGTCTTCCGCGAGCGGCAGGTCTACCGCATCGACCATTACCTGGGCAAGGAGACCGTCCGCAACCTGCTGGTGTTCCGGTTCGGCAACGGGATCTTCGAGCCCATCTGGAACCGGCGCCACATCGACCATATCCAGATCACCGTGGCCGAGTCGATCGGGATCGAGAGCCGGGGTGCGTTCTACGAGGAGACCGGCGCGTCGCGGGACTTCCTTCAGAACCACCTGCTCCAGCTGCTCTCGCTGGTGGCCATGGAGCCCCCCACCACCTTCGAGGCGGACGCGTTACGCGACGAGAAGGTCAAGATCATCCGTGCCGTGTCGGCCCTGACGCCCGAGCAGGTCCGAGGCGATGTCGTGCGCGGCCAGTACGGTCCGGGCTGGGCCGAGGCGCAGCCCGTCAAGGGCTATCGCGAGGAGCCGGCGGTCGACCCGGCATCCGAGACCGAGACGTTCATCGCGGCCCGGTTCACGATCGACGACTGGCGCTGGTCCGGCGTCCCGTTCTACCTGCGCATGGGCAAGCGGCTGCCCAAGCGCGCGACCGAGATCGCGGTTCAGTTCAAGGACGTGCCGCACCAGCTGTTCCGGGACAGCGCCGCCGAGCCCGAGGCCAACCTGCTCGCGATGCGGATCCAGCCCGACGAGGGGATCATGCTCCGCTTCGGCGCCAAGGTCCCGGGTCTCGGGATCGACGTCCGCAACGTGACGATGGACTTCACCTACGGCTCGGCGTTCCAGACCGATAGCCCCGACGCCTACGAGACGCTGATCCTCGACGCGCTGCTCGGCGACGCGTCGCTGTTCACCCGCGCCGACGAGGTCGAGCAGGCGTGGTCGATCGTGGACCCGATCATCGACGCCTGGGCCTCGATGCCGGCGCCCGACTTCCCGAACTACGAGGCCGGGAGCTGGGGTCCCGAGGCGGCCGACGACCTGCTCGCCCGTGACGGCCGCCGGTGGCGGAGGATCTGACGACGCCGGCGGCAGGCAGGTCCACGACGGCCGTCCCCGAGGCTCCGCGACCCGGCGAGCCCACCCTGCGCTGGACCTCGCACGTCCACTCACTGTCCGCGGTGGAGCAGGAGCTGGCCAGGATCTGGTCGCAGCCCGACCTGATGGTGGCGGCAGGGGGAGAGGCAGCGGGACGCCACATCGCGGCTCGGACGTCGGTGATGAACCTGGTCGTCGTTGCCCGCCAGCCAGAGCTGGGCGAGCACGCGGCCGGGATGATCAGCCTGCTCACGGGGCGCCATCCGTCGCGCACCCTGATCATCCAGTCGGCCGATCCCGATGGGCCGTCCTGGCTCGACGCGAGGATCCAGGCCCACTGCGTCCTGCCGCGGCCCGACGCCCCCGAGGTGTGCAGCGAGCTGATCTTTCTGACGGCCGGCGGCGAGGCCGGGCGCCACGTGTCGGCCCTGGCGGCGCCGCTGCTCATCCACGACCTTCCGGTGACGGTATGGTGGCCCGGCGAGCCCCCGTTCCAGGCGGCGACGACGATCGAGCTGCTGGAAGGAACCGATCGCCTGATCGTGGACGGATCCGCCTGGTCGGGCGACGGGCTGGGCCGGCTCCGGCAGCTGGCCGACCTGTACCGCCGCTTCGACCGGCTGTCGATCCGAGACTTCGCGCTCGTCCGCCAGAGCCGGTGGCGGGAGGCGATCGCCACCGTGTTCGACGTACCCGACTTCCTGCCCTTCCTGGGCCACATCCGACGGATATCGGTGGCCTATGGCACCCACGACGCGACCGGCGACCCGGGCACAACCAACGTGGTCAAGCCGCTCTACCACGTCGCATGGATCGCGTCGCGGCTGGGGATGCGGGTCGTCACGCCGCTTCACCCGATCGAGACCAAGGGCCCGGGCGCCGCGTCGGCGCGTCCGAAGCCGCGGCCGGGTGAGCGGCCCCCGCTCCATCGGGGACTCCACGGCCTGCTCCACGACCATACGGGCGAGATCGGCGTGTTCGTCCGGCCGGTCGCCTCGAGGCTCCGGCCCGGGACCACGTTGCGGGTGGAGATCCTCGCCGAGCGGCGCGGCTCGGAGCTGCGCGCCGATGTCACGGCCGAGGCGGAGAACGTCCACGTCCATACCTGGCTCGACGGCGTGCAGGCGATGGACCGCACATTCAAGGCGCCACGCCGCAACGACATCGACCTGCTGAGCGAGGCGCTCGAGGTGGGTGGTCGCGACCCGCTGTCGATGGAGACGATCCGGATGGCCGCAAGGATGGTGGAGGCACGGTCATGACGAGCTCGACGACCGGCGCGCCGAACGCGCAGGAGCAACCGGCGCTGCGCGTGCTGCCCTCCGCGGAGGCGCTCTGGCCCGCGGTTGCCGGCGAGATCGTGCATGTGCTTGCGGGCGCGATCGCCGAACGGGGCGTCGCCCACTGGTCCACGACGGGCGGGTCGGCGGCGCCCGGCATCTACGAGCAGCTGCGGGTTCCGCCGCTGCGCGACGCCCTGGACTGGGAGCGCATCCAGGTGTGGTGGGGCGACGACCGCTTCGTACCCTCGGACCACCCGCTGTCCAACGTGCTCCCGCTCGAGCAGGTGCTGCTCGCGAGCGGCGGGGACGAGTCGAGGTCCGGGCCGCCGACAGCCTCGGTGGGCAGCGTCGGGGATGGGGTCTCGATCCCGGCGGGGAACCTCCATCCGGTCCCGGTGACCGAGGCGATCGCGCACGGCGGGGCCGCCTGGGCGGCAGCCCGCTACGCCGGTGAGCTGCGCGACTTCGGCCCGCCGGCCGATGCGCACGGAACGCCCATGTTCGACCTGCTGCTGCTGGGGGTCGGACCCGACGGCCACATCCTGTCGGTGTTCCCGGGCTCGGCGGCCTGGGACGACCCGGCGACATGCCTCGCGATCCCGGCGCCTACGCACGTGGAGCCGCACGTCGAGCGGGTGACGCTGACGCCACGCATCGTCGCCGCGGCGCGGCGCGTGATCGTGGTGACCGCGGGGGCGTCCAAGGCAGATGTCCTCGCGCGCGCGTGGTCGGGGGCCGATGCCCGCACGCTGCCCGTCGCGGCCACCAGGCTGGCGACCGCGACATGGATGCTCGACGAGGCGGCGGCCGCGTCGCTGCCGCGTCCCTAGCAAACCCGATTCGGGCACTCCGTGGCCGCCCTGTTCCCTGACCGGCCCAGCCGGCTGATCCGGTCCGGCGACGGCACGCCGATCGCGGTCTTCTCGGCGGGCTCCGGGGCGCCGCTGCTGCTGATCCACGGGACGACCGCCGATCACCGGACCTGGCGGGTGATCGCGCCCGAGCTCGCAACTCGGTGGCGGCTGCACGCGATCGACCGGCGTGGCCGGGCGGACTCGGGCGATGGCCCGTCGTATTCGATCGAACGCGAGCTGGAGGATGTCGCGGCCGTCGCCGAAGCGATCGCCGGCGAGTCGGGCGACCCCGTCGATATCGTGGGCCATTCGCTGGGTGGCCGGATCGCGCTCGCGACAAGCCTGCGAACGCGTGCGATCCGGCGGATCGTGGCCTACGAGAGCGCGCCCGAGCGCAGGGACGAAGACCCGGCGATCGACGAGCGGCTGCTCGCGCGGCTCCGCGCCGATCTCGCCGCGGGGGATCTCGACGGCATGCTGGCCCGGTTCATGACCGAGGTGGTCGGCATGCCGGCGGCCGAGCTCGCCTCGTTCCGCGCCGATCCGATCTGGCCGCGGCGCGCCGCCGCAGCGCCGACGATCGTGCGCGAGCTCGACGCGGCCCGCCATGCTCCGGAGCTTTCGCTGGGGGAACTGGCGCCCGTCGAGCTCCCGGTCCTGCAGCTGGTGGGCTCGAAATCGCCGGCCCCGTTCCGGCGCGGTGCCGAGGCCCTCGACCGCCGGCTCGCCGACAGCCGGCTGAAGGTGATCGCCGGTGCCCGCCATGCGGCCCACCACAGCCATCCCGCTGCGTTCATCTCGTCTGTCGAGGCATTCCTTCGCGGCTGACGTGCTGGTCGGTCGTCGCCGATCTCGTTGGCCGCCGAATGGCGGTGATGCGACACTCTGGGGTATGGGTGACGTCGTCGGATGGCTGGTGATCGGATTGCTGGCCGGCTCCATCTCGGGCTGGGTCGTCGGCGTGCGCAGCGTTCAGGGCTGCCTGCCCACCATCGTCGTGGGCATCATCGGCGGCCTGGTCGGCGGCTGGCTGGTCGACCAGATGGCGCTCGGGCGGGCCCAGGGCTTCATCGGCGCGCTGGTGGTCGCGACGCTTGGCGCGATCGTCGTTCGCATCGTGCTCAGGGCGCTCGAGACCAGGTAGCCGCAGGCTCGAGGCGGTGGCGCCCCGGCCACGGCCGGGCGACGTCCGGGCCCCCGGGCCGCGCGACGTCCGCGCTCAGAGGAGCGAACAGGCGCGCGAGGACAGCGTTCACGGCCCGCCGACGCCGGCCCGCCGGCATCCGGGCAGCCGTCGAGATCCGCGCGTCGCGGTCGAACAGATCGACGATCCGCGACGCGGGCGCGAAGGCTACCATCGTGGTCATGACCGACCCTGCCGCCGCACCCGCCGATACCCGCCCCTACTCGCCCGGTCTCGAAGGCATCGTTGCCGGGGAGACGTCGCTGTCGTTCATCGACGGAGCGGCGGGCCGCCTCCTGTACCGCGGGTACCCGATCGGCGAGCTGGTTCGGGACGGAACCTACGCTGCGGTGGCGGAGCTGCTGTGGACCGGCGACTGGGATCCCGGCGCACGGCTGCCCTGCCAGCCGGTCCCCGGGCCGGTCATGGATGCGCTTCGTGCCCTGCCGCCCACGGCCAGACCGATGGACGCGCTGCGGACCGCGGTCTCTGCCTGGGGCGCCACCACGGACCCCAGCTGGCCGGCAACCCCGGACCAGGCCCGGGCGCTGACCGCATTCTCCCCGTCCGCGCTGGCCGCCTTTGCACGGCTGCGGCGCGGGCTGGACCCCATCGACCCTGATCCCTCGCTGGACCTCGTGCCGGGCTACCTGTACCAGATCACCGGTGAGCGGCCCGATGAGGCCACGGCGCGCGCGCTCGACGCGTATTTCGTGGTCGGCGCCGAGCACGGCTTCAATGCCTCCACGTTCACGTGTCGGGTGATCACCTCCACGCGCTCCGATCTCGCGTCGGCCGTGTGCGGGGCGATCGGCGCGATGAAGGGCCCGCTGCATGGTGGGGCCCCGTCCGAGGTCGTGGAGCAGATCCACCAGGTCGGCTCGCCCGACAAGGCGGAGGCGTGGGTGCGCGCCGCGCTCGACCGCAAGGAGCGGCTGATGGGCTTCGGGCACCGCGTGTACCGCGCCTACGACCCTCGTGCCGCGGCGCTGCGCCAGGTGGCCGAATCCATGGCCAACCGACCGGAATGGCTGGATCTCGCGATCGCGGTCGAGGACGTCGCGTTGCGCGTGCTCGCCGAGAAGTATCCCGACCGGCCGCTCAAGACCAACGTCGAGTACTACGCGGCCCCGGTGCTGATGGGGGTCGGCCTGACGCCTGACCTGTTCCCGACCACGTTCGCGCTCGCCCGGCATGCGGGGTGGACCGCCCATGCCATCGAGCAGGGTGCCGCCAACCGGCTGATCCGCCCGACGGTGCGCTACATCGGGCCGGCCGAGCGCTCGCTGCCCCGGGCCTGAGTCCGGCTGGGTTCGGCCTGCGTCCGGCGCCCTCGAGCCACCTGCGTTCGGCCTGCGTTCGGCCTCGAGCTACAGGTAGCCGCGCCGGCGGAAGAACACCAGCACGCCGAGCAGCGTGACGATCATGATCGTCGAGATCACCAAGAACTCGTTGAGGCTGCCCCGCTGGCCGGGCAGAGGCACGTTCATGCCGAAGATCGATGCCAGCAGCGTGAGCGGCAGCATCGCCACGCTGAACGCGGTGAGCACGCGGATCGACTCGTTCAGCCGGTGTGAGAGCACCGATTCATTGGAGTCCTCGAGCGCCTCCGCGACCTCCTTGTAGTTCTCCAGGACGTCCCAGATCCGCTCCGCGGCATCGGTGATGTCGTCGAAGTAGATCTCCAGGTCCGCGGTCAGGTAGCGCTGCTTGGTCCGCTCGAGGTCGCGCAGCACGGCGCGCATCGGTCGGACGACCCGCCGGAAGTTGATGATCTCCTGCTTCGCGTTGGAGATCTCCTGGACGATCTTGGCCGAGCGACCCTCGAAGATGTCGTCCTCGAGCCGGTCGAGCTTGTCGCCCATCCGCCGGAGCATCGGGAACGAGGCGTCGACGCAGGTGTCCACGATCTTGTACAGGAGATAGCCGGTGCCCTTGGAGAACACGCTCTCGCGGACCTCCTCGCGCTCCCGGAAGCGCTCGAACATCGCCGCCAGCGGCGGCAGGTTCTGGTCGGGCAGGGTGATCAGGTAGTCGGGTCCGACGAACAGGTCGAGCTCGGCGGTGAGCAGCCGGCCGCTCGGCTTGTCGAACACCGGGAAGTGGAGAACGATGAACAGGTAGTCGTCGTAGGCGTCGAGCTTGGGGCGCTGATTGCGCGACGCCACGTCCTCGATCGCGAGCGGATGGAACTCGAACTCGCGCTCCAGCCAGTCGCGATCGGCTTCGAGGGGCCGTTCGAGGTTGAGCCATCGGACACCCGAGGCGGAGATGACCTCGGGCGTGACCTCGTCAGCGGCGGCGAGCGAGCCCGCGAGCGCACCGGGATGACTCCCGCGCCGCCGCGGTCGCAGCAGCAGGTTCGGCATCTGGAGGCATTCCCGTGCGCATGTGCCGATCGTAACTCAGGCGGTCGGCCGAAGGAACCCGCACGCCCGCTCGGTGCGAGCGGGCCTATCCGCCTCCCCCGGCTCCCGGCGTGATCGCTGACCTATCCCGGGCGACCGTTCCGCGGAGCACGACCGCGACCGCGCCGGCCAGGAACACGAGCGCGCCGGCGACGAACGGGGCTCCGGGACCTGCCGCCGCAGCCAGCCCACCGCCCACCGCCGGGCCGATGATCCCGGCAACGTAGAGCGGCAGATACACGAGGTTGAGCGTCGCCGATCGTCGCTCGGATGGCACCTCGGTGGCGAGCAGCGAGAACACCATCGCGCCCGTGGTCGCGAACGCCGCGCCGAGCGCCACTGCCGCGAGCGCCAGCAGGGCGATCGACGGCATCGCGGGCATCAACGCGCTGGCCACGCCCCCAGCCACGAGCGACGCCACCAGCACGGGCCGAAACCCGATGCGGTCGCCCAGCCAGCCGCCGGCCGGTGACGCGAGGGCGCCGACGAGCGCGGCAACGCCCATCACCAGACCGATCGCCGACGCCAGTCCCTCACCCGTGCCGGCGAGCCCCTCGACGAGCACCGGCGTGTAGGGTCGCGAGACCTGGTTGGCCAGGAACACGACGCCATACACGACGAACAGGCGACGGACGTCCGGATCACGCAGGATGCCCGCGACCGCGCCGAACGCGAGCCGGAGCACGCTCCCCTGTGGAATCACCTCGGGCCGGATCTCGCGCGTGCCAAGTCCCACCAGCAGCGCGGTCGCCACCGACATGGCGGAGGACAGGACGAACACGCCCGACACCGACCAGCCGAGGGTGTCGATCAGGACCCCCGCCAGCGCCGGCCCGACCGCGAAGCCGACCGGGCCGGCGGCGCCGAACCAGGAGATCGCGGTGCCCAGTCGCTCGCGCGGCGCCACGTCGCGGATCGCCGCCAGCATCACCCCGGTGTTCCCCAGCTGGAGCCCGATCAGCATCACCGCGACCGCGAGCTGCCACGGCTCGCTCGCGATGGCGGCGAGCCCGAACACGACCGCCTCGACCGCGGCGCTCCGGATGATCACCGCCTTGCGGCTGATCTTGTCGGCCCACACACCCCACAGCGGCACGAGCGGCAGCCCGAGCACGAACATCAGCGAGCTGTACAGGCCCACGAACGCGAGCCGGTCCCCCTCCGGGACGCCCATCTCGCGCAGGGCGGTGGGGAGGAGCGCGAACACCTGGCTCACGCCGATGGTCTCGACCAGCTGCGTGATCCAGAACACGGTGACCGGGATCCGCCAGTCCTGGCGCCTCGCGGGGCGTGTCGTTGTCACGCCACGGACGGTACCGGAACGCGGGACCCGGAGTTGCAGGTTACCCATGATCGGCCGCATCCTTCTCGACGATGTCCGAGCACCCCTCCGGGCGTGATGCGGCTGCGCGGCGGTCAGTCCGCCGGGCCGATGGCCCGCGACTGCTGCTGCTGAACGCGCTGTTCCCGGGCCTCGGCCACCTCGTCGCCGGCCGGGTCCGGTGGGCCGCGGTCCTGGCTGCCCCAGCCCTGCTCGTGCTGGCGAGCATGCTCGTGCTGTTCCTCGCCAGCAGCAGCCCCACGGCCGTGGCCGCGCGACTGTTCGATCCCGCGGTGCTCGGCGCCCTGGTCGCGCTCCAGATCGCGATTCTGATCTGGCGCCTGTTCGCGCTCGGCGCGACCCGGATGCTCGCGACATTCCGACCGACGGTCGCCACCGCCGCGGTCGTCGCCGCCGCCGTCGCCTTCGTCATCGGACCGCAGCTGTACCTGGCCGGCGTGACGGTCGACGCACAGAGCGCGGCCGGGGAGGTGTTCCAGCCGGTGGCCGAGGGCGGCGCGTGGGTCCCGGACGCGAGCGCGCCCCCGGTGGCGACGGACGATCCGGACTTCGGCCTCGCCTCACCGTCCACGTCACCGTCGCTCGGGGTCGGCGCCAGCGAGTCGCCGTCGGCGTCGCCGACGCCCGAGATCCCACGCGTCAACGTGCTCCTGATCGGCGTGGACTCGGGTCCCGGTCGCAACACGTACCTGACCGACACCATGATCGTCGCCTCGCTCGATCCGGTGGGCAAGACGATCTCGATGGCCTCGATCCCACGCGACATGGTGGACGTGCCCCTGCCCGATGGGCGCACCTTCAGCGCCAAGATCAACAGCCTGGTGTCGTACGTCCGCTGGCATCCGAGCAAGTTCCCAGGCGCCAAGGACGGCCAGTCGGTCCTCGCGGCGGCGATCGGCACCCTGCTGGGCGTCAAGATCGACTACTGGGCGCAGGTGAACCTGGGAGGGTTCCAGTACCTGGTCGATTCGGTCGGGGGGATCAACATCAACGTGACCGATGGCTTCTGCGACCCGGAGTACAAGCAGCCCGGCCATCCCAGGACAGGGTTCGGGATCACGCCCGGCTGGTACCACATGAACGGCTATCAGGCGCTCGCCTATGCCCGAGTGCGGAAGGCCGCCGGAGAAAGCGACTTCACCCGTGCGAGCCGCCAGCAGGAGGTCATCGCAGCGCTGCGCGACCGGATCGTCCGCGGCGCCTTCCTCGACAACCCCTCGAAGTTCCTCAAGTCAGTGGGCCAGACGATCAGCACCAACATCAAGCCCAGCCTGATCGCGGACTACATCGACGTGGCCTCGGGCATCGGCCGCAAGAGCGTGTTCCGGACCGTGATCGACCACCCGCTGGTCAGGTCGGGCTACGACCAGCGCGGCTCGATCCAGGTCCCGAACGTCAAGGCCATCCGCGCGATGGCCACCCGCCTGTTCACGCCGACAGGCGCGCGACCCGAAGGGTTCGCCACGATGCCGGCCAGCGGCAGAGGCACGACCCGGCACGCCTCATCGTCGTCGACGTGCGGTATCGCGCCCACCCCGAAGCCGACGCCCAAACCCACGGCGACACCCACTGCCACGCCCAGCGCCGCGCCGACGGTGACGCCAATCCCGACGCCCACATCGACCCTGGCTCCGACGCCGACCGCCACGCCAACCCCCAAGCCAAGCCCCACGCCAACCCCCGCGCCCACGCCGTCGCCCAAGTCGACGCCGACGCCGACGCCGACGCCCAAGTCGACGCCGACCTCGGCCCCGACGCCCACACCCGCGGCATCGTCGGGATCCGGCAGCACATCGTCTGCCGCCGTGACCCCTTCGCGCTGACGCTGCGCGGGCCGCCCGATCGATGCGCCCGACACCACCCACCCGGATCCCGGATCCGTCGCTGGTCCTGCTCATCGGGGCGGCGGGCTCGGGAAAGTCCACGTTTGCCGCGCGGCATTTCGCACCCGCCGAGATCCTGTCCTCGGATTCCCTGCGGGCAGCGCTGAGCGGTGACGCTGCCGACCAGTCCGTATCCGGCGCGGCCTTCGCCCTGCTGCATCGACGTGCGGCGGCCCGGCTACGCGCCGGGCAGCTGACGGTCGTCGACGCCACCAACGTGGACGATCGATCACGCTCCTCGCTCCACGCCATCGCGCGCGCCGCGAGCGTCCCCGTCGTCGGCTTCGTGCTGGACCTCCCCGCCGAGATCGTGCTGGCCCGCAACGTGGACCGGTCAGCTCGCACCGTCCCCGGGCACGTGGTTCGCCGACAGCTCGCCGCCCTGCGCGCATGCGTCGACAGCGGTCGGTTGGGCCAGGAGCGGTTCGCCCGCCTCGTTCGCATCACCGATCCGCTGGCGGCCGACGCGCTGGTCATCGTCCGCGAACCCGCGGCCGGCTGACATTCGGACCACCCCGCCCGGTGCCCAACCCCGTGGTATGATCTGCACTAATCCAATTGGAAAAGGCGAGAAAGATATTAGTGTCGAGACGAAGGGCGCTGATGAGCAGAGACCGACGAGGCGTGGGCGCGCTGGTGGTCGCTCTGGCAATCCTCGGAGGATGCGCGAGCCAGGGCCCCGTGGGAACCGCCGCGGGAACCGGCACGAGCGACCCGACCGCGGCGGCGCCCGTGACCGAGGGGACGCCAGGTCCGCTGCCTGACGCCGTCACCCTCCGGTTCGGGGTGTTCCCCAACATCACCCATGCGCCCGGGCTCGTGGCGCTTGCTGACGGCGGTCCGTTGCGCGAGCTGCTGCCCGGCGCTGACATCCAGGTCAACACGTTCAACTCGGGCACCACGGCGGTCGAGGCGATGTTCGGTGACGCGATCGATGTCACCTATGTCGGACCCAACCCCGCGATCAACGCCTACGCGAAATCGCACGGCGAGGCGGTTCGCGTGATCTCGGGCTCCACCTCGGGCGGAGCGTTCCTGGTGGTCCGGCCCGGGATCAACAGCGTCGCCGACCTGCGGGGCACAAAGATCGCCAGCCCCTCGCTGGGCAACACGCAGGACGTGGCGCTGCGCTCCTGGCTCAGGTCGCAGGGCCTGGTCACGGACACCGCCGGCGGTGGCGACGTCTCGGTGGTGCCACAGGAGAACGCCCAGACGCTCGATACGTTCCTGGCGGGCACGATCGACGGCGCCTGGGTACCAGAGCCATGGGCCGCTCGCCTCATCACCGAGGGCGGCGCGCACGTCCTCGTGGACGAGCGCGATCTATGGCCCGACGGCCAGTTCGTGACGACGCAGCTGATGATCGCGACCCCGTTCCTCGAGCAGCACCCTGACGTCGTCGCCCGGATCGTGCTGGCCAACATCGAGGCGATCGACTTCGTCAATGCCAACCCGGAGCAGGCGCAGCAGATCGTCAACGCGGAGATCCTGCGCTACACGACGAGGCAGCTCAGCCCCGAGCTGCTGGCCGCCGCCTGGCACAACCTGAGCTTCACGGTGGACCCGATCGCGTCGTCGCTGCAGGCGTCGGCCCGCGACGCCGTGGACCTCGGCCTGCTCGACGATCCGGGCGACCTGAGCGGGCTGTATGACCTCGATCAGCTCAACGCGCTGCTCGCGGCGCTCGGCCGGCCCAACGTCCAGGGGCTGCCGCGATGATGACGCCAGTTTCGGTGTCCGAGGCGCCCATCGCCCCGGTTTCGGCGCCCATCGCCCCGGTTTCGGCGCCCATCGGCCCGTCGCCCACCAGGATGACCCGCCCCTCGCCTGCGGCGCAGCCAGGCCCCGCCCGCCAGACTGCCGTGCGTGTCTCGGGCCTGACCAAAGCGTTCGGCAGCGGGGCCGGCCTCGTCACAGCGCTCGACGACGTGTCGCTCGCCGTCGACGAGGGTGAGTTCGTGTGCATCCTCGGCGCGTCGGGTTGCGGCAAGTCGACGCTGCTCAACGTGATCGCGGGACTCGACCAGCCGACCCGCGGCACGGTCGAGCGGGCGGGCGACCCGTCGTTCATGTTCCAGGAGGCCGCGCTGTTCCCCTGGCTCAGCGTGGAGCGCAACGTGGAGCTGCCGCTCCGCCTGCGGCACGTGCCCAGCGCGGAGCGCCGTGCCCGGGTCGCCGACCTGCTCGAGCTCGTCCAGCTCACGGCGTTCGCCCGGCGCCAGCCGCACGAGCTCTCGGGTGGGATGCGCCAGCGGGTCGCGCTCGCCCGCGCCCTTGCCCAGGACGCCCGGGTCCTGCTCATGGACGAGCCGTTCGGCGCGCTCGATGCGATGACCCGCGACGTCCTCCACGATGAGCTGGAGCGGATCTGGCAATCGACCGGGCGCACGATCCTGTTCGTGACCCACAACGTGCGCGAGGCCGCAAGGCTGGGCGACCGGATCGTCCTCCTGACCAGTCGCCCGGGGCGGGTTGCCGAGACGTTCCGGGTTGACATCCCGCGCCCTCGGCGGATCGAGGATCCGGACGTCGCCGCGCTTGCCCGCCTGGTCACCGCCCGACTGCGCGACGAGGTGGCCCGTCATGGTCGCTGACGTCCGCCGTCTGGCTCACCTCACGGGCCGCAGGCGCTCGCAGAGCGAGATCGCCGGCCTCGATGCGCTCGCCACCCCGGTGGAGGCGAGACGCTCGCTCACCCGGCGCGCCTGGGCTGGGCTGTGGCCCAAGCTGCTCGCGGTCGCCATCGTGCTTGGCTTCTGGCAGCTGGTCGTGCTGAGCGGGTGGAAGCCGACCTACGCGCTGCCGTCGCCGATCGACGTGCTGGCCAGGCTGTGGCGCGACCTGGGCACAGCCGTCCTGTGGCAGGCGATCTGGATCACGCTGTGGCGCGCGGTCTGGGGGTTCGCGATCGCGGTCGCGCTGGGAACCCTCATCGGCATCCTGGTGTCGCGTTTCGCCGTGCTGCGATCCGCGATCGGCTCGCTGATCACCGGCCTCCAGACCATGCCCTCGATCACGTGGTTCCCGCTGGCCATCCTGCTGTTCAAGCTCAGCGAGGAGGCGATCGTGTTCGTGATGGTGCTCGGAGCGGCGCCCGCGGTCGCCAACGGGCTGATCCACGGCATCGACCACATCCCGCCTGTGCTGACGCGCGCCGGCCGGGTGCTCGGCGCACGCGGGCTCGGGGCGTACCGGCACGTGATCCTGCCGGCCGCGATGCCCAGCTTCGTGGGCGGCCTCAAGCAGGGCTGGGCGTTCGCGTGGCGAAGCCTGATGGCGGGCGAGCTGATCGTGACGATCGCGAACAAGGCATCGATCGGCCACCTGCTCCAGGTCAACCGCGACTTCGCGGACAGCCAGGGCCTGCTGGCCGTCATGCTCGTGATCCTGATCATCGGGATCGTGCTCGACTCGGTCGTGTTCGGGACGATCGAGCGGCGGATCCGCGAGAAGCGCGGGCTGCTCGCGGCCTGACACGTCGTCCGGGTGTCCGCGATCGAGCTTCCGGCCGACGACGCCTCAGTGGGCGATCAGCGCGTCCGGGTCGTCGAGCAGCGATCGAACCTCGGCCGGCAGCTCGCCCGACACCACGTCCGCGATGGACACACCCTCGAGCACCCGGCGGACGCCGACCCGGTTCGCGAGCCATACCTCGCGCAGCGCGCTCGCGGGTCCGCTGAAGGTGAGCGCCTCGGGCCGGATCCCGCGCACGTCGGCCAGGGGTCCCTCGACCGCCCGGATGATGTCCGCGATCGTGACCTCGGCTGCCGGGCGGGCCAGACGGTGGCCGCCGACCTGCCCGCGCAGCGAGCGCACGAGGCCCGCCCGCCGAAGATCCACCAGGATGTTGTTGAGGAACGACAACGGGATGTCCTGCGCGGCCGACAGCTGATCGGCCTTCATGGGCGCGTCGGCATCGTGGGCCGCCAGCTCGCACATCGCCCGCACCGCGTAGTCAACCTTCGCCGAGATCCGCACGCCCCGATCGTACGACGACGGCCGAGCGCGGTGGCGGGCCGTCCGGCTGTGCGGATCGGCTGCCCGGTCGTATCATCGGCCCCCTGCCCCACCGGGGCGTTCCCCCACCACTGGAGACTTGCCGATGGCGTCACGCTCGCCGTCCGTTCGGTTCCTGGACCCCGAGGGCCTGCCACCGGCGAACGGCTACTCGCACGTCGCCGAGGTCTCAGGTGGTCGAACCGTCTACATCTCGGGGCAGATCGCGCTCGACGGCGAAGGCCGGCTCGTCGGCGACGGCGACATGCGCGCCCAGGCCCACCAGGTGTTCGACAACATCGAGGTGGCGCTCAAGGCCGTTGGCGCCGACTTCGGGCACGTGGTCAAGCTCACGTTCTACCTGCTCGATGCGACGCGGATCGGCGACGTACGCGAGGTACGCGACCGGTACGTGAACACATCGGCACCGCCCGCGAGCACTGCCGTCGAGATCCGGCGATTCGTCCGCGACGGGCTGCTGATCGAGGTCGACGCGATCGCCGTCGTCGACAGCTGAGCTCCGGGGGCCAGGCGGTCGCGGCGGACGGCTGCCCGGTCGCGACGGCCGGCTGTCCGGCTGTGCGGATCGCATCTGCGGTCGTGGCGTCGACTCCCGACCCACCGGGCGGAGGAGCTACGGTCCGGCGGTGCCGAGGCCGATCAGGACGATCGCGATGGCGGTCAGCGCGATGCCGGCCAGGTGGCTGCGGGTCATCCGCTCGTGGAGCAGGCCGACCGCCAGCACGACCGTCGTCACCGGATACAGCGAGCTGAGGACGGACGCGATCGCCAGCGCGCCGGTCTGGGCAGCGGCGATGAACGCGATGTTGCCGCCCATATCCAGCAGACCCACGACCAGCAGCCGGCGGAGGGTCCAGGCATCGAGCCGCCATGGCTGTCGCCAGGCGACGATCACGATCACGACGAGGATCGCCTGGACCACGCGCATGATCACCAGGGGCGCAAACGTGGCGGCATCGGACAGCTGACCCACCGAGATGTTGAACAGCCCGATCGCCAGCCCCGCGAGCAGGGCCCAGCCGAAGCCGGACGGACGATCCTGCGGGTGGCTCGGCGCGCGCGTGACCATCACCACGGCCACCAGGGCCGTCGCGATCCCGGCCACGGCCGCCGGTTGAGGGATGCCCTCGAGCGCGAAGCCGGCGGCGACCGGGATGGCCGCCCCCACGACGCCCACGGTCGGCGCGACGACGCCCATCCGGCCCACCGCAAGCCCGCGGTAGAGGGACGAGATCCCGATCATGCCCGTGACCCCGGCGACGCACGACCAGGCGAGGTCGAGACCCTCCGGAACGGGCTCGCCCCGCGCGACCGCGGCGGCGAGCGCCGCAACGAGGCCCACGAACTGGGTGACCGCGACCACGCCGAACAATGGGGCGCGACGACTCAGCAGCCCACCGCCGAAATCACCGGCCCCCCACGAGATCGCCGACACGAGGCCCAGGACGACGACCGTCGTCCCCGGGGGGAAGACCTCAGCCAGATGCCACCTCGACGCCCCCGCCCACATCGACCGCCACCGGCCTCGCCAGCTCCACCACGCTGTCGGCGAGGCGGTCGTAGCGATCCGAGGTCGTCAGGTAGATCACCTGGAAGTCCGAAGCGACCTCGCGCAGCAGCTCGAGCGCTCGCGCGGCCCGGACGTCGTCGAGGGTGACGAACGGATCGTCGAGCACCAGGGGCGGCCGGCGATCGCCGGTCACGAGGCGGACCAGACCCAGCCTCGCGGCGAGATAGACCACGTCGAGCGTTCCCTGGGACAGGCTGGTCACCGGGACCCAGTCGCCGCGCTCGGGCGCATAGATCTCGACGCCCAGGTTGGTGTCGTCGACGCGGACCCGCCGGTAGCGACCGTCGGTGATCCGGTCGACGTCGACCACCATGCGTCGCTCCAGGTAGCGCGTCGCGCGCTGCATGGTCGCCTGCTCGGCGGCGTTGATCTCGGCCAGCGTGAGGGCATACACGCGCTCGCGCCGGCGGAGCGCCGCGAGCTCGTCCTTCCAGGTGACGAGTCGCTCCGCGAGCCCCGCGACCTCCTCGGCATCCACCGGGTTCTGCTCGACTCGGGCGCGCGCGTTGGCCTCGTCGTCGCGCGATCGCTCCAGCCCGCCCTCCGCGTCGGTGACCTCCACCTCGAGCCGCTCCCGGGCGCGAGGCTCCTTGGCGATCGGGCCGAGACCCTCGAGCGCGGACGTCTTCTGCTCGATCTCGAGCGCCGCTGCGTCGCGCCGCCGGTCGAGGGTGTCGAGGGGCTCCTCCCCGATCAGGCCCGACAGCCGCGCGCGCCGCTGCTCGATGCCGTTGACGTGCGCCTCCTCGGCCGCGAGCGTGGCCTCGGCGGCGGCCGGGTCGGCGAGACCGATCCGACCCAGGAGGTCCTCGCGCTCGGCCTCCGACTGGCGCAGCTCCAGCTCCAGCTCCGAGCGTCCGCGCAGACGGCGGTCGACCTCGTCATCACGGAGCTGCTTCTCGATCCGGTCGCCCCGCCGGCGCCACCAGCCCACGAACGCGAGGAGCAGCCCGATCGCGGCAACCACGCCGCCCGCCGCGGTGGGCAGCGTGCCCAGCTCGAGGACTCCGGCCAGATCCAGGCCGAACGATGCCACTGCGATCAGGATCCCGATCACGACCAGCACCAGCGACCAGCGCGAGAGGTGACGCCAGCGAACCTCGGGCGGCACCTCGAAGCTGACCCGCACCTCACCTTCGAGCATCTGCTCCAGGGTGGTGATCCGGGTGACGACCGTCCGCAGCCGCTCCACGGTGGATCGCAGCACCGGCAGCGGGGTCGAGGATGGGTGGGTCCGTTCGAGCTCGGCGATCTCGTCCCTGACGACCACCGCCTCCCGATACCGTTCGTAGCGCTCGCTCGCCGCCGTGCGCTCGGCAGTGAGCCGCTCGGCCTGCCGCGCCTTCTCGAGCAGCGCGCGCCGCTCCGCGAGGGCCGTCTCGGCCTCGGTCCGCCGAGCCTTGGCCACCGCCAGCGCATCGCGGTCGTGCTCGAGCGTGGCCAGCAGATCCTCGCCCGCGCGCAGCCGAGCCTCGACATCGGCCACCGCGTCCTCGGCGACCTTGAGCCGGCCCGGGTTCTTGGGCCCGCGCGTCTGGAGATCGTGCAGCGCCCGCTCCAGCTTCTTCTTGGCGCGGCTGGTGCCGCGATCGGCACCGCTGATCGACGCCTGGAGCCGGTCGCGCAGCGCGCCCTCGTCCCGCTGCAGCTCGGACAGCTCGTGGTGGCGGATCGAGGCCGTGGAGCGGAAGAAGCCCTCGGTGGGCACGCCCGACAGCGCGGCCAGCTCCTCGTCAGCGCGCGCGGGATCCGTGATCACCTTCCCGTCGAGCTCGAGGCGCACCTGGCCCTTGGCGCCACGGAACGCCTTCGCCAGCCGCCCCTCGTGGACGCCGCCGTCCTCGTCCTCGTAGCTGAACACGAGCGCGACCGCCGAGCGCGAGTCCTGGTCGCCATCCCACGGCACGAGCGCATCGAGATCGGCTGCCGAGCTCGTGGCACGGCGGGTGAGGGCGAGCTCGATCGCGCGCTGGATGGTGGACTTGCCCGACTCGTTCGGCCCGCGAATGATCGTCAGCCCAGGCGAGAGCTCGATCTCCTGCTCCCGGTAGCGGCGGACATCGGTGAGCGCGAGGCTCGAGATCCTCACAGCGTCACCTCCTGCCCGGCCAGCAGCAGCCGCCCGAGCCGGAGCACGTCGCGCAGCTCCTCCGCCTCGCGCACCGCCAGGTCATCGTCCGATGCCTCGAGATCGGCGATACGCCCCTCGACGTTGCGGATGAACGCGCCGGCGATGGTCTCGGCCGGTGGCAGCGCCCCCTCGGTCAATGCCGGATGGCTGTGGTCCCGGACCCGGACCCGCAGGAACGAACCCTTGAGCGCGGCCTCGACCTCGCCCGTGTCGAGGTCCAGCTCGTCGGCACGAACCCCGATCAACCGGACGTCGAGCACCAGATCCGGGTTGGCCGACTGCTCCAGCCTGGTGATCAGGGCGGGCTGGGACTCGATGGTTGCCGCGTCGATGTCCAGGTGCTGGAACGTCGTGCGGCCGACGGTGCGCTCCTCCACCGTGACCTGCCGGGCGCCGTCGCGCTCGTCGAGCGTGACCAGCAGCACCTTGCCGGCGCGGTCCTGGTCCACGGCCACCGGCTCGGGTGCGCCCGCGTACGCGTAGGTCACCCCCCGGGTCGTGGCCTGCTGCGCGGCGTGCCAATGCCCGAGCGCGAGGTAGTCGAGCCCGGACGCGCCGATCTCCTCCACCGTGATCACGACCTCGTCCTGGTCCGTTCGACCGGGAATGGCGATCGACGCGTGGAGGACGCCGATCTTCCAGGTGGCCGCCGGGGTCTTGACGGCGGCCAGGTCCCGGAGCGGGCTGTAGGGCGCGCGCTTGGTCGGGAAGACCGGCCCGTGGACGACGGCATCGAGGGCGGGCAGGTGGACCCACGGATGCTCCGGGGTCAGCACGGTGACCAGGTCGTCCGTGGGCTTGGTCCCGGCCATCGCGAACAGGCTGTAGGCGCGGTAGACCGATGATCGGTCATACACGTCGTGGGTGCCCGGAACGAGCACGCTCCGGACCTTCGCCTTGGCGAGCCGCGCGAGCTCGGCCGCGACGCGCTCGACCGAGCGGCGTGGCTGGACGTTGGAATCGAACAGGTCGCCGGCCACCAGGAACAGATCGACCTTCTCGCTGATCGCCAGGTCGATGCTGGCCTTGAATGCGGCGAACTGTCGCTCGCGCTGGGCCGCGGCAGCCTCGCCCAGATCGGCATGGCGGGCGCCGAGGTGGACGTCCGCGGTGTGCAGCAGTCGGAGCATGCGGTGGGCCTGCCTCCCCGTTGATTCGGCGGCTCGGGACCGTGTGCCCCACCGGGTCCCGCGAGCCACCGTGCTTGCCGCCGCGACGGGGCACGTGCCCGGCCGCGCTCGGGTCGACGGTCGCTCTCGGGATCCGGCTGCGATCCGGGCGCCCCCATCGCTCCCGTCTCGCCACGCCGAGGTTCCCGGATCATTGTGACAGGTCGTCTGTCAGCGCTGACTGCCGATCGACGTGGTTCGCGGTGACGTCCGTCATGACGCCGGATACGGCAGCCGAGAGCCGCGCTCGATCGGGTTGCCGGCTCATTGCCGCCGGGTCGCGCTCGGTTGCGGTTCGGGCCCGAAGCACGCACGCGACAGGCCCCGCTGCTCGCCAGCAGGGTTCGCTGACCCGGTGTAGGCTGGCGCCACTGAACCACCGGTGCGCCCCGAGCTAGGGACTCCGAGAACGGCACCTGGGTCGCGCGGCCCCGGCTGACTCCCCGCCGCATCCGTCGACCCGGGGAGGATCCCGTTTCGGTGCGCATGAACATCGTCCGAGCGCGCGCCCGGGAGGAACACTGTGACCTACGTCGATCGAACCATGACCTGTGTGGACTGCGGGGTGGAGTTCATCCATTCGGCGGCCGACCAGGAGTACTACGCGCAGAAGGGGTTCACGTCCGATCCCAAGCGCTGCACGTCGTGCCGGGCCTATCGTCGAGCGACCCGGGACTCCGGTGGCGACATGCGATCGATCGGTGGGCCCCGCGGCTACGAGCGGACCGACGATCGCTCCCCGCGCGAGTACTTCGTTGCGGTGTGCTCGTCGTGCGGCAACCAGGCGCAGGTCCCGTTCAAGCCGCGAATGGACAAGCCGGTCTACTGCTCGGACTGCTTCCGCCAGATCCGCCCCGACTGACGGTTCCCCGTCCGGCTCGGGCGCCCGTTCCCTGTTCGGCCTGGAGCGTCCGCTCGCCGCGAGGTCGGCGGCCGTTCTCCCCGAGCCCGGCGGCCGTCATCCGCTTACAGCCGGAACGCGTCACCTTCGCGGAATCGCTCCCGGTGGCGCCCCCGCCACATCGTCACCCGCCCTCGGCCGTGCACCTGCCACGAGCCGTCGAGCCCGACGACGGCCGTGTCCTCGTCGATCCCGAGCACGCACGACCCGCGAGGCGCCTGGAGCGCGACCGACGCCGCCAGCACCTCCGGCCACGCGTCGTAGTGCGGCAGCACGGCAACGCCGTCGACCAGCGCCAACCCGGCCGGCCAGCTGATCGGGAAGGGCATCGGGAGGCGCAGCCTGGGGACGGCCCGGAACTGGACGGTCCGACCGACGATCGCCATCGCGCCGGCGGAGCAACCGGCGATCACGGCACCGCGGGCGTGTGCCGCAACGAGCGCCTGCCCCAGCGGTGAGCCATGGAGCACCGCCAGCAGGTGCTTCGGATGACCGCCCGAGATGTACACCAGGTCCGCCTCGCCGATCGCCTGCAGCGCGGCCGCGTCGTAGCCATCGACCGCGTTGCGCACGAGGACCGGCTCGACCTCGGCGCCCAGCGCGCCGAAGTGGTCGACGCCCATCTCGGCCCAGGTTCGAAAGGTCCGCTCGCCATCGGGGGCGGAGGCCGTGGGCAGGATCACCACCCGCGGGCGCGACCGACCGGTCGACTGGAGCAGGCCTCGGTCGAGGTCGACCATCGGGGCGAGGAACTCACCGGCGCCCACCAGCGCCACGGGTCCGGGCACGCGCGCAGTCTAGAGCAGCCGCCGATCGCACGACGCGCGACGGGCCCGTGGCGGCAGGAGACGCCAGCACGATGGCCGCAACGGGTCGTCCGTGGGGAGGTGTGTCTGGACGGTTCCCCGGCGGGCTGCAACACTCGGCCAACGATGTTGCGTCCTGTGTCCCGGTGATCCAGCGCCAACGCTGGACCATGATCGCGGCGATCCTCGGATCGTCCATGGTCTTCCTCGACGGCACCGTGGTGAACCTCGCCCTCAAGGCGATCGGCGAGGAGCTGCCGGCAACCCTGGTCTCGACCCTCGAGGGCCAGACGTATGCCGTCAGCGGCTACCTCGCGGTGCTCGCCGCCCTGCTCATCCTGGCCGGCGCGCTCGCCGACTACTACGGGCGGCGACGCGTGTTCATGATCGGGCTGGTCGGCTTCGGGACCATGTCGGTCCTGTGCGGGCTCGCGCCGACCCTCGAGCTGCTGGTCGTGTTCCGGATCCTCCAGGGTGCCGCCGGCGCATTGCTGGTGCCTGGCTCGCTGGCAATCCTGACGGCCCTCTTCGACAGCGAGGCACGGTCGCGCGCGTTCGGGATCTGGGCGTCGGCCACGTCGGCGACGACACTCCTGGGCCCGATCGTGGGCGGCTTCCTGGTGGACGCCATCAGCTGGCGCGCGGCGTTCCTGCTCAACATCCCCCTGGTCGTGGTTGCGCTGTACGCCACGATCCGGCACATGCCCGAGACGCGGGACGAGGAGGCCAGCGGGCGGTTCGACTGGCTCGGAGCGTTCGTGGCGGTGGTCGCGATCGGCGGCCTGGCGTTCGGCGCCATCCGGGGACAGGACCGCCAGTGGCAGGATCCGGTGGCCTGGACGGCGCTGGCGGTCGGTGCGGTGGCGTTGGTCGCGTTCCCGGTCCTCATGACCCGCCGGCCGGATCCATTGGTGCCGCTCGAGCTGTTCCGGCGCCGGGCATTTGCCACGATCAACCTCTCGACGCTGCTGATCTACGGGGCGCTGTACGCAACGTTCACGTTCGAGTACCTGTTCCTCCAGGGCGTGCTCGGCTACACGGCGACCGCGGCCGGCTTGGTCACGCTGCCGAGCAGCATCCTGCTCACGGTCCTGTCCACGCGGGTCGGCGTGCTCGCGGGCCGCTATGGCGCACGCGTGTTCCTGTGGGTGGGCCCGCTGCTGATGGCGGCTGGCCTCGCCTGGTTCGGGCGCATCCCCGCCAGCTCGGAGCCGTGGGCGCTGGCGCCCGGCGACCCCGCGACCTACCTCCCGCCGACCTCGGCGCTGATCGATGTGCTGCCGTTCGTGCTCCTGTTCGGGGTCGGCATCTCGCTCGTCGTCGCGCCGCTCACCTCGACCTTGATGTCCTCGGTGCCCGTTCGCAATGCCGGCGTCGCATCGGCGATCAACAACGCCGTCAGCCGGATCGGACAGCCGATCCTCCTGGCGGTGATCTTCATCGTGGTGACGGGGTCGTTCTATGCGTCCCTGGCGTCGGCCGTGCCGGGGCTCGACCCCGAGAGCCCGGAGCTGCGCGCCCAGGTCCAGCCGCTCAACCCGCCGAAGCCGGGCACCCCGCTCGCGGTCGCCGATGCCGCGCGGGAGGCATCGACCGAGGCGCTCCATCTGGCTGCCATGGTGTGCGCGGGATTGCTGCTCGCCGGTGCCGCGGCCAACTGGTATGGCCTGCGGCCATCGCCCGAAGCCGGAACCCAAGCCGAAGCCCAGCCCGAGGGACAGCACGCGGCATCGCCGTGACGAGAGCGGCCGGGTGGCGACGTGTGTCGCCACCCGGCCGAGGAGGGGGGTTGACCGCGGCCGGGCCCTACGGATCCCGAGCGCGATCGGCAGTGGCTGGTCGGCTGTTCAGAGCGACGTCCGGCGCGGCGTCGTGCTCCGCTCCCATGCCTGGTCCTGGGTCCGTGTCGGGGGCTGTGTCGTGACTCCATTCCGGGAACGCACCGGCACCCCGCCGCCGGCACATCCGTGGCTGCATCAAGTCGCTGCCGATGCTGCCAGGCCTGCGTGCAGGTATCGCGAACGCAGGATGAAGATTGTGTCGAGATCAACCCCTGACGGCTGGCAGGTGCGCGAAACCCGGCCGGACGTCCCGCCCGATGCTGGCGCGCGGCGAGCTCAGCGGGTGACGCGGAACGGTCCGCCGTGGCCCGGGATCACGATGTCGGCTGCGGCCAGCACGCGCTCCCGACCCCTGCCGATCGCCGCCTGATCCCAGCCCAGCGGATCGACCTCGGGCGTTCGATCCTCGCGCCACCACAGATGGGTCATCGCGTACACCGCGTCGTCGGCCTCGACGACCAGCGTCGCGTCCTCCTCCGTGTGGCCCGGCGTCAGCCACAGCTGCGAGCGGGGCGACAGCCGGTAGCCGTCGCCATCGTGGTCGAGCCACTCGTCGCCCCGGTAGCGTGCCCAGAAGTCGACGACCTCGGCGTTGGGGAACAGCGCGATGTTGATCGTGTGGTCCGGATGATGGTGGCTCAGGAACACGTGGGTCACCGCCGCTGGGGCGACCTCGAGCGAGGCCAGCGGATCGAGGATCAGCGAGCGGCGGGCGACCATTCCGGGATCGACCACGATCAGGGCATCCGCATCTCGAACGAGGACGATGGACGAGCCGACGCGGTCTCCCGCGTAGCCCTGGTGAAGCAGATGGACGCTGGTCATCGTGGCAGCGTACAGGCCGCCGGCCGCCCGTTCGTGATCGATACTCTGGTGTTGCACCGGCAGCGACAGTCGTCGCGACGCGCCGGATCCGCGCCGAGGGGCAGGACATGCTGCGCAACATCATCTGGGACGTGGATGGCACGCTATTCGACACCTATCCATCCATCGTCCGGGCGTTCAGAGGCGCGCTGATCGATCTCGGACAGGACGCGCCGCTCGACCGGATCGAGACCCTGGCCCGCGAGTCGCTCAGTCACTGCGTTTCGGTCCTGGCGGCGTCACACGGACTGCCTGCCGACGACCTCGAGCGGGCCTTCCAGCAGCGTTACTCGCTCGAGACGGCGGTGGACAGCCCGCCATTCCCCGGGGCCATCAACGTCTGCCGCTACATCGCTTCGATCGGCGGCCGGAACGTCATCGCGACCCACCGATCGCGCGCGGGGACAAGGGCGCTCCTCGAGGCCCACGGGATGGCGACGCTGTTCGCCGGGATGCTGGCCGGGGATGACGGATATCCGCGCAAGCCGGACCCTGCCATCTTCGAGGCCGCGATGACGCAGTTCGATCTGGGACGCGCCGAGACCATCACCGTCGGCGATCGCGACATCGACATCCAGGCCGGACTGGCGGCGGGGATCCGGACCTGTCGCTACGCGCCGGGCGGGGGCGAGGAGCTGGGCTCGGAGCATGCAACGCCCGATCTCGTGGTTCGCCATCTCGACCAGCTGGGCCGGTACCTGGTGGAGGTCAACCGCCGCAAGGAGGCCGTGCGATGAGTGCGATGCAGGATGCCGGGAGGTCCGCCGACCTCGTGCTCACCGGTGGCCGGATGTTCACCGCGGATCCGGCACGGTCCTGGGCCGAGGCGCTCGCGGTGCGCGACGGCCGGATCGTGGCCGTGGGCGGCGACCGCGCGGTCCGGACGCTGGCGGGCCCCCGGACCCGCGTCATCGAGCTTCGCGGACGAACCGTGACGCCCGGCTTCCAGGACGCGCACGTCCACCCGATCCACGGCGGGCTGGCGATGATCCGCTGCGAGCTCCACGGGGCGCGCGGGCTGGACCGGTACCTCGAGCTCGTGGCGGCGTACGCCGCGTCGCACCCGGATGCCGAATGGATCCTGGGCGGCGGCTGGTCGATGGCGGACTTTCCCGGTGGCACGCCGCATCGCGCGGACCTCGACCGTGTCGTCCCCGACCGCCCCGTGTACCTGCCCAACCGCGACGTCCACGACGCCTGGGTCAACACCCGGGCCCTGGAGCTTGCCGGGATCACCGCCGAGACGCCCGACCCGCCCGACGGACGGATCGCGCGCGATGCCGACGGCTCGCCGCTGGGCACGCTCCACGAGGGCGCGATGGACCTCGTCGGGCGCCACGTGCCGGCGACCGGTGGCGGGGAGCTGCGGGCGGCGCTGCTCGAGGGCCAGCGGTACCTGCACGCGCTGGGCATCACCGCCTGGCAGGACGCGTGGGTCACGGCCGACGACCAGGCGGCCTACCTGGCGCTGGCCGGGACCGGCGAGCTGACCGCACGCGTCGTCGGCTCGCTGTGGTGGGATCGCTCGCGGGGGCTGGAGCAGATCGACGAGCTCGTGGAGCTGCGGGCGGCCGGCATGGCCAATCGATACGCCGCAACCAGCGTCAAGCTCATGGTCGACGGGGTGGTGGAGCACCAGTCGGCGGCGATGCTCGAGCCCTACCTCGATACCGATGGCAACCGAACCTCGAACACGGGCATGGTGTTCATCCCGCCCGAGATCCTGACCCCGGCCGTGGTCCGCCTCGACGCCCTCGGGTTCCAGCCCCATTTCCACGCGCTGGGCGACAAGGCCGTCCGGCTCGCGCTCGACGCGGTCGAGGCCACCCGGCACGCGAACGGCTGGTCCGACACGCGACCCCACCTCGCCCATCTCCAGATCGTCCACCCCGACGACCTCCCACGCTTCCGGCAGTTGGGCGCGCTGGCCAACAACCAGTGCTACTGGGCGACGCACGAGGAGCAGATGGACGAGCTCACGCTGCCGGTGCTGGGCCCCGTCGTCAGCGGCCACCAGTACCCGCTGCGATCGCTGCGTCGCCACGGCGCGACGCTCGTGATGGGCTCCGACTGGTCCGTGTCCACGCCCGACCCGTTCCTCCAGATGGAGGTGGCCGTGACGCGGGTGAGCGACGAGGACCGCGATCTCGAACCGTTCATGCCCGAGGAGGCGATCGAGCTGACCGATGCCGTCACGGCGTTCACGGCCGGATCCGCGTATGCCAACCATCTCGACGAGACGGGGACGCTGGCGCCCGGCATGCTCGCGGATCTGGCGATCCTCGACCGCGACCTGTTCGACCCGGGCAGCGGGCCGATCGGCGAGACGCGGGTCGTGGCGACGTTCGTGGAGGGGGTCGCGGTCCACGAGACCCGGGACCTGGGCGGGTAGCGGTCAGCCGCCAGTCGACGGGAACGCGCTGAGCCCGCGCAGGGCGGCTACACCGAGCGTTCGCGCACCACGCCGCCGATGTCGAGGCGGCGAACCGAGCGGATCCCCGGGACCATCGACAGCAGGGCCACCACGATCATCGACCCCGCCGCGACCACGTAGGTCAGGGGCTGGATCGTGAGCCCGAACGTGAACGAGTCGTTGTTGTACGACTGCATCAGCGCGGCCGCAACCCATACACCGAGCAGCAGGCCGGGCACGATGCCGAGCGCGGTCAGCAGCAGGTTCTCGCCCGCGATCATGCCCGCGATGGTGCGGTTGCTCATCCCGCTCGCCTTGAGGGTGGCGAACTCGGTGGAGCGCTCGGCGACGTTCACCGAGATCGTGTTGAACATCAGCGCGAACGCCATGAGCGCCCCGAACGCGAGCATGATGCCCGTGAACGCGTAGGTCAGACCGAGATACTGCTGGACCATGTTGTACAGGCTCCGCGCGTCCTGGACGGTCAGGACGCCGTTGACGCCCTCGATGCCGGACAGCACCGCCGCCCGATCGGCGCTGGGATCGAACCTGGTCATCACGAACGTCACCGTCGGCGCGGCGAGCATGCCCTGCGGGTCGCTCACGCCGGCGGACCGCAGCGCCGCGACGATCGAGTCGGTGGTCGCGTAGAGCGGCAGCCCCAGCGGCTCGTTGACCGTGCCTGCGACGGTCATCTCGATCGTCGTGTCCTGGGTGGGCAGGTTGATCCGGAGGCTGTCCCCCTGGTGAAGATCCAGCTTGGCCGCCAGCGCCTGGGCCACCAGGACGCCGCTCGACGGCAGCGCGCCCTGCGAATCGGTCCAGCCATGCATCGCCGTGTCCTGCTGGTACCCCTGCAGGCTGGTCGCGACCGTCGTCCCGTTGCGGGTCACCGATGCCGAGAGGGTGGCCACGGGTTCCGCTCGCTCGACACCCGGCACCTCGCCGATCGCCGTCACCAGCACGTCGTCGACCGGCTCGGACGCGATCGCGGTCGCATCTTCGAGGGCGACATCGTTGAACTGCAGGTGGATGACGTTGACGATCGTGTCGATCATGCCGCCGGCCGCCAGGATCAGGACCAGCGCGAGCACGACGCCGATCACGGTCGACAGGCTGCGGCGCTTGGCGCGGCCGATCCCGCGCAGGGTCATCCGCGTCCGCACCGGCAGCCGCGACAGCGGTGGGATGATCCGCTCGAGGAAGCTCCGGCCGCCGGTCATCAGCGGTGCGGCGCCACGCATCGCCTCGGCGGGCTCGGTTCGGTAGGCCGCCCTGGCCGGAACGTACGCGGCGAGCAGGCCGGCCACCACCCCGAACGCGATCCCGATCAGGATCGTCAGCGGCCGGAACTCGACCACCGTGTCGGGGATGTCCAGGAAGCCCGTGTAGATCGAGGTCATCAGCGCGCCCATCGCGATGCCGCCGAGCACGCCCAGGACGGCGCCGGTCGTGCCCAGGATGAGGCCGAACCCGAGGTAGTGGTTGCGGATCTGGCGGGCGCCCATGCCCGATGCACGCAGCGTGCCGATGATCGACCGCTGCGACACCACGAGCCGGGTCAGCAGCACGTAGATGGCCATGCCGGCCGCGGTCAGGAACAGCACCGGGAAGGCGATCGCCATCTCGCCGAAGCCCTCGACATCGAGGTTGAGGGTGGCGTTCGACGGCTGATCCGCCTGGGTCACGATGCTCGTCGCGCCTGCGCTCGTCGCCGCGTCATGCACCAGCGCATCGGTCGCGGCGACATCGACGCCCTGGTCGTAGAGCACCAGCGTCTGGCGAACCGACACGCTCGCGGGCAGCTGGGCAACCAGCGGTTCGTCGACGAAGAACACCCCGAACTGGTTGGGGTCGACGAACACCTCCTGCGTGCTCGCGGCCGGCCAGATGTACTCGGCCGAGGAGGCGATCCCCACGATGGTGAACGTCGACCTGCTGCCGGCCTGGACCGTGAACATATCGGACGGTGCGAGGCTGAAGGTTCGGGCGACATGGATCTCGGCGACCGCGTCGGCCGCGCCCGGGGTGGTCAGGCCCGATCCCCGGGTCACGTCGATCCTGTTCACCGCCGGCTCGGTCCCGACCGGCATCCCGATCAGGCGACCCAGCAGCGTGCTGGAGCCGATGGTGACCGGCACGTCGGCCACATGCCTGACCTCGACCGCGGCCACGCCGTCGATGCCCTCGAGCGTCTTTGCCAGGCTGTCGTTGCCGCCCGTGATCGTCATGTCGGCGAACGCCAGCCGTTGGTACGTCTGCCCGTAGCTCGCGGCCAGGTTGCGATACGAGTCGTACGTGGCCGCGAACATGAGGACGCCGATCAGGACCGTCGCGCCCACGGCCAGGAACTGCCAGCGCTGCCTCCGGATGTCGCGCCGGCGCTTGCGCGCGAGATAGTTCACCAGCTCAGGTCTCCGGGCGCCACGGGCGACGCATTGCGCTCGTCGCCCACGATCTTCCCGTCGCGCAGGCGGATGACCCGGTCGGCCATCTCGGCGATGGTCGAGTTGTGAGTGACCAGGAACACGGTCCGGTTGGCGCCCGCGGTGGTCGTCCGGAGGAGCTCGAGGATGTTGCGCCCGGTCTGGAGGTCGAGTGCCCCGGTGGGCTCGTCGCACAGCAGGAGTGGTGGATCCTTCACGATCCCGCGGGCGATCGCGACCCGCTGCTGCTGACCGCCGGACATCTGGCCCGGGAAATGATCGATGCGCTCGTCGAGGCCGACCTGCGACAGCCGGTCGCGAGATCAATTCTCGGCGTCCGCACCGGTGATCTCGGCGATCAGCGCCACATTCTCGAGCGCGGTGAGCGTGGGCACGAGGTTGTAGAACTGGAACACGAAGCCGACCGTGGAGCGCCGGTACTCGGTCTGCTCCTGCTCGGACATCCCGGCGATCTCGGTGCCGTTCACCTGGAGGCTGCCGGATGTCGCCCGCTCGAGCGCACCGATCTGGTTGAGCAGCGTGGTCTTGCCCGATCCCGATGCTCCCAGGAGCACCACGAACTCTCCTGGATCGATCGAGAACGACACCCCGTCGAGCGCACGGGTGGCGGTGTCTCCCTCGCCGTAGATCTTGGTCAGGTCCTGTGCGACGACGAGAGGCGTGCTCACGATGGTCCTCGTTGCGGGTCGGGCTGCGGGTCGTTGGGCATGCCTGCAGTATACTCACAAAAGTTGTAGTGACTGCAAGAAGATTGCCGTAGGCCACATGGGACGCCGAGCAGAGAACCGTCTCGAGACCTTCCGCCGGGTGACCACGGCCGCCGGCGAGCTGTTCGCTGACCGTGGGTACGAGACGACGACGGTGGAGGAGATCGCGTCGCGGGCACGCGTCTCGCCGGGCACCGTCTACAACCACTTCGGCACCAAGGGCGCGATCCTGTTCGCGGTCGTCATGGTCCGCTCGAGCGACGAGGTCGATGCCAAGGTCGCGGCGCTGGACCTCGGGCGTGCGGCACCCATCGACGCCGTCATGGCGATCGTCATGACCTACATCGAGCCGATGCTCCGCCTCGACCGGGCGCTGGCCGCCGAGGTCTTCGGGGCCAGCTTCCATCCGTCGCGCAGCGTGATGCTGGCCGACTTCGTGGCGCTCGACCAGCGGGCCATCGGCCATCTCGCAGCGGTGTTCGATGCGCTCCGCACCCGCGGCGCGGTCGGCATGGACGTCGACTCCGAGACGGCGGCGATGCTCGTGTTCTCCGTGGTGGCGATGGCGACGATCGCGTACCTGACCGATCGCGATATGCGGCCGGAGGATGTGGAGACGCTCATCCGAACCCACGTCGACCTCGCGTTCCGGGGGATCGGAGGCTGACGACCGGCCCGCGCCCCGTCAGCCTCGCAGGCGGCGCGCCGGCAGGTCGGCCGGGGTGTCGATGTCGGCGAGCGTGGCACCATGAGGGTCGAGCGACCGCCAGGTACGCGCCGCGATCCGGGTCGATGGCAGGTGCTCGATGAGCGACCGCAGCGACCGGCGGTCGGCGGCCAGCAAGGTGCGGGCAACCGGCACCGCGGCAGCGGGTCGGACGGCCAACGGCAGGGTCGCCGGCGTCGCATCCTCGAGCGTCGCAACGGCCAGCGCCGGCTCGGTGGCCAGGCGATCGACCATGAGCTGAAGCACGGCGGGGACGAGCGACGGCATGTCGCCGCCCACCACGATGACCACGTCCGCCGACGTAACGGACTCGAGCCCGGTACCCAGGCCGGCCAGCGGCCCGCGATGGGCGACCGGATCGTGAGCCACGAGGATCCGCGCGGTCAGCGACGGCGGGGGTTCCGGGACCGAGGCGCCGGGGGCCAGCACGACCACGATGTCGTCGACGATCGCCGCGCATGCCTCGAGCGCGTGATGGAGCAGCGGCCTGCCGTCGACATCCACGGCCAGCTTGTCGCTGCCAAAGCGGGTGCCGGCCCCGCCGGCGAGCACGATCGCGGCGAGACTCATCCCGGGTCGCCGGCGGGCAGGGTCACGCCGCATTCCTGCCGGGCGCGGACGGCGCAGCAGCCCCGGCGGGCAGGGTCACGCCGCAGCCCCGGCGGGCAGGGTACGCCGCATCCCCGCCGGGCGCGGACGGCGCACCTCCGCCGGGCGCGGACGGCCCACCTGTTCGGGCGCGGAGCCGCTCCAGCGTCCTCGGGCCCAGGACATGCCCGGCATCGGTGCGACGGAGCAAACCGCGCCGGTCGAGGTCCTCGATGATCACCATCACGTACCGCCGGCTGGTCCCCATCGCCTCACGCAACGCGGCCGGCGTCAGCGGCCCCGCGGCGGCCATCGACACCGCTCGCCCGGCAAGTTCGCGGTAGGTGGCCGCCGACCAGGCGAGATCGTCCTCGAGACGCACGATGCGGCCGGCGGACTCGAGGGCACGCACGCCGTCCCGGGGACAGCCCGCCGCGGCAGCCGCGGCCGACAGCGGCGGCGGACCCGCGACCGAGAGGGCAGCCTCCAGCCGGTCCATCGCGGCCAGCGTCGCGGACGGCAGCCCGGCCGCGCGGGATGCATCCCGAACCCGGTCACCGTCCCGCGCGAGCATGCCGTCGGCGATCAGCCCATCGATGACCAGGCCTCGCGACGTCGGCCGCCGCGGACCGCGTGAGCGTGACCAGACGGCGGGCGGTGTGCGCCAGCTCGTCCCGCAGCGCGGGCATCGGCAGCCCGGGCGATTCGGGCGACGCCGCATGGTGCGCCGCAACGAGGGCTCGAGCTCGCTCGCCCAGCGCGGACGACACGTCCGGGCCAGCCGCCAGCCGGCGGTCTCACGCAGCGCGCCGTGGAGCTCGAGCCGGGCCGCCGGTGAGCCGGGGTCGGCGGCCAGGGCAGCTGCACGTTCGGGTGTCAGGCGCCGCCGCGAGATCCCTCGCGGCGGCGCCGGGTCGAGCACGATCCCGCCAGCCGCCGTCGCCGCTGGCGACGGCCAGCGCAGAGCGAACCGGTCGCCCGGGGCGGCCGCAACCGTCGCGTCCAGCCGCAGGATCGCGATCGACGACCCGGCGTCGAGGTCGATCGCCTCGCGTGGACCGCGGACGACGAGCGCGCCGGTCTGCTCGGTGCCGAGATGGAGGCGCAGCCGTGACCGGTCGGGCGGGATCGCGCCGGAACCGCGTGCGGCACCCGGTGATCCGCCCGACCGCGGGACGGTCCCCACGCCGAGTGGCGCGGGGACCGTGAGTCGCACCAGCACCCGGGACGTCGCCACGACGCGCGGGTCCGAGGTGAGCACCATCCCCCGCCGGAGCGCAGACGCGTCCATGCCACCCACGAGCACGGCCGTCCGCCCGCCGTCGCTCGCGTCCACCGTCAGACCACGCGCCTGCAGCTCGCGCACCCGCACGTCGCCGCCATCGGGCACGAGGGCGAGCATGGCGCCGGTCCGCAGCGTGCCGCCCCGGAGGCTCCCGGTCACGACCGTTCCCCGGCCACGAACGGCGAACACGCGATCGATCGCCAGCCGCGGCGCGTCGGCGGCGGCGTCTTTGGCGGCGTGGGCGGCCTCGGCGGCCTCACCGCGCATCCGTGCTGCGACATCGCCCGCCAAGGCGGCCAGCGCGTCGCGGACCGCATCGAGCCCCTCGCCCGTCGTCGCCGAGGCAAGCAGGACGCGAGCCCCGGCCAGCGTCGTCGAGGAGAGCAGGGCAGTCACCTGCGTGACGAGCTCCTCGCGCCGCGTCGGCTCGGTCGCCAGGTCTGCCTTGGTGACCACCGCCAGCCCATCGTGGATGCCCAGTGCGTCGAGCAGCTCGAGGTGCTCGATCGTCTGCGCATTCGGCCCGTCGTCGGCCGCCACCACGACCAGGGCGGCGTCGATCTCGCCCGCACCCACCAGCATGTTGCCCACCAATCGGTCGTGACCGGGCACGTCGACGAAATCGATCACCGACCCGTCGGGCAGCGCCAGATGCGCGTAGCCGACGTCGATGGTCATGCCCCGTCGCCGCTCCTCGGGCAGACGGTCGGCATCGATCCCGGTGAGCGAGCGCAGGAGCGTGGTCTTGCCATGATCGATGTGACCGGCGGTGCCGACGACGACGCTCATCGGGTGCTCAGCCGCTCAACCCGACCCGGAGGACCCGGCGCGTGCGACCGCCGCGATCCGCCGCGCAATCACCGCATCGTCGTCGGGCGCCACCGTCCGCAGGTCGAGCACGACCGCACCGCCCTCGATCCGGGCGAGGACCCGATCCTCGCCGCGCCTGCCCAGCCGCAACGCCCGCGCGGCACGATCCGGGGACGGCACCCGCAGCGAGACGCCGAACGACGGCAGGGTCTGCCCCGGCAGCGATCCGCCGCCGATCGCCGACCGGACCTCGATCACCCTGACATCCGCGTGGTGCCCCGCCGACCCGGTGGCGGCCACCACCGTCCGCGCCCGTTCCCGCAGCGCATCGGCCGAGGTCGCGATCTGCCGCCACACGGGGATGTCCAGCGCGGCCCGACCGGCCCGGTAGATCGCGAGCGTCGCCGCGACGCCGGCCAGGATCGTCTTGTCAGGCCGCATCGCGCGCGCCAGCGGGTCACGCCGAAGCCGCGCCACGAGATCCCGCCGCCCGATGATCAGCCCCGCCTGCGGCCCACCCACCAGCTTGTCGCCGCTGAACACCACGACATCGGCGCCCGCCGCCAGGCGCTCGGCGGGTGTGGGCTCATGGGCAATGCCGAAGGCGGCCGTGTCGAGCAGGGCGCCCGAGCCCAGGTCGTCGATGACGATGGCGTCGTGGCGATGCGCGATCGTCGCGACCTCGTCGAGACCGGCCGATTCGGTGAACCCGGTCAGCGCGAAGTTGGAGGGATGGACGCGGAGCACGGCCCGTGCGCGGCCATCGGTGAGCGGCGGCTCGAAGTCGGTCGCGCGGGTCCGGTTGGTCGTTCCGACCTCGACAAGCCGTGCCCCCGCGCGAGCGATCACCTCCGGGATCCGGACCCCACCCCCGATCTCGACCAGCTCACCGCGCGACACGACGACCATCCCTCGACGTCCCGCCAGCCCGACCGCGAGCAGCAGCGCGGCGGCATTGTTGGTCACGACCAGGGCGTCCTCCGCACCCGTGAGCGCGACCAGGTGCTCCTCGACAGCCCGGAACCTGCGACCACGACGGCCGCTCCCGGGATCCAGCTCGAGGAAGCCGTAGCCGGCCGCGGCCTCGGCAGCGGCGGCACGAGCCGCCTCGGGCCACGGAGCGCGGCCGAGGTTCGTGTGGAGGATGACGCCGGTGGCGTTGATGACCCGCGGCGGGATCGTCGACCCCGGGGTCACGAGCGCCTGCAGCCGCTCCAGCACGGCGGCGGTCAGGCCGGCATCGGCTGCGGGCGGCAGGCCCCGTACGAGGCGGGCTCGCTCGCCGGCCACCACGTCGCGGGCGATCGCTGCCAGGGCCTCGGGCTCGGACAGCTCCAGGCCAGGTCGCACCAGCGCGAGGACGTGCTCGACGCTCGGCGGGCGAGATTGCGGCGACGTGCCAGGTCGCTTCGGGCTGCGAGGCTGCGACGATGAACGGGTCACGCTGCGATGATGGCACCCCGGATGCCGCAACGGCGCTCCCACGCACGGAGGTGATCGATGGCGGACCTCACGACGCCGGACGTCGTCGTGATCGGCGGCGGGATCGTCGGCACCTCGGCGGCGGCGTTTCTCGCCCGGGCAGGCGCGTCCGTGGTGCTCGTGGAGCGCGACGGCCTGGCGTCGGGCGCTTCGGGCGCCAACTCAGGCGTGGTGCAGCATCCATTCGATCCCGTGCTGGCCGGTCTGTACCGCGAGACGCTCGACCTGTACCGCGACCTGGCGGCGAGCTCCAACGCCTTTGCCTTTCCTGCCTCGCCTGCCGGGCTGCTGTACGTCTCCGCGGACGAGGCGGCGGTTCGGCGTCAGGCAGCCGCGATTCACGAGGCCTTCCCCGATCTCGAGCTCGATGTCGTGGGCGGATCCGCGCTCCGCGCGCTCGATCGCGCGCTCGCGCCCGACCTGTGGGCGTGCCGGGTCGACATCGGCTTCCCGGTGATGCCGGGCGCATCGACCTATGCCTACGCGACGCTGGCCGAGTCGCTCGGAGCCGTCATCCGGCTGGGGCGGACGGCCGGACTCGCGCTGGGCGGCAACGCCGTCGCGGGAGTGGAGGTCGATGGTCAGCGGCTCGCCGCCGGTGCCGTCCTGGTGGCGGCAGGACCGGCGACCCCGTCGCTGCTCGACCCGTCCGGACGCTGGGCACCGATCGTGGCCCGCTGGGGCGTCGTCGTCGAGGCGGAGCTGCCGATCCCCCCGACCCATGTCCTGGAGGAGGCCGGCATCGAGGCGGTGCTCGACACCATGCCCGCTGCCGTCGCCGGGGCTTCGGACGAGGTGGAATCGAGCGTGGTACCGCTGCCCGGTGCGTGTGCGGTCGGCTCGACGTTCCTGCCGAGCGAGCCGGATCCGGCGACCTGGATCGAACCCATCCTGCTGCGTGCGACGCGGTTCGTCCCGGCCGTCGCCGATGCCCCCATCCGCAGCGTTCGCGCGTGCGCCCGGCCGCAGAGCGTCGATGGCCGTCCACTGATCGGGGCCGTTCCGGGTCGTACCAACCTGTTCGTGTGTGCGGGGCACGGGCCGTGGGGGATCTCCACCGGTCCGGCCTCGGCACGACTCGTGTCTGACCTGATCCTCGACGGGGACGCGGACATCCCGGGCGAGCTCGATCCGGGTCGGTTCGACCAGCCGGGCTAGCCCTGGGGTCGGTGGGCAGGTAGGTGGGCATCGGGCCGCTTGCGTGGCCAGGGAGGCGGGCGTCGGGCCGATTGCGGTGGCCAGGGAGGCGGGCGTCGGGCCGATTGCGGTTGGCCAGGTAGGCGGGCGTCGGGCTCCTTGCGGGTGGCCAGGGAGGCCGGCCTCGGGCCGCTTGCGGTGGCCAGCGTCGGGCCGAATGCGGTGGCGGGAGCGCATGGGAGTCGAACCCACCGCGCGACGCCGAGCGCCGCGCCACCGGTGTTGAAGACCGGGGAGCCCACCGGGACCCCTCCGCTCCCAGGCCGATGGTACGTGCGGGCGCAGCACCATGGGCCGCGAGTGCCGCAGATCGGCTGCGAGCGCGGGCGGGGCGGGCGCCGGCGGGGCGGCAGTCGATCAACCACCCACCAGGTGGGCACAACACCGGCACCTGATCACGTTCGATCCGGCCGTGCCCCCCAGAGGAGCCCGCCGGGCCGACAATGCCGATCAGATATTCATCCGGCGGGTACAAGCGGAGCTCCGGCTGCGGGCAGTTGCGCCAGTACCCGTGGGGCGGGCAGATGATCGAGTCAGACCGCCCGCACGCCAAATTGCACCCGCTACATGGGTACCTGATCGAGTTGCGGCCCCGGCCGTCGGGCGAACACCCAGGTGGCGGGTATCTGATCAGCTCGCGGCGTCCGAGCACGGCGACGACGAGTGGTGACCGGCTCGAAGGGGATGTCGCGGCAGAGGGCTGAGGTGGGCATCGGTCGGCCCGCCAGGCTGACGCCGCGCACGACGCGGTGAACGTCGTGGCGGAGCAATCTGGGCGATGCGCCGGAACGCGCGGCGACGGAACGCGCGGCGACGGAACGGCGCGGCGACGGAACGCGCGGCGACGGAGCAGGGTTACCCGCGCGATGCGTGCCCGGGCGGATGGTCCACGTTGACCGTCTCGCGCGCCGGTTCCCAGGACTGATGTCCGCCTCGCATCAGCGACACACCGGCGCCGACGAAGCTGGCCACGACGCCCGCGGCGAACGCCACGTGCAGCGCGCTGATGAACGGGTCCAGGTTGATGCCCTGCGCCCCGACCTGGGTGCCCGAGAACACCGCCAGCAGGACCTGTGGATCCATCGCCGTGGTCACCAGGCCGATCGACAGGGCGATGCTGATCACGAACCCACTCTGGGTCAGCATCATCCGCGCACCGGCACCGACGCCTCGCTGTGCCGGTGGCACGACCCCCATCACCGCGCTCGTGTTGGGGCTGTTGAACAACCCCGACCCGGCGCCGATGATCAGCTGCCACAGCGCGAGCTGCCAGTACGGCGTGTCCACCTGGAGCGTCATCAGCCCTGCCAGACCGATACCGGTCACGACCATGCCCAGGGTCGCGAGCTCGCGTGACCCGAAGCGATCTGCGAGGGCGCCACTCACCGGTGACAGGATGAGCAGCCCTGCGGCCAACGGTGCCAGCAGGATCCCGGCCGTGACCGGGTCGTCGCCCTTCGCGCCCTGGAGGTAGAACACCAGCAGGAAGAGCACGCCGTTGCGAGCGATCCCGTTGAGCAACCCGGTGAGGTTGCCCATCAGGAACAGGCGGTTGCGGAACAGATCGAGGTCGAGCAGCGGCTCGCGCGTGCGCCACTCGACCCACACGAACACGGGCGCCGCCACGACGAAGGTGAAGATGCCGCCCAGCACCCAGGGCGTGGTCCACCCGTACAGACCGCCGAAGGCGAGCGCGATCATCAGCGCGAGCAGGCCGACCAGGTAGATCGCCGAGCCGGCGAGGTCGAACGAGCGCCGGCCGGTCGACGGGTGCGTGTCGACCAGGATCATGGCCGCGAGCAGGACGCCCGCGACGCCCAGCGGAACGTTGAACCAGAACACCATGCGCCAGCCGAACGTGGTCAGGAACCCGCCCAGGATGGGGCCCAGCATCAGGCCGGCTCCGATCACCATCGCATTGATGCCCAGGGCGCGACCCAGCTCCCGGCGCGGGAACACATCGGTGACGATGGCGGTCGAGGTGGCCATCAGCAGCGCCCCGCCGATCCCCTGGACGATCCGCGCGGCGATCAGCAGCAGGGCGTCGGGTGCCAGGCCGCACAGGACCGAGGCGGCCGTGAACACGCCGAGACCGACCACGTACGTCCGCGAGCGCCCGACCATGTCGGCCAGCCGGCCGGCGTTGAGCACGAGCACGGTCGCGACGAGCGTGTATCCGACGACGATCCACAGCAGCGCGAACAGGTCCGTGTGCAGGTCCCGCAGGATGTCCGGCAGCGCGATCACGAGCGTGCCTGCGGTCAGCGCCGAGAGCAGGGCGCCCAGGCTGGTCACGGCGAGCACGGCCCATCGGAAGCGGTCCTTTGCCGGGTCGAGTCGGACGAGGCCGGGAAGGAGGGGCTGGGGATAAGGACGCATCAGCTCGAGTCTAGCAAGAACCTTGACGTTGACGTGAATGTCAGCGGGTTCCCGCTGCGTATCATTTCGGCCATGCCCTCCCCGTCTCGCGGTCTTGCCGACGCCCCCACCCTCCGGCTGACAGAGCTCACCGACTGCGGCGGCTGCGCGGCAAAGCTCGGCGCCGACCTGCTCGCCGATGCGCTGGCCGGGCTCGGCGCCGGGTCGGCGCCGGCGGACAGCGCGCTGATCAGCGGCCTGGAGCCGCCCGACGACGCTGCGGCATGGCGAATCGCCGACGACCTCGCTGTGCTCGGTACCGTCGACTTCTTCCCGCCGCTGGTCGACGACCCTCGGCTGTACGGCGAGATCGCTGCCGCCAACGCCGTCTCGGACATCTTCGCCATGGGCGGCCGGGTCCTGTTCGCATTGTCGATCGCCGCCTTTCCCGAGGACCTCCCAGGCTCAGCGCTGCGGGCTGTGCTCGAGGGAGCCGCCGCAACGGTTCGAGAGGCAGGCGGCATCCTCGCCGGCGGCCACACCATCCGGGATCCCGAGCCCAAGTACGGGCTGGCGGTCGTCGGTGTCGCGCACCCCGACCGGCTCCTGCGCAAAGGTGGCGCACGACCAGGCGATGTTCTGGTGCTGACCAAGCGCCTCGGGACCGGCCTGCTGGTGAGCGGCCGTCGGTCGGGTCACACCAGCGATGCGGACCTGGCGGGCGCGACGCGCGGGATGCGGGAGCTCAACCGCGCGGCGTCGGAGGTCCTGGTTGCCAACGGGATCCGCAGTGCCACCGACGTCACCGGGTTCGGGCTGCTGGGTCACGGGCTCGAGATGGCCCGCGCCTCGAACGCTCGGCTCGTGTTCGAGGCGAGCGCGCTGCCCGCGCTCGATGGTGCGCTGGCGGCTGCGCGAGCCGGTGTCGAGACCGGCGGCGCCGGCCACAACCGCCGCTTCACCGCCGGCGCCCTCGACGTGGACGGCGATGTCGCATCCGAGGTGGTCGCGCTCGCTCATGATCCCCAGACCTCGGGCGGCCTGCTGGCCGCCGTGCCGCCGTCGGCGCTCGCCGCCGTGGAGCAGGACCTCGCGGCAGCCGGGGCCTTCGCGTGGCGGATCGGCATCGTCGAGGACGGCGAACCGGGCGTCGCGCTCCGGTAGCGCGTCGGGGTAAGCACGTCGCGCCGCTACGCGACCGCGACGCGCGACTGCGAGGCCCCGTTGCCCGCTACGCGACCGCGAAGCGCGGCACACAACAATCGCGAAGCGCGACTGCGAGGCCCCGTCGCGCGGTAACCGAGCAACCTTCCGCAGCGCGGCAACGCAACCCTGTCGCCCCGACGATCTACACTCACCGGGTCGGACCATTCGCCAGAGGTACGCCAGTGCCGAAGGAATACGTCCGCCTGACCACGCCGCTCGTGCGCGACGGCGACCGCCGGACCGGCACCCTGCGTCCCGCGACCTGGGACGAGGCGCTGGATCGGGTGGCCACCGGCCTCCGCGCGGCAGGTGAGGCGCACGGCCCGCAGACGTTCGGCATCTTCAGCTGCAGCAAGTCGACCAACGAGGTCAACTTCGCGGCACAGAAGCTCAGCCGGGTCGTCCTGGGCAGCAACAACATCGACAGCTGCAACCGCACCTGACACGCGCCATCGGTCGTCGGTCTGGCGACAGTGTTCGGCGCTGGTGGCGGTACCAGCTCATACCGTGAAGCCGAGGAGACGGATCTCGTCCTCCTGTGGGGCAGCAACGCCCGGGAGACGCACCCGATCTTCTTCCATCACCTCCTCAAGGGGGTGCACCGGGGTGCCCGGCTGATCTCGATCGATCCGCGGCGAACCTCGAGCGCACAGTGGGCCGATCTGTGGCTCGGCCTCGACGTCGGGGCGGACATCTCGCTGGCGAACGCGATGGCGCGCGAGATCATCCACGCGGGATTGGCCAACGAGGAGTTCATCGGCCGCGCGACCATCGGCTACGAGGCCTATCGCGACGCCGTCGAGCCGTACACGCTGGACCGTGCCCAGCGGGAGACCGGTGTGCCGGCCGAGGCGATTCGGGAGGCGGCCCACGCCTACGCGACCGCGGACCGGGCGATGATCTGCTGGACGCTGGGCATCACCGAGCACCACAACGCGGTCGACAACGTGCTCGCGCTGATCAACCTGTCGTTGCTCACGGGTCACATCGGCAAGTTCGGCAGCGGGCTCAACCCGCTCCGGGGTCAGAACAACGTCCAGGGCGGCGGCGACATGGGCGCCCTGCCCGACCGGCTGCCGGGGTTCCAGCACGTGGAGAACGACGCGCTGCGAGCGAAGTTCGATACCGAGTGGGGCGTCACGGTACCGCCCAAGAAGGGCTGGCACCTGTCGGCCATGTTCGATGCGATGGAGCGCGGCGACCTCACCGCCCTGTACGTGATCGGCGAGAACCCGATGCAGTCCGAGGCGGACCGCGCCCGGACCGAGCGGCTGCTGCGCGGGCTGGATCTCGTGGTCGTCCAGGACATCTTCCTCACCGCGACGGCCGAGATCGCCGACGTCGTGCTGCCGGCTGCCGCCGCGTGGGCCGAGAGCGAGGGCACGGTGACCAGCTCCGAGCGGCGCGTCCAACGGGTGCACAAGGCGCTCGAGCCGCCGGGCGAGGCGCGCGACGACCTGTGGATCGTGTTCGAGCTCGCCCGGCGGTTGGGTCACGATTGGGGCGAGCCCGACGCGGAGGCGGTGTGGGACGAGGTGCGGCGCCTGGCGCCCGCGTTCGCCGGCATGAGCTACGCGCGGCTGGAAGCCGAGGGCGGGCTCCAGTGGCCGTGCTATGACGAGACGCACCCGGGCGAGCTGTTCCTCCATTCGCGGCTGTGGGAGGACCCCGTGCCCGGCAATCGGGCGCCGTTCATGCCGGTCGAGCACGAACCGCCAGTGGACGAGCTGAGCGACGAGTTCCCGATCCGCCTGACGACCGGGCGCCGGCTCGACTCCTACAACACCGGCGTCCAGTCCAACCGCTACGCGTATCCCCGTCGGCGCGGCGAGACGATCGACCTGTCGCCCGAGGACGTCGAGCGGCTGGGCCTGGCCGATGGCGAGCGCGTGCGGGTGGTCTCGCGCCGCGGCGAGGTCGAGGCGCCGGTCCACGTCGACGACGGGCTGCGCCCGGGGCTCGCGTTCATGACCTTCCACTTCCAGGACGAGGTGCCGGTCAACAACCTGACCATCGACGCGACCGATCCGCGGGCCGGCACGGCCGAGTTCAAGGCGACCGCGATCCGGGTCGAGAAGCTGGGCGTGCCTGCCGCCGGCTGACCCGCCACCGGCTGACCCACGACCAGCTGACGACCTGTCCGTCCGCGGCCGACCGCCCGACCGGCGGCACCGACCGCCCGACCAGGCACCGGGCGGCACCGTAGAGTTGCCGCCATGACCGCTCCGACCGCCACATCCGGGTTCCGCGCCATGCTCGGGCGCAAGGTGCTCGCGCTGGGCTCCCTCGCGGGCGTCGGCATCCTCGCCACGATCGCGCTCAAGCTCGCCGGCGGCAACGACGTGCCGGTGTTCGTCGCGTCCGCCGTCACCCTGGCGGGGCTGGCCGGCCTCGTGGGCGAGGGCACCGACCACCTCGCCGGTCGCTTCGGACCCCGTGCCACGGGCATCCTCCAGTCGGCGCTGGGCAACCTGCCCGAGCTGTTCATCTCGCTGTTCGCACTGCGCGCGGGCCTGGTGGTCCTGGTCCAGACGGCGCTCATCGGGTCGATCCTCGGCAACAGCCTGCTGGTCCTGGGTCTCGCGTTCCTGGCCGGCGGCCTCCGGCACGGTACCCAGCGGTTCGATGCAGCCCTCGTCCGGACGATCGCGATCGTGCTGGTGCTGGCGGTGGCGGCACTGGCGATCCCGACCGTGTCGACTGCGCCCGGCGGGCCGGACCAGGGGCACGCGGTCGAGATCTCGGTGTTCGTGTCGATCGTGCTGTTGATCGTGTTCGCGGCCTCGATCCCGTATTCGCTGGCCGGCGGCCCCGGGGCGTCGAGGCTCGACGAGCGAAGCGAGCGGCGCTGGCCGGTGTCGCTCACGGTCGGGCTGCTGACCGCATCGGGCATCGCCGCCGCGATCGTGTCGGACTGGTTCGTGGAGGCGCTCCAGCCGGCGATGGCCTCGCTCGGGCTGTCCGAGGCGTTCGTCGGCCTGGTCGTGGTCGCGCTCGCGGGCAACGCGGTCGAGAACGTGGTCGGCGTGCAGCAGGCGATCCGAAACCGGATGGACCTCGCGATCAGCCTGATCCAGAACTCGAGCCTCCAGGTCGCGATCGCCCTCACGCCGGTGCTGATGCTGGCCAGCCTGGCGTTGTCGCCCACGCCCATGACCCTGGTCCTCGCCCCGACCCTCCTCGTCGGCCTGTCGCTGTCGGCGGTGCTCGGCGCGCTGGTCGTGTTCGACGGCGAATCGACCTGGCTCGAGGGCCTGATGCTGCTCGGGCTGTACGCCATCATCGCGGCGTCGGTGTGGTACGGGCCACCGCTGGCGCTGTGACCGGTCCAGCCGGCGTGCACGGGACGCTGCCGGGGCGCCGAAGCTGAGGCGGAGCGCCAAAGCGGCGGCGAAGCGCTGACGCTGCCGCACAGCGCTGGATCTGCGCGCGAGCGAGGTCGCGCCCGGGCGCTATTGCAGGAACGCCAGCGCCCGGTCCAGCACCTGGTCGAGATCACCCGGGACCGCATGGGCCAGCCGCGGACGCTCCTCCAGCTCGCAGCGAACACCACCGGCATTCAGGAACGCAGTCAGGGTACGGATCCGCTCCAGGCCTTCGGGTGCCTCCTCCAGGCCCACGAGGACGTAGCCGCGAAGTCCCGCCGCCGCGGCGGCATCGATGTCTGCCCGGAGCGACTCCGGATCCGGCAGGTACGGCGCGATCGCGATGAACCCGCGCGCCGCGATCGCCCTGGTGACGGCCAGCTGGATCGCCAGGCCACCGCCCATCGAGAAGCCGCCCACGACCACCCGCTCGGGGTCGATGAGGCCCCCGACGGCCAGCGTTCCGTGGAGGCTGCGGACGTCGGTGGCACCGCGCTCCAGGTCGTCCCACACGTAGGCATCGGATGTGAGCACCTGGGTCGACTGGGCGCATGCCAGCACCCAGCCCCGGTCCACGATCGGCGACCAGTCCCGGGCGGCCATGCGAGCGTTCTGGGAGTTGCCGTGAAGGGCCACCAGCAACGGCACCTGCCCGGCACGCTGTCCTCGGGGAGGAACCACGATCAGCTCCGGCCGGGTCTTGCGCTCCGCATCGGCGAACCGCCCCAGGCTGAGCCGCGCCAGCTCCTGGAAGGCCGGGATTCCCTGGAGCGAGGCGAGGTCGCCGTCCTCGTGGATCAGCGACGCCGGGTACGCGTAGCCGTGCGCGAGCCCGTCGCTGAGGGCACCGATGGCCTGCGTCTCGGCGCCGGCCCGTGCCGCGACGCACATCCGCCAGTGGTACAGCATCGCCGGCTGCAGCTCGAACATCTCCGGGTGCCGCTCGAGCAGGTCGAGCGCGGCGTTGAACTCATCGCGGCTGTACAGCAGCCTGAGGTCACGCTGGAGGGATGCGGCGTCCTGATCGGTCATGCGGTCCATCTTCGCCCGGCGCCGGCGGCCCTGTCCACGGTGCGCGCCAGCGTCGTCCTGCCGGCTCACGCACCGGCGATCTACACTCCGAGGATGGATCTCCACGTCGTGGGCCCCGCCGCGACCCCCGGGGAGCGTGACGCCGTCGATGCCCTGCTCGACCCGCTGATCGGCCTGGCGCCCGGCAGCTGGAGTGGCGGTGCGCGGGCCACAGGCGGAGATGGACGGTCGGCGCATGGTGGCCAGGCGGCGCGCGCGCGACGCGACCTGCTGCTGCCGGCCCTCGAGGCGGCCGTCGCCAGCACGGGCTGGCTCAGCCAGGGCGCGCTGAACCACATCTGTCGCCGGCTGTCGGTGCCACCGGCCGATGCCTACGGCGCGGCGTCGTTCTACGGGCTGCTGCCGACAACCGAGCGTCCACCCGTCGTCGCCCATGTGTGCGATGACCTGGCCTGCCGGCTGGCCGGCGCAGAGCGCCTGTGCGGCGAGCTCGAGCGAGCGGTCGGCCCGCCCGGAACACCGCTCCTGGACGGGACAGCGACGTGGCTCCGCAGCCCATGCCTCGGCCAGTGCGAGCGCCCGACCGCGGCCCTGGTCACCCTGGCCGGCGAGGCTCCGGGGGCAACCGTCGTGGGTGAGATCCCCGATGCCGGCGGGTTGCTGGAGACTTTGGACTGGGCGGTCGAGCTGGCAGGCGAGGCGCCCGAGATGATCCGCCGTGAGCTCGGCGCCGGTGGGCCGGACCCGCTCGAGTGGGTCCGCGGGCTGGCCCCGCAGGCGGGTGATGACGGGTTGCTGCTGCTCGAGCGCGTCGGTGTCGTGGACCCGACCTCGCTCGATGCGTACCTGGGGGCGGGCGGCTACGTCGCCCTGCGCCGGGCGATGGCGATGGGTGCGGCCGCCGTGATCGACGAGGTGACGACCGCGAAGCTGGCGGGTCGCGGTGGCGCGGCGTTCCCGACCGGGCGGAAATGGGCGGCGGTGGCGGCCCAGCCGTCGGGGCCGCGATACGTCGTGTGCAACGCGGATGAGTCGGAGCCGGGCACGTTCAAGGACCGGGTGATCCTGGAGGAGGATCCGTTCGCGCTCGTGGAGGCGATGACCATCGCCGGGTTTGCCGTCGGGGCCGCGCGCGGCTACGTGTACCTGCGCGGCGAGTATCCAGCCGCGCGCGAGCGACTCTCGAACGCGATCGATCAGGCGCGAGCGGCCGGGCTCCTCGGCCCGAGCATCGACGGCACCGGGTTCGGCTTCGACATCGAGCTCCGGGTCGGCGCCGGCGCGTACATCGCGGGCGAGGAGACGGCCCTGTTCGAGTCGATCGAGGGCGGCCGTCCGGAGCCCCGAAACAAGCCGCCGTTCCCGGTTGAGGCCGGGCTGTTCGGACAGCCCACGCTGGTCAACAACGTCGAGACGCTGGTCAACGTGCCCCTGGTCCTGCGCCTGGGTGGTGCGGCCTACGCGGCGATCGGCACCGTGGGCTCCACCGGCCCGAAGCTGTTCTGCGTCTCCGGCCACGTGATGCGGCCGGGTGTGTACGAACGACCGTTCGGGGCCACGGTCCGTGAGCTGATCGAGCTCGCCGGCGGCGTCCCCGGACGGCGCGACATTCAGGCCGTGCTGCTGGGCGGGGCGGCGGGCTCGTTCGTGGGTCCGGACCACCTCGACGTGCCGCTCACGTTCGAGGGCACGCGTGCCGCCGGCGCTTCGCTCGGCTCCGGGGTGGTCATGGTGTTCGACGAGACCGCCGACCTGCCCGACGCGCTGCACCGGATCGCGGCCTTCTTCCGCGACGAGTCGTGCGGTCAGTGCGTCCCGTGCCGGGTGGGCACGGTGCGCCAGGAGGAGCTGCTGGCGCGGCTGTCGGCAGGGCGGCCGCTGGGATCGGTGGACGAAGAGCTCGGGCTGTTCGACGACCTCGCCCGCGCGATGCGCGACTCTTCCATCTGCGGCCTGGGTCAGACGGCCCCGTCGGCCATCGACAGCGCGATCCGCGCCGGGCTGGTGCGGTTCGGCGACCAGGGCGCGGCCAACGGCCGGCCGATCGCGGGGACCGGCTCATGACGGTGCCCGACGTCGAGCGCATCCTGCGGGAGCCACCGGCGCGCCCGTCACGTCCGCCGTCGGCACCGCCGCGACCCGACGTCGAGACGGTCGAGCTCACGATCGACGGGGCATCGGTTGCCGTCCCGGCGGGGTCCACCATCCTCGAGGCCGCCCGGTCGGTCGGGGTCGACACCCCGACCCTGTGCTACCTGGAGAACCTGACCCCGGTCAACGTGTGCCGGATCTGCGTGGTCGAGGTCGCCGGCTCGCGAGCGCTGGTGCCCGCGTGCTCGCGCAGGGTCGAGCCGGGCATGGATGTCCTGACCGACAGCGAGCGGGTTCGCCACTCGCGACGCCTGGTCCTGGAGCTGCTGGGCTCGTCGGTCGACCTGTCGCTGGCGGGAACGGCGGCGCCCGACGGGGATCTGGCCAGGTACGCGGCACGCTACGGCGCGGATCCGGCGCGGTTCGGGCCCCCCGCACCGCCGGAGCGCCAGCCGGTGCCCAGGGACGAGCGCGAGCCCGGCCACCATCATCCGCCCTCGGCCGACGTGTCCGCGGCGGCCGAGACCGTCGCCCAGCCGGTGAAGGCCGACAACGCCCTGTACGTCCGCGACTATGCCCGCTGCATCCTTTGTTACAAGTGCGTGGAGGCGTGCGGCGAGGACGCCCAGAACACGTTCGCGATCGCGGTGGCGGGCCGCGGCTTCGACGCCCGCATCTCCACCGAGTTCGACACGCCGCTGCCGGAGTCGGCCTGCGTGTTCTGCGGCAACTGCATCGGCGTCTGCCCGACCGGCGCCCTGATGTTCCGCTCCGAGCACGAGATGCGAGCCTCGGGCACCTGGAAGCCGCAGACGCAACGGACGACCGACACCATCTGCCCCTACTGCGGGGTGGGCTGCACGTTGACGCTCCATACCCAGGACGACGACATCGTCAAGGTGACCTCCCCGGCCGAATCCTCGGTGACCCACGGCCACCTGTGCGTCAAAGGCCGGTTCGGGTTCGAGTTCGTGCAGCTGCGGCCCAAGGGTCAACGCGAGGGCGCCGACCTGACCTGACGCGGGGCCGGCTCGGCCGCGCGGTCCGGTGCCGGGACGCACCACTCTCCGCCGCAGCTCTCGCATGTGCGCATTCGGCCCGCGAGTTGCAGGCCGGTCGGTCCCCCGCGCCGGGGGCCGGTCGGCCCTTCGCGCGCGCCTGTATCGAACGGCACAGTCGGAGCTATGAGCGCCCCCCGTCACGAACGGTCCGACGACCCGCGATACGAGCAGGGATCGGACACCGTCGTGGGGCAGCAGCCACCGCCGCGGACGAATGGCTCGCCCCGTGTTCGGAACCTGACGAACCTCAAGTGGGCGACGATGGTCGTGCCCGTCGTCTTCGTGTGGCTGTTCGAGCTTGTCCGGTTCCTGATCATCGACCCCCAGATGGACGGGCACGAGGCGCACGTCGCCGCGGCCATGATCATGGGCGCGGCGGTCGTCGTGTTCGCGACCATCGTGTCGCTCTATCTCGACCGCACGCAGAAGCAGCTCGTCGCCCAGAACAAGGACCTGACGGTCACCCACGCGGTGAGCGAGGCGGTCCAGGGCGGGCTGACGCTGCCCGACCTGCTCGCGCAGGCGCTGGATCGGCTGGTGGCCCAGACGGGAGCGCTGGCGGGCGTGCTGTCCATCCGCGCATCCGATGACGCCCGGCTGACCGTCCAGCGTCCCGCCGCGCTCGCGCCCGGTCTGGGCTGGCTCGGCCCGCTCCTGGCCGAGGACCCCGACCCGGCGCTCGACGAGCTGCAGTACACGCGGCGGGGCAGCCTCGACACGGGGGTCCTCGACATCGCGCTCATCCGTGGTGGCGATCGCCTCGGCCACGCACGACTGGTGTTCCATCCGCCGATCGAGCCCGATATCTCGGACGCGGCCTTTCTCGACATCGCGGGCGAGATCGCGGGCGCGGCCCGGCTGGGCCTCACGATGGCCGATCTCCACCGTCGCGAGCGGGAGCGTGAGGCGCTGTACGAGGTGGCGCTACAGCTGACCGGGCGAGCCGACCTGCCCGACGTCCTGGACACGATCACCGGGCATGCCCGCGAGCTGCTCGGCGCGGACCGGGCGGTCGCCTGCCTGTCCGACACACGGGGCCCGGCCTCCCCGGCGGCCGCGCTCAGGGACCGGCTTGCCATGGCCGACGACGGGCGTGTGTGCCACGTCGCCCATGCGGCGACGGGCGCGCATCACGGTCAGAACCCCCTGTGTCCCCTGACATCTGGCCAGGACACCGCCTCGTGGGCTGCCCGTCCCCTCCGCGGGCCGGACGGCATCCTGGGTGAGCTGTGCGTCGTGCGGTCCGGGCCCTCGTTCACCGCGAGCGAGCGGCACCTGCTCGGAGCCCTCGCCGACATGGCGGCGATCGCCGTGCGCACCGCCCATCTCCACGAGGCCGAGGAGCAGTGGACCATCCATGCGGAGCGGGACAGGATCGCCCGCGAGCTGCACGACAGCCTCGCGCAGGTGCTGGGCGTGATCCATCTCCAGCTGCGGGCGCTCGAGACGCGGGCGAAGGACGAGGCAAGCCACACCATGGCGGGCGAGCTGTCGCAGCTCGCCGAGACGGCCGACGAGGCGTACCAGGATGTGCGCGAGGCGATCCTCGGCCTGCGCGAGACCATCCGCGAGGACGGCGGCCTGGAGGGCGCGCTGCGCGAATACCTGCGCAAGTACAGCCGGCAGACCGGGATCGCGGCCACCCTCGCGTGCGACGGCGATACCCGCCACGCGCTCAGCCCGCGCGCGGAGGTCCAGCTGCTGCGGGTCGTCCAGGAGGCGCTGACCAACACGCGCAAGCATTCGCACGCCAGCCGCGCGTCGGTGACGATCGAGTGCGATGGTCCGCAGACCACGCTCAGCATCGAGGACGACGGGGTCGGCTTTGACCCGGCGTCGGTCGCCGGCTCGATGGAGGGCGGGTTCGGTCTGGCCTCGATGCGGGAACGCGTGGAACAGATCGGTGGCACGATCACCGTGCATACTGCGCCGAGCGAGGGGACCCGGATCACGGTCCGCCTCGAGGCAGAGGACACGCGTGGAACACCTACCGCCCAAGCTCCGGGTGCTGCTCGTCGATGATCAGCCGCTGTTCCGGCGAGCGCTCGCGACCCTGATCAGCAACCAGCGTGACATGACCGTCGTGGGGGAGGGCGAGAACGGTCGCGACGCGCTGGACAAGGTCCGCGCGCTCCAGCCCGACCTGGTGGTGATGGACGTGAACATGCCCGGCACGTCGGGCGTCGATGGTGTGTCGGCGATCCGCGGGGCCGGGTTCGCCACCCCGATCGTGATGCTCACGGTGTCCGAGGACGACGACGACCTGTTCGAGTCGATCAAGGCCGGCGCCAACGGCTACCTGCTCAAGAACGTCCGCCCGGAGCAGCTGTTCGAGGACCTTCGCGGCGTCATGCACGGAGAGGCGCCGATCGCGCCCGCGGTGGCCAGCAAGCTGCTCGACGCGCTGCGCACCGGCGGTCTGGCGGCACGTGGTCACCAGGCGATGCCGGCCGAGGACACGACGCTCACCCGGCGCGAGTCGGAGATCCTGGAGCTGGTGGCGGACGGCCTGTCCAACAAGGAGATCGCGAACGAGCTCTCGATCACCGAGGGCACCGTCAAGAACCACGTCCACAACGCGCTCGAGAAGCTCCACCTCACGAACCGCGTTCAGGCGGCGGCGTACGCGGTACGCAAGGGCTTGACACCCGGCTCCAACCCCGGCTGAACCAGGCGCCTGCGGGGGCGCCTCCGCCCACCGACGTCGCAAGGCGCTTCGATGCGCACGCGGACCCTGACGGCCCGACCGTGCCGTCAGGGCGATTCGCGGCTATCCCTTCGGATACATCGCGCGTGCCGACCGTATGCCGGGCGACGGATTGGAGGCTGACCGCCGCGGCCCTAGGATCGCTGGCACGGGCCGCTACGGTCCGCCGTGTCCGTGGGGGTGGAGCCATCTCGTGACTGAGCCGGTGCGGGTCCTCGTCCTGTACAGCCATGCCCTGATGGGCGAGGGGCTGGAGCGGATGCTGGCCGACGAGCCCGGGATCGTCGTCCGTGCGGTCGATGTCGCGCAGAACGATGCGGTCGATGACGCGCTCGCCGGTGAGCCGTGCGTGATCGTGGTCGAGGAGGGCGGCGGGATCGACGCGGTCGACATTGCTCGTCGCTGTGCATGCAACCTCGTCCTCGGGGTGGACATCAACACGACTCAGGCATGGACGCTGCGGCGCGAGTGCCTCGCGTCCCACCCCGACGACTTCCTGGCCATCATCCGCGACACCGTCACGCGGCGGGTCGGCGACGAACGACCGGGCGGCCAGGGACGCGCCGATGGTGGCCCGCGCCTGCAGCCGGCGGCGATTACCGGCTAGGCTTTCGCCCGACATGGGCAACCTCTCAGACCGACCGAGCGGCGCGGACCGACCGAGCCGGCCAGATCGACCCAGCAGCGGGCCGGCGTTCGACCCACGCACCACGCCCGTGCCTCGACGGCGCGTCCTGATCCTGATGGGCGCGGGCGCCCTTGCCGCGGGTGGGGGGCTGAGCGTGCTGCTCGAGGCGTGCGCGGGGCCGCCGATCCCGGTGCAGCTTGACTTCGACCCGGCGACCCTGGCCCCCGAGACCCCCACGGAGGTGCCGTTCACGCTCACCACCGGCGGCTCGACCGTCCAGGGCTCCACGTGGCTCGTGCGGCAGACCAGCGGCGACATCGTGGCGTTCGATCCGCGCTGCACCCACGCGCTGTGCGCCTACGCCTGGTCTGCCGACGATGCCGAGTTCCTGTGCCGCTGTCATGATGGCGCGTTCTCGATCGACGGCAAGGTGCTCCACGGACCGCCACCCCGGCCGCTGGATCGGTTCCCCCTGCGACTCGACGGGGACGTGATCGAGGTCGACGTCCCGTCAGGGTTCCAGACGCCGCGGGAGTCGCTCTAGCACCCACCTCGCGATCGGCGCGTCAGCCACGTGCGATCTCGGCCGCGCGCCGTGGGCCACTCGATACAGGCCCGGGGGGCGAGAAGGCACCACTACCTGTATCGCAACTCTATCCCCCGACGGATGGGCTCCGCCGCACGCGCGCGTGAGCATTGAGGCAGGTCGGCCCGTCCGATTCTGCCGACCGTGGAGTGAAGGTGCCTTCCATGTTCCGGGTCACGTCCCTGGCCGAGATGCCCGACGCACAGCTCAACCGCTGGATCAAGCGGTTGGGCATCGTGCTGCTGCTGGGCATCGTCGGATTCGTGGCGTTCTACGCCGTTGATCGGTTCCGAGCGCCAACCGCGCCCATCGTGGACCAGCAGCTCACCGCCCTCGAGCAGGCCGTTCGCGACGATCCCTCGGACATCGCGTCGCGTGGCCAGCTGGCCGACGTGTACATGGCTGCCGAGCGGTATGACGACGCGATCGCGCAGTACACCGAGATCATCGCGACCGGCAAGGCGGACAAGGAAGGCTACGCGAGTCGTGCGCGCGCATATCTCCTGTCGGGTCAGCTGGACGCCGCAAAGAGCGACTACGAGAAGACGGTCCAGCTCCTCGGCAGCGGCGAGATGGCCAACGTGGATCCGGCACTCGAAGCCGCCTACTACGGCCTGGGTTCGATCGCCCTCCAGCAGGATCAGGCACAGGACGCCATCGACAACCTGCTCAAAGCCCTGACGATCAACCGGGCCGACGCGGACGCGATGAACCTGATCGGTGCCGCGTACGTCAAGGCCGGCCAGCCTGACAAGGCAATCGAGGCCCTGAACCGGGCCGTCGCGTTCGTGCCCGTCGGCTGGGCCGACCCATATCGAACACTCGCCGACGCATATACGGCGACAGGACAGGCCGAGCTGGCGGCATGGGCAACCGCCATGGGCGACCTCGCCGACGGCGACTCGACGACCGCCGAGAGCGAGCTGCGCGCGATCTCGAGCGCTGACACGGCCGTCCAGGTGCAGGTCGACCTCGGGCTCGGGCTCGTGTTCGAGACCCGGGGCGATCTGGCGTCCGCGGCCGACGCCTACGGCAAGGCCATCGCACTCGATCCGAGCAACGCGAGCGCATCGCTCGGCCTGAGCCGAACGCGAGCCCCGCAGGCACCGACCGCGGCGCCGAGCGAAGGGAGCAACTCATGAGCGCGTCCCCGGCAGTGGCCCAGCCCATCCCCGGCACCCAGCCGGCTCCGGGCACCGAGATCGACGAGCAGCCCCCCGCGGGCGATGCACCCCCGGCCGGCACGGCCGAGGAGCAGCCACCGGAGCGCCGCCGGCGCAAGGTGCTGGTGCTGCTGTTCATGCTCGCCGCGCTGGTCGGGCTCCTGGCCCTCGCGATCTGGTACCTGCTGTTCCGGCAGCCGATCCCGCTGCCCACGATCCCGGGCGATGTCGTGATGCCCGGCTACGTGACGTCCGCGTATGGCGTCGATCGACCGATGGGCGTCGCCGTGGACCCGGCCGGCGATCGGATGTGGGTCGGCCAGACCGAGGGGGACAAGATCGCGCGCGTGCTGGACGGGTCGGGCAGCGAGCTCGGCCTCATGCAGCCGCCGATCTCGACCGGTGCCGACCACGTGCCGGTCTATCTCGCGTTCAACCCGCTGACCTCCGAGGTCTACGTCTCCGATCGTCCGACCGGGTCGATCTACGTCTACAACGCTGACGGCACGTACCAGCGCCAGCTCACGCCCGACGGCGTCGACGGCTGGCAGCCGCTGGGCCTGGCGTTCGATGCGGCCGGCGATCTGTTCGTCACCGATGTGGCCTCCAATCCCCAGAAGGTGCTCGAGTTCGATCCCGACGGCGCACTGGTGCGCACGATCGGGGCCGAGGCCGGCCTGTCGTTCCCGAACGGGGTGGCGGTCGATGGCGCGGGCAACGTGTACGTGACCGACAGCAACAACGGCCGGCTGCTGGTGTTCGATGCCGACGGCAACGTCGCGGCGAGCATCGGCCGCGGCGTCGGCGATGGCGACCTGGGTCTCCCTCGCGGCATCGCCGTCGACGGGCAGGGGCGCGTGTACGTCGCCGACTCGAGCGGTCACGCGGTGTTCGTGTACGCCGCGCTGCAGCCCGGCGCCGACAACCTCGATTACCTCGGCTCGTTCGGCGCCCAGGGCGTCGGCAATGGGCAGTTCGAATATCCCAACGGCCTGGCCGTGGATGGGCGCGGGCGGATCTATGTGACCGACTCCGCCAACAATCGGGTCCAGGTCTGGAGCTACTAGGCAACAAGCAGCGAGAGGGGAGGTGAGGGACCGGATCGTGCAGTCGCCGCCGACAACGGGCGGCCCATTTCTCTAAACCCGCAGTTCAGAAAGGAGGTGAGGACAGTTGAGAAGGCTGATGCTGCTCATCGCAGCCGGGAGCCTCTGGCTGTTCCTTGCCGCGGTTCCTGTGCTCGCGGACGGTGGACCCCACGTGGCATCGGCGAACTCTGGCGTCAGCACGCTGACGACGGATGGATGCGCCGGCTGCCATCGGGCCCACACCGCACAGGGATCCAACTTGCTCGCCGCCTCTGATGAAGAGGCCCTGTGCCTGTCGTGCCACGGCGCGGCCGGCACCGGTGCCACCACCGACGTCGAGAGCGGCGTGCAGTACACGCTCGCCAACGACGGCACGGGCACCGAGCCCGTGCTCGGCGCACTTCGTGACGGCGGTTTCGTGGAGGCGCGGATCGATTCCGCCGATCCCGCGCGGCTAACGTACCTGACCAGTCACGGCCCCACCCCCGCCCTGTCGAACCACGCAAAGGTCGCCGTCCTCGCTGCCGGTCAGGCAGTGACCTCGGCGCACCTGGATCTCGACGGCGCTGGCGGAGTCGTTGCCACAGGCGTCGCCTGGGGCAACATCGACGGCACGCCGGGCGTGACGTTCGACGCGACCGACAACCCCGGTGGCACGGTCGACGGGATGACGTGCACCAGCTGCCACAACCCGCATGGGAATGGCAACTACCGCATCCTCAATCCGATCCCCGAGGCCGATCCGGGCACCACCGGCAACCCGTTCGCTCCCGCCACGGCAGACGCTGTGGTCACGGACGCGGCACTGCCGGACCCCGGTGAGACCCGCAACTACACGGTCATTCAGGAGCAGGGTGGCACGTTGCTCGCGAGCGATGTGGAAGCCCTGGGCCTGACGGACTCGTCGATCGCTGGCGACTACTTCCATTCGAGCGTCCCGTGGGATCCGAACGGGCGTCCGTATCAGACGGGCGATCCGTGCGACCCGACGGTGAACAGCACGACCCAGTCGGGTTGCGCGACATCGAAGGACATGCCCAACGGGGATGCCTCGTTCAACGCCCAGATCACGGCCTGGTGCGCCCAGTGCCACAGCCGCTATCTGGCGAACGACACGTCCTCGATCCCGCAGCGGACGGACAGTGGCGACGCGATCTTCACGTATCGCCATGGCACCAGCCGGACGGCCTGCACGACGTGCCACGTCGCGCACGGCTCGAACGCCGCCATGGACGGCACGTACTCCAGCGACTTCCCGTATCCGGACGCGAGCACGTCGGCCTCGAGCCGGCTGCTCAAGATCGACAACCGTGGAACCTGCCAGGCATGCCACGACCCGACGGGCACCGTCGGGGCCGGGACATTCCTCGGGGCCACGCCCGATCCGTACGTCCCCTAGGAAGGCAAGCGTGGTGGCCGGCGACCTCGTCCCGGCCACCACACCTCCAGCAGCGATGACCGAGACCTCGACGAAGCACCGCGACATGCGCCCCAGGAGTGAGCTGATGACTCGCCTTGCCACCGGACCCGCCGCCCGCAGGGCGGTGATCGGTGTCTCGCTGTCCCTGTGCGCCCTGCTGTTCCTCGCCGCGGCCCCCGTTTTCGCCGATGGTGGCCCGCATGTCGCCGACGCGAACTCCGGCGTCAGCACCCTCACGGCGGACGGCTGTGCCGGCTGCCACCGGGCCCACACCGGCCAGGGCTCCAACCTGCTCGCCCAGCCCGACGAGGAGGCCCTGTGCCTCAGCTGCCACGGCGCAGCTGGAACCGGTGCTACCACCGACGTCGAGAGCGGCATCCAGTACGCGCTGGGCACGGTCGACGTCCGCGATCCGGCCGTCGTCGCCGGCGCGTTGCGCTCGGGCGGGTTCGTCGAAGCTCGGATCGACTCCGGCGATCCCAGCCGGATCTCCTACCCGCGCCTGTTCTTCAGTGCCTACGCGACCTGGTTCTCGGCCGACGTCCCGGTGCTGGGCGACGGCCAGCCGACCACGTCCGCGCACCTCCACCTCGACGGCGCAACGTTCGCGTCCGCCCCGGGCATCGCCTGGGGCAACGGCGCAACGGGCTCCGGGGCCGGCCCTGCCGTCGATCTTTCCTGCGCCAGCTGTCACAACCCCCACGGCAACGGGCAGTACCGGATCCTGAACCCGATCCCGGGTGACGGCACCGGGAGCATGGCCGAGGTGAGCTCGGATGTCACGGTCACCGACGCCTCGCTGCCGACCGGCACCGATGCCGCGGGGACGCGCAACTACACCGTCAAGTGGGGGCGCACCCTCGCTGACGTCGTGGACGAGACGTACCCGGACGGCGGCACCGGAGCGACCGGCGGCGACTACTGGCGGCGCTACCTGCCGTGGGACGGCGTGCCGGGCTGGAACGGATCGAGCGCCACGGCGGCATCCGGCTCGTTCGGTGACAAGCCGATGTACGTGCCGGGCGGCACGAACCTGACCTCGTTCCGCGCGCAGATCACGGCCTGGTGCAGCGCCTGCCATACGCGCTACGACCAGGTGACCGGCGCCACCACCGACACCGGCGACCCCATCTTCCGCTACCGGCACGACGTGGGCCAGAACGAGTGCACGCAGTGCCACGTCGCCCACGGCTCCAACGCCTCGATGGCCGGTGATGGCTCGACCGCGTTCTCGGCCGACTACCCCTATCCGGATGGCACGACCTCGGCGTCCAGCCGGCTGCTCAAGATCGACAACCGTGGGACCTGCCAGGCCTGCCACGATCCGACGGGGACGATCCCCTACACCAACGTCGTCAACCCCTGATCCACCTTCCTCCCCCGGCGTCCCGAGCGCCCCAAGCAACCAAGGATCGATCGGCCCGATGAACCGGCTCCTCACCCGCCGTGCTGGACCCCTGTTCGGGGTCGTGCTCGTCGTGACGGGCATGCTCGGAGCTGTCTCGCCGATCACGCCTGCCGTCCGCGCGCTCGATCCCACGCCAGCGCCGTCCGGCTCCGCGGGGCCGACGGTGACGCCCGTCGCGTCCGCGGTCGCGACGCCGAGCCCCACCGCAGCACCGACGCCTTCCGCGACCTCGTCACCCGATCCGACGGCGGCCCCCCAGCCGAGCGCCACCGCATCATCGCCATCGATCACCCCATCGCCGAGCCCGACCGCACCGGCGTCGCAGCCGGCCCCGACGGCCACCCCCTCGATCGGACCCTCGCCCTCACCGACCACGTCGCCCACCAGCCCGCCGCCCCCCGCCTCGGCGGCACCATCATCCTCTCCGACGGTCTCCGCCGAGCCCGTTGGGAGCGCTGATCCGGGGGTTTCGCCGGAGCCGTCCACCTCGCTCGACCCGGACGCGTCGCCGTCGCCCGATCCGTCCGCATCGCCATCGGCCTCGCCCACGACACCCCCGGGTCCCCATGTCGAGCACGCCTGGTTCGAGACCGTCAACGTGCAGGGCAACGTCGTCGCCCGAGGCAACGTGGATCGCTCGCTCGACGGCGCGCAGCGGTTCACCGTCTATCACCTCAGGTTCCAGGTCGTGAACGACGGCGACGAAGAAGCGAGCCTTCAGCCCACGCTCGAGGTGGCCGGCGATGACGGCGCGTGGACAGCGATCCCCGAGGTCGATCCGGTCGTCGGTCAGCCGTTCTATGCCGCAGCCGACGACGGCAAGACATTCAAGGCGCGCAGGTCAGCGATCGACGCCGCACAGCTCCGCCTGAACACCAGCGACGATCCCCTGGCAACCGCCGTCCCGGGCGAGAGCAGCGCGGGCCACAACCCGGCCGGCGCGCTGACGATGCCGGGCCACAGCTACACCGAGATCGAGTTCGCCGTCCGCGCCACGGCCGACGCCGCGTGGCTCGCGAGCTACGACTTCCGGCTCGCCGACGGCACCACCGCATTGGCCGCCACGGGCCCGGCGGTCGTCACGATGCGGTCGAAGCCGTCGCTCGACCTGTCCCCGGGCCAGCGACGCGGGACGTCCACCCCTGACGCCGCCCCGCTCTACCGGCTCTCGACGACGTCGACCACGGCAGCCGGCTCAACCGGGACGTCGACCGGAGGAACCCTCGTGGGGCTGCGCGTCACGTCCCTCGCCACGGACGTGACGCCGCTCGACTACACCAGCCCCCACATGACGGTCGGGCTGACGTCGGACACCTGTGCCGCCTGTCACGCGAGCCATACGGCCCAGGGCCCGATGCTCCTGCAGGCCGCGTCACCGATGGCCAACCTGTGCTTCACCTGTCACGACGGGACCGGCGCCGACGCGGACGTCAAGTCCCAGTTCACATCGGCACCTCAGAACGATCCGGCGACCGACGCCTACTACCAGCACCCCGCCACCGAGCTTTCATCGCACACGCTGGCCAGCGACAACGAGTTCGAGGGCGTGCTGGACCGGCACGCACAATGCGCCGACTGTCACCAGCCGCACGCGAGCGATACCACGCGACCGGTCGAGACCACCGACGGCTGGACGGCCTCTGGCGCCATCGCCGGCGCATCGGGCGTCGCGGTCAGCAACGGGCCGGCCGGCTCGACGCCCACCTACGCGCTCCAGCAGACGTCGACATTCGAGTACCAGCTGTGCTTCAAGTGCCACTCGAGCTTCACGCAGCTGCCGGCGCAGGATCCGGACCACCCCAGCCGATGGGCACTGGACAAGGCGGTCGAGCTCAACCCCGCGAACGTGTCGTACCACCCGGTCGAGGCTGCCGGCAAGAACCAGACAGCGGCGATGACGCTCAGCCTGTCGGGGACCTCGCCGTCCAAGCTGTGGTCGTTCACCACCGCATCCACGATCCGGTGCACGAGCTGCCACGGCAACGCCGACCTGGCCAACCCGGCCAGCCCGCCCGCGGCGGATGCGTCGCTCGATGACCACGCGAGCCCGAACCGTGGTCTGTTGATCGCCCCGTACCGGGACAGGGATCTGCTGGCCGCCAACGAGCTGTACTCGGCCACCGACTTCTCGCTGTGCTACGTGTGCCACGCCGAGGCCCCGATGGTGGACGACAGCGGCGACCCTCGCAACGACACCAACTTCAACTGGCACGGCTACCACCTCAACGACATTGCCTACAACGGCACCGGCGGCGGCGACATCGACGTGGCCGGCGACGGCCAGGGGAACGCGACCTGCGCCGAGTGCCATTTCCGGATCCACGGCGACGTGCTGGCGGTGGGCGGGCAGACGCCCGCCAAGGGCCTGGTCAACTTCGCGCCCGACGTCCAGCCCTACAACGGCACGCTGTCGTTCGTTCCTGCGACCTCGACCGCGCTGGGCAGCTGCACGCTGACCTGCCATGGCAAGCCGCACGACGGCTACGTCTACGCAGCGGCGCCCTAGGACTGCGCAGCGGCCCTACCGGCGCATGGCGTCGTCTGTATCGCCCGATACAGCCTCCCTCCGCGATATCCACCCAACAGCCCTCCCTGGTCCCGGTGGAAATGTGCGTCCTGACGGATGGGCCGCAGGGTCGCCGCTCCTGACAATTCCCTCAGGTGTCACGCCGCGGGCTCCGCGGCATCAGATGAGGGATTCACGATGAACCGGCTGCCACAGCGCAACCCACGTTGCGCGCGTCCCGGGGGAGGCCGCGGATGAACCCGCGCGTGCTCCCCGCCAAAGGCCGGGCCGCCGCGGAGAACGCGCTGCTCTCGCAGCTCGGACTACCGCCCAGCGCCTCGCCCGAGGATATCGATGCACTCCATGAGGCTGCGAGCGAATACCTCGCGGCAGCGCCCTCGAGCCTCCGCGGCTGGGCCCACGCCCAGGCTGCAGCGCTCGACGCGGCGTACCTCAATCTGACCGACCCGGTCGGTCTCGAGGGCTCAGCCCTCAGGAGCCCGACGAGGCCGCCGACGGTCGTACCCGGCGGGCCGGCGACACCTCCGGCCCGCCGGGACTCCGTTCCGGCCACCACCGCGGCGCCTGCCGCCGTGATCGACCCGAACCAGCCTGACGTCACCGACGACGAGCCGGGCACCGACTTCGACTCCCTGTACGCGGCCGTGACGCCGAGCGCGCATGCCGACATGGGACCCGATGCGAGGCCCCGGCGCCGCGCCGCCAAGGCAGTCGTCGCCGAACCGACGACCCCGAATGAGGTCCCGTCGGCGAGCGCCATCCCCACGACCAACGTGTTGACCTCGCAGGCGTCCGGCGGCCTGTGGCGGCGGATCGCACTGGGTGGCGTGGCGGTCGTCGCGGTGATCGCGCTCGCGGTCGGCGCCAACGTGCTGGTCAACGGTGGCGCGGCCGACGCCACCGGCGGTGACGCGGTGCAGGCGAGCGCCGGCGCGCCGGCCATCGACCAGGACAAGGTCAGCAGCCTGATGGCGCAGTACCAGGCCAACCCGCAGGACACCACCGTGCTGCTCGCACTCGCCAACGAGTTCTACGCCGGGCAGGAGTACGAGAGCGCGGCAACCTGGCTGGACAAGGTGCTCGCGATCGAGCCCGACAACATCCAGGCGCTCCTGGCGCGCGGCGCCGTGAGCTTCAACCTGGGCGACCTGCCGGCCGCCGAGACGACCTGGAAGCAGGTCGTGGATCTGGCCCCCGACAACGCGGAGGTCCACTACGACCTGGGCTTCCTGTACCTGAACCAGACGACACCCGATTGGGCGGGTGTGGAGCGCGAGTGGACGCTGGTGACCCAGCTCGATCCGGGCTCGCAGCTCGCCCAGACGGTCCAGTCCCACCTCGATGCGCTGGCCACGGCTTCGATGCTGCCCGCCTCGCCGGCACCCGGGGCGTCGGCATCGCCCGACGGCTCCGCCGCGCCTGACGGTTCCGCGCCTGCCTCGCCGGCCGCATCGCCCGGGGCGTCAGCGGCCGCATCGGCAGCGGCGCCGGCCGAGAGCGTCGCGCCATGACCCGTTCCTGCCTCGCGCCCCGGCGCATGCGCCTGCTCATCGCCTGCACGGCCAGGCATGCCTGCCACAACCCTCACCCCGGTGACGCCCGATCGGTCGTCACCGATCCCCAAGGAGGTCCCAGGACATGACCCACGAGGTCGGCTCCCGGCCGCTGCCCCCGGCGACCACGGCCGCCACCGAACGGGGGCTCATGGACCACGTGGACCGCGCGCTCGAGGCGCTGTGGTCGGCCCTCTCGTCCATGCGTCTGGCCATGGTCCTGCTGCTCGCGCTGGCCGTCCTGGGCGTGGCCGGGTCGCTGATCGTTCAGGCGCCGCAGGGCGTGCTGGACGACGCGACGGCGAAGGCCGACTTCCTGGCCCAGGTCCGCACCAAGTACGGCGGCTGGACCGGGATCATGGACTCGCTCCAGCTGTTCCAGATCTTCAACTCGCTCGTGTTCAAGCTCGTCGTGGCCGGGCTCACGATCAGCCTGATCGCGTGCTCGGTCCACCGCACCCCGGGGATCTGGCGAACGATCACCAAGCCCCGGGTGGACGTCGGTCCGGCGTTCTTCGAGCATGCGCCGCAGCACGAGGCGATCGTGGTCCGGCAGGCGCCCGCGCAGACGCTGGCGACCGTGTCGGACGTCCTGCGACATCGCCGCTATCGCACGCTGTCGGTCGATGACGGCACGGTGCACGTCTACGCCGACCGGTTCCGCTGGGTCCTGTTCTCCGGCCTGATCGGCCACCTCGCACTGGTCGTGATCCTGGCGGGCGTCGTCATCGGGTCCTACTACGGCTACCGGAACTCCGGCTTCACCATCGCCGAGGGCAGCACCCTGCCGGTCGGCGCCGAGCCCGGGCTGTCGATCCAGCTGATCGACTTCACCGACTCCTACTACGCGGACACCGGCGCGCCCGAGGACTACGCGAGCCAGGTCGTGCTGTACAAGGACGGCCAGGAGGTCGCGCGCCACACGATCCGGGTCAACGACCCGCTCCACTACGGCGACACCACCTTCTACCAGGCATTCTTCGGACCCGCGGCCGTGATGACCGTCGCCGACGCGAGCGGGACCGACGTGGTGTCCGAAGGTGTGCCGCTCGCCTACTCGGCCGACGGCGGCCGGCGCGGCGGCACGTTCCTGATCCCCGGGACCGCCTACATCGGCGAGGTCGTCTCGACCCTGGGGACGACGGACCCGACGATCAAGCCCGGGCAGATGCAGGTGACGATCTACGCCCGGGACACCGGCACGGTGGTCGACAGCCAGGTGATCGATCAGGGCAGTCCGGTCACCATGAGCAATCTGACCGTCACCTTCGACCGTGAGTCCCAGTTCACGGGGCTCAACGTGTCGCGCGACCCGGGCGTGATGCTCGTGTGGCTGGGCGGTGCGCTGCTGTTCCTGGGCTTCGCCCTCCGGTTCCTGCTGCCGCACAAGCGGGTGTGGGCGCGGATCACGCCGCGAGGCAAGGACGGCTCGGTGCTCGCGATGGCAAGCCTGGGCAGCCGCGACGCGGCGCTGGGCACCGATTTCGAAAAGCTGGTGAGTGATGTCCGCTCGGCGCTCCAGGCGCCGACGCGGGCCTGAGGGAGTACCCGTCATGGCAAAGATGTCCGAATACGCCTTCGTGGCGGCGATGCTCAGCACGGGGCTGGCGACGCTGCTCTACCTCATGTACGCGCTGTCCGGGCTGCGGGCGGCCCGGATGCAGACGGCGGGCATCCCGGGCAACACCGGCGTGCTGGGCTTCGTCTCGGGTCCGCGAACCGCAGCGATCGGCCGCTACGCCACGATCGTGGGTTGGCTGGCGGTGCTGGCCATGCTGGCGAGCCTGATCTTCCGTGCCATCGCCACTGGGCACGGCCCGTTCGCCAACATGTACGAGTTCTCGATGGCGTTCGCGTTCGGCGTCCTTGCCGCCTACATGTGGTTCGAGCGCCGCTACCACCAGCGCATCCTGGCGCTGGTCGCCCTCCCCGTCGCGCTCGCGATGATGGTCTACGCGGCCACCATCCCGGCCGAGATCGAGCCTCTCGTTCCGGCGCTCCAGAACAACCTGCTGCTGACCGTTCATGTCGCGGTCGCCATCGTGGCCTATGGCTCGTTCGCGATCGCGTTCGCGGCCTCGTCCCTGTACCTGGTCCAGACGGGTTCCGCGCCCACGTTCCTGATCGGGGCCGCGGCCGGCATCCTGACGTTCGTCGGGCTGCTGATCACGAGCGGCGTCGGGTCGGCCGTCCTGTGGGGGATCGGTGTCTCGCTGGTGGCCTATCTGGGCGTCGCGGCCGTGCGGCGGTTCGTCCTGCGCTCGACCACGGACCCGGCCCTGGCCGCTGCGGATGGCGGCGCTCGCTGGGGCCTGCCCAAGCCACAGGTGCTCGACGAGATCGGCTACCACGCGGTCGTCGTGGGCTTCCCCTTCCTCACCCTGACGATCATCCTGGGCGCGGTCTGGGCCAACGTCGCCTGGGGCTCCTACTGGAGCTGGGATCCCAAGGAGACCGCCTCGCTGGTGACGTGGCTCATCTACGGCGCCTACCTCCACGCCCGCGTGATGCGCGGCTGGCGCGGCAGCCCGGCGGCCTGGCTGCTGGTGCTCGGGTTCGAGGCCACCCTGTTCACCTACTTCGGCAACTACTTCTTCGGCGGGCTGCACAGCTACGCCGGCCTCGGCTGATCCGCCGAGCACGAAAGGGAGCGATCGAGATGAGCGCTGCGGGCATGACCGCCCGACCCATCCGCGGCGGAGCCGGACGGATGCAGACGATCGCGGCGATCGTGGTCACGGCGGTCGTGATCGGGGCGCTGGCGTGGGTCGTCACCGGGTCGGGTGCCGGCGGCGAGGCGACGGCGGTCAACCCCGACAACGCCGCCCAGGTGGCACCCGCCGTCGGCGCGCTGCCGCCCAACTTCGAGGCACAGACCTGGGACGGCAAGACCGTGTCGCTGGCCGACTACGCGGGCCACCCGGTGTGGCTGACCTTCGGCGCCACGTGGTGTCCGGACTGCCGCACCGAGGCGCCCGACGTCGAGGCTGCGTACGAGGCGTACAAGGACCGGGGGCTGGTGGTGCTGGCCGTGTTCATCGACGAGAGCGCGGACGACATCGGCAGCTACGCGCAGCGCGCCGGCCTGACGTTCCCAATCGCGGTCGATGAGAACGAGACGATCGCGGCCACGTACCGGACGCTCGGTATCCCGACCCACTTCTTCATCGGCACCGATGGCCGGATCCAGGAGGTCCGGATCGGCGCGCTGCCGAAGGCCGAGATGGATCGCGCCCTCTCGGCGATCGTCAACTAGCGACGCGGTGACCGGCCCCGACGTGCCCGACGACCAGGTCTCCCGAATGTTGGAGACCGGCGTCGCCGGGTCAGCCGGGGACGACTCCGGGACAGCGCGCTCGACTGACCCCATCGAAGGCAGGCCCCGGCCGGCGTCGGCCGGCGAGGCAATCGAGACGACCGAGACGACCGAGGCTGCAGCCGGGTCGACCGGGCCACCGGAGGGGGCGTCGAAGCCGACCGAGCCACCGGAGGGGGCGGTCGGGTCCGGTCCGGCTCGACCGCGCCATCCGTTCTACCTGCGCGGGCGCCGGCCGCGCATGCCCACCTCCCGGGGGGGCTTGTTCGCCCTGCTGCTCGTGCTGGCCGGCCTGGGCGGGATCGCCACGTTCTCCGCGGTCACGCTGCTCAACTGGACCGAGACCGCGGACTTCTGCGGTCGCTGCCACACCATGGCTCCCGAGCTTGCGGCCTACGAGGCCGGCCCGCACCGCGACGTCGCGTGTGCCGAGTGCCACGTGGAACCGGGCATCGCGGGCTGGATCAAGGCCAAGCTCAACGGCACCCGGCAGCTGGTCGAGGTCGTCCTGGGCACGTTCCCCACGCCGATCCCGCCGCCTGACCACGCTCAGCTGCCACCTTCGTCGGTGACCTGCCAACGCTGTCACGCGGTGGAGGCCCACCCGATCACCACGCTCAAGGCCGCGACGGTGTTCTCCGAGGACGAGGCCAACACCCGCCAGTTCGTGGGGCTCATGATCCGCCCGAGCGGTGGCGACCCGTTCGACGTCACCGCCAGCGTCCACTGGCACGTGCTGCGCAACGTCGACTACTGGTCGCCCGACGTCAACGGCGCCCGCATCGATCTCGTCGAGGAGACCGAGGACAGCGGCTCGATCGACCAGTTCATCAGCCAGAGCCAGATCACCGACACGGCCAACGCCGATCCCGATGTGGCCAAGGTGAAGACGACCGAACGCTCGACGACGATGTCCTGCTACGACTGCCACAACCGCGTCGGCCACCCGATCCCGAATCCGCGCTCGGGGCTCGACCACGATCTCTCCATCGAGGCCATCGATCCGACCCTGCCGTACATCAAGCGGGAGGGGATGCGGATCCTGTGGGACACCTATCCCGACGAGCAGGCGGCCGATGCCGCAGCCGACGAGCTCGCCACGTTCTACGCGGTCAACTACCCGAGCGTGGCCGAGACCAAGGCCGCCCAGATCGACCAGGCCGTCGATCAGATCAAGGTTCTGTATCGGCTCACCGCGACCCCCGAGATGAAGGTGACCGCGAAGACCTATCCCGACAATCTCGGGCACCTCGACTTCCCGGGTTGCTTCCGGTGTCACGACGGCGGTCATTTCCTGGTGGTCGATGGTGTGGCGACCAAGAAGACGATCCCGTCGACGTGCGATACCTGCCACACGTTCCCCCAGATCGGGCCGGCCGTGGCGAGCCTGCCGCTGGGCGAGCCGCCGTCAACGCACGACGACGACCTGTGGGTGTTCAACCACAAGAACGTCGCGCAAAGCGTCGACCCCGGTGGAACCTCGTGCGGCGAGTGCCATGCGCGCGACTACTGTGTGAACTGCCACTCGACGGGCGCGGTCACGGTCGACCACGACGAGATGGCCACCAACCACGCCAAGGTCATCCGGGACCAGGGGAACACCGCCTGCGCGTACTGCCACCAGCCGGTGTTCTGCGCTCGCTGTCATGACGAGCCCGTTCTTCCGGTGACGACCCCGTTCTCCGAGGGGCCCGCCACCGAGACGCTGCCCGACCAGCCGGCCGGGGTGAGCTGGCCCCTCACGCCGAGAAGCTGACCACATCACGGAGGCCTCCGAGTTCGCGAACGGAGGCGGTCCGGCCCAGGGAGGAGACTACGCCCGCCCGACCCTCACCCGGTCCGGGCGGGCGTAGACATTGAACCCGTCGCCACGCAGGAACCCGATCAGCGTGACGCCCAGCCGCTCCGCCGCCTCGACCGCCAGATCGCTCGGCGCGGAGACCGCGGCAAGGAGCGGCACCCCCGCCACGGCTGCCTTCTGGACGAGCTCGAAGCTCGCCCGACCCGAGACCAGCACGAGCCGATCGTGCAGCGGCAGCCGCCCGGCCAGTGCCTGGCTTCCGATCAGCTTGTCCAGCGCGTTGTGACGCCCGACATCCTCGCGCACCGCGATCAGCGTGCCGTCTTGCTCGAACAGGCCAGCCGCATGGAGCCCGCCCGTGGCCTCGAACACGGCCTGCGCGTCCCGCAGCGCGCCGGGGAGACCCAGCAGGATGTCCGGGTCGACGACCGGGCCATCGGGGATCGGGCCGCATCGAACCTCGACGTCATCGAGCGACGCCTTGCCGCAGATACCGCATGAGGCCGTCGCCACGAAATGGCGCTCGGCGATGCGCGACGCGTCGAACGGGCGGCTCAGGCGGACGGTGACCTCATCGTCGGGCTGTGCCACCGCTCCCGGCTCGCCGAACGTGATCGCCTCGATCGCCGCGCCGTCGTCGAGCAGGCCCTCGCTGACCAGGAAGCCTGCTGCCAGCTCCGCCTCGTGGCCCGGCGTGCGCATCGTGACTGCCACATCGACCGGATCCTGACCGGGGCCGCAGGCGCGGATGGCCATCGGCTCCTCACCGGCCAGGCGATCGTCACGCACGGTCGCGGAGCCGCCCCGATATGCCGTCACGCGGGTGAGCGAGGCCTGGCGCGGCGACGGTTCGGATCGCTGGTCCATCGCCGGATCGTACCCGTCCCGCACCGGGGCGATACTCAGGGCATGTCCCGTGCCCGCCCCCCGACGACCGCCCAGCGAGCGTTCGTGGCCGCTGCCCGGCGAGTGACGCTGGGCACGAGCGCGCCGGACGGACGTCCGCGGCTGGTCCCGGTGTGCCTCGTCCTGCTGGAGCGCCACGACCGGCCGGGCTGGCCGGTGGCCTATTCGCCGATCGACGAGAAGCCCAAGCAACGCGATGAGCCGCTCGCGCTGGCGAGGGTCAGGGACCTGGTTGCGCGGCCGGCCGTCACGCTGCTCGCGGATCGCTGGGACGAGGACTGGGGCATGCTCGGCTGGGTTCGGCTCGACGGACAGGCCCGGATCCTGGCGCCCGACGCCGGCGAGGAGCACGCGCGGGCCGTGGCCGCGCTGCGCGCCAAGTACCCGCAGTACCGCGAGCACGCCCTCGAGACCCGGCCGATCATCCGGATCGAGATCGAGCGCGCGGTGGCCTGGGGCCAGCTGGGCTGAGGCCGATCGAGGCGAGCGGGGTCAGGCCGATCGAGGCGAGCGGGGTCAGGCCGATCGAGGCGAGCGGGGTCAGACAACGCCGGCGAGAAACTCGAGCAGCGTCTCGGTGAACCATGCGGGCTGCTCCAGGCTCGGGAGGTGGGCGGCCCCCGGAACGTCTACCCGGCGGGCCCCGGCGACCCCGGCCACCAGCCTGTCCGCTGCGATCGACACCGTCTCGAGGTCCAGCTCCCCGACGATCGCGAGCAGAGGCACGTGGATCTCGTCGAGTCGCTCGATCGCGGGCGGATCGATCGGGATCGCTCGTCCCTCGGGCTTCTCCTGGACGTAGGTTTCATAGGCCATCTGGTGGACGAACCGCCGGACATCCTCGGCCGCGCGACCCTCACGTTGCCCGAACCCATCGACCCACAGGGCGACGTCGAAATCAGCGAGCGCGGACCAGTCGCGCGCTGCTTCGAGGGCATCCTCCCGTTCGCCGAGCGCCTCGATCTCGGGCGTGTCGGGGATCGCCAGCCCGCCGATGCCACCGCACACCCACACCAGACCCGTCACGCGATCGGGGCGCTCGAGCACGGCGTCGAGCGCGATCCGGCCACCCCTCGAGCCGCCCACGAGCGTCGCCCGATCCATCCCCGCGGCGTCCATGACCGCGATCAGGTCGGCCACATCCGAGTAGTCGACCGCATCGCTCTCGGTCCGCCCGAACTCGCGCGTGTCGTAGCGCGCGACGCGGTACCCGGCCGCCAACGCCGGCCACTGTGGATCCCACATCCGGGCATCGGTGATCCCGGTGTGCACGAGGACCACGCCCTGCCCCTCGCCGGCGGCCTGCGCCCAGATCCGGCCACCCGGGACGTCGACCCATCCCTCGAGCTCGGTCATCGTGTCTCCTCGCGTTCCAGGTGGACGGCGCTGGCAGTCGGTCGCAGGCAGTGTGTCATCGACATCGCCGCCAGGTACGCGCCGGCGTTGAGCAGAACGACGATCTCGCCTTCGGCGACGTCCGGGAACGGATAGTCCTCGGCGAACACGTCGCCCGCCTCGTTGATGTGGCCGGCCACGGTGACGAGCTGCGTCCGCCCGCGAAGCGGGTCGCGCACGGGCACGATCTCCTGCGCGAAGCGGTAGATGAAGTACGCATTGTTGACGTTCCAGCCAAGATCCAGGCCGACGAACGTCGTGCCGCCGCGGCGCTCGATGCTCACGATCTCGCCCAGCAGGACGCCGGCATCCTTCATCAGGTAGTCGCCCGGCTCGACGGCGACCGTCACCCCGTACGGACCGAGGTGCCGGCGAACCACCTCCGCGTACGCGTCGACATCGATCGGGACCTCCCACTGCCTGGCCACCCGCCCAAGACCGCCGCCGACGTTGACCTCGCGGATCGCGAAGCCGGCCTCGAGCAATCGATCGAGGAACGCGGTCGCGCGCTCCAGCGCCGCCTCGAACGCGCGGAGCTGATCGCCCAGCCAACCCGATCCCGCGTGGAAATGAAGCGTGTCCAGGGTCAGCCCGTGACGCCGCACTGCCGCGATCGCGTCATCGAGCCGGTCCTCGGTCACGCCGAACTTGGTCGGGCGGTCGCCGGCATAGGCGAGGTGCTCGGTGTACCCGGCGCCCGCGCCCGGGTTGACGCGGATGCCGACGGTCCTGCCCGGCGCCCGGCGCCCCACCCGATCGAGCTGGCTGACACCGTCGAGGTTGAGCCGGATGGGATGGGCGAGCAAGACATCGAGGTCGCGCTCGGACACGTTGGAACCGGTGTGGCTGATCTCGTTCGGCAGCCATCCGTTGGCGAGCGCGTGCAGCACCTCGCCCGGCGAGCAGGCGTCGATGCCGATGCTGCCCGGCTGGCCGGGGTCGCCCAGACCCCGAAGCACGCCGAGGATCCGTGGGTCGGGGTTGGCCTTGAGCGCGAACCGGACCAGGTGCGGGATGCCGGCTCGCTCGAATGCCCCCTGCAGCGCCCGGGCGTTCTCTGCGGGTCGCGCCAGGTCGTACACGAACAGGGGCGTGCCGTGCTCGCGCGCGAGCCTCTCGAGGTCGGCCCCGTTGAGCGTCAGCAGGCCATCCGTCACGTCGAGACCCGGCCGACGCCACCAGGTGGGCGCGGCCATGGTGCGAGCGTCGATGCCCAGCGTCACGCGCGGGCGCCGCGGCGCTGGGCGTCGGGGCGTGCGGCCAGGATCGCCCGGCGGGTGACCGGGTCCGCGAACGGGTCCGGGCCTTCCGCGACCGGGGTGCCGATCGCCTGGAGGAGCCGCTCCGTCACCTCGGCGATCTCGTCCACGGCGGCCCGAAACGCCTCCTCGTTCCGTGCCGACGGGGTGCGGTATCCGCTGACCTTGCGGACGTACTGGAGGGCGGCCGCCTGGGCCTCCCCGGTGGTGGCGGCGCCGGCGTCCTCGCCGCGCCGTAGCTGACGGATGCTGCGACACATGCAGGGCACTGTACCGCCCGTCCGTGCGGTGGCGCTGGCGGAAACCCCGGCACGCAGGATGCCGCCCCAACGCGAAATGTGGTGCATGCGCGCCCTCGAAACACTGGACGTCAGGGGCTGCAGGTAGGACCATCGTCCTGGCCACATTGGCCGGGGATTCATCAGGTCGGATCCGGGTCGTCCGGACGTCGACCGGGACTTATCGAGACCGGGTCCGGATCTGCGGGCCCGGTCTCATCTTTTCGCTCCCTTCGCGGTCTTGTCGCTCCCCTCGAGATGCGCGCCCCGGCTGACTGCCGGCGCCCTACCTCGCCGCAGCCCACGCGCTGCCGCCTCCGTCCACCTCTGCCGCGCGGCCCTGCTGCATGCCGTTTCTGAGCACCTCGCCGCGCGGCCCGCACGCATTTCCGTTTCCATGCGCCTCGCCGCGCGGCCAGCAGGCCTTCGTTCTTGATCACCCACCCGTCGGACGGGTGCAACAGGGCGATCTGATCACGTCGCCGCGGGTTCCCTCACACATCCCCGCACGCATCGGCCGGTGGAGATGGTCAGTCACCCGTGGCACGGGTGGTAGCGCAGGTCCGCGAGAGCACGGTTGCGCCAGTGCCCACCGCACGGGTAGGTGACCAGGTGCATGGCCGCTCACGCGGAGTTGTACCCACTGCACGGGTAGGTGATGAGGTTCGGCGACGATGACGCACGTTTCCACCCACCGGGTGGGTACATGGGCAGGTAGGCGGCCGGGGCGCTGAGCGCGTGGGCAGGCGGCCGGCGCGGCCGGTGCCCGCGGCCGGGCGGTGGGCCGGTGGGCCGGAAAGCGGTGGGCGTACGCCGGGTCGGGGGCCGGTGCCCGCGGCCGGTTGGGCGTGCCCCGGGCCGTGGACCAGAAGCCGCGGTGGGCGTGCCCCGGGCCATCGTACGGCGGGTATCCTCGGAGCGATGGAGCGCTGGCAGACGATCATCGAGCCGTTCCGGATCCATGCCGTCGAGCCCATCCGGCTGACCACGGAGGCGGAGCGCGACGCGGCCCTCGAGGCCGCGGGGTGGAACCTGTTCAACCTCCATGCTGACGACGTCCTGATCGATCTGCTCACCGATTCGGGAACAGGGGCGATGAGCCGCGACCAGTGGGCAGCGATCCAGCACGGCGACGAGAGCTACGCCGGCAGTCCCTCCTGGTACGCGTTCCTCGAAGCTGTCCAGGAGCTCTTCCCGTTCCGGCATGTCATCCCCACCCATCAGGGGCGTGCCGCCGAGAAGATCCTGTTCAGCGTGGTCGGGGGGCCTGGCAAGGTCGTTCCCAACAACACCCACTTCGACACGACGCGGGCCAACGTGGAGTGGACCGGCGCCGAGGCCGTGGACCTCGTGATCCCCGAGGGCCACGAGCCGGCGACGCTTCACCCGTTCAAGGGCAATGTAGACGTGGCGGCGCTCGAGACCCTGCTGGCGACGCGCGGGGACGCCGTGCCGGTCGTGTTCGTGACCATCACCAACAACTCCGGTGGTGGCCAGCCGGTGTCGCTCGAGAACCTGCGCGCGGTCCGCGCCGTGTGCGACCGCTACCGGAAGCCGCTGTTCCTCGACGGCTGCCGGTTCGCCGAGAACGCCTGGTTCATCAAGGCCCGCGAGCCGGGCCAGGCCGAGCGACCGGTCGTGGACATCGTGCGCGAGATCGGCTCGCTGGCGGACGGGATGACGATGTCCGCCAAGAAGGACGGCCTCGCGAACATCGGCGGCTGGCTCGCGATGAACGACGATGCGCTCGCGGAGCAGTGCCGCAACGTGCTGATCCTGACCGAGGGCTTCGTCACCTACGGCGGCCTCGCCGGCCGCGATCTCGAGGCCATCGCCCAGGGCCTGCGCGAGGTCGTGAGCGAGGACTACCTGCGGTATCGCATCCGGTCCACCGCCTATCTCGGCGATGCGCTCCACGCCGCGGGCGTCCCGCTGGTCAGGCCATTCGGCGGACACGCGATCTACCTGGACGCGCGAGCGCTGCTGCCGCACGTCCCGCCGCTCGAGTACCCCGGCCAGTCGCTGGCCGTCGAGCTCTATCGGGCCGGCGGGATCCGAGGATGCGAGATCGGGACGGTGATGTTCGGACGGCATCCCGATGGGACCGAGACGCCGGCGGCAATGGACCTGGTGCGACTCGCGATCCCGCGCCGGACATACACGCAGAGCCATATCGACTACGTGATCGAGGTCGTCCACGACGTCGCCGCGCGGGCGGGCGAGCTGGGCGGCTACCGGATCGTTCGCGAGCCGGCCGCGCTTCGCCACTTCAGCGCCACGTTCGCGCCGCGCCGCGGCGGATCCGCATGACGCTGCCCGACATCAGCGGCCAGACGCAGGGTCTCGCCGATTGGTTCAGCACCAACGGCGTCCTGCTGCTCGTGTTCGCCTTCGTACTGCTCCTCGTCTATGGGGTGGCCCGGCCGGCGATCCACCGGTTCCTGGTCGCTGTCGCCGCCGGACAGGCCGGGAAGCTGGGTGCGAGCGCGGCGCAGCGGAGCGAGATCGAACGGCGGGTCGCCACCGCCGAGGACCTGCTGGTGAAGCTGCTCCGAACCCTGGTCATCGGTGGTCTGGTCGTGCTCCTGCTCGGGGCACTCAACATGTGGTCGATCCTGGCCGGGATGGGACTCGTGCTGGCCGCGATCACGCTCGCCGGCCAGGAGATCGTGCTCGACTACCTGATGGGCCTGCTGATCCTGCTCGAGGGTCAGTACTTCAAGGGCGACATCGTCAACATCAACGGCACGGGCGGCACCGTGGAGGAGGTCGGGCTGCGGCGCACCGTGCTGCGCGACTTCGGCGGTGTCGTGCATTCGATCTCCAACGGCGTGATCCGCACGTCCTCGAACATGACCCGGACGTATGCGGTACCCGTGGTGCTGGTCGAGGGCATCGCCGATCAGGATGTCGATGCCACCATCCGCGTGCTCAACGCGGTGGGGCGAGAGATGGCGGCCGATCCGGCGTTCGCCGAGGCGTTCATCGAGACACCCGCCTACACCGGGATCACCGGGCTGACGGCGCTCGGTGCCACGCTCCGCCTGTCGGGGCGCGTCCAGCCGGATGCGCGCTGGCGGGTGGAGTTCGAGATGCGCCGCCGAGCCGCCGTGGCCCTGGCGGCCAACGGGATCGAGCCGATCCGGCCGATGGTGCGGCCCGCTCCCGCACCGTGAGGCCGGCCTTTGGTCAGGCGCGGAGGCTGATGGTGCCCGCCTGCTTGTCGACCACGATCGGCAGCTCCAGCAGCGGCCGACGCGCCGGCCCGCCGAGCACGGCGCCGTGGTTGGATGGATCGAACGCGGCTCCATGGCAGGGGCACAGCAGCACCCCGTACTGGGCGTTCCAACCGACCGGGCAACCCTGGTGGGTGCAGGTGGCGTCGTAGGCAACGTAGCTGCCGTCGGAGAGTCGCACGATGATCGCCGGGTCGCCGGCGGGATACGGCGCAGGTGCGTCGATCGGGACCTGGATCTCCGCCGCGCCGTTCTTGTTCACGGACTTCACCGACGCCAGGGTCAACGCCGGGTTCGCGGCGGGCGCGGTTGCGGGCGTTGCCGACGCACCGGCCGAGCTGCAGCGGAGGAGCCGGCCGAGGTGCCGGTAGTCCCACTGCCGGTCGTCCCGCTCCCGGCTCCAGCGCCGGTGCCCGCGTCACCGCCGGTTGCGATGCCCGAGCCAGCCGGCGGGGCACCGGTGCCCGTGCCGGCCCCGAGGGTGCTGGCCTCCGATGATTCCGGCTGGAGGAACCGCAGCGGCAGCGAGAGCGAGCCGATGGCGAGCGCGAACGCGCCGAGCGCGCCCGCCTGCAGCATCTGGCGGCGGGCCGGTGACGCCTCGACCACGACGCCACGCTGGCCGCGCACGCGGTATCCGGAGCCGGACCGCAGACTCCCCGGCCAGTCATCGGTGACATAGGCGCCCAGCTCGCGCACCGAGCGATGAACGAGCAGGCCGCCGTCGCCCGCCAGCGCGAGCGTGATCCAGCCGAAGGCATAGGGCAGATCCGGGCCGTAGAAGTACGGCTGCGTCGACCACGATGCCGTGAGCCAGAACAGGATCGACAGGGCGGCACCGCCGGCTGCGGCCAGCCGGAACGCGAGCCCCGTCAGCGCGCCCAGGCCGACGGCGATCTCGGCGAGCGCGATCAGCAGCCCGATGACGAACGCGAACGGCTCGACGATCTGCACCAGCGGCGCGAGCGGTGACACGTGCGTGAACGCCTGCAGCTGACCGTAGATCGAGGCCGGATTGGATGCGTCGAAGAAGGTCGGATCCAGGAGCTTCGCCACGCCCGCGTACACGAATGTGATGCCGAAGAAGAACCTGATGGGGAGCAATGCAAGGGCGGGCACGGTGGCCTGCTCCAGCTGCTCGCGCAGCGACGGGCCCTGCTCATCCTCGGTCGCATACGCCGCGGAGCGCGCGTCGGGTGCCTGGGAACCGGTCGCGCGATATGCGGCACGTCGCGAACCTCGCTGGCGGCGGCTCATGGCCGTCGCATCCAGGATCTCGTCACGTGCCTTTGACCTCCGCGAGTGTATTGGGGGCGCCTACCGGACTGGGCGCCCCCGGATTCGTACGGTAGTCGTGAGCGTCGGTGCCGGATCTGTGGCGATGATGAGGAAACCCACATCATCGGTTCGTCGCCCGGGCAGCAGCCGCCGCCGCAGCCGGGATGAGCGGTCCGGCGGGTTCTCTCCTTCGATGCCTGCCGCATCGGCGACCGACGGCAGAACACACAGACCCTACGGCAGACCACACCGACCCTATTCGCCGGGAAGCAGCGGACGGATCCAGACCTGCCACGACCGGCCCGCCGAGGAGATCGCCGTACCCTCCACGACCGCGCGGAGGCCGGCGGCGAGCGTTGTCGCGTCGGACCCAGCCACAATTCCGGATCGCAGCCCTGCGATCCCGAAGTCTGAGGCGGCAGGGACGCCGAACGTAGCGAGGCTCACGGCGAGCGGCCAGGCCGGCGGCGGATCCAATTCCGTCCCCACCGTCGTGGAATCGGGCGCCGCGTACACGCGGTAGGCACCCGGCAGATACGCGACGGGCATCCCGGCGGAGGGTCCCCACGGTTGTTTCGGATCGGTGAGCCCGGCGAGCAGCGCGAACGCCGCCGCCGCGGTGGGGTCAGGGGTAGCCGCGCCGCCGCTCAGCTGGTCCGGGCCACCGGACTGACCCGGCATGCCCGGCTCACCCGGGTGCCCCCCGACACCACCTGCGCCGCTACTGCCGCCGTCGGCCCGGGCAAACCTGCTGACGGTCGCGACACCGTCGTTCATCACGCTGAACACGATCGCGCCCGTATCTGCCACGACGCCATCGGTGTCGTGCGCCTGGTCGAGACCGGCTGCACGAACCGCGCTGATGATCGCCTCCACGCCCGGGAGCCCGACATCGCGGACCTCCACCCCCGGGATCAGTGGCTGGTCGCCGGTTGCCGGTGGCGCGGGGGTGTAGATGCGTCCGTCATCGTCCACGACCACGAGCGGCAGCGCGGACAGGCTGGCGGCCGGATTGATGAACCCACCCTGGGACTCGACCTCGAGCAGCAGGCCGGGGCCATCCGCCGCGCTCGGAGCCGGAGTCGCATCCGGTCCCGCCACCCCACTGGCCGACGGGCTGGCCGCCGGCGGCGTCAGTGGCAGGGAACGGTTCGCGCACGCGGCGACCAGAACGATTGCGCAGAGCAGCGGGGCCAACCGTCGATATGCGGCCGAACGAGGCATGGGACGCTCCAGCGTGGCGGCGAGATCGACAGCCAGACGTCGACCGACGTCACGCGGTTCCGCGCCACATTGGCATCGGCGCGCACGGCGCGTGCGTCATGTGCGCGCGCCGAGCAGCTGCTGGACGCGGCTCCATGCCTCTTCGACCCGCGACGCTTCGAGCCGCCCGGTCGTGACCGCCTCGACCACGGCATCGACGACCCGCCCGACGATCCGGTCGTCGTACGTTTGCTGATTCGCGATCAGCAGCAGATCGTTGCCGGCCATCAGCGCGAGCACCGCGGCCTCCTCCGTGCCGTACTCGTCGCTGATCGCCTTCGCCTGCAGATCGTCGGTGATCACAGGTCCCTTCCAGCCGAGTTCGTCGCGAAGGAGGCCCGTGACGACGGCGGGCGACAGCGATGTCGGGCCCGACGCGAGCTGCCGGTCGATGACGTGCGCGGCCATCACCACGTCGGCGAGCCCTGCCTCGATCAACCGGCGGAAGGGCTCCAGCTCACGCCTCGTCCAGGTCCCGCTCACGTCGACCGTTCCGTCATCGGTGTTGGCGGTGGAGCTCCCGATCCCCGGGAAGTGCTTGAGCGTCGTCGCCACACCCGCGGCACGGTGTGCCCGGACCTCGATCCCGGCCATCGCGACAACCACATCGGGATCTGCCGAGAACGATCGTCCGAGCGCACCGATCGCCGGGCTGTCGGGGTTGACGTCGAGATCCACGACCGGAGCGAGGTTGAGGTTGACGCCGGCGTCCGCGAGCGTGCCGGCGATGGCCTGTGCCCAGCGACGGGCTCCTGCCTTCGTTCCCCGGCCGATGTCGGCCTCCGACGCGACCGCCGGGAACCCGTGGGCAGGCGAGAGCCGTGTCACGAGCCCGCCCTCCTGGTCGATGGCGATCAGGGGCTCTCGTCCCGCGGCCACCCGGAGGTCTGCCGTCAGGCGAGCGACCTGGCCGGGCGAGGCCACGTTGCGGCGCCCGCCCGTCGTCTGGTCCCTGTCGAACAGGACGACGCCGCCGATGCCCGGATCCGTGAGCGCGTCCACCAGCCACGGCGTCTCCCGCAGGCAAATCCCCCGAAAGCCGACCACGATCAGGCCTGCGACCTGCCGGCGGAGGCTCGGGACGCCGGCTGTCGGAGAGGGCGAGGGTGACGCCGCTGGGGCCGATGGCGTGGCCGGGCCTGATGGCGTCGGGGTGGCCGCGGCCGAGGGGCGGGGCGATTCTGTTGGCCTCGTGGGCGACGGAGTCAGGGTGCGTGGAGCGCAGGCGGCCAGCAACCAGGCACCCGCGGCAGCGAGCGCACCGCGCAGCAATCGCCGGCGTGTGAGACGCGGAGGCGCAGCCATGTCGCGATTGTTGCGCGTCAGCCCCGAGGCTGCGTCCGGGTCAGTGGCCCCAGCGCCACTCGATCGAGCCCGTGTAGCAATGACCGAGGTACTCGCACAGACCCTTCGTCATGTCCCACGTCCGCCCGGTCACGTACGGCCCGCGGTCCACGACCGGCACCGTGACCTGTCGCCCGTTGGCCGGATTGCGGAAGGTGACCAGCGTCCCGCACGGCAAGGTGCGATGGGCCACGCCCATCAGCGTCTTGGTCATCCGCAGTCCGCACGCGGTGCCGCTGCCGTAGAACCCAGGGCCATACCAGCTGATGTTCGGGTCGAACCGCCAGAAGTTCTTGAGCACCGTGCCGGCCTTCGGCGCCGGCTGCGATACCGACGGCCGTGTCGAGCCGACCGACGCGGCGCCGCGCTGCGCGAACGTCGAATCGGGCCCGAGCCGATCGGCCGAGCGTGTCGCGATGTCGAGTTGGGGAATCGCCGTCGCCGACGAACCGGCGGGCAGCGCGATCGACACGGCGCGCAACGACGCGGCGTCGACCGACCGGGCGGAGCTCGGGGCACGCGAGCCCGCGGGTTCTGGTAGGGCGACCAGGGCGCTCGCGGCCATGAGTGCCGCGATCGCGACGATGAGCCTGGTTCGCACGATGCCCCGACAGGCTACCCGAGCCTGTCAAATCCCGCACAGAGCCGACCAGCACGCCGGATCGGCGCCCACGAGCCCGCAACGATGCCCGGTGACGCGGCAGCGGGATCAGGCGCTACCTGCCCTCCTCCAGGTCCACCACGGCCTCCAGCGCGAGGCGGAGCAGCAGATCGCGGCCGGAGACGTGCCGCTGCCATCCGCGCGGGTCCCAGACATCGCCCGACAGGTCATCGCCCGCATACAGCATCTGACCGACGGGCACGCCGCGGAAGCGACCGACGGCGAACAGCGCCGCAGCCTCCATCTCGACAGCGATACAGCCCTCGGCGACCCTGCGCGTCACCTTCGTCCGGGTCTCGCGATAGAACGCATCCGTCGTCCAGGTGGTGCCGGTCACGAACGGGATGTCGTGGCGCTCGAGCGTGCGCGAGATCGCCGCGAGCGCCGCCGCGTCTGGTTCGACCGAGCGCGAGGGCGGCAGGTAGTGATGGCTCGTCCCCTCGTCGCGGATCGCAGCCGTGGGGACGATCACGTGACCCAGCGCGAGGTCCGGCACCAGGACACCGGCGCCACCCGCGACCATGAACCGCCGCGCACCGAGCGCGATCAGCTCCTCCATCCAGCCCGCGGCGAGCGGCGCGCCAACGCCGCCCTGCGCGATCCCAACGCGCCGGCCGGCCCATTCCACCTCGAGCACCGGGTAGCGGCCCAACTCACTTTCGAGCTGCCCGATCTCGGTCGCGCCGGCTTCCTCGCCAAGCCGCTCGATCGCATCCCGGAAGAACGACAGGACGACCAATTCGGGTACGCGGAACCCGCGCACCGCCCGGTCGGGCTCGATGATCGCCTCGCGGGCGGGATCGAACTCGAACAGCGGCGAAGCCGTGGGATCGCGATGGCGCGTCATCGGCAAATGGTGGGTCCGGCATCGCACGCGAGCAAGCCGACACCCGCCTGATGGGCCGGGCCTCGGTGGACACCCGTTCACCCAGCCACACGCGACGACCGACGACGACGACCGACGTACGCTAGCGCGATGCCGGCGGTGCAGCACGCGATCGAACCCGACGCCGAACGGCTGATCCCGCTCGCTGTCCCGCTCAACCTCAGGCTGACGCTGGGGATCCACCGCCGTGGCCGGGCGGATCCGGCGCTCCGGTTCGAGGTATCGGGGTCAGCCTGGCGCGCGACCCGCACGCCTGACGGGCCGGCGACCTTGTTCATCGAGCTACGGGATGCCCACGTTCGTGCCCGGGCCTGGGGCCCCGGCGCCGGCTGGGCGACCGAGCGGCTCGCGGCGCTCCTCGGTCTGGACGACCATCCCGAGCTGCTCGTCCCGATGCATCCGGCTGTGGCGGCCGCGGCTCGGAGCCTCCACGGCATGCGGCTCGGCCGCACCGAGTCGGTGCTCGAGTCATTGATCCCGGCCATCCTCGAGCAGAAGATCACGGGCGACGAGGCACGCCGGACATATCGCGCCCTCGTCCGTACCTACGGCGAGGACGCGCCGGGACCGCCTGGGCTCCGACTCATGCCCGCGCCCGAGACCCTCGCGGCGCTGCCGTACCACGCCTTTCACCCGCTGGGCCTGGAGCGTCGTCGCGCCGACCTGATCCGGGCCATCGCCCGGGAGGCCGCTCGCCTCGAGCGCCTGGCAGCGTCCGCCGGGGGCACGGGCGGCGACGATCCGTCCGCGGCGTATGCGGCGTCCGCGGCTTCCGCGGCGTATGCGGCCCTGCGCGCATTCCCGGGGATCGGCCCCTGGACGGCAGCCGAGGTGGGAATTCGTGCCTTCGGCGACCCGGACGCCGTGAGCGTCGGCGACTATCACCTGCCGAGCGTGGTCACCTGGGCGCTGGCCGACGAGCCACGTGGCACCGACGAGCGGATGCTCGAGCTGCTCGAGCCATACCGGGGTCAGCGGGGCCGCGTGCTGCGGATGCTCGAGCTTGCCGGCATGGGTCCGCCGCGCCGCGGCCCGCGAATGGCCGCTCGGCGCATCGGTCGGATCTGACGCGTTCTCCTACCCACGCCCTGCGTGTCGGCTGGCTCCATGTAGCCGCCACGCTGTACCGCGGCAGCCGCGCGAGTGCCGGAACGGCCGGCGTGTGCCGGGCGGCCGGCGTGTGCCGCCCCGGCCGGGCGTGCATGGCAACCGCCGTCACGTGCGACCGGCCCTATACCGCGGCAGTTGGCTGGCGCCTGGATCCCCAGGCGTTCACTCCGGCGGTTACCCGACCCCGTGGGTCGCACGGCGTTCCATCCCGCGGTCCGCACGGCCCGCGACCAGCGATCTCGAACGCTGCTGGTTCCAGCAGCGTCGGCCGCCACGGCGCGCGGCGACGGCGCGCCGCCGTAGGGAACGCCCGTCGTTCCAGGGGCAGCCGCCGCGGTGGCCGGTCGCGCGCCGCGCCGCGCGATCAGCTCGCGCCGGCCGGGGCAGCCTCCTCGCGCATACCCCACGGGGAGCCGTAGGCCTTTAGCAGGTCCAGGAACGGCACGGCGTCGAACGCCTCCGGCCCCAGCACCCCGACGCCCGACCACGTTCCGGCGGCGAGCAGCTCGAAGGCGACGATCGGGTTGATCGCCGTCTGCCACACCACCGCCTGCGCCCCGTACTCGGCCATGCACGTCTCGTTGTCGACCACGTGGTACAGGTACACCGCGCGTGGCGCGCCGTCCTTGCCCCGGCCCGTGACCCACGTCCCCGCACACGTCTTGCCGTGCATCCGGTCACCCAGGCCGGCCGGATCGGGCAGGCACGCGGCGACCACGTCGCGTGGCGACACCTCGACGCCACCGACCTTCACCTTCTCGGTCTGATCGAGACCCAGCAGGTGGAGCGTCTTGAGCACGCCGATGAACTCGTCGCCCAGGCCGTACTTGAAGCTCACGCGCTTGGCCCTGACCCAGCGCGGGACGAGCAGCACCTCCTCGTGCTCGACGTTGACGCACTCGACGGGCCCGATGCCCTCGGGGAACTCGAACGTCTCCGGCTGGCTGAACGGCGGCGTCGTATGCCAGCCGCCATCCTCCCAGATCACGGGCGGGTTGAGACACTCCTCGATCGTGGTCCAGATCGAGAACGAGGGCGCGAACTCGTAGCCCGCGACGGTCAGGTTGGCGCCGTCTCGCACGCCGACCTCGTCGATCTCGCTGAACAGGTGGTCCTGGGCGTAGCGGGCGAACACGTCGGACAGCCCGGGCTCCACGCCCATCCCCACCAGCGCCAGCCGCCCCGCCGCCTCCCACTCGCCGGCCTTCGCGAACTGCGCGTCGCCCAGCTTCTCGCCGCTCAGCTCGTGCGGCCGCTCCGGGTGCGGGTGTGACAGGGACATGGCCATGTCCATGTAGTCCACGCCCGCGGCCAGGCTGGCGTCGAAGATGGGCATGACGAAGCGCGGATCGACAGCGTTGAGCACGTGGGTGATCCGGTGTTCGCGTATGAGCGCCACCATCGCGTCGACGTCGGAGGCGTCGATCTGCGCGCCGGAGAAGCGGTCGTCTCCCGCAACCTGCGCGAGCGCGTGCTCGACGCGAGACAAGTCGTAGTCGGCGACCACGATGTGCTCGAAGAAGTCGCGCCGCGCAGCGATCCCGACCGCCGCGCTGCCCACCCCACCGGCCCCGATCACCAGGATTCGCATGTCTCACCTCATGACGACGACGCAGCGGGAGCGGCCAGGCGCCGCACGGGACCGTGGAGCGTGCCTTCGACACCCCACATGATCGCAGCCAGCGTGCCCCGCACGTGCACCGTAGGTGGTGCGTCGCGGAGGGTGGCACGCGACCTCCGGGGCACGCAGCATGGCGCCCCATCGGCTGCCCCCACAAGGGCCATGCCGCGTCGTCCGGGCACCGGGTGGCCTGCGGTCGTCCGGGCACCGGGTGGCCTGCGGTCGTCCGGGCACCGGGTGGCCTGCGGTCGACCGGACAATCAGATCGACCGCCGACCTTCGCCGCGGGACCGGTTGACGGCTCAACGTAGGCTGGACGGCGGGTGATCACGTGCGTGCCAAGCTGCGTTCTTCCGCCGCCTTTCCGATCGTCGCGCTGCTGCTGATCGGCACGCCCGCGGCATCCGCACACCCGATGACGGCCGGGCAACCCGATCGCACGATGACGGGGCCGGCGGATGGCACGATCCGCGACGCGGCACCACGCTCTTCGGGCCCGTTCAGCATCAACCTCGCCCACCCGAACGACTTCGTCGCGCAGGCCAACTTCGTCCAGTGCGTGGGAGCGAGCGTCCAGATGATGCTCAACATCGAGCGGCGCGGCGCCGATCGCACGGCCGCCACGCAGCGCCGGCTCCAGAAGATCGCTCGCTCGCTGAGCGGGCCGGCGCCGGCCGGGTTCGTCCGCCAGGGCGCCAGCATCCGCGGCTGGTCCGCCGCGCTCACGATCGAGAGCGGCACCACCTACCGCATGGTGGGTGCGGACAGCCTGGACGAGGCGATGCGGATCGCCGCCACGGCGATCCGCACGTGGAACCGTCCCGTCGGCCTGCTCGTCTGGCGCGGGCGGCACGCCTGGGTGATGAGCGGCTTCGTGGCCACGGCCGACCCCGCGACGACCGAGGACTTCCGCGTTACCAGGGCCTACATCCTCGACCCGCTGTACCCGCACGGCTCGAAGACCTGGGGGCCCAGCCCGCGGCCGGGGACGGCGAGCGCCGTCTCGACCGTCGGCAGGCAGTTCGTCCGCCGGCGGACGATGAGCATGTGGAACGCGCTGCCGATGATGGGTGAGCTAGCCGGCAAGTACGCGCTGGTGGTGCCCGCCGGCCCGAATCGGTCTGTGTTCGTGCCGAGCCGTATGGGGTTGGCCCCGCTCGAGTCCTAGCCGGGCGCCGATCCGGGCGCCCACCAGGCTCGATGGCAGATGCCCCACCCGCCGGCCGGCGGTAGCATCGAGCGCACCATGGTCGCCGCCACCCGCTCTCCGTTCACGCGAGCCACCCGGCTCGAGGTGCTGCCCTCGCTGCTGCGGCAGCGAATCATGGTGCTCGACGGCGCCATCGGCACGATGCTCCAGGGACATGCCTTCAGCGAGGCCGACTTCCGTGGCGAGCGGTTCGCCAGCCACTCGCGCGACGTGCGTGGCGACAACGACCTGCTGTGCCTGACCCAGCCGGATGCGGTTCGCGACGTGCACGCCGCATACCTCGGGGCCGGCGCCGACATCATCAGCACCAACTCGTTCACCGCCACCCGCATCGCCCAGTCGGACTACGGCCTGGACATGGTCGCGCGCGAGCTCAACGAGGCGGCGGGGCGACTGGCCCGCGCGGCCGCCGACGACGCCGAGGCTCGCGACGGCCAACCGCGTTACGTCGCCGGGTCGCTCGGCCCGACCAACCGGACCGCCTCGATCTCGCCGGACGTCAACGATCCCGCGGCCCGCAACGTCAGCTTCGGGGAGCTGGCAGCCGCCTACCGGGAATCCGCCGAGGGTCTGATCGCCGGTGGCGCCGACCTGCTGCTGATCGAGACGATCTTCGACACGCTCAACGCCAAGGCGGCCATCTTTGCGGTCGAGGAGGTGTTCGAGACGCTCGGCCTGCGCCTGCCGGTCGTGATCAGCGGCACGATCGTGGATGCTTCGGGCCGAACCCTGTCGGGCCAGACGCTCGAGGCGTTCTGGACCAGCATCCGCCACGCGAACCCGATGCTCGTGGGGCTCAACTGCGCGCTCGGCGCGAAGCAGCTCCGCGAGCATGTCGAGGAGCTGGGGCGGATTGCGGATATCCCCCTGGCCGCCTACCCGAACGCCGGGTTGCCCAACGAGCTCGGCGGCTACGACGAGACGCCGGATCAGACGGCCGCCGCGTTGGGTGAGTGGGCGCGGGCGGGCCTGGTCAACGTCGCGGGGTCGTGCTGCGGCAGCACGCCCGAGCACACCGCGGCGATCGCGGCCGCCGTGGCCGGGATCGCGCCGCGGGTTGTGCCGGTGGTGCCGCCGGCGACCCGTCTGGCCGGGCTTCAGCCGCTGACGATCCCGATGCCCGGCGGTGCCTTCGTCAACGTCGGCGAGCGAACCAACGTCACCGGGTCGCGGAAGTTCGCGCGGCTGATGGCGGCAGCGAGCGGCGACGGGCCGGATGCCGCGGCGGCCGAGGACGAGGCGGTGGCGATCGCCCGCGAGCAGGTCGCCAACGGCGCCGTGATCCTCGACGTCAACATGGACGAGGCGATGCTCGACGGCGTCGCCGCGATGACCCGGTTCCTGCGCCGGCTGGGCAGCGAGCCCGATGTGGCGGCCGTCCCGATCATGGTCGACAGCTCACGCTGGCCGGTGATCGAGGCCGGGCTCCAGCAGCTCCAGGGCCGCGGCGTCGTCAACTCGATCTCGCTCAAGGAGGGCGAGGAGGCGTTCCTGCGCCAGGCGCGGCTGTGCCACCGATATGGCGCCGCGGCGGTGGTGATGGCGTTCGACGAGCAGGGCCAGGCCGATAGCGTGGAGCGCCGGGTAGCGGTGCTCACGCGCGCGTACCGGCTGCTGACCGAGCAGGCGGGGTTCACCCCCCAGGACGTGATCCTCGACCCCAACATCTTCGCGATCGCGACCGGGATCGAGGAGCACGCGCAGTACGCGGTGTCGTTCTTCGAGGCGACACGCCGGCTCAAGGCGACGCTGCCGCATGCGCGAATCAGCGGCGGCGTGTCCAACGTGTCGTTCGCGTTCCGCGGCAACAACCCGGTACGCGAGGCGATCCACGCCGTGTTCCTGTATCACGCCATCGCCGCCGGGCTGGACATGGCGATCGTCAACGCCGGCGTCATCCCCCAGTACGACGACATCGAGCCCGAGCTACGCGAACGGGTCGAGGACGTGGTTCTCGACCGGCGACCCGATGCCACCGACCGGCTGCTCGAGATCGCGGGCCGGTTCGCCGGTGGAGCGGCGATGGCGCGTGCCGCCGATGACCTCGGCTGGCGCGAGCTCCCCGTCAACGAGCGCCTGACCCGCGCGCTGGTGGAGGGCATCGACACCTGGATCGTCGAGGACACGGAGGAGGCCCGGCTCGCCACGACCCGACCGCTCGACGTGATCGAGGGACCGCTGATGGCGGGTATGAACGTCGTGGGCGACCGGTTCGGAGCGGGGAAGATGTTTCTCCCCCAGGTGGTGAAGTCGGCACGTGTGATGAAGAAGGCGGTCGCTCACCTCGTGCCGTACCTGGAGGCGGAGCGCGAGGGCACGGGACGGCGAGCCGGCACGATCGTGATGGCCACCGTCAAGGGAGACGTCCATGACATCGGCAAGAACATCGTGGGCGTCGTGCTGGGCTGCAACGACTACGAGGTGATCGACCTGGGCGTGATGGTCCCCGCTGCCCGGATCCTGGACACGGCGCGCGAGGTCGGGGCGGACCTGATCGGGCTGTCGGGTCTGATCACGCCCTCGCTGGACGAGATGGTCCACGTGGCGGGCCTGATGGAGCGCGAGGGCATGACGACGCCGCTGCTGATCGGCGGCGCGACGACCTCGCGGGTCCACACGGCAGTCAAGATCGAGCCCGCCTATGGCTCACCCGTGGTCCACGTGGCCGACGCGTCGCGCGCGGTGGGGGTTGCCGGCTCGCTGGTCGACCCGGGCTCGCGCGACGCATTCGCCACCGGCGTCCGCGAGGAGTACGACGCGATCAGGCGGGAGCGTGAAGGCCGCCAGCGCCGCGAGCAGCGACTCTCGCTCGCGGATGCGCGCGCCAACCAATTCGCGGCTTCGTGGCCGGCGGACCCGCCACAGCCCGCGTTCCTCGGGGTCCGTACCTTCGACGCGTACTCGCTGGCGGAGCTGGTGGACCTGATCGACTGGACGCCGTTCTTCGCCACCTGGGAGCTGCGTGGGTCGTATCCGGCCATCCTCGACGATCCGCGACTGGGCGCGGCGGCCCGCGACCTGCATCGCGACGCAATGACGCTCCTGACGCGCATCGTGGACCAAGGGCTCCTGCGCGCCTCGGCGGCGGTCGGCTTCTGGGCCGCCAACGCGACACCCGACGACGAGATCGTGGTGTGGACGGACGAGACACGGTCGACGGAGCTCGCCCGCATCCCGGCCCTACGCCAGCAGATGGCCAAGCCTGCCGGGCGTCCTAACCTGTCGATCGCGGACTTCGTCGGGCCGGCGGGCGTTGCCGACCACATCGGCGGCTTCGCCGTGACGGCCGGCCACGAGCTGGACCAGCTCGTGCGGGCGTTCGAAGCCGCCCACGACGACTACAGCTCGATCCTGGCCAAGGCGCTGGCGGACCGTCTGGCCGAGGCGTTCGCAGAACGGATGCACGAGCGCGTGCGGCGCGAGCTGTGGGGATACGCGCCCGCGGAGGCGCTGTCCAACGAGGACCTGATCGCCGAGCGGTTCCAGGGCATCCGACCCGCACCCGGCTACCCGGCCACCCCCGACCACACCGTGAAGCGCGCGCTGTTCGGGCTGCTCGATGCCGAGCAACGGGCCGGGATCCGGCTCACCGAGACGTACGCGATGCTCCCGGCGGCCTCGGTGTCGGGCATCTACCTGTGGCACCCCGACAGCCGCTATTTCGGCGTGGGCCGGATCGGACGCGATCAGCTCGAGGACTATGCGCGCCGGGCCGGGTTGCCGGTCGACGAGGCCGCACGTTGGCTGGCACCCAACCTGGCCGCCGACGCGGCGCCCTGAGGGCGGCACCGAGCTCGCCGTCGCGCCCGCTATCCTTCGGCCGCATGGGCCGCCCGGCATGCCGTGCGGCCAGCGGCCTGCACCCGCCTGCAGCGGCCTCCACCGGCCGCTCGAGAGAGGTCATCGATGCCCAGGATGCCGTCGTTCCACAAGTCGCCGACCGGCCTGGTCGCCCGGTTCGACGCGGCGGCGGAGCGCCACCCGCACGCGCAGCGGCGGAAGATGTTCGGCTACCCCGCCCTGTTCGTGGGCGGCAACCTCGCCACCAACCTGTTCCGGGACGCGTGGGTGGTGCGGCTGGCCGCCGACGACCTCGAGGCGATCCTGGCGATGCCGGGAGCCGGTCCGTTCGCGCCGATGCCGGGGCGCCCGATGCGGGGCTACGCGACGCTGCCGCCGGCAATCATCGCCGACGACGCCGAGCTCGATCGGTGGCTCGCGAAGGCCCTCTCATTCGCGGGAACGCTGCCGGCCAAGGGCTGACGAGGTCGGGCCTGGGAGCCGGCGCACGCCGGCGGATCATGGTGGCTTGCCGCGCGTCCTATCCTTGACATACGCCCGTCGTCGGGTAGAACCGTAACGGTAGTTCTCGATCCACCCCTTCGCGGATTCCCTCCGAGGTCGATCGCGGTACCGTCGCAACCATAGGAGTGGATCGAATCATGAACGTCGACAAGACGCTCACGTGTGCCGACTGCAGCCAGGCCTTCACGTTCACTGCCAGCGAGCAGGACTTCTACGCTGAGCGAGGGTTCACCGAGCCCAAGCGCTGCCCCACCTGTCGTGCGGCGCGCAAGGCTGCCCGCAACACGGGTGGTGGCGGCTACGGCGGGTACAGCTCGGGTGGCGGCTACAGCGCCGGCGGTGCATACAGCGCCGGCGGCTACGGCGGCGACAGCTACGGCGATGGCGCTCCGCGACGTGGCCCCCGCGAGATGTTCCCCGCAACCTGCTCGGCGTGTGGCCAGGAGACCGAGGTCCCGTTCCGACCGACGTCGGGCAAGCCGGTCTACTGCAGCACCTGCTTCGCCCAGCGCCGGGCCTGAGCGGATGACCCAGGACCGACGATCAGGCCTTCCGTCGCGCAAGCCCGCACCCGCACCCGACAAGCCTCGACACGTGATCGCCGAGTACCGGCATCGTGCGCAACGGATCACCTGCGTCTGCGGCTGGACGGGCAGCTCCGAGATGACCGACGGCCGAACGTCGGAATGGAGCCGTCACGTGGCCGAGTACCGCCAGGCATCGGTCTGACGGAGCACCTCGCACCGGGCGGCTGACGCCGCCCGGGCGGGCGACGTGTCTCAGCCGTCGCCCTTGAGCACCGCGAGCGCCTTGAGCAGCTGCGTGTCCGACGAGCCTGCGAGCTCGGCGGCCGACATCGACCGCACGTCGTCCGGGAACAGCAGCGTCGCGTTGTCGGCCAGCGAGACCTTGACGTCGGGCTCGAGACCCTCGTGCCAGATCGGCCTGCCGTTGCGCGTCAACCATCGCTCGACGCCGATCCTGAGCGACGAGCCGTCGGCCAGGTCGAACCGGCCGAGCACAGTCCCGGTCCCGAACGTCTTCTCACCGACGACGGTGCCGCGGCCGGCGTCCTGGATCGCCCCGGTCACGATCTCCGCGGAGCTGGCCGTGCTCCCGTCGGTCAGGACGACGAGCGGCCCCGAGGTCCACAGCCCACCGGGCTGGACCGGGATCTCCTTCTCCTGGCCGCTTGCATCGACGCTGCGGTAGACCGTGCCGTCGCCCACGAACTGGCTGGCGACGCCGACCGCTTCGTTCACGTAGCCGCCGGGATTGCCCCGCAGGTCGAGGATGATCGCGGTCGCACCCTCGGCCTTGGCGCCCTCGATCGCGTCCTTGACGGCCTTGGTGGCGCCGGTGGCGAACTGGTCGAGACGGATCAAGGCGATCGTGCGGCCCGGCACCATGGTCCAGCTGACCAGCGGCAGGTCGAACTGCCGACGGACGATGGTCACGTCGAAGGGCGTCCTTCCGGAGCGGCCGATGGTGAGCGTCACGGACTCGCCCTCCGGTCCCCTGATGTCGCTGATGACCTTGTCGATGGGATCGCCCTTGGTGGACGTGCCGTTCACGGCAAGGATCTGGTCGCCGCGCATCAGGCCCGCCTTCTGGGCGGGAGTGTTGGGGATCACCGAGTTGATGACCGTGCCGTTGGTCGTGTCGGAGTCGACCTGGATGCCGATGCCGACGAACGTGCCCGACAGCGACTCGTCGACCGCCTTCGCCTCGGCTGCCGTCATGAACGCGGTGTGGCCGACGTCGCCCACGGCCTGCGTCATACCCTCGATCGCCGCGTACGCCATCGCCTGATCATCGAGGTGGGCGGCGTCCACGTAATGGTCCTGGATCGTGTTCCACGCCTGCTCGATCAGGTCGAGCTCCGAGCTCGCGCCCTGGTTCGAGATCGAGGCCGAGGTGCCCGGCTCACCACTGACCGGGGTGCTCGTGGCGTGACCGATGGCCAGGCCGCCGCCGAACAGGGAGACGGCGAGCACGGGGGCCATGATGCCGACGAGCAGCCGCCGGCCACGCGAGCCGCGGCGAACCGCGGGTGGCGGTGGCGGCAGCGCGGGTCCCGCCTCGGGCACGGGCCTGCCCCCGGCGATCGATGCCTCGGCGACGGCCGTGGGCGGCGGCGGAGGCACGAGCGGATCGGGCGCCCACGCCGGCGCCGGGTGGGCCGCCTGCGGTGGCCCGGGGGGTGTCGTGGACTCCGGCATCGAGCCGGAGGCGGGAGCGTTCGGATCGGTCATCGGCCTCAGAACTGCGAGCACGCCGCAAACGCGGGCATATGCCAGCATGACGCAGCAGGCTTCATCGTGGGTGGCGGCGCGGTGAAGTTGCCTTATGGTGCGGCCTTTCGCGCCGGTGGCCGGCCGGGGTGGCGACAGTGGGCTCGAGCGCGCCGAGGGGGCCCTTCAGCGGTTGTCGCGGAAGCGGTCGCCGTGGGCCGGCGCGCCTCAGCGGTCCTCGCGGACCAGCCGCCTGGCCGCCCGCGTCGCGCGGATGAAGTGACGCAGGTGGGCGATCGGTCGAACGTGGCTTGGCTCGCCCGCATAGATCGTGGAGATCGGCACCCAGTCCAGGGTCCACCCGCGCCGCAGACACACGGCGATCATCTCCACCTCGAGCTCGAACCCCGTTTCCCGACTGGCGAGCATGGCCGTCATCAGCTGGCGACCGAGCAGGCGGTAGCCGGACTGGTTGTCCGCGATCGGCTGACCCACGGCCCACGAGAAGGCCGCGGTGCCGATGGCGTTGGACAGGCGGCGAACCGGTGGCATCCGACGGAAGTCACGACGGCCGATGATCAGCTCCGGGCGCGGGCCCGATGCCCCGGGGGCGGCGAATGCAGCGACGAAGCGCGGGATCTCCGCCGGATCGTGCTGCCCGTCCGCGTCGAGCGTGACCACTGCGTCCCAACCCTCGTCCAGCGCCCGGCGGAAGCCCGCCCGCAGCGCGACGCCCTTGCCCTGGTTCGGCTGCTGGCGGACCACCTCGGCCCCGGCCGCCTCGGCGTTTGCCGCGGTGTCATCGGACGAGCCGTCGTCGACGACCAGCACCGGCAGATGGCGTCCAGCAGCCTCCACGACCGGACCGATCCGTGGACCCTCCTGGTAGCCGGGGATCAGCGCGAGGATGCGTGCCACGCCCCCGGGTTCCGGCATGGGCTGCTCAGGACCCGAACTGGAACGACTTGACGATCGGCACGGCGGCGCTCACGAACGAGGCGAACTGGCTTCCATCGAAGTCGTCGATGTCGACGATCAGGGTGCCGCCGTCGGGAAGACCGAGCACGTACATACGCAGCCGCTCGCCGCCACCGACGATCCAGTACAGGCCCGTGCCCGGGTCGACCAGCAGCGGAACGGACGGGATGCCGTTGGCGATCGGGCAGGACTCGGTCCACCCGTTGGTGATGCCGATGTCGACCGAGCTGCCAGAGAGGCCACCGACCGTGACCAGGGCGGGGCTGGTGACGGTCAACCCGTCGAGCCCACGGATCCATGCGGTCAGCTCGACGGACGAGGTGCCGACGCCGGGCTGCGGCTCGGGTGGGCAGGAGGGATCCTGCGACGCCGCGCTCACACCCCGGAACAGGTGGATGCCGAGCAGATCCTGACCGGCGGGCCGCAGCTGCAGGTAGTCGGCCGTGTCGGTGACGAGGGCCCAGCCGTCGGGCACCGTGAAGGTCACGCCGGGCTGGAACACCGACGAGCTGTGGACACCGGCGGACAGCGGCGAATCGCCCGGACCGCTCGGCGATGCGGCAGCGTCCCCACAGCCGGCGAGGGCCGGCACGGCGAGCAGGGCCAGGATCAGCGACAGGGTGCGCGGGCCACGACGCAAGCTTCCGGCTCCTCGGCACGGGTTGGCGGACGCCCGAGCATTGTGCCCGGCCGAGCGGGATCGCGTGGGACGGTGACCTCGCCTGATCACGATCGCGCAGGTCGAGCCCACTCGCGGCCGATCGGAGGTGCACACTCATGCCAGTTGCCGACAGGAGCTGCCAGCCGGGACGGGAGCTGCCAGCCGACGAGGAGGTCGCCCGTGTTCATCCCCATGTCCGTGCTCGAGTTCCGCGATCGCGCCGCCGCCTTCTTCGGGGACAGGGTGGGCGTCGTCGATGGCGACGCCACGTTCACCTATCGGGCCTGGGCCGAGCGAACCCACCGCCTGGCCAACTCGCTCGTGAAGCTCGGCGTTGCGCCTGGCGACCGGGTGTCGTTCCTGACCTACAACACGCATCAGCTGCTCGAGGGCTACTACGGCGTGCTCGAGGCGGGTGGCGTCCTCAACCCGATCAACATCCGGCTGGCCCCCCACGAGATCGCCTACATCCTCGACCACGCCGGATCGAAGATCGTCGCCTTCCATCGCGACTTCCTGCCGCTGGTCGAGTCGATCGCGCCCAAGCTCTCGTCACGTCCGCGGTTCGTGGTGATCGAGGGCGACGCCGGCGGGATCGCGAGCGACGACTACGAGTCGCTGATCGGGGCCGGATCGACCGAGCCTCGGCACCCCGAGATCGATGAGACGGCGATCGCCGAGCTGTTCTACACGAGCGGCACCACAGGGCTTCCCAAGGGCGTCGCGCTGACACATCGCCAGCTGTACCTCCACGCCCTCAACGCGGAGATCGCGCTCGGGTTCGGCGAGGATGACGTCGTGCTCCACGTGGTCCCCATGTTCCACGTCAACGGCTGGGGCGTGCCCCACTTCCTGACCATGGTCGGCGGGCAGCACGTGATGCTGCGGCGGTTCGATCCCGTCGCGCTGATCGAGCACGTCGAGCGGTATCGGGTAACGCGCCTGCTGGGCGTCCCGGCGATCTTCAACGCCATGCTCCACAGCGGCGAGCGCACGAAGCACGATCTGTCCAGCCTGCGCCAGCTGATCATCGGCGGCGCGCCGGCCTCGCCATCGCTGGTGCGCGGCCTCGAGGAGACGTTCGGGGTCCAGACGATCGCCGGCTACGGGCTGTCCGAGACCTCACCGATCCTGACGCTGGCCCTGCCGCGTGCGGTGGTGACCGCCGCCGAGCCGCCCGAGCGGCGGAGCGAGCGCCAGGCGCTGACCGGCTGGCCGATCCCCGGCTGCACGATCCGCGTGGTCGCAGCCGACGGCTCCGATGTCCGTCCCGACGGCGACCAGATCGGCGAGATCGTGGTCCGCGGCCACAGCGTGATGCAGGGCTACTATCGCGATCCGGACGAGACCGCGGTGGCGATGCGCGACGGCTGGCTGCACACGGGCGACATGGCGACGCTCGACGAGGCGGGCTATGTCCTGATCAAGGATCGCGCCAAGGACGTGATCATCCGCGGCGGCGAGAACCTGTCCTCGGTCGAGGTTGAGAACGTGATCGCGGCTCACCCCGCCGTGCTCGAGGTGGCCGTGGTCGCCGCGCCCGACGAGCGGTTCGGCGAGGCACCCGTGGCGCTCGTGGTGCTCAAGCCCGATGCGACGGCCACCGTGGCCGAGCTGCGCTCCCACTGTCGAGCGAACCTTGCCCGGTTCAAGGTCCCGCGCGAGTTTCACCTCCGGGAGTCGCTGCCCAAGGGCGGCACGGGCAAGATCCTCAAGGCCGAGCTGCGCGAGCCGTTCTGGAAGGGCTACGAATCGCGCGTCCACTGAGCGCCCCCGGCGCCGGGCTTCAGGCTCGGGCCACCGCGAGGCCCGCGGCGATGTCCGCGATCTGCCCGGGTGTCACCCGGCAGCAGCCACCGATGAGGGTGGCGCCGCCGGCCGCCCACCGGAGCGCGGTGGTCGCATCGACGCGTCCGGCTCCGGCGCCGGTCCAGCGACGCTCCGCTGCGTTCCACCCCTCGCCGCTATTGGGATAGGCGACGATCGGCAGCTCGGTGACCGACCGAATGCGGCCGATGATCTCCTCGACGTGTTCGGGAGCCGTGCAGTTGACACCGATCGCGAGGACCGCCGGCGATGCCGCCGCGGCGGCGGCCGCTTCCTCGACCGGGGAGCCGCTCCGCAGATGCCCGGCATCGGCGCACGCCACGCTCAGCCAGCCTGCGGCACCGGGCGTCTCGTCCAGCAGGCCAGCGACAGCGCGCACCTCATCGAGATCCGGGATGGTCTCGACGGCGAGGACGTCCGCCTCGGTCGCCGCCAGCACCTGCAACCGCTCCCGGTGGAAGTCGGCCAGCTGCGCGACGCTCAGCCCGTACCGCCCGCGGTACTCGGAGCCATCGGCCAGCATGGCACCGTAGGGTCCGATCGATGCCGCCACGAACAGCGGATCCGGCGCCGCTCCGGTCGCGGAGAGCACCTCGTCCCGGTAGCGCGCGCGTGCCTCGGAGGCCAGCGCAACGCTGCGACGCAGCACCCCGGCGGCCTCGTCGTGCTCGATGCCGCGCATCGCGAGCCCCTCGAACGTGGCCTGATAGCTGGCCGTGATCGCGATCTGCGCGCCGGCACGGAAGAAGGCCAGGTGCGCCTCGACGATCGCCTCGGGATCCTCGAGCAGCAGCCGCGCCGACCACAGCCGGTCCGACAGGTCCGCGCCCTGCGCTTCGAGCTGGGTGGCCAGCCCGCCGTCGAGGATCAGCGTCCGGCCCGTCGCAAGCGTTGCGCGCAATCGATCGGCGTCCATGCATGACGATCGTGCCACCTGCCGGCCTGATTCGCGACAGCAGTGCGCCGCGGGACACGACGATGAAGCCATGAGACGCGCTCCGAACGCGCGTCGTCGCGTTGACCGGCGAGCCACCATGGCCTATTCTCGATAATCGATGATTAACTGGAGGAACGACGGTGCCGCTACTCGACAGGTTCAGGCTCGACGACCGGGTCGCCCTCATCTCCGGCGGCGGCGGTGCCATCGGATCTGCGATCGGCGCGGCGCTGGCGAGCGCCGGCGCGAAGGTCGTTGTCGTGGATCGCTCCGAGGAGCGGGCGCAGGCGTCCGCCGACCGGGTGTGTGCGGCCGGGGGCACCTGCATGGGCGTCTACGCCGACGTGACCGACGAGACGGATGCCGAGCGGATCGTCAGGCAGGCGGTCGCGGAGTACGGCCGGCTCGACATCATCGTCAACGCCGTCGGCGGCGGGGCCGGCAAGGTGCTGTTCGATGCCGAGCAGTACCCGCGCGATGCGTGGGACTGGATCATGGAGCTCAACGTCCGGAGCACGCTGGTGGCAACCCAGGCCGCCGTGCGGGCCATGATCGAGAGCGGCAACGGGGGCCGCGTGCTCAACATCTCGTCGGTCCGGGCGCTGCTCGGGATCAACGCCGGCTACTCCGCCTACGTCGCGGCGAAGGGCGCCGTCGCCTCGCTCACGCGCCAGTGGGCGACCGAATGGGCCAAGCACGGCATCACGGTCAACGCGATCTCGCCGACGTTCGTCGACACGCCGCAGGTGGCGATGCTGCTCGACGATCCCAAGTTCAAGTCCGGGATCGTGAATCGCATCCCGATCGGGCGCGTCGGCACCACCGACGATCTGGTCGGGGCGGCGCTGTTCCTGTGCTCGGACGCGTCATCATTCATCACTGGACAGATCCTGGGTATCGACGGCGGGCTCACCGCGACCCAATAGGCGCCATCGTCGTCACCGAATGATCCTCGGCCGAGGCTCACCGCAGGGCGGCCCGGCACTCGGAGGGAGCAGATGCAAACGACCACGGCTCTCGACATGGAGCAGGTCACCGGCAACGTGTTCACGACCACGAAGCTCCGCGGCTGCAACCCGAGCTTCGTCAAGACCTCCGACGGCGTGGTCGTGGTCGACACCCCACAGCTGCCCACCAGGGCGGTCGCGATGCGCCAGCTGGCCGAGTCACACGGCCCGATCCGCTACGTGATCAACACCGAGCATCACGTCGACCATATCTTCGGCAACTACTGGTTCAGGGGCGCCGGGCCCGTCGTCAACCACCAGGGCGTGTACGACCGGTTCATGGTCGTGTTCCCCGACCTCGACCCGTTCGCCTACGCGTACGAGTCCATCCCCGGCGACAACCCCAGGGGCACCGACCTCGACGACCCGGGCGCCGTGGCCCTGTGGCCCGACCGCGACGAGTACTACCGCGATCCGAACAAGGGCAAGATCGTGTTCACCGGCGATCTGACGCTCCACGTCGGGGACCACACGTTCAATCTGCTCCACACGCCCGGCCACACGCCGGGACAGCTCGCCGTGCACGTGCCCGAGGAAGGGCTCGTGTTCACCGGCGACACCATCTTCTCCGGCTGCCAGACATGGCTGATGACGTCCGATGTCGCCCAGTGGCTCGACGCGCTCGAGCGCATCCGGACGCTCGACGTCGAGACCATCGTGCCCGGGCACGGCCCGGTCGTCCCCAAGTCCTACCTCGACGTCCAGCGCTCGGTGCTCATGGAGTGGAAGACCGCCGTCGCCTCGGCGATCGCCAGGGGCTGGACCCGCGAGGAGACGATGGAGCGCGTCCACTTCCGGGACCGGTTCGGCCCGGTGGATGTCGGGCAGGGCTACATGATGGACCACATCCAGACCCTGAACGCAGCCTCGCTCTACGACAAGCTGACGGGCGCGATCCCCGGCGCCTGAGCGTAGCTGGGCCGTTCGACGGAAGCCGGGCGTCATCCGGTTCGTTCGACGCGCTGACCGCGCGCCACCCTGTCACAGCCGTCCCACGCACCGGATACACAGGAGGGTCCCCATGCCCCAGACCATGCAGGCCCTGGTCGTGCTCGAGCCCAACAAGCTCGAGATCCAGGAGGTACCGGTGCCGGTGCCGGGTCCCAACGAGGTCATGGCGCGGGTCCGCGCGGTGTCGATCTGCGGCACCGACGCGCACCTCATCCGGGGTGACTACCCGGGCTTCTGGCCACCCAGCTTCCCGTTCATCCCGGGCCACGAGTGGGCGGGTGAGATCGTCGCCCTGGGGCCCGGTGCCGAGCGCTTCGGGTTCGCGGTGGGCGACCGGGTGGCGGGCACCAGCCACGACGCGTGCGGCGTGTGCCAGAAGTGCGTGGAAGGCCGCTACAACCTGTGCGAGAACTACGGCAAGCCGGGGCTCCATCGCCAGTACGGCCACAACGTCCAGGGTGCCGACGCGACCTACGTGGTCCACGGCGTCAAGTGCGTGTTCCCGCTGCCCGACGGCCTGTCCTTCGACGAGGGTGCCGTGATCGATCCGGCCTCGATCGCGCTCCACGTCGCCAACCGGGGGCAGATCGCCCCGGGCGACACGGTGGCCATCACCGGTGCCGGCGCCATCGGCCTGCTGGGCGGTGACGCCGCTCGTATCCGGGGTGCCGGCCGGGTGATCGTGGTCGGTCGTGGATCCCGGCTGGCGCGTGCCGCCGCGCTCGGGTTCGAGGTGGTGGACACGGCGGCGGGCGATCCGGTGGGTGCCGTGCGCAAGCTCACCGGCGGCTTCGGTGCCGATGTGGTGCTCGAGTGCGCCGGGGTGCCGGCGACCATCGAGTGGGCGCTCGAGATGCTGCGTCGGGGTGGTCGCTGCGCCGCGGTGGGCATCCCCACCCAGGGCGTCGAGATCGCCATGCAGCGCCTGGTGCTCGACGAGCTCGAGCTCGTCGGCTCACGCGCCTCGGCCGGTGAGATGCGCCGTGTCATGCCCCTGGTCGAGCAGGGCCGGATGCGCGTCGGCGAGCTGATCACGCACCACTACCCGTTGACCGAGTACGAGCAGGCGCTGGCCACGTTCAACGATCGCGCGAGTGGCGCGATCAAGATCGTGGTGCAGCCGTAAGGCCGCCGGGCGGGATCAGCCCGCGGGCTCGGCAAGCCCGAGGGTGAACCCACCGTCGACGTCGATCACCGCCCCGGTCACGAACCGCCCACCGGCGCCGGCGAGCCACGCGATGGCCTCGGCCACGTCACGACCCTCGCCCACCGTCGAGAGCGCCTGGCGACCGAAATGGGCGCCGGCCTCGAACCGCGCCCGCTCCGCCTCCTCGTCCAGGCCGCGAAGCTCGCTCGGGATGATGCCCGGCCGGATCGCGTTGACCCGGATCCCGTCGCGGCCGAGGTCGACCGCCAAGGCGCGTGTCATCGCCTCCACCGCGCCCTTGGACATGACGTAGCCGAACCGGCCGCGGGGCGGGCGCGAGACCACCGTCGAGCCGAGGTTGATGACCATGCCGTGCGTCCGGCGCAGCTCGTCCAGAGCGGCCCGCGTGCACAGGAACACGCTCAGCACGTTGACCCGCCACATGGCCTCGAAGTCGGTGTCGGACAGGCGGTCGATGGGTGCCTGGACCTCCATCCCGGCGTTGTTGACGAGCACGTCGATCCCGCCCAGCGCCTCGACCGCGGCGGCGACCATCGCGCGCACCTCCGCCTCCGAGGTGACGTCGGCGGTCATCGGCACCAGCATCCCCGGCGCCGCCGTCGCCATGTCGCTCGCAAGGCGGGCCAATCGCTCGGTGCGCCGCCCGACGGCGAGGACGGAGGCGCCCTGATCGGCGAGCAGGCGCGCGGCCTGACGGCCGAGGCCGCTCGACGCGCCCGTGACGATGATGCGCCGGCCTGCGAGGAAGGCAGCCCCCTGGCCGTCCTCCGATCGAGCGACTCGTCCGGGCTGAGCGACCCGGGTGGACCCGTTCACGCTCGGCCCGCCGCGACCTCGTCGGCGCGGCTTCGACCGGCGAGGCGGATCAGGTCCTCGTGGAGCTCGAACCACACCGAGTGGTAGCTGTCGACCCGCGGCGACGCGACGAACCGGCCGTCGCCCGCCTGCGCCGCCGCGTTGGCCCGATCGAGACGCGCGCGGTAGACCGCCAGCCTCGGCAACCCGCCAGCCAGGCCGTCGAGCCATGGACCGGCGTCCGCGTGGAGGGTCGCGAGATCGGCCATGACACCCGCGTCGTAGGCCGGGTCGGTGTGGTCGTTGAACGTCTGCTCGCCGTCGACCACGCGCATCTGCCACGCGGTGACAGTCCCCTTCATCCGCTGGTCCATGGCCAGGAACGCATCGAGCGCGGCCACCGCTCGATCGAGACCCCAGGCCTCGGTATCAGCTGCCAGGCGATCCGCGGCGACACCCTTGCCGGCCTCGGTCAGGCGGAATGATCCGGCGGCGACCTCCGCAAGCCCGTCCGCGACCACCTGATCGAGCACCGCGCTCGCTTGCTCCAGCGTGCCCCCGATCGCCACGGCCAGCGCGTCCGGGGACGCGTAGCCCTTCACCGCCAGCGCCCGGATGGCGAACCCGGGCAGATCGTCGCCCATCGCGCTCCGTCCGGCCACCGGTGCCGCGTCAGCCGCCGTCCCGTCATCGGGTTCGGAGGCGTCGGGCGAGCCGATCTCGATGCCGAGGTCCCGGGCCCAGCCCAGCAGCGTCTCGGCCTCGGGGACCACCTCGACCCGCCCCGCGACCGAGCCGGAGAACACGTCACCGGTCGCTCCGTCGATCGTGATCACGTCACCGGGGCTCAGCGTCCGGCCGGAGACCGCGACGTGCCCGTCGGTGACCTCGACGTCGGCGGCGCCCACCACGGCCGGGATCCCCCAGCCTCGGGCGACCACCGCCGCGTGACTCGCCAACCCGCCACTCGAGGTCAGGATTCCGGCAGCCCGAGCCATGCCGTGCACATCGTCCGGTGACGTCTCGGAGCGAACCAGGATCACCGTCCGCCCGGCGTCGGCGGCCTCGATCGCGGCTTCGGGGGACGTGACGATCTCGCCTGCGGCCACGCCCGGCGACGCAGGCAGGCCCCTGGTCAGCGGGACGGCCGCGTCGTCGCGACCGACCACCGTGGTCGGCGGGTCCGCGAGGATCGCCGCCACGCGCCGGACGGCCACCTCGCGCGTGACCGGGAAGGTCGGGTCCTCGGCCATGTCGAGCGCGATCCGGAGCGCCGCCTGCGGGCTGCGCTTGCCTACCCGGCACTGGAGCATCCATAGCCGCCCATGCTCGATCGTGAACTCGATGTCGCACAGGTCGGCGTTGTGCCGCTCGAGGCGCGCCGCGTGCTCGTGCAGCTGGCGGCCCACCTCCGGCAGGTGCTCGGTCAGCACCGACAGCGGCCGCGTGTGATGCGTGCCGGCGACGACGTCCTCGCCCTGGGCGTTGAACATGACATCGCCGTACGGCTCGGCAGCGCCGGTGGCCGGGTTGCGGGTGAACATCACGCCCGTGCCGGAGTCCACGCTGCGGTTGCCGAACACCATCGCCTGGACCGTCACGGCGGTGCCAAGGTCGTCGGGGATCCGCTCGCGCTGCCGGTAGGCGCGGGCGCGGTTGCTGTTCCAGGAACGGAACACGGCCTCGATCGCCGCTCGCAGCTGAACCCACGGGTCCGACGGAACATCCGGCACACCCACGATGTCGCGATACATCGCCTCGAACCGCTTGCGGCAGTTGTTGGCGAACTTGGGGCTCGCCGAGCGTTCCGCCAGCCCGGCCGCGGTCGCGTCGTTGAGGCCCAGATTGAGGATCGTGTCCATCATCCCGGGCATCGAGACCGGCGCGCCCGACCGCACGCTGACCAGCAGCGGATCGGACGGATCGCCGAACCGGTGACCGGCGACCTGCTCCATGCGGGTCATGTGTGCCCGGAGCTCGTCGTCGAGGCCGGCCGGCCAGCCGTGGGCCAGGTACTCGTTGCACGCCCGGGTCGAGATCGTGAACGCGGGCGGGACGGGCAGCCCGAGCTCGGCAGCCATGACCGTCAGGTTCGCCGCCTTGCCGCCGAGCAACGCCTTGACCTCCTCGAAGGTCAGGCCGTCGTGGCGGTCGTCGCAATCGAACACATAGGTCACGAGATGGTCTCCTCCGGGGCCGAAACGGGGCGGCCGGGGCGGGCGGACGGATGCCCGGCCGCCCCGACGACCCGCCTCAAGGCCGAATGATGATCTTGATCGCGCCGCTGCTGGGATCCTTGAGCGCCTCGATCGCTTTGGGGTAGTCGGCCAGGTCGAACCAGTGGGTCGTGATGTCGCTGACGCGCATCCGGCCCTGCTCGACCAGGGGCATGACACGGCGCATCTCACCGGCCGAGGCGCGTGAGCCGACGAGCTCGAGCTCGTCGAGCACCAGGCGCTGCATGGCGATCTCGACGCCCTGGGTGGGGATGCCCACCGCGGCGCAGCGACCACCCCGACGCAGCATCTCGAGCGCCCACTCGATGGTCGCCGGCACCCCGGCACACTCGAGCACCACATCGGCGCCGAAGCCGCCGGTGAGGTCACGGACAGCGGCGGCGGGGTCGCCGGAGCTGGAGTCGATGGTCTCGAAACCCAGCTCCGCCGCCTTGGCGAGGCGCATCTGGTTCTGCTCGACCACGATCACCCGGCCGGCACCCCGGATACGAGCGGCGTCACCGCCCAGCAGGCCGATGGCGCCGGCACCGGTGATGGCCACCGTGTCGCCCGGGGCGATCTGCCCCCGGTTGGCGACGTGGAGCGCGATCGAGGCCGGATCGATCACGGCACCCTCGTCGAAGGACAGGCCGTCGGGCAGCGGGAACACGCACTTGACGCCGTGGACCACGTAGGTCGCGTCGGCACCCTGGACGTTGTGGCCGTACTGGCGATGGAGCCCCGGCTTGCCGTAGTTCTCGCACAGGTTGTAGCGGCCTTCCACGCACTTCTGGCACACGCCGCACGCGTCGTGGCTGGTGCCCGCCACCCGGTCGCCCACCGCGAACCCGAAGCGCTCGGCACCGGGCCCCAGGGCGACGATCTCACCCGCCCACTCGTGGCCCGGGATGAACGGGAAGCTGGGTGGCCAGAAGCCCGGGTAGTCACCCCGGATGAGGTGCGCGTCGGTGCCGCAGATCGACACCGCGCGGACCCGCGCCAGGACCTCGTTGGGACCCGGCACCGGCACCGGTACCTCCTGGATCTCGAGCTTGTTGGGCTCGAGCACGACCAGGGCCTGCATGGTCTGGGGGAGCGGCTCCGAGGCCTGCACGGGCCTGACCGCCGGCGGGACGTCGGTGGGCATCGTCTGAGGCACAGGGTGTCCTTCCTGGGACGCATGGGCGTGGCTAGATGGCGGCGACGGGATCGACCATCGACGCGGTGGCGCCGCGGATCTTGATCGGGCAGGGCGACGAACAGGAACTCGTACACCCGCTGGCGGGCGAGCTCCTCGAGGTCGAGGCTCTCCATGAGGTAGATGCCGTTCTCGATCAGGAGCCGGGTGTGAACCGGTTGCGGGTTGCCGGTCGGCCCCGGATCGGGCGCCGGCTGCACCTCGTACGTCTCGGTGTCGGTGCCGGTCGCGACCACGCCGCGCTCGAGCAGCCATTCCGCGGCGGACAGGTCGGGCCCCGGCGTCTTGTGCGCGGCCATCGCCTCGGCGTCTGGCCACAGGCTCATGTACCCGGTTCGGATCACGACCACGTCCCACGGCCGGACCTCGACTCCCTCGGCGGCGCACATCGCCTCCATCTCGGCGGCATCGATCGGCGAGCCCTTGGGCAGGCAGTCGACCCCGCGATGGCCGGGTGCGTCGAGCAGCACGCCGCGGGTGAAGATGGGCGGCATCGTCGACGCGTCAAGACGGGTCGGACCGAAGTCGGTCAGGTGGTCGTCCGCGCGCGTATCGCCGTACCAGTGCATGTCGTCGCCCACGGTCATGTGGGCCAGCGCATCGATGTGGGCGCCCGAGTGCGAGGTCGCCATCAGGTACTCGGCCATGTAGCCCAGACCGGCGTCGTTGACAGGCCCCCACGGCTGCGCGCCGGTGACCCGGATCCCGCGCGGCGTCCGGTAGTTGAGCACCTGGAACGGCGGGTGGCCGGGAAACAGCGGCATGCCCGGAAAGCGCGCCGCGGCGAGCGAGATCATGCGTCCCTCGCGCACCATCGCGGCCGCCCGGACGATCTGCTCCTGTGGGATCCGGCCCAACGGGCCGATGTCCTCGGTCACGTTCGAACCTGGCGTCGCACTCATCTCGCCGCCTCCTCGCCATCGGTCGTTCGTTCCTGGATCGCCCGCCACACCCGCTCCGGTGTCAGCGGCAGGTCGCGGATGACCGCGCCGCTGGCCTCGCGGACCGCGGCGGCGACGGCCGGCGCGGTGCACAGCAGCGCGCCCTCGCTCATCCCCTTGGATCCGTACGGTCCCGGGCCGTCCTCGTTCTCGATCGTCTCGCTGACCATCTCCAGCGGGAGGTCCATCGACGTCGGGATCCGGTAGTCGATGGCGCCCAGGTTCCGGATCCGGCCGGCGTCATCGAAGATGTAGTGCTCCATCAGGGTGTGGCCGAGACCCATGATCGCCGCCCCCTCGTCCTGCATCCGGACCTGGAGCGGGTTGATCGACCTGCCCACGTCGGACACGGTCACGTGGCGGTGGATCGTCACGTCGCCGGTGGCCTCGTCCACCGCCGCCTCGATCGCGGTGCAGTTGAACTCGAAGAACGCCGGTGCACCGCCGAGCGGATGACCCGGCTCGGCCTCCTTGCGTCCCTCGCCGTTGCCGATGAGCTCGCCGCCGAGCCGCCCAAGGCCCGGCTTGAGCACCTCGATCACCGTCAGCTCGCGATCCGGCAGCCGCACGCAGCCGCGATCCACGATGATCTGCGACTCGTCCAGCCCGTGGAGCCTGGCGGCCATCGATCGGAGCTGCGCCTGGATCGAGCGGCAGGCGCGCAGCACGGCATTGCCCATGAGCACCGTCGACCGGCTGGCGGACGTCTGCTGGTCGTAGGGCACCACCGCGGTGTCGCCCATCACGACCGTCACCCAGTCGAGCGGGGCGCCCAGCTCCTGCGAGGCGATCTGGGCGAACACCGTTCGTGCGCCCTGGCCCATGTCGGATGTGCCCGCGAACACGACCACGCTGCCGTCGGCCAGCAGGCGGACGGTCGAATGCGAGAGCCCGGTCGTGGGGCCGGACTTGATGCCCACCGCGATGCCGCGGCCGTGACCGTCCGGGAGGGGTGTCCCCCAACCGATCAGCTCGGCGGCCTTGCGCACGGTCTGCTCCCACTCGCCGTCGGCCGGCGTGTCGAACGGGATGAACGCGTCACCCTTGTGGGCCAGGTTGTGCAGCCGCAGCTCGAGCCGGTCGATGCCGAGCGCGCGGGCGCCCTCATCCAGGTTGGACTCGACCGCCCAGTTCACCTGCGGATAGCCGAACCCGCGGAACGCCGTGGACGGGGTGGTGTGCGAGAGGACGCTGCGGGCGAGGATGCGCGCCGAGGGCACGTTGTACGGGCCGCAGGCCGGGTAGCTGCCCTTGCCGACCACGCGATCGGCGATGTCGGCGTACGCGCCGATCATGTAATCCGCGGCGATGTCCTGGAAGGCCAGCGTGCCGTCGCGCATGAAGCCGGTCCGGATGCGGACGTCGCACGCCGCGCGGCGCACGGCCTGGAACGACTGCTCCAGCGTCAGGATGAGCCGCACGGGCCGCCCGACCCGCAGCGCCGCGAACGCGACCAGCGGCTCGAGCTTCGTGTGCTGCTTGCCGCCGAACCCACCGCCCGGGTCGGGGGCGATCACGCGGACCTTGGACAGCGGCAGGTGCAGCACCTCGGCCAGGATCCGCTGCAACCAGTTGGGATGCTGGATCGAGCTCCAGACGCGGATCCCGTCGCCATCGGGTGCCGCCATGAACGCGTGCGGCTCGATCGCGAACTGGGTCACGATGGGGAAGCTGTAGCTGTTCTCGATCACGACGTCGGCCGCCTCCGCGTCCACGTCCCCCCAGCCCACCCTGTGCTCGCGCAGCACGTTGGTCGACGACAGCGGGTCGTCGGGGCGGAGGACGGGATCCTGGACGAGCGGCGCCGCGGCGTCGAGCGCGGCGGGGACGGTGACGACGGCGGGCAGCTCCTCGTACTCGACCCGCACCAGGCCGGCTGCCTCCTCGGCCGCGTCCTTCGTATCGGCGACCACGATCGCGACCGGCTCGCCGTGGTACTTGACCTCATCGACCGCGATCACGGGTCGGTCACGGAACTGGGGGCCGAAGCGGGGCACCGGCTGCGGCAGGTCAGCCGCCGTCAGGATCGCCCGGCAGCCCGGCACGCGCTCGGCCTCGGCCGTGTCGATGGACACGATCCGGGCGTGGGCCGTGTCGAGCGTGACCAGCTTGGCCTCGAGCACGTCGTTCGGGCGGATGTCGGCGACGTACGCCTGGCTGCCGGTGACGCGGCCGATGCCGCCGACGCGGTTGGGAGAGTCGCCGACGAGACCGGCGCTGCGGTCGATGGTGGCGGTCATCGGCGCGCTCCTTCGGCGACCTTCTGAACGGCCTCGGTGATCTGCTCGTAGCCCGCGCAGCGGCACAGGTTGCCGGCGAGGCCCTCCTGGATCTCCTCCAGGGTCGGGTCGGGGATCCGGCCCAGGAGGTCGTCGGCGGCCATCAGCTGGCCCGGGATGCAGAACCCGCACTGCGCGGCGCCGTAGTCGAGGAACGCCTGCTGAAGATCGCTGAGCCGCCCGTCGGCGCCCGCCAGGCCCTCGACCGTGGCCACCTCGCCACCGTCCGCCTCGATCGCGAGCACCAGGCACGAATCGACGATCTGGCCATTGAGCCGGACCGTGCACGCACCGCACTCGCCGACCAGGCAGCACTCCTTGGTGCCGGTCAGCTCGAGGTCGTCGCGCAGAACATCTAGCAGGGTGTGGTGCGCGGCCGCTTCGAACGTGCGGGGCCGCCCGTTCACGGTCACCTGGATCGGGATCATCTGGGTCATCGAACTCACTCTCCGGCCGCCAGCCGGTCGATCGCGGTGGCCAGCGCCCGCCACCCCAGCACGCGCAGCATCGCGAGCCGGTAGTCGGGGCTGGCACGCATCGAACGCGGGGACGGGCTGGCGTCCTCGAACATGCGCTCCAGGATGGCGGCCCGGTCCGCCTGGGGTGCTCCGGGGTCGGCCAGGGTGCCGGTGTCGTCGATGGTCAGCAGCGGTCGTGGGCCGACGCTGCCGTAGGCGAGGCGCGTGACGCCGGCTGCATCCACCGCACAGGCGAGGGTCACCGATGCCAGGTCATGGCCCCGGCGCCGGGTACGTCGCTGGTGCGCTGATCCGACCCGCGGCGCCGCCAGCGGCAGCTCGATCGAGGTGACCAGCTCGCCACGACGCAGCGTGGTCACGCCCGATCGCACGAACAGCTCGTCGACCGGCAGCCGCCGGCTGCCGTCGGGGCCGCTGACCACGAGCTCGGCGCCGTACACCAGCAGCGATGGGGCTGCGTCCGCGGCGGGCGACGCGTTGCACAGGTTGCCGGCCAGGGTGGCGCGGTTCCGGATCTGGACCGAGCCGACCACGGCCGCCGCCTCGGCGAGCGCGGTGAACCGGCCCCGGATCCGCGGATCGGCGGCGATGTCGGTCATGACCGTGGTGGCGCCGATCACGAGCCACCCGTCGACCTCGCGGATCGCGGGGTCGAGCTCGGGAATGCGCTTGACGTCGACCACCACCGAGGGGCGCGCGGTGCCGTCGCGGAGACGAATGATGAGGTCGGTGCCACCGGCGAGCACCCGCGCGTCGGTGCCGTGCTCCACGAGGAGCGCGACGGCGTCGGCGACGGTGGTCGGCCGCTCGTAGCTGAAGGCTCGCATCGTGTCTGTCCTACAGGATCCGGTCGACCTCGTCCATCAGCACCTGGGGGGTTGCTGCGCGGACGAAGTAGAACGGGCGCTCGCAGAAGCCGGCCACGAAGCCGGCCCGGGTGCGACGCAGCGAATCGTCGTCGAGCATCGGCATCACGTGCCCTGGGGCAAGCAGCTCGTTGGTCAGGAAGTAGTTCTGCAACGAGTGCAGGAACTGGAACTGGCGCTCGAACGGGATGAGCTCGTTGGTCGCTGGATCGAAGTTGCCGTCGATCGCGGGCACGATCACGAGGTCGACGTTGGGTGGAGTCCCCTGGAACATGCCCCAGGACGGCATATCGCCCCAGAACTTCTCCACGCCCTTGTTCGGCGCCGCCTTGTCGGAGCGCTCGGTGCCCTCCGTGCGCTTGCGCAGGAACGTGTCCACCGAGCCCATGACCGCCCGGCCCGCCTCGTCGATCACGGTCGTCTCGGACGCGACCTGGAGCGCGCCCCGAACCCCGGCCTCGATCAGGCCCATGCTCTTGCCGTGGTTGGACTCGCCACCCAGGAACATGAGGGTGCGACCCCGGTACTGGACCGCGGCGCTGTGCGACGGGTGGAGCCCAACCGCCTCCATCCGCAGCGCGAGCACGGCCACGATCACCTTCTGGATCGGGCCCGCGGGCCAGTCGCCGGTGAAGGTGACTGCCCGACCGTCGTAGGCGACGTCCTTGTCGCCGTCCTGGTTCCACACGATGTCCGGTGCGGACAGCGTGATCTCGGGCGAGATGGTGACCTCGGCCAGTCGGTAGTTGAGGAAGGTGAGATCGTCGAGCACGTGCTCGCGAGGGCTGCCGCCATACACGTCGACACGCAGGCGGGCGGCGCCTGCCGAGAACTCCTCCGTCAATTGCAGCTGGTCGTTCATGGGGTCCTTTCGCGAAATCGGGTCTCAGTCAGACAGTGCGGCCAATCATGGTCTCGAGGGGGTCGGTCTCCGCCGACACCGTGAGGGTGGGGTCTGGATCGCCCACCACCGAGCCTTCGGAGTCCCCCCAGTGGCGGGCCAGCATCTCGGCCGCGACCGCGAAGTGCTGGTGCAGGACGCTCGTGACCAGAGCCGGATCGCGTCGCCGCAGGGCGTCGAGCACCGGGGCATGCTGGTCCGCGATCCGGCGGCGATCGGCACCCGGAGCCTCGATGGTGATGTACGTTCGTGAGAACGGTTCGAGGGTCTGCCATACGCGCTCGAGCGTCACGTTGCCTGACAGCTCGACGATGCGTCCGTGGAAGGCGGCGTCCGCCGTCGCCTCCGCGTGTGTGTCCCCCAGCTGCGCGCATCGCTGCATCTCGTGCACGTGCCCGGCGAGCTCGTCGAGGTCCTCGGCGGTCATTCGTTCGATGGCGGCACGGGCCGCCAGCGATTCCAGCTCTGCCCGCACGATGAATGCCTCGAGGAGCCCGGCCACCGACGGACGCCGAACACGGGCCCCCCTGAATGCTGCTGTCTCCACGACCCCCAGGGCTTCGAGGTCACGCAGCGCCTCTCGGACCGGGGCCTGGCTGGTGCCGAGCTGCCGGGCGACCCGGGTCTCGACGATCCGGGCTCCCGGTGGGTAGCGCCCATCGAGGATCGCCTGCAGCAGGTGATCCTTGACCTGGTCGCTGAGCACGCTGCGCGAGATCGCGCCCTGGGTGGTCATGGAACCGGCTCAGACCCCGACGCCGATCGTCGGGCGCGCAGGTTCGGCGGCGAGGATCGTGACGACGCCTTCCTTGGGGTTGGTGGCGTCGACGCGGATCCGGTCGCCGGTCTTGATCCGAGTGGTGCCCCTCGAGGTGCCGACGACGGCGGGGATGCCGTACTCGCGCGCCAGGACGGCCGGATGCGACACAGTGCCGCCGGCGTCGGTCACCACGGCGATGATCTTGCCGTACAGCACCTGCCAGGCCGGGTTGGTCATCTCGCAGACGAGGATCTCTCCTTCCTGCAGGCTGTCGAACTCGGCCTCCGACATGACGACACGCGCCACGCCCTCAACCATGCCCGGCGAGCCGGAGATGCCCTTGACCTTGCCCTGTTCCTCCTCCTTGGAGCGATAGAACTTGTCGGGGAACCCCCACAGATTGAGATACGGGAACGCGAGCTGGGTCTCGGTGACGGTTCCGACCCAGTCCTTCGGGCGAACCTTCTCGGCCTCGGCGCGCTTGGCCCGGTTGGCGGCGACGATCGCGCGGCCGTCGATCCCGGTGGGATCGCCGATGAACGCGCGCAGCTCGTTGTAGTGGAACAGGATCACGTCGGCGGGCCGGTCGAGGACGCCCATCTCGACCAGCTTCTCGCCCAACGCGATGAGCACGAGGCGAACGTGCGCGTTGGCGCCCTGGTCGATGTAGAAGTGATGGTCCGGCGTGAGCGGCGCCATCTTGAGGTTGATCTCGTTGGCGGCGCGCATCTCCTCGAGCGCCTCGCCCTCGAGCCCTTCGAGAATCTCCTTGGCCGCTGCGTCGATGTCGTTGCGCAGCTTCTCGACCGCGCTCGGATAGTCGTAGTCAGACGCGTACTGGTCGCGCACCAGCTGGATGACCGGCGTCATGTCCTCCCGGAAGCTGGGGAAGATGAACTCATGGCTCCAGACCGCGTGCCAGCCGAACTCCTTCTGGTACGGCACAACGCGCTGGTCGATGAACTGGCGCCCGCGCTCGGTCGCCTGGAGCGCCGGGATGATCGCGACGGCCGACGGGCTGTCAAAGGTCCTGGCCAGCTCGGCGTCGCCCTTGACCTCCTCCTTCATCTCCCACAGGGCCTTGATCTTGTCCCAGTTCCGGTCATCGGCCGAGTTCTGGAGCCGGCCCAGCAGGACCTCGTCGATCTTGCCGTGGGTCTTCTCCATCACGGCCCGGAGGTTGAGCGTCGCACTGAGCTGCGCGAAGTTCAGCATCCAGTGGATCTTCCAGTGGCGATCGTGCATGTCGATGGCGTCCTCGAGCAGGACCGCCACCTCGGCCAGGCTCAGCTGGTCCTTCTTGTCGAGCATGCCTTCGATGTAGTCGAAGTTACGCTGCATCTCGGGCACGAAGCGTGTGCGCCACCACTCGACGAACTTGTGCCCGTAGACCGGCAGCACTGCGCCCAGGTAGGCGCCGATCTTGCCCGCGTAGCCCGCGTCGTGCGCCTGCGGCACGATCGGCCGCGTGGCCAGGTCGTACTCCTGGGTCACGACCTCGAGGCCGGCCTCGGCCGGGACGGCCGCCGTGTACAGGTAGCCGTTGATGTTCTTGTAGATCCAGTCCGTCGCGAACGGCGTGCCAAAGCGGCGGAACATGTGGTCGCAGCTCAGCCACCAGCCGCCGATGTCCTCGTACATCGGGCTCAGCGGCTTGGGGCAGTGCAGATCGTCGTAGACCCAGAACAGCAGCTGCTCGGTCTCCGACGTCCACTCGATCGGGAACGTCTCGTCCCCCAGGAACTGGTCGAGGACGGTCTCCTTCAAGGGCACCGGTGCTTCCTCCTGTGCGTGGCTCGTTGTCGCCCGCGGCGACGTGATCCAGCGTTGCTCAGTGCGCGGGGGTCGCTGCGCGCGTGATCCGCTTGAAGCGCTGCATGTTCTCCGTGATCGCCACCTCCGTAGGAAGGCGCTCCATGCTGGATGCGCCGAAGAAGCCAGCCACCCCCGCCGTGTGCTCCAGGATGTAGCGTGCATCGTCAGGCTCGGCGATCGGGCCGCCGTGGCACAGGACGATGATGTCGGGCTTGACCGAGGCGGCGGCGTCGCGGATCGCCTGGACCCGGTCGGCCGATTCCTCGAGTGTCAGCGCGGTCGTGGCACCGATCGCGCCCTTGGTGGTCAGGCCCATGTGTGCCACCACGACGTCCGCGCCGGCTGCGGCCATTGCCGCCGCCTGCTGCTCGTCAAACACGTATGGCGTGGTCAGCAGCCCGGCGTCGTGCGCCGTCCGGATCATGTCGACCTCGAGACCGTAGCCCATACCGGTCTCCTCGAGGTTCTGGCGGAACCTCCCGTCGCACAGGCCGACCGTGGGGAAGTTCTGCACACCCGAGAACCCGACGCGCTTGACCTCCTCGAGGAACACCGGCATCAGCCGGAACGGATCCGTGCCGCACACGCCAGCGAGCACGGGCGTCTCGCGCACGACCGGCAGGACCTCGGCGGCCATGTCCATGACGATCGCGTTGGCATCGCCGTAGGGCATCATCCCGGCCAGCGATCCACGCCCGGCCATCCGATAGCGGCCGGAGTTGTAGATGATGATCAGATCGGCGCCACCGGCCTCCGCACATTTCGCGGACAGCCCCGTCCCGGCTCCCGCCCCGATGATCACACCGTCGTCGCCGACCGTCCTTCGCAGGCGTGCGAGTGCCTCCGGACCGGTCATGCCGACACTCCCTGGCTCGCCGTCGCGGCGGCCGGCTGGCGCGACGCCGCCCACGCTCGATAGTGCGCATCCAGGCGCTCCGCCATCGCGTGCGCGAAGGCGGGATCGTTGATGTCGGCGTCCATCTCGACCACGTCGACGTCCGGGCGCAACCCGGCCTTCAGCTCCCGGATCAGGGAGGCATCGGCCACTGGGTCGTGGAACGGTGCATCGGGCATGTCGATCATTGACACCCCGCCCAGCGGGATGAACACGGTCAGCGGACCGCGCGCCGCGTTGAGCTTACGAGCGATGGTCCGGCCCAGCTCGGCACACTCGGCCTCGGTCGTCCGCATCAGCGTCACCGACGCATTGTGCTGGTAGAGGTTGCGCTCCTTGAACCGTTCCGGGACGGTGCCGATCGGACCCCAGTTGACCATGTCCAGCGCGCCCAGCGAGACCACCTGCGGGAGCCCCAGGTCGCCAGCTGCCTCGAGACGGTCCGGGCCTGCCGACAGGACGCCGCCCACCACCTCGTCGGCCAGTTCCGTGGTCGTGACGTCCAGCGAGCCTGTGATGAAACCCGCCCGCATCAGCGCCTCCATCGCCTGTCCGCCGGCACCCGTGGCGTGGAACACGAGCACCTCGTAGCCACGCGCCTCGAGCACCTCGCGCGCCGTCATGACGCAGGGCGTGGTCACCCCGAACATGGTGGCGCCGATCAGCGGTCGCGGCTCGATCTGCGACCGGAACGAGGCGGACGCGCGGGCCATGCCTGCGATCGCCGCGGCGGCGTTGGTGAGGATCCGCTCCGAGATCCCGTTGATGCCCGCAATGTCGACGACTGAGTACAGCATCGCGATGTCGCTGGTGCCGACATAGGCCCGAGTGTCGCCCGACGCCATCGTCGAGACGAGGAGCTTGGGAACGCCGATCGGCAGCGCCCGCATCGCCGCCGAGATGAGCGACGACCCGCCCGACCCGCCGAGACCGACGATGCCATCCAGGCGCTCCTGCGCATGCAGCCGGGCCGCGACCTCGACGGCTCCCCGGGTCATCGCGGCGACCGCAGAGCTGCGATCACCCTTCGCCACGAGGGCCGCGCGGCTTTCGTTCGCCGCCGCCGCCACCTCGTCGGCGGTGATGTCGGCGTCCAGCTGCGAACCCATCACGCCCGCGTCGACGAGGACGACATCGCAGCCCAGGGCCTGAATGCGGTCGCGCAGGAACGCATGTTCGGCACCCTTGGTGTCGAGCGTGCCGAGGACCAAGACGGTTGCCACTTGAGATCGCCTACCCCACCGCCTGTGCAGGCGCTACATCGATAATCGATTGTCGATAACACTAGGCTGGAGCCAGGCGCGCCGTCAAGGCCATCCGTGCGGTTGCGCCAGGATCATCGATGATCGATGATACATGAGGACTCGGAGGTGCCCGCCATGGTGCTCGCCACGAATCACAGCCCGCTGCTGCAGATGACCCGGGAAACCGCTACCCAGTTCTGGAACGATTCGTGTGCCATCGAGGAGCTGGAGTACGCGGTCGAACGCGGCGCAACCGGGGCGACCTCGAACCCGAGCATCGTGCTCGACGTGATGCGCAAGGAACGGGACCGGTGGGGACCACGCGTTCTCGCGCTCGCCGTTGACCACCCTACCTGGTCCGAGGCCGACCTCAGCTGGGCGATCGTCGATGAGATGGCCGTTCGCGGCGCGGCGATCCTCCGCCCGGTGTTCGATCGCATGCACGGTCGAGCCGGCAGGCTCTCCGTTCAGGTCAATCCTGCGGATCATCGGGATGCGGTCCGGATGGTCGACCAGGCGTCGAGGCTGGCCAGCCTGGCGCCCAACATCCAGGTGAAGTTCCCGGTCACTGCCGCCGGACTGGTGGCGATCGAGGACGCCACAGCGCGCGGCATCAACATCACCGCCACCGTGAGCTTCACGCTCGCACAGGCACTGGCCGCTGCCGAGGCCGTGGAGCGGGGCCTCGCTCGCTTTGCAGCGGCGGGCGGCGATGCGTCGGCGATGAGCCCGATCGTCGTGCTCATGATCGGCCGCCTCGACGACTGGATGAAGCTCATCGTCGAGCGCGACGGCCTCGCCGTCCACCCCGATGCGCCGAACTGGGCCGGGATCGCGGTGTTCAAGCGGACGTACCGCGAGTTCCGGGAGCGGGGCTATCGGTCACGTCTGCTGGCAGCCGCCTATCGGCACCGGCTGCACTGGACCGAGCTGGTCGGTGGTGACGTCAGCCTGACGATGCCCTACCCGTGGCAGGTGCGGTTCAACGCGAGCGGCATTGCGCCGGAGCCTCGGATGGACATCGCGGTGGAGCCACGGCTGATCAACGAGCTGCTCGAGCGCATTCCGGACTTTGGCGCTGCCTACGAACCGAACGGGCTGAGCGTCGAGGCATTCGAGAGCTACGGCGCCAGCGCCCGAACCCTGCGCGCGTTCGTGCGCTCCTATCACGATCTCCAGGCTGCCGTCCGCGACCTGGTCCTGCCCGATCCGGACGTGCGCGCCCGGTAGGGGGCTCGTCAGGGCGCGTCGATCGCCGGCCGCGATGATGCCAACCGGGGCGGGAGCTGGACCAGCACGACGGCCGCCAGGATGGCGGCGCCCCCCAGCATCTCCAGCGGCGTCAGCTGCTGGCCGAGCAGCAGAGCCGCCGCGACCACCGCGACGACGGGCTCGATGGTCATCACCACCGCTCCCCGCGTGCTGCCGATGCGCCGCACGCCGCCGATGATCCACACCTTGGGTAGCGCGCCAAACGTCCCCGCGCACAGGATGGCCAGCCAGGCGAGCGGAGACGACAGCCACGACCCGATGATCTCCGGGCCGCGCGTCAGGATCGCCGCAGTGCCGGAGATCACCACGCCGCCCGCCAGGACGAGCGAGGTCGCCTGGGCGGCCGGGACGTCGCTGAAGCCGCCGCGGATCACCACCAGGTAGGTCGCCTGGCCGGCAGCGGCCACGGCGGCGAGCGCAAGGCCAGCCGCGGTGGCATGCGCGTCGGGTGTGAGCTGGCTGCCGATCACCAGAGCCAGGCCGCCCGAGGCGATGACGATTGCCAGCAGCCGCAGCGGCGTCAGCCGCTCGTGGCCCAGGGCGGCGGACAGCAATGCGACGAGGGCGGGATACGTGTAGTAGACAACCATGACGAGGCCGACGGCCATGGCGCCGAACGCAAGGAACAGGGCCAGGTTCATGAAGCCATTGACAGCGATCGCGATCGCGAGCTGCCGGCGCTGCACACTCGGCAGCCGGGCAAGGTCGATCGACGCCTGGCGCCCCGAGCGGACCAGGCCACCGAGGAACGCGCCACCGATGGCGGCGCGCAGCGCGCTGAAGGTCTCGGGGCTGATCCCCTCGCCATAGGCCAGGCCCGCGACCGGCCCGAGAGTGCCCATCATCGCGGCCGCGGCCAGCACGCCGAACATGCCCCGGGAATCGGTCCGGGCGACGCCAGCGGCTCGGCCCGGAGTCAGACCGGGACCGGTCGCCCCGGGCATCGATCCAGTGGACATGCCATCCGGCCCTTCCTCCGTGTACCAGCGATCATCGATTATCGCTTGCATTCGCGCTCCAACTTTCCTAGTATCCTCGATAATCGATGATCAGTCGCGGTCGTCCCGCTGCGGGTGGCACTCAGAATCCTTCGCGAGGGCAGCGGTGACCAATGCGACGGGGATGACGCGGATCGGCTGTGAGCTAGCTGGATCAAGCGCGCGCCCTGCCCTCGGCCGGCGCCCGTCGGTTGATCCACGCTGATGGACTTCATCACCCAATCGATCGTCATCGGCCTCACCGAGCAGGCGCCGCTGATCCTGGCCGCCATCGGGTTCGCCCTGCTCTACCGGCTCACCGGCCTGATCAATGTCGCGTACGCCGAGACGATCACGCTCGGCGCGTATTTCGGGATGTGGCTCAACACGTCGTTCGGGCTCGACTTCTACGCGGTGGTGCTCCCGGCGGGCCTGCTGGCAGGGGCGGTCAGCGTCGCGACGTACCTGTTGGTCTTTCGGCCGGCCGGGCAGCGTGCCGTCGGCGCGCTGGAGATGATCATCATCTCGTTCGGGCTGTCGATCGTGCTCCGGCATGGTCTCCAGTTCGTGTTCGGCTATCCCACCCGTTTCTACGACGTCCCACCGCCCGACACCATCTATGTGCTCGGCGTGGGGGTGACGTCGTTCCGGCTGCTCGCCGTGGCCAGCGTCGCGGTGATCTCGCTGCTGCTGTACCTGTTCATCCAGCGCTCCAGCTACGGGCTCAAGGTCCGGGCGCTGGCCAGCGACGAGGACCTCGCGCGGGCGAGCGGAATCCGACCGCTCGCCGTGACCTTGCTGATCTGGTTCCTGGCCGGTGTGGCCGCCGGCCTCGCCGGTGCGTTCCTCGGGGTCGGATCCTCGGTTGCCCCGCTGCTCGGCTGGCATGAGTTCCTGCTGATCCTGATGGTGGTTCTGGTCGGGGGAACCTGGGGTCTCGGCGGGGTCATCCTGGTCGGCATGGGCACCAGCGTGGCGCTGGCCGCGATGTCGCTTGAGTTCGCCCAGATCCTGTACGCGCAGCTCGTGCTGATCGTCGCCTTCGTGATCATCCTCAAGATCCGTGGCACGCGGCTCACCGAGACGGCGAAGGTGTAGGCCGATGATCGATTGGCTCGATGCCTTCCTGATCACAGGGCTGTTCCAGGTGGTGATGATCACCGGCCTGGCGCTGCTCCTGCATCTCCAGCTCGGGCTGGCCCGCATCGCCAACTTCGGCATCGTCGGGTTCTGGGGCCTCGGCATGTACACGTTCGGCGTGCTGTACGTCCAGGTCGACTGGCCATTCGCGGATCCCTGGCAATTCCTGGTCTGTGCTGCGGCCGGAACCGTGGTGGCCGGCATCGCTGGTCTCCTGGTCGGCTGGCTGATCTCGGATCTGGACACCGACGGCGTGCTCGTGGTCACGCTCGGGTTCGCCACCGCCGTCCAGATCCTCGCCACGACCCAGGACGACCTGACCGGCGGCGCGCGCGGGATGGGTGGCCTCCGGTTCCCGTACAACATCGGCAACGTCAAGGAGAACGAGTTCGCGTGGCTCGCCATCGTGGCCGCCGTCGTCGCGGGGATCCTGTTCTATGTCTGGCGGGTCCACCGCTCTCCGTACGGGCGAGCGCTGATCGCCGTGGGTGGCAACGAGCCGCTCGCGCGCAGCCTGGGAAAGCGGACCTTCCAGACGAAGCTGCTGCTGTTCGGCGCGACATCGGCGGTGATGGGGCTGCTGGGTGCGATGTACGGGGTCATGATCCGCTTCCTCGACGTCGGCCAGATCGGGATCGGCGTCACCCTGGCCGCGATGGTGGGCCTCGTCCTGGGCGGCACGGCACGCGTCTGGGGAGCGGTCGTGGGCGTTGTCCTCACGGTCGGGTTGTTTGACATCGTGGTCCAGTCGTACCTGCCCCTCCCCAGGGAGTGGTACACGCAGGCGATCCCGGTGCTGCGCGAGCTCGCGTTCGGCGCAACCCTGATCGTCGTCCTCCTGTTCCGGCCCCTGGGGATCCTGGGCGACATGCATCGCGACCGGCTGATGAGGAAGCTCCATGGCGAGTGATGTGGTCGGCGCACCCGTCGCGGACGCAACGGCCGCAGGCCGGCCGCGCATCCGGGTGCGGAACGTCGTCAAGAGCTTCTCGGGTCGCGTCGTCGTGGACGTGGATGACCTCGTCCTGGGCGAGCAGCCGATCGAGGGCCTGATCGGGCCGAACGGCGCCGGAAAGACCACGTTGATGCGGATGATCATGCACTCGACCCCGCTCGACCGCGGCGCGATCACCCTCACGCCCGCGTCCGGGCCAGCGGTCGTGCTCTCCGATCTGCCGACGCACGCCCTGGCGCGTCACGGTGTGGTGAAGAGCAACCAGGTGATCATGGACTTTCCCAGGCTGACCATCTGGGATTCCGCCCTGCTCCCGGTCACCGAGGCCCGCTACGAGCAGCCCGCGCGGGCGTTCAGCGAGCAGAAGGTGTTCAGCCGGCACGAGGAGGAGATTCGGCACTATCTCGACTACTTCGGCTTCGAGGACCCGGGCGGCTTCGCCTTGTCAGCCGGCGAGAAGAAGCTGCTCGACATCGTCCGTTGCCTCCTCCTCAGGCCTACGTTCCTGCTGCTCGACGAACCGACCGCCGGCCTCCCGGACGACATCACCGAGAAGGTCATGGACGTGATCCGAGAGCTGAGCGCAGCCGGCACCTCGGTGGTGATCGTCGAGCACGACCTCAACGTCATCTGGAACCTGTGCGACCAGGTCCACTTCATGGCCGAGGGCAAGGTGGTGCTGCGAGGCGACCCACAGGCGATACGCGAGCACCACACCGTGGTCGAGAGCTACCTGGGTGAGGGCCATGTCTGAGACGGCAGGGCCGATGACCCTGCAGGTCGATGGGCTGCGCAGCGGCTATCACGGCGTCACCGTCCTCAAGGGTCTCGACTTCTCGGTCGGCAACGAGGTCTTTGCCGTGCTCGGTGCGAATGGTGCCGGCAAGACCACGCTGCTGGCGACCCTGGCGCGGCTCATCCCGCTGATGGCGGGCACGATCAGGCTCCGTGGCCAGGACGTATCCACGCTGCAGCCGTTCGAGACCGCGGCCCTGGGGATCGGGTATGTGCCGCAGGAGAAGGGCACGTTTCCCACGCTCACCGTCCTCGAGAACCTGAGCGTCGGCGGAATGATCGGCCGGCGCCCGCACGCCGAGCGTATCGCCGAGGTGCTGGACCTGTTCCCCGCTCTCAAGGACCTCCAGAAACAGCGCGCGGGAACGCTCAGCGGCGGCGAGTCGCGGATGGTCGCCTGCGGGCGGGCCCTGATGCAGGACCCGAAGGTGCTGCTGCTCGACGAGCCGACCGCCGGCCTGTCGCCGCTATATGTCGACCTGTTTTTCGAGAAGGTCAGGGAAATCCACGAGACCAGAGGCGTCGCCATCGTCCTCGCGGAGCAGAACGCCACCAAGGCGCTCCAGGTTTCCGACCGGGTGATGGTGCTGAGCCTCGGCGAGGCGTTCGCCGTCATGAACGCCGCCGAGCTGACGACCTCACAGCTCAAGGAGGGCTACCGGATCTAGACACACCGCGCTACCGGCCGTAGCTGACACCCGATCCGCGTCCCGGCACCGGAGGAGAAACGGAATGAGGGCAAGAGTGATCAAGCCCAGCCGCGTCCTCGTCGTCGTAGCGGGACTCATGCTCGTTGCATCCGCCTGCACCAGCGGCGCCACCACGGCACCCGACGCGACCACGGCACCCGACGCCACCACGGCACCCGCGAGCGGCGAGCAGGTCGTCGTGTGCGAGCTCGCGTACTACACGGGCGAATTCGCCTCGTACGGGCCGTCGCTCACAAACGACGTGCGCTTCCCGATCGAGGAGGTCATCAACACCGACCCGCCGCTCGGACGCCCCTGGACGCTGGTGTCCGAGGACATCGGGGACAGCAAGGAAGGCCAGGCAGCCAAGACCTGCCTAGAGCAGCACGGCGCCGAAATCCTCGTCAGCATCGCGCACCAGTACCGGACCTACCGCGACTACATGATGGAGTGGTGGCAGGAGAACGACTCCCCGCTCGGACCGTCGGTCCACGGCGGAGCGATCCCCGGCAACCTCGGGGGCAAGGCCGCGGAGCCCATCTTCAGGGCCCAGGGCATCGATGAGGCGCTTGGCACCTACGGCAGCCTGTATGCCGATTCGATCGGGGCCAAGAACGTCGTGATCTTCGCGACGCAGGTCGAGGGCTTCCAGCTGGCGGCCGACGCCAGCGAGGAGGCGGCCAACATCCTGGGCCTGAACGTTCTTGACCGGATCGACGCCCCGGCACTCCAGTCGTCGTACCGGGCGGAGGCCCAGAAGATCGCCGGCCTCAACCCGGACGCCGTCCTGGTCCAGGCGGGGTCGGTCGAGTCCGCCACGCTCATCAAGGCTGCCGCCGAGGCCGGCCTGTCGCTCAACTGGATCGGCGAGACCGGATGGAGCGAGGCGGAGTTCATCGGCTCGCTGGGCAGCGCCCCGATTGCCACGCAGAAGGGCATCGGCTTCTCGACGTTCTCGCCCAACACGAACACGCCGGCGTGGGCGTTCTTCCAGCCGCTGTGGGATGCGCAGACGAACTGTGCGTCGGGCGTCAGCGAGTGCCCGCCCTACGACGCAGGCAACCAGTACGCGTTCTCGACCTACGACCTGATGGTCCAGACGGCGCTCGCCGTCGAGGCCGCGGGCTCGTACAAGGCGAGCGACTGGGCGCCCGCCATGTTCGAGGTCGGTGACGGGGGCGAGGTCTGCTACACGTACGCCGACTGCCTGGCCATGATCCGCGAGGGCAAGGACATCGACTACGAGGGCGTCACCGGGCCCGGCACGTACACCGAGGGCGGCGTCAACGCCGTGACCCCATCGTACGTTCCGTTCAACGATGATGGCTCGATCGGCGATCCCGTCCTGCTCGATGCGGAGAAGGGATTGCTGATCCTCGATCAGATCAAGACCGACGCGAACTGCACGCCGGAGAACCCGCCCAACGAGTGCACCTGGTAGTTGCTCCACGATGGGCCGAACAGGTGGCGCAGGGTCCCGCTGGCAGCTCCGGCGAACCCCGCGCCACCGCCCAAACACCACCCCCTCCTCCGACGGCCCCGGGTAACCCGGGGCCGTCGGACGCCATGGCCCGGCAGCCCTTGACCCGGCGTCGAGCCCGAGCGTATCCTCGATAATCGATTATGAGACGTGCCGCGGCGGGGCCGAGCCGCCGGGAGGTACCCCGAATGATCAAGCGTGTCGCACGCGCCGAAGCTGAGATCGTCCCACTCCCCGGTCGCAACTGGTACTCGTACTTCGGGCCGCACAATAGCGCCGCTCGGCAGGTATCCATGGGCGTGTCCGTGTATCCCCCGGGATCGAAGCCTGCCGGCCACGTCCACCCGGCCGAGGAGGAGACGATCTACTGCGCGGCCGGCCGGGGCCGCATCGTGACGTCCGACGGCGTGGCCGAGGTGGAGCCGGGCGTGGTGGTGCACGTCCCGCCCGGGACGTTCCACGCCACCGAGGCCGACGGTCCCGAGCCGCTCGAGCTCGTGTGCCTGTTCTCGCCCCCCGTCGTGTCCGGCTCGTACGAGAAGGGATCGGGGTCATGAGCACCGGCGCGGTTGCCACGGAGGTCGATGCCATCGAGCTCGACCGCCTCCGGGAGATGGCCCGTCGGATCCGGGTCGAGGTCATCCGCTCGGTCCATCACGCACAGGCCGGTCACCTGGGCGGCCCGCTGTCGGCGGCGGACATCCTCTCGGCGCTCTACTTCCACGTGCTGCGGATCCGGCCGGACGAGCCCGGCTGGCCCGATCGGGATCGGTTCGTGCTGTCCAAGGGCCACGCCTCGATCGGGTTGTACTCGGCGATGGCGCTGCGCGGCTACTTCCCGGTCGAGGAGCTGCTGACCTTCGATGCCGCTCACTCCCGGTTGCAGGGGCACCCGGACATGACCCGACTGCCGGGTCTCGACATGTCCACCGGGTCGCTGGGCATGGGCATCTCCGCCGCGATGGGCATCGCGCTCGGCGCGCGCCTCACGCGCCATGACATCCGCGCCTACGTGATGCTCGGCGACGGCGAGTGCCAGGAGGGCGAGGTCTGGGAAGCGGCGATGGCCGCCAGCAGGTACGGGCTCGACAACCTGATCGCGATCGTCGATCACAACAAGCTCCAGCAGTTCGGCTGGCAGGGCGATGGGCCGGACGGCCGGCTGCCACCCGAGGTCCCGGGCGAGCTGGTCGCGAAATGGACTGCGTTCGGATGGCGCGTGCTCGAGGTGGACGGCCACGACATGGCCGCGATCCTCGCGGTGCTGGCCGAGGCGGCCCGAGGTGACGGGCGTCCGACCGCGATCATCGCGCACACCGTGAAAGGCAAGGGCGTGTCGTACATGGAGGGCCACTACTTCTGGCACACGCGCGCGATCAGCCCGGAAGAGCTGGCGATCGCGATGGCCGACCTGGGCGAGCCCGCGCCGGTCGCCGAAGGGGGGGCGTGATGACCCTGCCGATGGGACGTGCGATGCGCGAGATCTTCGGTGAGACGGTCGCGGCGCTCGCGACCGAGGACCCCAGGGTGGTCATGCTCGACGGCGACGTCGGCAGCTCGACCAAGGGCGACATCTTCGAGAAGGCCCATCCCGATCGATACCTGCAGATGGGGATCGCGGAGCAGAACATGCTGGGCGTCGCAGCGGGCCTCGCGACGATGGGCCTGGTGCCGTACATCAGCACGTTCGTGTCGTTCGCGGTCGTCCGGCCGCTGGACCAGATCCGGGTGCTGATCGCGCAGACCGGGCTGAACGTCAAGATCACGCCGGGCTATGCGGGTCTGTTCACGGGCCGCACCGGGATGAGTCACATCATCGTGGACGACCTGGCCATCATGCGCGCGATGCCGGGTATGGTCAGCGTCGCGCCCGCCGACGATGTCGAGGCTGCCCAGGTCCTGCGCTGGGCAGCGAGCTACCAGGGTCCCGTGTACGTCCGCCTGGTGCGCGACGCGACGCAGCGCCTGTTCGACGACACGTACCGGTTCGAGCTCGGCCGCGCGGTGGTGGTCCGCGAGGGCGCCGACGTGACCCTGATCAGCACCGGAACGCAGACGCCGCGCGTGGTCGATGCCGCCGAGCTGCTGGCCGCGGACGGGATCGACGCGCACGTGGTGCATCTGCCGACGATCAAGCCGGTCGATGTCGATGGGATCGTCGCTGCGGCGGAGCGCACGGGACGGGTCATCACCATCGAGGAGCACACGGTCCTGGGCGGACTGGGGGGTCTCGTCTCGGAAACGCTGGGCGAGCACCGCCCGACGCCGGTCCACCGGATCGGATTCCGGGACCTGTACCCGGAGTCAGGCGCCAACGAGGACCTGCTCGATATCTACGGGCTGTCGGCCGAGCGGGTTGCGGAACAGGTGCGGACGGTCGTCGCGCCGGCCTGAGGAGGTCAACGACCAAGCCCAGGCGCGGGATCGATCAGGAGCCGACCTCCGTCTCCTGGTGTCCCTCGTGCCAGCCCTGCAGCAGGTGAGCGCTGGCGTCGGCGAAGTGATGCCGCAGGGCGGCCTCGACGGCCGCCGGGTCCCGCCGCCGAAGCGCCTCCAGGATCGGCGGATGCAGACCGGCCGTCCAGTGCACGTCGGCACCGGGGGCCACCAGCGTGAGGTACGTCCGCGAGAACGGTTCGAGGCTGCTCCAGACACGCTCCAGCGTGGCATTCCTCGACAGGTGGAGCAGTGCCGCGTGGAACGCGGCGTCGCGCAGCGCCACCTCGTGGCGCTCACCGGCGTCGGCGGCCTCCTGCATGGCAGCCATCAGTCGCTCGAGCCCGGCGAGCTCATCGTCCGACATACCGGGTACGCCGAGCCTGGCGCCCAACGCCTCGAGCTCGGCCCGGACCTCGTACGCGCCGATCAACTCGGCGGCTGATGGCCGGCGTACGCGAGCACCCTTGAACGGGAGGATCTCGACGACGCCCAGCGCCTCGAGCCCACGCAGGGCCTCGCGAACCGGCGCCTGGCTGGTGCCCAGGTCGCGGGCGATCTTCGTCTCGACAATCCTCGTGTGCGGGGGATAGCGACCCGCGAGGATGTCCTCGAGCAAGTGATCTCGAACCTGCTCGGCGAGAACGCTGCGCGAGATGGTGGCGTCCTCGGGCATCGCTGACTCCTTGGGGTGGGCATGTGCAGTCTACCGAAGCAGTCTGCGGCCACGTAGCGCATCGGCGCGCGCGTCGCCGGCGCCGACGGCGACGGCGACGGCGACGGCGACCGATGGCAGGTCACCTCGGAACCCGGCCGCCCTGCGGGCCCGGTGGCAGACCGCCGACGGACACGTTCTCGGGGATGAAGGCCTGGGCTCCCGATGCAGCGTCAGCCGGGTGCGTCGCGCTCGGCGCCCTCCACGGCCGCAGTCCATGCGTCCTCGTCGGCGAGCCGGGCGAGGTCGCCGACGACGAACTGGATCTGCTCCAGACACGATCGCCGCCAGGTGCCAGCCGCGATGAACGCGGCGTGGGCGCCGGGCGCCCGCAGATCCATCCCGACCAGCTCGCGGCAGTCGAGCGACCCGAAACGCTCTGAGAACCGGCTCATCAAGTCCGCGACCAGCTCGCGGGAGACCAGCTTGGCGCGGCCATGGTCGGCAAGGCGGACGTCGGCCAGCATGCCGATCGCCAACGACGCCCCGGTGACGGCGCCGCACGAACCACCCGTCCATGCGATGCCTCCGTTGAAGGCCATCGCCGCCGCCGAGTCGGCCGGGTCCCGCAGCTCATACGCGGCCTTCAACACCACGAACGCGGACTCGGCACAGCCGTAACGCGGGGCCTGGTCGAGGAATGCAGCGCGTGCGGCGGCCATCGCGTGGGTCGAGGCGTCCTGCGGCGATCGTCTGGTCGGATCGTCCGACATCCAAGATGTCTCCCTGCGGCGCGCCATTCACGGCCCGCTCCAAGCTGGCTTGCTCAGGCGGCCCATCGCGAGCGAGATGGCCCCCCGTCGACCGTGCTCACGTTACCTCAGGATGTGACCGTCATTGAGGAGCCCACGGGCAACAGTCGCGAGCCGCGGCGATGGTGACTCGCACGCTAGCATGGGGCGACCGACGGGCGCCGCATCGTCGAAGGAGGCCTGCGCGTGCGATTCGCGAGCACCTGTCGGCAATGTCTTGAGGATCCTCGCTCGGAGAGGCGTTAGGTGAGCGGGAAATGACGGTGTCGCCCGGTCGGATGACGCGTGGGCCCGCTCAGGTCGAAGGTGGCAAGGGGCCCGGCAGCCGTCCGCTCAACCTGCGGGACCTCGGCGGTCATCGGGTGATCGGGGGTGGCCGCGTCCGGATCGGGCAGGTCTACCGGTCGGCCGAGCCGCCGGACGGCAGCCACGAGGCTCTGGCGGCGCTCAACCTGCGAGCCGTCTACGACCTGCGCAGCGAGGCCGAGCGGGAGGCACGACCGGACCGTCTGCCGCCGGGCGTCGAGCTCGTGGTGGCGGACATCCTCGCCGACGCGCCGGACGGCTCCCCTGCCGGGTTCTCGAGGCTGCTCGAAGATCCGGCGGCGGCGTCACGCGTGCTGGGCGATGGGGGTGCGGAGCGCTTCTTCGTCGATCGCTACCGCGAGTTCGTCACGCTCGGCAGCGCCCGCCGCGGCTACCAGCGCCTGTTCCTCGGCATGGCGGACGGGTCGGCCCGGCCATGCCTGTTCCACTGCGCGACCGGCAAGGACCGCACCGGTTGGGCAGCCGCCGCGCTGCTGCTGCTGCTGGGCGTGCCCGAGGACGACGTCATGGCCGACTTCCTCACCCTCGATCCCGCGCTCGATCAGCTGTTCCGGCCGCTCCGGCGAGCGTTCGCGGACCGTGGCGGCGATCCGGCGGTACTCGTACCGCTGGTCGGCGTTCGTCCCGCGTACCTGCGCTCAGCGCTCGACACCGTGCGCGCCGAGTTCGGATCGATCGAGGGCTGGTTCACCGATGGCCTCGGGCTCGGGCCGGACGTGCAGCAGGCCCTGCGCGCTGGTCTCGTCGCGCCCGCCTGAGCGCGGCCGCCTCGTCGCCGGACGGCCCGGGTTGCGACCCGGTTGAGATCCATGTCGAAATCGCCATCCGCGCGGCGCTGTCAGCGAACTCTCAGCGCCTCCCGGAAGGATGCGGCGGGTGGTGCGTCGCATGACGACGCGCCCCATGTCAGCCAACCTGCCCGACCCAGCCCTGATCCGACCGGAGGTATCCATGACCGAATCGACCCCGACACCGACCCCGCGCGTCCTGGCGGACCCATCCGATCCGCGCGCCGCGGCCGAGGCGGTGCTGTTCGAGATCCGGCGCGTGATCGTGGGCCAGGACGCGATGCTCGAGCGGGTGCTGGTCGCGCTGCTCGCCGGCGGCCATCTGCTGCTGGAAGGTGTCCCCGGCCTGGCCAAGACGCTGACGATCCGGACCCTCGCCGATGCGCTCGATGCCTCCTTCCGGCGGATCCAGTTCACGCCGGATCTGGTGCCCGCGGACCTGGTCGGGACGCGCATCTACCGCCCCTCGACGGGCAGCTTCGACACGGAGCTCGGGCCCGTGTTCTGCAACTTCCTGCTCGCCGATGAGATCAACCGGGCGCCCGCCAAGGTGCAGTCGGCCCTGCTCGAGGTGATGCAGGAGCGCCAGGTGACGATCGGGCGCGAGACGCATCCGGTGCCCAGCCCGTTCCTGGTGATGGCGACCCAGAACCCGATCGAGTCCGAGGGCACGTACCCGCTGCCCGAGGCCCAGGTCGACCGGTTCATGATGAAGGTGGTCGTCGACTATCCGACCGATGCCGAGGAGGCGGCGGTCGTCGAGCGGTCGCTGCGCCCGGCGCCCGAGGTGCGCGCCGTCCTCGATGCCGGCTCGCTGGCCGTGCTCCAGGCGGCGACGCCCGAGATCTACGTCGACCCGGCGATCGTCGCCTACGCGGTCGCGCTCGTCGCGGCGACGCGCCAGCCCGAGCGCTTCGGTCAGGCCGCGATCAAGCCGTACATCGCCTTCGGCGCCAGCCCGCGCGGCTCGATCTACCTCGTCCACGCCGCCCGCGCGCTGGCCCTCCTGCGCGGCCGCCGCTACGTCATTCCGTCCGACATCCATGAGCTCGCGCCGGATGTCCTGCGCCACCGGATCGTGCCCAGCTTCACCGCCCTCGCCGAGGAGATCACCACCGACGCGATCCTCGGCCAGCTGCTGCCGGTCGTCCCGGCGCCGCGCCTCGTGACCGAGGAACGCAGCGCATGACCCTCCCCCTGGCGCGGGTCCGGACGCCGGCGGCCCCCGGACCGGGGCCCACGCCCGAGCCGCTGCTCCGGGCGCTCGATCTGACCATCGGGAGACGGATCCGGGGGCTCGCTGCCGGTGAGTTTCGTGCCCGGGACCTCGGCGGCGGGATGGAGCTGGCACAGGTTCGTCCCTACCAGGCGGGCGACGACGTCCGGCGCATCGACTGGAACGTGACGGCCCGGATGCCGATGCCGCACGTCCGCGTCGATGTCCCGGAGCGCGCGCTGACCACGTGGCTGCTGCTGGACGTCTCGCCGTCGATGACGTTCGGCACCGCGGACCGCCGCAAGGCCGACGTCGCCGAGGGGGTCTCGATCGCGGTCGCCCATGTGTCCAGCCGGCGCGGCAACCGGCTCGGCGTGATCACCTTCGGCGACGGTGCCGACCGCCGGACCCCGCCACGGACCGGCCGAGCCGGGCTGCTGGCCACGCTCGCCCAACACCACGCCTCGACTCGTGAGGCAGGCGTCGCGGAACTGCCGGCCGGTGTCACATCGCCCGCGGGTGCGCTGCGCTTCGTGACCCACGGCGCGCCCTCCGGCGGCCTGGTCGTGCTGGTCACCGATCTCCGCGGCTCGCTGGACTGGCTGCCGCTGCTGGGTGCGGTCGCGACCCGCCACGCGGTGCTGACGGTCGAGATCCGGGATCCGCGCGAGGACGACCTCCCGGACGTCGGCGAGCTGACCCTCGTCGATGCCGAGACGGGTCGCGAGGTCCGTGTCGACACCGCCTCGGCGGGCCTCCGCGCGCAGTTCACCGAGGCTGCCGCTCGCGATCGTGCGCATGTCGAGCGCGAGCTCCGGCGGCTCCATGTCCGCCACGTCGTCCTGTCCACCTCCGGCGGCTGGCTGCGCTCGCTCGCGGACCAGCTGCGCGTCCAGGGATTGATTCCATGACCTTCGCCGCCCCCGAGCTGCTGCTCGGCCTGCTGCTCGTCCCGCTCGCGCTGGGCGGCTACCTGCTCGTCCAGCGCCGCCGGTCCCGCTACGTCGTCAGGTTCACCAACGTCGACCTGCTCGCCAACCTCGTCCCTCGCCAGCCGCGCTGGCGGCGTCACGTGCCGACGGCCCTGTACCTGGTCGCGATCGGTGCGCTCTCGATCGCGCTTGCCCGTCCGTCGATGACGTTGCCGGTCGCGCGCCAGGAGGCGACGGTGATGCTGGCGATGGATACCTCGCGCTCGATGCTCGCGACTGACGTCTCGCCCTCGCGCCTGGACGCGGCGAAGGCGGCCGCGACGACGTTCGTCGACCAGCTTCCATCGGGCTTCCGCGTCGGTCTGGTCGCGTTCTCGACCGAGGCCCGGCTGGTGCTCGCACCGACCTCGGATCGCGCGGCGCTCCATCAGGCGCTCGACTCGTTGCGCGCCGATGGCGGCACGGCCCTGGGCGACGCCATCGCCCTCTCGCTCCAGGCCACGGCCAACGCGCGCTCCGCGTCGTCCGGCGGAGCCGACGGCTCGAGCCCGCCCGCCGGATCACCGGCGCCCTCGGCACCCTCGGATGCGCCCGGTGCTGCACCCGACGCATCCACGAGCCCCGGGCCCGATGCCGCCACACCGCCGCTGACGGCGACCGTGCTGCTGTCCGACGGCGCCAACTCCACCGGGGCGCTGGAGCCGCTCGATGCCGCGAACGAGGCGGCCGCCGCCGGGATGCCCGTGTACACCATCGCACTCGGCACACCCGATGGGGTGGTCGACGTGACCAACCAGTTCGGGATGCCGGAGCAGCTGTCGGTACCGCCCGATACGAAGACCCTCAGCGCGGTCGCCGAGACAACCGGTGGTCGCGCCTTCCAGGCGCCCACCGCCGACGACCTGGCGCAGATCTATCGCTCGCTGGGATCGAAGGTCGGCTACACGCAGCAGCAGCAGGAGGTGACGCAGTGGTTCGCCGCGGCGGCCCTGCTGCTGGTCGTCTCCGGGGCAGGCCTGGCCGCCGTCTGGTTCAACCGGTTCCCCTGATCGCCGTCCCCGGGCGCTCGCCGGGCCGTCGCGGATCGCGGCCTCGGTACGCCAATGGCCGTTCGCCGGGGCCGTCGCGGATCGCGGCCTCGGTACGCTCAACAGCCCCTCGGCTGCGCGTCCCATCAAGCCTTCCGGCCCACCCCCGCCGGCCACTGCTTGCCTACTTGCGCAACTGCGCAACTGCCTGCTACGCTGGGGGTCGTGATCAGCGGCCCCGGGGCGCCAGCACTGGCGCCCGCGCGCGGCCGGTTGGGACGCACAGCTGGAGACCACCCACATGCCCCAGGGCACAGCAGGAGCGGCGGCTGCCCGCCATCGCGTGATCGTGTTCTCGACCCCTTCCTGCCCATGGTGCAACCGCGCCAAGATCTATCTCCGTGGCCGCGGCGTGGCGTTCCGGGACGTCGACGTGAGTCGTGATCCGGCCGCCGCCCGTGATCTCGTTCGCCGCACGGGACAGATGGGCGTACCCGTGATCGAGATCGACGGCCGGTCGATCGTGGGCTTCGACCAGGCCCGGATCGACGCAGCCCTCGGCCTCCGGGTTCACTGATCAGCGCCACGCGTCAAGCCGTATCGCAGGCCAGTCCGCAACCGGAGCTCGAGCGCCCACGTCGGGCGCGCAAGACCTCACAGGAGGATCCAGATCATGTCCGACCAGGTGCAGCCGCTGGGCAGCCGGGTGCTCGTCCGGGTGTTGGCCGAGGAGAGCGTGACCAAGTCCGGGCTGTATGTCCCGGACACGGCCAAGGAGAAGCCCCAGCGCGGCGAGGTCATCGCGATCGGTGACGACACCGAGCTGATCAAGGTCGCCGTCGGCGATCGCGTGCTGTTCCCCAAGTACACCGGCACAGAGATCAAGATCGATGACCAGGATCACCTGATCATCGACGCCGGCGACCTGCTCGCCATCCTCCGGCTCGCCGAGGCTCCGGCCGTCGCGGCCTGATCGAACCGATCCGTCAGGCGCCGGCCCGGACTGCCGAGCGGCCGGGCTGACCCTTTCGATTGGGTTACCGGCGCAACGACCCCGGGCAGCCGCAACGCGCCGCTTGACAACTAACTTAGTGCTCACTAATATCCGCGCATGCACCGATCCAGCGGCCGGCTGACGGCCGACGAACGACGAGCGGACGTGATCGCCGCGGCGAGCCGGGAGTTCGCAGCCCGCGGGTACGTCGGCGGGTCGACCCAGGCGATCGCCGACCGCGTCGGCGTGTCGCAGCCATACCTGTTCCAGCTGTTCGGGACCAAGCGGGACCTGTTCCTGGCGACCGTGCGCGATTGCTTCGGTCGCATCCGCACCCGGTTCGAGGACAGCGCCCGGGAAGCTCGAGCCACGACCGACGCGCCGTTGGCCGTCCTCGAGGCCATGGGCAGGACCTATCACGACCTGCTGCGAGACCGCGACATGCTCCGGCTGCAGCTCCAGGCCTACGCGGCCTGCGACGACACGGTCATCCGGGACGTGGTCCGCGAGGAATGGACCCGCCTGTACGACGCTGTTGCGGCGGCCTCGGGTGCCGACGAGCACACGCTTCACCACTGGTTCGCGGAGGGAATGCTCATGAACGTGGCCGCATCGATCGGCGACCTGGACAGCGCGGAGGGCCTGCACCTCACGCTCGGCGAGACCCTGGCGGGCGACGTACGCTGACCCCCCTTCGGTCCGTACCCTGACCCCCTTTTTTCGATCCGTAACTTAGTAATGACTCACTAGCAAGGAGACGACGTCGTGCCCCGCTTCCGCCCTTCGACCGCGTGGACGTTCGCGATCACCGCGATCGCCCTGTTCATGGTCTCGCTCGACAACCTGGTCGTGACCATGGCTCTGCCAGTGATCCAGCGCGACCTTGGCGCATCCCTCCAGGACCTGGAGTGGATGGTCAATGCCTACACCCTGACCTTCGCGGTTCTCCTCCTCACCGGCGCCGCGCTGGGCGACCGCTTCGGACGCCGGAGACTGTTCATCCTGGGCCTGCTCATCTTCACGACCGGATCGGCGGCCGCCGCGCTGGCTCCGTCGAGCAACGTGCTCATCCTCGCTCGGGCGGTCCAGGGCCTCGGCGGGGCGATCGTGACACCCCTCACCCTGACCATCCTGTCCGCGGCCGTGCCCGCGGAGCGCCGCGCGCTAGCACTGGGCGCGTGGGGCGGCGTGGGTGGACTCGCCATCGCCGTCGGCCCGGTCGTCGGCGGCGCGATCGCCGAGGGCCTCAGCTGGCACTGGATCTTCTGGCTCAACGTGCCAGTCGGCATCGTGGCCATCGCGCTCGCGGCGCTCCGGCTCGAGGAGACTCGTGGCCCGGCCGGGGTTCTGGATCTGCCGGGCCTGGGCCTCGCCAGCGGCGGACTCCTGGTCGTCGTGTGGGCCGTGATCCACGGCAACGACCGCGGCTGGACCGATCCGCAGATCCTGGGCGCCGCGATCGCCGGCGGCATCCTGCTGGCGGCATTCCTGGCCTGGGAGGCGCGCGCCAGCGCACCGATGCTCCCGCTGTCGATGTTCCGCAACCGATCGTTCGCGGCCGCCAACACCGTTGCGCTGCTGATGTCGTTCGGCATGTTCGGATCGATCTTCCTGCTGTCGCAGTTCTTCCAGGTCGTCCAGGGCATGAACCCGTTCGAGGCCGGGCTGCGCGTCCTGCCGTGGACGGCCATGCCCGCGTTCGTGGCGCCGATCGCCGGCGGTCTCGCCGGGAGGATCGGCTCGCGACCCATCCTGGTGACCGGGATGGTGTTGATGGCCGCCGGGCTCGCGTGGGTCGCGGCGGTCATGACCCCGGCCGTCGACTATGCCGCGCTGATCCCGGCCTTCGTGGTCAGCGGCATCGGGATGGGCCTGTTCTTCGCCCCGATCGCGAACGTCGTGCTGTCGTCGGTGTCACCGGCGCTCGAGGGCAAGGCATCGGGGGCCAGCAACACGATCCGCGAGATCGGCGGCGTGTTCGGCGTGGCCGTCCTCGCCTCCGTGTTCTCGGCCAACGGCTCCTACGCCAGCCCCCAGGCGTACGTCGACGGGCTGCTGCCCGCGGTGTGGGTCGGCGCGGCCGTCGTCGCGCTGGGTGCACTGGCGGCCCTGGCCCTGCCGGGGCGACTGGCGCGCGAGGGCCGATCGGCCCCCGGGTCCCGATCGGCGGGCGAATCCGGGTCGGTGGACGCAATCGGCCTCACCAGAGCACCTCGCCTGGCACCCATTCCGGCGTCCATCGACGACTGACCTCACAACGACGGCCTCGACCCCGCCGCCGGCAGCCATTGCGAGAGACGGTGGCACCGGCGGCGGGTGGCTCTCGGCATGGTGCTGGGGGCGTGTTGGCTCTCCCCTGCGGCACATGCAGAACCTACGTTCCTCGCGCCGAATCGGCGTGCCGCTGAGGTGTGCGGCCCGGTCGGCGGGCGGGAGGCCCAACGACCCGCGGCTGATCGCGCGGGGAGGGGAATCGAGATGCAGTATCTACGCGACCTGCGGCGTCGCCCCATGCGAACGACGCTCACGATCCTGGGCATCACGATCGGGATCTGGGCGCTGGTCGTGTTCGGCTCGATGGCCAACAAGATCAACGCCCTCGTCTCGGGCGGCAGCGATTACTACGCCGACAAGATCGAGGTGACCGACAGCTCGGGTTCGACTGGTGGCTTTGCCAGCGCGCCGATGCCGCTGTCGATCGCCGACCAGGTCCGCGCGGTTGACGGCGTCGACGCCGTCAGCCCGTCGGTGATGCTGCTCATGGACAACTCCACCTCGGGGGTCAGCATGGGCGTGCCGCCGATGATCACGGGTGCCATCGCCGGCTCCGATGAGGGCCTCGATGACTTCGAGCTCAGGTACGCCGAGGGTCGGGCGCTGACCGCCGAGGACGAGGGCTCCTACGTGGCCGTGCTTGGCTCCGACATCGCCCGCCAGTACGACAAGCACGTCGGCGACACCATCGAGCTCCGCGACGGGCTGTTCACGGTGGTCGGGATCCTGGAGCCAACCCTGACCGCACCGGACCAGGCTGCGTCGATACCGCTGCGAGCGGCGCAGCTGCTGTACTACCAGTCGCTGCCGCCGGTCATCCAGACGCGGGTCGACCCGTTCGACATGGTGACCGCGATGACCGTCTACCCGACCCCGGGCCAGGACACGGAAACGCTCGCGAACCGGATCGAGGCCCAGGTGCCGGGCGTGGCGACCATGACCGGCCAGGACTTCGATCAGCAGATCGGCTCGGCGACGTCGATCCTCAACTCGATCCTGGTGGGGATCGCCCTGATCAGCCTCGCCGTGGGCGGGCTTTCCGTGGTCAACACGATGGCGATGTCGATCGCGGAGCGGACACGCGAGATCGGGATCAAGCGCGCGATCGGCGGCAGCCGGGTCCGGATCGTCCGCGAGCTCGTGCTCGAGGCCGGGCTGATCGGCTTCATCGGCGGCGCGATCGGGCTGGTGCTCGGCGCGCTCGTGGTGATCCTTGCCAATGAATCCGGACGATCCTCGGGAACCATCCTGTTCGAGCTGACCCTGGGCACCGCGGTCACGGCCGTGCTGTTCTCGACCATCCTCGGCGCGCTGGCCGGGCTGGTGCCGGCGGTGCACGCCGCCCGGCTCGACCCGGTGACCGCGCTGCGTTACGAATGACCCGACACTGACGAGACGTGGGGAATCTGTGATGGCACTCCTCGAAGGACGCAACCTGCGCAAGACCTACAAGCTCGGCAAGCGCAACACGGTCGAGGCCCTGCGCGGCGTCGACGTCGTGATCGAGCGCGGCGAGATGGTCGCGATCATCGGGCCCTCGGGTTCGGGCAAGAGCACCCTGATGCACGTGCTGGGGCTGCTCCACGGCGCCGATGTGGGCGACGGCATCAAGCCGGAGCTGTCATTCGACGGCCGGGACATGATCGCGCTCGGCGAAGGCGAGCGGACCCGTATCCGGGCCCGCGAGATGGGCTTCGTGTTCCAGGACTTCAACCTGGTGCCCACCCTGACCGCGATCGAGAACGTGATGCTCGCGTGCGACTACGCCGGGCTGCGGGGAAAGCCGGCCAGGGCCGCGGCGATCGAGGCCCTGAGCCTGGTGGATCTGGCGGACCGAGCCGATCACCGGCCGTCGGAGCTGTCGGGAGGCGAGCAGCAGCGGGTGGCCATCGCGCGAGCGCTGGTCAACAAGCCGCAGCTCGTGCTCGCCGATGAGCCGACCGGCAACCTTGACTCGGAGCGCTCGGCCGAGGTGATGGCGACCCTCGACCGGTTCAACCGCGAGCACGGCCAGACGTTCATCATCGTCACCCACGACCCCGAGGTCGCAGATGCCTGCCACCGCGTGATCCGGATGCGGGACGGGAAGATCCGTGGGCCGGTTGCCGACGGGCCGGTTGAGCCCGCGCTCGCTTCGAGATCCGAGCCGGAGCTCGTCGGCGCCGCCGGCTGACCCAGCACGGCGACCGCCGCAGCTCGATCCCGGCCGACCCGCCCGCACGGGCAGCCGCGATCGGGTGTCGCGACCCCGTCGACGCGGGACCGAGGTCGCGACGGGTTCGTCGACGACCGGCTGGCTCGCCGGTGCTCAGCGATGGTCCGTCGGTGCTCGGCGTCAGTCCGCCGACGACCGGCGTCAGTCGGCCGACGCCTCGCTCACCGTGCCATCAGCGGCCTCGACCAGGAGCGGATCGCCGCGCTCCACGCGCATCCGGTTGGCGTAGTCGAGACTGCCCTTCGCTCCTGCGTCGACGTCGCCCCGTGCGGGCACGACGCGGCCGTTGTAGTCACGGTGGGCGACGGGCCCGAGCACACACGTGCCATCCTCGAGCGCCTTCGCGACGGCCTGGCTCAGCGCCCCCTCCGACTGCCAGCCTTCGCCGTTGTCGATCAGGTTCTGGAGGAACGCGACCGGGTAGAAGTTGCGGCCGTCCTGCTCGGCCTGGAGCTCGGGGTCGATCATGGAGCCGGTCCCTTTCGATGGCGAGGTGACACGCCCGGCCGTGGGACGACGGCCGGATCGGGCGCTCGAAGGGATCGCCGGTTGCGGCGATGAGACATCGCCGGTGGCAGTGATCCGGTGCACCCGGGGCGGGTCCGATTCTACGGTGCGGCCGTTCCGATCGATCGATCCGCGTGTCAGGCGTGACCTGACCTGCTAGGATGACTGACCGTCAGTCAGTTTGTCCGGCAGGAGCCCAATCCTGGATCGATGACCAACTCGCACCGGCAACCACCGCCGGACTCGATCCGGCGATCGACGCGCCGACCTCGTCGAGGCCGCCCTGGCGTCCTTCATCGCGAAGGGCGTCAATGGCGCATCGGTCGATGACATCGTCGCTGCGGCCGGCGTCGCGAAGGGGACCTTCTACCTCTACTTCGACTCGAAGGACTCGATCGTGGACGCGGTCGCGGCCCGGATGGTGGATCAGGTGGGCGATGCGGTGGAAGCGGCGGCCGGAGCGTCCGGGCTCGATCCCGTCGCGCGGGTGCGCAGCCTCGGCGCCTCGCTGGCGGAGGTGGGGCGGTCGCCGCACGAGCTCGACCTCATCGAGATCTTCCACCGCCCCGAGAACCGCGCCGTGCACGATCGCATGGCCGACGAGATCATCATCCGCCTCGCCCCGGCCCTCGAGCGGATCGTGGCCGATGGGATCTCGGACGGGTCGTTCCGGCGACAGGACCCCGCCCGCGCGGCGGCATTCGTGCTCGGCAGCTACACGCGGCTGCACGACGTGGTGGCGGGGCCGGAGGACGTCCGTCCAGCGCTGACCGAGCTCAACGAGTTCATCCTGCGCGGCCTTGGCTATACGGGAGAGATCGAGCCGTGAGCGAGCTGGTGATCCGAACGGATGGGCTGTCCAAGCAATACCGGGGCGGCGTGCTTGCGGTCGACGGCATCGACCTTCGCGTCGCGGCCGGAGAGATCTACGCGTTCCTGGGCCTCAACGGGGCGGGCAAGTCGACCACGATCCGGATGCTGCTCGGGATGATCTCGCCGACGGCCGGGTCGGCCGAGGTGCTGGGCCAGCCGGTTCGCGCCGACGCGCCGGAGCTGTGGCGTCGCGTGGGCCACATGGTCGAGACGGCCACCGCCTACCCGGAGCTCACCGTGCGCGAGGACCTGGACGTGGCTCGGCGGCTGCACGGGATCCGCGACCGGGGCTCGGTGGATCGCATGATCGAGCGCCTGACCCTCGGTTCGTACGCGAGCCGCCGGACACGGACGCTGTCGCTGGGCAACCTCCAGCGCCTGGCCATCGCCCGCGCGCTCCTCCACGAACCCGCCCTGCTCATCCTCGACGAGCCGGCGAACGGCCTGGATCCGGCGGGGGTGATCGAGATCCGGGAGCTCCTGCGCGACCTGGCGCGAGACCACGGCACGACGGTGTTCATGTCGAGCCACATCCTCGCGGAGGTCGATCTCCTGGCGACGCGGATCGGGATCGTCCACCAGGGTCACCTCATCGAGGAGCTGGACAGCGCGGCCCTGGAGCGGCACCGTGACCGACGGCTCGAGGTCGGCGCGCACGACCTCGATCGGGCGGAAACCGTGCTGCGCGGCGCCGGCTACCAACCGGAGCGTGGGCCGGTGGGTGGCGGGCCGCTGCTCGAGCTCCGCGAGGCGCGGGCCCTCGAGGCACCCGACGTGATCGCGCGGTTGCTGGTGGAGGCGGACGCCCCGCCCACGCACCTCGCGCTCGGCCGCGAGACGCTCGAGGACCATTTCATGCGCCTGACATCCGGAGCCCGGGCCACGGTCGGCCAGAAGGTCGCGGCATGAGCGGCCTGCGCGCCGCCATCACCACCGAGCTGCTCAAGAGCCGCCGGTCGCGGATCCCGTGGGGTGTGGCGGCGGGGTTCTCGTTCGCCCCGCTCGTGGGCGGCCTGTTCATGGTCATCCTCAAGGATCCCGACCGTGCCCGGCAGCTCGGGCTCCTGGGACAGAAGGCGCAGCTCGCCGCGGGCTCGGCCGACTGGCCCACCTTCCTGAACCTCGTCGCCCAGGCGGTCGCGATCGGCGGCGCGATCCTGTTCGCGTTCCTCACCGCCTGGTTGTTCGGCCGGGAGTTCGCCGATCGAACGATCCGCGGGCTGCTCGCCACACCTACCGCGCGGGCCTCGATCGTGGTCGCCAAGCTCGTGGCGCTGACGGTGTGGTCGCTGGCGATCACCGCGTGGGTGATCGCGCTGGCGTTCCTGGTCGGTGCCGCGGTCGACATCCCGGGCTGGTCCACCGACGACGCGGTCGTCTGGCTGGGCGGAGCGGTGGCCGCAGCCGTGCTCACCATCGCGCTCCAGACCACAACGGCGTTCTGGGCGAGCGCCGGACGCGGCTACCTCGCGCCACTCGGCTGGGCGGTCGTGACGATCGCGGTGTCACAGGTTCTCGCGGTCCTGGGTTGGGGGGCCGTGTTCCCATGGTCGGTGCCGGCGATCATCGCCGGTGCGGGTGGCGAGCAGGCCGGCTCGGTCGGCATCCCCGGCCTGATCGCCGTCGTGCTCACCGTCGCGATCGGGTTCGCGGCGACGCTCACCTGGTGGCGCACCGCCGATCAGTCCGGATAGATCGGGCAAGCTCCGAGACACCACGGTCCCGGGCAGTCGACGGCGCGGCGGTCGGGACCGGCCCAGCTCGACCAAGATCCCTGACGTGGCGAGACGCCGCGGATCCGGCGCGGATGGCACCATGCTGTGCCATGAGGCCGCCCTCGTCCGCATCCCGCCGCAGGCTGGGTGGCCTGCTCGTCGAATTCGGCGCCGCTTCGGCACGATCGGGACTTCCGGCTGCTGTGGGCCGGCCAGTCGATCAGCACCGCCGGTCGGATGATCACGCAGATCGTTCTCCCCTACCAGATCTACGTCCTGACCGGCGATCTGCTCGCGATCGGTGCCCTGTCGCTCGTCCAGCTGGTCCCGATCGTGATCTTCGCCCTCGGCGGCGGGGCCGTTGCCGACGCGGTGGACCGGCGCCGGCTGCTGCTCGTGACCCAGCTGGGCCTGACGGCGACCAGCCTGGCGCTGATGGTGCTCGCCCTTCAGCCGGCCCCATCCGTCTTGGCGATCTACGCAACGGCGTTCGTCGCGGCCGGGCTCGGTGCCGTCGATCAGCCGGCACGGGCATCGGCAATCCCGAGGCTCGTGCCGACCCACCGGCTCACGGCAGCCATCGCGCTCAACCAGCTGGTGTTCAATGCAAGCGCCGTGGTGGGTCCAGCGATCGGTGGCGTCGTGCTCGCCACGGCGGGGATCGCCGCGGCGTACGCGATCGACGTGGTCACGTTCATCGCCGCCATCGTTGCGCTCCTGCTGATCGCACCGATCCCGCCTTCGCCCGGCGCCAATCGGCCGAGCCTCGCCGGGATCCTCGAAGGCCTCCGGTTCGCGAGCCGGCGCCGGGAGGTGCTGGCCACGTTCGTCGTCGACATCAACGCGATGGTGTTCGGCTCACCACGCTCGCTGTTCCCGCCGCTCGCGCTCGACGTGTTCGGCGTCGGACCGGCGGGCGTCGGGCTGATGTCCTCGGCAGCCGGGTTCGGCGCGCTGGTCGCGGCGCTGCTGAGCGGCTGGACGACGACCGTGCGACGCCCCGGGCTCGCGGTCCTCGTGTCGGTCGCGGTATGGAGCATCGGGATCGCGGGCTTCGGGCTGGCCACGTTCAGCTTTCCCCTCGCCCTCCTGCTGCTTGCCGTCGCCTCGGGCGCCGACGTGATCAGCGCCGTGTTGCGCAGCACGATCGTCCAGCAGCTGACGCCGGATGGCCTGCGCGGCCGGGTCAGCTCGATCCACATCCTGGTCGTCACCGGGGGCCCGCGCGTGGGCGACGCAGAGGCGAGCGCGGTGGCTGCCGTGGTCGGGCCGGCGGGTTCGGTCGTCGCGGGCGGCCTCCTGTCGCTCGCCGGTGTCGGCCTGATCAGCCTCGCGATGCCCGAGTTCCGTCGGCTCCGGCTTGCTCCGGGAATGGACCCCATGGACCGGGAAGGCGTGTCAGGGGCCGATCAAGCCGAGACGTTGCCGGCCGACGTGACCTGAGCTGTGGCCCCGGCGATCCGTTCCCCTGACCCATCGGGCCTCACCGCCTCGATGGCGACGACCGCTCAGCCGACTCGCGATGTCCACCGTCGCGTAGCGGTGGATCGCCGCAGGCGCGGCCGCCACCAGCGGGGGGCGTGGACCACGGCGTAGTAGGCGACGTACGCGTAGGCGATCCCGGCCAGGGCGTCGATGAGCCAGTGGTCGCCCGTGTACAGGACCGAGAACGCGACCAGCAGCATGTAGCCGAGGGCCAGCCAGCCAACCCTCCCGAAGGCGCGCCGCAGCACCAGGAAGGTGAGGAACGGGTAGGCCACGTGCAGCGACGGGAAGGCTGCCACGGCGTTCGGGTTGACGCTGCCGAATGCGATCGAATACACGTATCGCCCATCGAAGCCGAGCGCGGTCGCCAGCGTCTCGAACGCACCGGGTTTGAGATAGAAGATCGTCGGGTACCCGTCGGGACCGTTGAGCAGCCCATGGGACGCGACGTACCAGGGCGGCGCGGCCGGCATCAGCAGATAGGTCACGAAGCCGGCGAGGCTGAGCAGGATCAGCGACGCGACGAAGTCGTAGTACTGAGCGCGCCGCCAGAGCCAGAGCGCGAACCCGGTCGCGAGCGGCAGCACGAAGTGGAGCATGTACACGATCGTGGCGAGGACCGCGATCAGGTCCACGCCCGAAGCCGGCCGCAACGCGTCCTGGAGCAGCTTCGTCGGCAGCGCTCCGAACGCCAGGAAGCGGTCCGCGCGCGCGAGGTCGATGGTATGGAGCGGCAGCCCGGCGTCGTCCGCCAGACCACGCATGAGCTCGTAGGCGAGCAGGAGCGCGATGAACGGCAGCCAGTCGCGCAGGAACAGACGGCCCCGGCCGAGGATGACGGCCACCAGGCCGAACGCGACCGCCATGACATCGGGTGTGATCGCCAGGCCGGCCACGACCATGAGCACGACCACCAGCGCGGCGTACCCGAGGATGCCGACCACCAACAGGCGGTCGTTGCGCCGACGAAGGGCGTCGGAACCCGGGTCGAGCTCGGAGATGGCGGCGTCCACAGCGACCGCGAATCTACTCCCTGAACACGATCGAGACACCGACGGTGCGGAGTCAGCCAGTTGGGACGGAGCCCGCGCGAGGGGCGGAGCCCTCGTCCCGGTAGACGCCGCCCGCGATGCCGTGCGCCAGCCAACCCTCGCGATCTGCACGCAACGCGAGCTCGGTCCGGCTGGCGACGTCGAACCGCTCGTAGAGGCGGGTGAGGTACGCCTCGACCGTCTTGCGGGCGAGCCCGAGGTCCATCGCGATCTCCTCGTTCGAACGTCCGGCGACCAGGCGCTCGACGACGTCCCGCTCGCGGGCCGTCAGCCGCAGGCGGCGAAGGCCGCGAGCCGCAGCGAGGTGCCGTGACTCGAACGCTGTCCCGCCACCGGCGACCGACTCGATGGCGCCGGCGACGTCGGCCAGCGGCGCCGTCTTGAGCACGAACCCGGACGCTCCGAGGTCGAGCGCGGCGGCGACGTACTGCGGAGTGTCGAACGAGGTGAGGACGATCCAGGCGGGTGGCTCGGCGATGTCGTGCGCCTCGATCAGCTCCAGGCCGCTGCCGTCGGTCAGCCGGATGTCGACCAGCGCGACATCGAACGCCGGGCCGGCCCGGAGCACCGAGAGGGCCTCCGCTCGCGATCCCGCCACCACGATCTCGCCGATCTGGGCATTGCCGCGCAGGGCGCCCCGAAGGCCCCCCTGCACTACAGGATGGTCATCGACGATCAGGAGACGGATCATCGCCGTTGCCAGGTCGCGCGGACGGTGACCCCGTGAGGGGAGGAATCCAGCACGAGCTCGGCGCCGACGAGCGTCGCACGCTGACGCATCGTCGAGAGCCCCAGGTGGCCGTCGAGCTGACGTGTCCGGACCGTCTCCGGCTCCATGCCTCGACCATCATCGGCGACCTGGATCGTCGCCCGGTCCGGCGCCACCGACCCGGTGACTCGCACGTGCGACCCGCCGCTATGGCTGACGGCGTTGCGCACGGCCTCGGCAACGATCCGGTAGAGGGCGAGCTCCACGTCGGCCGGCAGCCGGGATCCGGGGGCGTAGCCCGTGCGATCGTCCAGGTCGATCGTGACCGGGATGGGTCCCTCGACAGCGAGCGTGGTGAGCGCGGGGACCAGACCGAGATCGTCGATCACGGGCGGCCGGAGGCCCGTGGCCAGGCCCCGCAGCTCGTCGGCGATGGCCATCAGCGCCGACGTCTCATCGCGAGCGGCGCCCTCCCGTTCGAGGTCCTTGATCACGCCGGCCAGATGCTGGAGCGGCTCGTCGTGCAGCTCGCGGGCGAGGCGCTGGCGCTCCTCCTCGATGGCTCGGATCCGGGAACGCTCGCGCGCCTCCGCGAGCACGACTCGGTCCAGGATTTGCACCGCCACGCCGCGTGCGACCGCGTAGCCGGCCACCGCAACAGCCGCCAGCCCGATGATCTGGGCCGGGTCGGCCAGCGGGATGCGCCACAGCAGGAGGCCGATGACGGTGAGCGCCACCACGAATACGAGGTCAACGGCGGCCACGCGCGGGGGCGACGCCAGGAGCCTCTGAACGCCCCCGGACAGCGCCACGACCGCCAGCAGCGTCCCGGCAGCAACCGTCGTGCCGCGCCGTGCGCCATCGAGCACGTCGAACACCTGCGGCGTGGCGAACCGGGCGACCACCCAGCCAACGCCGACCAGGACGATCGCGGCCGCCGGCAGCAGCGACACCAGCCGCCAGCGCTGCGGCCCGGACAACGCCACGAGGCCGGCGACAGCAGCCGATCCCAGCACAGCCGCGAGCGTGCTGATCGCGGGACTGCCCGAGAGCAACGAAACCTCGGCCCCGATCACGGCTCCCAGCGCCAGGAGGGCATATGCCGGCCGTGGGCGGATGCGGCGGATCGCAAGACCCGCCAACGCCAGAACCGCAGCGACGCCCGCGAGCAGGCGTGCGTCGGCCAGGCTCGACTGCTGGCGCGCCTCGGCGACGTCGTAGCCATGGGTCCCGTCCCAGGTCGCCAAGTTCCAACCGAGCTCCGGGTCGCGGCCCAGGACGAGAACCTGCTGGCCCACACGAATCCCCGCGCGCCACGAGGGTCCACCCGGGAGCACCGAGAGCACGACGCCTCCGGGAAGCTCCGCACCGACCGAGAACACCGGGTCAGCGATCGCCGTCACGCCCACTCCCAAGCCAGCGGCCAGGATCGCCGCCACGATGACGGCGCCTCGTCCTGCGGCGAGCATGCCGGGCCCCAGTCGCGCGAGCGAGTAGGGAGAACCCGCGGCCGGGGACCGGGTCCCTTCCGATGGTGCTGTCGCCGCGACCCCCGTAGCGTCCTTCCTGGCAAGCCATTGGCGAGGCCCGTCAAGCCAATGCCTGGGGGAACGTGATGCGCGCAAGATCTCGCTGGCTCCTCATCGCACTCGGCGTCACCGCCCTGATCGGATGGCCGGCGGGCACGTCCGGCGCCGACATCACGGCCGATCTCAACGGACGCGCCATCGCCCCGGAGCACATCGCAGACTACTACTGCCACGATCTCGACTTTCCCAAGATCCACTGCTTCGCCAGCGAGCGCGAGCTGGACGTCGCCGTTGCCGGGCGTGGCATCGGCCCGTTCGCTGCCGACGGGCTCCTGGGCGTCACCTACGTGCACGTGTTCGTCAACAGCAGCTTCGGGGGCGCGTCGGCATATCTGGCCAACGACTACGTCAACCTGGGCTCGATCGGTTGGAACGACAGGATCAGCTCGTTCGTTGCCCTGAACAGCCAGAGCGGGCGCCTGTACGACGACGCCTACTACGGCGGCTCGTCGTACTTCTTCTGCTGCAACATCTCCGTCGCGTACGTCGGCGACGCCTTCAACGACACCTTCAGCTCGGTCCGCAACACGACCTGAGGCGCGGGTTGCCGGTTGGACTGCCCGCGCGGGCCTGGCACGGCATGGCTCCCTCCGGCGACGGGCGATGGCCGACCGCGCGCGCCCAGCTCCGCGGTGTATGGCACGATCACACCACCCGTCGGGCCGAAACGTTCGGATGGCGCGCCGGCAGCAGGCGGCCTCACAGACCGAGCACCCTGGGAGCATCACCCGTGCCGAACGCAAACCCCGTCGTTCCCGACCACATCGAGCGCCGGTTTGCCGCGCCCGGTGAGCGGACCATCGCGTTGGCCGAGTGGGGCGATCCGGACGGTGTCCCGTGGTTCGTGTTCCACGGGACACCGGGAGGCCGGATCAGCTGTTGGATGGATCCTGAGATCTACCGGCGCCACGGTCTCCGTCGCCTGACGTTCGATCGCCCGGGATACGGGTTGTCGACCCGGCTCCCCGCACGTCGTGTCGTCGACGTGGTGTCCGACGTGGTGCTGATGGCCGATGCGCTGGGCATCGAGCGCTTCGTCGTCAGCGGGGGATCCGGCGGCGGACCTCACGCTCTGGCGTGTGCGGCACTCCTGCCCGATCGCGTGATCCGGTGTCAGGCCGACGTGTCCATCGCGCCCTATGGCGCCGACGGGCTCGACTGGCTTGCGGGTCAGACCGAAGGCAACGTGATCGAGTTTCAGGCCGCGCTCCAGGGAGAGAAGGCGGCCACCGCCCTGTGCGAGGAGCTGCGCGGGACCACCCTCGAACGCCTGGCCGCCGGGCGCCAGGACTGGATGGGCGACGACTACGAGCTCTCGGCGGCGGACCAGGCCCAGCAGGCCCGCCATTTCGACCGGATCCGAGCGCAGCTGACCGATGCTCTCGAGCCGGGCGCTGACGGCTGGGTCGACGACGATCTCGCGTTCACCAGGCCGTGGGGGTTCGAGATCGAGGACATCCGCGTCCCGGTGCTGTTGACCTACGGACGGACCGACGTGCTCGTCCCGGCCGCCCATGGGGACTGGCTCGCATCGCACGTGCCGGGCGCGGTGGCATGGGTCGCGGACGAGGCGGGGCACATGGGTGACGACGCGACGGTCGATCGCGAGCTCGCCTGGCTGGCCGGGAAAGGTTCCGCGGAGGGGTCCGGCGCCGTGTGACCCTGCCCCATCGGCGGCGCGGCGCTGGCTCGGGCCGGGGCGTTGCGCGCGACGGACGTGCCGCCCGGAGGCCGCTCAACGAACCCGACAGTCGACGCGGGCCATGGCGTATGGGAGGAGGCGGATACGCACGGGCGGTCGGGCGGGCGCCCTGTTCAGAGCGGCGGCAGCACCTCGACGGCCTCGTCGGGCGACTCCACGATGTAGGCGATCGTCTCCCCGACCGGGATCGTGGCACCTGCAGCCACGCCCTCCCGGATCCCCTTGAGATAGCCCGTCGCGGGCGATGGGAGCTCGGCGAGCGCCTTGTCGGTCTCGAGCTCGAGCAACGGCTGGCCCTCGTCCACGTGCTCGCCTTCCTGGACCAGCCATGACTGGATGACCCCTTCCTCCATGAAGTCGGTCATCTTGGCCACAAAGACCTCGACTGCCATCTGTGCCTCCTGGACTCGGGTTGGCCGGGCTAGCCGGCGACGACCTGACGAATGGCGGCCACCACATCCTGGGTGTCGGGCCACACGCCTTTCTCGAGACTGTTGGCGAACGGGACCGGAGAGTTGCGACCGGCAACCCGCACGACCGGAGCCTTGAGCATCCCGGCGTGCTCGATCGCCACCATCGCCCACTCGTTGGCGGGTCCGTACTGGCGAACGGCCTCGGCGACCACGACCACCCGTCCCGTCTTGCGTGCCGAGGCGCCGATGGTCTCCTCATCGAGCGGCGAGATCGTCCGCACGTCGACCACCTCGACGTCGATCCCCTCGGGCTCCAGGATCTGCGCCGCCAGCATCGCGTGCCAGACCATGTAGCCCGACGCGACCACGGTCACATCGCTGCCCGTCCGCTTGACGTCACACTGGCTGAGCGGGACCTAGGTAGTCCCCCTCCGGTACCTGGCCGCGGAACGAGTACAGCAGCTTGTGCTCGAGGAACACGACCGGGTTGTCGTCGCGGATCGCGGCCTTCATCAGGCCCTTGGCGTCGTACGGCGTGGATGGCAGCACGACCTTCAGACCCGGGATGTGGGCGAACCAGACCTCGAGGCTCTGGGAGTGCTGGGCGGCCGTGCTCTTCCCGGCGCCGCCACCCTGTGGCATCCGGAGGACCCACGGCACGCTGCACTGACCGCCGGTCATGAACCGGATCTTCGCGGCCTGGGTGGCGATCTGATCCATGGCCAGCCCGCTGAAGTCGACGAACATGATCTCGGCCACCGGGCGCATCCCGACAAGGGCGGCGCCCGTCGCCGTGCCCACGATCGTGTTCTCCGAGATCGGCGTGTTGCGGACCCGCTCCGGACCGAACTGGTCGAATAGCGTGCGGGTCACGCCGAACGCGCCGCCGTGCTTGGCGATGTCCTCGCCGAGCAGGAACACGCGCTCGTCGCGGACCATCTCCTCGCGCAACGCCTCGCGAATGGCCTCCTGGTACGAGATCTCGGCCGCCGGGGTACCGTCGGCCACCTGGCGGATCAGGGTCGGGCGACATCCTGGGTGTCGAAGATCCCAGTGACACTGCGTCGCGGGCAGGCGCCGTCATCGATCGCTCCTCACGCTACGCGTAGATGAAGTCCATCGCACTGGCCGGATCGGGCTCATGTCCGGCCTTCGCGAACGCGAGCGCGGATTCGATCTCCGCATCGACCTCGGCCACGATGCCATCGAGCTCGTCCGAACCGACGCCGGCCTCGGACTCGAGGTAACGGCGGAACCGAACGATCGGGTCCTTCGCCCGCTACTCATCGACCTCGGCGCGCTCTCGGTAGACCTCGGGCTCGCCGGCGTAGTGGCCATCGAACCGATAGCTCTCCGTGACCAGAAGCGTCGGACCGTTCCCGGCTCTCGCCCGTTCGACGGCCTCCCGCGCCGCCCGGTAGACAGCGACAACGTCGAAGCCATCGACCCGAACCCCCGGCACGCCGTAGCCGGCTGCGCGCAGGGACAGATCCGTGATGGCGGTGACGTCCTCGATGTTGGTGGACACGCCGTAGTGGTTGTTCTCGAGGACGAACACGACCGGCAGGTGCCAGACCGCCGCCAGGTTCATGGCCTCATGCCAGTTGCCGGTGTTGGATCCCGCGTCCCCCGTGAACGGCACCGCCACGCGGTCCTCGCCACGCATCTGGAAGGCGAGCGCGGCACCGACCGCGAGCGGGATCCCGGACGCGACCACGGCCAGGGCGCCCAGGCTGCCCGTCTCGAACGCGGCGATGTGCATCGATCCGCCACGCCCCTTGCAGTAGCCGCTCTCCTTGCCCAGCAGCTCGGCCATCATCAGGGACACATCCGCGCCCTTCGCGATGTTGTGACCGTGGCTGCGGTGGGTGCCGGCGATGAGGTCATCGGTGCGCAATGCCGTGCACACACCGACACCCGACGCCTCCATGCCGATGTAGGTGTGGACCGTCCCCTTGAGCTGCCCTCGCTTGAACAGGTTCGTTGCCGCAAGCTCGAACTGCCGGATCCTCGTCATGCGACGGAACATCTCGAGGAGGAGCGCCCGGTCTTCCATCACAGCCTCCATGTCGTGGCGGGCTCGACTACGCGAACGACGCGTCCACCTGGCCAAGGGCCCTGAAGGTGCCGGTGTATGCAGATCCTCGCTCGATGGGCAGGATCGGCGTCAACGTCCCGGTCATGACCAGCATGCCGGGCTCCAGGGACCGGCCGCGCGCCGACAGCTTGCCGGCCAGCCAGGCAACGGCCTTGGCCGGGTGGCCGAGGGCATTCTCACCGCGACCCTCGGCGATCTGCCGCCCGTCCTGGGTGAGCACGACGGGCTCCGCCAGGAGGTCGACCTCGTCCAGCGGCCGCCACGCCCCGGAGAGCACGATCCGAGCCGAGAACCCGTTGTCTGCGAAGAAATCCGGGTACGGGCATTTCCAGTCGCGGATCCGTGCATCACAGATCTCGAACGAGCCACAGACGGCGTCGGTGGCCGCCAGCACGTCGTCCACGCTGAGGTCGGGGCCCGACAGCGCGCTCCGCAGCCGGAAGCAGATCTCGGTCTCGATCTTGGGCGCCACGAACTCATCCATGGCGAAGGCCGAGCCAGTCGGCATGACCATCGAGTCCAGCAGGTAGCCATAGGTCGAGTCGGGAAGGCCCATCTTGTCCCGGACCGCGATGTTGGTGAACCCGACCTTATAGCCGGCGATCCGCTCACCACCGGCGACCCGCTCAGCGATCGTGGCCTCGCACACGTTATGGGCGAGGTCAAGATCGAGGCCGCCTGGTACCAGGTCCGAGACCGGTCCGACCGCAACCCGCGATCGCTCGGCCTCGATAAGCACCTGCCGGATGCGATCGACGTCGGATGCTCCAGCGGCTGATTCTCGTGCGCTGCCAGTCACTGTGTGCTGCCTCCCACTGGTCTCGAACCCGGCGACCTCGCGGTGTGTCGATCGAACGGGCGACATCGAAAGGCCGAAGCCTTCCCTGGCGGCGTATGATACCGCCTGGAGGACCGGTCAACCAGTGACCAGTCCGAGCTCACCGCAGGGGGAGACGACAGCGACGTGGAACGCCCGACGGGCCACCCCGTGCTCGTTCTCGTGCACACCGTACCGCCGCTCGTGGAGGAGATCGGCCGCCTGGCGGCTGAGCTGATACCCGAGGCACGCCCGCTCCACGTCCTTGACGAGCCACTCCTGGATCACGTCCGAACGAGCGGACCGGGCGCGGCAGATGTCGATCGGTTGGCCGGCCACATCGCGGCCGCGGAGGCGGTGAGCGCGGGCGCGGTGCTCGTCACGTGCTCGACCATCTCGCTCCTGGTGGACGAGGTCCGGCCGCGGTTTCGCACGCCGATCGTCAAGATCGACGAAGCGATGGCGCGGGAGGCTGTGACCGCGGGCCAGCGGATCGCCCTCGTCGCCACCAACCCCACGACCATCGAGCCGTCACGAGCCCTGCTGACCGCCGCAGGCGACGGCCCTCGGCCGCGAGATCGAGCTGTCGGTACACCAGGTGGAGGGCGCTCTTGCGGCCCTGCTCGCCGGGGACGGTGCCACACACGATCACCTGGTCGCGGCGAGCATCCAGGAGGCGGCCGGCAACGCCGACGTCATCGTCCTTGCCCAGGCATCGACCGCTCGTGTCCTGCGGGCCATGACCGCCCCGCCAGGCGTCCCGGTCCTCGCGAGCCCGTATCTGGCCCTCGCGCAGGTCCGCCGGATCCTGCGTGCTGACACCGGCAGCCGTTCCGGCGCGGCGCAGCTTGAGGTGGGATCGTGAAGCTTGCGTTGGCGATCGCTCCGCTCGACGCGCAACCCTCCGCATTCGTCGTCCTCCGCGATCGGCTCGAGACGAGCATCCCCAAGGCCGCACGGATGGGCTACGACGGCGTTGAGCTGGCACTCGCCGATGCAACGGACATCGACGTCGTCCAGGTGCGCTCATTGCTCCAGGAGCATGGGCTGGCGATCCCGACGGTGTCCACCGGTCGGGTGTTCGCGGAGGGCCGCGTGTGGCTGACGAACGCGGATCGCTCGGTCCGGGCCCGTGCCGTGATGACGCTCACACGACTGATCGACGTGGCGGCCGAGGTCGGGGCGACACGACTCAACGTCGGTCGCGTCCGCGGGTTCGTCGCCGACGGGGAGGAACGGGCCGTCGCCGAAAGCCGCTTCTTCGAGGGCATCGCCGAGTGTGCCGGCCATGCGTCACGGTGTGGCATCACGATCGTCGTGGAACCGGTCAACCGCTATGAGATCAACTACATCAACAACGTGTGGCCCGAGGGCGTCGACGTCGTGTCGCGACTCGGTCTGCCCAACGTCAAGCTGATGCCCGACGTGTTCCACATGAACATCGAGGATGCCTCGATCGCTGACAGCCTCAAGGCCGCCGGCTCGCTGGTCGGCTACGTCCACCTCGCCGACAGCAACCGCTGGGCACCGGGCCAGGGGCACACCGACTTCGGCGCCATCTTCGCCGCCCTCGGCAGCATCGGCTACGACGACTGGGCGGCCGTCGAGATCCTGCCGTATCCGTCCGCGGACGAAGCTGCCCAGCAGGCTGTGGACTACCTGCGCCCATTGGCCAGTGGTCGATCCTCGATCACGGCCAGCTGACCGACCCGTACGGCCCTTGACCGCGGAGCCGCTACGAGGTACACTGGTGCACCGGTAGACCAACTGCTTTGAGGACGGGCTCGCTGTATGGGTGAGACGGTCATGCATCAACACACAGATGCGCTGGCGGCCGAGATCGCCGCGACCGCCCAGCAGCTGCGGATCGAGGTCCTGGAGCTCGTGCATCGAGCGGGGACGGGTCATCTGGGAGGCAGCTTCTCGGCCGCCGAGATCATGGCCGCGCTGTTCTTTCACCACCTCCGTCTGGATCCCTCGCGCCCGGCCTGGGCTGAGCGGGACCGCTTCCTGCTGTCCAAGGGCCACATCGCCCCACTGCTCTACGCGGCGCTGGCCCGCCGTGGGTTCATCGAGCAGCAGGAGCTCACCACGTTCCGTCACTTCCCAACCCGCCTCGAGGGCCACCCGGACCGCAAGCTGCCAGGCGTGGAGATGGTGGCTGGGCCGCTCGGTCACGGGATCGCCGTCGGCACCGGTCTTGCCTGGGTCCTGGCGCGCAACGACGGCAAGCCTTCTGCGGCGACGGCGCCATCGGCTCGGTCCGCGCGGGCGCGCGTCTACGTGCTGCTCGGTGACGGCGAGCTCGATGCGGGCGTCGTCTGGGAGGGGGCGATGGCGGCGGCGAAGTATCGCCTGGGCAACCTGACGGCGATCGTGGACGCGAACGGCATCCAGCAGACGGGCGCGACCGCCGACGTGATGCCAACCGAGCCACTGACGGAACGCTGGCGGGCGTTCGGCTGGCACGTGCAGGAGATCCACGGCCACAACGTGCGCGAGGTCCTCGACGCGCTCGACCGCTCCGACGAGGTCCACGCCAGGCCTTCGGTGATCATCGCGCGAACGACCAAGGGCAAGGGCGTGAGCTTCATGGAATACGACCACCGCTGGCACGGTGCCAATCCCGACCAGGCGCAGTACGAGCAGGCCCTCGCCGAGCTGCGCCAGGGACCCATCGCATGACCAGGCTCGCCCCGATGCGGCAGGCGTATGGCCAGGCGCTGGTCGACCTGGGCGCCGCGCGAGACGACGTCGTGGCTCTGTCAGCCGATGTCTCGAACTCCGACTTCAGCTGGATGTTCGCCGAGGCGTACCCGGATCGGTTTCTGAACGTCGGGATCGCCGAGCAGTCGCTCGTCGACGTGGCGGCGGGAGTCGCCTATGCGGGCATGGTCCCGTTTGCGAACACGTTCGCGTTCCTGTTCGCGACGCGTGCCGTGGAGGCGGTCCGGACCCATTGCTGCTACGGCGGTGCGAACGTCAAGCTGATGGGGGCCTACGCCGGCGTCTCGGATTCGTTCGACGGCCCGACGCACCACGCGATCACGGATATCGCGATCCTGCGGGCGCTGCCGAACATGACGGTGGTCTCGCCCGCTGACCCGGTCGCCGTCGCGAAGCTGCTGCCGCAGATCGCCGCCTGGCCCGGACCCGTGTACGCGCGATTGAATCGGAACGAGGTCCCGGTCCTGTTCGACGACCGGTACGCCCCGGTGATCGGTCGCGCCATGGTGCATCGTCAGGGTGCGGATGTCACCCTGATCGGCACCGGCATCATGCTCAGCCGGACCCTCGACGCCGCGGACGTGCTGGCCGGCCGCGGGATCGACGCGAGGGTCGTCGAGATCCATACGATCAAGCCGCTTGACGTGGCCGCCGTCGAGGCCGCCGCGAACGAGACGGGGGCGATCGTGACGGCCGAGGAGCACAGCGTCGTCGGCGGCCTGGGCGGCGCGGTGATCGAAGCCCTGGCGGCCACCTGTCCGGTACCCGTCGAGCGGGTCGGGATCGCTGACACGTTCGCCACGTCGGGCCCGTACGGCGACCTGCTCGAGCACATCGGGCTGACGACCGAGGCGATCGTCGACGCCGCGGTTCGCGCGCTCGCCCTCAAGCGACGAGGAAGCCCGCCGAAGGCGGCGACAACACTCCAAGCGCCCGGCGACATGAGGTCATCGCGGCAAACGCGCCAGACCGATCGCCCCACGAGCGATACACGGGCTCGCGAGTATCATGTGTACCGGTCGACCAATCACGATGGACGGCCGGCTGGCCGCCCACCTCGCGGTGAGGGAGAGGCGCGATGACAGTTGGCACCCGTTCGATGACCACCTCCGAGCAGCTTGCCGCGCGCGCGCTCGAGGTCATGCCGGGTCCTCACAGCAATCTGCCCGGCTACGAGCTGTTCCGCCCGATCTGGATCGAGCGGGGCGAAGGCGCTCACCTGTGGGACGCCGACGGCAACGAGTACCTGGACTACATGTGCGGCCTCGGCGCCGGGACGATGGGCTACGGCAACCGGGCGGTCCTCGACGCCGTTCACGCGCAGCTCGATCGCCTGCCCTACCTGGACGCCGCCCGGCGCAATCGGGGCGAGATCGCGCTCGCGGAGAAGATCATCGAGCACATCCCGAGCGCGGAGAAGGTCCGCTATCTCCTGTCGGGGACTGAGGCCGTGCAGCTGGTCATCCGGTTGGCACGCGCCTATACCAAGCGGAACCTGTTCATCCGCTTCGACGGCCACTATCACGGCTGGGTCGACAACGCCTATGGCGGTGGCGTCGACCCCAACCCCGACGGGCTCCCGTATGCGCTCTATCGAGAGGACGACCTGTTCACGTCGAAAGGGCTCGACCCCGAATCGCGCAAGCAGTCGCTCAAGATCCCCTGGAACGACATCGAGGTCCTCGAGCGGACGCTCGAGCAGTACGGCGACCAGGTCGCGCTCATCATCATGGAGGCGATCAACGCCAACGGTGGCAGCTGCTACCCGAAGCCCGGCTATCTCGAACGAGTGCGTGAGCTGTGCGACCAGTACGGCATCGTGCTGTGCTTCGACGAGATCATCACCGGCTTCCGCGTGGGGCTCAACGGCGCCCAGGGACTGCTGGGGGTAACGCCGGACCTCACCACGCTCGGCAAGGGCGTGGCGGGCGGAACGCCGATCTCGGTCGTGTGCGGCAAGGCCGAGATCATGGACCAGTGCGCTGACCGCAAGGTGGTCGGGGCCGGCACGTTCAACGGCTATCCGCTGGGCGTGGCCGCGGCACTGGCCACCATCTCCTACGTCGAGCGGGATGACGGCGCGTTCTTCCGGAACATGGCTGCCGTCCAGGCTCGCCTGACCGCGGGTCAGCGCGAGATCGCCGCCCGCCACGGTCACCGGATGCTGATCCAGGACTGCCCGGGCGTGATGATGTTCTATCCAGTCGATCTGGATCGCGCCTGGACCATCGGCGAGTGGTACACGATCGCGGATCACGCCAAGGGCGAGCGGATCCGGTCGCTCCTGTTCCAGCGTGGCGTGCTGACGCTGTTCCGCGGCCGCTGGTTCTTCTCGGGCGCCCACACCAACGAGGACGTCGACAGGACGCTGGAGATCCTGGACGGCGTGATGGCCGATCTCTAGCGACGCCAAGCTGACACCCCGCACGCATCCAGGCCCAGGCTGGGCAAAGAGGAGGCTGACATGGCAGACAACGTGACGGCGCAGCCGACATTTCACCCGGAGCGCATGCCATCGCCGCCCGACGAGCTGATCATCTACGTCAACGGCGAGTTCCTGCCGGACAGCCAGGCAAAGATCTCGACCCTCGACCACGCGTTCATGTACGGCGACGGGTGCTTCGACGCCTGGTGTGGCCGGAATGGCTTCATCTACGAGCTGGATGCCCACCTCGACCGGCTGTATCGCTCGGTCGACGGGCTCAAGATCCGCAACCTGCGCATGCCCAAGGAGCAGATGCGCGAGCTGATCATCGAGACCGTTCGCCGGAACAGCGTCGCCGACATGTACATCAAGGTCATGGTCACCCGCGGCATCAGCCCGCATCCGGTGATCGACCCGCGCAAGTGCGGCGACGCGACCGTCGTGATCTACGCCCGACCGCAGCAGTTCGAGGTCACCCCCGAGAAGCTCCTGGCCGGGATCAGGGTCAAGTGCCTGTCCCTGCGCAAGCTCTCCCATGAGGGTCTCGAGCCGCAGATCAAGAGCCTCAACTACCTCAACAACGTGCTCGGCAAGCTCGAAGCCTGGGATGCGGGCTTCGACGAGGGCATGTTCCTCGACGACCGCGGCTACGCCTGCGAGTGCCCGGGTTTCAACATCTCGGCGATCAAGGGCGACACACTGTTCACGCCTGCGCGCGGGATCCTGGTGGGCATCACCCGCAACACGGTGATGGAGATGGCGCGCGCTGACGGCATGAACGTCGAGACCGGGTTCTACACGCTGTTCGACTTCACCAGCGCCGACGAGGTCATGATGACCAACACGGTGGCCGGCATCTCGCCCGTGACCAACATCGACGGTTGGACGATCGGCGACGGCAAGCCCGGCCGCAAGACGATGGAATGGCAGGACCGGTACGTGGGCTGGCTCGGCTCGGGCCGCCACGGGACGCAGGTCTTCCCCGCGGCCTGGTTCTGAGATCGATGGAGTCCGCCCGGCCGCGCCGGTCGGACTCCGCCCAACCCGATGGCACCGCCCCGATGGCCAACGCGACGGCGCGACGGAGCGTCGACACACCATCGGCCGCCGATCCTGTCCCGGGCGACTTCGTCCACACCGGGCACGTGAACGACATCCTGTGGCGATATCGCATGTCGTCTGAGGACGCGGTGGTCCTCGCCCTCTCGTACCTTCCTCCTCGGGGGGCCGTGGACTGATGGCGCAAGATCCCTCGCCAGACGCGATCGCCGAGGGCGAGCTCAGGCCGCTCAGCCCGGTTCGGCGTGTGGTCGCCCGCCGGATGACGGAGGCATGGCAGACGATCCCCGCCGTGACGCTGCAGCGAACGGTTGCCTTTGCCGCCCTGCTCGGGCTTCGCGATCGACTGGTGCATGACGGACGCAAGCCGGCGATCGACACCCTGCTGGCCGGGATCGTCGCCCTCGTGCTGGCCGAGGACGACCGGCTCAACGGCTCTTGGCAGGACGAGGCCCGGGCCGTGCTCGTGCATCCGCAGCGGAACGTGGCCATTGCCGTCGACACGCCGCGCGGGCTGACGGTCGTGGTGCTCACACGGGCCGACGAGCGAACGATCCCCGATCTCGATGCCGACCTGCGCGCCAAGGTGCAGCGGGCCCGAGACGGCCGGTCGCTCCCGGCCGACGTCGAGGGAGCGACGTTCACCATCACCAACCTCGGAGCGCTGGGCGTCGAGTCATTCAACCCGATCATCACGCCACCCCAGAGTGCCGTGCTGGGTGTAGGGGCGCTGCACGCCACGATGTCCGGAGCCAACCAGGCCACTCTGTCGCTTACCTTCGACCACAGGGTGGTTGACGGTGCCGATGCGGCGCGATTCCTGGCGCGCGTCGCCCAGCTGATCGAGGCCCCGCCCGACTGGCTCGATGAGCGGGGTGGATAGACCGCCGGGTCGTCGGGCGCCAGGCCCGGTAGTCCGGGAGTGGTTAGCCGGGACCCCGAAGATGTACACTGCGTAATTGGTCAGTGGTCGACCTGTCGACCACTACGATGACACGTGGATTCCACGGGTACGCCGAGATAGCGGACGTCCGGTTCGGGCATCGGCAGCCATACTTCGGATGATCGGAACCCTTGCGCTCAAGAAGGCCAAGCTCAGGGAGGATGCATGGTGGAAGCACTGACCCGGCCAACAGCGACCGAGCTCTATGCCGCGGCAGCGACCGACACCGCCCGCTACGAGACGATCAAGGACGTCGTCGACGAGTGCATCGACCTCGCCCTCAACTACCGCCAGTCCGGGCATCCGGGTGGGTCGCGCTCGAAGGTCCACCTGCTGCTGGCGACGCTGCTGTCGGGTGCGATGCGCTGGGACATCGCGCGGCCCTGGCGCCCGTTCGGCGACCGGTTCGTGCTCTCGGCCGGCCACACGGTGCCGCTGGTGTACGCGACCCTGGCCGTGCTCAACGAGGGCCTGCGCGCGCGATACGAGCTCGACGGTGACGAGCGGTTCGCGTTCCCCGACGGCGGTCGCTGGGCGCTCACCTGGGAGGACCTGCCCACGCTCCGCCGGCGCGGCGGGCTGCCGGGGCACGCCGAGATGGCGGGCAAGACGCTGTTCCTCAAGTCGAACACGGGGCCCTCGGGCCACGGCATGCCGCCGGCCGCCGGCGAGGCGCTCGCGCTCAAGCTGGCGGGCGCCTCGGCGGTCAAGGTGTTCGCCGTCGAGGGTGAGGGCGGGCTGACGCCCGGGGCGACCCACGAGACGCTCAACTCGGCGTGGGGCCTCGGGCTCTCGAACCTCGTGTTCCTGGTCGACTGGAACGACTTCGGGATCGACGCGCGGACGGCGTCCTCGGTCGTGTACGGGACCCCCGACGACTGGTTCCGGCCCCACGGCTGGCGGGTGGTCGGCACCGAGGACGGGATGGCCTGGGAGCCCGTCCTGCGGACGGTCCTCGAGGCCACCCACGGTGACAACCCCGATGGGGTGCCGACGGTCGCCTGGTTCCGGACCCGCAAGGGCCGCGGCTACGGCAAGGCGGACGCGGCCAGCCACGGCACGCCGCACGCGGTCAACAGCCCCGAGTTCTGGGCGGTGCGCCGGGCGTTCATGGAGCGCCATGGCGTGGCGTACGAGGGCGTGGACGCCCCCGTGCCCGACGAGCCGGCCGCGCGCGATGCCCAGGCGCGCGCCAACCTCCGGGTGGCCATGAGCGTGCTCCGGCGCGACCCCGAGCTCGTGCGCTGGCTGTCCGATCGCCTGGTCGACATCGCCGCCTCGGTGCCCGACGCGATCGAGGGCTTCAACCTCGGCCCGGCGACCGGCGGTCGGCGGGTGTTCGACGATCCGGCCATCTACGACTACCGCGCCTACCCGGCGGCGATGTACAAGGCGCCGGGCGAGACGGTCCCCAACCGCGCGGCCCTGGGCGCCTGGGGGTCGTGGGTCAACGCGTATGCCCGGCAGACCTATGGCCGGCCGCTGTTCGTGGTCGCCTCGGCCGACCTCGCCGAGTCCACCAACATCGCCGGGTTCGGCAAGCCCTGGGGCGACCTCCCGGGATGGGGCTGGTACGAGCGCGACGCCAACCCGCGAGGCACGGTCCTGCCGCAGGAGATCACCGAGTTCGCGAACGCCGGGATCCTGGCCGGCATGGCCAGCGTGAACCTGGCCCGCGATCCGTTCACCGAGTTCGATGGCTTCTGGGGCGCGTGCTCCACGTACGGCTCGTTCAGCTACCTCAAGTACGGCCCGCTGCGCCTGTTCAGCCAGCTGGCCCAGGACGCCGACCTGCGGCTGGGCAAGCTGGTGTACGTCGCGGGGCACTCGGGCCCCGAGACCGCGGAGGACTCGCGGACGCACTTCGGGGTGTTCAGCCCGGGTGTCACCCAGCTGTTCCCCGAGGGCTCGGTCATCGATCTCCACCCCTGGGAGTACAACGAGGTGCCGGTGGTGCTGGGCGCCGCGCTCGCGACCGAGGTGCCGATCGTCGCGCTCCACCTGACCCGGCCACCGGTCGAGATCCCGGACCGTGCGGCGCTGGGCATGGCGTCGCACTTCGAGGCCGCCCGCGGTGCCTACCTCCTGCGCGGCTACCGTGACGGGCAGCCGAGGCAGGGCACCGTGCTCGTGCGGGGTACCGCCCCGACCGCCAACCTGGTCTCGATCCTGCCCGAGCTCGATCGTCGTGGGCTCAACGTCAAGATCGTGGCCGCGATCAGCCCCCAGCTGTTCGCCCGCCAGGACGCCGCCTATCGCGAGGCCACGCTGTCGGCCGCGGACCGGCTCGATGCGATGGTCGTGACCAACGGCGCGTTCAAGCTGATGGCAGGCTGGGTCGACGATCCGGACGCGCGCCGCTGGTCGCTGTCCGCCGACTGGGACGACCGCTGGCGGACCGGCGGCGCACTGGACGAGGTGATCGAGGAGGCGCATCTCGACCCGGCGCACATCCTGGCCGCGATCGAGCGCTTCGCCCGGGATCGCGAGCAGCGCCTCCGGCGACTGCAGGCCACGGTCGACGCGGTTCGCGCGCGCTGACAGCGTGAGGGGGTGGGCCGATGCGATTTGACGTAAACCTCTCGATCCTGTTCCCGGAGCTGCCGCTGCTCGCGCGTCCGGCCGCGGCGGCAAACCTCGGCTTCGATGCCGTCGAGCTGTGGTGGCCGTTCGAATCCGAGATCCCCGGGGCATCCGAGCAGGAGCGCCTGGCCGAGGCGATCGGGGCCGCCGGGCAAACCCTGGTCTCGCTGAACCTGTCAGACGGTGACCGAGCTGCCGGCGAGCACGGTCTCCTGGCTCTGCCCGGCCGGCAGGGCCAGTTCCGCGACAACCTTGCTGTCGCGCTCGATCTCTGCCGTCGGACGGGGTGCCGAGCGATCAATGCGCTGTACGGCAACGTCCCCCTGGACGTCCCGGCCGCGGCGCTGGACGAGATCGCCGTCGAGAACCTCGCCTACGCGGCTCGACTCGCGGCGGCACAGGGCGTCACGGTCGTAGTCGAGGCGCTCAACTCGCTAGACTTTCCTGGTTACGGGCTGCATCGGATCGAGGATGCCGTACGGCTGTCCGACCTGGTTCGCGCAGAGACCGGACAGGACATCCGCCTGCTGTTCGACGTGTACCACGTTCAGCGAGCCGAGGGGGACCTGATCAGGCGCATGGAATCGCTGTGGAGCCGGTTCGGGCATGTCCAGATCGCCGACGTACCCGGTCGCGGGCACCCGGGTACCGGTGAGATCGCATGGGAACGGGTGCTGCCGGCGCTCGAGGCGTTCGGTTACGATGGCTTCGTCGGGCTCGAGTACCGCCCAGCCGCGAAGGCTGACGAGACCTTTGGGTGGCTCCCCGCAGAGCGTCGCCGCTGCCGCGATGTCGACCCACGCCACGGCGGGCAATCGGCTCATCGGGTCGGCTTCCATGCGCCATCATGAGCTGAACGCTGACGAGGATTGACGCGATGTCCGCGATCTTGCCCGATATTGAGCCTATCGATCTCCACTCCCGCGAGCCGTTGACCTCGGAGATCACCCGGCGGCTGCTGGACTACCTCCTCTCCGGTTCCATCAACCCGGGTGAGCGGATGCCCTCCGAGCGCAAGCTCGCCGAGGCCCTGGGGGTTGGCAGATCCATCGTGCGGCAGGCATTGAAGTCCCTGACGGTGCTCGGGCTGCTCGAAGTCCGGCAGGGTGATGGGACCTACCTGCGGCGGATGGATTCGCCGTTCCTGCCGGTCGCGATCGAGTGGGGTCTGCTGCTCGGCGCCAAGCACGCCAGCGACCTGGTCGAGACCCGCCACCACCTCGAGGTGGTGGTTGCCGGGCTGGCCGCCGAGCGACGCGATGAGGCCACGCTGGCTGAGATGCACCGCACCGCTGCGGTCATGGCCTCGACCAGCGACCCGGACGAGTTCATCGCGGCCGACCTCGCCTTCCACACGGCGATGGCGGAGGCGGCCGGGAACCAGACGCTGCTCCAGATCATGTCCAGCATCCGGACCCTGCTCCAGGTCTGGATCGGCCGGGTCGTCCACAAGTACCCGGAGCCGGTGGAGACGACGTTCGAGCATCAAGCCGTGCTCAAGGCGATCGAGGATCGCGACCCGGTGGCCGCGCGGCAGGCGATGGAGGGTCACATGGCGCACGCGACCCAGCGCCTCCAGCGAACGCTCGACGAGCATCACAGGCCCGCCGACCAGGCCGACTGACGGTTCGGCCCTGGCCGCCGCATCGGGCCTGGCGTTGCCAGCCTCGCCGTCGCCGGGCGTGCCACAGGGAGGTTGATGGATGCTTCAGCGGCTGACGTACTCCAAGTTTGCGATCGCGAACGTCGAGCTGGACAAGCTCGATGCGACCGAGCTCGAGCCCTATCCGACGCGGCCCGAGTCACGCTTCCGATGGCGGATCCTGTTCAGCGAGGAAGCCTGCCAGGCGGGCGTCGAGGACTGGTTCAAGGGCAACGACATCGAGTGGACCTACTGGGTCGACGCCCTGTTCTACGTGTTCTCCGGCGAGGCCGAGATCACGATCTGGCAGCCGCCCAACTGGGTAGAGAAGACAGTGGCGGTGGCCAAGGCTGGAGACGTGTTCATCTGTCCCCGCGGTGCGCGGGCGCGGTTCAGGACGCTGTCCGACGAACCGTTCCGCCACCTCGTGTTCGACATTCCCAACCCGGGCTATGACGCCGAGGAGCTGTCGGCCGCGACCGTGGCGCAGGGGCAGCCAGCGGGGACGGCGGGCTGAGCTATCCGCCGAACGCGGCGGGGAGCGCGGATGGGAGACAACGGCCCGCGCTCCCACCGGGCCGGTGTGGGCGGATAGAACGGCGACGATCGCCCCTTGGGTCCTGGCTCCGATATCGGTTGACGGGCGAGAGGGACTGAGGATACAGTTTGGAGGACCGGTCAACCGGTCGGCCACACTGCTGCCGCCTGTTGGGTACGGCGGCTCAGGCGATCGACCACGGCAGGTGTCCTGCCTCCTCCTGACACCTCGCCGTGGTCGTTCCATCGCCGACCGTGACGCTGGACGCGCGTGCCGGGACGCAGGCGACTTCTCCCCAACAGTACGCGTACCCGGATGCTGCGCTCGTCCGCCGATCCGGTGAATGCCGCGGTCGAAACGGGTCGCCCGGACCTCCGGTGCACCGCTCGGGCGATCCGGGCGGCTCGTGATCCGGGCGCCCTACTTCAGCGCGCCCGCCGCGATCGCTCGGACGAGGTACCGCTGGAAGATGAGGTAGACGCCGACCATTGGAAGCGAGGCCAGCAACAGGCCGGCCATCAGTGCGGGATAGTTGAAGAAGAACCTGCCCTGCAGCTGGAGCAGCCCTGGAGTCAGGGTCTTGACCCTGTCCGGCTGGAGCAGAAGCAACGCGAACACGAACTCGTTCCAGACGTACAGCACGTTGAAGATGATGATCGTGACGATCGCCGGAATCGACAGCGGGCCCATGATCTTGAGGAAGATCCCATGGACGCTTGCGCCATCCACACGGGCCGCCTCCAGGAGCTCATCCGGAACGGCACGGAAGAAGGCCGTCATCAGATACGCATTGAACGGCAGGTTCAGCGCCGAGTAGAGCAACACCACCGACCAGTAGGTGTTGACCAGCCGAAGATCCACCATCTCAACGTAGATGGGCACCATCAGGAGCAATGGCGGGACCGCCATCCAGGCGAGCACAAAGAAGAATGTGGGCGTGCTCCCCCGCCAGCGCAACTTGGCGAACGAGTAGCCGGCGGTCGTTGCCAGGGCAACCGACAGGATGATCGTGGCCGTCGTCACGATGAGCGAGTTGAGCACGTAGCCGCCGTTGTTGGTCGCCCCCCAGGCCGTGACGAATGGATCGACGCTGAGTGATGTCGGCAACGCAAGCTTGCTATCCGCCCACTGCTCGGGCGTCTTGAACGCATTGACGGCCATGAAGTAGAGCGGGAAGATCGACGACAGGCCGAGCAGCACCATCCCGATGAAGAGTGCACCGTTGCCCGGGACGGACAGTATGCGACGGACATTGCCGGTCCATCGCGCCGGCGACCGGCCCGCGGGGGGTACTGAGGGTGCGGTCGCCCGACGCTCAGCGGCGCTTCCGCCTGTTCCTTCCGAGAGACTCATTCCTTTCCCCCGGTCAAGGCGCGGATGTAGAAGTAGCCGAGCACCGAGATGATCAGCGTCAGCCCGAAGCCCATGGCGCTCGCGTAGCCCATTCGCTGGAACGTGAACGCGTTGTTGTAGATCAGGAATTCCGTCACGTACGTGTCGAATCCGGGGCCACCGTTCGTTATCGTGTAGATATAGGTGAACATGTAGGCAAACGCCGTGATCGTGTTGGTGATCAGGACGATCTCCATGACGCGTCGCAGGGCAGGCACATAGACGTACCTCAGGACCTGCCAGCGGCCTGCTCCGTCGATCTTGGCCGCATCAGGAAGATCCGGTTCGATGGCACTCATGCCTGCGAGATACATCACCACGTTGTAGCCGAAGTTCGCCCACACGACGACCAGCAGGATGGCTGGAATCGACGTCTGTGGCCTCAGCAGCCAGTCCTGGCTGAGGGCTTGGAGTCCAACGGCGTTGAGTCCCTCGTTCAGTGGACCGTTGACGTCGAGGATGATCTTTGCGAGCAGGCCGACGACGACCGTCGAGTACACGGCCGGGATGAAGTAAGTCCAGCGAAAGAACCGCCAACCAGTGATTCGCTCGTTGATGAGGAATGCCAGAATCAGCGGAACGACCAGCTGGATCGGCACCGAGACTGCGAACAGAAAGTTGTTGCGCAACGCGATGAAGAACTGCGGATCCTGAAGCAGGTACTGGAAGTTGGTGAGCCCGATCCATGTTGGCTCGGTGTACCCGTTCCACTTTGTGAACGCGTGATACGCGATGCTGACCGCCGGATAGCCGATGAACACGACGACCGTGGCAACCGCCGGCAGTGCATAGATTGGCCCCCACCACGCCTCGGCGCGGCGGGGGCTGCTGTGTACGGTCGGAATAGACGGACGGGTCACGTAGGTTACGGTTTGCCGCCCTGCTGATCAACGTACTGCTGGACCGCCTGCATCACCTGCTCCGCGGTCTCCTGACCAGCGAAGCCGAGCTGAAGGTGCTTGTACAGGAAGAGCGCCGTCGCCTGTGACATGACGATGTCCATCTCAGGTAGCGAGGCGTTCTGGATCAGGTCGAAGGCTTCCTTGACGTGCACGTCCTCGATGTTGCCCTGTGCCGCCACGTTGCACGGCGGTGACCCCAGCAGATCGATCATCGAGTTGCCGGCGGTCTCATCGGAGAACAGCTTGATCAACTCCCACGCCAGCTCCGGGTGCTTCGCCTCGGCAGGGATCATCCAGTCGTCACCAGATGAGCCGATGACACCGCTGTCGATGGGTCCTGAGCGCGGGAGACTGGCAACGCCTACCTTGTCATAGATCGACTTGAAGTATGGCAGGAACTGCGGCTGCCCCTCGAACATCGAGCCCTTTTCGCTCGTGAACAGGTCGGCCGAATGAAGCTGCTCCAGCGTCGAGGCATCGTTGTTCACGCAATTGTGATCGCGCATCGCGAGGATCGGCTTCAACGGCTCGACCCATTTCGGGTCAGTGAACTTGAGCTCACCCTGCTCGAACTTCTGGACGTCACCTGGCTCCCAGTAGGAAGCGATATTGTCCACGAGGAGATTGACGGTGGTGTATCCGTCCCGGTCCCCATAGACAAACGGGATAATGCCCTTGTCGTTGAGCATCGTGCAGTCGGCATACAGCTCGTCATAGGTCTTGGGAGGACCCGAGATGCCGGCCTGCGTAAGGAGATCCTTGTTGTAGTAGAGGAGGAACGAGTACGCGTCGCTCGGCACGGCGTAGATCGTTCCCTGGCCGCCCTGGCAATCGTAGTCCTGGCAGGAAAGTTCCCACAGGGACATCGAGTCATAGAAGCCCGGCGTGGAGTCCACGAATGAGTTGAGCGGCATCAGGCCCGACTGGTATGCCAGCGTGTACGAACCTGAGTACAGCATCATGACGTCAGGAACATTGTGTGCCGCGAAGGCGGCCTGGACCTGAGCTGCCAGCTGGTCGTTGTTGGCTGGCAGCAGGCTGATGTTGACGTCCGAGCCTGGGAACGCCGCCTTGAATCGATCGGTCTGCTGATCAACCCATTTTCGAGCGTCGGAACCGGGCGTGGCCGTCGTCAGAATGCCGCCCAGCCACACCTCCAGCGTCGCCGGCTCGGGAGTCGCGACGGGCTCAGGTGTGGCTGCCCCGGACCCAGACGGGGCGGTTGCCGCCGGCGTGGCCGCGGGGGCGGGCGTAGGTGTGGCCGACGCCGAGCAGGCCCCGCCGGCGATCGCGCCGGCAACCAGCAACGCGACGAACCGGCCGCTCATCCCGGCACGGTGAAAGTGGAGTCCCAGCAATTCAACTCCTCCTGCGTCCCGCGACCGAAATCCACACGAAAGACACGGGGACGCGCCCCTAGGACGGGAAGGTGGACCGGTCAACCAGTCGTTGACCTTAGACCCCCGCCTGTTGGTTGTCAATCGCCGGTTGCGATCCCCCGCAACCGCGCCGCAACCCGGGCTCGGAGCGCGTCGACCTCGGCCGCTCCGTGCAGCCCGCGGATCTCGAGGTCGTAGTGTCGGACCTCCCCGGGATCGAGCTCGATCAGCTCGCCGCGTGCTCGAGCGTCCCAGCGGCCGGCATCGCGGTTCGTCGACGGCTCGAGCGCGACCGCGTACGTTCCCTCGCCGAGCATCCTCCAGACCTGGTGCCGCGGCAGCTGATCCAGGCGGTATCGCTGCGACACGCCCACCGCTCGCGCGTGATTCACCACGCCGCATTCCACCCAGCCGGCGTCATCGGCGATCATCTCGTGCTCGTAGCAGGCTTCCGTGAAGCCTGGCATCGGTCCTGTCAAGTCGCGGTAGCCGTCCACGGCTGCCGCGTAGGTCGACGTGTAACCGGGGGACGGGACGAGGATCTCGGCGCCATCGTCCACGACCGGCCAGCCGACGTTGCAGTGATACAGGTACATGTGCGGCGTTGTGACGTGGCCGACATTCTCGACCGTGTCGTGGATCCGCAGCGACCTGCCGCCCAGGTCGGCTTCGACCCTCCGCCGGAGAAGCAGCTGCTCCTGAAACACCGCGCCCTGAAGCACCTCGCCTTCTGCCCACAGGACACATTCGTCGCCGTCCCATTGCTCGCCATACCCGAGCAGGCGAGCCGGTAGCCCGCCGACGCGGCCATGAAGCCCGAACGTCTGCTCATCGAGGAAGTGCGGCTGGTTGAAAGCGGCAGCCGTGTCGTCACCGGGACCCTGCACGTGGTCGAGACCGGCCGTCACGACCAGACCCCCGGCGAACGTCCGCGTCCAGCCAAACCCCTGTGGCTCGTAGAACCACGGGCCGCGCACGCCGACGGGCGAGGTCCAGGCAATCGGCACGCCGGCCAGCGACGCCCTCCAAACATCGAAGGTGCGATCGACCAGGACGTCGAACTCGAGGCCGCCCGTTCGGAACTCCAGGACACGGACTCCTCGCCCGTCCCCATCGGCCAGCTCGACGAGCCGCACGCCGGCGAGCTGCTCCAGCCTCCCGACGCGCCTCAGAAGATCGGCACGCGTCATTCGCGAGCCCCACAGGTCAGACATATCGAGGCCCTCCTGCCGACAGTCGGGAAAGGAGCGATTGGTCCACCGGTGCTCCACGGACTATCATGAACCCGGCGCGAGGGCCGATGCAAGGTCGGCTGCGGTGCCAGGATCGATACGGCTGAGGACCAGGTCAGTGGGCTACGCGCGGGACGGTGAGCCAACCCCGTCGAGCGCGGAACGGTGCACGGCGATTTCCATGGCTACGCACACTGCGCCCACGTGCGTTGGCAGGAGAGACCGGAGACATGGGTAATCGACTCGCGGGTCGGAATGCGCTCGTCACAGGAGCGGGCACCGGAATCGGGCGCGCAGTCGCGATCGCCCATGCCGCTGAGGGGGCGCGCGTCGCGTTGCTCGGGCGGCGACCGGAGCCGCTCGAAGAGACTGCCGCCGTGATCAGTGCCGCGGGCGGCGAGAGCCTTGTGATCCCAACCGACGTGTCCAAGGAGCCCCAGGTGGAGGCGGCCGTGGCGCGGATCGAGGAGACGTGGGGTCCGCTTCAGATCGTGATCGGCGTGGCCGGGATAGAGCTGTACCAGGGTGGTGACGACCGAGTAGATCGGCTGTCGCTCGACATCTGGCAGCAGACGATCGACGCGAACCTCACCGGGATGTTCCTGACGATGAAGCATGGGACGCGGTCAATCCTCCGCGGCGGTAGCGGCGGATCGGTCGTGATCACCGGATCCCCGACGGCGATCAGAGGGCACGCGTTCGGCGAATTCGCGTACTGCTCATCGAAGGGTGGCACGCACGGCATGGTCCGGATCATGGCAACCGAGTTCGCGGCGGACGGAATCCGGGTGAACTGCGTGATCCCAGGCTTCATCGACACCCCGATCAATGCCGTGCTCATGGCTGACCCGGAGGCGCTCACCGCAGCTTCATCGGGCATTCCGATGAAGCGTGCCGGACAACCGGACGAGGTCGCGGGCATCTACGTCTGGCTGGCCTCGGACGAAGCGTCGTACACGACCGGATCGTTCTTCGTCATCGACGGCGGGCAGATCTCCCACTGCTGAGCTGGCTGGGCCCGGGGACCCCAGAGACCCGGATCAGCTGCCGGCGGCCCAGGGCTCGTCGTCGCCGGCCGAGCGTGCCTCGAGGAGCAGCACCCAGTCCTGGCCGGACGGGCTGGTGAACTGCCGGAAGCCACGGCTCGGGTACACACCGGCGTCGACCCAGTCACCGCGCACGGGATCGAACCAGCGGGCCTGCGTGATCCAGCCGGCCATTCGATCGAGCCGGACGGTGATCGTGCGCTCGGTCGGCACGTAGATGACGCCGATCCCGCCATCCGGCGAGACGGCGGCGGTGGCCAGATCCAGGCCCATCCGTTCGCCGTGACCGGCGACGAGCAGCGCGTCATCCCGGTCGGGCCGGAGCTCCCACCAGCGAACGGCGGCGACGAACGAGCCGAGGTGGGTCATGGCACGCGCACCCTCCGAATCCAGCGCGTGCGTCCAGCCGGGTGGCATGAGCCACACCGGGTAGTTGCCAAGGAAGCTGCCGGTTGCCCCGCACGTCAACGCCCACCAGGCCTGCCGCCGGATCTGGAGATCACTCGCGTCGTGCTCACCCTCGTACGTCGACTCGAACAGGACGAATGGGCGGATCGGCGTGCGGTCGTCGTCGAGGAGCAGCTGCCGGTGCACGAGCTGGTAGCTGTATGTCTGGTTCAGCGTGAGCCAGGGGTCGCCCTCGTACTCCTCGACCGGCGACGACTCGGGGTGGACGTGGGCCGTGATCAGGTGGCGGTCATCGACCGATCGGATGCCGGCCACGAACGCACGCATGTGCTCCAGCACGTCGCCCGGATTGCGATCCCCGCCAATCACCCACACCAGGTTCTCGACATCGCGCCACCTGGACCCGAGATACGCACCATAGCTGCGGCATGCCTTGGGCCCGCCGTCCAGGACCTCCCCGTGCCAACCTTCCGCACGGCCACCGAAGCCCGGATAGTGAGGGTCGTGGTACCCGAGGTAGAGCGGCGCCAGGAACACCGTGATCCCTCGCTCGCGAGCGAGCTCGAGGAGCCGGTCGATCCGACCGAAGTACGCCTCGTTGGGAACCGTGAGGTCCCCAGGGCGTTGAAACGGCTCGATGCCGTCGATGGTCCTCGGAGGGTCCGGCGCGAAGAGATGCTCGATGGCATTGACGATGACGGCGTTGAACCCTCGTGCCCGACGGTCGTCGAGATAGAGGGTCGCGTCCCCCATGGACACCGACACCAGGATCGACCATGCGGTGTCGCCGTTGACGAACACCGGCTGGCCGTCCGCGCCGACCAGGTACCGACCGGTCGGGCCCGCCGCGAGCATCCTCGCCCCGCCATCACTCATCCGAGCACCCCGCCTCACATGCCGTTGACAACCGCGCCTAAGATGACACGATACCAGTGGTCAACCGGTTGTCCACACACCGGTGCGCCACACGGAGGAGGCGTCGATGTCTGAGCTCAAGCGAGAGCTGCCGGAGGGCCTTGTCACCCGGCGGCACTTCCTCTATCTGACAGGGACGACGGTGCTCGTGGGTGGGGCAGGGGCCATCCTCGGCGCGTGCTCGTCCGGGGCGTCGCCCACGCCGGCTGCGTCGTCCGCGGCATGCCCGTCCGTGGTGCCCTCGAGCGCCGCCGTGGGTGGTGCGTTCAACCTGTTCACCTGGGCCGGTTACGACGGCAAGGGTGTTGCCGCGATGGATGCCTGGTATGCAGACCAGGGCATCGACCTCAACGTCAAGTACATCTCGAACGAGAACCTGGAGAACTACCTGAAGTCGTCCGCCGGTCAGGTATGGGACGCGTCATCGAACAATCAGGGCGACTGCGAGCACGGCTACGCGTCGGGCATCCAGGCGCCGATCTCCGTCGAGGAGGTCCCGGCGCTGGGCAAGATGTACGACACGTTCAAGAACGGGACGTTCTGGCAGGTCTGCGAAGGTGTCTACAACTCGGTGCCCTGGACCTGGAGCCCGCTCGGGATCAACACCCGGACCGATCGCGTCGACGCAGGTGCCCTGAAGCACTGGGACGACCTCCTGGACGCGAAGTACCAGGGGCGCATCGGCACCTATGACGATGCACTGAACATGGTCTCGACAGGCGCCGTCGCCACGTCCAATGATCCGGGCGCGCTCACGCGCGACCAGCTCAACGGCCCGGTCAAGGACTGGCTGGCCAAGCTCAAGCCCCAGCTGAAGGTGCTCTCGACCTCGATCGGCGATCAGCTGAACCTGCTGGCCAGCGGCGACGTCGACATCGAGCTGGTGGGGCTGCTGTGGTTCGTCTCGCAGGCCCAGGAGCAGAACCTTCCGATCGACTTCCGGGTTCCCGACGAAGGCACCTACGGGTTCGTCGACGCCGTGATCGTCACACCGTGGGCGAAGAACCGGCAGAACGCGATCGCCTACGCCAACGCGCTGATGGAAGGCGACACAGCGGCCGAGATGCAGAACTCGACGTTCCAGATGTCGACCAACCCCGACGTCAACTCGATGGTCGACCCGTCGGTTCGCTCGCTCTACCCGGACGATCTCGAGTCCTACCTGAGCAACACGCTCAAGTGGAACAAGAGCTGGTTCGATGCGAACGGCGATTACGCGACGATCGACGAGTGGCGGAAGGTCTGGGACGACGTCAAGGCGGGTGTCTGAACCTGGCCCTGCATCTCGGCAGCTAGCGACTCATGGAGATCGGTCGGCGCGTCGAGCGGCTGCTGCTGTCCCCGCTCGTGATGCTCCTCATCGCCGGGGTCCTGATCCCGGCGATGATCCTCCTGTGGTACTCGCTGTACGTGTGGTTCAACCTCGAACCCACCGGAGGCATCACCGGCGCCAACTACGTGGCGGCGCTGACCGATCCGCTCTACCGGCAGCTGCTGGTCAACACGGTGCTGATCGCAGCACCCACCACCATCATCTCGGTAATCGGCGGGTACGTGCTCGCCTACTACATGAACTTCGTCCAGCACCGGGGACGGAGCGTGCTGTTCGCGCTCGTGGTCAGCGCGCTGATGGCGAGCTACCTGGTGCGGATCTTCGCCTGGCGAACGCTGCTCGGATCGAGCGGCGTCGTGAACAGCCTGCTCGAGGGACTCGGCCTGATCGGTGATCCCCTCGACTTCCTGCTGTACTCGAAGACGTCGGCGGTACTCGCGGAGATCGCCTTGTTCACGCCGCTCACCGGGTTGACCTTCTACGCCGCCCTGTCCGGGATCTCCGGCGACTATCGCGAGGCCAGCTGGGACCTCGGTGCCGGGAGCTGGCAGACGATATGGCGCGTGGTGCTGCCGCTGTCGGGCGCGGCAATCCTCGTCACCACCACGCTCATCTTCTTTCTCTCGGCCGGCGACTACGTGACGCCGGTGCTGGTGGGCGGCATCGACTCGTCCACGATCGGCACGGCGATCGCCACCGATATGGGCCCGGCCGGCAACTACGGCATGGGATCCGCCCTCTCGATCCTGCTCGTGGCGGGCTTTGCCCTGCTCTACGTCGCCGCGCGAACAGCGATGCGCCGGACCGGGCTGCTGCCGCATCGCGGGGAGTAGTCCATGCGCCGCGGATTCCAGATCCCCGGGCTCGCCATCGTCAGCTCGATCCTGATGGTGTTTCTGTACGCGCCACTCGCGATCGCCGTCCTGTATGCGTTCAATGGCGAAGCGAGCTTCACCTGGCCACCCCACGGCTTCTCGGTCCAGTGGTTCGAGCAGATCTTCGCCGACGACCTGTTCCGGGCGGCGTTCTGGGTCAGCATCCAGGCGGCTATCGCCTCGTCGGTGCTCAGCACCACGCTCGGCACCGCCGCCTCGTTCGTGTTCGTGCGTCGCAACTCGCGAACGGCGCGGATCGCCGAGGGCCTGGGCCGGCTGCCGATCATGCTGCCACCGCTGTTCATCGGGGTGGGGATCATCGCGCTGATGACCGTGCTCAACCTCATCCCGGGCCTGACGACCATCATCCTGGGCCATACCATCGTCACCGTCCCGTTCGTGATCATCGTCGTGACTGCCCGGCTGCGAACGTTCGACATCGTCCTCGAGCAGGCAGCGCGAGATCTCGGTGCCGGCCCGTGGCAGGTCCTTCGCCGGGTCACACTGCCGATCCTGGCCCCTGCGATCATCGGCGCCTTCCTGCTCGCCTTTGCGTTCTCCTTCGACGAGATCCTGGTGACCAACTTCACCTCGGGCGATCTGTCCACGGTGCCGATCTATGTGCTCGGCCGGCTTCGCCGGTTCTCGGATCCGACCGCGAACGCGGTTGCGACCATCCTGCTGCTCATCCCGTGGCTGTCGTTCGGCCTGGGTGCGATCTTCCTGCGCCGAACGGGCGGCAGCATCGGCGAGCTGCTCGGGCAGAGGACCGGCTGAGCTGATGGAGCCGCCGACGGACGTGCACGCCACGAGCGAAGGGACGCGATGACCAACGACACCATCACCTCACCGGCGGGAAGCCAGGGCGGCAATGCCCCGGGGCATCTCTCCCTGCAGTCGGTCACGAAGCGGTTCGGACAGGTCATCGCCGTCGACAGCGTGTCGCTGGAGCTGCCGGCAGGATCGTTCTTCAGCCTCCTGGGGCCGTCCGGCTGCGGGAAGACCACGCTGCTGCGAATCATCGCGGGACTCGAGCAGCTCGACGCCGGGGCGGTGCTCATCGACGGACAGGACATCACGCCCCAGCCACCGGAGCGGCGCCCCTTCAACCTCGTGTTCCAGCGGTATGCGCTGTTCCCGCATCTGACAGTCGCCGAAAACGTGGCGTTCGGGCTGACGACCGACCGCAGATCCCGGCCTCCCACATCCGACATCGAGCATCGCGTCGAGGAGATGCTCTCGCTCGTTGGCCTCGCGGAGTTCGGACGTCGGCGACCCCATCAGCTGTCGGGCGGCCAGGCGCAGCGCGTCGCGGTGGCACGGGCGCTCATTCGCCGCCCGCGGGTCCTGCTGCTCGACGAGCCGATGTCGGCCCTCGACCGGAACGTCCGGCACCAGGTCCGCGAGGAGCTGCTCCGGATCCACAACGAGCTCGGGACGACGTTCCTGCTCGTCACGCACGATCAGGACGAGGCCCTCAGCATCTCCGGGCTGGTCGGGCTGATGAACGAGGGGCGGCTCGAGCAGATCGCTGACCCGCAGACGATCTACCGACGACCCGGCACCTTGTTCGCTGCCCGGTTCGTGGGGGCCGGCTCATTCCTGGACGCTCGAGTCGAGCGCGTCTCGAACGGGCGTGCCGAGGTCGAGGTCTCCGGCATCCGATTCGCGGCTCGCGACGCCGGTGTTCACGGGGCCGGTGCGGCGGTCGTTCTCCTGCGGCCCGAGGACCTGAGCGTGACCGGTGCCGGGAACGGCCGGGTCGACGGTCGAGTCGTGACCTGCGCCTTCTTCGGCTCGTATTTCGAGCTGGTGGTCGCGACGCCGATCGGTTCGATCCGCCTTCGGGATCCGGATGCGCACGCACCCGGCACGCTGGTCGGGATCGCGTGGCCGGACCGGGCGGGTGCCGCCTACCCGACCCAGCCCTCGACTCCGGGCTGATCAGTCGTCCTCGAACGGTGCGTCGAGCACCTCGCATACCGACCGTGCGGTCGAGAGGTGCCGGGTCATCGCCTCACGTGCCCCCTGGGGATCATGGGCCAGGACCGGCGCCAGGATCGAGTGGTGCGCGCGGATGCCGGCGGCCAGGTGCCCGGGCAGACCGAACGTCACACGCCGGATCTCCATCAGCGGGTCCGACACGGCGTCGAGCATCATGAGCAGCAGCGGGTTATGGGCGCTTCGCGCGATCTCGCGATGGAAATCGAAGTCGGCTGCCATGGCCCGTTCCAGGATGGCCGGGGCGTCACGGGTGGCCGCATCCGCCAGCAACGCGCCAGCCTTGGCCGGACACCAACCGCGCCGCAACCCGGTACGATGCGCGATGCCATGACCACGGATATCGCCGGGCGATCGTTCCTCGCCTGGCTCGCCTCCATCTCGAACAAGAACGGCTGATCGGCCCCTTCCCACACCAGCGTCGAAGGGAAGGGGCGAGCGCCGACGCGGGCCGCGCCACCGCCTGATCGGCGGCGGGCTCCGCATGTCGCATCGCCATCAGCTCGAGAGGAGGTGCGGTCATGCCGATGCCGCATCGCACGTTCGCCCAGGTCGCCAAGCGGCGACTGGTCGGCAAGGAAGGAAGAGAGCGGATCCGAGAGGTCCGCGCGCTGCTGGCGGAGCTCCCGGACTACCGGAACGGCCCGTACGCGGATCTACGCAAGACATTGCTGGCGGAGATCGAGGACACGCGCGTCCGGAGCAGGGCGGTGCAGCGCGATTCGATCGCCGTCAGGCGTGAGGGCGCGGCGCAGATCGCCCTCGTCGGTCCGCCCAACGTGGGCAAGTCGTCGGTGCTCCAGGCACTCTCGGACATCCAGATCAGGACCGGCGACTACGCGTTCACGACGCTTCGCCCGGTGCCCGCCGTGGCCAGGATCGCGGGGGTGCTGGTGCAGCTGGTCGAGATCCCCGGGCTGATCGACGGCGCGAGCGACGATCGCGGTGGTGGCCGGGCGCTGCTGGGCGTGCTGCGTTCCGCGGATGCGATCGTCTACTGCGGGCGTGCGGGCAGCGACCCGGGCGATGTTCGCGCCGTCATGGACGAGGTCGAGCTGGCCGGGATCGAGAAGCCGGCCATCCTGGCCGTCACCCGCGCCGACGAGGCCGCGGGCGATCCCCTGCCCCGGTTCGTGGCGGCGTTTCCCGATCTGCCGGCCATCGCGGTCTCGGTGCTCGATGACGCCGCGCTCGACGAGCTGCGTTCGGCGATCTGGCGGCTGACCGGGCTCATCCGGGTCCGCCTCCGATATCTCGGCGTGGTCGACGACGAGCCGATGGCGATCACGCCCGGGTCGACGATCGCCGATGTGGCCGATCTCGTCCACCACGAGCTGGCCGCCGTGGCGGCGGGCGCACGCGTCTGGGGTCCATCGGCGCGGTTCGACGGCCAGCGTGTGGGCCGGGACCACGAGGTGGTCGACGGCGACGTGGTCGAGATCCTGCGCTGACGGCTCAGGCTCGTCTCATGCGTCGGGCCGCCTGGGCCCCGCGGCCCTGGCCTCGGGGCCCAGGGCGTAGGATCGCGGGCATGCTGCGCGTCCCGGCACCCGGCGAGCTCAACGCCCCGATGTCCGACGATCCCGGTGTGGCCGAGCCGTGACGGAGCCCACGAGCGCCCCGCCGAGGGCTGCGGTCGGCCGGCGTGTCGAAGGAACACTGTCGACGTTCCTGATGACCGACATCGAGGGCAGCACCCGGCTGTGGGAAGAGCACGCGACCGCGATGGGGTCCGCGCTCGCGCAGCACGATCGGCTGCTGCGCGAAGCGATCGAGACGCGTGGTGGCACCGTCATCAAGACCACCGGCGACGGGGTGCTCGCCGTGTTCCCCGACCCGATGGCGGCCGTCGACGCGGCCATCGGCTCGCAGCGGGCGCTGCGCGACGCTCCGTGGGGCGAGACCGGCCCGCTCCGCGCTCGGATGGCCCTCCACGCGGGTACCGCCGAGGCGCGTGAGGGCGACTACTTCGGACCGGCGCTCAACCGCGTCGCGCGCATCCTGGCCATCGGCCACGGTGGCCAGGTCATCTGCTCCGCGGTTGCGGCGGTGCTCGCGCGCGAGACCCTGCCGCCATCCATCGAGCTGATCGATCTCGGCTCGCACCGCCTGCGCGACATCGATCGCCCGGAGCAGGTCTACCAGGTGGCGGTGGACGACCTCCCTGCGGCGTTCCCCCCGCTGCGCTCGCTGAGCACGCGCCGGTCGAACCTGCCGGCGCAGCTCACCAGCTTCGTCGGGCGGGAACGCGAGCTGGGCGAGATCGCCGAGCTCATCGGGCGTCACCGGCTGGTGACGCTCATCGGCACGGGCGGCACGGGCAAGACGCGCCTGATGCTCGAGGCCGCCGGCTCCCTCGTGGAGCGCTACCCCGATGGGGTCTGGCTCGCGGAGCTGGCACCGCTCGGGGAGCCGTCGCAGATCCCATCCGAGGTCGCTCGCGCCCTGGGAGCGCCCGTCGCCCCGGGCGTGTCCGCGCTGGCAACGGTCACCGCCTTCGTGGCCGAGAAGAACCTGCTCCTCCTGCTCGACAATGCCGAGCACCTCGTCGACGGCGTCGCGACCCTCGCCGAGCAGCTGCTGGCAACGGCACCTGCACTGCGCATCCTGACCACGAGCCGCGAAGCGTTGGCGATCCCGGGCGAGGCAGTGCTGCAGCTGCAGTCGCTGTCCTGCCCGTCGATCGCCGCCGGGAGGCGTGCCGGCGCCGCCGATCCGTCCGAGATCGAGGATGCGGCGGCGAGCGAGGCCGTGCGGCTGTTCACGGAGCGGGCCTCGGCCGTCGCCCCGGGCTTTGTGCTCGAACCTGCCAACGTCGCCTCGGTCTCGGAGATCTGCCGGCGCCTGGATGGCATCCCGCTCGCGATCGAGCTCGCCGCGGCGAGGGTGTCCGCGATGTCGCCGGATGACATTGCCACACGACTGGGCGACCGCTTCCGGCTGCTGGCCGGCGGGCGCCGAACGGCCGTCCCTCGACAACAGACGCTGCACGCGCTCATCGACTGGAGCTGGGACCTGCTCACCGACGAGGATCGACGTCTGCTGCGCCGGCTGGCGGTGTTCACCGGAGGCTGGACGGTGGAGATCGCCACCCGGATCGTCGGCGACGACCCGGGTGGCATGGATCCGGTGGACCTGGTCGACGGGCTATCGCGGCTGGTGGACCGCTCGCTGGTGATCGCGGAGCACGGGACCTCGACGCGCTACCGGATGCTCGAGACGATCCGCCAGTACGCGCGCGAGCAGCTCATCGCCGCGGGCGAGGTGGAGGCGCTGTCGGATCGGCACCTTGCCGTGTTCGCCGCGCTGGCGATCGAGGCTCGTGAGCCCCTGCATGGCCGGACCATGGTCGATTGGCTGGACCCGATCGACGCCGAGATCGACAACCTCGGGGCCGCGCTCGAGTGGGGTCTCGAATCCGACCCCTGGACGGCCGTCCGGATGGCCGACGCCTTGCTCGGCTACTGGGCGGTCCGGGTGATGTCCGAGGACAACGATGCCCGGATCATCGCCGCGATCGAGTTCGCCCGGATGCAGGTCGTCGGGCGCCCCGACGCCGACCCCGCCGACCAGGCCCTCGCCGCGAGGCTGCTGGGCGAGGCCGCGCGCCTGTGGGCGATGTCGGGGCGGGCGACCGTGGCCGTCCCGTGGGCCCGGGACGCGATGGCCGCCGCCGACGCCTCGGGGGATCCCGTCGCGAGGCTGTACGCGCTCGGTGGTCTCGCGCTCACGACCATCTTCACGGGATCCGCGGCGCCGGGTGGCGCCGATGTGCTCGGGATGTTCGAGCAGGCCATCGACCTGGCCGAGGAGACCGACCAGTGGTGGATGGTGTCCATGACCGCCGGGTTCGCCGGTGCCGAGCTCGGCGTCTTCGATCCCGTGGCCGGTGCGTCGCTGCTCCAGCGTGGCGTGGAGGCGGCGCCGCGGTCGGGCAGCCCGTACGCCGTCGGCGCCGTCTCGATCTCCCAGGGTCGCATGCTCGGGCGGCGCGGCGAGACCGATGCGGCCGTGGCGGCCTTCGAGATCGCGATCCAGCGCTTCCTCGAGATCGGCGACGAGCGGTTTGCCCTCGGGGCCCGCAGCGACCTCGCCCACGCGCTCCGTCGCGGCGGCCGCATCGATGCGGCACGTGCCGTGTACCACGAGACGATCGGCGGCTGGATCCAGCTCGGCCACAAGGGTGCCGTGGCCAATCAGCTCGAGAATTTGGCCTACGCCGACATCGAGCAGGGTAACCCTGACCGGGCGGTCCGGCTCCTGGGTGCGGCCGACGCGATGCGTGAGGCCGCGAGTGCGCGCCGACCGTTCACAGAGGAGCCGGAGCAGGCGGCGTACCTCGAGCGGCTTCGGGCAGAGCTGGGGTCAGCGGCATTCGACGCCGCCTGGGCGGCCGGGCGCTGCCTGTCGCAGTCGGAGGCCGTCGCGCTCGCGTTCTTCGACTGAACGCTCGGACGCCGGAGCGCCGATCCGAGTCGGTCCTAGATCGCCGATCCGCCGCGCTCGCCGGTCCTGATGCGGATGCATTCCTCGAGCGGGAGGATGAAGATCTTGCCGTCACCGACCGCACCGTCACCGTGCCGGGCCCCCTGCAGCAGGGCATCGATCGTCGGCTCGACGAAGTCATCGTTGACCGCGATCTCGAGGCGCACCTTCGGGATCAGGCTCGGCGATACCTCCTCGCCCCGGTAGAGCTCAGGATCCTCCTGCTGCCCGTGACCGGTGACCCGGCTGACCGTGATCCGGAAGATCTCGTGATCGATGAGGGCCAGGTGAACCTCGTCGAGCTTGTCGGGCGGGATGATGGCGACGATGAGCTTCATGTGACTCCACCGGCTGATCGTGTGGTCGTTGGTCGGGCTGGAGGGTCTCGGGTGCCAGGACCTCGCGCATCCGACGGCGCGGGGCGATCCGTCAGTTCAGGTTGAGCAGGCCATAGCCGTGCTCGCCGTGCAGCTCGTGGTCCATCCCCGCGATCTCACCGGTGGTCTCCAGCCGCAAGCCGACGAACCGCTGGATGATGACCAACAGGATGATCGTGACGACGCTCGCGTACACGATGGTTGTCGCGACGCCCAGACCCTGCACCCCGAGCTGGGCCAGCACGCTGCGACCCTCGGGCATCTCGCCGGCCCGGATGAACAGCGCCAGCAGCAGCGCCCCCGCAATCCCGGCCACGCCATGGACGCCGAACACGTCGAGCGTGTCGTCATAGCCAAGGCGGTTCTTGAGCAGGATCGCCCCGTAGCACAGGAACGAGGCGATGAAGCCCAGCACCACTGCGCCGGCCGGCTGGACGACGCCGGCGGCGGGCGTGATCGCCACCAGTCCGGCCAGGATCCCAGATGCCATGCCCAGGCTGGTGGCCTTGCGGTAGTGGACGGCCTCCAGGCAGATCCATGCCAGCGCGCCCGAGGCGGCGGCTACCTGGGTCACCGTGAGGGCCTGCGCGGTCTTGACGCCGCTGGTCAGCGAGCTGCCCGCGTTGAACCCGAACCAGCCGACCCACAGCAGCCCCACGCCGATCAGCGCCATCACCAGGTTGTTGGGATGCATGGCGCTGCGCGGGTATCCGCGTCGGGCGCCGAGATAGAGGGCGGCGACCAGACCGCTGATGCCGGCCGAGATGTGGACGACCGTGCCCCCGGCGAAGTCGATCGCGCCCAGCTGGAACAGGAACCCTTGGGAACCCGGATTGGACGACCACACCCAATGGCACAGCGGGCAATAGACGAGGAGGCTCCACAACGCGATGAACAACGCGTAGCCCCGGAACCGCACCCGCTCCGCGATCGCACCTGCGATCAGCGCCGGCGTGATGATCGCGAACTTGCCCTGGAACATCGCGAACACCAGGTCGGGAACGCCGCCGCTGCTGACGGTGCTGTCGATGCTCCGCAGAAACACGAGGCCGGGATCCCAGCCGAACCAGCCACCCAGCACGTTCGGCCCGAACGCGAGCGAGAACCCCACCGTCGCCCACAGCACGCCGATGATCGCCATTGCGGCGAAGCTGTGCATCATCGTGCCCAGCACATTCTTGGTTCGAACGAGGCCGCCGTAGAACATCGCCAGCCCCGGGACCATCAGCAACACCAGCGCGGTAGAGACCAGCATCCACGCAGTGGCGCCGGTGTCGATCGGTGGCTGCTCCGGGACCGCCATCGGCGCCGTGTCCGCAACGGCGATTGCGATCGCCAGGGCCAGGACGAGCAGCAGCACCGCGGCCGGCATCAGGGTCCGGACCACGTCGCGTCGAGTGGCAGGCATGCGCGTCTCCTCCGCTCGCCGGTGCGGCGCGGGTCGCCGATGGACGCGCCCGGCCGCGCTCGGTGCGAAGACCGGTTGACACCGTCGGGCCCCGCCTGCCGCCATGGTCCTGGAGCAGGGCAGGGGCACTCTCGAACCCGACGGGTGACGTCGGGGTTTCGGTTCGGTGTCGAGGGCGTGGACGCCCGCCCGTCGCGCTTGCGCCGGTCGTCAGGAGTCGGCACCCCGCCGTGCAATCGCAAGCCACGCATGAACCTGCCCGGAGCTCAGGCGGGTGTCGAGCGTCTCGGCCCGGATCGCCTCGAGCTCCCAGCCGGCCCGGAAGGTCGCCCGGATATCGCGCCGCCCGATCCGGGCCGGGCCGTAGCCAAACGGGTTGCGGTCACTCCAGCACAGGAGCAGGAGCCGGCCGCCGGGACGGAGCACCGAGTGAATGCTGACCGCGTACGCGGCGCGATCCACCGGCTGCAGGGTGTGAAAGCAACCCACGTCGAGGACCGTATCCACGGTCCTGCCGATGTGCGCGAGATCCCGGACGTCGGCGACCGCGAAGTCCGGGGCCGGTGGCGCGTGTTGCCCGGCGGCAGTGGCACGTTGTCGGGCCAGCTCGATCGCGCGTACCGAGAAATCGATCCCGAGCACGCGATGCCCACGGGCAGCCAGGAGACGAGCGTGCTCGCCGGTCCCGCAGCCGACATCGAGGACGTCACCGACCATCAGACCCGCGTCAAGCAGGCGCAGGACGGCCGGCTGTGGCCGGCCGATCTCCCACGTGGGCATTCCCTCGTACGCGTTGTCAAACGCGCGCGCCTGCGGCAACACGAGGGCAGCGTACGCCGATGCTCGCGCGGGCCGGTGGCCTCGCGGAACCATCAGCCGGCCCGGTGAGCTGGTGGCCCCGGCGGAGTGAGCTGGTGGCCCCGGCGGACAATCGAATGATGGCGGAACATGTGACACATGACGGGAGCGCGAGACCGGCCCGCCGAGCCTCGCCCGACGCACCATCGCCGGGCGAACCGATGAGCGAGGGGCAGTGAGCTCGAGCATGGCGGCCCAACCCCGCAGCCCACGGGTTGCTCGGAGTCTCAGGGTGGCGCTGCCGTGGCCCGTGGCACTCGTCGCCATCACGTTCGTCATCGGTCTGCTCGCACTCTCGGGTGCGTACGGCTTCCACGGCGACGAGATGTACTTCGTCGTCGCCGGTCAGCATCCGGCGCTGGGCTACGTCGACCAGCCGCCGCTCACCCCGCTGCTGTCCGCGGCGTCGGTGGCGCTGCTCGGCGTCTCGCCGACCGCGGTGCGGCTGCTCCCGGCGCTCGAGATGGCGGCCGTCGTCGTCCTGATCGCGTTGATCGCCCAGGATCTCGGCGGGTCACCCCGCGCGCAGGTCCTCGCCGCGGTCATCGCCGCCCTGTCCGGCTACCTGGGTGCAGGTCATCTGGACACGACCACGGAGCCGGACCTGCTCGCCTGGGCGGTGGTGGTGTGGCTCCTGGTGCGCCTGCTCGTGGGCGGCGACCGAAGGCTCTGGCTGATCGTCGGGGTGACGGCCGGGGTCGCGCTCGAGAACAAGGACACGATCCTGTTCCTGGCTGCCGGCCTCGCGGTCGGGCTCGTCTTCGCCCGGCGGTGGGACGTCATCCGCTCGCCGTGGGCATGGTCGGCGATCGGGATCGCGTTCCTGCTGTGGGTTCCGAATCTCGCGTGGCAGGCGGCGAATGGCTGGCCCCAGCTGACGATGGCCTCGCGCATCGCAGGCTACGCCGACGACAACCGCGCCCAGATCGTCCCGCTGCTGTGGCTGTTCACGGGCCCCCTGCTGTTCCCGGTGACCATCGCGGGTCTGGCCTGGGTCCTGCTGGCTCGGGAGGCCGCGCCGTGGCGGCCGATCGGGACTGCGGCTCTGGTGGCCCTGGGGCTCGTGGTCGTGAGCGGTGGCAAGGCGTACTACGCGATCGGCAGCACGCCCATGTTCATGGCCGCTGGCGCGCTGCTCGTGGACCGCTGGCTGGCTCGTGGGCGGACTCGACCCAAAGTTGCCGTTCTGACCGGTGCGGCGGTCCTCTCGGGCGCGCTCATCGCGCTGCTCACGCTGCCCGTCCTGCCACTGGCGACCTACGCGGAGACCTCGCTCCCCGCGACGGTCCCGGACACCGCCAACCAGGTGGGCTGGCCGCGGTTCGTGGCCACGGTGGAGCAGGCCGTCGCCTCGCTCCCGGCGGACGAGCGCGGACGTGCGGTCATCCTGGCCAACGACTACAGCGAGGCAAGTCCGCTCGTGCTGCTGGGCACGGGGCTCCCGCCGGTGTACTCGGGCCACAACGCCTACTGGGGCTGGGGACCGCCACCGGATGACCGAACGGTCGTGGTCCACGTGGGTGGCTGGCGGCCGACCGACTGGAGCGCCTACTTCATCGGCTGCCACGACGTCGCCCGCGTCGACAACGGACTGGGCATCGACAACGGAGAGCAGGGTGTGGCGATCTCGGTGTGCACGGGGCTGCGTCGGCCCTGGACCGAGATGTGGCCGGAGCTGCGAACGATCAGCTAGCGCGCGAGTCGCCGCCCGACGCGGCACGAGAAAGGGGGAGTGCCGATCGACTCGGCACTCCCCCTCGTCAGGACAACAGCGGAGGCTCCTCCTTACTTCGGGAACTCGAATAGTGCGGTTCGCTCCATGCCCGGGCCTTCGCCGAGGTCGAGCTTCAGCGTCTTGCAGGAATTGGCATAGCCTTGGGTGTCTTCCAGTTGGCCTGGTAGTAGCCATCGCCGAGGTTCTCCAGCCCGCCGTTGATTGTCTCAACGGATTGGTCGGGCGTCGTCCCCAGACTGCACGCCAGCGTCTCTGCGGTCACGGTGATGGACGAGAGAGCGGTGACCGGTTCGCCGTTGACGTCGCCGATCCACCACTTGAGCGGAACGGTCTGGCCGGCCTTGGCGGAGTTCGTGTCGGGCGGGCCTGACACCGGCGGTGTGAACCCACTGAAGTCGTAGATCACGTCATATCGAAACGTCCGCGTAGCCGGTGTTGCCGAACACGTCAGTGGCCGTGCAGGTCAGGGTCTTGAGCCCCACGCTGCTGGTGTCGACGGGTTCACAGCTCTCGGAGGCCACGCCGGAGTCATCGCTGGCGTTCGGCGTCGCCGTGGCGCTGCCGTGGAGCAGCACCGGGTCCGGATCGACAACCGGATCCAGCATCGGCGGTGTGACGTCGCCCGACGCGAGGGTCAAGAGCCTGACGGCCTCGCCCGGATCACCGATGGCGAGCGCATGGTCCGCGTCGGCGATGAGCGGCGAGTAAGGTCGCGTTCGGTCCGCCGTCGCGGACGACGTTGGCCTGGGCGACATCGCGCGCCGCAGAGACCACACCGTCGGAGCCCGCGTACGGTTCCGCGTCGGTGGCGGTGAGCTCATCGGCCGCGTCCTGGAGGGCACGGAGCACGGCACTCGGATCGCGGGCTGATCCATCCGTGTTCCAGACGTCCGCCGCCAGCAACCCATCGAGAATGTCGACTGCTGCAGCGACATGCGGATCCGAATCGCTTGTGACGAGCAGATCGCGCGCATCCTGCAGTCGGTCGTGGCTCGATCCGGTCCGCAGGCCCCAGCCGTACGGATAGCGCGGGTCGTAGTTCGCGTCGCCGACGTTGATCGGCTCCTGGGCGATGCTCGTCGGCCAGGTCACCGGCAGTCGACCCGTGAAGTCCGAGTCGCCGAACAGGACGTCGGCGACCCCTTCGCCTTCACTGCCCGGATACCAGGAAGCAACGACTCCGCTGGCCTCGTTGAACTGGGCATCGGCCATCATGAACGGTCGACCTGAAACCGTCATCACGATACAGGGCATGGCACCACACACGGCATCGACCGTCGCAGCGTCGGCCGCGGTGATGGTGTCCGTCTGCGCCGACGGGACGTCGCCACTGCCTTCCGCATAGGCACCTTCGCCGACGACGACGATGCCGACGTCATACGAGTCGTCCGGGGTCGGCGAGCTCGCCGTGGCGCTGTACGTCACGTTGGCGTCTCCGACGACGCCCTGGATCGCCTGGCGGATGGTGGTGAAGTACGGTGCAACTGCACTCACGTCACCCGCCGGAATGCTCTGCCACCCGATCGACCACCCGCCGGCCTGGCTCACGATGTTGTCGGCATTGCTGCCGGCCAGATAGACGTGGGCGGTCTTGCTTAGCGGAAGGAGGTTGTTGTCGTTCTTGAGTAGCACCTGCGACTCGGCTGCCGCCTGGCGAGCCGATGCCTTGTGCTCCGGCGATCCGATCTGGTCTTGAGTGGAGCGGTCGGTGAACGGGTTCTCGAACAGGCCGAGAGCGAACTTCTGGCGCAGGATGCGCGCGACAGCATCGTCAACGCGGCTCTGCGGCACGTTGCCCGTGGCGACGAGCTCCTGAAGGTAGTTGATGAAGTTCTTCCATGCCGGCTGGTTGGGCGACATCACCATGTCCATGCCCGCGTTGAAGGACACCATGATCTGATAGGCATAGCTCTGGTTGATCGGGGACGGCAGCGGGACCGGGTTCGGTGACGGGATCGAGTTGATCGCGTTGTAGTCGCTGATCAGGAACCCGTCGAAGCCGATCTTGTCCTTGAGCCAGCCCGTCATCAGGTCGCCGTCAGCGCTCATCAGCGTCGAGGTCGACGCGCCATCGAGCTGGGTGCTCGAGTAGGACGGCATGATGGTGGCTGCGTGGTACTTCTTGACGGCCGGCATGTATGGCGCCAACGCGACGCGTTCGAACTCGTCCGAGCTCATCACGACGTTGCCCGTGTTGCGACCGTCGACCGTTGCACCGTCACCCGCAAAGTGCTTGGCCGAGGCGAGGATCTGCAACCCCGACATGTCGTCGGGGTTGGAGCCTTGATAGCCGCCGATGATGGTTTCCATCAAGCTGACTAGGTCCGGATCCTCGCTGTAGCACTCGTACGTGCGTCCCCAGCGAATGTCACGATCGACGCAGATGGTGGGACCGAACCCCCAGTGAGGGCCGGCCGACCGCGTCTCCTGCGCCGTGATCACGCCCTGCTGATACGACAGCTCGGGATCGTGCGTCGCGCCCATGCCGATGTTGTGCGGGTACATCACGGCGCCGACCATGTGGGCGTTGCCGTGAATCGTGTCCTCGCCGTAGATGTACGGGACCTGGAGGGGCGTTGCCATGGCGCGGTACTGGAAGCCGTCGACCAAGTCCGCCCAGCCCGTGGGCGAGTTGGGAGTCGGGTTATCCGTCCCACCGGACAGGATCGAGCCCAGATCCCAGGCCCGGATGTTGTTGTAGGTCGACTCGTTGGTGGTCGACCCGTTGTTGACGACCGACATGAGCGTCTGGGTCATCTGGCCCGCCTTCTCGAGCGGCGACATGCGGGACAGCAGGTCGTTGACGCGCTCGTCGATCGGCAGGGACGAATCGAGATACGGGAAGCCGTGGGCGTTGATGACGACCGTCGGCGGATCGCTGTTGTTGACGGTGACGCCATCGCAACCATCGGTGCATGCTGCCGTCGTGTTGATGGTCAGCGCGACCGACGGGCTCGCGTTGGGAAGCGTGTGGATCGGGATCGATACCTCGGTCCCGGACGGGCTGCCGGCCGGGAAAACCACCGTGTCATTGGCCACTGTGTAGTCCGTGCCAAGTTGGGCGGTTGACTGCAGGACGCGCGTGTCGGACGCCTGCCCACTCGCGTAGTGCTCATTGACCAGCGCATCCGCGAGGTCGACGCCAGTTCCTGCCAGGCCGGCGGTGCCGACCGCGGTGATGGTGTGCGATTCCGCATCCGCGCCGCTGCCGATGTTGATCGTGTCTCCGGGATAGAAGCCCATGACACTGTCGAGCTTGACGTTGGTCGCGCCCGGGGCCGCGACTGGCGCCGCCTGGACCACAGGCACCGCGCCTGAGTGATCCTTCGTGAGCGGGGCAGCCAGGTCGAAGCCCGTGCCGCTGATACCCGGGGTGCCGATCGTGGTGATCGTCGCGGGCTCAAGGTTGGCGCCAGTGTCAATGTTGATCTCCTGGCCGACGTAGAAGCCGTCAGTGCTGGCGACCTTGATGTTGGTCGTGCCGGCAGCTGTCGAACTGACGACGGGCACGTCTGTACCGCCGAAGCCGGCGCTCACGAAGTGGTCCTTCGTGAGCGGTGCAGAGAGGGCCGCGATGTCGCCGGTCGTTGGCTCGCCGACGACGTGGTCGTTCGCGAGCGGGGCGGTCAGGCTCAGCCCGGTGCCGCTGTCGCCCGCGGTGCCGACGGCGGCGATCACGGAACTCTCCTGCGCCGCGCCCATGCCTACCCAGATCGTCCCACCTACGGTGAAGCCGTCCACGCTGTCGACCTTGAGGTTAGTGTCACCGGCGCTGGCGGCTGCCGCGAGCAGGGCTGCCCCACCGTCGCCCACCTGGGCGACCGTGGCCGACTCCTGGTTCGCGCCGCTGTCGATGCTGAGGCTCTGACCAACGGCGATGTTCGCCAGGCTCGCGAGGCGAAGGGTCGTGCTTCCGGCCGGCGTCACGCCGGAGGCAACCTGGAACCGGCCGTGGTCGCTGGCGAGCGCCGGCGTGAACGTGAGCCCGGTTCCGGTCTGGCCGGCCGTGCCAACCTCGGTGATGATGACCTGCTCCGTGTTGCCGACGTTGAGCGTCTGGCCGACGAAGAAGTTGGCGACGCTGAAGACCTTGATGTTCGTGTCACCGGCCACGGCAGCTGCCCACAGGAATGTCCGTCCCTGGGCGATGGTCGTGGCGGCGGCAGCCATTGTCGTCTTGGCACCGGACAGCTGCGTGGTCACGTTCTGCGCGTTGCCCGGAGAGCCCCCCACCTGGAGCGCGGTCCCGGTCGTGATGGTCAGACTGATGTCCCGGTCGAGCGCGTCAGCAGGATCGCCGGTGAACATCACGCGATACGTGACATCAGCCGTGTCGCCATTGTCGACCAGGATCACCGGCTGGGTCGGCATGATCGAGATGTTCTGCGCCGCTCGTGCGGGAGCCGCTCCGGGGATCATGAGGCCCACGGCGGCGAGCAGCGCCAGCAGGCGGACGATCAGCGGCCGTCGCCTCCAGCGGTAGGGTGACGAACGCCCCGGGCGACGGAGAGCGTGGTGAGGACGTCGATCAATCATGGTTCCCCTCTCGTGCCTCCCTCGGCTGGCCCTAGCCGCTGATGTGGCCCAGCCAAGATCGGAAAGCCTCCTGGAGCCCGGCAGACCGCCTGCGGACGATCCTCCTCACGGCAGCCACGAAGGCTGCACATACCGGGTCAGCTCATAGCCGTCGAGGCTCCCGATCGCATTGCCTGCCCTCCAGCGTCCGTGAGGTATCACAGCCAACGCGATCGCGGTTGCGGCTCCGCGCAATTCGCCTCGGCGATCGCCGAGGGTCCCGCGCACCCCCCGATCCGCGCCACGGGAGCGAGTAGCCACCTGCCTCAGGTGGCCGCGCCCGTCGCCTCCTGGTGCACCTCGGCCCGGTCTCACCTCCTCTTCGAACGTGGCACCTGGTTCCGCCGCTCCGGCATCGCATGCCGCCGCTGAGCCACGCCGTCGAGCCGGCGGGGCATCGGGCACGTGTCCGTCGGCCTGGCGCCAATCCCGTCTCTCCTGGAGATCCGCCCTCCAGTTCGTTGCGTACCCCAACAAAGACGTGAGCGTCACTCTATGATCCGTGGATTGTCAACGTCAAGTACAAACGTCCCTTCAATTCATACCGATTGACCGTGGGGAGGCGGTCGAAGGCTTGCCAGCAACCGAAAGTCGCCGGCGTCCGGCGGCATGGCGCCGCTTCCCGTCGACAAGGGATCGGTTGGGAGCCGTGATCGGGGCGGCCTGGAACTTGACGATCGGTGCTGCATGTTGCAGCCTCCGACAAAGTTGCGTGGGGTGATCGAGGGGAGGTTGAGCGTGGTGGATGCCGGCTGGGTGGGCGGAGGCCGGCGCACGGGCAGCGAGTCACCGCGCCGGGGAAACCTGTCGGCGGTCCTGCGCCAGCTCCACGAGTTCGGCCCGACGTCGCGCTCGGAGCTGTCGAGCGTGACCGGGCTCAACCGGAGCACGATCGGGTTCCTGCTCGAAGATCTGGCCGGTCGTGGGCTGGTGCGCATGGGCCCGGCGCGCAGCACGCGCACGCCGGGCCGGCCGTCGCCCATCGTGACCGTGCGCCATGACGGCCAGCTTGCGCTGGCGGTCGAGCTGTTCGGCGATTCGGTGGGCGCAGCGATCGTGGGCCTCGGGGGACGAATCCTCCACTCCCGGCGGGTCGAGCGCCCGCGGAGCTTCCGGGGCGCGGGCGAGGTGGCACGCGACCTGGCCCACGTCGTCCAGCCGCTGCTGCGCGACGCTGGACCCGAGCGCATCTTCGGCACCGCGGTGGCGGTCGCCGCACTGGTCCGCGACCGCGATGGCGTGGTGACCGCCGCACCCAACCTCGGCTGGCATGAGCTGCCGCTGGCCGACATCGTGCGTGAGGCGGTGGGTCTCGAGGGTCCCGTCCTGGTGGCCAACGACGCCAACCTCGCGGCCCTCGCCGAGCACACCCGAGGTGCGGGGGTCGGGTGCGATGACTTCGTCCTCATCTGGGGCGAGGTCGGTGTCGGGGCGGGGATCATCGCGGGCGGCCACTGGGTGCGCGGCCGGAGCGGCTTCGCCGGCGAGGTCGGCCACCTGCGGTTGCTGCCCGACGGACTGGCCTGCCACTGCGGATCGCGCGGGTGCTGGGAGACGTTGATCGCCGAGGATGCGGTCCTGCGCGCGATCGGCAAGGGGGGGCGCCCGAGCCGGCGCGCACCCTGAACGAGGCGATCGCCGCCGCGGCTGCTGGGGACGAGACCGTCCGTGCCGGCTTCCGCGAGATCGGCTACTGGTTGGGGGTGGGCATCGGGACGCTCGTCAACACGCTCGACCCGCGTCAGATCGCGCTGGGCGGCCTCTTTGCCCGGCTCCACCCGTACGTGGTCGATGCCATCAACGAGCAGCTCGACCGCTGGGCGATGACGGCGCCGCGCTCCGACGTCACGGTCGTCCCGGCCGCCCTGGGTCAGGACGCGCCGATCCTGGGTGCGGCCGAGCTCGCCTTCCGGCCGCTGCTCGCCGACCCCACCCTGATCCCCAGCCACGGGCACGAGGTGCCCGTTGCCTCACCGACTGCCGCCGACCTCACTCGCGTCGGTCCCTGACCCCTCGCCCGACCCGGCCGGGCACGACTGGATCCGGCCCGGCACGACTCGATCCGCCCGGCACGACTGCCCGTCCGGTTCGCCTGCCCGTCCGGTTCGCCTGCCACGGCGGGGCTGCCCCGAGGATCGCTTCACAGGGCGGTGGCGTGAGCTACGGCCCGGACCGTGGGCGTGCGATGACGGGGTTCCGAGCCGTATGATCCGACGATGACGCTTCCCACCGAACCGATCGGCAGCATTCCCCGACCACAGGCGCTCATGGACGGCATGCAGGCGGCTGCCGCCGGAAGAATCTCCCCGGCGGAGCTCGAGGCGTTGTACGACGATGCCGTCCAAGACACCCTGCGCCGGTTCGAGGAGACCGGCTCGCCGGTCGTCACCGACGGCGAGCAGCGGAAGCCCAGCTTCGCGACCTACCCGGTCGCCGGCCTGGCCAACCTGGCGCCCGGAGGGGTGACGATCCCGTTCGAGGACGGTCACACACGCCAGCTCCCGGTGATCACGAGCGGCCCGTTCCGGTACGCCACCAAGGCATGGTCGTATCTCGATGCCGCCCGCGGACAGACGTCGGCCGCGCTCAAGCAGGCCGTGATCTCCGCGTCCGCGCTGAGCCTCCTGTACCCCGCAGACGGCATCGCCGGCTATTCGCGCGACGCGTTCATCGACGACCTCGTCGCCGAGGCGGCGTCCGAGATCCGGGGCTGCCTCGAGCGCGGAGCATCCGCCCAGATCGACTTCACCGAGGCGCGCCTGTCGCTCAAGCTCGATCCGTCCCGGCAGCTGCTCGCCTCGTTCGTCGATCTCAACAATCGGGTGCTCGGGCAGCTCACGGCCGAGGAGCGTGCGCACGTCGGCGTCCACACCTGCCCCGGCGGTGACCAGGACTCCACCCATAGCGCCGACATCGACTACGCCGAGCTGCTGCCGGCGCTGTTCCGGATGAACGTCGACACGTTCTACATTCAGCTGGCGAGCGAACCCGACCGCGAGCGCGTGCTGCGGATCCTCGGCGATCACGCCACCCGCGACCGGCGGATCTTCGTGGGCGTGATCGACCCGATCGATCCGCGGGTCGAGACGCCCGAGGAGGTCCGCGACCGGGTGCTCGAAGCTGCCCGGTTCATCGACCCGGAGCACCTGGGCACCACCGACGACTGCGGCTTCTCGCCGTTCGGCGACGACACGTCGACGTCGCGCGACACGGCGTTCGCGAAGATCCGGGCGCGGGTCGAGGGAACGGCCCTGGCATCGGCCGAGCTCGGCGTCTGAGTCGGGGCTGACGCCGGCCGCGACGCAGCACGAGCGCCCACCCGTCGCGGCAACGGAGGGGCCCTCCTCGCATCCCTCATCCACCGGCGTCGCGCCGTAGTTGGCGTCCGACGTCCAGCGCGCGGGCCAGCAGATGCTGCTGATCCTGGCCAGGCACGAATGGTCCGACGTCCGCATCGCGGTCACAATCGGCGTGGTCCTGGTCGCGCTGACGTACGCCAGCGGTCCGGTCCGGTCAGGTCCAGGCTCACGGCCGACGTTCACCTGCTGGTCGCAGGTCAGCGCGCCGCACCGCGGGCCGTCGGATGATGACGGGAATCTGTGCTCAGCTCACCGGTGGCGCTCGCGGCCCTTCGCGACGTCGGCCGAGCGGTCGAGGTTGCGAACGATATCCCGGGAGTGCTCGAGGTGCTCGGCGACGAGCTGTCCGGCCGACTGCGGGTCGCGCGCGCCGATCGCGGCAGCGATCCGCTGGTGGTCGGCGGTCACGCGCTGGCGCGCCCCGCGCAGGTAGGCGGACTGGCGCCGCACGTCCATCATCACGTCGCCGATCGCCTCGAGCAGGATCGTGAACAGCGGGTTGTGCGTAAGCTGCGCGATCAGGAGGTGGAAGTCGGCATCGGCGACGGCGAATGCCTCTCCGGTCGGTGCCGCCTCGAGATGATCGACCGCGGCCCGCAGATCGGCGAGCTCCGCGTCGGTCGCACGGAGCGACGCGAGCTGCGCGGTCTGTACCTCGATCGTCTCACGCACCTCGTAGACCTGCTCGTAGCTGATCGCCTGGTGCCCCTGGACCAGGAGGCTCAGCGACTCGGCGGCCGCGCGCGAGTTGAGGTCAGCCACATACACGCCGGCACCTGGCCGAACGCGAACCACGCCGCGAGACGCGAGGCTGCGGATCGCCTCTCTGACGACCGTCCGGGAGACGCCGAACCGCACCCCGAGCTCACGCTCGGGCGGAAGCCGGTCGCCGGACCTGAGCGACCCCGAGATCACCTCTGCCAGCAGCGCTTCAGCCATCCCGTCTGACAGCCGCCGACCCTGGAGGCCAATCACGGTCCCGTGGCCGCCGTCATCTCCCGGTCGCACGGAACCCTCGGGAGGTCTGGTTGGTTTGTGGTGCACGACAGGCAGCTCTTCCACCTTCTCGATGGCGCCGGGAGATCCTAGCACAAGGTTCGATGGTCATCATACCGGTCATACCGGTATGATGACACTGAAAGGAGGCGATGATGCAGCTGTCCAGGCAGGAGTTCCTGCAGGCATACGAGACGATGCGCCTCATCCGTGAGTTCGAGGAGGCGTTGCTGAGGCTCCACGGTCAGGCCAAGATCCCTGGCTTCGTGCACGTCTCGGTGTGGCAGGAGGCGGTGCCGACCGGGGTGAGCCTGAGCCTCCGACACGACGATCAGATCGTGAGCACACACCGCGGTCATGGGGACCTGATCGCGAAGGGCGTCGCGATCGAAGGAATGTATTCGGAGCTCCTTGCGCGCGAGGGCGGCTACTGCCGCGGCAAGGGAGGCTCGATGCACGTGACGGACGTCTCGCTTGGTGTGCTCGGCGCGAACGGGATCGTCGGTGCCGGCCTTCCGATCGCTGCCGGCGCGGCTCTGTCGATGAAGCGGCGCCGCAACGGCGGTGTCGTCGTCGCCTACGTCGGTGATGGCGCGATCGCGAACGGCGAAGTCCACGAGACGTTGAACATGGCGTCCCTGTGGCAGCTGCCGCTGCTGATCGTCCGAACGGACAACGGCTACGCGGAGTCGACCTCCGCGGGCACCTACTCGGGCATTCCTGACGTGCTCCGTTTCGTGGAGGGCTACGGGGTCGTGGCGACCGCCGTCGATGGTAACGACGTGGTCGCGGTTGCCCAGGCTGCGAGACAGGTCGTCGGGCGGGTGCGCGAGGAGCAGGTGCCAGCGTTCCTCCAGTGCAGGACGTACCGGAAGTACGGCCACAACACCGCGGATCCCGGAGCGTACCGGCCGCCCGAGGAGGTCGAAGCGTGGCGGCAGCGAGACCCGCTCATCCGGGCCAGGAGCGTCGCGTCCGAGCTGGGCGTGACCGACGCCGATCTGGACGCGGTCGACGGCAGGATCACCGATCGGATCGAGCGGGCTATCGCGGCCGCCGAGGAGCAGCCGGCACCGCCGCTCGCGTGGGCCGATGAGGATGTCTATGGGGACCCGGCCACCGAGGCCGCATTCGGAGGGGTGATCCAGTGAAACGACTTCGCTACCGGGCGGCCCTCAATGAGGCGCTGCGAGAGGAGCTCGACCGCGATCCCAGCGTGTTCCTGATCGGCGAGGACCTGCGCGACCCATGGGGCGGCACGTTCAAGGTCACGCAGGGGCTATCCTCCGACTACGGTCCGGATCGGATCCTGAACACGCCCATCTCCGAGAACGGCTTCGTCGGTGCCGCGCTGGGTTGCGCGATCAGTGGGCTTCGGCCGGTCGTCGAGCTGATGCACATGGACTTCGCGATGATGGCCATGGATCAGCTGACCAACCAGATCCCGAAGATCCGGTACATGACCGGCGGCCAGGTCAAGGTGCCGCTCGTCATCCGCACCCCTGCGGGCGGCTACAAGTCCTCCGGAGCGCAGCACGGCCAGTGCCTCGAGGCGCTGTTCGCGCATATTCCGGGTTGGCTCATCGCGGCCCCGTCGACTCCGGCCGACGCGAAGGGACTGCTCAAGACGGCGATTCGCCTTGACGACCCCGTCCTCTTCGTCGAGCACAAGCACATGTACATGCTGTCGGGCGACGTGCCCGAGGGCGAGCATCTCGTGCCGTTCGGCCAGGCCGACATCAAGCGGTCCGGCGCCGACTGCACGATCGTTGCCTGGTCGAAGATGGTCCACCTCGCGCTCGAGGCTGCGGAAGGGCTGTCCGCCGAGGGGATCGAGGTCGAGATCGTCGACCCCCGGACGCTGGTCCCGCTCGACGAACGGGCGATCCTCGATTCGGTCGCCAAGACAGGGCGGCTGGTCATCGTGCAGGAGGCACCCGAGCGTTCCGGCTACGGGGCGGAGATCGCGGCGATGGTCGCTGCCAAAGGCTTTGCATCGCTCCGCTCGGGGATCGTCCGAGTGGCAGCGCGCAACGTCCCATTGCCGATGGCGCCCAACCTCGAGAACGCGGTGCTCCCGCAGCCGGACCGGATCGTGGACGCCGTGCGGCGCGTCATGGACGGCACGGGCGCCGCCGCGATCGACGGCCGGGCGGCCGTCGCCAGCTAGGGAGAACGTTCATGGCCCGCATCGCAATCCTGATGCCCAAGGCGAACTTCGAGATGGAGTTCGGGATCGTCCAGGGCTGGCTCCGGCAGGTTGGTGATCACGTCGCGGAGGGCGAATTGATCGCCGAGATCGAGACCGAGAAGACAAGCCTCGAGCTGCCGTCACCCGCCAGCGGCACCCTGGTCGAGATCACGCACGCGGCCGGCGACGAGGTGCCCGTCGAGCAGCCGATCGGCTGGCTGGAAACCGCGTAGCATCCGTCGCCCCCGCCCCCGATCCCGGGGGCGATGCTGGGCCGACCGTCCGCGCCGGCGGCTTCCGGCGTCGGGTCAGGAGTCCGGGGCGGTGAAGTCGGCCACGCGTGAGGCGGCCAGATCCTCGAGCACCGTGATGAGTCCCGAGTGGTCGAGGTCGGCCCGGCCGGCCGCCGACATCGCGACCATCAGCTGCTCGGTGATCGCGGCAGCCGGCAGCACGACGTCGCTCTGGCGCGCCAGGTCGAGGGCATTGCGAAGGTCCTTGAGGTGGAGCCGGGTCCGGAACCCGGGTTCGAAGTGACCCTCCAACATGTTGGCCCGCCGAAGCTCGGCGACCTTGGTCGCCGCGAGCCCACCCTGCAGCACGTCGAGGATCCGATCCGGCGCCACGCCCGCCTTCGACCCGAGCACGAGGGCCTCCGAGACAGCTTCGATGACGACCGCCACGGTGACCTGGTTGCAGACCTTGACCACCTGCCCCGCACCGGCCGGCCCGACATGGACGATGGTCGTGCCGAGCACCTCGAAGATCGGCCTGGCACGCGCGAACGCCGCCTCGTCTCCGCCGACCATGATCGACAAGGTGCCCGCGATCGCGCCCTTGTCCCCGCCACTGACGGGCGCGTCGAGCATCTGCCCGCCACCCGCCTCCACCCGCGCCGCGAGGCGCCGCGCCACGCTCGGCGCAATCGAGCTCATGTCGATCGCCAGCCAATCCGGCCTGAGTGCCTCGAGGGCGCCGTCCTGACCCAGGTAGACCGCCTCGACGTCCGGCGAATCGGGAAGCATCGTGATCAGGATGTCGCTGTCGACGGCAACGGCCGCCGATGACGCCGCGGGGGTGGCGCCGGCTGCCGCCAGCTCCGCCACCGCGTCGGCGTTGAGGTCGTGGACCACCAGCGGGTAGCCCGCCTGCAACAGGTTGCGGCCCATCGGCCGGCCCATGATGCCGAGGCCGATCAGGCCCAGGCGAGGGAGCGGATCGGACACGGACATTCCTCCCGTCAGGTGCGTCGCTGGCTGAGCTGTCGACGTTGGCCCGAGTGCGAGCCACCCGCTCCTCCAGCTCGTGGCGGTAGCCGAAGTCCGGGGCGTCCGGGTTGGACGATGCGTACTCGAGACCGATGTCCCCACGGTACCCGACCTCCTGCAGGGCGCGGAGCACGATCGCAGCATCCCCAAGCACGGGTGGCATCTGGCGGCTGCGACCGCGCTGCGCCCGCGCCCATGGGCCGATCGTTCTGCCGCGCTGGGTGATCCGGGCGGTAGGCCGGACACGGCCGTTGGCCCATCGTTCGTTCCCGATGACCCCTCTTCGAACCCCCCGCGTTCTGATCGCCCTGCTCGCGGCAGCGCTCGTCATGACGTTCGCGGTGCCCGGCGTGGACGCTCGCCTGCCCCGGGCGAAGGCGTATCACGTTCATGGGCCGATCACGCTCGACACCAACCTGCTGTCGACGAGCGGGGTCTCGGCGTGGGCGATCGACGAGTACCTGCAGGCGAAGACATCGTTGCCGCGACTCGGGGCCGCGTTCCTGGCCGCCGAGCGGAAGCACGGCGTCAACGCCCGTTTCCTGCTCGCCGCCGCCATGCACGAATTGGCCTGGGGCCGCGGCGCGATCGCCCGCCTCAAGCACAACCTGTTCGGCTACAACGCCTACGATCGCGATCCCTTTCATTACGCGACCGCGTACGCCACGTACGCCGCGAACATCAATGCCACGGCGAAGTTCATCCGGGATTTCTACCTGACGCCCGGCGGCCGCTGGTGGGGCGGCCAGCCGACGCTGCGCAGCATGCAGCAGTTCTGGTCCTCATCCGGCCAGTGGGGCATCAACGTGAGCCGGATCGCGACGTCGATCCACCTGGATGCGGTCGCGGGCCGATCGATCAAGGTCAGCAGCCCGGCCGTCAGCAGCCCCCTCCATGGTGGTGATCGGGCCACCGTGGAGCTCGCCTGGACCGGCGGCGCGATCCCCAGCGGCGTGAGGTTCGTCGCCACGTGGCAGCCGGTCGAGCTTCCCGCGGACGGCCCCGGGACACCCGTATCGCCGTCGGCCTCCGGGGACGCCGCAGCCCTCGACACGACCTCGGTGATCGACCCCACCGCGGCCGCGGATGTCGCCTCCAGCTCGTCGACGGCGTGGCCGGCGACGGACGCCCCTGACCCGGCGGCTCGAGAGACCGTCGATGCGCGCCGGGCGCAGACCCGTTCCCGGTCCATCACGCTCAGCGTCCCGGTGCCGGATCGACCCGGCGGCTACGCGCTCCAGGTCGAGATGCGGGACACGGATCGGCGGACCCTGCCACGAGCCCAGCGCGTGCGCATCCCAACCGTCGATATCCGAGTCTGGGACGATCGGGCGGTCAGCGTCGAGCTCGAGCGGGGCATCGACGGCACGGGCGGTGTGCTCACGATCACCAACACCGGTCGCGAAGCCATTCCGTCCGAACCCGACCTCCAGCCCAACGCCGCTGCGGCTCCAGATGCCGAGGCACTCCGGTCGGTCATCACAGTCACGGCCATCGCCGGCGGGCCGACTCGCGGTACGCCGATCACGCTCCTGACCGAGCCGCTGGCCGCCGACCTGCTGCCGGGCGGGTCGGTCAGCGTCGACCTGCCCGCGATCGACCAGGCGACCGGTCGAGCCGCGAACTGGCTCTCGGTCGGCTTGAGCGTTCTCGGCAACCCGACCTGGCTGGCCGCGTCCGCGCCGATCGGTGCGTGGTACCCGGCACCAGCAGCGGTGAACCCCAGCGGCGACGCCCCGTCCGCGCCCGATCTCGTCGTGGACGGTGAGCGGTCGCAGGACCAGACCCCATCGCCTGCCTCCCCCACGCCGGCACCAACCGCCACTCCCGCGCCCAGCGCGGCTGCCACACCATCGAACGCATCGTCCGGCACGGCGGCCCCGAAACCGGTCAAGCGGCACTACTCGGAGGGCAGTCGCCGGATCGTCTACCGGGGCAGCTGGGGGAACGCATCGTCCTCGGGCTACATCGGCGGCAACGTTCGCTACTCGAAGACCGCCGGCTCGACCGCGACGTTCACCTTCACCGGCTCCTCGGTTCGCTGGATCGGCCCACTGGGGCCAACCCGCGGACGCGCGCTGGTGCTGATCGATGGCCGAGCGGTCGCCCGCGTCGACCTGTGGCGGTCCTCGTTCGTCGCTCGTGCGGTGCTGTTCACGCGCTCCTTCAAGGCCAGCGGAAAGCACTCGCTCACGATCAAGGTGCTCTCGACGCCGGGGCGTCCGTACGTCGCCATCGACCAGCTCGACATCAAGCCCTGACCCGCCCCGAAGCCGCCGCACGGTGTCGTCACCACCGGTCGCCCGAGGGCGCGGCGCCAGCCGGCGGATCCACCTGACCGATCACCTCGCGGACGATCGTCGCGAGCGGCCGTGACGCCTCCTCGCTCAGATGCCGGAGCTGCGTCGCGCAGCTGAAGCCGTCGATCACCAGCTCGCCGCCCGGCTCGAGCGCCCGTCGGACACCCGGCAGCCACTGCCGCTCTCCGATCGCACGCGAGATCTCCTCGTGCTCGGCCCGAAAGCCGAACGACCCCGCCAGACCGCAGCATCCGGCGTCGAGGGGCTCGACCTCGAAGCCGAGACGACGCGCGAGCTCCACGTCGGCAGCGGCCGACTTGACCGCTCGCGCGTGGCAGTGCGGGTGGAGCACCAGGCGTTCCGGCGTAGGCCCGCGTGCCACCTGCCCCGCGAGCCGGTCGATGCCCCGTGCGAGCAGCTGCTCGGCGGGGCTCCGGGCCAGGCGCGCGAGCCGCGCCGCCCGCGGATCATCCGGCAGCATGGCCGGGAGCTCGTCACGAAATGCTGCCAGGCACGACGGCTCCGGAACCACGACGCTGATCCCGCGCGAGGTCCAGGGATCGAGCGTCGCGACGAGCTGGCGCAACCACCCCCGGGCCAGGCTCAGCATCCCGGCGTCATACAGGGGCCGGCCGCAACAGGCCCATCCCGATGGGATCGCGACGCGTTCGCCCGCGGCCTCGAGCACCGCGACCACGTCGTCGCCGTGCGTCGGGGCGAAAGCATCGGTGAACGTGTCCGGCCACACCACGACGGTGGCGTCCATTCGGTCGCGTCGAGCCGGGTCGCGTGCCGTCGGCGATCGACGCCACGAGGGATCCGCGACCTGCGGCATCGGGCGTTGTCGAGTGATGCCGGCCGCCCGCTGACCGATCGAGGACAGGACAGGCGCCCGGAGTGCCGCGTTCGCCAGGCTCGGACGTCGCGTCGCCAGGCGAAGCCAGAGCGGCACCAGCGCCAGGGCGTACGCTGTACGCGGTCGCAGACGGCCCCGATAGTAGTGATGGAGGAACTCGGCCTTGTACGTCGCGACGTCGACGGTGGTCGGGCAGTCGACGACGCAGCTCTTGCATGACAGGCACAGGTCGAGGGCCTCCCGCACATCCTCGTTGCGCCATGTCTCGGGCGTGGCCGTCCCCTGGAACAGCTCGGCGAGCAGCCTGGCCCGGCCGCGAGTCGAATGTCGCTCGAGGCGGGTTGCCCGGTAGGACGGGCACATCGCGCCACCGTCGTCACGCCGGCAACGCCCGACGCCCACGCAACGCTCGGCCGCGGCCTGGAGCGAGCCACCGTCCCGAACGAGGGCGAAGCCGTCGCGCCGGCTCTTGCGCGCGAGTGGCGAGATTCGGTACTCGAGGCCGTGGCGCAGGTTGGCATCGAGCGGCGCCGCATCGATGACCTTCCCGGGGTTCATCCGGCCGTTGGGGTCCCAGATCGACCGGAACTCGCGGAAGGCGGCCATCAGCTCCGGGCCATACATGCGCGAGAGCAGCTCGCCCCGGGACTGACCGTCGCCATGCTCGCCGCTCAGGGACCCGCCAAGCGACACGACCAGATCCGCTGCGCGTTCCACGTAGGCGCGGTAACGCGCGATCCCGGCGGGCGTGCGGAGGTCGAAGTCGTTTCGGGTATGAACGCATCCATCGCCGAAGTGGCCATACCAGGCGCCCGTATAGCCGAACTCCGACCACAGCGCGCTGACCGAGCGCAGGTAGTCGCCCAGGCGGGCCGGCGGCACGGCTGCATCCTCCCAGCCCTCGAGGTTGTGGTGGCCATCGGGCCGGATGGCCGTCGCGCCGAGACCCGACTCCCGGATCTGCCAGACACGCGCCTGGCTTGCCACGTCGTCGAACCGTCGCCAGCGCTGATCCGACGGGAGCGAGGCCGTGAACTCGGCGACCACAGCGTCGGCAATCGTGTCGGTGTCACCCCCGACCTCTGCCAGGAGCCAGGCGCCGCCGTCCGGCAGCAGACCGAGATGCTCGGTGTTGAGCGGCCGGGCGCGCATCAGCTCGATGAGCTCCCGGTCGAATCCTTCGAGCCCGAGCAGCGGATGCTCGAGGAGGCCGGGCACGGCGTCGGCCGCGGCGAACACGTCGGGGTATGCCAGCACGACGAGGCGCCGGTGGGCGGGGATATGGATGAGCTGGAGCGTTGCCTCGGTGATGACGACACAGGTGCCCTCGCTGCCGACCAGCGCGCGTGCGACGTTGGTGCCTCGCTCGGGCAGCAGCTCGTCCAGGTTGTAGCCGGAGACCCGGCGGCGAAGATCCGGGTATCCGGCTCGGATCGCGGCAGCGTGCCGTTCGACGAGCTCGCCGAGGCCCGAGAGGATGCGATGACGGGGCCCGTCGGTGCGCGCCTCCGTGATCTCGGCCCATCCCGTGGCCCCGACATCGAGCGCATCGCCCCCGTACGTCACCACCGACAGCCGCTCCACGTTGTCGACGGTCTTGCCGGCTACCAGCGCATGCGTGCCACAGGCGTTGTTGCCGAGCATCCCGCCGATCGTGCACCAGGCATGCGTCGCGGGATCGGGGCCGAACGTCAGCCCGTGCGCCTCGGTCGCCCGACGCAGGTCATCGAGCACCACACCCGGCTCGACGCGCGCGATCCGTCGCTCGGGATCGATCTCCACGATGCGCCGCATGTGGCGGCTGGTGTCGAGGAGCACGCCGCTGTTGACCGCCTGACCCGCGAGGCTCGTCCCGGCACCCCGGCCGGTCACCGGCACGTCGTGCTCGGCGCACACGCGAACCGCGGCGGCGACATCCGCCGCGTCACGCGGACACACGATGCCCAGCGGGACCTGCCGGTAGTTCGAGGCATCGGTCGCGTAGACCGCGCGGGTCGCGCGGTCGAACCACACGTCGCCGCGAACCTCTCGCCGAAGGGCGGCGGCGAGCGGATCGCCGGGGCGCCGACGTCTCACCGGCAGACCGCCCGGTCGTGCCGACGCAGACGCGTCGGGTCGCAGCATCAGCTCGCCGTCCGGGTCAGAACATCGGAAGGGCTGGCACCCACCCCGGCCGGTTCGGATCGTAGAACTCGTTCACCTCGGGCTGCTTCTCGAACCGATCGTGGTAGAAGGCCAGCTTGTCGGGGTCGAGCTCGACTCCCAGACCGGGGCCGGTGGGCACGGCGAGATGTCCGTCCGTGAACACCCATGGCTCGGCGATGATGTCGTCCACCTGGTCCGGGTAGTGGCTGTCGATCGCGTACCCGAGCTGGGGCAAGGCCGCCGCGAGGTGGACCATGGCCGCGGTCGACACACCCAGCTCGCGGTCACTGTGCATGCCCAGGCCCACGCGGAACGCATCGCACACCGCGGCGACACGCTGGTTCGCACGGAACCCGCCCCAGTAGTGGACGTCGGCCAGGATCACGTCGATGCCGCCCATGCGGATGGCGGGCGCCAGCTGCTCGCGGCTCACCACGACCATGTTGGTGGCGAATGGGATGGGCACCGATCTGCGGGCCTGGCTCATGCCCTCCAGATCCGGACATGGATCCTCCAGCCACTGCAGCGGTAACCCCTCGTGGATGAGCTGCCGTCCGATCCGGATCGTCGTCTCGACCGACCATGCCGCGTTGGGATCCCAGACAAGCGGCGCGGCCGGCAGTCGGTCGTGGATGAGACGCAGCGCTGCCAGCTCTTCGGCCGGCGGATACACGCCCCCCTTGAGCTTGACGACCCGGAACCCGTGGCGATCGACCAGCTCCTCGGTTCGCTCGAGGATGCGCTCCGGCGAATCGACCGGGCGGAAGTCACCGGCCGCCGAGCCGTACATGTAGAAGACGTAGGCGGCCACCTCGACGCGGTCGCGGACCGCACCACCCAGCAGCGCCGACACGGGCTTGCCCAGCGCCTTGCCGGCGGCATCGAGGCATGCGGTTTCGATGCCGGCGCGGACGGTGGCGGGGACGCTCGTCTCGTAGCCGATGCTGAACACGCCGAGACGATGCTGCAGGACACCGGTCTCGAGGGGGTCGAGTCCCAGCACGAACGGCTTGGCGATCTCGAGCGCGTGCACGGTCGCCGATCCGCCATACGTCTCGCCGATCCCGACGATCCCCTCGTCGGTGACCAGCTCGATGATCGTGCGTGTCGTTCCCGTCTCGATGCCCATGCTCCAACGCCAGGGGGCGATCGCCGGCACGGTGACCGGTGTCCCACGGAGGTCGACGACCCTCATCGAGAAGCTGCTCCTCTCCGGGTGTGAGGTTGACTGGACGCGTCGTCAGGCACGACTTGCGACTGCCTTGAGCGCCGAGCCGGCGGCTGCGACCGTTCGATCGACGTCATCATCGGTGTGCGCGCTCGAGAGGTACCACAGCCCTCGCGGCGTCGCGTGCACCCCTCGGGGCAGCAGCTCGGCGACGAACTCGGCGTGGGCGCGTGGATCGCCCGTGCGCCGGTCGCCGACCGACCGGACGGTGGGTGGCTCGCCGAATGCCGTGTGGACGATCGGTCCCAGCTGTCGAACCGTCAGCGGTGCGCCGAGCTCGCGAAGGCCTCGGGCGAGACGGCTGCCCAGCTCGTCGAGATATGGGTATACGACCTCCCGCTCCGCGCGCAGGTAGCGAAGCGTGGCGGCGGCAGCAGCCAGGGCGAGCACGTTGCCGTTGAACGTCCCGTTGTGGATGACGATGCCCTCGGTGACGATGTCGAGGATGTCCCGGCGCCCGGCGACCGCACTGACCGCAACGCCCGCCCCCATCGCCTTGCCGAACACGGCCAGGTCGGCGCGGATCCCATAGTGCTCCTGCGCCCCGCCGGGTGCGATCCGGAAGCCGGTGATGACCTCGTCGAAGATCAGCACCGACCCGTGCCGCGTGGCGAGGTCACGCAGTCCCTCGAGGAACCCGACATCGGGGCGGATGAGCCCACCGTTGACGAGCACGGGCTCCAGGATCATCGCCGCGACCTCGCCCCGGTGGTCGTCCAGCAGGCGCCGGACGCCATCGAGATCGTTCCAGGGCGCGACGATCACGTCCTCGAGCGCACCCGGCGGGATGCCACCGCTGCCCGGGACCGGCGCGGATGGGGACGTACCCGCTGACGCGGCGCCGGTCAGGATGCCGTCGAACCAGCCGTGGTAGTGGCCGTCGAACCGGAGAACCTTGCGGCGACCCGTCGCGCCTCGTGCGACCCGGAGGGCGCTGGCGACCGCCTCGGTACCGGTCGTGCTGAAGATCACCTGCTCGGCCCCGGGGACGAGGTCGAGGATCAGCTCCGCGACCTCGATCTCGAGTCGCGACTGCGACCCGAAGGTGGTTCCCAGCTCCAGCTGCCGCCGGAGCGCGTCGCCAACGACCGGCGGAGCGTGACCCAGGAGCAGCGGGCCGTAGCCCAGCGCGTAGTCGACATACCGGTTGCCGTCAGCATCCCACACGTACGCGCCGGCACCGCGTTCGAGGTACAGCGGATGCGGCAGCGCTCCGGACCGGACCGCCGAGGTCACGCCGCCCGGGATCACCCGGCGCGCAGCCCTGAACAGCTCGGCCGACGTCGGGTAGGCAGACCGTCCGGTGAGGTCGTCGGGCTGAGTCACGTGGCCCCCAGTTTTGATGATCGAAACACGGGTTGCATTCCCCGGAAACAGGTTGCATGCTACCAGCCGGGTGATCCCAGGGTCAACGTCCGGAGCCGCGCCGCGACCCCACCTGGACAGGCCGGACACCCGCATCCAGGAGGAGCAACGCCCCATGGCGCCGACCACCGCGTCGCCATCGAGCCCACCCGTCAGCCGCTACGAGGTCGCGGCCGTCGCAAACGCGCTCGCGATCATCGCGCAGCTCGCCGAGCACCAGCCCCTTTCGCTGTCGGAGGCGACTGAGGCGGCTGGCGTGTCCAAGTCGACGGCGTTCCGGTTGCTCGCGACGATGCAGGCTGCCGGTGTCGTCGAGCAGCTTCCCCAGGGTGGCTACCAGCCAGGGCCGGCGGCCATCCGGTGGGCGCTGCGCATCATCGCGGCGCTCGACATTCGCCATGCTGCGAGGCCTCTGATGGCGGAGCTCCGGACCCAGACCGGGGAGACGGTGAACCTGGCATCCATTCGGGGTTCGAGCCTGGTCTACGTGGAGGTTCTCGAGAGTCCTTCCTCGTTCCGGATGGCCGAGGGTGCGGGCACGATCGCGCCGGTCCATGCGACGGCCCTGGGGCGCGCGATCGCACCCTATCTGGACCCCGCACAGCTCGAGCTCATGCTCGGCGCGGAGCCGTTCGAGGCGTTCACGGACCGGACCCCGACGACCGCGAGCGCATTTCGGGAAGCCGTGGCGGACCAGTCCCGCGGCTATGCCGTCGACCGCGAGGAGGTTGCGGTCGGGGTGGTCTGTGTCGCGGCGCCGATCGTCGTCGCCGGCAGCGCGATCGGAGCACTGAGCGTCTCGATGCCGCGCGCCCGGTGCGACGACGCCCGCCTGCACAAGATTGGTCGCAGGACCGTCGAGGTGGCGGCCCGCATCTCCCACGCTCTCTCGAGCGGCTAGATGACCGGCGGCGTTGGCTCCACCCCGATGACCGTCGCGTGCGGTCACAGCCCCGCGACGCTGCGGAGCCGGCCATGAAGCTCATGCGCATCGGCGCCGTCGGTCACGAGCGTCCGTTCGTCAGGCTCGATGACGGCCGCGTCCTCGACGTGTCACCGCTCGAAGGCGACCTCGACCCCGCGTTCTTCGCGAGCGACGGAATTGATCGAGTTCGCCACTATGCGAAGGCGCACGCTGACCGGTCGGTCCCCGTCCCGGAGGAGCGGATCGGCCCGCCGATCACCCGTCCCGGCAAGATCGTCTGCGTCGGCCTGAACTACGCGGACCACGCCGCCGAGAAGGGCGACCCGGCGCCGTCCGAGCCGATCGTGTTCCTGAAGGCTCCCAACACGCTCGTCGGACCCGACGACGACGTCGTCATCCCACGCGGCTCGACCAAGACCGACTGGGAGGTCGAGCTGGGCGTGGTGGTCGGACAACGGTGCCGATACCTGGCGTCGACGGACAGCGCCCTGGCAGCAGTCGCCGGATACATGGTCTGCAACGACGTCTCGGAGCGTGGCTTCCAGCTCGAGCGGGGTGGCCAGTGGACCAAGGGCAAGTCGTGCGAGACGTTCAATCCCGCGGGCCCGTGGCTCGTGACTCCCGAGGAGGTCGGAGACCCCGAGGGCCTGAACCTGTGGCTTGACGTCAACGGTGTCCGGCGCCAGGCCGCGTCCACGAGCCAGATGATCTTCGGCGTCGGCGAGATCATCCGCTACCTCAGCGAGTTCATGGTTCTCGACCCCGGTGACATCATCAACACCGGTACCCCGTCGGGTGTCGCCCTGGGCAGGCCGGACCAGCCCTACCTGCGCCCCGGTGACGTCATGGAGCTGGGTGTCACGGGCCTTGGCAGCCAGCGCCAGCGACTGGTGGCCGCCGCAGCACCGGGCCGCGAGCCCCCGTCCCCTGCCGAGGCTGCGCGGTGACGCCCATGGCCGCGTCAACGACGCCCCGCGCGGAGGTGCTGTTCCAGGAGGCGCGACGGGTGTTGCCGGGAGGTGTCTCCGCGGCGGCACGGACGCACCCCGCGCTCGGTCGGCCGTTCATGGCGCAGCGGGCCGAGGGATGCCACGTGATCGACGTCGATGGCCGGTCGTACATCGACTTCAACATGTCGTTCGGCGCGGCACTGCTGGGTCATGGCGACCCGACCGTGCGCCGCGCGGTAGAGGACGTGCTCGACCAGGGCGTGCTGTGCTCGTTCGAGACCGAGCGTCAGGGCTCGCTGGCCCGGCGGCTGACCGAGCTCGTCCCGTCGGCCGAGCTGGTTCGCTTCGCCGGAAGCGGCACCGAGACGACGTGGCACGCCGTCCGGACCGCTCGCGCCTTCACCGGCCGCGAACGCGTCGTCAAGTTCGAGGGCCACTTCCACGGATACAGCGACACCCTCGGCTACAGCATGTGGCCGGCGCCGAGCGACGCCGGGCCAATCTCCGACCCCGTTGCGGTGGCGCAAAGCGCCGGGATGCCCGCGTCCGGCCGAGACGCGGTCATCGTGCTGCCCTGGAACGATCTGCCGGCGCTCGAGCGGGCCGTCGCACGACACGGTGCGGAGATCGCCGCCGTGATCATGGAACCGGTCAACTACAACGCCGGGACGCTCCTTTCGTCGCCTGGCTACCTGTCCGCCGTCCGTGATCTCACGGCAAGCCACGGCATCGTCCTGATCTTTGACGAGATCCTGTCGGGCTTCCGGACCGGGACCGGCGGCATGCAGGCCTGGTTGGGCGTCACGCCCGACATGTGCACGCTCGGCAAGTGCCTCGGCGGGGGCATGGTGCTCAGCGCGTTCGCCGGACGCCGCGACGTGATGGAAGCCGTGGCACCGCTGGGTCCGGCGGTGCACAGCGGCACCTTCAACGCGCATCCGATCGGGATCGCCGCCGGTCAGGCGTTCCTCGACGTCGCATCGGCGCCCGGCTTCTACGAGCACCTCGAGCGTCTCGAATCGTTCTTCTATCCGGAGCTGCAGGCGATCTTCGACCGTCACGGCGAGCGGGTCCGCGTGGAGTCCCTGGGGGCTCGCTTCAGCCTTCTGTTCGGATTCGAGCAGGCGCCGACCGGCTATCGGGATCTCATCACCCACGTGGACCGGGAGCGAGAGCTGGCGTTCTACGGCGCCGCCCTCGAACGCGGCGTCCTTTTCCACTACGCGTGGCATCACGGCCTGTCGGCGGCGCACTCGAGGGGGGACCTCGAGCTCGCGCTCGACCGCATCGAAGACGCCGTCCGGAGCATCGGGGCGACCTCGCCACGAGCCGCCCGACGAACGGAGCAAGAGGAGGAGGAGCAGGGAGGGTTGAGCAGGAGCTGAGGGGCGCGCCAGGCGGTCGCACTGGCCCTGACCAGGAGCGCGTCCCCGCCAGTCACATAGCCCATCCGGCCCCGGATCGCCCGCGGCAGATGTGGCACACGACGACAACAGGCAGGGTGAACCGCAGACGGGAGGAATGTTCGGATGAGCGAGCAGGTGGGCACGCCGAACTCGACGACGACCCTCAAGCGAGGTGCTGTCGGGCTCGTCGGGGCCGCGACCCTCGGGGCGATCATGATGTCGCCCGCGCTTGGACTGTACGGCAACTGGGGGCCGCTGGCCCAGGACATCGGCGTGATCAGCCCGCTGATCTTCGCGTTGGGCCTGCTGATCGCCCTGCCGACCGCGATCAGCTATGCGTCGATCGCGCGCGTGATGCCGTCATCGGGCAGCGCGTACACGTGGCTGTGGCGATCACTGACGCCGTCGGCGGGCATCTTCATCGGCTGGATCCTGATCGGCTACTACATCGTTGCCGTCATCCTGCAGCCGTACCTGTTCGGCCTCTACTTCAACGAGCTGCTCAACTTCGTGGGCATCACCGGCGTGAGCACCTACGTCGGCGGGCTGATCGGCGTCCTCCTCGTGACCGGCGTCGCCGCGTTCTTCGTCTACAACGGCATCCAGATGTCCGTTCGCGGCACCGTGATCCTCATCCTGTTCGAGAGCCTGGTCGCCGGCGGACTCGCCCTGACGATCATCCTGACCAAGGCCAGCCAGGGCGATCTCAGCTTCGCGCCGTTTGATCCCGGTCAGCTGGGCGGCGCCAAGGACATCGGGCTCGCGCTGATCATCATGGTCCTGTCATACACGGGCTTCGACGTGATCAGCACCGTGGCCGAGGAAACGCACTCACCGCGGAAGCTGATCCCGAGGGCGACGATCGTCGCGCTCCTGACGGTCGCCGCGTTCTGGATCTTCGGCACCTGGGGCCTGAGCATCGCGGTGCCGATGAGCCAGGTCAACGACCTCGTGAACTCGGGTGTGACCCCGGTGACACCGATTGCCAAGGAGTACTGGGGCGGCGGCGAGATCCTGGTGATCCTGACCGCGTTCACGGCGACGACCGGCGTGTTCATCGCGTGTGCCATCGGGTCGACACGAGTGCTCTATGCGATGGGCCGGGAGGGCACGTTGCCGCTCGCCTTCGGCAAGCTCCATCCGCGGCTGAAGACGCCCTGGAATGCCACCCACCTGGTGTTCGTGTTCTCGCTGTTCGCGACCATCGTCTGGCCGTTCTGGCTGGACGGCAACTTCCTCGCGTCGTTCGTGTGGTGGGCGGGCTGCATCGCGTTCTTCGCGCTCGTCACGTACCTGTTCGTCAATCTGGCGAACCTCCTGTACTTCACCCGGGTCCAGCCGGCCGAGCGGAACGTCCTCACCAACATCGTCGCCCCGGTGCTGGGCCTGATCGTGGACGCGTACGTCCTCTACAAGGCGTTCTTCGAGAGCCTGTGGAACGTGTCGGATTGGCGGCAGGGCCCGGCGATCATCGTGTTCTGCCTGGTGGTGGCGGCCCTTGGGATCGCCTACGTCGTGATCCTTCGGTCGCGGCGGCCCGAGCTGTTCAAGCAGCAGGCGCTGGTGTTCGACGAGGCGGCGGCACCTCAGGCCGGGGCCGAGGCCTAGCGACAGATGGCTGCGCGAACCTTCGGTTTCGATGGCGTCGCCACGGCGACCGATGACTGGACGCTGCGCGGGTTCACCGCGCTGGTCCTGGAGAACAGTCGCCTCCGGGTGACCGTCCTGCCAGGTCACGGGGCAAAGGTCTGGGAGCTCAGCTCCAAGCGGGCCGGGCGTGACCTCCTCTATCACCACCCGCGCTTCGACGTCCGGCCGCCGGTGTTCGGGGTCAACGTCGACGACTGGTGGACAGGCGGGATCGACGAGGTCGCGCCGACCGGTCACGCGTGCACGATCGGTGACGAGAGCCTGCCGTTCCTCGGCGAGTTCTGGTCGCAGCCATGGCGATACGAGATCGAGGACCGGGGGCCCGATGTCGCGCGCGTCCACCTGTCAGCGGGCGGGATCATCACCCCGCTGCGCATCGATCGCTGGATGGAGCTGCGAGCGGACGAGCCCTTCGTCCGCTCGCGGCATCGGCTGACCAACGTCGGCGACGAGCCGTTCGACTTCATGTGGGGCATCCACCCCGGGTTGGACGTCAGACCGGGCAGCCGGATCCAGGCCCCGGCTGCCCGGGCGCTGTACGAGGGGGGGCGGGGCGTGGACGCCCCGGACGGGACCTGGTACGCGTGGCCGGACCTGCCCCAACGGCAGGGTGACACGCTGGATCTGAGCGTGGCTCGACCGCCTGACCCGCCGGCGGTCGAGCAGCACTTCCTCACCGAGCTGCGGGCGGGATGGCTGGCGGTCACCGACCCGGGGTCGCGAACGGGCTTCGCCATGGCCTTCGACAGGGAGGTCTTCCCCGTTGTCTGGCTGTGGTCGGTCTATGGGGGCTGGCGTGGCGTCTATACGGCCGCGTTCGAGGCGTGGACTGCGTTTCCCGCCCGCCTGGACAAGGTGATCGAGGCGGGCCGCGAACGCCGGCTCGATCCAGGCCAGACCCTTGACACCGAAGTCCGATTCATCGCCTTCGAGGGGGTCTCGTCCGTCAGCGACGTGACCTTCGACGGCCGCGTGAGCGGCGAGGAGTAGCAGATCATGGGACGCCTCGAAGACCAGGTGGCGATCGTCACGGGTACCGCGCGTGGGATCGGCAGCGCGATCGCACGTCGGTTCGCTGCCGAGGGCGCCCTCGTGGTCGGTGTCGACACTCGCGATGACCTCGGCCAGGCGGTCGCAGACGAGGTCGTGGGCCAGGGCGGGCGGATGCGCTTCCTCACCGGCGACATCTCGCAGGAGCCGGACGTGCGGCGAATTGTGGGGTCGGTCCTCGATGAGCACGGTCGAGTCGACGTCCTGGTGAACAACGCCGCCGTACAGAAGGAGGCGCTGCTGACCGACGTCACCGTCGAGGACTTCCACGCGGTGGTCAACGTCAACCTGCTCGGCTCGTTCCTGTTCTGTCGCGAGGTCCTGCCCGCGATGATCGCCCGCAGGTCAGGTGCGATCATCAACATGTCGTCCGTGCTGGGATGGGTGGCCGACCCGCTCCTGCCCGTCTACGGCGCAACGAAGGCCGGTCTGCTCGGGTTGACGCGGAACATCGCCGTCGCCTACGGCCAGGACGGCATCCGGTGCAACGCGATCTGCCCGGGCGACGTCGACACCGAGCTCAATCGCGTCTACTTCGAAGCACACCCGGATCCGGTCGCGTTCCGCGGGCGCGTCGAGCACGAATACCCGATGCGACGCATCGCATCGACGGACGAGATCGCAAAGGTTGCCGTCTTCCTGGCCAGCGACGACTCTTCGTTCGTCAACGGAACGCACATCCTGGCCGATGGCGCCATCCTTGCCCGGATCTACGAGCTGTGATGAGGCTGCGGGCGTAAGCCATCGTCCGCGACGAACCTGACCGAGGCCCGAGGTCGCACGTGCCCTACGTCAATGACGGTTCCGCGCTCGATCAACCGTTCACCCGTCTCGACACGCTCGCCGAGGCGGCCGGTCCGGGTCCATGGCGCATTCCGCTGGTGGGTACCGACGGGCTTCGGGTCGTGCTCCTCCGGTGGCTGCCCGGGTACGCCACGGTCCCGCATGTGCATCCGGGGGCCGAGGAGATCTTCTTCGTGGTCAGTGGTCGGGCGAGCTTCACGGTCGGCGATCTGCCCGAGCGCGAGGTCGGACCCGGCGAGCTGGTGCTGGCGAGGCGCGGGACGAACCATGCCATCCGAGTCCCAGGCCCCGAACCGCTGGTGCTCCTCGCCGCCGTGGCGCCGAATGAGGATCGACCCGACGAGACCATCGAGAAGGTGACGACCTCGACATGACGCGATCTCGGGGCCAGCAGACGCTCGAGCTCCTCGTTCCGGTTCACGCCGAGGTGGGCGAAACGCCGGTATGGGACGGCGGCCGGGGAGTGCTCTGGTGGGTCGATATCACCGCCCGGCTGGTCCACCGATACCGACCGAGCGACGGCACCGACACGCGGTTTCCCGTCGGCTCCGACGTCGGGGCCATCGCGCTTCGCCCGGACGGATCGCTGCTGCTGGCCCTGGCCGACCGATTGGCGGTCCTCGATGTCGACAACGGACGCACCGAGGACCTGCTCGCGTTCCACGAGGACGGGTCTGCGATCCGATGCAACGATGGGAAGTGCGACCCTCAAGGCCGTTTCTGGGTCGGCCGGATGGCACCCGACGGTGCGGCGGGCAAGGGAACGCTCCTGTGCATCGACGGGGAGCTGACCGTCACGCGGCGGATGAGCGGCCTGGCCGTCCCGAACGGGCTCGGCTGGAGCCCGGACGGAACGAGCATGTACTTCCTGGACTCGATGTGGCACGAGCTCCGCGAGTTCGCGTACGACCCCGAATCGGGCGTCATGGGCGATGGTCACGTCCTGGCCCGGTTTCCCGACGACGGCAGCCTGCCTGATGGCTTGACGGTGGACGCCACGGGCTGCCTGTGGGTCGCCAGGTGGGGAGCCGGATGCATCGTCCGCGTGACGCCGGACGGCGCCATCGTCGATCGAATCGACCTCCCCGTATCCCAGGCGACGAGCTGTACCTTCGGCGGCGAGGACCTGGGCGATCTCTACATCACGACCGCCACCGAGGAGTTCACGCCGGCTGACTTCGCACGGGAACCCCTCGCGGGCGGCTTGTTTCGGTGCAGGCCCGGGGTCCTCGGCCTGCCACCGGTGCCGTTCGCGGGCTGACCACGCGCCAGGCAGCCGGATGCCTGGGCCGTCCGGGCGGCTCGCCCACGCGCGATGGCCCAGGCGGAGGGACGGTTCGGATTCCGGCAGGCAAGCGAAACCCTCGCCGGCGCAGCCTTGGGGAGCTGCTGGTGGCAGCTCCCATCATCACAAGGCCGGCCGGCGAGGGCCCAGGTATCAGCGGGTCGCGGTGACCCCTACTGCATGAACGAGTTGATCCAGTCGAGGCGATCCTGCACGTCGACCCGGGTGTCGTACCCGACGCCTGCGCAGTTCGAGTTGGTCACGAACGAGTTGACGGCGAGCACGGTGCTGGTGCCACCCAGCAGGTCGGGCCCGCCGGAGTCACCGAAGCAGGTGCCGCCCGTGCCGCCACCCGCGTTCATGGTCACCTTCAACAGGTTGTCACTGCCCTTGAAGTTGCCCGAGATCGACTGGCCCGGCGCGTAGTTGCGGATCCGGGGGCCGGTCCAGCGGTAGTACGGCGGCGGCTGCGGCAGGTCGCTGCCGGGAACCTGCGCCTGGTACTCGACGCCGTAGCCGACGTAGTCGAGCGCCGTCTTGTTCTTCAGCGTGTCGACCAGGCCCGCGCTCGGAAGGTCCGCGTAGCCAACGTTGGTCACGGCCTCGTCGAGGACGACCACGCCAACGTCGCCGTACGAGAAGCCGGGCAGGCCGCCGGCGAACGGGCTCTGATACTGCGGGTAGGTGTGAGGGGTGCCCTCATAAGCGCCACTGCCCGCTCCGCCGTACGGATACAGCGGGAACGGGACCGCGTCGTACGTGACGTCCGCCTGGAACCAGATCCGGGCGGCCACCGCGCCATCGGTGCAGTGGGCCGCCGTGAGCACCACGGTCGGCGAGATCAGGGCCCCGGTGCAGCGCCAGCCGGGCTCGCCCGGGGCGCTGTCGAACACGAGCAGGCCGACGTACGGATGGTCGTTACCGTCGGGTGTTCCATTGGTCACCGCGGCCGCGGGCACGGCGAGGGCGGTCCCCAGCAGTGCGGCGAGCGCGAGGACGATGACGGCTCTTCTCATGGGCGTGCGGCCTCCACAGACATCGGGCACAAGTCCGTCTCGCCATTGGCACGTGATAGACAGGCGGCTGAGTGGTCTCTGGTGCCAGCGCCCCCGTTGGCGCCATGAGTCTACGGCGTCGAGATGAACGAAGGTCCTCGTGTCCCACCAATCTGTTGCCGATAGGCACCGGCCACCGGGGCGTGCTGGCAACCAGGCTCCGGACAGGCAGATCCGTCCGTGCCTCGGACTCGGCGCGACGCCAGGAGCGCGTGTTCTTCGCGGGTCGTCTCAAGCTGTAACGCACCGAGCGGAGCAGGACCGGGAACCAGTGAACCGGGGGCGGGGGCGGGGGCTACCGCCGCTTCGGGCGCCTCGGCTCTGTCGCCGTGCCGCAGCGCGCCGTTAGCGTCGATCGCGGGATGGGTCGTCGCCCGTCAGGGACGTCAGGATCCGGGTGGCCCGGCAATCACGTTCCGGCCGGCGCTCTCTTGGGCCCGGACGGTGTCATCGGAGGTCTCCTGAGCATGTCGTTCGGGCTGCGGTTCCTGGAGCGAGCGGCGCTCCTGATGGCGTTCGGGATCAGCGTGGCCGCCTGCGGCGGGTCATCCGACACCTCGGATCCCAGGGCGAATGTCGCGCCAGCGAGCCCGCCCGTCGCGACCGCCGATGAGGGTGGTCCTGCTGACGGCGACACACCCCTGCGGGCCCCGGAGGAGGGCGACCTGCCGCCCGTCGAGACGACCCAACCGCTGGTCGGACGGCTGGTCCTCGGAGCCGAGAGCCCGGGTGAGATCAGCGTGATCGGAGCCGGCGGCGGCACGGCCAGCGTCGTGGGACTCGAGCTCACGATCCCGGACGGCGCCCTCGCCGACGACACCGGTTTCACCATCAGCACGACGGCGGTCAGCGGCGTGAGCGCCGGGGGTTGGGGCGGCGCGCTGACTCCCGTGACACCGTTGTACACGGTGGACATCGGCGACACTCCGCTCTCGGCTCCGGTGAGCGTGACCATCGGGGCGACGCTGCCCGCACAGGCTGCGCCCGGGACCACGGTCATGGCCTTCTACTATGATCGCGACAGCGGAGCCCTCTCGCCGCTTTCGCCACTTGGTGGGGACGGCGGCATCCTGACTGCCCTTGCCACCCACTTCTCCGACATCATCGGCATGGCCGTCGACTGGACCAAGGTGCCGGCGGTCGTCGACTCGGGTTTCCGTCCAGGAACGGACGACTGGCAGTTCGGCAACCGGGGCTCATACGTTGCCCCCGGCGGCCAGTGCGAGGGGCAGACCCTGTCCGAGATCTGGTACTACACCCACCAGCGTGGAGCGGCCGGGGCTCCGGCGCTCAACGGGCGCTATGACAACAACGGACTCACCCCGGCCACCCCCGAGCTGTGGCGGGACGACTCGGATGGCTACCGCCTCGTGGCCAGCATTCACGCCGACCCGATCGTGGACCTCACGCTCTACCGCCAACTGCGTGACGAGCAGTGGGACGCGATCGAGAACCGCCCGACATGGGATGCTTTCCGGGCCGCCATCGCCCTGACCGGGCAGCCACAGATGATCCGGGTGAGCACCGACGGCATCGAGCCCGGGCACACGATGGTCGTCTACCGGGCCAATCGCAACCGCCTCTACGTAGCCGATCCCAACTACGTCGGCCAGCTGCGCACCATCGCCTGGGACGCCGAGGCCGAGGATCTGGCCCCCTACCGATCCGGGCACACCATCGGCAGCATCGCCGCCGGCGACGGGGTCGAATACGTCCACTTCGCCTATGTGCCGGTGTCCGCCGCCCGCACCGAGGCCGCCATCGCCGCCCGCTGGGCGGAGCTGGAGGCCGGGACGGCGGGCGACACAGTTTTCCCGGACTATCACCTCCAGGCCGCCGTAGGCGAGGACGCCGACGGATGGATCGTGTGGGCACCCCTGACGGACGGGTTCCGCACCGATCAGGAAACGCTGCTGATCCAGCTGCCGAACCTCGACGATGGGGCGGAGGCCGCCATGGCCGTCTACCGGGACTCGGTCCGAATCCCGGGCAGCGTGTGGGACTGGGAGCAGGATCTGCCCCTGGAGCCCGGCGACAACAAGCTCGGCATCTCGATCTATGGCCGGGTCGACGGCAGATTGAAGTACGTCGATTTCATCCGCCTGACCATCACCCGCGGCGAGGCCGAGGCCACCACCTCTCCAGCGGGGTTCTGGGAGCTCACCAGGAGCGAGGCGCTCGGCGGACCGCTCTCTGTCCCGTTCTCGAAGTCCGGCGAGACACGCCAGTTCTCGATGAGCGACGGCTCGGCCTACGCAGGCTATGAAGACGCCGGCCCGCCACGTCACGCCGAGTCCAGCCTCAACACCTGGGGGACGGCGCCGGTGAGCGCCGCGCCCGGAGACACCTGGACCTCCACGCTGGCGGTCACCGGATCCTGCACCTGCGACCTCTCGCACTACGGGGATCCCGGGTGGTCCTGCAACGTCGACACGTCATGGGCATCGCGTGTCGAGGTGACCATCTCCTGGGACGCTGCCGGGGGCCGCACCAGCCAGCAGTTCGTCGCCGAGGCTGTCTGCCAGATTCCCGATCCAGGATTCATGAACGCGCAGGCGACGGCATCGGCGGACCTGTCCTGGACGTTTCCAGCAGCCTCGGCAACGGACGGGGCCACGGTCCTGATCGCCGTGGGTGCCGGCGATCAGCACGCGTTCGACACGTGGGAGTACGAGTACACCTGGCGCGCCGGTAGCTGAAGCGGTCTGGGTGCCGATGTCGATGCTACGTTCGATGCGGCGTGGCGCGCTTGCGATCCTAATGCCCTAGCGCATCCGCCGGGCGCCGGATCAGGGCGATGAGCGTCACCGCGGCACCGATCACGACGAGCGCCGTCGCCACGACGAGGAACGGCGTGATGTCCGGCGCGACGCATCCCGAGGAGTAGTTGGCGTCCGACACGTTCGAGGCTGCGCATCTTGCGTTGGCAAGCGCGAGCAGGGCCGCCATGCCGGCGCCCAGGCCGATGATCAGCCCGCCCAGACCCAGCGGACGCGCCCGCTCGCGCAACGCCCACGCGATGGCCGGGACCAGCAGCAGGAGCACAAGGACGCCGGTCTCGAGCGACGCGACGCCCGCGATCAGACCGAGGACGATCCCGAGAAGCCAGAACGCGACCCGCATCTGCTGCCTCTGCTGCGACGTGGACACTCTCGCCTTAATCGTCAGACCGGTCAATCGCTCGGCGAGATGGCGCATTAGGCCGGGTGGCGGTGGGGACGCTTGACGGTACCCACGTGCCCGTCAACGATGGAAGCGAGAGCACTCGTCCGAACCAAGGGGGGATTGTGGATCAGGAGACGAACGACACGCCCGCGCCGGCCAACGGAGCTGCTCCCGGGGAGGTGGGGCCCGCGCCCGGGGCGAGGGCCAATCGCCGCCGCGGTGGCCTGGGCTGCGCGCTCGAGATCATTGAGACCCTCGTCCTCACGTTCGTCTTCTTCTTCGTGATCCAGAATCTCGTGGTGGAGCCGTTCCAGGTCAAAGGGAGCTCGATGGAGCGGACGTTCGTCGAGAGCGACCACGTCCTCGTGGATCGCCTGACACCTCGATGGAGCCCCTACACCCGCGGACAGGTCGTGGTGTTCCAACCGCCCTCGACCGTGGCCTATCTCGGGGAGCCGTTCATCAAGCGGGTGATCGGGGTTGGCGGGGACACCGTCGAGATCCGGGACGGGAAGGTGTATGTGAACGGGATCGCGCTCGATGAGCCCTACCTGTTCCATGACGCCGCCGGGGTCGCCGAGCCAACGATCGCAGGCGAACTGGCGCGGTGGGTCGTGCCCGAGGGCGATCTGTTCGTGATGGGCGACCACCGCCAGGCGTCGGAGGACAGTCGGGTCTTTGGGCCGATCCCCGTTCCATCGGTGATCGGGCGCGGAGTCATCCGCTACTGGCCTCTCTCCGAGCTCGGGGTCATCGTTGCCCCGACCTACGGGGACGTACCCGCTCCCTGACGGTCCGGCAGCGCTCCCAGTCTTCGCGCAGGCGCTGCCGTAGGGCCTCGGACGCAGGCTCGGAACGGAATCGCCGGGACGCTCATGAGACGGCAGGCTCGACCAGGATGCGGCCCTCGAGCCTGGAAAGCCGCGGCGGCGGTACCTCGGGGCAACGCGGGCGGCGCTACGCGGAGGTCGAGACCCGCAGGCCCGTCAGCCAGCCCGCCATCTCCTCGACCACCGCAGGATCGACGTGCTGGCCACCCCGCATCAGGTCCTGCGGCGTTGAAGGTCCGGTCCCGGGGAAGAAGAAGTGGTCATCGTCGGGATGGATCCTGATCGTGACGCCGGGGCGATCATCCAGCGCGGCCTGCCAGCGCGACAGATCGTCATCGACGGTGGCCTGGTAGTCGCGACCGCCCTGCATCACGAGGATCGGCTTGCCAAGCGCTGCGGCGGCCATCGGGGCCTCGTAGCCGCGCAAGTCCAGCCAGTAGGCGGCAGGGGTGCCCAACGGCAGCTCGCCGGCGGGCGTCGCGGGCGACAGGTCGGCGCTGTCTACCCGCTGCGCCTGGGCGGTCAGCGCCTCGATGGCCGAGCCCGATGCGGAAGCCATGGCGGGATCCAGCGAGGCAAGGTAGCGGATCTGGCGGACGATGACCCAGTGCAGCGGGGCGGCACCGCCGGCCAGGATGACGAGACCCGCGACCGCCGGCTCGGCGGCCGCCACGCGCGGTGCGACGGTGCCGCCCAGGCTGTGGCCCGCCACGAAGATGCGCGACGGATCGATTTCCGGGCGCTGCCGCAGCAGCTCGGATGCAGCTCGTGCCTGAGGCAGGTACTCATCGGACAGGGTGAAGCCCGGCATCGACCTCACCTCAGCGGGACGAGCGTAGGTCACCTTGTCGAAGCGCAGCACCGCGATCCCGCGGCTGGCGAGACCCCAGGCGAGATCCTTGAAGGGTTTGCTCGGCCCGATGCTCTCGTCGCGGTCCATGGGACCGGAGCCCGCAAGCAACACCACGGCGGGCAGCGGTCCGGCCTGCCGCGGGAGGCTCAGCGTTCCGGGCACCGCAAGGTCGCCCGAGCCCAGCTGGACGTCCTCCTCCTCGAACCGCGCCGGATCGGCGTAGGCGGGTGGCTTCCAGCCCGGCATCGGCGCCATCGCCTCGGGCGGGGCGAGCTGCAGCCCGGTCAATGCGCCCGCGGCAGTCACTGAGGCCACGAACGTCAGGGCACCCCGTTCACAGCGGACGGGCACCTTGACTACCGTCGCACCGGGCGCCTGCTCGCTGACGGCGGTGCCGATCGAGGTCACCTCGCCGAGCTTTCCGACGGCTTCCTCCCAGGCTGTCCGAAGGGCATCGGCCGCGACCATTGGCCGGAGCGGCTCGGCGAAGCGCTCGCGGACCTCCTCGAACTGACCCGCCCTCGCGAGGGCGAGCGCCGCGAGGCCGGCCTGGATTGGAGATGGAAGCACGACAAGATCCTTTCGTCAGCTGGTGGAACCGTCCTCATCGGTCGTGGGGGCCACGTCGGTGGGCAGCAGGATCGTGTGCAGCAGCTGGCGCCGACGTCCGGGCGCCGGCCGGTTGGCGAGCCGCGGGGTCGCGGCCGCGACGATCTCGCGGGCGAAATCGCCGAGCTCGGCATCGGTCAACCACATCCCTGCGGTCTGGTAGGTGGCGCCGTCTCGCCCGGGTCGGGGATGACCGGCCAGGTAACGGTCGAAGTCCGCCAGCAGGCCAGCGACAAAGGCGAGAAACGCCTGGCTGTGCTCATCGAGCGTCATCGCCGCCGCCTCCTCGGGGCTGATCCGCGCTCTGGCCGCCCGCAGCTCGTACGTTCGCTCCACCGCCCCTCGCACTCGGCGCTCGGCCACCACCTCGAGCACACCGGCCGCCACGAGCCGCGCGACGTGCCGGTACACGCTCGCCTGGGGGACGTCGGGCAGCGAGGACGCCAGCTGGCCGGTGGTCAGCCGACCATCGCCCATGAAGGCCTTGATGATCCGCAGGCGCACCGGGTGCAGGAGCAGGTTCGCGCTCGTCACCGGCCCACGGTAGCAGAGTGTTCTCACAGTCGCTATCGTTACTGATATCGAGAACAATGACGAACCTGGAGCGGGACGTATGCGCTTCTGGAGATCGAGCCCGCCGCGGACCGTCGTCAAGACCTATGGGCGCGACAGCCTCATCGCACTCGTGAACCCCTTCCTGGCGCTCATGGCACGGACCGTCGGGTTCCAGCTGCGGCTCAAGTCCGAGGACCAGGTGGCCCTCGAGATGGAACGCGATGCCATCGCCATGCTGCGGAAGGGATACCGGGTCGTCTCGTCGCAGCAGTTCGAGATCGCGCCCTTCGGCGCCATCTGGCACAAGGTGACCTACGAGCTGGCGGACGATCCGCGGGGTCGGTGAGGCCGGCGTCGACGAGCCTCCTGGCAGTCCGACGGAACGGTGACGACGGCGAGGGGTACGGTGGCCGGTCGGGTCGGCGCAGATGGCGAAGTCTCGTCTCCCGGGGGTACCCGTTGGGGCCGTGTCTCGTCGGGTGGCGAGATTTGGTCCTCAGGGGGAAGTCCCATCGGATCATGCTCGTCCGCTGGAATGATCTCAACAGCCAAGGGGAGCTCGATGGGAGTTTCGATCCCAACGCACCACTCCGGCTCGTCGCTGGAGCTGCCCTCCTGCTGTTGACCGAGCCCGCCAGCTAGCTTCAGCCGACGGGACCTGGATTCGCCACCCTTCGGCCACTGGCTTTCGACCAGACAGCCATCCGTCCGTTCTCCGGACGCCACCGGCTCTCCGCACCACGCTGCCCAGAGGCCACGCCGCGGCCGCCCACGCGACGAGGCGTGACCCCGAGCAGTACAGCGACCTCTTCGACCGAAATGGAAGGGTCGCGGCCCACCGGCGACTGAACGCGGACGTCGGCGCGGATGCCGCCCGCCGCGGACCTCGTACCGGGCGATCGGGCGGGTCGGACGACGGACGACGGACGCCCCGGCGTCTCCCGGGGCGTCCGATGGTGTCGGCAGCCTAGCGCCGGCCGGCTTCCATGTCGTACTGCAGGTAGACGACGTGCGTCTGCGTGTACTCGAGGACCCCATGCTTGCCGTCGGCGCCGCCGATCCCGGACTTGCGCCAGCCCGCGTGGAAGCCCTGCATGTTCTCCATGTTCTCGCGATTGACGTACGTCTCCCCGAAGCGGAGCTCGTTCGCCGCCCGCATGGCCACGTCGACACTCTTGGTGAAGATCGAGGACGCGAGGCCGTAGATCGAGTCGTTCGCCCACGCTATCGCCTCGTCGAGATCGCCGAAGGTGACGACCGGCATCACCGGCCCGAAGATCTCCTCCTGGACGATCGCCATGTCCTGGCGGCAGTTGGCGATGACCGTGGCCGGGTAGTAGTTGCCCTCGGGCATGTCCTCGGCCCGCCTGCCGCCGACCACGACCTGGCCGCCTTCTGCGACCGCCCGCTCGACGCGTCCACTGACGGCGTCGAGCTGGCGAGCACTGACCAGGGGACCGAGGTCGCGGTCTTCGTCGAGAAGCGCGTCGCCGTACGTGGCACTGCCCATCTCGGTGGCCAGCCGGTCGACGAACTCGTCGCTCACGCCCTTGTGCACGTAGGTCCGGTCGGCAGCACCGCACACCTGGCCGGTATTCAACAGGCGACACGCCTTGATGGAGCTGACGGCAAGGTCCAGGTCGGCATCCGGCATGATGATGACCGGGGCGCTGCCGCCCAGCTCGAGGCTCACCTTGGTGATGTTCTGCGCAGCGAGCTCCATGACGCGGGAGCCCGTCCTGATGCTGCCCGTCACGCTGACCATGCCGATGAGCGGGTTCGAGGCCAGCTCCTCGCCGACGATCGGCCCATAGCCGCACACGAGGTTGACGACCCCGGCCGGCACCTCGGCCGCCTCGAAGATGCGGCCGAGCTCGAGCGTGCTGTTCGGGGTGATCTCGCTCGGCTTCACCACGATGGCGTTCCCCGTCAGAAGCGCGGGCGCCACCTTGCGGGCGAGCACGTAGAGGGGGAAGTTCCAGGGCACGATCCCGCCAATGACGCCGATGGGCTGACGGAGCAACAACTGCATCTCGTTGGGACGGTCGCTTGGGATGATCTCGCCTTCGACACGGCGTGCCCACTCCGCGGTGTAGTCGAAGTAGTCGGCGGTTCCATTGACCTCACCGCGAGCCTGGCCGAGGGGCTTGCCCTGCTCCTCGGACAGCACCCGGGCGAGATGCTCGGCGTCGGCGCGGATCCCGGATGCGATCCGGTGCAGGTAGCCCGCCCGCTCGATCGGAGCCAGCTTCTGCCACTGGCGCTGGGCCCGATCGGCGAGCTCGATCGCTTCGCGCGCGTCCTCGACGGACGAGTCGGGGACGTCCGACACCGTGGCACCGGTCGCCGGGTTCTCCACCGTCAGGGTCTTCCCACCCTGGGCATCGACGAACCGCCCGTTCACGTAGTTCTGATAGCGACGAGTGGCGATAGCCATCGTGATCCTCCGTTGACCGGGCACGCGCCCCTGGCGCGGCCGGATCGTGGGGTGGCGGGCGCGGGACCGCCGGTCTGCGCAGATGGGTCCCGCGTCAGCTACCGATACCTCCGGGTGGCTCCTAGCCGAGGACGAGCGCAGACAGGCTCAGATCGGCATGGGTGGGGATGCCCTCCACCGAGACGCCCTGTTCACCGAACGCCAGGTAGCCGATCAAGGGCAGGTGACCGACCGTGTGCTCGAGCTCGGCAGGGATCTCCCCTATCCGGTCGCCGAGAGCGATCGCGCGGCCGCCGCAATGGGCGAGCACCATGGCCTTGGGCTCGCCGACCTCCAGGGCCGCCTTGTAGGCGACGTTGCCGGCCTCGGCGATCAGCCCGTTCACGGATGCTTCGCCCAGCTCCAGCAGCATGCCGGGGCTCATGGCCGCCCCGAAGTCCATCGACCCGTCGGCGTTGCTGTTCACCGGGTGGGCGGAATACGTGACCCCGTCCTTGTGGAAGAGCAACGGGTACTCGACACTGAAGGAGACGAGCGCTCCACCGCCGATCTCGGATTCGGGCCTGCCGACCCACTCCGAGTACACGTCCATGGCGCGACGTCCGTCGAGCTCGAGCACCGTGCGCCCGGTGGCCTTCGTCACGGTGGCCTTCTTACCGGTCGGTCGATAGCCGTTCGTGAAGGCATAGCCGATGGGCCCGCCGAGCGCCGCGATGGCGAAGTGGTCCTTGTAGGCGTGGCCGTTCGCGAACTGCTGGAACTTGTTGTCGGGAGAGTGGTCCGACGACGTCCCGCCGACCACCGGCACGCCCGGAGCCACATCGGCGATCCCTCGCAGGATCTCTTCCTCGGGTCCCATGAAGGCGATGGTCAGCAGCGCGCTTGGAGCACCGCCGAGCTGCTTCAGAGCCGCCAGCGCCGCATCCTTGCCGGCTGCGTACCCGTCGCCGTCGCCGACCGGGGCCACGGCCACCCCGGCCGCCCTGTCGGCGATCAGCATCAGGGCGGCCGCGCCGCCCTCCTTGGTGACCCAGCCGACGTCCTGGAAGACCCCGGTGGACGACGAGCCACCCCAGAGGGGCACGTCGCCGAGCAGGTCCGACACTCCGGACACCAGGGCCTCGGTGTCGTACTGCGTCGTCGCGAAGAGGATGGCCAACGTCGGTGTGCTGGTGAGCCCGGCCGTCGCCCGCTGGACCAGCTCGGCGGCTGCCGCTTTCGGGTCGGTGGACGTCGTGCTGCCGGTTCCGATTCCGCTCATGAGACTGCCTCCTGGGAGATGTGCGCCGGGATCTGTCCGAGACGGGGCAGCTCTCCCGATCGACTGGCTGTGCCGAGGATCGCCGCGCCGAGCAGCGAGGACTGGTCCCGGAAGACGTACTCGAAGTCGCCCGTCCAACGGCGCCTGGCTTCGAGCGTCCCGGGGATCCTCGCCGCGCCGCCGGAGATCCCGACCCGGCGGCTGATGGGAACGATCTCGGCGACTGCGCGGAGGTGCTCGCCGAGGTACGTCGCATTACCGCGAACGATGCTGAGCAGCAGGTCCTCACGCGTGGTCTCGAGGGTCAGGCCGTGCAGGCCGGCCGTGAGCCGCTCGAGGGAGTACCGGCTCCCACCCAGGTACGGTGCGTACTCGGGGAGCTCGGCCTCGCGGGCATCGGGGTCCGGATCCCGGAGGAATCCGTCGAGCACGCGCGGGACGTACTCGAGATAGAACTCGTCGTCGCCCATCTCGCTGCAGGCGATCCGACGGAACCAGTCCAGCGCTTCGCCGCCGGCGTTGAGGACGAAGAAGGTGAGCCACCGGCCCGGGATGACATGGCACCGGACATTGAACGTGGGCGAGGCGACGGGACGGTCGGTGCAGACGTTCGCGATGTCGCATGTGCCGCTGATGATGTTGACGTCACCGGGCTCGGTCAGGCCCCCGGAGAGTGCCGCGAGCACGGCATCGTTCCCACCGCACAGCACCGTGCATCCGGGGGGCAGGCCGAGCTCATTGGCGATCGCCGGAAGCAGCCGACCGACGGGCGCATGGGAATGCCTGAGCGGCGGCAGCCTGTCTTCCGGGATGCCCGCGATGTCGAGGATTTCCCGGTTCCAGGTGAGGTCGTTGCGGGCGGTGTTGTAGAGGCCGGTGATCGATGTCGTCGACGGGTCGATCGCCCATCGACCCGTCATCCGCTTCACAAGGTAGGTGTTGCTATGGCCGAACTTCGCGGTCGCGGCCCAGACCTCGGGCATCTCGTCCCGGAACCAGAGGATTGACGACAGCGAAGATCCGCCCGATACGGGAAGGTTGCACGTCTCGGCCAGGAACCTCCTCTCTCCAACGAGCTCTCGAATGGCGGCCGACTGGGCGCGGGAGCGCCCGTCGAGGAACAGAACGGCGGGTGCGAGGGCCGTGCCGTCGGCAGCCATCGGCGTGAGCCCCGGCGTGGTGACGGACAGCGACACGACGCCGACCCTTCCCAGGCTGGCAGCCAGGTCCGCGCAGCATTCGCGCAGCGCCTCCCACCAGGCCTCGGGGTCGAAGTCGGCCTTGCCCCCGTCGTAGATGCGCGGCGCGTAGGAGCGCCGCGCCTCGCAACGCATCTCGAGGTCCGCGCTGAAGACCCCCACCTTGAGCGCGCTCGTCCCGACGTCGATGGCGAGGATGTCGTCGCTCACCGGAGGAGACCCTCCACCTCGAGGAGTGCCCGCAGTGCCTTGATCCGAGCCGGCTCGAGCGGGAGCAGCGGGCGCCGTGGGATGCCGCCTCGGTACCCGCCCAGCGTCATGGCCGCCTTGACGCCTGCCACCCCATGTGCCCCGGAGATGGCCGCGTTGATGCGGCTGACCCGATCCTGCATCGGGACGCCGTTGGCCTCATCACGCGCCCGCCCGTAGCCGAACAGCTCGAGGGCCAGCTCCGGGAAGGAGTCGGCCAGCGAGACGGTGCCGCCCGGCGAGCCGCCCATCATGGCCGGGAAGAGGAAGTTGGCCGAGCCCGCCAGGACCTGGAAGGATGGCCCCTGAAATCGCAGGAAGGCATCGATGCCGCTCGCCGCACTGTCCTTGAGGCCCACGATGTTCGGATGTCGGGCGAGGCGACCCACCAGATCCGGGCTCAGCGTGACGCCGGAGAAGCCGGGGGCGTTGTAGACCAGGATCGGGATCCGAGCGGCGTCTGCCAACGACGAGAAATAGCGGTACAGGATCTCGTCGGTCATCTGCGCCCGGAAGTAGCCGGGCGGCAGAACGAGCCCGAAGTCGGCGCCCAGGTCCGCAGCGGCCTCGAGGAAATCCTCCGCCTGACGCTGGCCGTCGTACGCGGCTCCGGCCAGGACCACCTGCCCGGGTCCCTTGTGCCGGATGACATCGTCCAGGACGCGCCGCCGCTCGTCTTCGGTCAGGCTCCGGTTCTCGCCGTTCGAGCCGAGCGCGAGGTAGCCGAGGAGACCGGTCTCCGCGTACCGGGCGAGGTTGTATCGCAGAGCGCCGTGGTCCACGTCCTCGTTCGCGGCGAACGGCGTGCAGATCGGCGCGAAGACGCCCGAGAGCTTTGCCTGGACCTCGGGCTGGAGCATCAGGTCAGCTCCTGGGTGGCCCGGCCGCCACCTTCGGCCGGCAAGCCGGCATCCGTCCCCAGCTCCCGCTCGATCGCTCCGGCGACCGCCCGTACCCGCTCGCCGAACACGGGGAGGCGATGGCGGATCCGGAAGTACGGTCCGGAGACGCTGATCGCCCCGAACGGCCGGCCTCCTGGTCCCACGATCGCAGCGCCGACACACGCGCCGAACGGCTCGTTCTCCCGGTCGTCGGTGGAATAGCCGCGCAGCTGGGTGCGCTGGATCTCCTCCCGAAACGTGGCCAGATCCCGGATGGTCCAGTCCGTCCGCGGCGCGAGATCCATCCGTGCGTAGACCGCCTCGCGCTCATCGTCCGGCAACGCGGCGAGCATGGCCTTGCCCAACGAGGTCGAGTGGAGCGGCATCGTCTGTCCGATCGCCGAGACGAGCTGGATGCTGTTGTCGGCCTCCAGCTTGTCGACGTAGACGACCCGAAGGTCGTCCATCACGCCCAGGTGGACGGTCTCGCCAAGCTCGTCGCGCAACGCAGTCAGGTGCGGTCGAGCGACGCTTCGCAGGTCGAGGCGGACGCTCGCTCGGTGGGCGAGCCACAGGATCCTGCCGGTGAGCCGATAGCGTCGCGTCGCGTCGTCCTGGGTCACGTACCCGGCCGCGACGAGCGTTCGCAGGAGGCGCGTGACGGTCGCCTTGTCGAGGTCGACGCGCCGACCCAGCGCCGAGGGTCCGAGCCCGCCCTCATCCGAGCGCGCCAAAGCCTCCAGGACGTCGAGACCACGACTCAAGGCGCGGGTCACCGTCGTTTCATCCAGTGAACTCTTGGTGCGCTGAACGCACCCATTGTAGCCCACGCTGGAAGCACGGGTTGGGTGCGCCGGTCCCTCGGCGCATCGACGATCCGCGGTCCCGTCCGGCGGTCGCCTGGCCCGGGCGGGTGTCCGCGGACCCGGGTCAGCGTGGGGCTGCAGCGGTGTAGGCCATCGTCCGGGAGCTCCTGGCCCAAGTGTCCTCGGGGCCGGCCACATCGCCGCGGTGGCGGGCGAGACGCGACGCCGATCCCGATCGGCTCGCGCTCGCCCGCATCGAGCGCGAGCGCGACGCTGCCCTGGCCAGCTACCGGCGGGATCGGGACCTGCGGCCCCCCGAGCAGACGATGCCGCCCTCGACGCGCAGGTGGCAGAGGCGAATGCCGGTCGGCCAGTCACGGCGCTCGAGGCGTCCGAGGTGGTGCGAGGGTGGTGGCGTACCTGCGAGACCTGCCGCGGCTGTGGGACGACGCCCCCGGCTCGAGGCGTGCGCTCGCGGAGGCCGTGTTCGAGCGGATCGACGTGCTGGGGGCGAACGACTTCACGTTCGCGCTGACGGCCCACGCGAAGGCCCACGGGTGGGATGCGGCCTTCGGAGCCGGGGACCAATCAATCTCGATTGGTCAGTTTGGTCGGGGCGAGAGGATTTGAACCTCCGACCTCATCGTCCCGAACGATGCGCGCTACCAAACTGCGCCACGCCCCGACCGAGGTGCCCCTGAGGGCCGGGGAATGATACCCCATGCGGCAGGTCGGACCGAGCGTGTGACCTGCTAGCAAGCCCGTACTCGCCTCCCTGCATCGCGCACCCGAGCCCCCACCGGCCATCCGTGCGACCTCTCATCCCCTCCTCACGGACGCGGTCGACCATGGAGCCATGAACGACAGTGTTCGACTGGGCTCGCCGTTCGGGATCCGGCTCGGTATCCATTGGAGCGTCCTGCTTATCGCGTGGCTCCTGGCGGCGGGCCTCGCGACCAGCATCCTGCCGGCCAGCGCCCCCGGTCTGCCGGTGGTCGTCTACTGGGTCGCCGGCACCGGAATCGCGATCCTGTTCTTCGTCTCGCTGCTCGCGCACGAGCTGGCGCACGCGCTGGTCGCCCGGCGGGCCGGGATCCGGGTGGAAGGCATCACCCTGTGGCTTCTGGGCGGTGTGTCCAAGCTCGACGGCGTCGCCGCCACCCCTGGCGAGGACCTGCGGATCGCGGCATCCGGCCCGCTCGTGAGCGGCCTGCTGGGGATCGTGTTCGGCATACTGACGATGGGTTTGGTCGCGGTCAGCGCGCCGATGCTGCTGGTCGAGGCCGCCGGTTGGCTCGCGGGCGTGAACCTCATGCTGACGCTGTTCAACCTGCTGCCCGGCGCGCCCCTCGATGGCGGACGGATCGTGCGCGCCCTGGCCTGGCGGCTCGGAAGGGATCGCCTGGCGGCGTCGCTGCTGGCCATCAGGATCGGTCGGCTGCTGGGGTTCGGGCTGTTTGCGCTCGGAGCGATCGAGCTCGTCGTCGGAACCGATCTCAGCGGGTTGTGGCTCATGGTCCTCGGCATGTTCATGACCGGCGCGGCCTCGGCCGAGGGTCGTCAGGAGGTCGTCCAGCACGCGCTCGACGGCGCCCGTGTCTCCGATGCGATGCAGCACGAGCTCCGCCAGGTCCCGGGCGGGCTCACGGTCGACGTGCTGATCGATTCGGTCCTGGTGCCGGATCGGCTGGGGGCAGCGCTGGTCGTCGGACCCGACGGCGCTGCGGGCGGCGTGGTCAGCCTCGCCCGGGCGATGGCGCTCAAGCCCGATGCCCGTCGCGAGACGAGGGCCCGCGATGTGGCCGAGCCGATCGCGTCACTCCCGACCGCGACCCCGAACGAGCCGCTGCTCCCCGCGCTCGAGCGCATCCGACCGTCCGGCGGCCCGCTGCTCGTGCTGGACCACGGCGTGATCACCGGGATCGTCGAACCTGCGGACGTCGCGCGCCTGCTGCGCACGCGAACGACGGACGCCACGCCACCCGCACCCCACGGAGCGCCCGGACCGGTGGGCTAGGCCCGAGCTGAGCCCGGACCAAGCCAGAACGGGTGGAGCCAACGGCCATCCGACGGTGATGTCGAGCCGATCCCCGCCGGGATCGGCTCGGTCCCCGCTGCGGTCAGCGGAGCCGCGTTGCGGTCAACCGATCCGCGCCGGGATCAGACGGTCCCCGCCGACGCTGGTCCAGGCGAACCCGGATGCGCCCGGGATCGGTCTCCCGCGGTCGGTGAGGGCACCAACCCAGGCCGCCGACGACGCGGGGTAGCGGGCCGCGAACATTGCTGACAGCTCGCGGACAAGCGCCCGGTTCCGCTGCGTGCGGCGGACGACCAGCAGACCTTGCGCTCGCCAGTCGACTCCGAGGCGTTCGCGGGTCGCGATCACCTTTGCCTCGAGCCCGCGAATCGCGGCACCGACATCGAGCAGAAGGTCCCAGACCTCGATGACGGCTGCCTCACGGGTCGCCGGCCGTTCCAGCAGGACGTCGATCGACCGCGGGTGCGGGCCGTCGTCCTGGAGCGCGGCCTCCGGATGTGCCGTCCACCCGCCGCGACGGCTGAGCTCCACGATAAGCGCTTGGCGCCGCAGATGCTCGACGTCGCGCGGCAGGTCCGCGCCGGGCGTCGCTTCGATGAAGGCGGCCAGCTGCGTGTCCAGCGCTCCGGCGCACGCGGCGAGCGTCGCAAGGGCGACGCGTGGCTGGTGCCCACGCTCGATTCGGCTCCAATGCGGCTGGGCGATCCCGGCACGCGCTGCGGCTTCGCGCTGCGTGAGCCTGAGGGTGAGCCGCGCTTCGCGCAGACTCACGCCGATGCGATGGGCAAGGTAGCTGGCACGATCGAGTGCCAGTCGTTGAACGGCCGTTGTTCGACTGCCTGCCGGGTGTCGACGCATACCCCACAGGACTAGCTGTGTCTCTTATCCGTCGCTTGCCTGCGCGAGGCGTGGCACCGATACGCGGAATCGGGGCCGCCAAGCGCTCGCCAATACCCGGCAGGTATCAGGCAGTGATCAAAGGGCAAGTCGTCGAGGCTCGGCGGGCGATTGCGGCTCAGCTAATCCTGGCAGGTATACCGGGGTGCACGCGGGACGCGGGACTCGGGGATCGGGACGCTGCCGCGGGACGCGGGCATCGGGGATCAGGACGCGGGACGCGGGACGCCCCGGCAGGCCGTCCAGGGACCCGAGCCCACCGGCGGAGCTGCCGCCGGTGGGCCGCTCCGCAGCCCTAGTACTGGAACAGCAGCTCGCGGTACTTGGGCAGCGGCCAGTACTCGTCCGGGACGAGCGTCTCGAGCTCGTCCACCACCCCACGCAGGGCAGCCTGCGCCGGGATCACCTCCTTGACGAATGCCGCGGCCTCGGCCTGAACGGACGTCGGCTCGTGGGCCTCGTGCTGCGCGTGCTCGAGGTCGTGGATTCCGTCGACGAGCTTGTCGGCGAGACCCGCGACGACCTCGGTCACGTGGGTGACCGCACGCGACGAGCCTGCGGCCGCGAGCTCGCCCAGGTAGCGGACCGTGGCCGGCAGGACCATCGACTTCGCGATGTCCAGCGCGCAGCTCGCCTCGATATCGGAGACCTTGACGTACCGCTCCCAGTTGATCTCGACCCGCGAGGCCAGCTCGCGCTCGGAGAGTACGCCGTACGCCGAGAACAGCTTCTTCGCCGTGGGGGTGGTCAGCGACGGGAGGGCGTCGACGGTGGTCGGGTTGTTGGGCAGCCCACGACGTGCCGCTTCCTCGTGCCACTCGGGCGCGTAGTTGTTGCCCTCGAACAGCACCTGCTTGTGATCCTTCGCGATCGAGGACAGGATCTTGGACAAACCCTCGAAGTCGCCCGGCTTGAGCTTGTCCAGCTCGTCGGCGAGCTGGGCCAGGGAATCGGCGACGGCCGTGTTGAGCACGGTCTGCGGCCAGTAGATCGGGGCCGACGAGCCCACCGCCCGGAACTCGAACTTGTTGCCGGTGAACGCGAACGGCGAGGTCCGGTTGCGGTCGGTGGCGTCCTTGGGCAGCACCGGCAGCGTGGTCGCTCCCAGCTCCAGCGAGCCACCCTTCTTCGATGCCGAGGCCGCGCCCTGCTCGAGCTGCGCGATGACGTCCTCGAGCTGCGAGCCGAGGAAGATCGACATGATCGCGGGCGGCGCCTCGTTGGCGCCCAGGCGGTGATCCTGGCCCGCGTCCGCGATGCTCGCCCGCAGGATGTCCGCGTGGACGTTGACGGCGCGGATGACCGCGAGCAGGAACGCCAGGAACTGCGCGTTCGCGTGCGGGTCGGTGCCCGGGTCGAGCAGGTTCTCACCGTCGTCGGTGCCCATCGACCAGTTGTTGTGCTTGCCGGAGCCATTGATGCCCGCGAACGGCTTCTCGTGGATCAGGAACATGAGGCCGTGGCGCGGCGCCAGGCGGCGCATCAGGCTCATCACGATCATGTTGTGATCCGAGCCGACCGAGGTGGGCTCGAACACGGGCGCCATCTCGAACTGCGCCGGTGCGACCTCGTTGTGGCGCGTCTTGGCCGGGATCCCCAGCCGCCACAGCTCACGGTCGAGATCCATCATGAACGCCAGGATCCGCTCGCGGATGGGGCCGAAGTACTGATCCTCCAGCTCCTGGCCCTTGGGCGACGGGGCGCCGAACAGGGTGCGCCCGGTGAGCAGCAGGTCCGGGCGCTGCTCGGCCAGCCGGCGATCGACCAGGAAGTACTCCTGCTCGGGGCCGATCGTGGTGAACACGCGCGAAGTGCTCGTGTTGCCGAACCAGCGCAGCACGCGTAGCGCCTGCGTGCCCAGCGCCTCCTGGGAGCGGAGCAGCGGGATCTTGTGGTCCAGCGCCTCGCCCGTGAACGACACGTAGGCGGTCGGGATGGTCAGCGTCACGCCGTTGGGCTCGACCTGGAGGAAGATCGGGCTGGTGACGTCCCACGCCGTGTAGCCGCGGGCCTCGAACGTGGCCCGGATCCCGCCCGACGGGAACGAGCTGGCGTCCGGCTCGCCCTGGAGCAGGTTCCTGCCCGAGAACTCCGCGATCGTCGAGCCGTCGGGGAGCGGCGTCAGGAACGAGTCGTGCTTCTCGGCCGTGGACCCCGTCATGGGCACGAACCAGTGGGTGAAGTGGGTGGCGCCGTGCGCCATGGCCCACTCCTTGACGCCGTGCGCGACCGCATCCGCGATCACGGGGTCGAACGGCTCGAGACCATCGATCGTGCGCCGCAACCGGCGGAAGATCGGCTTGGCCAGGTACTGGCGCTGGTCGCGTTCGTCGAACACGTACTCGCCGTAGATGTCCTCGCCTGCGTGCTCCAGGTAGTTCTGGGTCGAGGCGACCTTGTGGTTCGCGACGGTCTCGATGGCGGTGTGTCGGGCGGTCATGTGGCTCCCTTGCTGTGGCGGCGGTCGGTAGCGACGGTCGGTATCGGTGCCCTGCGTGCAGCGATCGGCGTATAGGCGTTGGGCGGCTAGAAGGCCTCGAGGTAGCGGTCGAGCTCCCACTGGGTGACCTGGGTCCGGTACTCGTCCCACTCGGCGCGCTTCGCGGACACGTAGTGAGACAGCACGTGGTCGCCGAGCGCCTCGCAGATCACGGGGTCCTTCTCCATCTCGTCGATGGCGTCGCCGAGCGTGCCCGGCAGCTCGCCGATCCCCTTTTCGGCGATCCGGTGCGCATCCATCTCGAACAGTGACTCCTCGACCGGTTCGCTGAGCGTGAGGCCACGCTCCACGCCATCGAGCCCGGCCGCGATCATCGCCGCGAACGCGAGGTAGGTGTTGGACGAAGGGTCCGGACAGCGGACCTCGCAGCGGGTCCCCTCGATCGACTTGCCGGGCGAGATCATCGGCACCCGGATGAGCGCCGAGCGGTTGGTCCGGCCCCAGGTGATGTAGGTCGGCGCCTCGTAGCCCGGGACGAGGCGCTTGTAGCTGTTCACGAGCGGCGCCAGGACCGCGATCATCCCCCGGGCATGGGCCAGGATGCCGGCCATGTACGACTTGGCGACGTCGGACAGGCCGTACGGCGACGAGACGTCGGCGAATGCGTTCCGCCCGTCGGCGATCGAGTAGAGACTCTGGTGGGTGTGCATCCCCGAGCCGTTGATGCCGTGGATCGGCTTGGGCATGAACGTCGCGTACAGCCCGTGCTGCTGCGCGATCGCCTTGAGCGCGAACTTGAAGGTCACCGCGTTGTCCGCGGTCTTGAGCGCATCCGCGTACTCGAAATCGATCTCGTGCTGGCCCCCGGCCACTTCGTGGTGTGCCGCCTCGACCCGGATCCCGAACGCCTCGAGCGTATCGACCATGTCCTGGCGGACCTCCTGGGCGAGGTCGGTCGAGAAGTCGAAGTAGCCGGCCTCGTCGTGGGGCAGCGGCGTGATCTCGCCGCTGTCGTCGCGCCGGAACAGGAAGAACTCGAGCTCGGGGCCCGTGTTCACGATGTAGCCCAGCTTGGTCGCACGCTCGGTCTGGCGGCGGAGCACGTAGCGGGGATCGCCGGCGAACGGCTCGCCGCGCGGCGTGAACACGTCGCAGATCACGCGCGCGGTCCCGCGCGGCCCGCTGCCCGGCTGCCACGGGATCTCGTTGAACGTGCTCATGTCGGGCTGGAGATACTGATCCGACTCCGCGATCCGGGTGAACCCCTCGATGGAGCTGCCGTCGAACCAGGTCCCGTGGGTGACCGACCCCTCGAGCTGGTGGATCGGGATCGTGACGCCCTTCACCACGCCCAGGATGTCGGTGAACTGGAGCTGCACGAACCGGATGCCCGCCGCCCTGGCGGCGTCGATCTGTTCGAGCTCAGGCTGCTGCGCGATCGCCAACCGCCACCCTCCGCGCTGTCGCCCGTCGCACCGCTGTGTCGCCCGCCGCGGGCCCCGGACATGTCCGATGGGGACTCGCGGCGTTGTGCCGCAGGCATGAAGGTCCGGGCATCCACCCGGACTGGATCGAGTCTAGCCGCGCCTGCGGGTCAGTTGGGTGGCGAATCGCTGCGTCTAGGTCCGCCTCTCTTGTGCAGATTGCACGATACGAACGGCCACCGCGAGCGCCAGGCGCAGGTCTGGATCGCCGAGATCCCAGCCCGTCGTCGACTCCAGGTTGCGGACGCGGTACGCAAGGGTGTTGCGGTGGATTCCCAGCACCGAGGCGGCTTCTCCGGATCCCGCATGATCGAGGACGGCACGCAGCGTCGCCAGCCGCTCGCGCACGCTCGCGGGGCGCCCCGCGAGCAGCGGTTCGAGCAGCGCGCTCGCCTGCACGCGGTCGTCGGGCAGGTTGCCCAGTGCGGCGAGCAGGCGGTAGGCGGGCGTCCGGTCGGCCCGGGCGACACGCGGCGACTCGGGAAGGCGCTCGACGGCATCCAGCGTTGCCCTCGCGGCTGCCTCCTGTGCGGGCCGTCCGGCCGGATCGTCGAACGGACGCGAGAGGGCCACCGTACGACCCAGGAACTCCGCCACGCGGCCGGCGATCCGAAGACCCAGCGGATCACCAGTCTCGAGCGCCGCGATTGCCCGCAGCTCGAGGCTCTCGCTGGTCCCGCGCAACGAGAGCCGGCGGGCCGCGAACCGGAACCGCAGCTCCCGGCGGATGTCCTCCCGGCTCGGCTCGCCCTCGGGCTCCTCGGGCTGGCGCGCGACGAGCACGACCCACGGCGGACCGTCGCTGGGCAGCGCCTCGCCCCGGCCGGCCTCGTCGCGCGCCCGGCGGACCTGCGCCTCGAGCACGAGCTCCAGCGACAGCAGCGGCGCGATCCGCTGGGTGGCGATGATCTCGAGATCGCCCGGCGGCTGGTCCCCCAGGAGCACGAGCCACCCGGCAGGCGACGTCTCGCCGGGTGCCCCGGGCAGGGGGATGCGGCGCCCGGTGCCACGCGGCCGCGACAGGTAGCCGGCAACCGCCGCCGCGGCGCCCGGGACCTCGGCCGGCGCGTGGACGGCGAGCGCGTCCGCACGCTTGCCCTCGATCGCCACCGCCCGCCGCAGGAACCCGCCGATCGCCGCCGCCAGCGCGTCGAGCCCACGACCGGCCATCGCCAGCTGCGCGAGGTCGTTTTCGAGGCCGGCCGCCTGCCGCTCCAGCTCTCCCCGCTGGTCGATGAGGAACCCGATCAGCCGCCGCTCCAGCGACCCCGGATCGAGACCCTCGATCCGGACCGCCGGCATGTCGGTCTCGGCCGCGGCCGCCTCCACCTCGGCCAGCACGTCGCGCGCGGGCGGCACACCGGGGCCCGCCGCTGAACCCTCCGCCACCAGCAGCAGCCCCGAGGCACCGCTCCGGGCCAGTGTCTGGACGAGGTCGCGGACGTCCTGCGGGGTGGGTGCCACAACCGCGATGGCGGCCGCCGGGATGATCACCAGATCCGACGGCTCGAGCACGTCCAGCGCCGGGACCCGCGAGCGGAGGACACGGACCCAGCCCACGTGCGGCGCGCCGGTTTCGGATGCGCTGATCTGGGACGCGCCGGTCTGCGGCACGCCCGCCTGCGGCGCTCCGGTTTCGGGTGCCCTGGCCTGCGGCGCGTTGGCCTGCGGCGCGTCTGCCTGGGGTGCGCCGCCTTCGGGTGCTCCGGTTCGAGGCGCTCCGGGTTCCGGCTCGGTGCCGCGGGCGGCAGCCCGAAGCGTTGTGCCCGGCGCGAGCGCGTCGAGCACCTCGGCGAGCGTGGTCATGGTGACCTCAGTCTGCCCGGTTGACCGACGGTTCGGCGGGCCGGCGCGCGCCGACGAGGTCCGCGAGCACGCCACCGAACTCCCGGGTCACGTCGACGTAACGGTCGACCCGGACCACGAGCGCCAGCCGGCCGTCGGCGTCCAACCGCCCCCAGATCCGGCGGCGCGGCATCCAGAACGTGATCAGGATGCCGGCGATCAATGCCGCGAACGCGGCCCACACGATCCCCTGCCCCGGATCTCGTTTCGCGATCAGGAGCGTGTAGTCGGAGAACCCGGCCAGCTCAACCGAGAAGTCGGTGCCGGACGGGACGGTCGCCTCGCCCTGGGCCAGCGCCACCGGCTGGAGGCCCTCCGTCTGGGCCGAGCCGTCTGCGTTCGTGCCGACGGAGCGGAACGGCAGCACGAGCAGGATCCCCGTTCCATCGGCCTGGCGCTGTAGCAGCAGCTGGAGGACGACGTCACGCCCCGGCACGGCGAACTCGGTGAATGGAAAGCCGGCGGCCTGGTCGGTCATGGGGATGGGACCGGTCCACAGCGGCTGTCCCTCGCCGTCGCGGATCACCACGTCGGGCGCCGGCCCGAAGCCGTTCTGATGGAACGTGTAGCCGCCGACCGTCAGCGGATCGTTGACGCGGATCACCTTGTCGGCGATCTGCCGCCCGTTCTGGTACACCGCCAGATGCGTCGTGAAGTCGGTCGGGTGGCCGGTGTCGAACCCGGGGGCCTCGAAGCCCAGGTTGCGCACGAGCAGCAGCCCGGGCGTCCCGATCGGCTGCACGGTCAGCGACTCGCCGTCGGCCACGACCAGTCCTTGCTCATCGCCGAACCGCGTCGTGACCGCGGCCCCGACCAGGAACAGGACGAGCCCGGTATGGGTGAGCAGCGTCGCCATCTTGGTCCAGCGGTTGCGGTCGCCGTACACGTAGCTTCGCCCGCCCACATCCTCGCGCCGAACGTGGAACCGGTGCCGGCGCAGGACGCTCTCGACCGCCTCCGCCTCGAGGCCGGTGACCGCGGCCCGCTCGGGCAGCGCCGGATCGTAGAACGGGTCCGGCTGCACCACGCGGATGTCCGCGGACTGGCGCCACAGCCTGGGCGTGCGGTCGATGGTGCAGGCCACGATCGACAGGATGAGCACCACCAGACCCACGCTGAACCAGAGCGAGCTGAACACCTGGAACAGCTGCAGCCGCTCGAGCAGCCCCACGACACCGCTGCCCAGCACCGGGTCGTAGGTCGCGTGCAGCTTGTCCATCTCGTTCGCGTAGTCCGTGGCCGAGCGGAAGGCGAAGTCGGGCAGCTGATGGAGCGTCATGCCCACGACGGCCAGCAGCGCGAGCACGATGATCTGGACGACCGCGAAGTCGACCGAGGTCAGCAGGCTCCACACGGCGTTGCCGAGCCGGGCGAACGGTCCAAGCGTGGACCGGGCCGGGCTGCGGACGGCGACGGTCGCGATGACGGCCTCCTACGAAGTTGCCGCCGCGCTGCGCGAGGCGGCGCGCGCAGCCTCCAGCGCCTGCGCGAAGTCGGCGACCAGGTCCGCCTCGTCCTCGAGCCCGACGGACACCCGAAGCAGACCCTCGGCGATCCCCGCCGCGGCCAGCGCTGTGGCGTCCAGCGCACGATGCGATGACGTCGGCGGATGGACGACCATCGTGTGCACGCTGCCGAGGCTGGCCGTGCGCTCGGGGATCCGGAGCGCGTCGAAGAACGCCCGCCCCGCCTCACGGCCACCCGACAGCTCGACGGCAAGCATCGCACCGCCCAGGTCGAGGATCCGGCCCGCGACCTCGCGCTGCGGGTGGCTCGCCAGACCCGGATACAGCACCCGGGTGACCCCATCGCTTCGCTCGAGGAATGCGGCGAGCGCCGCCGCCGTACGGGACTGCCGCTCGATGCGAACGGCGAGCGTGGCGATGCCGCGCAGGACGAGGAAGGCGGCGAATGGCCCCAACGTGGCGCCGGTGTCGATCAGCGCCGACCGGACCGCGTCGATCCGGGCGCGAGAGCCGACGACGGCCCCGGCCATCACGTCGGAATGGCCCGACAGGTACTTGGTCGCCGACTCGACGACCAGATCGGCGCCATGCTCCAGCGGTCGGCACACGGCCGGCGACGCGAACGTGTTGTCCACCGTGAGCACGGCCCCGTGCCGGTGGGCCGCCTCGGCGAGCGCCGGCAGGTCGGCCAGCACGCAGGTGGGATTGGCGATGGTCTCGACGTGCAGCACGCGGGTCGGACGGGCGGCGAGCGCCGCATCCACGGCCGCAACGTCCGTGGTGTCGACGTAGCCCAGGTCCACGCCCAGACGCCCGAACGCCGCCTCGACCTGGGTTCGCGTGGTGCCGTACCCAACCTGGCCGATCAGCAGCCGATCGCCCGCTCGGAGCAGCGACAGCAGGGCGGCGTGGATCGCGGCCATCCCGGTTGCCAGCGCGACACCCGCCTCGGCGCCGTGGAGCTCGGCCACCGCATCTCCCAGGGCCACCACGGTGGGGTTGTCGATCCGGCTGTAGGCGTACCCGGGCTGCTCGCCCGTGAGCACCGCCGCAAGCTCCTCGGCATCGCCGGCGGCAAACGTCGCCGTCTGGTAGATCGGCACGGCGGTCGGTACCTGTCGCACGTCGGGCACGCGCGACGCCGCGCGGATCGCGCGCGTGGAGGGGCCGGGTCCGGGGCGGTCGCTGGTCACCGGGCGGATGCTACACCGGGTTGGCTCGGTCGCTCGTCCGCTCGGCCGGGACGACCTCCCGGGCTGTCCGGCGGCATCGTGCCGCCGCCGGCGCGACGAGAGCTGAGCCCGGCGATGCCAGGCTCAGCGCGTCCCCCACTGATAGTTCTGCTTCATCAGCCGCAGATACACGAAGGTCTCGGTCTCGCGGACCCCGGGGATCTTGCGCAACCGGGTGGACAGGAACTCGAGCAGCGCCTCGTTGTCCTCGGCGACCGCCTCCACCAGGATGTCGTAGCTGCCGGCCGTGACCACCACGTAGTCCGTCTCCGGGAAGCCGGCGATCTCCTCCGCGACCTCGATCAGTCGTGCGGCCTCGACCTTGATCCCGATCATGGCCCAGACCTGGAACCCCAGCTTGAGCGGGTCCGTGACACCGACGACCTGGAGGATCCCCTTCTCGATCAGCCGGTTGGTGCGCGCCCTGACCGCGGCCTCCGATACGCCCAGCTCCGCGGCGATCTGGGTGAACGGGCGCCGGCCATCCTCCTGGAGATGCTCGATGATCCGCTTGTCCAGCTCGGACAGCTCGTGCGCGCGACCGTTGTCGCGACTCGCGAGCCGGGTTCGCTCGCTCATCGCCGAACCGGTCCGGCTGCGTGGCCTGCGACGGGAGCGAGCTGCCTCACGGTCGTCTCCGCGCTGGAAGGGGCCGCTGTTCTCGGGACGATCGGCGACCCCCGATCAGATGCGGCGCAGGGCGCGGATGCTAGCACGCTGGGGTGGCCGGCAGGGGGCCCGTCGCCACAACCGCAACGCCGCGCGGCGCACGTCTGAAGGAGCCGGTCAGGAGGGCGCCGAGCGGGTCACACGAGGACGAACGAGCGGGTCACGAGGGCGCCGAGCCGTCCAATGCCTCGAGCATCGGCGCCAGCGCCGCCACGGACGCCTCCGTGATCGGGTCGACCACCAGCTGGACGTGGCCGATCCCCTCGCGCGCGTAAGCCCGCAGCTCGGCGGCGATCGCCTGCGGGGAGCCCGTCAGCGGGATGTCGGCCGGACGCCGATCCGCGTCACCCGAGACACGTCCCGTGCCGCCCGGCAGCTGGACCAGGATCGCGACCGTCCGCTCGATCTCCGCCGGGTCACGACCGGCCGCTGTGGCCGCCGCATCCACCCGGGCACGCAGCGCGGGGATGCCGTCGGGCCGGTTGCCGGTGCCCGTGTACCACGAGTTCCACGCATCGACATACGGTGCCGTCGCCGCCAGCATGCGATCGCCGTTCGAGCCGATCAGCAGCGGCGGGCCCCCGGGGCGGGCGGGTCCTGGTCGCAGCACCGCGTCGTGAGCCGTGAACCACCGTCCCTCGAAGTCGATCGCACCCTCGGACAGCAGCGTGCGCACGATCGTGAACGACTCCTCGAAGCGCGTGACGCGATGGTCGAACGGCGCGTCCAGCGCCGCGAACTCGGTCTCGTTCCAGCCTGCGCCCAGCCCCAGGACGAGCCGGCCACCCGAGATCTCGTCCACGGTCGCGGCCAGCTTGGCCAGCATGAACGGGGCATGGAACGCGGTCGCAGCGACCAGCGGGCCGAGCGCCACCCGGTCGGTCGCCTCGGCCAGCGCGGCCAGCGTCGTCCAGGCCTCCCACGGCCCTCGGGTCTCGCCCGATCGGTAGCGATACAGGAGATGATCGCCCAGCCAGATGGAGTCGAAGCCGACCTCCTCGGCCAGGCGTGCGATGGCGCGCATCTCCGGCCAGCGCACGTCTCGCTCGACCTCGGGCAGCTGGATGCCGACGCCGATGGGTCGGCCGGGTCGTCGAGGGATCATGCGCTCACGCTAGCAGAGCCACGGATCGGATCCCCCGTCATGCCGCATCATGAGCCGATGCGCTACGGGATCGTGCTCACGAGCGGGGAGCCGCGTGAAGCCGCCGAGCTCGCGGCACGCGCCGAGGCGGCGGGCTGGGACGGCGTGTTCACCTACGACGCGGTCGCGATCGGCACCGACCCGATGTTCGACCCGTGGATCGTGCTTGCGGCGATCGCGATGCGGACGGAACGGGTCACGCTCGGGGCGATCGTGTTCGCGCCGCCGCGCCGCCGGCCGTGGAAGCTCGCGCGCGAGGCGATGTCGCTCGACGTCCTGTCCGGCGGTCGCCTGGTGCTGCCGGTCGGTCTGGGCGCGCTCGATGACGCGGGGTTCGGCAACGTGGGCGAGCCGGTCGAGGCTCGGACGCGCGCGGAGCTCCTGGATGAGACGCTGGCCATCGTGGACGGCCTGTGGTCGGGCGAGCCGTTCGCCTTCGAGGGCGACCACTACCGGTTCGGTCCGATGACCTTCAGGCCCACCCCGGTTCAGCGGCCGCGGATCCCGATCTGGGTGGTCGGCGCCTGGCCACACGCGCGGTCGATGCGCCGGGCGGCGCGCTGGGACGGGATCGTGGTCCAGCTCGGCGGCACGGACGGGGAGCAGGCCATGAACGCCGCGGCCCTGGCCGACGTCACGGCCTGGCTTCGCGGCGAGCGCGCCCGGGCGGCGCTGGAATCGGGCGCGGCGGACGCGCGGCCGTTCGACGTGATCGTGGACGGGGTGACGTCCGGCGCCGAGCCGGCGGCGGCAGCCGCCACGGCCCGTGCCTATGCGGACGCCGGCGCGACGTGGTGGATCGAGGCGGATTGGGCCGATCCCTCGCTCGACGCGCTACGGGCGCGGATCGACGCGGGTCCCCCGCGCGACTGACGCGTCGCGGGCCTGCGTCCGCTCACCCGTTGCGGGCGTTCAGGGCGTCGACCGGGCCGTGGCGCCGAGCCTGGTCCGGATGCGCTCGGAGACCGCGCCTTCGATCACCGAATCCGGGTCGCGGAGGCCCTCCATCTGGGCCCGAACACCGACCAGGGACGCGTACAGCGGCGGACAGGTGGGACATGACGCGAGGTGCGCCTCGACCGCCGTGCGTGTCTCGCTGTCGAGCTCTCCATCCAGGTACGCAGAGACATGACGCCTCGCGCGCCAGCAGCGCAGCGGCTGGGCGAGGCTCGCCCGTCGCTGCGCATCGTCGGCCAGGGCGCTCACCAGCACCATCCGGCCGCGACGGAGCCGCTGTTTCGCGGCCGGCAGGCCGATCCCCAGCGCGTCGGCGATCTCGGGTCCGGTCCAGCCCAGCGCGTCATGGAGCACGACCGGCACCCGCAGGATGACGGGCACCCGGGCCAGGGCATCCTCGAGATCGTCACGCAGCTCGGCACGCTCGAGCACGCGCTCCGGGGCCACCGTCCAGGCGTCGTCGGCCCAGTCCTGCTCCACCATGTCGATGTCGAGCTCGGCATGGTGGGCCCGCGAGCGATCGATGATCCGGTTGACGAGTGTTCGGCGCAACCAGGCTCGCAGCGCGGCCGGGTCGCGGAGCTGGTCGTAGCGCCGCCAGGCGGCGACCAGCGTCTCCTGGGCACAGTCCTCGGCGGCATCGACGTCACGCGTCAGTCGGGTCGCGAGCCGGACGAGCCACGGCAGCTCGGCGAGCAGGATCTCGCCGAGCTCAGGCTGACCGGTGTCTTCCTGTGTCGTGACGCCTCCCTCCGGATCAGCGCCGGGATGCGGGGAGAGTCCGCAGGCCTAGCACCGCGTACAGCGGGCAGAAGCCGGTGAGCCCCGTGACGAGCAGCACGGCCGCGACGACCAGCCCGACATAGGCGAGCGGGCCGGTCACCACGCCCGCGACCAGCGCGGCGCCCAGCACCACGCCGAGCACCACCCGAATGATCCGATCCGGCGTGCCTTCGTTCCTCGACAGCTTCATCTCATCGATCTCCATGTGGGCGGCCCTTGCCGCTTCTCTACAGGGAGGACGAAAGCCGAGCCCGAAGGGATACATCGGCCCCGGGCGCCTACCGGCGGCGCGCCACGGGCCGGACCATCCGCCGCTGAACATGACACGGATCATGCTAGCGTGGGCCAGCCCCGCCGCCAGCACCTGGTGGTGCCAGAGATCCGGTATGGCATCTGGGACTCCGCCATGACAGGGGGCCTTGTTCACAACCGACAAGAAACCTTGTATCGTGCTGCCAAGCACGTTTGACAGCGGAGCGCGTCCCAATGGTCCCCACCTACTTCCTGATGCTGCGCGAAGGCCTCGAGGCCGCCCTCATCGTGGGCATCATCGCTGCGTATCTCGCACGCATCGGGCGCCGCGACATGCTCCCGCTGATCCTCGCAGGCGTTGCAGCGGCGGTGGCGGTGTCGGTGCTGGCGGGCGTCGTCGTGGTCGCCACGGTGGGTCGCATGCCGGCCGTGGTCCAGGAAACCATCGAGGGCCTGGCGGGGATCGCCGCCGTGGCGGTGCTCACCTGGATGCTGTTCTGGATGCGACGGCAGGGTCGCGCTCTCAAGGGCGAGCTCGAGCACGGTGTCGATGCCGCCCTCGGGACCGGTGGCGCGCTGGCACTGGTCGGGCTGGCGTTCGTGGCCGTGGCCAGGGAAGGGCTCGAGACCGTCCTGTTCCTGCTGGCCATCATCACCTCGGCGGGCGCCGGGCCGCTGACGCTCGTCGGCGGGCTGCTCGGGCTGGGCACGGCCGTCGCCGTCGGGATCGCGATCTTCGTGGGCGGCGTCCGGGTCAACCTGCGCATGTTCTTCACGGTCACCGGCGTCGTGCTGATCTTCGTCGCGGCCGGCCTGGTGGCCTTCTCCGTCTCTGCCCTCGGCGAGGCGGGGCTGATCGTCAACAGCGGCGTCGCGTACGACCTGAACGGCGTGCTGCCCGACTCCACGCCGCTGGGCAACGTGCTGCGCGGCCTGTTCGGCTACCGATCTGAGCCCACCCCAATCGAGGTGGTCGCGTACCTGCTGTATCTGGTCCCCGTGCTGCTGCTGTTCGTCGCCGGCCGGCCCACGTTCCGACGCCGAGCGGTGGCGACCGGCTGAGCGCGCCCGCGCTCGCGCTCTTCGGGAGGTCCATGTCCATGGCTCGTCCGGCTCTCGCCCGTCTGCCGCTCGCCGTGGGGGCCTCGCTGCTCATCGCCGTCAGCATCGGGATCGCCGCGTGCAGTTCGGCAGGGTCACCGGCGAGTGCCCCTGGATCCGCGGGGCCGGTCGTCGCGATCTCCGCATACGAGTACGCGTTCGATCCTGACCACGTCGATGTCGAGGCGGGCGAGGTGACGTTCTCGGTGACCAACACCGGAACCGTCGAGCACGAGTTCGAGATCCTCGACGGGGACCGGGTGGTGGACGAGGTGGAGGGGCTCGTCCCGGGCGTCACGCGCCAGCTGACCGTCGATCTCGAGCCCGGGACCTACACCTACGTGTGTCAGCTGGCCGGCCATCAGCAGGCGGGCATGCAGGGAACCCTCACCGTCTCCGAGCGCTGACCCGGCCGCCGAGAACTCCGGCCCGTCTCCGGCACGGCCGATGGCCCGTCATCGATGGGCCGATCCCGGGAACTCGGCGCCACACGGCCCGTTGCGCTCGCTGCGGCATCGGTGGACCCTAACGTCAAACCCATTGCGTCCACCCACCGCTCGCGCCCGCCGAGGACTCCAGATGGCCGTCATCTCACCCGCTCCCGACCCGACCGCCGACATCCTGCGCGATGGGCGTCGCCCCCTCGATGCCATCTTCCATCCGCGTTCGATCGCCGTGATCGGCGCCACCGAGAAGGCCGGGTCCGTCGGCCGAACGATCCTGTGGAACCTGCTTTCCTCGCCGTTCGGCGGCACGGTCTACCCGGTCAACCCGACCCGGCCGGCCATCCTGGGCGTCAAGGCCTACCCGTCGCTGGCCGCGATCGGCGAGCCCGTCGACCTCGCGGTGATCGTCACTCCGGCCAAGACGGCGCCCGGGCTGGTGGAGGAATGCGGCCAGGCCGGCGTGCGCGGGGTGATCATCATCAGCGCCGGCTTCAAGGAGGTCGGGCCCGAGGGGGTCGAGCTCGAGCGCCAGATCCTGGCCACCGCACGGCGGTACGGGATCCGGGTCGTCGGGCCCAACTGCCTGGGGGTGATGAACCCCGTCGAGCGCATGAACGCCACCTTCGCGGCCGGGATCGCCAACCCGGGTCGCGTGGGGCTCGTCTCGCAGTCGGGCGCGCTGCTCACGGCGATCCTCGACTGGGCGGCGCTCGAGGACGTCGGCTTCTCGTCGATCTCCTCGCTGGGCTCGATGCTCGACGTCGGCTGGGGCGACGTCATCGACTACCTGGGCGACGACCCCAACACGGACAGCATCGTCATCTACATGGAGACGATCGGCGATGCCCGGGCCTTCCTGTCCGCGGCTCGTGAGGTCGCCCTGACCAAGCCGATCATCGTGATCAAACCCGGTCGAACGGCACAGGCGGCCAAGGCCGCGGCATCGCACACGGGCTCGCTGACCGGCTCGGACGACGTGCTGGATGCGGCTTTCCGGCGCGCCGGTGTGCTGCGCGTGGACTCGATCAGCGAGCTGTTCGAGGTGTCCGAGATCCTGGCCAAGCAGCCGCGCCCGAAGGGTCACCGGCTGTCGATCGTGACCAACGCCGGCGGGCCGGGCGTGATCGCCACCGATGCGCTGATCAGCGGTGGCGGGGAGCTGACCGAGCTCACCCCCGAGACGATGGAGCAGCTCAACGCGGTGCTGCCATCGGTGTGGAGCCACAACAACCCGATCGACATCATCGGCGACGCCCCGCCGGACCGGTACGCGCAGGCACTCGCGGTCGCCGCGGCCGACCCGTCAACCGACGGGCTGCTGGTGATCCTCACCCCGCAGGCGATGACGGATCCGACCGCCACCGCTCGCGCGCTCGTCGAGTACGCCAGGATCGAAGGCAAGCCGGTGCTCGCCTCGTGGATGGGCGGCGAGGAGGTCGCGGAGGGGGCCGCGATCCTGCGCGAGGCGGGGATCCCCACGTTCGCCTATCCCGACACCGCATGCGTGCTGTTCAACCACCTGTGGCGGTACGACGCCAATCTGCGCTCGCTGTACGAGACGCCGCGCCTGCCTGTCGCGCCCGAGCGCGGCGAGTTCCGCGAGGAGGTCGACTCGATCATCGCGGACGTCGCGGCCGAGGGGCGCACGTTGCTCACCGAGTACGAGAGCAAGAAGGTCCTCGCGGCGTACGGCATCCCGATCACCGACACGGAGCTCGCGCAAACCCCCGACGAGGCGGTGGCCGCGGCCGAGGAGATCGGCTACCCCGTGGTGGCCAAGCTGCTCAGCCGGACCGTGACGCACAAGACCGACGTCGGCGGCGTGGTCCTCAACCTGCGCGATCCGGACGCCGTGCGCGAGGCATTCGAGCAGATCCGCGCATCGGTCACCGAGCGAGCCGGCGCCGAGCACTTCGAGGGCGTGACGATCCAGCCGATGATCAACTGGAGCGGCTACGAGCTGATCGTGGGCAGCAGCCCCGATCCGCAGTTCGGCCCGGTGCTCCTGTTCGGCATGGGTGGTCAGCTGGTCGAGGTGTTCCGCGACCGGGCGCTGGCGCTGCCGCCGCTCAACACCAACCTCGCCTGCCATCTCATCAACGAGACGATGATCGCCAAGGCGCTGCGCGGCGTGCGCGGCCGCAAGGCAGTCGACATCGACGTCCTGGCCGCGCTGCTGGTCCGGTTCAGCGAGCTCGTGGCGGAGCAGCCCCGGATCGCGGAGATCGACATCAACCCGCTGCTCGCCTCGCCGGAACGGATCATCGCGCTCGATGCCCGGGTCGTGCTCCACCCGACGACGGTCGCGGATGCCGACCTGCCGCGCCTCGCGATCCGACCCTACCCGCACGAGTACATCCAGGAGGGCCGGACCGATGACGGGATCCCGCTGACGATCCGGCCGATCCGGCCGGAGGATGAGCCGGGCGTCGCCGCATGGCACGCCAGCCTGTCCGAGGCGACCGTCCGGGCCCGCTATGGCAAGGACCGCCCGCTCTCGGAGCGGACGGCGCACGAGCGGCTCACCCGGATCTGCTTCGTCGACTACGACCGTCAGTTCGCCCTGGTGGCCGAGGCCGCCGGGCCCGACGGCCCGGAGATCGCCGCGGTCGCCCGCGTATCCCGGGTGCACGCCACGAACGACCGGATGCTCACCATGAGCGTCGCCGATCGCTGGCAGCGACGTGGTATCGGCGCGCAGCTGGTGCGCGGTGCGGTCGACGTGGCCAGGGGCGAGCGGGTGTCCCACCTGCTGGCCGAGCTCGCGCCGGAGAATGCGCCGATGCACGAGCTGCTGGCGGCCGAGGGGTTCTCGTTCGCCCAGCGGGACAGCCTGACCGTGGCCTCGCTGGCCCTGACCTGAGCCTCGGCTGAGCGAGCCGCCCAACCGGGCGCGGCGAGTCAGCGACCGACGACGATCGCGTCGAGATCGACGCGCGGGTGACGCGCGGTTCCGGCCACGACGATCTTGATGGTGTGCGTCCCGCTCGTCGTCCACGACCGCGCGAACACGATCCTGCGCGCGTGCGTCGAGCGAGCGTGGAGATTGAGCGTCGTCGCGTAGTGGCCGTCGACATAGACCCTGGCCCGGCCGTTTCGGCGCGACTTGGGCATCACCAGGGCCACCGATCGTCCGGTGAACCGGACCTTGGCCCAGCTCCCGGCCCGGGTCGCGTAGCGGGTGTGGCCGCCCGAGGCGCTGGCCCATGACGTCCGCCGCCATCGCCCGTGATACGTGGCGTACCCCTCCTGGTACCGCACCATGCGCAGCGGGAACACGGTCGTGGTCGTGTTTGCGCCGGCGTCGCGCGTGGTGACCTCGATCTCGTAGCGCGTGCCGCGAGCGAGCCTGGTGGTCAGCGATCGGCTCGTGATCCAGCCTGACAACGTGGCCCACGCTGTCGTGCCCGTCCTCCGGTAACGCACGAGGTAGGCGTCGATGCCGAGGTCATCGGTTGCCGCCGGCCAGCTGAGCTTGACCGGGATCATGGTCTTGCCCAGCGTCTTGCCCTTCCATGCCGCGCCCGTGAGCCGGTCGGGGGACGCCGGGGCGCTGAAGTCGAGGGCCCGGCGCGCGTCGAGCACGCGACCGCTCTCGGTGACCGGGGTCGCGGTCGCCGGGTTGCGCCACCCGGACCCGATGAGGCGTGCGGCAAGGGCTGCGGGGTCCCCGAGCAGCGCGCCCTGCGCCTGGGCCACGAGCGCCGCGGAGCCCGCGACCAGCGGGGTCGCAAACGATGTGCCATCGACCAGGCTGTATCCGTCGTTCTCCACGTCGATCGCGAGGATCGCCGAGCCGGGTGCCGCGAGATCGACGGTCGGCCCGAAGCTCGAGAAGGCGGCCAGGCCGCCATCGGGATCGATCGCGGCCACCGACACGATGGTCGGCAGATCGAAGGCGGCCGGGTAGAGCTGGATCTCCGAGCTCTCGTTGCCGGCCGCGGCGACGATCAGGACGCCCGCGTCGGCGGCGCGCCCTACCGCGTCGCGGAGCGCCTGGCTCGACCCGTACGTGCCCCAGGAGGCGTTGATGATGTGGGCGCCGCTTGCGATCGCGTAGTCGATGGCGTCCACCGCATAGCTGACGGTCGAGCAGGCCGGCTCGAGCCAGCGGACGGTCATGATCCGGGCGTCGGGTGCAACCCCCACCATCCCGCTGCCGTCGGCGGCGGCCGCAAGCACGCTGGCCACGGCCGACCCGTGCCAGTCGGTCCCGGGCACATGCAGGACCTCGGGCCCGGCGTCGGGGCACAGGTTCACGCCATGCACGTCGTCCACGTAGCCGTTGCCGTCATCGTCCACGCCGTTGGTCGCCTTGTCCGCCCCGTCGCCGTCGAGGCCGCTCTCGCCGGGGTTCGTCCATGCCTGGCCGGCAAGCTCGGGGTTCGAGAGGTCCACCCCGTCATCGAGCACGGCCACCGTCACCCCGGCACCGGTCGCGATCGACCAGGCATCCGTCGCGTCGATGTCCACGCCGGCGCGGCACGGAATGCCCAGCTCGGCGCACGCCGACCCGTCATTCTCGAGCGCCCACTGATACGGGGCCAGGTACGGCTCGGCGGCCGGGTCCCCGGCGGGGATCGGATCGTCGGCCGCGACGATCGGATAGTCCGGCTCCGCGTAGATGACGGTCGGGTCGGCCGAGAGGGCGGCCACGGTCTGGGCGACGGATCGGCCATCGGCTGGTCGCACGACCTCGGCGCCGATCGATGGCAGGCTGCGGATGCGCCTGGCGTCCGCCCGGCCGCGACTGGCGGCCCTGGCGGTCGGGCCGGTGCCGGATCGGAACTTGACGATGACCGCGTCAGGCGCACGCGGGGAGCGCGGCCCGTGGCTGGCCGGCGGATCAGCTCGCGCCGTGTGCGCAATGAGCGGCCCGCTCGATGGTGTCGCGTCGGCCGTCGCCGATGGACCGTGGACACGCGACCAGCCCGGACCGGCGCCAGCCGGTGTCGGGGCGCTCGGCAGCGTCGCGGCCGTTGTCCCGGCCGTCACCCCGGTGGTTGTGGTCCCGGCCGTCACCCCGGTGGCCGACCCCGTGGCGGACATCGCGAGGACGACGGCCAGCGCGCCCGCGGCTGCTCGTCGGATCCCCAGCGTCCGCTCCACAAGCCCTCCCCGAACGACGAGCCACATGGCGCCCGTCGCGATCGTGCCCACCAACGACCGCGCGTCCGTTCTTGCGCGCGGGAGGTGGTGGCCGTGGCCAAGACTACCCGACCGCGCGTCGGGGTTCTCCAGGGGACGCTCAGATCGCCCCGGTCGACCGAACCGAATGATACGCGGCCGCATCTCCCGGCTCGTGATCGCCGGCCGGCCGCACGCCCGGATCGGACGGCTCGGGAATCGGCTGCTCGTCATGCTCCGGTACGTCGTCGCGCCGGTACGGCACGTCGACGACCACGGTGTGCGGCCGGCCGAGCAGCACCGTCCGCATCCGCCGGGCGGACTGGTTGTACAGCACGCGCTCCCACCAATGCCGGGCGACGTACTCCGGGACCACGACGAACGTGATGGGTGCCGGACGATCCGGGGGCCAGGCGCGATCCAGCACGTCGAGGTAGGCCACCAGGGGACCGGTCAGCGCACGGTACGGCGACTCGACGATGACCAGGGGAACGCCTGGGACCTGCCGCTCCCAGCGCTCACGCATCCGTGCCGAGGCCGCCGGGTCGTCGCCGATGTACACGGCCGTGACGCTCTCCGACACCGAGCGAGCCACGTTCACCGCCCGTACCACCGCGCGATTGAGCCCCGGAACGGGCACGATGGCCCGCTCCTCGCGCCGTGGCGCCGGCACGACCAGGTCGCGCGGGATCGCGAGCTGGCGCCGCGACGCCGCGTACTGGCGATTGATGAACAGCATGATCGCGACCAGGGTCGGGATGAGGATCACGACCAGATACGCCCCACCGCTGAACTTCTCGAAGATCACGATGGCGAGGACGACCAGCGTGAGCATCGCGCCAACGGCGTTGATGGCGAGCCGCCAGCGCCAGCCGGACTCCCTGACGCGCATCCAGTGACGGACCATCCCGACCTGGCTGAGCGTGAAGCACACGAACACGCCCACCGAGTAGAGGGGGATCAGGAGCGTGGTCACGCCACCAAAGGCGACCAGCAGCACGGCCGCGACCACAGACAGCAGCAGCACGCCCCAGCTGAACGCCAGGCGGTCGCCACGGAACGCGAACTGGCGCGGCATGTAGCCATCGGCAGCCAGGAGGGCCGCCAGGCGCGGGAACGCGTTGTAGCTGGTATTGGCGGCCAGGAACAGGATCAGGGCGGTCGAGAGCTGGAACACGTAGTACAGCGGTGTTCCGTGCCCGAAGGCCACCCGCGCCACGAGCGCGATCACGGTCGGCCCGCCGCTGCCTTCCTCGGAGGGCACGATCCGATACGCATCGGCGATCACGGTGACGCCGATGAACAGCACGCCCAGCAGGACCGCCATCGCGACCAGCGTGTTGGCGGCGTTGCGTGCCTCCGGAGGCTTGAACGCGGGCACCCCGTTTGCGATCGCCTCGGTACCCGTGAGGGCAACCGAGCCGCTGGCAAAGGCCTTGAGCAGCAGCACCACCCCGATCGTCTGCGTTCCCAGTCTCACGGCCTCGCGCTGGGGTGGCACCGGGGTCACGGTGCCCGTCGCCATGTGCGTGACGCCGATCACCACGATCAGCAGCGCCAGCCCCACGAACAGGTACGTGGGCACCGCGAAGATGTTCCCGGACTCGCGCAGCCCCCGCAGGTTGGCGATCGTGATCAGCGAGATCGACAGCAGCGCGATCTCGATCCGAAAGTGGTTGATGTCGGGCGCGACCGAGATCAGCTGCTCGACGGCCGAGGACGTGGACACCGCCACCGTCATCACGTAGTCGATCAGCAGCGCGGCCGCCGCCACCAGACCCATCAGCGGCGCCAGCTCCTGGCGTGCGACGGCGTACGAGCCGCCACCGTTCGGGAACGCGCGACATACCTGGCGATAGGACAGCGCCACCACACCCAGCAGGAGGGCGATCGCGATCGCGGTCTCGACGCTCAACAGGAACGCTGCCGCACCGCCCAGCACCAGCACGCGCAGGATCTCCTCGGTCGCATATGCCGAGGACGAGATCGCGTCGGAGCTGAAGATGGGCAGCGCCTTGCGTTTCGACAGGCGCTCGCCGATCTCCTCCTCGCTCGCCAGCGGCCGGCCGATGAGCGCCGCCTTGGCCCGCACCAGCGTCCGGCCCATGTGCGTGCGCGGAGCCGACGCCGTCGGTTTGGCAACGAGGTTGTTGGGGCCCGCGTAGCGGAAATAGGCGGCATGCGGTCGCGGGACCCTCACCCTGCGATCGCCTGCCTTGCGGCCCTGGAGCGGTCGTCGACCTGAGATCAATGCCGCACCGGTGCGGGGAGCGGGCCGGCCAGCACCACGGGCGAGGTGGCGGCGGCCACGTTGCGTTCGACCGTGAACGCGATCCGCCCGGTGGTCGTCGAGCGGACGGCCGACACGTGCACGCCCGCCTCGGCCGCCATGCGAGCGCAGGCGTCGGCGAGACGGTCGCCGAACTCGAGACCCGCGAGCATCACCCGCGGCGAGGCGCCGGACGCAACGAGCAGAATCGCCTCTCTGGCGAGCCGCAGCTCGCCGTCGATCCTCGACGCGGTGTCCCCGGCCACCTCCGGCGCTGGTTCCATACGCTCAAGATCGCGCACCCATCCAAGAGGCACGGCACCTCGGGCAGGCCTGAGCGCCTAAGGATTTCCTAAGGTCTCGAGACCGCCTGCGAGAGCTCGTCGGTGGGAGATCGCGCACCCGGTAGCCCACGCCGGGCTCCGTGACGATCAGCCCCTCGAGCAGCCGGGCATCGTCGGCCGCCGCCAGCTTCCGGCGCAGCTGGCTGACGTGCACGTACACGTAGCTGTCCTCGCCCCGGTACGCATCACCCCAGACGGCACGGAGCAGCCTCCCCTTGGTGACGACCCGGCCCTGATGGGTCAGGAGCACCCGGAGCAGCTCGAACTCGCGTGGCGTCAGATCGACCAGCTGGCCGCCGACGCGGACCTCGTGGTGCGGGGCATCGAGCACCAGGGGACCCGCAACCAGGCGACCGGCCCCATCGCCGGCCGGCCCGGTCGCCCGCCGGATGGCAACCCGGATCCGGGCGCGCAGCTCGTCCACCCCGAACGGCTTGGTGACATAGTCGTCGGCTCCGCGATCGAGGGCCTCGACCTTCTCCTGCTCCTCGAACCGTCCCGACAGGATCACGATCGGCGTCGTTGCGGCCTCGCGCCGGATGGCCGTCACCACGCGCATCCCGTCCATGTCCGGCAGCCCCAGGTCGAGCAGCACGAGATCCGGCCGTCGCTGCGCCCAGCGTTCCAGCGCGGTTCGGCCGTCGGGTGCCTCGATGACGGTGTAGCCGCCCGACGTCAGCTCTCGCCGAAGCGCTGACCGCGTCTCGGCGTCGTCCTCCACGACGAGGATCGTGGCGTCGGCCGGAGTCGGTCTCGTCGCGGGCTTCATCGTGAACCTCGCCGGTCGCCGTCGCGTGGGGTCACGACGCCGGTTCCGTCGCAAGCTGGGCCGGGATGACCGCCATGGGCAGCTCGAGATCGATCGCGAGCCCGCCCAGGTCGCTGCGTCGCACCGCCGCCCGACCGCCGGTCGCCTCGATCAGCCCTCGCGCCACCGCCAGCCCGATCCCGGTGCCCCCTCGCGAGCCACGCGCCGCGCCGGGCGCCCGATAGAACTTGTCGAACAGGTGCTCCATCGCCTCGCCGCCGACCCCCGGACCGTCGTCCTCCAGGGTCAGCGTCACCCGGGTGTCGCCCGTCCCATACGCGGCCACCCGCACCCGCGCGCCGTCCGGCGTGTACTTGATCGCGTTGTCGAGGATGTTGGCCACGGCCTCGTGCAGGAACACCGGGTCCACCTCGACCGGCGGTGCCGCCAGGTCGACCTCGAGCGAGCGGGCGCCGAGCCGGGGGCGGATGCTCTCGAGGGCGCTGCCCAGGGCGTCATCGAGCTCGAACACGTCGCGGTGGGCCCGCAGGGCGCCTGCCTCGATCCGGGACAGGTCCAGCAGGTTCGTCACCAGGCGGTTCAGGTAGCCCACCTCGCGCTCGATGGCATCGACGCTCGCCTCGCGATCCGAATCGCTCAGCGGTCCACCCGGCCGCAGGCTGCCCGCGGCTGCCCGGATGGTCGCCAGGGGCGTGCGCAGATCGTGCGAGACCGATTGCAGCAGGGCGGACTTGAGCGCGTCGCTCTGCTGGGCGATCTCGGCGGCTCGCGAACGCTCCTGGATCGCGTCATGCGCCAGCGCCTGGCCGAGCTGGTCGGCCGCGGTCGCGAGCAACCGGGTCTCGATGTCGTCGGGCTCGCCCAGGTCGCGCGCCCGTTGGGCCCAGACCGAACCCTGCAGCTCGCCGCTGGCCTCGATGCGAACCCTGTAGGTGTCCATGCCGCCCGCGGTCTGCCCGATCGCCGCCGGCCCGCCGGCGCGCTGCGCGCTCGCGCTCGGGCGCTGCACCAACGTCCAGCGCGCGGGTTCGTCGCCCGCAGTCCGCTGGAGCACGAGAAACCGGGCCGGTCCCGGCAGTGGCTGGCCGGCCCCGGTGTCGGCCGCGACGCGCTCGAGCGCAGGGTCCGTCCCGATGGCGACCCACACCCGGGTCATTCGCGTCTCCGCGCGCAGCACCTCGGCGATCCGCTCGAGCGCGGCGACCGTGGAGTCTCGAGTCGCGAGCGATCGGCTCACCGCGAACATCGCCCTCGCCTCGCGCTCCCGCGCGGAGGCTGCCTCGGCACGGCCGCGCTGGAGCGCGGCGAGCTCCGCCACGACGATCCCCACGAACAGCAGCAGCACGACGCTCAGCAGCACGCCCGGGTCGTGGATCGTGAACGTGAACCGCGGCTCGGTGAACAGGAAGTTGTAGACGAGGAACGAGCCGGCGGCGACGGCGATCGCGCCGCTCGTCCCCGACACCAGGGCGCTGAGCACGACGGCCACGAGGTAGAGCGATGACGCGTTCGCGACGCCGAGGCTGCGCTCCAGGAGCTCGACCGCGAGCGTGGCGATCACGAGCGATACGACGACCACCAGCGTCGTTCGGACGAGGTTGCGCCTGCGCGGCTCCATGCGGTGGATCGTACGCCGCGGACCGGCGGCGTCAGCTTCCCTGGGCGGAGGCCGTCAGCAGCAGCACCAGGAGACCGATCACCGTCACGCCCTGGGTCGCCAGCCCCAGCGCGCCCAGCGCGGTCTCCCGCGCCGTGTCCGAGCCCGCCTCGGACACGGCGACGGCCAGGCGATCCACCGCGAACGCCACGGCAAGCATCACCAGCACCAGGAGGTGCTTGACGGTGAGCAGCGTCGTCCAGGTCGAGGCGAACACGTTGCCGACGCCGTCGTAGCGACCCGCGGTGAGCAGGAGGTAGGTGCCCGTGACCAGGAACACCAGCACGGTCACGATCACGAGCGGCCTTGACCGCCGACCGATCGCGCCGACCGCCCGGCCCACGCCGTCCCCGTCGAGCGAGCGGGACACGGCAGGCAGCACGACGATCGCCAACGCCGTGTAGAAGCCGAGCAGCACAACGATGGAGACCTGGTGCAGCCACGTCATCGAAACCCAGGTGACGTCCATTGATGCCTCCGCCTGTCGGCCGCGGGTTCCGCCGGCCATGCGAACGAGACGCCCACGCGAGGCGCCTTGCCCATTCGAACCCGGCGACGCCCGACCCGGCAGGGCTGACCCGCACAACCTGAGCGTCCGGAGGGCCTGTTGGGCACCGGCGACTCGAACGAGGCCGGCGAGGTGACGGCGCGGGCCGGCACGAGAGCGCCGTACCGGCTACCGTACGGCCGACCCAGGAGTAGACCCACGTGCAACACGACCAGGGAACGCCGTACCAGCCGGGGACGCCGGGCCCGGACGACGGGCCGCCTCAGGATGAGCCTCGCAACGGACACGATCCGGATCCGGAGCCTCCTGGCCAGCGCCTGATCTCGCGCCGGGCGCTGCTCGCGTCGGGCGGCCTCGTGGCCGGGACGGTGGTGGCCACGGTGGCCGGGATCGAGATCGTTGGACCGCTGATCTAGGCGTCGGCAGCCGCCAGCGCCCCGCCGGCCACGCCTGCACCGACCGGGCCGGCCGCGGGTGGCCCCACGCCGACGACGTCGACCGCCACACCGGCGCCCACACCCGATGCTGGCCCCACCCCGACGCCCCCGCCACCCGGCCCGCGCCTGGCGTTCCGCTCGCGACCCGACCTCACGCCACCCGCGTTGCTGATCCGGACCCGGTCCTCGGAGGTGTCCCCGGGGTTGCTGCTGCTGACACCCAACAACGGCGAAGCCGGCGACGGGCCGACGATCTATGACCAGAACGGCGACCTGGTCTGGATGCGCCCGGACTCCGCGGTGGGCGTCGACGGCCTCCACGCCACCAACCTCCAGGTCATCGAGTACCAGGGGACGCCGGCGCTGTGCTGGTGGGAAGGGACGGTCAACGGCGGCATCGGCGACGGCGAGTACGTCATCGTCGATGCGAGCTACCGGGAGGTGATGCGGGTCAAGACCCCGGGCGGCGGCGCGGACCTCCACGAGTTTCTCGTCACGCCGAAGGGAACCGCCCTCTACCTCGTCGACAAGTCCGCGTCACCACCGGCCGGATCGGCATCACCGGCCCCCGCGCAGGTACTCGACTGCGCGGTCGTGGAGATCGATCTGGCATCGGGCACCCGACTGTTCGAGTGGCATGCGGTCGATCACATCGCGGTCGACGAGACGTACATCGATCCGCCGCAGGCGGGCGGCGGCGCCTACGACTACGTGCACGCGAACTCGATCGAGATGGACCATGACGGCATGCTGCTCGTCTCGGCCCGCAACACCAGCGCGGTGTACAAGATCGACCGGCTCACGGGGCGGATCGTGTGGCGCCTGGGTGGCCGGCGCAGCGACTTCCGGATGGGCGACGGCACGGAGTTCGGCTGGCAGCACGACGTGCGTCGCCAGGCCGACGGAACGATCACGATCTTCGACGATCGAAAGCCCCCGGAGCATGGGCGTGGTCTCGTGCTCGAGGTCGACGAGGTCGGCATGACCGCGACCCTCGTCCGGAGCTATGAGCGACCCGAGGCCCTCGAGATCTCGAGCCAGGGGAACATGCAGGTCCTCGACACCGGCAACGTGCTGGTGGGCTGGGGCTCACAGCCGGTGCTGACCGAGTTCACACGCGAGGGGCAGGTCGTGCTCGATGCCAGCCTGCCGGCCGGCAAGCAGTCGTATCGGGACGTCCGCGCCGCATGGACCGGCACACCGGCCGAGCCCCCGGCGCTCGCGATCGATCGCGTCGTCGCGGTGACGTCAGGCCAGCACCGGATCAATGCCTACGCGAGCTGGAACGGCGCGACCGGCGTCATCGGCTGGCAGCTGCTCGCCGGCGCCACCGCCGACAAGCTCCGACCCGTCGCCGTGATCCCGCGGACCGGCTTCGAGACGGTCATCTCCGAGGTCGTCGATTCGGCCGCCACGGTCGTCGCCGTCGCCGCCCTGGACGAGTCGGGGACCGTGCTCGGAACGTCTGACCCGGTCGCTGCGGACGCCGCCTGAGCCATCGCCTCGCTCGCCAGCGGGCGACGGCTCGAGCACCGGAAGGGCTCGAGGCCTTGCCGGGGCGACCCCGGTCGTGGACAGGCCGGGGACGCGGGCGAGCTCGCCGGCGATGGACCCGAAGCGCTCGACCGCGTCGGGCCGGAGCGAGTAGTACACGAACGAGGCGCGGCGCTCGGAGCGTACCCAGCCCGACTCCCGAAGCACCTTGAGGTGATGGCTCACGGTGGGCTGCGCGACCTCGCAGCAGGCCGTGAAGTCACACGCGCATACCGCATCGACGGCAGAGGCCAGCTGCCGGAGGATGGCCAGCCGGGTCGGGTCCGCCGCACCCTGGAGCAGCAGCGCATCGGGATCGGTCAGCCGCCTCATGGCTCGATGATATTGACACCATTCGATATAGTCAACTATCGATACAGCGGCCGGGATCCGGGTGAACAGCCGGACGGGACATCGCTGCCGCGGAGGATGTCATGACCACCGAGACCATCCATGCGGAGGTCCGCGCCCGCTACGCGCAGGCGGCGCTCCAGGCCGCCGGGGGAGGCTGCTGCTCGGGCGAGCCCGAGACGATCGGCGCCGATCTCTACTCCTCGCTCGAACGGTCGGAGCTGCCCGAGGCCGCCGTGCTCGCGTCGCTCGGCTGCGGCAACCCGATCGCGGTCGCGGAGCTCCACGAGGGCGAGCGCGTGCTGGATCTCGGCTCGGGCGGCGGCATCGACGTCCTGTTGTCCGCGAAGCGCGTCGGGCCGACCGGTCGCGCGATCGGCCTGGACATGACCGACGAGATGCTGGCGCTCGCCCAGCGCAACGTGGCGGAGGCAGGGGCGACCAACGTCGAGTTCGTGCGCGGCCACATCGAGGACATCCCGCTGCCGGCAGCGTCGGTCGACGTGGTGATCAGCAACTGCGTCGTCAACCTCGCCGCCGACAAGCCGGCCGTGTTCCGGGAGATCGCGCGTGTGCTGCGACCCGGCGGCCGGATCGGGATCACGGACATCGTGGCCGAGGACCGGCTGTCGCCGGCGGAGCGCCTGGAGCGAGGCTCCTTTGCCGGTTGCATCGCCGGTGCCCTGTCGTTCGCCGAATACCGCGACGGGCTGGCGGCCGCGGGGCTGCGTGACATCTCGATCACGCCCACCCACGATGTCGCCGACGGCATGGTGAGCGCCATCGTCAAGGCAACCAGGCCCGCCGATGCGCGGCCGTCGGTCGAGCTGGGCACGCGGGCGCTGCCAGCCGCCGACGCCGGTTGCTGCGGAGGTGACGGCTGCTGCTGACGGTCGATTGCGCGGGGCACGACAATCGGGCCAACGCTGAAGGAGGCCCCATGGCGGATCGCCGGAACGTCAACCAGCTGCTTGCCGCGTCCCGTGCCCGCATCGACCGCTACCCACCGCAGGCCGCTCGTGCCGCCGCGGAGGCGGGTGCGCTGCTGATCGACACCCGCTGCTCGGAGCAGCGTAAGGCGAGCGGGATCATCCCGGGCTCCGTGCACGTGCCGCTGTCAGTGCTCTACTGGCGGTTGGATCCCGCGTCAGGGTTCGAGGATTCGCGGCTCGCCGACCCGGAGCGGCAGGTCATTCTCGTGTGCGCCGACGGCTACTCCTCGAGCATCGCCGCGGCGACGCTCCGGGAGCTCGGGTTCTCGCGGGCCGGCGACCTCGACGGTGGGTTCACCGCGTGGCAGGCGGCAGGGCTACCCATCGAACGCCCACGATGACGGCGACCTGACGACGCGTCGGTCGCCGTGCTCATAGCCGCCGGCCGCCGACGGATCGGAAGCAGCTGAGCGTATCGCTCGTCGGCGCCTCCGGCCGGCGCCTCCGGTTTCACCGGAGCGAGTTGCCGCTCGGCTCGGAGCGAGCTCGTGGTCAAGGGACCACCATCGAGCGAGGGTTGGTCGGGGTGGTGGGATTCGAACCCACATCCTCGTGC